>JBDNZQ010000005.1:72766-151494 GCA_047722915.1 Sporolactobacillus sp.
ACAATAATTTTTTTGTATAGCTTTATAAAAAAAATCTTTAATGCTCCGCTTTTTAATAGACTAAAATGCTTCTTTAAAATTGGTTCACTATATGTTTCTCGCGTGATCATCAGGAGGACTGCTGAACATGAATTTAAACCAACTGAAATATTTTAGTGTGCTCGCTCAGACTGAACATTTTACACATGCCTCTGAAATGCTGTTTATTACCCAGCCAACGTTAACTCATGCCATTAAAGAACTTGAGAAAGAGCTTAATGTTTGTCTTTTTGACAAAGAGGGTCGAAATATTAAGTTAAATAATTATGGAAGGGTTTTCTTGAAGTATGTTAATCAGGCACTGGACCAGTTGGAGAAGGGAGAAAACCAAGTCAGCAAATTGCTGAGTCCGGAAAGTGGGGCTGTGAATATTGGATTTTTGCCGTCTTTGGCACAAAAGGACATCCCTCGTCTTTTAGAACAATTTAATAATGATGTGTCCTCAGACATTCGTTTCAATCTTTCAGAGGGTAATACATCCGAACTGACAGAAAAACTGCTGTCAGAAAAAATTGATCTATCTCTATCGTCACACATTACCGATCCACGGGTCGTATCATTTCCTATTTTTGAACAAGAACTTTATTTGATTACTCCGCTTTGCCATCCGCTTGCACAGAAAAAAGAAATTGATTTCACTGAACTCAAGCACGATCCTTTTATTATTTATAAAAAGGAAAGCGGTATTCGTCCAATCGTGGAGAATATTCTCCAAAAGGTCGGCATCGCACCAAGAATTGCTTTTGAACTTGTCAATGATGATGCAATTTGTGGATTCGTTTCCTCAAATCTTGGCATTGCCATCGTTCCAAAAATATATGGTATTGATCAATACAAAATCGTCCTGCATAAGGTTCCTCAAGAACTTTATCATCGGTATATCTACTTAAGCTGCCTGTCTGATAGAGCAATGGCGCCATCTGTTGCCCTTTTTAAAAAATACGTTGAGCATCTTTCAGCCGCTGCAAATGCAAAAGGGATAGCTTCTCTTTTGATTTCTTGACAAACATATGCATTTATGAACGATCTGTCTATTCAGTGAGCTTAGCTGTATTCATCTCTGAGCGGTCGCATGCTAATCCAGGCTATCTCCTAATCAGTGTACTGCGCATTCTTATGGGGAAAGTAAGAGAGTCTAGCCTCTATTCGCTGGACTCTCTTCAGTGATGCATCTTCATTTGCTCATCTACTACGATCTGTTTTAAAAATTTACAGCTGCGCTCGTAGTTGCTCCATTTTTTCAAGCCTTAAATAAGGTCCTTCTCTTTAAATGTACAATTTATTCCCAATGAATGTCTTATTCTTATCCAAAGCGAAATTCAATACCGTAAGTTCCTTCAGGAAATTCCCACTTGTCAAGCACTGTGTTACCGCACAGCACTCTGCATGTCCCGCATTCAAGACAGCCCGCATAATCAAAACGAAGCGAGCCATCCTCATTCAATTTATAAAGAGCGGCCGGACACGCATTAATTAACTTCTGAATTTCCTTATGATCAATGTCTCCCTTTTTAATTAAGATGTGAGGATTACTTTCATCAACATTAAACTTGTTATTACCAAGTTTTTCTTCAACGTTGACTTTCATAAAGACCGCACCCCCTGAAAAACATCTTTCATCACATGCAGTAATCCAACCTTTTTAAACTCTTGCATCATTTTCCTTCGTAACGGCTGACTTTCCTCGCCATTAATTGCAAATAATTGTTGCATAATATTCGCGGCTAACTGCGGATATTCATTAAATATTCGTTTATTTTCCATGAATTTTGGAAATTTGCGGTACAATTTCAAATCCTTCATGACAAAACTTTCGTCGAGCAATTGCTGATAGCATGATAATGCCGCAGCACTGAAGTCGCCCTTTGCCTTGGCCTCAAGCACAGCCTTGGCAGCCGCCTCCGCCGAACCAATGGCCAAATCCATTCCGCGCACTGCATATCCAATGTTAATACAGAATCCAGCCGCATCCCCAATCACAAGCACTCCATCGTCAATAAGTTTGGGCAGCATATTAATCCCTGCTTCCGGCACAAGATGCGCGGAATATTCAGCTAATTTTCCATCTGCAACAAGTGGTGCGATGCTTCGATGCGCTTTAAAATTTTCAAGCATTTGCGGAAGTGGAATTGGCGAATCGCCCAGATCAGCAAGCGTACACACGATGCCGACAGACAAACTTTCATTGTTTGTATAGATAAAGCCGCCACCAATCCGCCCCGCGGATGCGCTGCCGTCAAACAACCAAGCTGCTCCCTCCCCATTATTAAGATTAAATCGGTCCTCAATAACCTGCTTGGGAAGTGTTATAATCTCTTTAACACCAACTGCCACTTCATCCGGCCGCAGTTCTCCACGAAAACCAAGTTTCTGTGCTAACAAGGAATTGACACCATCTGCCAAAATGACGACATTAGCTTCCATTTCTTCATCGCCGGCTTTAATGCCGCAAACACGTCCTTCTTTTAACAGTAGATCATCCACTCGAATACCGGGCACAATCTGTGCACCCGCATCCTCCGCTTTTCCGGCCAGCCACTGATCAAATTCACTTCGAAGTACAGAATAAGACGAAGCGCCGTGCTCTGTCAGTTTGGAAGAGCGAAAGTCTACTGTAACAAGGCTATCATCTGTCATCAAGCTTATCTTTTCTGTTGTAATTTTCCGTTCCACCGGAGCCTCTTCAGCAAAACCAGGCATGATTCGTTCCAGACTGTGTCCGTAAATACGTCCGCCCGTCATGTTTTTGCTGCCTGCATAGTCCCCGCGTTCGATCACAAGGACGTCCAATCCTTCTTTTGCCAATACATAAGCTGCTGTACTTCCGGCAACACCGGCACCGACTATAATGACATCAAACGCATCCGACAATGTTCTCCACCCCACTTTGCTATGACAGAAAAACTATCGACAATTACTGAAGTACCTTAATCATTTCAGGCAGCACTTCATTCAAATCTCCAACAATATAATAATCAGCCACTTTAAAAATAGGCGCTTTCTCGTCTTTATTGATCGCCACAATTCGTTTGGCATCCCGGACGCCGTAAACGTGCTGAATTTGTCCGGATACCCCGGCACAAAGATAAAGATCCGGTTTAATTACTTGGCCTGAGATGCCAACGTAGCGTTCTTCAGGCATCCAATTTAAATCTTCTGTCACCGGCCGTGAACAAGCAACCTCACCGTTCAGCAATGTTGCCAATTTTTCCGCGTATTTAATATTGTCCTTGCTTCCAAATCCTCGTCCAACACCAACCACGACAGACGCATCACTCAAATTCACTGAAGCAGTCGGCTTTTTCTCGCGCGAAACAACTTGCCAGGTATCCGTCTGATCTAACTGAAGCCGGCCAACCGGTTGAGGCTGCGCGGCTATTTTCTGTCCCTCATACATTCCCGGAGAAACTGAAACAATAGTTGTGGAATCCGCTGAGACAGCTAACGTTTTCTCCCCCATTCCACCATAGATGGTTCGGGTAACCACCCATTGTCCGTCCACACCATCCAGTGACTTCACTTCCGTCAACACCGGTGCATTAATTAGTCCGCCGAGATAGGCCGCAAGCGTCTTACCACGCTTCGTAGCTGCAACAAGAATTAACGCTGGCTTTTTTTCAACGGCTAAAGCTGACAGTTTGACAGCGTGCTGCTCCCACGGTGTGTGATCCGCTAATTCAAGTGTCTGTACTTCCGTCGCACCAAATTGATAGCACTCATCAGCTTGTTCATCGTTTGTAAAAACGCAGACCGACTCCCCGCCGAGGGCTTTACTTTTTGTTATCAATCCATATGCTTCTGCTGTTCTCTCAGTAATGACCCAAATCGTACTCATCGTTCTCATCCTTTCTTCAAATCACTTTATCGTTTTTGAGCAGTTGAATCAGTTTTTGTGCTGCTTCCTGTACAGAGATGCCATTCTCATTCACTTTTACTTGTTTACGATCCATTATCGAAGGACCCTCTTTGACAACGTTCACAGCGCTGATTAAGTCATTGTCTGACAGTCCAAGATCTGTCAGTTTCAGCTCAACTGTCGGCTTCCTTCTTGCGGAAAGAATCTGCTTCATACCCGGCACTTTAGGCGTATTAATATCTGAGACAACTGTAATGACAGCCGGTGTTTTGACATATAACGTCTCAATATCATCCTCTAATTTTCTGATGATTTCCAGACCATGCTCATTAACATTGACAGCTGAGGCATACGTAGCTAGCTGAAAACCTAGCATGCCGGCTATTCTCGGTCCAATCTGCTGCGAATAATTATCACTTGACCCTTCACCACAAATGATGATATCAATATCTCCCAACTTTTTAATCGCTGCTGCCATGACTTTGGCAGTACCCATGCTGTCCTCGCTCGCTGTTTCCACATAAAAAGCGTTATCAATGCCCCTTGACAGCGCATCTTTGAGAGAGGCTTTTGTCTCTTTTCCAATAGTGAGCGACTGTAACTCACATCCAGTCTGCTCTTTTAACGTCACGCCAAGTTCAATTGCATTACGATCGATCTCGCTGATCTTATATTTCGCACGACTCGTATTCAACGTATGGCTTTCCTCATCGGGAATAATATCAGCCTCATCAATGACCCACTTGTAACACACTAAAACTTTCACACTAATTCATCTCCCAAAAATTCATCTTTACTTTTATTTCGGGGCAACTGTCAGCCATTCTTTACGCCTCAATTACTTTTGCTGCGATCGTAAAAATTAGCGGCTTATTCTGCGATTCAACGGCCATTAATCCCTGCATATCACGGTAGAGCACTTCAATACCCAAATCGCGTGTGTAGCCGTAACCTCCGTGTACTTGAATCGCTTCGCGGCAGTTAACAATTCCTGTCTCCAGCGCAAAATAACGTGCAACAGAAGAGGATTCAGTAAACGATGCACCGTTGTCGACATCCGCCGCTGCTTTATACATTAGTAGCCGAGCTGCCTCAATGTTGACACTCATCTTGCCGATTTTCTCTTGAAGCGCTTCAAAGGCAATGACCGGTCGTCCAAATTGAAAACGCTGCTTGCCATAAGCTATTGATTTTTCTTCTGCCTTTTGGGACAGTCCAATTGATGTCGCTGCAAGACCGATGTTCAACAGCTCATTCGTTTGACCAAAGATGGCCTCACCGTCACCTTCATGGCCCAGCAAATGAGTCTCGGGAACAGACACATTTTTAAAATGAACAGTTGCTGCGCTCAACCCGTCAAGTCCCATCTTGCGATACGGAGGATCTATGGTGATACCTTGTGCATCACGATCAATGACAAATGCACTGAGCAGATCTCCTGTACATGCAAAAACAATGAAAAAATCACTATGCTCGGCATTTAATACAAAACTTTTTGATCCATTAATAACGTACAGACCCTCGTGATGCTCCGCAGTTGCATTAATTTCCAATTGATCTTCGCCTAATCCCTGCTCTGAATACGCATAGGCTCCTGTTTTTTCACCACTGTTCACCAATTGCAAGTAAGCAGATTGAATGGCATCAGACCCCCATTTAAAAAGAGGGTAGGCAATTTGAATACCTTGAATGGTCAGCGCCAACGCATGCGATGCCGACACTTTAGCAAGCGTTTCAACATTTACTGCAAAGCTCATAAAATCGCTGTCTGATCCACCAACTGCCTCAGGATAAAAAATTCCTATAAACCCCATATCGGCGAGATTTTTCAATAATTCATGGCTATCAGTCTTTTCTGATCCACTGGCAACCTCTTCCATGCTTTGCTTAATCAGCTGCTGTTCTTCTGATAATTTAAAATCCATTTGCTTTCCCTTCTTTTAAATAAATTTAATTCGTGCGACATAACCTGTTGTTTGGACGATTCACTTAGCCCTTCATTTATAGGCGCGATTTGTTAATTATCATTTTAATCCGCTTCTATGAATGCCTTCGTCCTTGCTTTTATTATCACATCAGCGTTTAAGAGCGTCTAATGGCTTATTTTTATAGATTTAATAAAAGTTTTTATGCGTTATTAAAAATGGCAGTCAAGACCTGCATTCAAAAAGTGAAATGACGAAAGGGCATTTTTCAAAAATACAAATAAAAAGGAAGTCAAGAAGGGTTAGCATGTCATCTTACTAACCCTCAAGGGGAGGCAGACAAAAAACGTCTGATTTTTAGAACAGCCATGCTGAGAGTACTCACCGGCTGCGGAACACTCATCATTTTTATCGGACAAATCGAGGATTGTAAAATTGTCATATCTTACTGTTCTTATTGATATGTATGTCTTCTTTTGCCAATTATGAGCCGACCCGCGCAGTCATTCATTCCCTATGCGGTAAGAAAAACCGGGCAAAAAGCAGTCCGGTCGTTGCTTCTGTTTCGCTAGTCGCGGGACGCAAGCAATCCTCCTCAAACAGACCAGTGTCTGCGGAGCCCGGCCGGCGCGCTGTTCCCGCAAAGCGCTCTCACAACCTCGTTTCTAATTTGCACGAATTTTTAGATGTTTTTCTTTATCTTATATAGAAATCAGGCTTGCCCATTGCTTATTGATCAAATTCAATGGGCAGCCTGATTGGTTTTAAAAGTTTATGTTTTACGCTTTTTTCAATTACAAGATACTGTTACACGATCATTCGTCTGTCAACATGGCTACATTTTGTCACAAAAATGTTTTTCTCAAATGCCTTCAACCAAACAACTGCCTGAGATAACGATAGACGCCGTTCTCGGCGTTGGTGAAAGCAGTGACCTCGTCCGCATGCTGAATGATTGTCGGCAAGGCATTTTTCATAGCGACGGCATGACCGGCAAAGTCAAACATTGGCAAATCATTTTCCCCGTCACCGATGCATAACGACTCTTCCCGATCTAATCCATAATGTTTAAACAACAGTTCGAGACCGCTCGCCTTGGAGACGCCTGTCGTATTCACTTCAACACTGTTTGGCGACGACGAAAAAAAGCCGAATGACTCGTCTTTGCCGAGCTGTTCCAAATGATGCTTCCAATCATCCATCTGTCCCTGTTGCGTGCTGAAAAAGTAAATTTTAAAAATCTGTTGCCACGTTGATTCATCAAGCGATTCAACCCACTGTGTCGTCTGGCGAGCAGCTTTGAGACGCGAAAGCCATTCGTTGATCCGCACGCCGGGCGGTCGCACGCCGCTAAGCGTCTGCTGCATGTAGGTGCGGTCTGTCTGAAAGGCAAGCCGCCCACCGCTGAGCGGATAGATTTCATAGTACAGCCGCCACTTGCGTGCATCGCTGATCAGGCGACGCGCAAGCAAATCCGGAAGAAGGCTTTGATAAATCTTGGTTCCTTCGGCGTAGACGGCCATTCCGTTAGCCGTCACCATCCCGCGGGCCGGAAAGTCGGCAGGCAGCACCTCGCTCAGTTCAAAACGGCTGCGACCGCTGACGACAAAGACCACGTGGCCCCGCTGATGCAGTTCCCTCAAATAGGCCGTTAATTCCGCCGGCATTGTATTATCCGGTTTGAGCGCTGTGCCGTCAAGATCAAGCATAATGGTATGAATATTTTTCACACAGCATCACGTCCTCCCTAAGGAAAATAACCCCATGCACTGACTCATAGACGGCGGTCGGCAAAAATGTAGGCTCATCAAATATCGCTTAGCTTCTTGAGGTGCTTCTCCATAATCGCTTCAACCTTCTTCACTCGCCGTACATACTTGTCAACATCAGTGATCGGTGCGGTATGCAGCCACACGTCAACAATCTCATGAGCAATGCCGGAACCGATAATTTTTGCACCAATGCACAGTACATTGCTGTCGGTATGTTCACGGGCAAGCCGTGCACAGAACGGATCCTGACAAACTGCGGCCGTTAATCCATAAATACGGTTGGCAATGAGCGCGCTGCCATATCCGACTCCATCGACAAAAATTCCCCGCTCAGCTTCCTTTTTTGCCACTGCAAGCGCGGCCGGATAGACAAAATCAGACAGATCGCACGACTGTCCGCTGTTCGTGCCAAAGTCAAGCACTTGATGCCCTGCATCAAGCAACGCCGTCTTCAGTTCATTCTTGAGTTCGAAACCGGCGTGATCGCTTGCCATTGCAATAATCATTTGAGAACCCCCCATTAATCAGACCAAATCTAACCGTAAACCGTAATGTTTCGCGGTCATAGAGCCTAGAAACACGCTTCCCATGACTGGCAATCTCAGCATAGACTGCGTCTTGCTCGGAACATGTATCATGCGCCTGCTGTTTTTATGTCTTCCGCATTGACGGAAAAGCTTCCCCGGCACGGCATATTGATGTCCATAAGAGATAAATGCGGCGTCGCATGGAAGAAACAGTCTGCCCTGTTTTAAGTTCACGATGTGTCAGCAGCGGCCGGAATTCGGGCACTGATGTCTGCACCCGGTCCACCTGATCCCTTCTTGCCAGTTTACACATATCGAATCATACACTTTTTGCTTCAATTTGAAAAATGAAGCGGCTTCTGTTTTTAACAGAAAGCCGCCTGCCCAAATAAGGTTATATTATAAAATTTTTGCTAAGAAATCGCGGGCACGCTCCGTCTGTGGATGACTGAAAAATGTATCTGGAAACGAAGCCGGCACAAATCCGGCCTACGGCTCAACTTTTTAATTATACTGCTCGAGCACCCTTTCCGTCATGGTGCGAATCAACCTCGGCAGTTTTTCAAAGGAATAGGGCTTGTAGACGCGTTCCTTCCAAGTATGCGCGCGCTTACCGTAGACACCGACGTCAAGTGCGGGAATATTAAGCTTGCGGATGAGATCGAGCGGAACATGATAACGATCTCCCCATCCCGGAAAATTATGATGAATGGTGCGGGCTTGTTCTTCTGTCTCACTTGTTGAGAGATAGCTACTGTCCGATAAATAAGGGAAAAAGCGCTTCTTTGTAAAGGTTTCCCGAAGATCGTGTTCCGCCTCAGCAAGCACTGCGCTCACCATGCGGTCAATGCGCTGCTCAGCTTCCACCTCCTGCCGCAAATAATTGTGTGGGCAATAAGGCGGGGCAAAGAAAACGACGACCTTTGGGCGCTTGTCATCCAGTGCAGTCTCCAGTGCCTCAATCATGTGAAAACTTGTCTGGCGGTAATCCGCATCGTCACATACCGCACACGCCTCATGCATCAGGGCGTTGACGTCGATGCCTTGTGCATTGGCACGACTGCTCAGTTCGGCAAATGTTACAACCGGAACAGACCAATCAGGTGCCTGACTGGTCAGACCACTGTTGGCAGCAAACACTTTATATTGTTCAGAAAGATAGGCTGCCGTATCAGCGCATGCCTGCTCGGCAACTGCAGTGAGCTGCGACAATATCGCTTCGGGCGCACGTTCGTAAACAAAATAGTTGAAATACATTCGGACGCTTCCGGCGGTCTGCACGTTATAGAAAGCTTTGCGGTCGCGCATGTAAAGGCAAGATGGCGGCAACACCACCTCACCGGGTATGCGCTCGGCAGCATCCATATTATTGTTGAGTGCTGAATTAATCTTTGCGGCAACCAGTGTCGGATCAATGCCGCTCAGTGTCTCGCCAACATGCGTTTCGCGGCCACGGATATAAAAACAGGCAAGCAGCTTGCCTGCCGCTCCGGTATAAACGTAGCGGTGCGAGTCACCTTTGTAGAGTGGGCTGACAAAGTCGGTGTTGATAGCCAGTTGATAGTCAAGTCCCCGCGCATCTTTCAGCCGCTCCAGCTCCTCAAGAGCATCAATCATGCCGCGGTGATCGTTTTCTTCTACTGGATTGAACATGACGAGCAGATGCCCGTTCAACTGCCGGCGATGCTGGGAGTAATAAAGCAAGTTAACCAAATGAATGGCGTCACCGCTTTTCATGTCAAGCGCACCACGCCCGAAAAGCCATTCTCCGGAGCGTGCATCCGCCTGCACATCAGCATCCTTGTCATCCTTTGCGAAGTAGTCCCGCAGCGCATCAGGATCAAGTGCTACCTGTTCAAGTGCGCCGAAGTCGTCGATGCCGACTGTGTCGATATGCCCATGATAGATCACGGTTCGAGCGGAAGGCTGTCCTTCAAGCAAAGCAAAAACGCTCTTACGTCCCAGTGCATCATGCTTAAGCGGCGCAGTCCATACGAGATCAGGATGTTCATTGAAATAAGGAAATGTGCGAATGATCGCCACAAGCCGGTCGGCAATGGCCAGCTCTCCGTCAGTACCATTTACACTTTTGACACTGACAAGCTCACGCGTGAGCGCCTCCACTTGTTCAGATAGCCGCAAGTCTTTAATTTTACCGTACATACCGGTCTGCCCTTCTCTAGTCAATATCGTCTCGCCTCAAAACGAGCGAGGAGCAATGAATGCCGCCGCCCATCCGATTCAGTTCATCCACTGGAATTGCAATCACTTCAATGCCTGCATGCCGCAACCGTTCGATCGTTCGACTGCCCCGTTCGGCAAACAATACTTTGCCCGGTTCAAGGCAAAGTAAATTCGTTGTCATCGGCGGATCGAGCGAATCGGTCTCAATCAGCTGAACGCCGCGTCGCTCGAGCTCCTGCATGAACCAATGCGGCAGGTTGCTTGCATCGACGAGCGCTTTGTCGCAGGCGACCATATTAAATACTTCGTCAAGATGAATCATGCGTGCCGGCAGATCGACAACAAGAAGTTCCATGCCCTGCCAAGACAGAATAGCACGCAACTGTTCAATACCTGCCTGATTGACGCGGATCGAGCGCCCGACGATTGCTGTCTTGCGGTCAAGTACCATGAAACTGCCGCCTTCAACACACCCACTGCCTTGAATGGAGGCAAGCACCGGCATGCCGATTCGTGCTGCCGTTCGCAGTGTGCGCAGCGTTTCGCCGTAGCGGAACTTTAATGCAAAGCGGGCAAGAATTAGGCCGCCGGGAATGACCATGCCGACATCGCGGGCAAACAACATGTTGGTCAGAAACTGATCGTCCGTCTCCAGCGGAATGACCGTGACACCTTCCTCATTAAGGACAGCCGTCATCCTGTCATGCTGCGCCTGCATTTTCGCCAGATCCAGCGGCTCTCGGCTCAAGCAGTAACTGACAATCTCACCGTCGTCCCCGCGCAGGATACGTGCGCCTACTGTCGGTTCATAAGGCGCTTCATTCAGTGCGAGCACCTCTTTTCCCGGACGGTGAACGAACACTTTGCGCACTTTGCCGACTGCATTGGTGTTGCCCCATGCACCTCCCCAGTACCGCTCCTGCAGGGACGTGCTCTCGAAAGGCTCCGAAATCAAATTCTCATCAAGAAACTTGTGCAAAACAGACACGACATCACCTCTAAACAATTTGCATGCTGTCCGGATAATCATCATGCATCTCTGTCTATCATAGCCGAACGGGCAGCCGGCAGCGAGCAATCCGCAAAAAGAACAGGGTATGAACCCCTATTGAACTTTTTTATCGTTGCCAAAAGAAGAACAAAATTGCTGATCAGCAGCAAATGGCGGGCAATCAACCCTTGTAAAATATATACGGTTTGTGAACCTTTTTTATTTTATGGCAGATGATCGGACATTATCAACTTATTGGTCAGTTAATCTGACATATAGATTGACTGATGCTCGAATTGCGGATAATATGATCTATGTAAACTTCATCCTTTCTGTTTTCGTATATCCTTAATTTTGCAGCTTCGGAATCGTTCCGCGGTTGCAATTGACAGTCGCTGAGCGCTTAAGTCCGCAAGGCGGCTTTTTTTTGACCCGTTTCAAGCAATATTTTTGCGACACTTTGCCGTTTCTGGTTAAATAGAGATATAGGAAAACGGTTTCAACCGTTTCCAAACAAAAAGGAGGGCTTGATATGACCGTCTTTACACTGCCTGAACTGCCTTATGCCGCCGATGCGCTTGAACCCTACATCGACGAGCAGACGATGACGATTCATCATGACCGCCATCACCGCACGTACGTCGATAATTTGAACCGTGCGCTGGCCGATTATGAGTCACTCAGCTCGCACACGTTAGAACAGCTGCTGCGCGCACTTGATGAACTGCCGCCGGCCATCCGGACAGCCGTGCGCAATAACGGCGGCGGCCATTACAATCACAGCCTGTACTGGACATCGCTACGCTCGGGACGTACCGATAATGCGCCTGAGGGCCCTCTGTCCGAACAGATCGGCCGCACGTGGGGCGACTTTTCCACTTTCAAACAAGCGTTCTCGGACACTGCGACCGCACGTTTTGGCTCGGGTTGGGCTTGGCTATTCCTTACGGGCACCGGCAAATTAGCCATTACCAGCCTGCCGAATCAGGATAATCCGCTCATGGACGGCGGTATCCCACTGCTCGGGCTCGACGTCTGGGAACACGCCTACTATTTGCTTTATCAAAACCGCCGCCCCGATTACATCCGTCAATTTTTCAATATCATTGACTGGGACGCCGTTGCCGAGCGCTATGCCGCCGCCTCCGAACGTATTTCCTTCAGCAACTGACCGATATTGTTCAGGCGCCGGTAATCACGGGCGCCATACATAGAATATGACGTTCTTACCGCACACGCAGGGGTAATACAATTTGCCCGCACAGTAAGAGTCAATGCGCGGCCGTTTTTTTGGCTTATTTGTATAGCAGAGGAGCGAACGACCGATGTCCGCCATGGGACTCATTCTTATCGAAACGTGCAGCTATAACCAAGTGAATGCTGAAGACCTTGCGGCACTTGAGCGCCAGCCTGAGGTGGCAATCATGGACTGCGAATGTCTCAATGCATGCGGCATGTGCAGTCTGCGTCCGTTCGTGTGCATGAATGGCGCACGCCTATGTGCGGATACAAAGGATGCACTCCTTGCCAAGTTGCAGGACAAAGTTGCCGCTATACTGCGCAATCAGTAAGCCGATGAGCCGTGTTCCTCGTCCTCAGCGATCCGGATGCCGAACGTTCCGCATATACTGGCGGCCTGAGCCGCACGGATGGTCAGTCCGTCGCAAAGATGGCGATCGAAACGAATGAACCGGAAATCACAGTCCGACAAATCAACTCCCGCAAGCCGCGATTCACTGAAATCGGCATTGTCAATGGCGGTTCGCTTGAACGTGGTGCTGCTTATTGTGGCGTTCATAAAAAAGCTGTCGTTCAATTGACAATCGACAAACGCCACATCGGTCAGCTTGGCATCCGGAAAAGCTGCATACGTCAGCTGACAGCTGCGGAACACGCTCCCCTTAGCCGCCACCTGCTGAAAATCACTGCCGATCAACTTGCAGACTTCAAAGGTGTTACGGTACAAAATCGACCTCTCAAAACGGGCGTTTGACAAGTCGCAGTTTGAAATCGTGCTGTCCATCATTTCCATTTTAAAAAAATCATGAAAGAGAAACTCGCAATGATCAATCGTCACATCCGTGATCATCTTTCGCTTATTATGGCTGCCAATCCGGCAGTGGCGCAGCACGTCGCCTTCCTCAACAGACTCCAGATATATTTCCACATGCTCATGCAATGTCACCGGATCATCTTCTTTCTTTATAGAAATAGAATAGGAGTTGATTCCAACTTTGCAGCTGCATGCCCGCGATGCCAAGCTGCCCAATTAAACGATAGCCTTCAAATGACCGTCGTCACTCGGCAGCACATCAATCCACCTCAAGCAGCTTGATACATACAGGACGCGGTACGCTCAGCTCGGAACCGGCCGGCAGAAGGACACCGGTTTCCGAATCGCGACTGAAAAGCACCACGTTATTTGATTTCTCGTTTGCAGCCAGCACGAAACGATCAGTCGGATCAATTGTCAAATCACGCGGCCAATTGCCGCCCGACGAAACGTGCGCCGCCGGCGTTCGCAGTAACCCATCTTCAGCTACCGCGAAAATGCCCAGACTGTTATCGCCGCGATTTGAAACGTAGATAAAGCGCCCGTCGCCCGTGCATTTGATCGCCGCTCCCTGACTGTGTCCCTGAAACCCGACCGGCAGTGCAGAGACCGTCTGCACGATCGAAAAATGCCCGTCTGCACGCTGATAATCGAGCACAAAGATCTGTGAACTCAATTCAGAAAGCAGATAGGCATGCGCATCGTCCGGATGAAACACGAGATGGCGGGGACCGCTGCCTGCCGGCAGTGACAATACATCAATCCGTTCCAGTTTGCCGGCTGTCTCACAGTAAGTCGTCAGCCGATCACCGCCGAGATCGACCGCGACGAGCATGCGTCCGTCACGCGAATAATCGGCAAAATGTACATGGGCCTGCGCCTGACGTTCGAGATTAGGCCCGCTGCCGTCATGTTGATCGACAGTAACCATCTCCTTGAGGTCGCCCTCAACGGTCAGATTGTAGGTCGTCACAGTGCCGCGATGATAGTTGGCCGAAACCAGCACTGTGCCGGTCGGACTCAGCGCGACATAGCAGGGAGAAGCGCCCGGCGACAGCAACGACGAACGGGGGCTGAGCGTCCCGTCGGCCTGCATCAAAAAGGTGGCAACTCCTCCCATTTCTCCGTCTTTCTTCACCGCAAAGAGGCGGCGCCTTTTTACATCAGCAGCAAGATAGGTCGGATTTCCCAGTTCAGCCGCGGGGGCTAAGTCAAGCAACTGAGCTTTTTCTGTATCTAAACTGAAACAGTAAATGCCGCAACTGTCGCCAGTCGTTGTGTAGGTACCAATGTAGCCGCGAATCACGCTCATCACAACCCTCTCCTTTATTTCGCCATTGCACGACATTTTTCTTTAACCTACATTGCAGCGGCGCACCCCGTGTGGGTAACGCCGCAGTACAGTCAGAAAAACAGGCAAGGCTACTTTCCTGGCAACGCCCCCTTGAAACGGGAATGCGCGGCCGCTGCATGAGTAAAACCTGCCAGATCACTTTCGCACTTTTGAACGTTTGAAGAACAAGCGGAAATCGGCAAACTCTTACTTGCGACCAAGCCTTTGCCGTTCAAGAAACGATTTGAGCTGTTCACGCACCGGTGCATGAAGTCCCGCAGCGATCTGTTCAGTCCACGACTGCGCGCGGTTGTTGCCGCCGCTGCGCAGTCGGTAATAGTCCAGCACTTGCCGATCATAGTCGGCCAGCGCTCGCTGCGGATCGCTTGCCTGATATTTATTTTTATGAAAAACGGCGCGCAGCGGCAGACGTGGCCGCTGCTCGGGCGACTCAGCCGGATAACCGACTGCAAGACCGAAAATCGGGAATGTCCGTTCGGGCAGCCCAAGCAGTTCAGCTGCATGGGCCACATCGTTTTGAATACTGCCGATGTAGCAGATACCAAGACCGAGCGATTCCGCCGCAATCGCCATATTCTGAGCAGCCAGCGTCGCGTCCTCAAGTGCGACAAGCAACCGCTGCGTCGAGTCCAGAGCAGACGTATCCTGTCCGTATGCCTCACCAATCTGCTGAATGCGATACTGGTCGGCAATAAAAACAAAAAAGTAACCATTATGCTCTACATAAGGTGCATGATAAGCAATGTCCCGCAGTTGTTGCTTAATTGCCGGATCGTCGACACCGATGATGGAGTAAGACTGTGTGTAGCTGGATGTTGATGCAGCCTGCGCTGCCTCCACAAGCAGTTGCACTTGTGCATCCGTCAATGCCTGTTCTGTAAATTTGCGAATGGAACGGTGGGCAAGCAGCAGCCGAATAACTGGATTATCCATCAAACAATTCTCCTCCTGCTTTCGATTACATTAAACAACCGGTCTAGTCGAAAAATCAATATGAGCTTTGAAGCTGTCTTCTTAAACTGACCGGCACGTTCATTCATGTCAATCATGAGCCGTTAATTCCGCTTGACCGGCTGCGAACGCCATGATATTGTTTGCAGCGCTTTAGAAAAACTTGGCGAGGCCAAGTCCTCGGGACGACGGCCGAGCCTTAGCTTTTCTTATACTTAGTCCCGCTGAAATCCTTAAACTTTCTTAAACGTATTAGAAAAACTTGGCGAGGCCAAGTCTCTTGGACGACAGCCGAGCCTTAGCTTTTCTTATACTTAGTCCCGCTGAAATCCTTAAACTTTTTTAAACGTATTAGAAAAGCCTGACAAAAAACAGCAAACCCCTTGTAATCAAAGGATTTGCCGTCAAGCCTGCATCAGTCCGCCAGCGCGTCGTCAAGTACCGGCACAATCTGCTTCTTGCGGGAAACAACACCCTTTAAAGTGGCCACATGATTGTTCAGCGTCACCTTAAAAGCAGCAGCAGCCTGCTCCGCCTCGCTTCCTAGAATGAGTGCCGCCGAATCACTCGTCAGAATGTTAGTCACGGCAAGCAGGAATAAGTCGAGATGGTCGGCTTCAATCAACCGGCCAATGGCCTGTTCAAGCTCGCCCTGGCGCGACAGAACATCTTGCACGTCGACAACATTGACCTGTGCGATCTTGACTGCATGTGACCCCATCGTAAAAGGCTTCACATCAAGCCGCAGCAATTCATCGACTGTCTTTCCTGCCACATCTGTGCCTGCCTTGAGCGCTTCAAGTCCAAACGTCGGTGCATCGATTCCGGCGATTTTTTCCAATTCGCGTGCAGCCTGAATATCTTCTTCTGTGCATGTCGGTGACTTGAACAACAACGTGTCGGAAATGATGGAAGCAAGCATCAATCCCGCAACCGTCTTGGGCAGGGCAACATCAAATTCCTTGTACAGTTTATTAATGATGGTCGCCGTACAGCCAACCGGTTCAGCCCGATAATAGAGCGGCGCTTTCGTTTCAAAGTTAGCGATCCGATGGTGGTCAACAACAGACAGCACGTCTACCTTGTCAATATCATCCGCACTTTGTCCGCGCTCATTATGATCAACGAGATAGACCTCCTTCACCTCATCGGCAACTGTCGTGACGAGCCGCGGCGCCGCGACGTGAAAATAACGTAACACATATTCTGTTTCCCCGTTCAGATCACCAAGCCGCACAGCCTCGACATCATCACCAAGCTGCCTTTTTAATTCTGCAAAAGCGATCGCTGAGCAGACCGCATCGGTATCCGGACTTTTATGTCCGAAAACAAGTTTCTTTCCCATCGTCTCTATCCCTCCGCCTTTCATCCAAAGCCGCTGCAAGCGGCATACTTTCTCAATGAAAACCATACATGAAGGCGCGGACAATTTCAACAGTTAGCACGCAGTCCGTATATGAACGCAGTTGTCAGTACCTATCCCGCCAAAGTAACCCTTAAACCCGCTCCCAGCATGCCCCCATGCCATTCGCCGGTCACGCAGCTTTTTTCGTACAATTGTGAATTAATTATCAAAGTTAGCTTTATTTGTCAAGCATTTATGTTCTGATTTTCCCATATATACAGGATAATTTCTTATTGTTCACAAAATATATAAATTTGTAAGCGTTTTTATTTGAAAACGACCGCACCATTTTTTATAATAAACCTGTTCAAAAAAGGAGTGATTTAAATGTCAACAACCGTTTCTAACAAGGTTAAGCAAATTGCAAAGTCCGTGACATCGCCAAAGAAATTTTTTGTTGCCAAAGACATTCTTTCTTATCTCTCTGATTACACATCATTGCTCGGCGATAACGCCTATGTCATTTGCGATGAGTTCATCGTTGATCGCGCAGCTAAAGAAGGCGGTGAATCTTTCCGCGCATCCGGGCACCAAGCAACATTTGAGAAGTTCAATTATGAATGCTGCATGGATGAGATCAACCGCAACCGCGACTTGGCGCGCAAAGCCGGCGCAAACGTCATCGTCGGCATCGGCGGCGGTAAAACGCTTGACACAGCAAAGGCGACCGGCTATTATGAAAAACTTCCGGTTGTCGTCTTCCCGACGATCGCTTCAAGTGACGCGCCATGCACCGCACTCGCTGTCATTTACACAAAAGACGGACAGTTCGATCACTACCTCTATTTACCGAGCAATCCGGATATGGTGCTTGCCGATACGAGCATTCTGGCTGCCGCTCCGGCGCGTTTCTTCGCCGCCGGTATCGGGGATGGCTTGACGACTTACTTTGAGGCCCGTGCCTGTTACCGAGCGAGTGGCCTTAATCTTGCCAACATGAAGCCGTCACTGGTCGGCCTCGGACTGTCCAAACTCTGCTATGATACGATTCGCGACAATGCTCAGCTTGCGATGCGCTCCGTTGAAAGAAAGCTTTCAACACCTGCAGTTGAAGCGACAATTGAAGCAACCATCTATTTGAGCGGTGTCGGCGCCGAATCCGGCGGCTTGGCAGCAACTCATGCGATTCATAACGGTATGACCGCCGTTCCTTCGCTTCACCGCGTGCAGCACGGGGAAAAGGTAACTTTTGCGCTGCTCGCCCAGCTCGTACTGGAAAAAGCACCACAGCCTGAATTTGACGAAGTGATTAAAATCATTAAAGCCGTCGGTCTGCCGCTGACACTCAAAGATCTCGGTGTGAACGAGTTTGTCGAGAGTGAGTGGCGCAACGTCGCCGAATTGTCGTGCGCAGAAAACGACACCATGGGCAACATGCCGTTTGAAGTGACGCCAGACGATGTTTATAACGCGATCGTCACTGCCGATGCGATCGCTCAGACATACCATGACTAATTCTTTCTTTTTCGAAATAAACAAATCACCCCCCCCCGGCCGGACAGTGTCCTGGGGGCGCCCGTTTCAACGCGCATAAAACAGGACAAGTCTGCGCGTTCAATTTGCAAGCCACTTGCTCTATGCGGCCCAATACGCACTCGCTTTCGCCGCTGAGCATCCTGCCGTGCAAAGGCCCTGACAACGGTAAGCTGCTCAAGTCTTCATTCGCGTTTGAGCAGCTTTGTGTTGGCAATAAAAAGCGCACCGACCAGGACAAGAATAGCAATGGCGTACAGCAGTACCGAACGCGGGTCTTCGTGCGAAACGATGATCAACCGCACAATAGCAGTGACACCGATGTAAATAAAGTAGCGAAGCGGAAAATGAAAGCTGGCCTGAAAATATTTGATGATCAGCGCAATGAACTCAAAATAAAGGAAAAATACAAGAATGCCTTCAAGTAAATGATAGTATGTCGAACTGCTTTTCAAGAAAAGATAGGTAAAAATCTCATATGTTTCTTTAATCAGTGAGATACAAAGTACCGCCGCTAATATAAGCAGCACAACATTAAGCACCCATCGAAGCGTGTTTGAGATCAGCGTCGCCAGTTGCATATCGTCTTCCCGAAACCGTTTGTTGAGCTCTTGTTTCATCGCGCACCTCCCTCTCTATCCTATCGAATTCACAGCGACGTGAGAAGTCTCTCACCGATAAATTTTTCTGCCATAACACCGAGGAAGGCAGCCGGTTGAATAAGCGCCCGCAAATGTTACAGACTCTTTATATTGCTCTTTTCCTGTTAAGAAAACTTGGTCGCTGAAATTTTGAGGCTTTCTTGATGTACGAAAAAGAACCCTGCGCGACATCACATGATCCAGATGTCGCGCCAGAGTTCACAAACTGTCTTTATCACATGATGAACCGCGGCTGCCTCAGTTTTTCTTCAGCCTGCCGGCAACCCCGTTGCCGAATGTCTGAATAAGCTGTACGAGCACGATCAAGATAATGATGACGGCGTACATGACGTCCGGCTGGAAACGCACATAACCGAACTGATAGGCCAAGTCCCCAAGCCCGCCGGCACCGACAAAGCCGGCCATCGCCGTTTCACCGATTAGACTGATTGTCGCAATGGTCAGCCCGAGCACGATCGAGGAGCGTGCTTCGCGAACAACAACAAACCAGATGATCTTAGGTGTCGAAATTCCCATTGACTGATACGCCTCAATGACACCGGGATCGACTTCAAGCAGCGCAGACTCGATCAGTCTGGCAATGTAAGGCGCACAGGCAACGACAAGCGGCACGATCACCCCACGCACGCCAATCGTCGTCTGAACGAGCAACTGCGTAAATGGCAGAATGAAGAAGAGCAAGATGATGAAAGGTATCGAGCGAATGACGTTGATCAGCACATTTAAAGAAGCATAGACGTAGCGGTTCTCCGCCTGGCCGCCTCGGCGTGTCATCACGAGCAGAATGGCCAGCAGAACACCGATGACAAGCGAGAAAGCGAGTGAAATCACCGTCATTTCGATCGTCTCAATCAATCCCTGTCCAATGGCAGCGCCCCACTGATTAATGAAATCAGTCATGTCACATGCTCGCCTCCTCAATCAAAATTCCCTGCTGCTTCAAGTAGTCGATCGCCGCTGCAGTTGCCACACCATCACCTTGCAGATGCACAAGTAAATTGCCGATAGACTGATCCTTCAGCTGATCAATACCGCCGGCAATGATGCTCGGCAATACGTCAAAACGCTTGGCAACAGTCGCCAGAAACGGATCTTTTGCTGCTTCACCAAGAAATGTCAAGTGGACAAGTTCGCCAGTTCTGAGCAAATCTTCCCGCACAACCTCCGGAATACTCAGCCGCGATTGACGGTTGATAAATTGTTTAGTCATCTCTTCCTGCGGCCGGGTAAAAATAGAGACGACCGACCCAGCCTCAACAATTCTGCCCTTCTCCATCACAGCGACGCGATCACAGATACGCTGAATGACGCCCAACTCATGTGTAATCAAGAAGATGGTGATACCAAGTTCCCGATTGATTTTCAGCAGCAATTCAAGAATCGACTCAGTCGTATTTGGATCAAGAGCGCTCGTCGCCTCATCGCTCAGCAAAATTTCCGGCTCGTGAGCCATTGCCCGGGCAATGGCCACACGCTGGCGCTGCCCGCCGGAGAGTTCATCCGGATAGGCATCGCGGCGGTCGGCAAGTCCGACAATGCTGAGATACTTTCCCGCACGCTGCTCAATGTCTGCTGCCTTAACCCCTTCCAAGCGCAGCGGCAGCGTGATATTCTCATAGACGGTCGCCGTCTTCAACAGGTTATAGCCTTGAAAAATCATGCCGATCTTGCGGCGCAGTTTCAGCAGCGCCGCTTTGTTCAGTTCCCCAATACACTGTCCGTCAACCTTGACCGTTCCGTCCGTTGGTTTCTCAAGCCCGTTAATGCAGCGAATCAGCGTACTTTTTCCCGCACCGCTATAGCCGATGACACCAAAAATCTCACCTTTTTTAACAGTGATCGACACATCTTTGAGCGCTTCAATTTTCTGCTTGCCGACTTGGAACGTCTTGGATACGTGCTGCAATTCAATCAACAGAAATCCTCCTTACCAGGCAGGAACGACTGAGCCCCCGAACTGTTTTTGAATGTAGGCTTTAATGGTCTTCGAATGATAGTATTCTTCGATCTGCTTGATGACCTTATCGTTCTTATTTGCCGTGCGCACAACAAAATAATTAGCATATGGATTGTTGACGAGCGGTTCATGGAAGATTGAATCTTTCAGAACGGTCAATCCGGCACCCATAGCAAAGTTTGTATTAATCGCTGCCGCCGCCACCTGACTGAGCTGTGCCGGAAGCTGTGCCGCATCGAGTTCGACAATGTCCAGATGTTTCGGGTTGCTGATGACATCCCGCTTCGTCGACGTAATGTCCGACCCTTTTTTCAGCTTGATCACTCCGGCCTTCTCAAATAACTGCAAAGCGCGCAGCTCATTTGCCGGATCATTAGGTACCGCAATTTTGTCACCCTCTTTGAGCTGGCTCAGTTTCTTGATACTTTTAGAATAAATGCCCATTGGGAAGGCAACCGTTTTGAATGCGGCGCTGATCTTATACCCTTTATTCTGAATTTGATTTTTCAAAAAAGGCATCGTCTGGTAACTGTTGGCATCCAAATTTTTATCATTCAGAGCGGTGTTCGGCTGATTGTAGTCATTGAATACCTTTAGGTGAATAGTTAACCCGTCTTTTTTTGCCAATTTAGCAACTTGTTCCATGATTTGTTCATGAGGTCCGCCGGTGACCCCGATTGTTACCGTGTGATCGCTCAAACCGCTTGATGTACTGCCACAAGCTGTCAGTACAAAGATCAGAGACAGAACGGCTAATGCAGACAAGACTTTCAACGTTTTTTTCATGCCTAGTTCCCCCATTTTTGGTCCGGCTCCTTTCATCCGTCACGCGTCGATCAGACGGAATAAGAACAGCCTTGCTGGTGCATCGCTCCCTTATCCGGCGGTGGACATACAAAAAGGCTCCTCTGAAAAGAGAGAAGCCAACCCGCTGCGTCCCCTCTTATCTTTCAAAGCCGTCACCGACTTTGCAGGAATTAGCACCTCAATCGTCATGATCAGGTTGCCGGGTTTCATCGGGCCAGTCCCTCCACCGCTCTGGATAAGATTCACTATGCAGTTATGATTAATATTGATTGTATAGTAGGACACACGGATTGTCAAAATTTTTTCATCACGCGGGCAGTCAGCATGGCTTGGCAAGCGGTGCCGGTGAGCCTAGTCTTTTTGTTGCCTGAACATCACATCGATCGGCAGCTGCAGGCAGCGTTCCAGATGTTTCTTATGTTTCAACACTGCTTGTTCTTCAAAGTAAGCGTCATCATGATAGGACGCATGAATATGAACATTTTTCTTCTTCACGATCCGCACATTGACTTCGCTGACGACTTGCTGGCGCGTCTGGTCAAAATCATGGGCGAGACGAAGAATGGCTCCAAGCAGCTCGTACATTCTCAGCTCGTCCTTGCCGAAAAATTTTGCAAAGGGAGCAGCAAAATCGCAGAGTTTCTCACGATTTTTGAATGATGCAATGAGTGCGACAGCGAGGCGCTGGTGGTGACTGATGCCATTGATTTTAATATTTGTCAGCAAATAAAACGTATGCGCGCTGCTCGATTCATTATTAATGTACTCTCCGATATAGGCCAGATCGGCGCTGTGTGACAGCAACCAGGCAGTAGACGCTGCGGGGATTGGGTCCGCAATCAGGGGCGAGAGTCCTTCAAACAACTGAAAAGCGAGTTTTTTGACATAGCCGGCATGCGCGCTGTCCAAATTAAAATTGCGCCGCAAGTAGCGGATACTCTCACGCAGCACATAGGGAATGCGTACTTCGCCGCGCCGGTGCAGCATCCACTCGTAAAAAATGCCCTCGCGCAGCCCTTCGCCGCTCAGAATGAACTGTTTGCCGCGATTTATTTTCACAAGCATATTGATCACGACAGCGGCCGGCACGATAATATCCGCACGGTCCTTTGACAGCCCCTGAACAACCTCCCGCTCGGACTCATTCATGGTTGCCAGCCGGACAGTTAAGTTATTCAGCCGATCGCCGGGCATAATGTATTGATGCAGCCCGCTCATCGGATAGTGGCGTTCAGCCTGGTCGATCTTGCAGAGGTTGCGTGCTGCGCCGCCGATGCCGATGACCGGCAGCGACTGCTTAGTCAGCCATTCAAAAGGTTCGAACATCTGCTTTAAATAGGTTTCCAGCCGGTCGACAGCCTGACGGTCACCGGAGGCAAAATAAGTCTGGTAAAGCGTAACAGCGCCAAATGGAAAGGAGTGGCACTGGACGAGTTCACGATTGCGAAACTGCGTGACCTCAGTGCTCCCGCCGCCAATGTCAATCGAGATGCCGTCGCTGACATCCATTGAATTAATGACGGCTACATAGCCGTAGTATGCTTCCTTCAAGCCGGAGAGTAATCGGATGCGCAGACCGGTGCGTTGAAAGATGCGTTCAAATACATCTTCGCGGTTGCGCGCCTTTCGCATGGCCGCCGTAGCGACTGCATCGACGGCCGTAATATGAGTCTCACGACGAATGATCGCGAGGAAGCGCTCAAGCACTTGAACAAGTTTCGCTTCACCGTCTTCATTGAGTTTCTGCTCATTATCGATATAATTACTAAGTCTGGCGACTACTTTAAAGTTCAGCAACTCTTTAGAAAAAAATTTCTGATCAATACCAATGACAACGAGCCGAATCGAGTTTGAACCGATGTCGATCACGGCGTGTTTTTGTACAATGTCCAAAACATTCACCTCCTCGAAACAGATCAGACAGGACATGGGGATGAACACCGCGTCATGGCACTGATCGTCTGGCAGTTCAAATTGAGCCGTCTGCGCGGCGGATTAAACAAATGATCACACTCCGCGCAGTTATACTTCGCTTTCTAATCCTTTTTATTGCCGGTCGGTGATTGGTGGGCAGTGTCCGCCGACTGATCAGCGTAGGCAGGGAGCGCAATGTTCTCCGCTGTCAAGCGGCGCTCGATCGCATGCACCATCTCTTTAATAATCGTCACGCGTGCATGCCACTTACTGTTTGCAGAAATAACATGCCAAGGTGCATGATCCGTGTCTGTTTTCTCCAGCATGTCCTCAATACACGGCACATAATCGTCCCATTTGGCACGATTGCGCCAGTCCTCATCGGTAATCTTCCAATGCTTGAATGGATTCTCCTCACGTTCCTTGAACCGTTTGTACTGCTCATCTTTGCTGATATGCAACCAGAACTTTTCAATAATATAGTGGTCGTCTGTCAGCAACCGCTCAAATTCGTTAATTTCCGCGTAGGCACGCTTCCACTCCTTCTTTGCCGCAAAGCCTTCCACACGCTCAACGAGTACGCGGCCGTACCATGAACGGTCAAAGAAAACAATTTCCCCATATTGCGGCAACTTACGCCAGAACCGCTGCAAATAATGATACCGCTTCTCATGCGGCGCCGGTGCGGCAATCGGAATGACGTTGTACCCGCGCGGATCCAAGTTAGCGACAGCGCGCTTGATGGCTCCGCCTTTTCCTGCGGCATCCCAGCCTTCAAAAACAAAAGCCACGGCCAGCTTCCGCTCACGAATCACTTGCTGAAGCGCCAACAGACGCAGCTGGTACTTTCTCAGCTTTGTCTCATATTGTTTTTTATCCTTCATTTGTTTCGTCAAATCAACTTTCTGCAGATACTGTTCACTCATCGGACTAACCCTCCTCTATATGGGCGGCAAAAACAGACAAACTGCCGCTCATCACTTAATCATACTGTTAAGTATATCGCACCCCTTTATTCACGTCCGCTTTTTTTATTTCCTCGCGACATAATTTGCGCGGAAATGCAGACAATAATAAGCGGCGGCAGATACCGCCAAAAAATATAAAAGAAAGCTGTGACAACGAATGCCGAAGGACAACAAGCAATTTTTCGACGAAAAGGCAGAGCAGATCAACAAACGTCAGCAGTTAAACAACCTTGACGAAGAATTTGCCGAACCGATGGACGAGCATTCGATCGAGGAACGCGAGCGTGCCCAGCGCACAGGCGATGATTGTGGTTGTGGTAAAAAACATGACCACGAAAGCGGCACGCGTGAAAACATTCGTAACAACGAACGCCGCGACTGATTCGCCCATGCGCATTCAATTGTGCAGCTGTGCTCAGCTGATCCTTTAGCTTACCAAGCGAAAAGATGAGCCGACTCTTCTATTTTTGCATACAAAAGCACCCGCGCTTTTTTGCTGCGGGTGCTTTTGCTATCCGTTAATCATTAATTTTTAAATGAGTGGATCGGGGCAGGGATGCGGCCGCCGCGTGCAATAAAAGCACTCGCAGACGGCGTACTGCACGCCATCACAGGCGCATAGCCGAGCAGCCCCCCGAAGGACACCGTATCGCCGACCGTCTTGCCCGGTGCAGGAATCACACGCACGGCTGTCGTTTTATTATTAATGACGCCGATCGCTGCCTCGTCAGCAATTATTGCCGAGATTGTCGATGCCGAAGTGTCACCGGGAATAGCAATCATATCCAATCCGACAGAGCAGACCGCCGTCATGGCTTCTAATTTTTGTAAGTTAATCGTACCCGATTCTGCCGCCTCGATCATGCCCGCATCTTCTGATACCGGTATGAAAGCTCCGCTGAGGCCGCCGACATGACTGCATGCCATCACGCCGCCTTTCTTCACGGCATCGTTCAAAAGTGCGAGCGCAGCGGTCGTTCCGTGCGTCCCCGCGGCCTCAAGACCCATCTCTTCCAAGATGCGGGCGACTGAATCACCGACTGCCGGAGTCGGTGCAAGTGACAAATCAACAATGCCGAACGGAACACCCAGGCGCTCCGACGCCTCGCGGCCGACAAGCTGACCCATCCTCGTAATTTTAAAAGCAATTTTTTTAATTGTATCAGCCACGACGTCAAACGGCTCGTTTCTGACTTTCTCGAGTGCGCGCTTGACAACGCCCGGGCCGCTGACGCCGACATGCAGCACACAGTCGGCTTCACCGACGCCGTGAAATGCGCCGGCCATAAACGGATTATCTTCAACGGCATTGGCAAAAATGACGAGTTTGGCGCAGCCAAGTCCGCTGTCGGCAGCCGTCAACTCGGCCGTCTTTTTTACAACTTCACCCATCTCGCGAACAGCGTCCATGTTGATGCCGGTACGCGTCGAACCAATGTTCACTGACGAACAAACGCGTTCTGTCCTTGCCAGTGCGGCAGGAATCGACTGAATGAGCAGGCGGTCTCCTTTCGCATAGCCTTTCTGAACAAGCGCGCTGAATCCGCCGATGAAATTAACGCCGGTTGCCTTCGCAGCCTGATCGAGCGTATCCGCAAATACTGCATAATCATCGGCATTTGTGGCACCGGCAACCAGTGCGATAGGCGTCACTGAAATGCGCTTATGAATGATCGGGATACCGAATTCATCTTCGATGGCTTTCCCTGTCGCTACAAGTCGCTCGGCTTTTTTTGTTATTTTATCATATATGTTCTCGCGGCACCGCGCGGCATCTCCATCAATGCAGTCAAGCAACGAGATACCCATCGTAATCGTTCGAATATCGAGCTTCTCTTCTTCAATCATGCGAATTGTTTCAAGAATCTGGCTTGTTTCCATGAATAGACGGCCCCTCTTTTATCGCTTCATTTTACCCGGCAACGCATACCTTCCTTTGCAAGAACGCACCTTCGGCATTACAAACTATGCATTGATGTGAAAATTTCTTCCCTTTGAATCATGACCGTCACATGCAGAGCTTCACCTTTCTCCGTCAACGCGTGTTTCAAGTCTGAAAAAGACTTGTCTGCCGCTGACAGATCGAGCACCATAATCATCGTAAAGTAACCGTTCATAATCGTCTGCGACACATCAAGAATATTCACATTCAGGGCAGCCAGCCGCTCACTGATGCCGGCAATAATACCCACACTGTCTTTGCCGATCACTGTTAAAATTGCTTTCATGAAAGTTCCCCTCTCTGTTTGTCCACCTTTTTAGCTTCGCGTGCCATCTATTGACAAATGCTCACCGTTTTAATATGATAAGCATTGTCTTTGAAACATGCGGGTGTAGTTTAATGGTAAAATTGGAGCTTCCCAAGCTCTCGTCGTGGGTTCGATTCCCATCACCCGCTTTGATGGTTGGAGAAAGGGGCGTTTGCGACGCTCCTTTCTTTTTGTATTTGCTCCCCATCGGCTCCACCCGGATTAACATTTTTTATCTCTCACTCTACATTGACCCGCATCAACGAACGTCTGTTAAAAGTGCCCGTGTGTGGCAACGCGGCTGAGCGGCTTATCCGTCAATACTCGTGATTTCACCAAGCGCAGCCAGATGATCGATCCGATTGTAGTCAATAATTTGCCAGCCATTAGCACCCCAACAGATATGGCTGATACACGTATTAAAAAGTCGCGTCTTTCCCGTACCGATTGCTCCGCGGGAGAGCAGCGACAGCAGCGCATTAATCGCACCGCCATGAGCTACCGCCAGCACTTCATTGTCCGGATACGCCCGCCCGATCTCCGCAAGCGCGCGTTGCACGCGCTGCTTCACATGTTCAAGACTCTCGGCACCGGGAATCGCACTCCCGATCGGAAAATAGTGATCACGCTCGGTGACGGTCATGCCTGAGGCGTCTCCATAATCCTTTTCAATTAAGTCATCATTGACAATCAGCGGTGCGTCGCCGCAGAAGCGAGCAATTCGCTCGGCGGTCTGCTTCGCACGAAGCAGCGGACTCGTATAGATTGCCGAAAAATGTCGGTCCTGCAAGTAGCGCCCGACAATATCAGCCTGCTCGCCTCCGCGCTTATTCAGAGGAATATCTTCCCGTCCCTGTAATTTCCCCATTGCATTCCAATCCGTCTCACCGTGGCGGACGAGACAAATGGTCGTCATTCGCTCTCTCCATCCTCCGTTCATTCCGGTATCAACCGGCACTTTGTCGCATGCAGTTACTCGTCTACATTGCAGCCGGTGCTTCCATTATAACTGAAAGAACGATTGCTTGCTGTTGCCGCTGAAAAGACGGAATGCCGCTTGACGCTGCCCGCGTGAATCACTCTGCCTCGAAACTTCACAGCGACGTATCGGCTGCCTGCATTGTCCGGCAATGCCCCGCTCCAACGTTCTCCTTTCACGTACAACACGCCATCAGCTTTTGGTGCTTCCGCACGGCCGAAACCCGGTCAATACAAACAGCGGTGGCACATATGGCACAATGAGTAGGTACATAAGCGGCTGATGACTTAGGAACGGTATTTGCTGGTCGGTAATGCTCAGAGGTTGGGAAAAGCTAAACAACAATGAAGCCCCTAATGCGCCAAAGCATGAACTGCGTTGCCCCTACAAGCCGGCATGGCAACGATAAATCCCTTCCGGCGCAGCAGCCCTTTGTCAGATCTGCCAAGCAGCGGTGCGGCAAATGATGCATTATGCGGGATTGTCGGCGTGCGTTCCCCTGTGTATAGGAAAAATTTTGATTAAATAGCTCGTCGTATACAGACCGATATAGTTTATCATCATTGCCGAAATGGCTTCATGCACTTTAAAGCGCGCTTTCAGAAAACAGGGGATCATCCCCCAAAATCCACCTGCAGCAGCACCGACCAGAATGCAGAGCGGCAACAATAAAAAGCGTGGCAGTGCGGGGAAGCTCCAATCCGCACACGACGTCCGCAAACCATCCGGCCTTCAGCTGACCCACCGGTATTAAACAGATCGGTTCTGAATGCAAAAGCCGCTGCAATGCCCAACAACACAAGTGGAATCATTGCGAGTATCGTTTCGCCTGCATAGTCGGGTGATTAGAAAAATTTGGCGCTGCCAAGTCCTTTGGACGACGGCTGAGCCCTAATTTTTCTTATACTTGATCCCGCTGAAATTTTTATACTTTCTTAACGTACAAAAAATGGACGGCACGATCGATCCATCGATCAAAAGCGAATCACAGCCCGTCAGCGGCATCATGACCGTACCTAAAGAGCCGACCGATCATAGCGGAAATAACCCGGATAGGCAGCGTTAACCCGTTGAGCTTCTTCAGCAGCTCACTCACGCCTGTTTTTCTTTTTATTACAGGCTTTACTATAGCGGATTTTACCGAAAAAAGAAACAAGAAAAACTGCAAAAAGCGCAAATTAAAATTTCTCATGTATTAAACGTTCGCTTTTGGAGATGAACGAGCATGTATTCCCGACAAATCAGCGTATCGTTTGTTCAAATGATCATTTCAAGATACCGCAGCCGTTCTCCAGGCATTAGCGACATCCGCCGCTTGTTCATGATCTTTCGGTATATTGCTGCGCGAACATAACGAGCCAGCAGAAAAGGTCGTGCGCCCTATACCTTGCCCGCCTCTTACTGTGGCAGTCACAATCCGCAAAACAGGGCGGCACGCGCAGCCATTCAGCCAAATGCAGGCATAGCCATTTTGAAAAAGAAGCACATCCGCAGGTGAGGTTTGTCACTATTATTTTGACCTATGTTAAAATAAAGGCAGCAAAAAACAGGAGGGTAAAACACGTGATGAAACACTTGCTTTTCATCGAGACAGGCGTCGGCATCGACGTTCATGGCCAGAATGTGACCAAAGCGGCGGTGCGCGCAGTCGTCGACGCCATTCACAAAAATTCAATGCCGGGTATAACAGCCGTTCTTCCCGGCGGCAATTTGGACAACATGCAGGTGAACATTCGCCTTGCTGTTCCATGTGATAAAGAAAAACTGGACACAGCACGCATTGCCGAAGAAATTCCTTACGGCACTGTCACCTTTGCCATTACCGATGGGGGCATGGCGGCGCCAAGCGGCATTATTCTCGAGGAAAAGGGCGATAAAAATGGCCTCATGTACATCGTCAACGCATCGGTGGAAGTCGGTTACTGAGTGTCAGTAAACAGGCCGAGCAGAGCGCAAGTGCTGCCCGGCCTGTTCGCATTCAAGCGTTCACGATTGCCGTGCGCGCTTCGCCAACTTTTCTATTTTTTCAAAAAAGCCGTTACAATCCACATCATAGACGAGTTCGATGTCACGGCCGTCAGCGCACGCTTCAATCTTTCCCTGCGACGGATACGCCGTATGCACACGTGTCCGTACCGTCCTCGTCTTGACTAATTCGGGAAAGCCGACGGCAAGCGCCGTCAGCACGTCCCATAAAAAATAGGTCGAATTGGTCTCGCGGAACATGAGCGGCGGCACCGACGCATAGCACTGGCCGAGAAAGTCCAGTCCCGTATAGCGGCGCTGCATCGCCCAGCGCTGCCGCACAGCAGGCGTCAACGGTACTTGACGGGTGCTCTCCAGCGCAACAATGCGAATAGGAAGTGGGCTTTGCCAGACGCGCTGCACAGCCTCCGGGTCCCAAAAAGCATTCCATTCCGCCGATCCATCGTGCTCTGGTTCCTGCACATTACCGAGCGGCTCAAGTGTGCCGCCCATCCAAATGAGCCGGCTGATCTTGTCTTCGATGTGCGGTGCGCGATCAAGTGCCCGTGCAAGATCAGTCAGCGGCCCGGTAAACAGCAGCGTCGTCGGCTCGGCGCCGGTTGATAGGGTTTCGATCAGGTGGTCCACCGCAGAACGTGCGCTCTCTTTCGTTTTAATTGTCCCTGATTCATTCAGCAGCGGCAAAGCATCGACGTAGAACGGATGCATGCGCCACTCTTGCGGGAAAGGGTTATGCCCGCGAGAGTCGGATGCCGCGACATCCAGCGTCTGCCCTCTGCCAAAGCGGTCGATAATTTTGCGGCTTGCCCGCATACCCGGCGTCAAATAGCCATCGGCCGGAATAACCGACACGCCGCTGAGCGAGACGTGTTCCATTTGCAGCAGCAGGAACAAAGCCGCTAGGTCATCGATACCGGCATCGTGATTAAAATATACATTCACGGCTTAGCTTCCCCCTTATGATAGCGTTCTACCAGTTTGTCGCGGTGCGCATGCACGAGTTCTTCCATCGTCAACCCATACAAAGCAGCCAGAATTGCCAAGTTAGACAGCACGTCCCCCATCTCTTCAGCGAGCTGCGCCCGCGCCTCTCTGAACGTTGCCGCAGCCTCGCCGGGATGGTCGCGGCCAATTTCACACGTGCGCACCGCGCGTGACACTTCGCCGACTTCCTCCGTCAGAAAACCGACCCGCACATACGGCGGCAGGTCGCGCCAGCCGCGCTGTCCGTAAAATTGAACTTCCCACTGCTGCACGTCGTTGATTTCCACCCCATTCACCTCCGCTCAATGCCGCATCATATCAGTTGATCGACATTCTCCAAAACCACACGCCACGCTTATCCACTTGTTCCGTCGCTATTGTTCCTACAGCTATCGAAGAGATACAGCAATACTGCGAACTGTACCCTACCGGCCGGCGCGCCGACCGATAATCCAAAACGGCAATGAAACGTCCAAATACGAGTGTCAGCGGCACATTGACACCGGAAGTATGTTCAGTTATTGCGGACGTATATGTACTTTTTTCACTTGGAAAGACATCGTGCATCCACACATCTTTAGTTGTCCAACTAAGTGGCAGACCCATTGCAAACGTCAAAGTCAGACAAAGGTCTACTTGCACATTCTTAAAAGCAAACATAAGTGTGCCTGCTCCGGCAAGCGACCGGTGCAAAGGTACCTGTAGAAGCGGCGTGCGGACACCACTCGCGGCGAGCCGGCAGCAAATATGTGGCAAACATATGAAAGCACGACAATTTATTTTAGCACATCCAAAAACATAAGGGACAGACGGAGCTTTCCTGTTGCTGCCTGCATGCCGAGTTTGAGTAGAACCCTCGTTATCTTTCTCATGTCTTTACACATGAAAGATTCGTCGATATAATAGGGAATATTCAATAGAATAAGCAGTGTCTGCACGTCATAAGGCTGCCTGCTTACTTAGGAGGAACTATGTCAACTCTAGCACAACCCTCAAAGAAAAAGCTGCTCGGCGCAGCAGGCATCGCTTGGCTCTTCGACGCTATGGATGTCGGCATGTTATCTTTTATCATTGCCGCACTTGCGGCAGAATGGAAATTGACTGAATCACAAATGGGCTGGATCGGCAGTGTCAGCTCGATCGGCATGGCCGTCGGTGCCTTTCTCTTCGGATTAGCATCTGATCGCTACGGCCGCAAAAATATACTGATTGCCACGCTGCTCATCTTTGCGATTTGCAGCGGACTTTCCGCACTGACGACAGGCCTTGCAGCGTTCCTCGTGCTGCGCTTCTTTGTCGGCATGGGCCTTGGCGGTGAATTACCCGTCGCTTCGACACTTGTTTCAGAAAGTGTTGATTCTGCCACACGCGGACGTACCGTTGTGTTGCTTGAGAGCTTTTGGGCGCTCGGCTGGATCGTCGCCGCTGTCATTGCTTACTTTATTATTCCGCCCCTCGGTTGGCGCATCGCGCTTTTGATCGGCGCGCTGCCTGCCTTCTATGCGCTCTACTTGCGCTGGAGCATCCGTGAACCCGAAGCGTTCAAAGCCGGACGGTCAAAGTCACAAAGCGTACTGCGCGGCGTGCTAAGCGTTTGGGAAAAGCCCTATGCGCGGCGGACGACGATGCTCTGGTTGCTCTGGTTCACCGTTGTCTTCTCCTATTACGGCATGTTTCTTTGGCTGCCAAGCGTCGTTGTGCTGAAGGGATTCAGCTTGATCCACAGTTTCCAGTACGTGCTGATTATGACGCTGGCGCAGCTGCCCGGCTACTTCACCGCCGCTTGGCTCGTCGAAAAATGGGGCCGCAAGCCGGTACTGATTACCTTCTTGCTCGGCACGGCGGTCTCCGCCTACTTCTTTGGCGGTGCCGGATCACTGACGGTGTTGCTCATATTTGGCATTCTGCTGTCCTACTTTAACCTCGGTGCATGGGGCGCGCTTTATGCCTATTCACCGGAGCAGTATCCGGTTATTGTGCGGGGCACCGGCACCGGCATGGCCGCAGGGTTCGGCCGCATCGGTGGTATCCTTGGTCCGCTGCTCGTCGGTTACCTGCTCGCCGGCCACACGTCCATTCAAATTATTTTCGCGATCTTCTGCCTGGCGATCGTAATCGGCGTTCTAGCCGTCTTGCTGCTCGGCACGGAAACGAAAAACCAACCGATTCATTAACCAAAAGATTAGGAGCACTCAGTGAGGGCAAGCGCAGCACATTCATTCCTAACTGATCTTATACTCACAGCCTTCTTATCTGTTTAGAAAAAGACGCATGCCGGTGCATTTCGGCTGCGCCTTTTTCTCTTACGCGCTGTCCCGCCTCAGAAGCGGCAGCAGTCAGTGCAAGTTCTGCACAACATCAAGCGTAATGCCCCGCTTCTTGTACCTCTCAAGTATGCCGGGCAGCTTATCCATTTTTCTCGTGATGACTGCGTCTTGGAGCACCGTTGTTTTATACCCTTTTTTCATGGCTCCAAGCGCTGTTCTATACACACAGGCTGACGCATCCAAGCCAATAAGAAATAATTGGCTCACTTTCTTATTTTGAAGACATTGATACAGTTCCGGGTTCGTCAAGGCATTTCCACGATGCTTGCAGAACACATGTTGACTGACTCTTTTAATATTTTTATTAATCTCGCTGCCTTCCGAGCCTTTTATGAATGTACTGTGCATTAAAAGTCGATTGAACCAGCAGTCGGCCAGTTCATGCTTGACGTAAATGATCTCAATCCCGCTGCTTTGACTTCTTTCAATCGCGTCATTCACTTTTTCAATCAGCCTTTTGGAATGATCATAGGCGTGCGCAGAACGATCTCCTGTCGGATCTTCCTGCACATCGATCACCAGCAGTGCCTTTCCGTGATTGTCCGTCATCCATTCATCCTCCAAATGCAAAGGTTTTGTTACCCGCTTGTTGCGCTTCATTCGAGTCATGCTTCAGATCACCGCGAGTGAGCGAGCCGCAAACCTTCCTTGAGTAAAGTGGAATTTGCAGAGCCTGACTTAATTCACTTCTCATGAAAGACCTCATCGCGCTTTTGCCGTCGAAGCGCTTGCCGAAAGCAATATATTTTTCTTTTTTAGAAAAACCGGGCGAAAAGCATCCCGGTCCTTTTTGGACGACCGCTGAGCTTTAGCTTTTTCTTATACTTGGTCCCGCTGAAATTTATATACTTTACTTAACATACAAAAAATATTCATTTTTTGCGCATCCGAACGGCCGTGAAGTAGTCCGATATATTGTTTAAAGAATTACGACAACTGCGCGCAGTAGCAGTGTACATGCTCAAGAAAATGTTTTCGTTTTTTCACTGTACTGTGTCGCACACCATAGAGAACAAGTCGCCTCACCGGTTGAATGCCGCAGAAGTGGAAGATCGGCCCCTTCACGGCATGCCATTCAGAACTGCGGCGAATGAGGCGTGCGTAGAAAGCCGGACCGTCCATTGTATAGATCAACGTTGCCGATTTGCCGTTCAGCAAGCCATGCGGATAAAGACCGCGATACGCATAGGCAAAACCCGACGCAAACACACGGTCAAAGAAACCGCGCAGCATCGCCGGCATGCCGCTCCACCACGTCGGGTAGATGAAGATGAGGTGATCGGCCGCAGCAACGAGCTCGCGGTAATGCGCCGTATCCGGATCATCTTTCATCTGCGCGCGATGACTGTCCTTATTAAAGATCAGCACCGGATTAAAGTGCTCGCCGTAAAGATCAATGACATCATAAGCAATGCCGGCTTCTTCCAGTCCCGCGACCGCGCCGCGGAAAATCGCCGCATTAAGTCCATTGGGATTGGGGTAAGTATAAACGATCAGTACACGCATCCATTTCCCCCCCTTTTTTACATTATATAAACTACATCATCGCCAGACCATGACCCTCAGACGTATCTTCCGATTGTGCAAAGGACTTAGCCGGTGCTGCAGTCTGGCCTACAAGTAACACCGCTGACCACTTGTTGCAAAGTACTCATATGGCTGCTTTGTTCGGACCGATGCGCTGTACTCGCCTTGCTTACTTTAAGCATTTGCCCGGTTCGTGGCACACAATAAGCGCAATCGGATGTCGTGTCAACCACTTCCTGCCGCCAATGGATAAGGATTACGTCAGCAATCTTAAGGGTAGTGCACGGGACGACCCCAGTCGCTCATCCAACCGCATTGCATTGGCATCCGGCATGGAACAGACCGTGTAAAACATCCGCCCGATAAGCATAATGGCAAAGCTAGTTGGTCAACCTCCAGCGACCTGCTGAACAGAACAAACACACCGTCATGTAACCACCATGTCGTGAACAAACGGATAATACGGTCAAGTGATGACTGCGGGTCACTGCATCTTGCAGTTTTCTCCACTATGCTTTCCATTTCTGTGTGAGCTTAAAAACATATCCGCTCAACTTAGCGAAGACAAGCGCTGTGCCTGCGGGGCGCAGCGCTTGCATCTGTTCGTCGATTTCAAAAGGCACGGCACAGACTGTCCGCGTCATGCCTTTCCCGTACATCCGCTTTTTGAACCAAATAGCAGCAGCATGTTTTAACCACTACTCGTTAAAAATCAAAGTTGTCGGGATCTGCGCCAAACCGCCGATCCGCATTTAAAGCATCGATCATGCCAATGTCTTCCGCGGACAATTCAAAATCAAAAACAGCCGCATTGTCAGCGATGTGGGCTTGCTTTGTCGAACGCGGAATCGTTATGATGTCGTGTTCCAGATTCCAGCGCAGAATAATTTGTGCCGTGCTTTTTCCGTACTTCTCCGCGATGGCAATTAACTGCGGATGGGTCAGCAGGCCGCTGTCACCGCTGCCAAGCGGCGAATAGGCTTCAACGGCAATGCCATTTTTTGCACAAAAATGGCGGAGCGGCACTTGCGTCAGCAGCGGATGCAGCTCGACTTGATCGACTGCCGGCACCGCTTCGGCATCGGCCAACAAGTCTTCCAAATGATGCGGGTGAAAGTTGCAGACGCCGATCGCCCGCGTGCGCCCTTCGCGCTGCAATCGTTCCAAAGCGCGCCACGTGTCTTTATACTTTCCCGCCACCGGCCAATGAATCAAGTAGAGATCGACATAATCAACACCGAGCTTATTGAGACTCGTCTCAAATGCCTCGAGCGTCTTGTCATAGCCTTGATCGGCATTCCAAACCTTCGTCGTTAAAAAAAGATCGCCGCGGGCAATCCCTGAATCACGGATCGCTTCACCGACACCGCGCTCATTGCCGTAGATGGCTGCCGTATCAATCAGCCGATATCCCGCCTCAATGGCCCAAGCGACCGAATGGCGCACGGAGTCGCCTTCCGGCACGCGCCAGACGCCGAGGCCAAACCCCGGCATTGTAACGCCGTTATTCAATGTGTGCTGATCGCTGAGTGAATGAATCATTTTTCAAATCCCTCCAATGTTGCAGATACATTAATTGTCTCAATAAAAAAACAGAGCGTCAAAACATACGGTTGTGCTCTTCTGATTGTTCAATCCATAAACGCTTTAACGCTGAAACGTGTGCTCATTTACAACACCTACCCTTTTATGCTATTTTTTCTTTACTTTCAGTATTTACGCGCAGGGAGATGCCTCATGTCATTCTTTATTGTTCTCCACCAAGTCATCATTATTTTTCTGCTGATGTCTGTCGGCTTCTTTTCCCACAAATGGGGACTGATTAGCGAGGACGGGTCACGTGATATGACCCGTCTGCTGCTTTACATCGTATCACCGTGCGTTATTCTTAAAGCGTTTCAGCAACCCTTTTCTTTGAATCGGCTTCGTGAGCTTGGTCTATCCTTTTTATGTGTTGTGCTGCTTCTCGTGCTTGCCATTCTTACTGCACAGCTGTTGTTCTCACGACCGATGATAAAAAATGACGGACGGCGGAAAAACACGCACTTTGCGACCATTTATACTAACGCGGGTTTCATGGGCATTCCCCTCGTCAGTGCACTGCTCGGATCATCTGGTGTATTTTATGCGACGCCTTACTTAGCCGCCGCCAATCTCTTTATGTGGACACACGGCATCAGCCTTTATCGTAAAAAACAAAGCATTAAAGCAAAGCTAGCAAACATGCTGAATCCAAATATTATGACCATTGCCATTGGAGTCATTCTGTTTGCCGGCTCGTTTCGAATCAGTGGCATCGCAGATCACGTCATTTCCGATATCAGCAATTTGAATACGCCGCTGAGCATGATTGTGATCGGCGACAGCATTGCCGCCATACCCTTGCTTAACTTATTCTCAGACCGGTTGACATGGCTTGCCGTGACCGTTCACAATGTGTTGATGCCGCTTGAGGCGGCCGTCCTCTTCCGCTTTGTCGCGGTCAGCGACACCGCCAAACTGGTCGTTATCCTGCTTAGCGCCTGCCCTGTCGCCGGTGTCATTGTCTTGTTCGCTGTGCTTAACCGGCAACCGACTGCCTTTCCCACACAGATCATGGCGCTCTCGACCTTGCTATCGGTGCTGAGCATTCCAATGGTTACTTCATTGTGCCTGTTTGTGCTGCGCGGATAGGCTAGTTAATCGCAAACGTCGCGGTTCGCGGAAATGATTGCCTTGCTTTTTTAGACAATGCAGCTGGCGTTAACTATTTTTTCCATTGTTAGTTATCCGGTGCCGCTTCGCTTGCCACGAATGCCGTGCGTCCTCTCTAAGAGGCCGGAGTCTGCGGAAGAGATGCCGGCACGTTGTCCACGCAAGGCGCGATCGCACCCCCTTCTTTCCTTTTCATTCGAGCATTGTTTGCAAACGTTCTGCCTCTTTTTGGCGTACCTAAAAAAGCGAAAAGCACATCACTCTGTGCCTTTCGCTTCATTCATTATAATGATAGTATTGACCATACCTGCTTGCTCAGCGTGACGCCGACCGGCAGCCGACATCCGTTCTTCCGGTCAAATTATTGTTTTTCTTTGCCGCGAGCTGTGAAGAAAGTGCCATAAACCACTCACGATCACCTGTCGCAAGCGCTAAGTCGGCAAGGCTGCGAAGCTGACGGCTTGTCAGCGGCAGTGCCGGGAAGGGTTTGATTAAATAACTGAGTGTTTCAATCGTTCGGCCGACGGTGGATAGACGATCGCAGGCGACGACGTGAACTTTCACCGTACCATCTTCGTCGTCAAAGTCTTCAATGTAGCCATGCATCAGTTCGCCGTTCACGGTACGTCCCTTGACCCAATCGCCCTTGCTCCAAATGGACTGCTGCTCCATTATCATTCACCGCCCTTCCGATTCATGTCAAAAAGTTAGTCGAATTACGTGCTGTAAAACACCAGACTCCGGCTGCTCACTTGCTGCAAACACAGTCACCAAAGTCTTTCAGTAAAAAAACAACGGCTGGCTTAGAAAAACTCGCTTTTAAAAAATAACACCACTATCGAGTGTCATCCACGCCATAGCAAACTGTGAGTTTATAAGGTTAGTGTCATTATAATAGACGGGCTTCAGAAAATCAACGCTGAGACACCTAGTAATTCGTGGCAGACTGCTGACAATTGACAAAATGAAACAAACGGTGTGAACGACTGACACCGTTAATCAGCCCGCTACCGGCTTCCCCCAAATCAAGTAATCGCTACACGTTCAGATCACGCCGTCGGTAGATGATAAAAGCTAAGCAGGCAAACCCGGCCGCAAGCAGCAGAGCAAGTGCGGTTGTCATGCCATCAAGCCCCGCCCCACCGACAATTTTGTCAGCGCTGTAATATTTAAAAGGCGACAGCACGTTCAGAGCGTCCAAACGATTGCTGAGCGACGTGACGTCGCTGATCAAGTAGCAGCCGACAACGATCGCCGCTGCAGCCGGCCCCGACGACCCCATTTGCTTCAGACCAGTTGCCAGCAGCACGCCAAGCGTGAGAAAAATAAGCTGTATAGCAATCAAGCTGGTAAAGAAAATATCAATTTCCGACGTGATTTCGATACCCTTATTGAACATTGGCACAACTGCCAGACTGGAAATCCAACCGACCACATTCAGTATGAGGACATTCGTCAATGCCGCACAGAGCTTTGCTGCAAGAATAGCTGATCGCGAACGTGGTTTGGTCATCAAGAATTCATTCGTTTTGCCGCGCTCTTCTTTCGCGATGACCGAGCTGCCGAGCAGCGCTGCGTGCAGCGCCGCCGCAAGCTCAATATACAGAAAGAGCATGGCGAAAAATCCACTCATTGTCGCCACATCGAAGTGACCCATGCCCAGCAATGCCCTTAGCGTCTGCGGCAGCGCGTTGATGGCTTCAGCACCCGCACGATTCGATGAATATGCCGTATACTTGCTCATCCCCGAGAGCACGCCAAGAAACAAACACGCACACCAGATAATTAACGCATGACGATTCGCTTTGAGTTCCCTGACAAAAACGTTCATCGTGCCACCCTCCTTCAGTTCACGGCCTGAGCATCCCGATAGATATAAAGCCAGTAGGTGAGCACCGTGCCGGCACCCACGATAAGCGTACCTGCAAGTACATATTGCCACTCATAGCCGGACTGCCGAAGAATATCATTCGCGCGGAAGTATTGAAAAGGTGACAGGTAGCGTGCAACTTCGGCATGCCTGCCGCTTGCCAGTAGCGCGCCGGCAATGTAGAAGGCAAATACGACGCCAAGCGAGAGCGGCAGCACGTTCTTCAGCCGGTAAAAAATGACCGACAGCGCGGCTCCGAGTGTGAGAAAGATGATCTGCACAAACAGAAGGCTCAGCGTAATGAGCACAAACAGCCGGCTGCTGAAATCTGCTTTTTCAACCGCATGAGCCAGCAGATACGCAAGCACGGCATACACAGCATCTGTCAGCACGACCGTTGTCAGCGCCGCCAGCAACTTCGCTGTCGCAATCTGGCCGCGGGAAACCGGCTTGGCAAGCAGAAAATCAGCTGTTCGGGCGCGCTGTTCCTTCGAAAGAATGGACGCACCGACATGCATCGCCTGAATCGCCCCGCAGAGCACGACAAACGAAAAGATAAAAGCATAAAAACCGAGCAACGACGTCATCTGGTCAAGATCAATACCGAGCATCGCACGGATGGCCGGTGGATAACCGGCGAGCAGCTTGCGAAAATCAGTGGCTTCACTGGCCATGCTCGGATAGATGGACAAGTACAGCGCGGCAATGCCGACAAGCACGAGGGTCCAAATGACCGTTGATTTGCGAAGTGATTTTAATTCATGCCAATAAATGGTCATTGCCTCAACCTTCCTCCGTGTAATAGTGCAGGAAGATCTCCTCAAGATCCGGTTCGGTGATCGACACGTTGGAAAGATCCAGCCCGGCGATTCTCTGCATGATCGCATTGATATTACCCTTGTAGATGAATGAGGCCATATTGCCGGACACGTTCAAATCGCCGATGCCCTCAAGTGCGAAGGCGTCGGCGCGAATGGCCGCGTGCGCTTCAAGTTTCACGCGTTTATAACTGTTGTCACGCAGCGTGCTGACTTTCTCCGTCGTAATTAAGCGACCCGCCCGGATGAACGCCACCCGGTCACACAAGCGCTGCACCTCACTTAGAATGTGCGAAGAGAAGAAGACAGTGGCACCTTTCTGGTTCTCCTCGGCAATCAGCTTGAAGAACCGCTGCTGCATCAGCGGATCAAGCCCGCCGGTCGGTTCGTCAAGAATGATCAATTTTGGCTCGTGCAACAATCCCTGAACAATGCCGACCTTCTTTTTGTTGCCATAGGACAGATCGTCAATGCGCTTTTTCAGGTCAAGCTGCAGCACCTCCGCCAGCTCAGCAATGCGCTGTTTGCAATCTTTATGGTAGAAACTGGCCGAATACCTCAGCAAATCACCGACACGCATATGGTCGTAATAGAAGACTTCCGATGGTAGATACCCGACATTGCGGCGCACCTCCGGATGGGCGGCGCTGCTTTGGCCGAAGAGTTCAGCATTGCCGGAAGTCGGATGGAGCAGGCCGAGCAGCGTGCGGATGGTCGTCGATTTGCCCGCGCCGTTCGGACCGATGAAACCGAAAATCTCGCCTTCAGCGACCGCAAGATTGATGTCGTCAATGCCTCGTGCCCTGCCATATCGTTTCGTTAGATGCCGGGTTTCAATGACATTCATGAACAAACCCCCTTTTTAAACTAGTGGCGGAGCGACTTATAAATACTCCGGTTTGTATAAATTATTTTTAAGCAGCTGCATGTACACTTCAAGCTCACTGTATATCTGGTCAATATTGGCTGCCAGTTGCCCCCGCATACGGCTGATAAAACCGTAGGACAGTATCACGATCATATCCATGACCTGCCGCGGATCGACGCCATCCTTAAATTTCGAGACGTCAACACGTTCAAAAATCACTTGATCCTGTAGCTGTTTCATGGCATCGCTGTTCAAAAATGCCTGAATATCCACATAAACGGCCGGATCCTGCTCATAGCAAACGCTCTCCAGAAAACCGAGCATGCCCGGATGATGGCATACGACGTCATACTTGATGCGCGATGCCATCGTGATGCGCTCAAAAAAGTCAGTCACTGCCTTGTCATACGTTCGCTCGATAGCCTGAACGATCTGCCCATTGCAAAAGTCAAGCAAGTAGAAATAGAGCATCTTCTTTTTGCCGAAATAGTGAAAAACCATTGGCTTTGAAATGCCGGCGGCCGCGGCGACATCGCTGACAGATGTCTTCTTATAGCCGCCGCGGGCAAACGCCGCAAGGGCCGCGTCAACGATCTTATTCTGCTTGTCCTCAGGCAAGTTAAGAAAATGGTCCAACCGATCACCTCCAATAAAAAGGATGAAGCCTAACCGCTCACCGGCCGGCTTTCATTTTTGCATATATGTTGTCGTGCCGAAACCTTTATCGTTCTTAAGAGTATAAAATCGACCGAATCGGTTCATATTGAATATAGCATGATAAACCGATTCGGTCAATATACGAATGAACCAAATAGACGTATATGAATTTCTCCGATCTCTCACATGAGCGTACGTACGGATCCGTATACGACGAATCAACAGCTTAAGCGGGCATAAAAGCCACTTGCCTGTTGCCAATCATTCCTATTGTAACGTCGTCCGGCACGGAATAAGCCGTTCCAATCGGAAGCCGCTTAGCGGCCGTCCGCCGCGTCTTTTGTCAAGCTGCCGTTCGTCCGCCGCATTCATCGGGCCATTTTAGCGGCGGTACAGTGCTTTTAATTGTTGATTCTGCAACTTTTTCTTTGCAAATCCTAGTCAGATATTATAAATTTAAAAAGAGCTTTCATTACAAAAAACTGACTTCTACCCGGCCGGGAAGGACTAACGATATGAATGACATTTTTACGGGCAGCCAGATCTGCGGACAGTATAGCGATATTCGGAATGACGCGTTCGGCACAGACGATCACCGCTTCATTCTGACACGTATTGACAAAGAAAAGCTTTATGATAGACCCTGCCTCTACAGCAGCAACGGCAAAAACTTAGTGACGCTTGGCGAGTGGGAACGGCACCCTGAAAATTATGACGGCTATCACACCGATAACATTCATGAAATGGTGGAATTTCTGAAAAGTGGAGGCAAGCTGACGCCGCTGATCGTCAACACCCAACTCAGTCTCTACGATGGCCAGCACCGGCTGACTGCCTACAGTCTGATCGATACCATTATGGATATTGACGTCTACAAGGAAATATAACGACAATCACCCATGCAAAAAGCGACCGCGGCTGCGGTCGCTTTTTAATTGATATAGCGCATGAAGACAGGCAGTCATGCCACGGTCTATGTGTGTCTGTTATTTATGCAAGCCGCTCAAGCGGGAATGCTGCCCGCAGCGAACGCTGATGCGCTGCCTTGACCAGGCATACGAAAAAGGGGCGGACTTTTTTTAAGCACCGATGCACCACCGGCTGAGCGTCCGCTCAAGCGGCGTGGCCGGCAATCCTTACAGCACTTTACTAAGGAATGACTTTGTCCGTTCCTCACGCGGATGGCTGAACAATTCTTTCGGCTCATTTTCTTCCACAATATAGCCGCCGTCCATAAAAATCACACGATCGCCGACCTCGCGGGCAAACCCCATTTCATGTGTCACAACGACCATCGTCATGCCGTCCTTTGCCAGACGCTTCATGACATCCAGCACCTCGCCGACCATCTCCGGATCAAGCGCCGATGTCGGTTCGTCAAACAGCATCATCTTCGGCTCCATTGCTAAAGCTCTGGCAATGGCAATACGCTGCTTCTGTCCTCCCGAAAGGGAATCCGGATAGACATCGGCCTTATCAAGCAGCCCGACTTTCCCGAGCAGTTCACGTGCCTTGGCCTCCGCCTGCTCTTTCGGAATTTTTCTGACCTTCAGCGGTGCAAGCGTAATATTATCAAGAACCGTCAGATGCGGAAACAAATTGAACTGCTGGAAAACCATACCGACATCACGGCGAATTTTGTTAATATCCGACTTCTTATCCGCAATGTCAACGCCTTCGATGCGGACATGCCCGGACGTAATCGACTCGAGCTGGTTGATGCAGCGCAGCAGCGTAGACTTGCCCGACCCAGATGGGCCGATAATGACGAGCACTTCTTGCCGTTCAACGTTCAGATTGATATTTTTCAGCACCTCATTGGCAGCAAAATTCTTCTTCAGGTTATCGACTTCAATCATCATCTGCTCGCCATTCTCCTTTCCAAGTGACCCACAAAAGCGCTCATCGTCAGCGTAAGAATGAGGTAGATAAATGAAATCGTCAAGTAGGGTGTCCAGACAATCGAATATTGCGCGCCCATTGCCTGCGCCCAGTACGTCAATTCGGGCGCAGCAATCGCACACGTCAGCGATGAATCTTTGATCAGCGCGATGAAATCATTGCCCATCGGCGGCAGCACGCGGCGAACAGCCTGCGGCAAGATCACATAACGCATGGTCTGACTATGACTCATACCAAGCGAACGCGCCGCCTCCGTCTGTCCGCCCTCAATCGACTGGATGCCGGCACGAAACACTTCGGCAATATAAGCGGCCTCGTTAAGTGAAAGAGCGACAATGCCGGCAACGATGCCGTTAGATTGACCGAGGATTGCGGGCACAAGACCGAAGTGTACGAGCAGAATCTGAACAAATAGCGGCGTCCCGCGAAAAAAACCGATATAAGCGACAAAGGGCAAGCGCAGCCATCGGTTGTTCAACATTTTTCCGAAACAGATACCCAGACCAAGAATCGTACCAAAGACAATGCCTGACAATGAGAAGACGATCGTCAGCAACGTTCCGTTCAGAAAAAAGGGCAAGTAGCTGATAATCAGCTGAATCGGTGAATGCAAGCAAATCCTCTCCTACCTCAAAAAGTTGCTTAACCATGAGTTAAGCAACTTTTCGTATGTCATCTCTTTATTATGTTCTCTTTATTTCTGCTGAGCGAGCAACGTTTTAACGTCCGGCTTAATCTTAAACCACTTTTCATAGATCTTTGTATACGTGCCGTCTTTCAGAATCGCTTTGATCGCTTGATTAAAGTCCGGCACAAGTTTACTTTTTTTCGGATACATGAGGCCGTAGTATTCGTTGGCAAACGCCTTTTTGTCAGGAATAACTTTCAGATCTTTGCCCGGATTGTTCTTGGCATACTGCTGAATAACGGTATCGTCAGCAACGACGGCGTCACAGCCGTGATTGAGCAGTTCCATGATCGCCAGCGTTATGGTACTGAACTTCTTCACATTCGGACTGTTCGTACCCAGCACTTTCTCGACAGCATCCTGTCCGGTCGTGCCTTGCTGCACCGCAACGACCTTGCCTTTTAGATCGGCGGCTGATTTGATCTTGCTGCCCTTGGGTACCAGAATCATGTTCGTCGACAGAAAGTAAGGGGTCGAAAAATCATAAATCTTAGCCCGGTCGCTCGTAATGGAAATAGCCGACAGGCCGGCATCGGCCGTTTTGTTCTTTAATTCGGCAAACACAGGATTCCAGCCGACATTGACGAGCTTATACTTATACCCTGCCTCCTTGGCAAGTGCCTTCATAATGTCGACGTCGAAGCCGACAATCTTGCCATTATCCAAGTATTCAAACGGTGCATACGTCGCGTCATCGACAATCCGCAACGTTTTTTTCTTGGCCGTGCTGCCCGAAGAAGCACAGGCCGTTAAAGCAAGCACAAGCATGACAATAATTGAAAAAATACCGATTCGTTTCAAACTCAGAACTCCCCTCTGTATCTGTTATTCTGCCTGTCTATGTGATATAAATTAACGCCATTATACACTGGACAAACGTCGTTTTGCAAGACAAGTCAGAAAACATTTACAAAGAGAGAGGCATTCGCCTGTTCAACCTCGGTTAACTTGGTGCATGCATTGCTCTTTTTTTCGCTGCATACCTGAGAAACCGGGCCGATACGCCGGTCCCGCAAAGCGTTATCACGTCCTCACATGTGACAGTTATCCACTATCATTCCACGAAAGAGTCGCTCTTTCTCAGCCGGCAAGAACGATTGGCTTGCATCAAGTTCACGAACGGCTGCCGAGCGCTCAACCACGCGCCATCAGTTCGCCGAGCCGATAGGTACGGCCGTACTCCGGCAAAAACTGTCTGCCGCGAGCCGGCATGAGCCGCTCCGGATGAAAACCATGCAGCGGAATAAGCAGATCAGGATCGAGCTGATCGAGTATCCATTTCAAATGTTGCGGTGCCGCATGTCCGGAACAATTCAAGGCGACGTGTTCAATGCCAACTAATGCAAGGAAATCGAGCAGCTGCTTGTATGAGGGGTCATAGTCGCCGATCGGCATGCCGCCTGCGTGAAGATAGCGAGCGCCGTCCAAGTTTAGATCGAGCAACTGCAGGCTGTCCTCAAAGCTGCATTGGAGCATATAACTGCCGGGCGCTCGATTAATAGCCGCCGCACTAACCTGCTCGGCATAGCCTTCCGAGGCGGCAGCGCCGGGTGCCGCCGCAAAAACGGCAAGGGGTAAGTCAGGGTAGAAGGCGTTCAGCAGACACGCGGACGCCGGATTAAATACAGCTTTGCGCTGCGTATGCCGCGCCGTGTCGACAATCTGTCGCAGCCGCTCTACATTGCGATTATAGACGTTAAAAATAATGAGCCCGTCAGTCATCCCTGACAACTGCTTCCACCGCTCGGCAAGCTGCTGTTCCGTCATTAAACGCTGCGGCAGCGCCCTTGAAGCAACAAGCGGACTGCGCTGCTGTTCAACGTCGGACAGTGTCGTCGTTTCCATGATCAGGAGCTGAAAACCGAGTCGCTTGGCCTGATCAATAAAAGCTTCCGTTCGCTGGGGATGAAAACCGTGCAGCCGCAAATCGCCGGTATACAGAATGGAGCCGTCCGGTGTCGCAATGTGCAGCGCACTGGCTCCGACAATATCGTGATCCAGGCGAATCGGCGTCATGGTGAGGTTGCCGATCCGATGGGGCACACTCGGCTGCAACTTGTCATAGCGGCGGCTGAGCGCCAAACGTTCACCCGAACGCTCAAGTGCCTGCTCAAGTTTAAGTGATTCGGGTGTCATATACACCGGGATTGAGCCTGCGATCGTATCCATCGCACCGGTGTGATCCAAGTGAAGGTGCGAAATATAGACTTCCGTCTGGATGTCCGTTTCCTCGGCCGCTTTCAGCTGCTTCTCTCCCTGCAGCTGGTCGCGCGAATAGATGCCGTCAATGGCAGGCAAAACGCCGAGCCGAAGCGCGTCATGTACCGTCCGACCTTTGCGTAACGCAAAAGAACCCCCTAAAAAATTTTGCTGCTGAGAAAAAGTCCGTCCAAAATCAAAAATCAACCGTGTTCCGCTGCATTCAATGCTGATGATGGTGCCGCCGATTGTGCGCAGTCCGCCCCAAAATCGAATGGTTGTTGATTCGTGAGCCATGCCTTGGGTCCCCCTTACAGCTTTCAATTAGCTCAACTTGGCGAAGATGAGTGCTTGCACGAAGTCTGAATCGTGGTTGAGTCTGCACACTTCTCCGCTAAGCATTATTCTTTATTTAAATCGTTCTGACACAGCAAGACTTGGTTGCGCCAAGTCTGTCAGACAACCCTGTTCGGGATGCCTGCTTGCCGGGGTGCCATCATGCCCGCCCCAACCTTTGCCAAGGCGCACGTTCAAATGCTATACATTTCTTGCCTTGAATAAAGCGGGCTCCCGAAAAGGGGCCCGCCTGTAAGATCTGATCAGATAATCCGCCTCTGCAAATCACACCAGTCAATTCTCAGTTGCTTTTCGCCTGTTCCAGCACCTGCTGTCCCTTAGTTGTCGCGTTCTGCAGCGCCTGATCGACTGTTTCCTTGCCAAGGAAAACGGCTTGCATCTCCTGCGTCAGAACGTTGCTCACCTGATCGGTCCCCGGACTTCTTAATTCAAAGAAACCGGAACCAAATTGTTTTTCAGCGGCCGCATAGGTCGGGTTGGCTTTCACAAAACTTTTCCATTGTGGATCGCTGAGCACGGACAGACGAACAGGCACATAGCCGGTCGCTTTTGCCCATTCCATCGTCTGCTTATTGTCCGAGAGGAATTTCATCAATTCCCATGCGGCCAGTTTTTGATCGGCCGTCGCTGATGAGAACATGACAAGATTCGTGCCTTGGAACGGCGTTGCCGCCACTTTATCTTTCGGAAGCGGAGCCGTTGCCCAGTTCACTTTTCCCTTCGCACCGCTCTGAACAAACGACATGCCGGCACTGGAACCAATATACATCGCGACATTGCCATTAGAGAACGGCCCGGACATGTAGTTGTCTTCACCGGCAAGGCGAGCGCTGCCTTCTTTCATCATGCTATCAAGAAAATTAAGTGCTGCTTTCCCCTGCTTTGAGTTAAAGAGCAGTTTGTTGGCTTTTTCATTGGCATATTGGCCGCCGGCTTGGCGGACCCATGACGGGAAGTCAAAGCCGATGCTGTTCTCAAACCCGAGGCCGACCACCTTTTTACCGTTTACCGTGCCGGTCGTTTGTTCGGCAACATTCTTCAGCTCACTCCATGTCTTCGGTACAGCCAAATCATGCTGCTTCAGGTAGTCCGTATTGTAAAACAGCACTTCCGTACTTTTATTGAACGGCACACCATACAGTTTGCCGTTGAACGTATTGCTGTCAAGAAATACTTTAACAATATCTTTTTTGTCAGATGCACTCCAGCCGTATTTGGAGCTGTTTTCATAGGTTGTCAAATCATCAATCAGATTATTTTTAATGTAGCCGGACATCCAGTTCTCATAAGCTTGAGCCATCACCGGCAGCGTATGCGCCTTGGCGGCCGCCGTCAGCTTTGTACTGAGATCATTATAAGCGCCCTGATTAACGAGTTTGACCGTGATGTTTTTGTGCTGCTGTTCAAATTCGGTGACCAACTGCTGCAAAGCCTTCTCCTGGCCGCCGTTCATGGCATGCCAGAACGTAATTGTGACCGGTTTGCTGAGCTTATCTGGTAGTTTTGCGCCGCCGGACGCAGATGACCCACTTTTCGTGGCCGATGAACAGGCAGTCAGAGCAAAAATCATCATAGCAGCGGCAGCGAGCAAAATCCATTTTTTCATCGAAATAACTCCCCCATTTAAAGACAGATTGTACAAACAGCAAGATTGACGACACTTATGCATCCGTACAAATGAAACAGCTCGTTTTTTATCCCTTGATCCCGGCGCGGGTCACCCCCTCAATGACATATTTCTGAAGAATCAAATACAAGATAATCATCGGCAGAACGACCATCGTCGCCGCCGCCATCAGCAGATTATATTCTGTGCCTGCCTCCGAACTGAAGGCCATTAATCCAACCGGCAGCGTGCGCATACCGACGGAATTCGTAACAATCAGCGGCCAGAGGAAAGAATTCCAGCTGCCGATAATCTGTAGCAGCGCAATCGTAATTAATGCCGGTTTTGACAACGGCACCATGACGAGCCAGAGAAATTTGAAATCACTGCAGCCGTCGATCTTCGCCGCCTGACTCAACTCTTTCGGAATAGACAGAAAGAACTGGCGAAGCAGAAAAATAGCAAACATGCTGGCCATCCACGGTACGGTCAACGCCTCGTAGTGGTCAATCCAGCCAAACTTCACAAGCGTAACAAAATTCGGAATGAGCAGGATCTCTCCCGGAACCATCATTGTTCCGAGCAGCACGGCAAAGAGCACATCACGTCCCCAGAAACGAATTTGCGAGAATGCATAGGAAGCAAGAATGGTCGTAATCAGCACACCGAGCGTGCTCACAGCGGCAACAAAAATACTGTTGAATAAATAGCGGGCAAACGGAGCCGTGTGCCAGGCATCCAGATAATTTCTCCACACGGTCGGATGAGGAATCCAGACCGGGGGAAGTGTCATGACTTCATTGGGAGCTTTCAGCGACGTGCTGATCATCCAAATGAACGGAAGCAGCATGCAAAGGCTCCCGGCGATCAACATGATGTAAATGAAACCTTTCGAGAATGCGCCTTTCATCAACGCCTGCCCCCTTCTCGCTTCACCGCTCGCTGTTTTCTTCGCCCGCTGCCCAGCTTCAGCTGCACGAGCGTCAGGATAAAGATAATTAAGAACAGTACATAAGACGCAGCAGAAGCAATACCATACTGGTTCTGGACGTAAAACTTATTATAGATATAGAAGACAACAGTTTCCGCACTGTTCACCGGTCCGGGGGAACCGTTGAACAACGCATAGATTTCATCAAATACTTTGAACGCACCGATGACAGCGATAATGGAGACAAACAGCGTCGTCCCGGCAAGCATCGGCAGCGTAATATGGATGAAACGCTGCCACGGCGAGGCCCCGTCAATCCGTGCAGCCAAATAGTAGTGGGAATCGATCGTCTGTAGGCCCGCCAAGAAAATAACGATATTATAGCCGAGACTTTTCCATATCGCCAGGATAATCAGGGCCGGCAAAGCCCACGTCGGATCATCGAGCCAGCGGATCGGTGACACGCCAAAGAACCCGAGAAAGAAATTCAAAAGTCCGTACTGCGAATGGAAAATCCAGCGCCACACCACCGAGACAGCCACGACAGACGTCACAAATGGAATGAAATAGATCGTTCGAAACAGGCCGCGGAAATGAATGTTCTGGTTCAGCAAAACGGCAATGACAAGAGAGAGCGCAACAGACACCGGAACAACGCCGACAACAAAGATCGCGGTGTTGCGCAGTGAGAGCCAGAACTCCGGATCGCTGAAGATAGACAAATAATTTCCGAAACCGCGGGCTGTCACCACATCGGTAAAATAATTGTATTGCGTGTAAAAGCTCATTAAAAAGGACTTGATAATCGGATAAATGCTGAAAATCGTCAGAATGATGAGCGCCGGAGCCAGATAGAGAAAAGCGCGCAGCGTCTGTCGCCAAAGTCTCCGCTCATTCATCGGTCAATACCCCGTCCCACTGCTCCGTCATCTGTTTCCCATCCGCATCAAAGAGGACGGCGCGGCCGGTGCGCGGCCGCAGCCAGACCGCTTGTCCGGCTGTTAATTGCTGATCGGCGTCGACAAGCGCATGGAGCCTGTGACCGCGAACATCAACAGTCAATAGATTATCGCGTCCGACGGTCACAAGCTCTTGGGCCAATCCCTGAACAGCACCGGCCGCGTTTTGATCGATCAGGCAATCTTCGGGACGGATGCCGAGTGTGAGGTGCCGCGACTGGTCAGGTGAAGCTGTGAGCACGCGAAGCGCCCCGTCGGCAAAGGCAACGGGCAGAAAATTAATCGGTGGGTTGCCGAGAAAAGCGGCGACGAACCGATTATTCGGATAGCGATAGACTTGCTGCGGGGTGTCGAATTGCTGAAGCTGTCCTTGATTCATCAGCAAAATGCGATCGGAAATGCTGAGCGCTTCTTCCTGATCATGAGTAACAAAGATAGTCGTAATACCGACCTGTTGCTGGATGCGCCTAATCTCCGAACGCATACTGATGCGCAGCCGCGCGTCAAGATTGGACAGCGGCTCATCGAGCAGCAACAATCTCGGTCGCTTGACAAGCGCGCGGGCAATGGCCACACGCTGTTGTTGCCCACCGGAGAGCTGCGCCGGCATCCGCTCAAGCAGCGGCTTAATTTGCACGAGCTCCGCGGCCTCTATCGCCCGCTCGCGAGCTTCGCGTTTTCCCATTTTCTTCATTCGCAGCGGAAACATGATATTTTTGAGCACACTCATGTGCGGATACAGAGCATAGTTTTGAAACACCATGCCGATCTCGCGACGTTCGGGTTCGACGGCATTCACTTTTTTACCGTCAAACAACAGTTCCCCCGATGTCGGTTGATACAGTCCGGCAAGCATGAACAGTGTCGAGCTTTTGCCGCAGCCACTCGGTCCGAGCAGCGAGACAAGTTCCCCGTCGTGAATGGCACAAGAAAGTGAATCAACTGCTGTGACCTCAGAAAAGTTCAATGTAAGCTGTTTAAGTGTCAGTTCCAAAACGTCTGTCCCCCTTATTTTCCCCAGCCTTTCAGTATAACTCATATTTTATTAATACTCGTCTTTTTTTTGTATAATTTCTGTAAATGGTTCATTAAGATCAGCAGAATAAGACAGATAATTCGGCTTTTTATACCTGTTTCCGCTAAAAATTCTATTCTTTCAGCCATGTTTAATAACCGTATTTGATCATACAACAATTTTTAAGGGAAGCCAAAGATGGCTTCCCTTAATTCATATTTTAGAAAAACTTGGTTCTGCCAAGCCTTTGGATGAAGGCCGAGCCTTAGCTTTTCTTAGACTTAGTCCCGCTGAAATCTTTATACTTCCTTAACGTATGAGAAAAATGCAAACCATCAGTCAAATGTAACGCCTGACTCTATTCATATATTTTATGTATTCTTCTCCAAATTCATTAATGCACCACCTCTCTTCTGAAAGAATAATCCAATGCGCAGATATTTGGAAGCACATTAATAACACAAGCAATATCCATGATTGAGTGAGACATACACATCCTAAGAAATAAATGAAATAGGCAATGTACATAGGATTGCGGGATACTCGATATAACCCATTTAAATTTATTCCGCTCATGTTAGGCTTAGCGTAATTGATGATAGATATCCCATATAAAATCATTCCTAAACCATAGATGGTTATACCCAGATAAAACCATTCAGAGTCTGCTCTGATTTTAAGCGCTAATAAATATAGTAAAATAAGAACGGTTGACATTTGATAGACCCAATATGCTACTTTTTCTCTCCCGATCACTGGGGCAAATAAACTTGCACGCTTAAGGGCTTCCTTGTTTACTATACTTAAAAGGCCATACCTCATAAGTATGATGGGTACTGCAGTCAAAACCGCACTCATTTTATTCCTCCATCTATATCTTTAACTCATATCGACGTCCGACCATTGCACAATTATGCAAATATGCAGGATATTAATATATACAATATAGCCATCCCATGTCATGCAGTCATTCAATAATACATCATACCAATTTAACCTATTGACATCTAGCCTGCATGCCCGGCTCCTGCAAAGATCTTTGAGTAGAGACCTTGATTTAAAGCTATTTCCCTTTTCAAACATTCGTTTTATAAAACATTAATGCAGAACAAGTGCGCAAGATCGGTGCTGATGGCGATGCGCCGGCATTTCCAAGTCGTTATTGTTATACATTTCAAGAACTCAGAATCCAGTATTTGCGACGTCATATTCTACCACTGCGTCCGTATTTAATTATACGTGCCAGCCATTTGGATTAATAAAGATTTGGTTTTTTACATTATCCTTAAGTCAAGCCTCCGCAATAAAAAAAGAGTGTTCGCCGCCATCCGCTGACTTTGCGACGTACACTCTTCTTCAAGCGGCGCGCGCTCACTACTTAAAAAGTGCGCTTAGCGCCTATTTCGTTCATTCGGTCGAACCGTCCACCTTCACCGGTCTTACGTAGCAGTCACAGTCTCAAAGCAAATAGAGCTTTACGCTCAGAAAATGATCAGCCAAACACTTTCACACGGCTGTCGATCGATTCGAAGGCCTTATCTCCTGCCGGTGCGGCAATATTGCCGAACGGCTGCTGAGCGGTCAGTTTCCAGTCATCCGGCACACCGAACGCCTGCTGAATCGCTTTGTCAATCAGCGGATTGTAGTGCTGAAGTGATGCGCCGATGCCAAGTTCGGAAAGGGCCAGCCAGACCGCATATTGTGTAATGCCCGTGCTCTGTTCCGACCAAACCGGGAAGTTATCGGCATAAAGGGGAAACTGTTGTTGCAAGTTCTTTACAATAGCCGTGTCTTCAAAATAAAGAAGGGTACCGATGCCGGCGTTGAATGAAGCCAGTTTTTTCGCCGTGCCATCAAAGGACTGCCCGGCAGGGAGTGCGGCGCGTATGGCCTGTTCGGCAATTCCTCCCTCACCCCATAGCTTTTCATGTTCTTCGCCGAACAAAATAAGGACGCGGGCCGTCTGAGAATTAAAAGCACTCGGCGCATGCTTGACCGCTTCCTTAATGGTTGTTACGATCTCGTCGCGTCCCGCCGCCACTTTGCGATCAAGCGCATAGATCGTCCGGCGCGTCTTGGCCACGTCAAGAAAAGAATTTGTCATCGTTAAACCCTCCAACTTATTTTTTTTATTAACCTTACTTAAATATAGTTCGTAATGAGAAAAAAGTAAAAAAATATGGCTTACAATTCGTCTGCACCAGGCCGTGCCCACCTGTCAGCCCAGCGGTGAACTTCTTTAAGAACCGGCGCAAGCTGCCGCCCTTTTTCTGTCAAGCTGTAGCATACCCGTACCGGATAGCCGGTATCCACTTCACGTTTGACGACATTCAACTGCTCAAGTTCGCGCAGGCGCGCGGCCAGCATACGGTCACTCATCTCCGGAATAGTCGCTGAGATGCGGCTGAAATGCGTTTCTCCATTCAACAAGACTTCAATGATTAGTCCGTTCCACTTTTTTCCGATCACTTGAAACGCCTGCTCAAACTTTGGACAAAGCAGTGAGTCATGTGCCAAGACGATCACCTCTTTTCTTTATTGTATAATGCTGACCCTAATATAGCTACTTACTTAAACGATGTTTGTCCTTTCGTCCATCAAGAGAACATGTGCAGCTCTCGGTCGCGGGCGTCATTGGTGTTTGCGTTCACGATTGCACCCCTATGCTGTCTCGGAGTCCCGCAAACCCTCTGTCCCCAAGGCATCGCTAGCAATCGGCAAAAACGGCGCGACAACCGGCGCTCCATTACCGGCTGGGACATGCCCTCCGTCTCGCGTTACTATCGCGTGCAAGCGACCGTGTACTTGTTCATTTTTTTGGAAACACTTGTATCTGTGTGTATAATTGAAGCGAGCTGCAAAAAGCAAACAGCTTGCTTCAATTACTCTAAATCCGTTTTCTACGCTTTGCAGGCGAGGAGGTCGATTAGTTTGCCGTCGTTCGAACCCGGTCATACGTATCATGGTTTCAACTGTCTGCACGCTGAACGCGTTGAGGACATTCATTCCCAAATTTATCAATTTGAGCATGTGAAAAGCGGGGCAAAGCTGCTTGCGGTTCATAACAGTGACGACAACAAGGTATTCTCCATCAGTTTTCGCACGCCGCCAGCCGATGATACAGGCGTCTTTCACATTCTGGAACACTCCGTCCTTTGCGGATCGGAGAAGTATCCGGTTAAAGAACCGTTCGTCGAATTGCTGAAGGGGTCGCTGAATACCTTTCTGAACGCCTTCACATTCAGTGACAAGACGATGTATCCTGTCGCCAGCCGAAACGACAAAGATTTCCAGAATCTGATCGACGTGTACATGGATGCGGTTCTCCGCCCTAATATTTACCAGTATAAAGAAATCTTGCAGCAGGAAGGCTGGCACTATGAGTTGGACACACCGAGTGATCAATTGCGTTACAAAGGCGTCGTCTACAATGAGATGAAAGGGGCCTTCTCGTCTCCGGAAGGCCTACTGATGCGCGCTAATCAGGCGTCACTTTTTCCTGACACGCCGTACAGCTTTGAATCGGGCGGCGACCCGGCGACCATCCCCAATCTGACCTATGAGCAGTTTCTCGCTGATCACCGCCGTTTCTACAGTCCGGCCAACAGCTACATCTATCTCTATGGTGACATGGCTATCGATGAGAAGCTCGCTTATCTCGACAGCGACTATCTCAGCCATTATGAGCGAATAACCGTCAAATCAGCGCTGAGTGTTCAGAAGCCGCTTGGCGCCTTGCGGGAGATCAGGAAGTCCTATCCGATTCTCGCTGATGAGCAGGAAAGCCACAAGACGTATCTCAGCCTGAACTTTGCGATCGGCGAGGCGACCGATCCGGAAAATTACCTCGCCTGTGACGTGCTGACTTACATTCTGCTTGACAGCCCGGCGGCACCGCTGAAAAAAGCGCTGCTTGAAGCCGGCATTGGTAAAGACGTGTTCGGCATCTGTGACAATGGCATTCACCAACCCTATCTGTCGGTCGCTGTGAAAAACACCGATCCCGATCAGAAAGACCGCTTTCAATCCGTCGTTTTTGAGACGCTGAATGCACTCGTGACGAATGGCATTGATAAGAAATTGATCGAAGCGGCGATCAACGTGAAAGAATTTCAATTGCGCGAAGCTGACTATGGGTCGATGCCAAAGGGACTCATTTACAGCATGGCTGTGATGGACAGCTGGCTTTATGGCGGTGATCCGCTTACCCACCTGCGCTTTGAGAAGACATTGAGCACCATAAAGTCAGCCCTGACAAGCGACTATTTTGAACAAATGATCAAGCGTTCAATGATCGAGAGCACTCACCGGACGCTTGTGGTGGTTACACCGTCACGGACGCTGGCCGCCGAGGAGGAAACCGCGCTCAATCAAACACTTGAGCAACGCAAAGCTGACTTCAGCTCCGCAGATATTGAGCGCATCGTTAGCGAAACCAAACAACTCAGAGCGCGGCAACAACAGCCTGACAGCGCGGAAGATCTGCGCAAACTTCCGGTGCTCTCGCTGGAGGACATTGACCCCCATGCTGAGGTGCTGCCGACAGAGAAACGAACACTGGACGGTGTGCCTGTACTTTATCACAAGCTGCCGACCAACAAAATTATTTATCTCAGCCTCTACTTTGATGCCTCAGGCGTCAAGCCCGAACAAATCCCCTATATTGCACTGCTGCAGGAGCTGCTCGGCCGGGTGGCAACTGAGCATGACACGTATGAATCGTTAGCTAATGCCGTTAACATCGAGACCGGCGACCTGCATTTCCAGAGCAGCGTGTTCACCGACAAAGACAGCGAGAACGACTATACGGCCCGCTTCGTTTTAAAAACAAAGCTGCTGCCGGAAAAAGCGGGGCCTGCTTTCGCGCTCATTCACGACATTCTCTACGAGAGCCGGCTTGGCGACAAGCAGCGCGTCAAAGCACTGATCCAAGAAACGCGCTCGCGCCTTGAAATGTTCATGAATCAGAGTGGGCAGTCGATCGCCGTGCGCCGGCTCAGCGCTTCTTATTCTAAATCGGCTGCGTGCAAAGAACAGCTGAGCGGCTTGAGCTTCTATCAGTTCATCAGCCGGCTGGAGACGCAGTTCGACAAGCTGTCGGATGACATCTGTGCGAATCTGACCGACGTTGCCCGCCGCCTCTTCACCCGCAGCGGACTGCTCATCGGGCTGACCGCCGATGAACAGCTGTTTGCCGCGGTGCAAGAACAATTTGCCGTGCTCGGTCTGGCGCAGGCAGCAGGCGAACGAACAACTGCTGAACGTGTCCCACTGCTTTCTGAAACAAGTGAGGGGCTCATGACGCCGAGCAAAGTTCAATATGCCGCTAAAGGCGGCGATTTCAAAGCGCTTGGCTTTAGCTACAGTGGCAGCCTGCTCGTGCTCAAACAAATCCTGACGCTCGATTATTTGTGGAATAAAGTGCGGGTGCAGGGCGGGGCCTATGGTTGCGGCATTTCGCTGCACACCTCAGGCAGCTTTGTCTTCTGGTCGTACCGCGACCCCAATCTTCAGGAGACGCTGGCCGTTTATAACGAAGCAAGTGCATTTGCCGAACGGTTTGCCGATGATGACTTTTCCCTGACAAAGTATGTGATTGGCACCATTTCAGAACTCGACAGTCCGCTCAGTGCCCGGGCAAAAGGCGAAACAGCCGACGAACACTGGTTCAGCCACGTGACACAGAGCGATGTGCAGCATATCCGCGACGATGTGCTGGCCGTGAAGCAGCAAGATATTCAAGCACTTGCTCCGTTGCTCAAACAGATCGCCGGTCAGCCGTTCATCTGCGTGTTTGGCAATGAAGCAAAAATAAAAGCGAGCCAATCACTGTTCCAAAAGTGTACGCGCGTGTTCGACTAATACGCACAGCCGCCAGCGATCAGGTTCTTGATCAAACCGTCTATCGCTCTAGATTACCGCTCCTGTGATTGATAGTTTTGTCTGCATACTTCATGTTTGATGATGATCACATTCATCCGAATGTGATTTTTTTTACCTATTTCAGTTAAATATGTGACGATTTTTAGACATTTTAACGTTTAAACCGTGACAATACACAAGCTGTGCTAATGTATGTAATGTATCCGTTTTTATTGATTGTCCTTTGGTGGCTGATACGCGCGCTTTTGCCGACCATCCAGACTAAATAATAGCCCAAAGCTTGCCCATCGCCGGCGGTACTTAACTCATGCGATTTCCGTATTATGGATTCACATCATAGCGGCAAGCACGTACGTATGACAGGTTAAAGCGCTTAATCATTTGTTTTCATTCATGAAAGGGGCCTTTTCGATGAATCCTTCTCCCTCTGTAACAGCTGCACACGCTGCCAATCACCTAAGTGTCCGTGACCTTTCGACAATCGCTATTTTTAGTGTACTAATGACTGTCGTTGCGATCGTCATTGCCATCATCACGTCCCCGACTGTTTATCTGGCGACATTTGTTGCCAGCCCGATTATCGCGTTTGTTACCGCACCGATCTATGCATTTATGCTGCTGAAAGTTCACAAGCGCGGCGCCGTGTTTATTTACTGCCTGATTCTGGCTATCATTTATTTAATCAGCGGCACGCCTTACCTTTCTCCGTGGCTCGTCATCGCCGGCCTGCTTGGTGAGTTATCAATGGCCGGAAAGCACGCTTATGCCAGCATGCTGCGCATTACCGCCAGTTGGATGATCTGCACCTTTTTCCGGGCAACGAACGGCATGATTGACATCTGGTTTTTCACAAAACAATACTTGGCCTCCGGCAATAACCGGGCGCACTTCCACCAGATCGCCCAATTCTACTATTCGGTGCCGTGGATCATCACCATCTTACTGATCGCTCTTCTTGCCGCTGCAGCGGGCGGTGCTGTCTCTGCGCGGCTGATGAAAAAACATTTTCTGCAAAATGGGCTGTTAAAATGAATCGGATCGTTAGCATGACCTTTGATTTCCGTGCCAAATTAGTGATCTGTCTGCTGGCTTTCCTTTTAGCTGCTGTATTGACGAATGACTGGGTCGTCTGCGCCGCGCTCATCTGCACTGTCCCTTATCTTGCCGCTCAGCGATTGGCAAAAGCGGGCTGTCTGTATGCAAGTGCAGGTATTTTTTTGGCTCTGCTGCGCTTGATCAGCGGACAGAGCAACGTCGGCATCATCGTCCCCGATGTGTTTCTATTTGCCGTGATTCGCATGCTAGCCGTCATGAGTACAGCGCATGCCGTGATAAGTACACCGCCCGGCGAGGTGACCGCTGCTCTCACAGCACTCCGCCTGCCGCAGACGATTGCTTTGCCGATCGCTTTCATGCTCCGCTTTCTGCCGACTGTGCGCGGTGAGTTCGCAGCCGTATTTGCCGCCATGCGGCTGCGCGGTTTGTTCAGTCTGAAACGGCCGCTGCGCGCCATGGAATACATGCTCATCCCGCTCATCATTCGCAGTTCCAGAACAGCCGATGCACTTGCCGCCTCGGCAGAATTGCGCGGCGTCGCCTTTCCCGGCCGCCATACGAGCCGGCGCAGCGTGCACTTTACGACAGCGGACTGGGTGGCGTGCGGCATCGCCTTAGTGATCACAGGACTTTTGATCTGCGTGAATGAGCAGGTGAGTATATGATCGACTTCGACCATGTGTCTTACCGTTACCGCAGCGACCTTCCGACCATTATTGACGACCTTAATCTGCATATCGCTGCCGGCACTTGCACGGTGCTGACCGGACAAAGCGGATGCGGAAAAACGACCGTGACCCGCCTCGTGAACGGCCTTGCCTTTCATTTCTATCCGGGGGAGCTTAGCGGCCGTCTGACGATTAACGGCACCGACCCGTGCACACAGCCCTTTTGGGCATGCGGCCGCCACGTCGGATCTGTCTTGCAAGATCCGAGCAGCCAATTCTTTGCTTCAAAGGCAGTCGATGAAATCGCCTTTGGTTGTGAGAATTACGGCATGCCGCCTGAGCAAATCCGTTCACGTGTTGCGGAAGCCGCCCTGGCGACAGGCAGCGGCGGTCTGCTCTCATGCAATCTGTTCCATCTCTCGAGCGGGCAGCAGCAACGTCTGGCGATCGCCAGCATCTATGCAGTGAATCCGCCAATCTACGTTTTTGACGAGCCGTCGGCCAATCTTGACAGCGAAGCCGTCGAACAGCTGCGCACATTGATAACTCAGCTTAAGCTGGCCGGAAAGACAGTGCTGATCGCCGAGCACCGCCTGCACTACCTCACCGGCATTGCCGACCGCTTTGTCTACATGGAAGGCGGGCGGATTTGTCGCGAATTCCGGCCGGACGAACTGCTCGGTTTGTCAGAGTCGAGCATCGTGCAGCTCGGCCTGCGACGGCCGGCAGCCGTGAGCATCAGCCGCACCGGCCGTGAGCCCGCGCGGCTCTCTCAACCTGCTGTGCTTGAAATCGATCGGTTGTCATTTGCTTATGGCAAACATCAAGTACTGCGGCACGTCAGCTTAAAGGCCGCTGCCGGTGAAATCATTGCATTGACCGGTACGAACGGGGCAGGAAAGACGACGCTCGCACGGCTGATCTGCGGCTTATATAAAGAAGCGGCGGGTTGCGTGCGAATCAACGGCCGCGCACTCAAATGTCGGCAGCGCCGCCGCAAGGCTTTCTTCGTCATGCAGCACGCCGACAGCCAGTTGTTTGCCGAAAGTGTGCGCTCAGAAATCGAGCTCAGCCTTGACGATCAGGCAAACGGCACAGCAGTGAACGCACTGCTTGAGCGCTACCGGCTCATTAAGTATGCAGACTCTCACCCGTCCGTGCTCTCCGGCGGCCAAAAACAACGGCTCATGCTCGCCGTGGCCGAAGCACAGCGGTCAGCACAGCTTGTGCTGCTTGACGAACCGACGAGCGGGCTGGACGGTGCTTCGATGCGGCTCGTCGCCGATTGCCTGCTTGCGCTCGCTGCCCGCCGGAAGACGGTCATTGTTATTTCTCATGATATGGAATTTATTGCCCGTACCTGCAGCCGCATGATCCGGTTGTCCGGCGGAGAGGTGAACGCCGATGAACGGCTACTTCCGGCAGCTGATGTGGAAGCAGAAGCAGAGAACTGAATGCGCGCAGGACCTAAACTATTTGAATGGTTTTGACCTCAGTCGGTGAACCGTGTAAGGTGAATCAGAAGAGACAGCCCACACATATGCGGCTGTCAGGAGGAGGACAAACGAGTGAACAACACCGACAAATTCAGCGGGCGAGCCGCTGTCTATGATCAGTGCCGTCCTGACTATCCGGAGGTGCTGCTGGAGGATCTGATGGCCGAATTCTCATTGACCTCTGAATCTGTTGTTGCTGACATCGGTGCCGGTACCGGTATATTCACGCGCCAACTGCTGGCGCATGGCCTGAACGTCATCGCTGTCGAACCCAATGCTGACATGCGGCACGTTGCTCAGGGCACGTTTGCCGCATGCCCTAAGGCGACCATCGTATCCGGCAGCGCCGCATGCACCGGCCTTCCCGCACACTCGATCGACTTCATCACTGCCGCGCAGGCTTTTCACTGGTTTGAACCGGACAGCTTTCATCGCGAATGCCTGCGCATCCTCAAACCCGGCGCCGCTGCTGCCCTGCTTTGGAACAACCGCGACAAGAACGCGGTGCTTACCGGTGAGAGTGAACGAATTTGCGGCCGCTATTGCCCGGCATTCGACGGGTTCTCCGGCGGAACGCTTGGCAGCGGTCCGGACGTCGGCACGCTTTTTAGAGCCGGCTATTCAACAAAGTGCTACCCGCATCCGCTCACTTATGACCGCGAATCCTTTATCGGCCGCTATCTGTCGGCTTCATACGCGCCAAAGGACGGTGACGCCGCTTACCGGCCATTCATCGCCGAATTGTCCGCACTGTTCGACAAGCACAGCCGCGACGGAAAACTGATATTTCCAAACATCACGTCGCTTTATTACGGACAGGTGTGTTAAAGAAACAAATGAGCAGCGGCCCGGCCCCCGTTAAATTCTTGGACGGCGGCGAAGCATTAGCTTTTTCTTATACTGGGTCCCGCCGGTACTTTTATACTTTCTTAACATATAAGTAAAGCACGTATGAAATATTTTGCCAAATTCAGCCGATTAGAAACACGAGTGCAGACGTAAAGACGCCTGCGAGGCCAGCTTACCGAGCGCGACCCCGCAGGTTCTCATTTGTCCGAGGTTGCTCACGGTGCGCCTGCGACTAGCGAAACCGGCGCACTATGCATGAGAAGACTTGGCGCTGCCCATTTTTTCTAGTCGACGGAACCGGTCGCGGCGGCGCGCCGAGCAGCGGCAACACGCGCCATGCCCGATCACACACGAGGGCGGCACACAGGTGCGAATCCGCATGCTACCTGTCTTTATTGCCATTCACACCACGTTCAAAGAAACGGCCAAAAAACAAAAACAGCACAAACTGCATGATCAACAGACCGGCAAGTCCGATGACAAACAGCCATGACACACCCAGCGCAACCATCATCGCGGTCGCGCACACAAGCAGCAGATTCATCGCGCGCATCGTCATCCAGCCGGAACGCTCCTGAATCCAGCTCTCTCGTTCATCTGATGATAAACGTGCCGAAAATTTCCGATTCAATGCCGCCTGCATGCTTGCGCGAATATTCATCTGTAATCCCGAAAGCAGCAAACAAACACCCACGACAATAATTAAAAAATGCAGCAGATCAGGCATGACGAAGACCTGACGCATGCCGACAGCCACAAGAAAAATTGCCAGTATCATTAGAATCCATGCCAGCATGCTTCTTTTCATACCGATCAACTACTTCCTGACAAATTCTGCTACAACCTGTCCCGTCTGTGAAAATTTTCCCCAAGAACATTCAACACAGGCAATTACATCTGCTCGAGCCGTTCAATTCGACTTTCAACCGGCGGGTGCGTGGCAAACCAATTCATCGACTTCTTACGCTTGCCGCCAAAGGGACTGGCAATATACATGGCCGCCGTCGCGTCTTTGGCGGCTTTGACAGTGTGTGTATCGATACTTATCTTCTGCAGTGCGCCAATCAGCCCCTGCGGATCACGCGTCAGCTCAACCGCTCCTGCATCTGCCAAATATTCACGGTTGCGCGATACCGCCAGATGAACAAATTGGGCGGCAAGCGGCGCAAGAATGATGATCAGTAGCGCGATGATCATGACAACCGGATTCTGCTTCTGGTTATCTCTGCCGCGCTCTCGCCCGCCACCCCAGAACAAAAAACGCTGGCCGATGTCAGCAACGATGACGATCACACTGACAAGTGCAATACACAGTGTCATTAACCGGATGTCATAATTGCGGATATGTGAGAATTCATGAGCGGCGACTCCGGCAAGTTCCTCACGATTGAGCCGCTCCAGCAGGCCGGACGTGAACGAGATGGCACTGTGCTTCGGACTGATGCCGCTCGCAAAGGCATTGGGCGCGGGATCATCAACGATGTAGACGTCCGGCATCGGTACATTGGCAGCAAGTGCCAGTTCTTCAACCAAATTATAAAGCATCGGATTATCCCGCTTCTCAATCTTCCTGGCGCCGGACATGCTAAGCACCTGCGTATTTGCGCTGGCAAGCGTTACCGGCAGATAAAAAGCAAGCACGACAGCGGCAAGCACCATACCGCCAAAGCTGCCGAGGTTAAAGAAATAACCGACTGCCCAGCCGATGACAAGGACGATCAAACTAAAGAACAGCATCAGTAAAACCGTGCGTCGTTTATTGCGTTGGATCTGCTCGTAAAGCACGTCCTTTCACCTCTTTCCGGGGCCCATGGGGGGTTCAGAATGTCACTTTCGGCACGTCGCGGTCAGCCTCTGGAATAGTGAGCAGCTCCTCACGCTTGAAGCCAAACAGTCCGGCAATGATATTCGAGGGAAACGATTCACGCTTAATATTGTAGTCCTTCACCGTCCGGTTATACAGCTGGCGGGAGTATGCGACCTTATTCTCCGTCGTCGTCAGCTCTTCCTGCAAGCTGAGAAAGTTCTGATTGGCTTTCAGGTCAGGATAAGACTCTGACAAGGCAAAGATTGAGCGCAGTGCGCCTTCAATCTGGTTATCGGCCTCTATGCGCTGCTGCGGTGTACCGCTCACGAGCTGGTTACGCATCGCAATCACTTGGCTGAGTGTTTCCTTCTCATGCTTCGCATACCCTTTCACCGTTTCGACAAGATTGGGAATCAAGTCGTGACGCCGCTGGAGCTGCACGTCGATCTGGCTGAACGATTCCTGCACCCAGTTGCGATACTTGATAAGACCGTTGTACGAAAAAATGACGAACAAGACAATGATGGCAACGACGGCAACAGCGATAATGACTGCCATGGATGATCACTCCTTCTGAAGTTTGTTGCGCTTATCTTTTCCAGCCGAGCAAAGATCTATGATCACTCTCTTTGCAGCTGCGGTTTTCGGCCTTGTTCAATATCGCGAATGCGTGTATATAGAAAATGGTTAACCGGCGTCGGGATACCATACTCGTCCCCGAGTTTGATAATCGTTCCGGCAAACAGATCGACTTCCGTCGGCCGACCCGCAAGTGTATCTTGTCGCATCGACGGCATGCTCTCCGGGTTCATCGTCGGAATAACGTGCAGCCAGTGCTCAATGTCTGACTCCCCAAGTGCAATCCCGCGGCAACGCGCAACAGCGATCACTTCGCGCATGGCAGCGATCATCGTCTGCCGCGCTTCGCCTTCACGCTGAACCGCGCCGTAATTGGCTTCATATACCGCAATCGTCTGATTGATGCCGGTGTTAAGCATCAGCTTGCTCCACATATGGCGCAGGATATCATCCGGACGGTCATAGGGCAAGCCGGCACGGTCAAAGAAGCGGGCAAGCCGATCAACCTTTTCCTGTGCCGCGGCATCCGGTGAACCAATGCTGAGCCAGCCGATGTGATCGTATTGCAACTGGTTGCCGACCTTGACGGCGTCCATGCCTTGCCCGACCGCATAAAGCACTTTATCAACGCCAAACGTTTCAGCCAGGATGTCCTCGCTGACAATGCCGTTCAGGACGGAAATAATCAATGTCTGCGGACCAATCTGGCGCGCAGCAGCGGCCATCGCAGCAGCCAACCCGTTGAACTTGACAGAAAAGATGACCAAGTCCGCCGGCTCCTGATTGTCAGCGCCCGCATCAATATATTGAAAGTCACAGCGTGCGCCGTTACAGTACACGCCGTCTTTTTTATAGCGGTCAATTCTTTGGCGGTCGGCAATGATGCGGACTGCATCGCGGCCAAGCTGCCCGGCAATGCGCTCCCCGTACATGACGCCAAGCGCGCCGAGCCCGATAATTGCCGTTCGTTGAATCTCCATGTGCTTACTCCCCCTGCTCCGCTCATAGTCACTTTAGAAAGCACAGCCGCGCGCTTAGGAAACCTTGAATGCATATCCAGTCCTTTAAGCCATCGTTCTCCGGCTGCTCGTCTGTCGCGGACACCTTATAGATTCTCTCGAACAGACCGACTCCCGGCACGCTGCCCGAATGAGACTCGGACGCACCTCCTGCCGTCATTTCACGAGCGCAAAAGAGTCATCCCGCCCGTTCAACGGAGACACGTATACTGCCCTTATTAATAATATACAAGAGATCAGGACGGATTGTATAGAGAAACAGCAAAAAATGCACGTATCAGCGGCGCTCAGCAGCAGCAGTGCTCTTTTAGCGACATGCATCAGCATGTTCTATAATCATTAACCGGCGCGCCTGCTGCCTTCATTCCAGACAGAAATCCATAATGGCTTCCCGCTTCGCTGTATCAATGGAAAATTCCTGTTCGAGATACATATCGAATGAACCGTAACTCTCCCGTATCGCAGCCATCGCCGCATTCAAATAATCTTCCTGCACAAGAAAGTCTTTCTCAAACTGCTGCAGACGAGCGCCGCTGATATACTGCGCCGCCTCCTCAAAGGTCGCCTGATGAAAAGCTTTCAGAAGTGAGTTAGACAGCAAATAGTCAGTCATGATCTGATCATCAGGCACATCAAGCAATTTCAGAATCAGCATCGCACCGATTCCCGTACGATCACGGCCGCCCGCGCAGTGGTGCAGAAGCGGCAGATGTTCTTCCGGTTGCTTAAGAAACTCCATCAGCCGCTGGTAGGAAGGGTTGTGAATCGGCATGTCCTTATAGACATGCATAAATTGTTGTTTTGAGAACGTTTTATAAAAAGCGGCGGGCGTCCACTCAGACTTTGCCGTTGTCTTGTCTTCACCATTTACCGCGACCCGCTCGTGACGGGCACGGCCGATCGGCGGGTCAGGCCGTTCTTCAGCTTCGCGTCGATCGCGATAATCATAGATCCATTTAATGTCAAGCGGCTGAAGATACGCCAAGTCTCCGTTCGTCAGATCTGTCAAATCCGCCGAACGAAAGAGCAATCCCTTCTTGACTATCCGCCCGTCATGGGTCACGAAGCCGCCCATATCACGGCAGTTATATACACCGCGGAGCGGCAGCGCCCGATCAACGATTTGCCCCTGCATTCACAATCCCTCTTTCCCAATTCTTCAATCCATGCTCTGATCGTACCACACCGCTTTAAAGCAGCCGTAAATCGCGTAAAAAGTTTGTAAAAATACAAGCAACACCGCACATCCCACGCGCAGGCTGTGTTCAGCCTTCACAAGTCCAGTCAAACGTCATGCGCCGCGCTGCGCGCATCGCTGTTTTCGCATCTGTGAACCGTGCAACAAGATGCAGCGCCATGTCCATGCCGGCCGACACACCGGCTGATGTCACAATCTCCCCGCTGTCAACGTATTTGAGCCCGCACATCACCTCTGCATCAGGCGCGATCTGCTCCAAGTGCGCGGGTGCGTGCCCAGTGAGTCGTGCAGCGCCGAGCGTGCAGCAAACCGGCCTTGCCGAGCAGCAGAGCACCCGTGCAGACAGACGCCAGCACGCGAACCGCATGTGCCCGCTCTGCAATCCAGGCGAGCACTGCCTCGTTATCAATCTCTCTTTTTCGCGCGCCAGCACCGCCGGGGATGATCAGAATATCAAGCGGCGGCGCGGTCTGAAAGCTGCAATCCGGCTTTAGGCACAAACCGCCTGAAGCCCGCACCTCATCGCCGGTCTGCGAAAGTGTCGTGATAGAAAAGAGCGGCCGCCCCGCCTCATCGACGGCCATGTCGAACACTTCGTACGGGCCGGCAAAGTCAAGCACTTCAACGTCATGAAACAGAAAAATGCCAACACGAAGCGGTGCTGTTTCAGCGTCTGGCATAAGTTTTCACCTTTGGCGGTTCATAAGTGGCAAAGTCCTGCATAATGGTATCGAGCGAATCTGACATAATCAGCTTGCTGCGATAGTCAACGCTGAGAAACCGCCGTTCAACCATGTGATCGAGAAAACGGGCGAGCGGCGTATAATAGCCGCTAACATTATAAAAAGCGCACGGTTTGCGATGCAGTCCGATCTGCGACCATGTAATGGCTTCAAATATTTCCTCCATCGTTCCCGTTCCGCCCGGAAGTGCCAGAAAGGCGTCAGCCAGCTCCATCATCTTTGCTTTGCGTTCATGCATGCCCGGGACAATGTAAAGCTTGCTGAGACGAGGATGGGTAATCTCCCGCTTCTGCAAAATTTCAGGGATAACCCCGATAACCGTACCGCCGTCGCTCAGTACTGCGTCGGCACAGGCGCCCATAAGGCCTACCGATGCCCCTCCATAGACGAGCGTGATCTTTCTTGCCGCAAGCTCATGTCCGAGTGCGGCCGCTGCGTGGGAATAACTGGGATCGTCACCGGCGCTCGACCCGCAGAAGACAGCCAAACTGTTCATACCATGCACCCCCATGATTCATTTCACTATTTATTCAGTTTATGAGTCTTAGTACCGTAACACAACCCCGATGACTGCTGTCAGTCGCCTGTGCCCTTTCTAGTCAGTGGCTGCCGGAAAAATAGGTGAACTGATCGGCAGCAGAGCATTCCCTTGTAGCAACATTCGCCGATTACCCGTTCCAACCCTGATCCAAAGCCGGTGATTCTCTTAATCTTTAAACTTCTGAGCAAGTGTTTACGGCCTATCGATGCTTGGCAATAGAGCGCTGTCCACCCCGCCTGCCAATGCGGTTTGCCGGTGAACTTTGCTGCGCGGCCCCGCACGCAAACAGCTGTCCGGATAGCCCTCGATAATGCAGTGATGAATGGTCCATGGCGGCTCTGCCCGCTCAGTACAAATCGGGCGTTGCACAAACTGTCAAAAGCCCTCTGCCAAGCCGGGCTGCGGAAAATTTTTTATTCGTTCAATGCCACAGGTTCACCGCCGTCAACGACTAGGAAGTTGTGATCAGCAGTCGCTTGAATAATCTTTTCCCTTAATAATGTCTCCGCGAGCAGTTCTGACATGTCCTCAGTCATCTCGCGGACGACCGGACAACCGCGGAACATCAAGTAGTCGCCGCCGCCGCCGGCCCGATAATTATTCATGACCACCTCATACGTCTTCAAATCATCGACCGGACAGCCCTTGTAATCAAGCCTTGTGACACGCGCGCCGACCGGACGGCCGATGTCGATGACATAATCTATGCCTTCCCACATGTCATAATTGTAATGTTGAATCTTCGGTACGGTGAACGTGCGGCTCGGCACGATGGCACCGCCGGCCGTACGGGTAAAGTAAGAGGCCGAGCGCTCAAGTGCCGCGCGCATATCGGCTCCGCTCACACGCAGCACCTTCAGTGTATTCGGATATGGGTAGTTGGCCATGATGTCGCGCATCGTTACGCATGCCGGCAGACCCGGCACCCGATCACTGAACAGCGCCGTCAAAGAAATGTCGGCACCGGAGACGCGCATCTGCACGCGATTCATCCATTCGATCATCGGATGCTCCGACAGGCGTGCGCCAAGCGGCCGATGAATGCGCATGTCGCCGTTTATCCTTCCGAGCGGTTGATCGAGCCACGTCTGGCAATCCCGCTGATAAGGAGCCGTAAGCCTTAGCGTCTCGCGTGCGGCACTTACGCCCTCGACCGGCAGCAGTTCAGAGCGTGCGGCGCTCACTTGCCAGCGATGCGCTGAGCGCTCCAGCTGAAGCGTGACTTTGCCGAGGCAATGCCCTTCACAGCCAGGCTGAACGACCGGCACTCCATTGACCGTGACCCCTTCGATAAGGCGGTGCTGATGGCCGGTGAGCAGCACGTCGATCTCCGGCACCTTCACGCACAGTTCGTAACCCTGATTCTCGCCGGTCAGCGCGCCTTCGGGTGTTCCCGTGTCTAACCGGCGCTCAAAGCCGCCGTGATAAGAAACAACAACAAGATCGGCATGCTTCTCTTCGCGCAGGAAGGGTACCCAGCGTCCGGCCGCCTCCACCGGATCAGTGAACTGCAATCCCGTGAGGTGCTGCGGCTTCTCCCAGATCGGCACGTATTTTGTCGTCAGACCGAGCACTGCTACGCGCAAAGCGCCGGGGTAGTCACGGATGATGTAAGGCGTGCCAAAAAAAGGCAGGCCGCTTGTTTTGTCTAAAATATTCGCCGACAACCACGGAAACGTACAATCGCTCACCGACCGGCGGAGATAATCGAGACCAAAATTAAATTCATGGTTGCCGAAGACCGCACAATCATAGCCGATTGCATTAGCGGCAAGCGCCATCGGATTGCGTCTGCGCCCGTCAAAGCGTGCGTAATAATACAGCAGCGGAGCGCCTTGCAGCAAGTCGCCGTTGTCGACGAGCAGTGTCGGGCAGCCGCGCAACCGCTCGCGAGCAATGCATGTGGCCAGCTTAGCGAGTCCCGCCTCTTTCGGCGTGCCGTCTGCATCATTGACCGGGTAGACGCAGCCGTGCACGTCGCTTGACTCTAAAATGATGAATTGCAGTCGCTCCATGATGACAAATTCTCCGTTCTGACTTTACCTTTTTGCTGAATACACTTAGTATACCATTGCCGTGCCAAGACGGCATGACAGCAGCTGTCGCCAAGCAAGCCCACTAAGAAATTTTACCGCAGTCAAATCACAAAACAAAGAAGAACCAACACTCCGCAGGCCCCCTTCCGGCTGCGGAGTGTTGGTTTGTGATGTGGTTAGAGAAACTTGGCGAGGCCAAGTCCTTTGGATGACGGCCGGGCCTTAGCTTTTTCTTATACTTGGTCCCGCTGAAATCTTTAAATTTTCTTAAACGTATTAAATATTAACGCCCCGTCAGTCAAACTTGCGCAGCGACTCAATCGGGTCGAGATTAGCGGCCTTGGCTGCCGGTGCAAGCCCGGCAATCACGCTGATTACGACACTGACAATGATGCCGAAGGCGATGTAACCACCGGTGACCTGAAGCAGTGCGACATGCATGTGCGGCTCGGCCAACGCATTGCCGATCAGCGCGGCGATTTCGGCAAAGACAACGCCGAGTGCACCGCTGAACAGACCGAGCAGACTCGCCTCCGAGAAGAACAGATGGCGAATATCCTTGCGGCGGGCCCCGAGTGCACGCAGCACGCCAATCTCCTTCGTCCGTTCTGTTACGCTGATATAGAGCACGACGATGATCATGATTGCCGAGACAAGCAGTGAGATGCCGGCGATTGCAGCCAGCACATATGATGCAATCGAGATGTAGAGCGTCAACGTGTCAAGAAAGCTGCCGACGCCGTTCGTTTCATAATGATGATTTTTAAGGTATTGCTGAACAGTCTTGACGTTCTGAATCTGATCGACCTTGACGGTCAGAATGTTCGGGCGCAGTGCCAGATGTGCACCGTCATACATCGTTTTGAGCGTCGCATAGTCGGCAGTCATCAATCCCATCTGCGCACTGCCGTTGAATATGCCGGAGACCTTCAGATCGCGCGAGACAATCGTCGGCTGCATGCTGCCGTTCGTGATGGTAAAGAAGAATTTGACTGTCTTACCGATCAAGCGGTTCGGATGATTTTTGTCGATCTGCTGAGCAATATTTTTAGCAATCGCAATCTCATCTTTGCCTGGCAGTTTGCTGCCCTTAGCCATATCCTTCGTCGTCATCGAAGCATCACGTGTTTCAAAATATTGCGGCATCGCCAGCTTCTGTCCGTATTGCATGCGCGCCGTCGACAGCCAGAGCCCGCCGTCCGCCGACACGATATGCTTCTGCTTCTTGATCTGGTCAATGTCGCTTGAGGTGATCGTTAAGTTTTTCTTAATCGACGCGCTCTGTCCGTCCTGCTCGCTGAGGCCCTTCTTATTCAGCTGAATAATTGTCGGGTTGACGTTGCTCATGATCTGCTTATTGATATAGGTCTGAATGCCGCTGCCAAGTGCCAGCATGAGAATCACGCTGAAGATGCCGATCGATCCGCCGATGGTGACAAGCACATTGCGTTTGAGGTTATGTACAATGTTGTCAAGCGCCATCTTGAACGTAGCGGCATAGTTGAGATTGCGCGTCCTTTTGACCGGTTCATCGGTCGGTACAGGATAAGCCGGCTTGAGACGGATATCATCGGCAATCTTGCCGTCGTCGATCTTAATGATGCGCGTGCCATAGTCGGCCACCTTCTGTGAATGCGTCACGGTGATGACAAGCTTGCCTTGGCGGGCAATCTGATCGAGAATGTCCATGATCTGCTCGCTGTTGGCCTTGTCAAGCGCACCGGTCGGTTCATCGGCAAGGATGATGTCCGGATCACTCGCCAGCGCGCGGGCGATCGCGACGCGCTGCATCTGCCCGCCGGAGAGCTGGTTCGGGCGCTTGTGGATGTGGTCACCGAGTCCGACCGACTCAAGCAGTTCCTTTGCTCGCGCAATCCGCTCCTTCTGCGAGAGCGACGTCATCTTCAGCTTGACGAGCACGTTACTGAGCACCGACATATGGTTGATCAGATTGAAGCTTTGAAAAATAAAACCGACCGTCGTCTTGCGGTAATCGTCCAGTGACTTTTCCTTCATCTGATGCAGTGCTTTGCCGCTGATCAGCACATCGCCCGTATAATCGTTATCCATGCCGCCGATGATGTTCATCAGCGTCGACTTACCACCGCCGGACTCACCGAGTATCGATACAAACTCGCCGCGTTCAATCTGCAAATCAATGCCGTGGAGTACAGGAAATTCCTGCTTGCCGGAAAGTTTGTAAGACTTGTGAATATCCCTTAACTCAATATAACTCATACCCATCCTCCTCACCCTTCCCGTCCTTGAAAAACGGAAACAGCTCATTCAACTTTCTGAGATTAGTGTAGCAAAATTATTTTCTTCTCCGCTTCCGTTGGAAGGTGTAACTTCATCTACGACCTGAGACGTAATCGGCTGCACAGTCCGAAGATCGACCGGTATTCTCCCCAACACGCGTTTTCCTTTTTGTGCAACGCGCCTAATGATACATGTGTATTATATCACTAGATACACCAGACTGCATATCGTTTAGTTGAAAAAAATTTTAATACTTTGATATCGAATATAGTCGGCTCTACGACTCGTATGACCTGTCGCGCGTAACTGCTCTTCGAAGCGAACAACTTCCCTGCTCAGCATGTACCGACCGTGATCTGCCCATCCGCCGCATGCCGGAGTCCCGGTCATCGCTTCTTTACAATAACGCTGCACGCAAACCTGTAGTAGTGCCTGCAATCATGGACGGAACATGACAAATGTCATGTTCCGTCAGTCGATCGTCAGATTGCCGGCATTCGTGCGCACGCGAATTTTATATTTGCCGCCACCTTTGACCGCGCGAAACATGCCCTGAGTTTTACTGAGATATGTCAAGCCGGGGATGTGGATGTTGCCCGAGCCGATCTCACTCCCATAATCAACGGCCACCGACTCAGGCACGTCCGTGAAATGAATGGCCACGTCACCGGCATTGCTTTTCGCCCGCACGTCACCGCTCAGCTGCCGCGTGCGCATGTCGATATTGCCCGCGTCAGCATCAGCAGTCACACCGCCGGTAAAATCACTGAGACTAATCCCCCCGGCATTGCTTGAAAAAGCTGCCGAACGCGCCGAGAACGACGACGCCCGGACATTGCCGGCATTGCTCCCGGCCCTCAGCTGACCGATGCCGTGTATGCCCCGCAGCGACAGGTTACCGGCATTCGTATGAACAGCCAGCAACCGGTAGGCCCGCGCCGGCAGCTGCACGGTCACATGCATGTAGCTGAAAAAGCCCACTCGCAACGAATCGACCGGCTCGTGCTCGCTGATGCTCAGACGCGACCCGCTGCGGGTGACAGTCACGCCTTGCGGATCATAGCCGTTGCCGGACCCGTTGGCGGTAACTATGATGTGCCCGCCCGCGTGCGGCGCTACTTCCACATCCGCCGCTTGAGCATCAATGCTGACTTCGGTAATACCTGCAACGGCGACCGTTTTCTCGCTCTGCCACGCCTTGCGGTCAAAGACACCGCTTGAGCGAAAAGTCAGCAGGCAGCCGGTGAGGCCAACCGCAGCAATCAGTGCGGCGGCAATCAGCCACTTTTTCATCGGACACCCCTCCCGGTAATGATGCGGATATTAAAACGCACATAGAGCACGAACAAGTGCCACAGCCACTTACCGACGATCCACACGCCGGCCGCGAGCGCCATGCCTAATCCGAGGCATACGAGACCCGTTGACAGCCTAAAAAGAAACAGCGACCCACCGGCGTAGAGCGTGAACAATGCGATAAACGGGGCTGCCATCAGGCCGATTGCGACAGCCGCCAGGCAAACATACGTGCCAAGTATGCTAAAGATCGGCCCGATCATGACGATGAGATTGAAAAGCAGCATGGCCGAACCGGCAAGCAGACAGCGCCCGATGCTCACTTTCTGCCCGCTGCGAGCCGCCTCAGAAAAGTAATCGCCGCGAATCGATTCGGCAATCGTGTGCAGGTCACCCAGTTCATCAATGATCGCCTGATCGCTCTTCCCCTCGCTGCGCCCGAAATTAAAATGCTGGCGGTAGTCGTCAAGTATGTCCTGACGGTCCTTCCAAGGAATGTCGCGCAGCAGCCGTTCGAGCCGGCGCAAAAATTCATTCTCCATGTCTCTGACTCTCCTCCTCGATCAACGCATCGACCGCCTGCGCAAAACTCTTCCATTCTTTGACGAGTGCGTTCTTATACGTACGCCCGTCCTCGGTCATCCGGTAATATTTGCGTACCGGCCCCTCGGCCGATTCGCTGAGGTACGTCGTCAGATAGCGCTCCGTCGTCAACCGGCGCAGCAGCGGATAAAGCGTTCCTTCAGCCACTTCAATCCGCCGTGAGATGCGCTGCGCCAGTTCGTAACCGTATTGGTCTCCGCCGTCAATTAACACGAGGGCGCACAGTTCGAGTACCCCTTTTTTGAATTGAACATTCAAACCGTATCATTCCTTTAATAACAGCTACTGATTATTATTCAATAGATGTTAAAAAATAAATTTCTTGCTCATGCCATAAATATATCACTCACTACTGATTAATGCAATATAGTTATTGAAAACTTTAAGTTAATTTAGCCGTTCCAAGTCCTTGAGAACAAAGTGCCTCGGCTGCTCGCTTGTCGCGGGCACCCCCCTTTTTCGTTCACCGAAAGGTTTCACCGTTTTTTTCTGAAAAATATTTCCAAAATAAACTGTTTCAAAGTGTAACCAGCGTTAACATCAGCGGTTAACACCGATTGGCAACATCATCATGCAACAACATGGGATAGCACGGAAGCGGGGACGCTCTGCTATACTGGGGCACGGTTAGCGTCTTGAGTTCTGTTTTTAACTATCCATATTGAAGGGGGAATTCTTCTTGGCTCGTTTCTCACTGCCCTACGACCGCGGCTCAATCGAAGCAACGATTGCCGAGCATAATTTTGCCGGTGCCCTCGTTTCCGAAGCTGAGCATTACCATACCGACCGTTCACAGGAAGCTATCGTCGAAGCGTCACTGGAGGCACCGATCGGCTCCCCGTCCCTTGAAGACTTGGCACGCGGCAAGACAAACATTGTCATTATCAGCTCAGACCATACCCGCCCGGTGCCCTCGCACATCATCACACCCATCCTGCTGCGGCGCCTGCGCACGGCTGCACCTGATGCGACCATTAAAATTCTTGTGGCTACGGGCTTCCATCGCCCGTCAACACATGAGGAACTCATCGCTAAATACGGTGAAGACATTGTCGCGCACGAAACGATCGTGATGCATGTCTCAACTGACGATGACGCGATGGTCCATATCGGCACGCTGCCTTCGGGAGGTCCATGTCTGATCAACCGTGTCGCGGCCGAAGCTGATCTGCTGATCGCCGAGGGCTTTATTGAATCGCACTTCTTCGCCGGCTTTTCCGGCGGACGAAAAGCCGTACTCCCCGGCATTGCCTCATACAAGACGATCATGGCCAATCATTGCGGAGAATTTATCGCCTCTCAGCAGGCGCGTACCGGAAATTTGCACGACAATCCGATTCACCGCGATATGATCTATGCGGCAAGGACAGCCGGACTGGCATTCATCCTCAACGTCGTGCTTGACGGGAATAAGCACATTATCGCCTCCTTTGCCGGTGACGCTGATGAAGCTCACCAAACGGGCTGCGCCTTTGTCAAGAAACTGGCAAGCGTGAAACGCGTGCCGTGCGACATCGCCGTTGTCACCAATGGCGGCTATCCGCTCGATCAGAACATTTATCAGGCGGTCAAAGGCATGACTGCCGCCGAAGCAACAACGATAGACGGCGGCATCATTATCATGGTGGCCGGTTGCGCCGACGGGCACGGCGGTGAAGGGCTGTATCGCACGATCTCGGAAAGCGATCCGCAAACCTTTCTCGACAAGGCGACACACACGGCCAGAAGTGAAACACTGCCCGATCAGTGGACCGCACAAATTCTGGCGCGTATTCTCAGCAGCCGCCACGTCATTCTCGTCTCTGATAAGGTCGAAGCAGAGCTTGTCACAGCTATGCACATGGAATCGGTCCGCACGTTTGACGCTGCTCTGGAGCGCGCCTACGAATTGAAAGGCCAAGACGCCAAAGTCACCGTCATTCCCGACGGTCTGTCTGTGATTGTCAGCTGAGAGAAGTGATTCGTTTGCTGCGCCAAATACTTTCGGGCGCAGCGCTGCGGGCAACATTGCAGCAAATCACAGTGTCTCCGCCCTTGCCGGCGGCTGAGTCCTAGCTTTTCTTATACCTAGTCCCGCTGAGATCTTTACACTTTCTAAATGTATAAAAAGCGCCACAATACGCGATCTAATGAAGAAGAAAGGGGAACATGCCGGTGACCATTGATGAAAAATTCACACGGCTGCAAACGATTATTCGCAAGTATGGGCGGCTCGCCGTCGCCTTCTCAGGCGGCGTCGACAGCACCTTCCTGCTAAAAGCCGCAAGCGACGTGCTCGGCGAGGATGCATTGGCGCTGACAATCGCATCACCGACGACAACAGTAGATGACGCGGCGGATATTTCCTCCTTTTGCCGTGAACACGCCATCCGCTGCATTCGCATCACGCTGGACCCGATGGAGAATCCGTCATTTCGCAGCAATTCACCGCGACGCTGCTACTACTGCAAGGCTATGGAATTCGGCGCCATGCGGAAAGCCGCCGCGGCGCACGGTATTCTCAGGCTCGCCTCAGGCATCAATGCTGAGGATGCCGACGATTATCGCCCCGGACTCAAAGCGCTTGCTGAGCTTGAAGTCGTCAGCCCGCTGAAAGAGGCCGGACTCACAAAGTCGGACATTCGCGAACTGTCCAAACGCATGGGGCTGCGAACTTGGAATAAACCGGCAAACAGCTGTCTGGCTTCGCGCATTCCTTACGGTGAAGCCGTCACTGCTGACAAACTGAAAAAAATCAGTGCAGGTGAGCGGCTTTTGCACGACCTACACTTCAGGCATGTTCGTGTCCGGCTGCACCAGGATATGATCGCCCGCATTGAGGTTGCTCCTGAGGAACGCCGGCGCTTTCTTGAACCTGATCTGATGGATGAGATAACCGCCGGCTTTCAGTCGATCGGCTTTCGCTATACAACGCTTGACTTGCGCGGCTATCGGACCGGCAGCCTGAATGAGCTGCTCGATGCGGCGACAAAGCGAGAAGCGAGGCCGGTTGGCGATGAATCGTGAATCGCTCGCTCGTCTGCTCGGCGCGGTCAGAAGCGGGAATGTGCCGGTCAGTGACGCGCTGAAAAAGCTTGAGACACTGCCCTTTGAAGACCTCGGCTATGCCAAAGTCGACCACCATCGCGCGCTGCGCAGCGGCTTGCCTGAGGTCATCTACTGTGCCGGCAAAACGAGCGCACAAATTGCCGCCATTGCCTCGGCCATGGCGGACAGCGACGAGCCGATACTCGGCACGCGGGCGACCGAAGCGGATTACGCCGCTGTTAAAGCCGTTGTCGAGGGGGCCATTTACTATGAACAGGCCCACTGTTTCGTCATCCACCCCGCCGCTCAGCACCCCGCCGCTCAGGCCGACATTGCCGTCGTCTGCGCCGGTACATCGGATGTGCCGGTCGCCGAGGAAGCTGCGGTGACCGCAACTGTGTTCGGATACGCCGTCGAACGCGTCTACGACGTCGGTGTCGCCGGGCTGCAACGACTGCTGACCGCGCTGCCCCGCATTCGGCGTGCGCGCGTCATTATAGCCGTCGCCGGCATGGAAGGTGCGCTTGTGAGCGTGCTCGGCGGACTGACTGGTCAGCCAGTCATCGCCGTGCCGACAAGTGTAGGCTATGGCACGAACTTCGGCGGCATCACGGCGCTGCTGGCGATGCTGAACAGCTGCGCAGGCGGCATCACCGTCGTCAACATTGACAACGGATTTGGCGCCGCACATGCAGCCTGCCGCATACTCGCCGGAGCGGGAGAGGACAAAAGCAAATGACAAAAACACTTTACTTAGACTGTTTTTCCGGCATCAGCGGTGATATGCTGCTCGGTGCGCTCATCGACGTTGGCGCCGATGCTGACGAAGTTATCGCACGGCTCAAGCTGCTGCCGGTCGACGGCTACCGGATTCATGTCAGCAAACGCTATCCATGTGGCATCGCCGCAACCGATGTCACGGTCGAATTGGATCATGCCGAGCCGGTGCATGGCGCCGACAGCAGTGACCATCACCACCACGGCACGTCGCGGAATCTGGCTGATTGCACAGCCATCATCGCTGCCAGCTCTCTGCCCGCACACGTCAAGGCGCAGGCGATTCATACGTTTGAAACGGTTGCTCGCGCCGAAGCGCACGTACACGGTCTGCCGATTGACCGCGTTCACTTTCATGAGATCGGTGCGGTCGACAGCATCGTCGACATTGTCGGCACATTCATTGCGCTTGACTTACTCGGCGTCGAACGCGTCTGTGCCTCCGCATTGCACGATGGTAGCGGTTTCATTGATTGTGCGCACGGCCGGCTGCCGGTGCCTGTACCCGCGGTCGCGCAAATGCTTGCCGATGCCGTCTCACCCATCCTCTACGTCCAAGATGACGTCGCAACAGAACTCGTGACGCCGACCGGCATGGCGATTGTCAAGACCGTGGCCGAGGCATTCGGACCGCCGCCCGCCCTTGCCGTCACAGCGATCGGCTACGGCTGCGGCAAGCGGGAGATCGGCCGGCTGAACGCTCTGCGCGCGTTCCTCGGTGAGTCCGACAAACATGAGGGCGGCGACAGCGTCTGCCTGCTCGAAACAAACATTGACGACCAAAGCGGCGAGATGCTCGGTTATGCCATGCACCGGCTGCTGGATGCCGGCGCGCTCGACTGCTACTTCACACCGATTTATATGAAAAAGAACCGTCCGGCAGTGAAGCTGTCCGTCATCTGCCGCCCGCCGGACGGCACGCGAATGACCGCGATTCTGCTGGAGGAGACCTCAACGCTCGGCGTCCGGCGTGTCGACTGTGCGCGCACAACAATGAGCCGCGAGCAACGGAGCGTGAATACATGCTACGGCAGCGTCGGCATTAAGCTGGCAACCTACGCCGACATTAAGAAATACGCACCGGAATTTGACGATTGTGCACGCCTCGCCCGGCAGCAAAACATACCGCTGCGAGTTGTCTATGAAGCGGCACTCGCTGCCGCCCGGAAGCAAACAGTAAGAACGAGCGCCGCGAAAGCGGATTAACATACGCTTTTATAAAAGCGGCGCCGAAACGGCAATGGACTTCAGATGCTTGATTTCCATTCAATTATAGGATTCATCGCCTCTGGACCATGTTTTTTAGTCCATACATCTATGGTCTGACACTTCTAACAAACAACGAACATAACAAGAGGAGAAAGTCAACGATGCATCAATTAATCGCCGAATTTCTCGGCACTGCTCTCATGATCGTCTTCGGCGTCGGCGTCCACT
>JBDNZQ010000006.1:0-111856 GCA_047722915.1 Sporolactobacillus sp.
GGGCGACTTTAAGTCGCAGACATTTATGTCTGAACCCACCTGCTTTAGCAGGTGGTCGTTTAGTTTTTGCATTTATTTTAATGAGTGTAAAAATGATCGCCGGACAATCCTGGTATGATGTATATAGCATTATGTTTGCCAGTATGGCTGCCCGGCATTTATACAAGGGATTCAAACTTCATCAAGGGCACGAAATTGCATTTGGAATAATTTTCGGTTTGCTGGCAGTTGGTATGCCTGCTGCTGCACTTTTTGCGATTTTGGGAACAGGAAAATAGTATGAATGATGAACTGATCCTTAAAAACCGGTTAAAAGTTGCACGGGCAGAAAAAAGTCTTTCTCAGGAAAGCCCAGCCAAAATAGTCGGTGTCTCCCGTCAGACCATATCTTCCATTGAAACAGGACAATTTAATCCTACTGCTAAACTTGCGTTTATTTTGTGTACAGCACTTGATAAGAAATTTGATGATCTGTTTTATTTTGAATAGGGTCATGAGCATAATTGGGATCTGAAGAAGCAATACTCAGCTCTCAATTTTATTTATTCTGGTTGATCAGATACTGTTAAATGAGTATTTGCATAGGGTTTGATACAGGGGCAGTATTCAAGGCTGGATTTACCTATTCTGTGCATAGCGCCAATGATTGACGATCATTCGCGTGTATTCATAGAGGTAGATGATAGCAACGCCAAGAGGCGTATAGGCGCGCGGCCATTTTGACTTTTCCACTGTATGCGGTATCCCGAATTCGGTGGCATAGGCGCTTGCTTTGCGAACATGACACGGAGAGGATACGATAACTGCTGTATGCAGACCAAGCTTGGCCATCATTTTCTTGACGTTGGCGAGATTTTGCAACGTTGTCCTGGAACGTCGTTCGCGGATAATTGATTGCTCCGGCACGCCGTGATCCATCAGGAACTGAGCCATCACATCAGCTTCAATGAATGAATTATGGGCGGCACCGCCTGCGCAAATGATGCGTTTTGCGATGCCTTCATGATAAAGCCGCATCGCCTCAGTCACTCGCTCGCGCAAAATAGAAGACAGTTCACCGTTCTTTTTGGCTGGGTAACCGAGCACGATGATCACATCTTTCTTTGCTCCGTGATTATAAGCACTCATCTTGAAGGCATGCCGGACCATCACTGTTAGAAATGCGATATAACCAAACACTGCAAGTGCTATAAAGATGATTAGCATTTTTAGCTGCACTCTTTCCCTATTGAGCTCATGTGCATGCGAACAGAACAGGGCACATGGACTCATCTTATTTCTTCATTGAATTATAGGTAGAGAGTCCAGTACGAGTCAAGCCCCGCGTGCCAGCAAAAGAATGAATATGGATTTCATAAACGAAATAGCTTTTTCTTTGATAGTGAACCTTGGGGGAAAGCTCTTTGTCTCAATAGATGAATGCTTGCAGACGGATAGTAGTAAGGCGACGCGACACGTTCAGATCAATGCGTAACCCTGAAAAAGGCAGATTTGTAGCATGATTGGTTTTGCCTCGGATATTTATTATATGATCGGAATAATGACTGATAGAAAGTAGCTTGCCATTTCCTCGGGTGTTTGCCTCATGCCGCCTTTCATCCACCAGTTGACCAGTTCAACAAAACTTCCGGCAATATGATTCACCAGGAAGTCCTCAGGAACAGTCTTATTTTTCCGCTGAAAATCAATTAAAAGATACCCAATAATCAGTTCGTTAAGGTATTGTTTGAAAAAACGGAGAAAAAGTTCGCTGCTTTCGCCATAAAGAATGCCCACAATATTTTTTTTGTTATCCCGCAAATGATACAGAATATGAACAACCATGGCTCGAGGATTCTCGCCGGCTAGTGAAAAATCATGCGTCTTCTCGGTACCGAGATGTTCAGAAAAGAAATGACTGAAAAGATCTGTGCACATTTCTTTGAGCAAATCATCTTTCGTTTCAAAGTGGGAGTAGAATGTGCTGCGTCCGATATTTGCTTCATCAATGATTTCCTGTATAGTGATGCGCGTATAGCTTTTGGTTGACAATAAAATACGGAATGCTTTGAAAATCGCGTCTCGCGTTTTTTGCTGCCGTCTGTCCATAGCACTCTCCCGATGAACAAATGCTCGAAATTGTTCAATACCGCACACGACAAATAAATTGACTCTTGTGGTGCATTAGACTGCATCATATGATGATATCGAACATTTAGTTTTCTGCTTTTCCAGTTGCTGATCTACTACTACTGTGAGAATAATTCCGCCAAGAATAAGCAAAGAACCGACACACCGTATCCAGTCAAAACGATGCTGTGCTAACTGAAACCAACCAAAATCGTCGATGAGCATGCTCATCATAATTTGGCCGAGCACCGGCATAATGACCGTGTGTACGCTGCCTAAACGGGGAAATAGGATAATATTTCCGGTCACATAAATGACCCCTAAAAATCCACCGATCCATACCCACCATGGCTGCTGTCTAATGAGCTGTTGGTCAATGAGCAGTGAATGACCCGATACTGTGAGCAGGAGGCCGAGGAAAAAGGCCGCGATGAAAAAAGTAGCAAGTGCCGCGCGGAGCGGGGAGCGAAGCGCTTTTCGCAGCTTCACACTAATCGCTGTTTGCAGAGGTAAAATAATTCCAGTAACGATACCAATTATGAGTGTAAACATAATGAATGATTCTCCCATCTTTTAAATAGTCAGTTGAGGTAAGCTGCGAACGATACTTTTTATGTGAATTTCATGGCATGCCAGTATAAGTTTATAAGTGTATATACACATATAAAGCAAAAAATTAAGAGCTATTGGAGTTCTTCAATAATTGATAAGCCTCAATGAAGTGCTGCACCAGATGCTTCTTTCCAGATGCCCCGAAGACGCTGGCCGTGAACTGTTCCGTTTGATTTGAACACTTGTTGATCGTGTTGAGAAACGTTTCCCCTTCGCTTGTTAGCTGAAGTAAGGTCGTTCGGCCGCTCGATGTTTGCTGAATGAGCTGCTTGTCTGCCAATTTTTTGGTCATTCTGGATATGCTGGAATGGTCATAACCGAGTTTTTCAGATAACTCATTAATTGTTTGTGGATTCTTATCTTGCAAAGCCATCATAATATACGAATAAGCAGGGGCCATACCTGTTGGCGCATAGATTTTTTGAGCGATTTTTTCCATTTCACGCATATATCGGGCAGCTGTAAAATAAGGGCATGTATTATAAAAAGGGTGATTGTCTGACATCGACTGTTCCTCCCTGCACCGTTCTTCGTGTTTATCCATAGTATAGCACGCAAGAAGTGTATGTACACTTATTTGATCTATATTTAAATACGCCCTAAAAAGTTAGAAGAGGTAGGTACGGTAAAAATGAACAGTTTATCATGTATAGAGCGCATAATAAATGCATGAGAACATGTGCTCAGCCGTAATTTTACTGCCATTTTATGACAGATTAAAAAATCCGGAAAACCAGTCAAGTCGAGAGTTGACGGCTGGACTCATTCAGCTGACTATATTGTAAATACGATAACTACGTAATACTGTATATATAATGATAACTGATAAGATGAATGGAGGAAAAAGTCATGGAGCGTGTTGCAATTATGGAAAGAAAAATTTTCAAGATGGGCAACAGCTACGGCTCGACCTATCCGCGAGAAGTCTTAGACCATCTTAACGTCAAACCGGGTGACGAAATCACTTTTGAAAATATGAGTGACGGGACTGTCATTATTAAGAAACGAGAAGCAATCAGTCTGCCTGATGGAATTGATGCGGCTTTTATGACGATGGTGAATGACATTGTGAGAGACAATGATGCCGTGTTTCGGGGACTTGTGAATAGATGACCCAATATTTATCGAAGAATCAAGTGATTTTTCTCAACGCTTTTCTTATTAAGACGTATTCTCCGACTGAAGATATTGGCATTAAAGACGTCAATTTGCTGGACAGTGCGATCAACCGGCCAAGGGCTTCAGCCGTTGGAGAGGATGCTTATCAAACACTTTTTGAAAAAGCGGCTGCTTTATTTCAAAGTCTGGCACAGAATCACCCTTTTTATAATGCGAACAAGCTGACCGCTTACGCAGCATTAGAAAGTTTCTTGCGGGAAAATGGATTCAAAATACAGGCTGAACAAACAGAAAAGAAAATTTCACCGTTGAAATTTCTAATCAACAAAATGGGCCTATTTTTCCAGAGATTAGCACGTGGATAGACCATCATTCAATACAGCTGAAATAGCACGTCTAGCTTAAATTGTCTGATTGGTTTTGCAGCTGAATAGATCAAAAACAGCCGTTAACCCTTGCTATGACTGGGATGATGGCTGCTTTTGTATGTCGCAAAGTTGTAGGGAAAATCGGCTGTTCTTGCGGTTTCTACTATTTTTTACATGACTTGAGCCGTCGCACGTTCTTCCAATAATGTTTGAATCGAATAGCACCTACGCAAAAGGCGTTCGCGCAGCATGCACCGTATAGTTGTATGACTACGCACGATGATTCTTATATTTACCAGGCTCTCTGAGCAGAATCAGTGTGAGAGCAATGCTGACTATGATGCAGATAAATGACGCCATGAAGCATTTAATAAAACCGGTTACGAGGTGCAGATTTGTCCCTAGTAGGTTACCGAAAAGAGCGACACCGATAGCGCCTCCGAGTTGACGGCTTGTGTTAAATGCAGCAGAAGCTGCGCCGGACAAATCCTGTGGGAGTGATTCGAGCATGCGTGAAGTCATTGTTGGTACCAACAGCCCTGCCCCCAGTCCTGCTGGAAGGAGGCTGGCAGCGAGAAGCCAGGGGTGTGTACCCGTTACTGTGCAGATAAGGGTAAGCAGGCCCACACCAAAAAGAGCCTGTCCTAAGTAAAGGACCCCAGTTGCGCCAAATCGGCGAGCAAGGCGCGGTGCAATAAGATTGCCGACGAAAATTAATCCGGTAAAAGGAAGAAAATTTAAACCGGCGTGGAGTGATGAGTCTCCTTTGACCTCTTGAAATAGAAGACTGAGTGCGAACAGGACGCCATAGAAGGCAAGATTGAACAGGGCACCGAGTGAGGCCGAGCCGATAAACTCTGCCCGAGCGGCGAGCCGCGCTGGGATCATCGGGTAGGCAGATTTCCGTTCAATAAGGATAAAACTGATGACTGAGACCAAGCACAGGGCAGCGATGACGAGTAGGAGCGGCGTGGTCCAGCCGAGATGCTGTCCCTCGATTAAAATGAAAACGATACTTCCGATAACAAGGGTCGCAGTGAGCTGCCCGAAGAGATCCAAGTGTATGCCGTGACGGCGGGGCGATGCTTTGGTCAAAGGGATGAAAGCAACAGCGATGAGACCGACGAAAACATTAATCCAGAATAACCAGCGCCAGCCAAGACTCGTGACAACAATACCACTGATTATAGGGCCGGCTGCCAGGCCAATACCCCCGGCAGCAGACCAGATCGCAATTGCAACGCGCCGCAAATTGACACCATCGACATGCTGAGTTGTCAGCGATAGAGAACTTGGAAGCAGAAGGGCAGCTCCGCACCCTTGAATAAGGCGAAAGACGTTCAATAGCGTGATGTTTGGCGAAACAGCGCAGCCAATCGAGGCTATGCTGAAGATGAGCATTCCAGGAATGAATATGCGCCGAGCACCGTAGCTATCCGACATGACTCCAGCACTTAACATGATTGCAGAGAAGGTTAGGGTGTAGGCATCGATGACCCATTCGATGCTGCTGCGATTTGCATCGAATTCGGTAGACAAAGTAGGAAGAGCAAGATTCATCATTGTGGCATCAAGAAATACAGCGAATGATGCGATGACGCCGACGGTTAGCGCAGCTATATGGGCGCTTCTGACGGAATGCGATGGGGTGTTATTTTCAGTTGGTAGCGTTGATGATTTTGTCGTTTTCATGAATAAACCTCCGCCTATTGGTCTATGGACAAGCGCGATTGATTTTTAGAAAATCAACGTCAGCTCAAAATAGTCTGCCCGCTTGGAAAACTTTCTTTGATTTGCTGATGAGACTAGCTGCTGGTTCGACTTTCCCTGAAGATAAATGGGTTGCCCTTCAACATAAATTGATTATAATTTAGATAACGTATCATTAATAATGTTTATTTATGGTGGAAGTATCACTTATTTTGATGGGAGGCGTAGTGAGTGGATATTGAGAATATGAAGGTATTTGTAAAAGTTGCTGAGTGTAAAAGCATTTCAGATGCTGCACGCAAGCTCAATTATCTTCAGTCCAATTTGTCCGCAAAAGTGAAAAGAGTAGAAGCCTATTATAATCAGGAATTATTTATCAGGAAACCGCGCGGGGTAGAATTAACTGCGAAAGGAGTGGTGCTATATCAGCAATTTAAAGAGATGATCCGCCTTTGGGAAGAAACTGAAAATAAGATGAAGAGACAGGATACATCGCTTCGTCTGGGGACGGTTGTATCGATCGGAGTCACACAATTTTCACAGGCACTCACCTGCCTGAAACAGCGAAACTCCGCCTTGAAGATTACGTTAAGAACAGGATCGACTGAATCGATTGAAAAACAAATTCTTAACGAGAAGATTGATATTGCCTACTTCATTGGAAAGCCGTGCAATCCACAGATTCGTTACGAAAAGTTAGGGACAGAGGAACTCGTTCTAGTGGGCGATCCTATGAGCGATACGGCTGATTATCAAGCGTATTTGAGAGATAAAAATCTGCTTGTACTCACAGACCACTGTCTCTATTCGTCGATCCTGCAAAATGTTTTTTCAAAATTGAAGATTAATTATGGAGAAATGATTGAGATTGGGGACATAGATGCAATTATCCAGTTCGCTTTAATGGGTATGGGCATTTCTTTGATCCCTAAACGATTGGCGATACATAAACATATTTCGTCCTTTTTTGAGATACCTGCACTGCATACGTCCGTTGATCTGTATTTGATCACGCGATCCAATCATCAGTTGACACCAATTGAAAGACAATTTATCTACATTTGTAAAGAATTGACATTAATAAGTGTTTCTTATGATAGTTAGACTCCTAAATTAACTGTTGACAGAAGATGACACTGATGTTATATTGATATTGTTAGGTTCCTAATTAAATGAAAAATTTTAAAAAGAAGTGTTTGTTTGCTTTCAAATGGGGTACGGCACATCTCAGAACGTGTCAGTGTCAGTGTCAGTGTCAGTGTCAGTGTCAGTATCAGTATCATTTATATTCTTGTTATGTTCATGGTGATGATGGACAGCACCATTACCAATATCGCATTGCCGAGCATTGCGCACAGTTTTCATGTGCCAGCTGTTTCGCTCAGCCTTGTGGCGCTCGGTTATTTAATCGCCTGTGCGATTACAATTCCTTTATCAGGTTGGTTGGGGCAGACATTTGGGCAAAGAAAGATGCTGCTGGTGTGCATTGCCGGATTCACGATAGCTTCAGTTCTATGCGCAACCGCGAGCGGGCCGCTGGCGCTGATTTTATATCGCGGCCTGCAAGGACTTGCTGGTGGCATGATTACACCGATTGGTATGGGCATGCTATTCAGCATTTTTCCTCCGGAAGAACGTGTCCGTGTGTCAAGTATTGTCACGTTTCCGGCAGCACTCGCCCCAGTGGTTGGTCCGGTGCTTGGTGGCGCGCTGATTCATTTTCTGAATTGGCATGACGTATTCTTGATTAATCTGCCCATCGGTATTTTTGCATGGATATTCGGGCTCGTCACGCTTCCCAGTCAGAAACCCGCGACAAGCCAGCGCTTTGATTATCGGGGATTCTTGCTTGCCAGTGGTGGGCTTGTCTTTTTAGTCTATGGCATGGGAACGGGTCCGTCGTCTGACTGGTCATTCGCGCCAGTGATCGCCTCGATTCTCGGTATTCTGCTGCTGCTTGTGCTCATCCCGACAGAACTTCGGCAGAAACAGCCAATGCTGCATCTGACTCTCTATAAGGATCGATTGTTTCGTGTGTGCAACAACCATTGTCGTCTGCGCGGCGGGTTGTTTGCAGGGCTCCCTTTATTTGGTGTCGATCCTGTTCCAATTGGCGCTTGGATATTCTCCGGTGCAGACAGGACTCGCCAGCGTTCCCGAAGCTATCGGCGTGCTGCTAGGTATTCAGTTGACAAGCCGCATCCTTTATCCGCTTCTCGGTCCCAGACGACTGATCTTGCTCGGCATGTTGGGCATCAGTGCATCCTGCACGGCAATGACTCAGGTAAACGGTTCAACTGGCTTATGGCTCATGTCGGCTATTTTATTCTGCATGGGATTTGCGTTTGGCTTTGTTCAAGTCTCGTTGCAGGCTGCCTCATTTGCGACGATTGCAAGCGATCAGATTCCTCATGCCAGCACGCTGTTCAGCATCGTGCGGCAAGTAGGGAGCGCGCTTGGCATTGCGGTATTAACAACCGTCTTTTATGCGGGGCGTCTCCGCATCAATCCGCTGTTTCCGTATCACAAAGCGTTTATTGCCGCGGCGATTCTGTCAATCATCGGCGCTGTGCTTGCGGGCTGGGTGTCGGATGCGGCGGCAGTGATCACGCGCCAGCCTAGAAAATCGCCCAAATAGTTAGGAACCTATATTTATTTAAGCATCTTGAATGCAAAATTTCAATTCAATGGAGGATGATAAAAATGATTCATAAAGAACCCATAGATTCAATTAAACTGTATACGGCTATTCATCGTCTGAGCCGGCAAATGCATCGGTGCTCCCATGCATTTGGACGCGCTGACGGCCATTACCGGGAACAATCACGCCTGCTCATGCTGATCGCGGAAAATGACGGCGTCATTCAGCGCGATCTTGCCGAAGAGATGGACGTACGGCCCTCGTCAATGACCGAAATGCTTACCAAAATGGAGGCGCTTGGGCTCGTAGAACGCAGGCAGGATGAGCGTGATCAGCGGGTCATGCATATCTTTCTCACCGAACAGGGCAAGGAAGCGGCAAAAGCGTCACAGCACGCGACCGAAGATATGACGCGTGCGCTGTTTGCGGGACTGACCGATGAAGAACTCAGCAAGATGCTAGCGCTGACTGACAAGCTCTGTGCTCATTTGGAAGCGATGGATACGGCCGAAAGCAATCGGCACGCGTCGCAGCATGGTCATCATCGTGGGTTTGGGCATTCTCACGATCGCGGAGAGTTTGGCCGTCACTGGCATCACGATCACGGCTTCGATCATTTTTGGCGATGACAAACTGCATGATTTGCGATTAGATATTGACCACAAAGAATCCCTTAGGTTGCCGGAGAGCGGCATCAGGCAGATTGGGATTCTTTTTCTTTCGGGCTCAAATCGCAAGGTGTGTGCTGAACTTAAGTCTTAGTGATAGTCAGCACGGATGTGCGATGCGCGTCAGAAGAATTAAAAATCGGATCGTGAGAGATGAAGCGGAAGAGTTAAGAAGTGAGAGAAGTTCCCAATCGCTGGTAAGGTGAGTTTGCGCAGGCTTTGCACGAATATATTGGCAGCAGTTGTTTTTTTAGATACTAATCTGATTAATTGAAACATGACTTTGAACGTCACCACCCGTATAAGGTTCTGTTTCAATAGTAGCACTGAACAAAAAGCGGTGCATGTGTTTGGAGGAGATAGGTCAGGACATATGCATTAGTGCTGGCATACTTTCATGCCGCCAATTTTGGAAAATGAGTATGAGATATTTCCGAAAACAACATTTTTCTTACGATGAATATCTTACAAAACAGAGGAATCAACAAATTCCCGGATGTTTACACTGTGAATGTTGAGTTCATAAAAGTCATTCTATAGCCAATTCCCCAAACGGTTTCGATCATTTCTGCTGCCTGTTTGGACAATTCATTAAGCTTTGCACGAAGTCGCTTAACATGTGTATCGATTGTTCGCAAGTCCGAGCCAAAATAAGCATAGTCCCAAACGTCTTTAAGAAGTTGTTCACGTGAACAGATCCTATTCGAATTTTTTGCCAAATAACAGAGCAAATCAAATTCTTTCGGGGTGAGGGTAAGTGGTTGATTATCCACCAGTACGCGATGAGCACTGTGATCGATCACAAAATGTGGCAGGATGACGCCGTTTTTCGCCTTCATATCGCTTTGCAAATAGGCATTTTTGGATAAACGCTGTATAAGTGCTTTGACTCTTAAAACGAGTTCTTTTGGAACAAAGGGTTTGACGACATAATCATCAGCACCGGATTCAAGCCCACGTATTGGGTCTGTTTCTTCTCCCCGCGCAGTCACTATCATAATCGCTATCTGTTTAAGTTTCTTCAATCGTTTGGATACGTCCGAACCGTTAAGATCAGGCAGCATCAAATCGAGGATCACTAACACATAGTCATGTTCAGGCCTGTTTGACTGCCAATTCACCGAGCCCAAGCTCATCAATTTGACAGCCTTGACGTTCTAAATACAATTTCATCAGCCGTCGACTATGCGCTTTATCATCAACGAGCAAGATCTTACTCATATTCTGCATAATCCATCTCCTAATCTTTTATTGAATAATCAGTAACATCTTTGAAATGGTTTGATACATGACGTCTTTTAGAAAAACCGATAAAGATTAATATTCACGTGTGCAAAAATTAGAAAAACTTGGTGAAACCAAGTCATGGGACGACCGCGGAACCTTAGCTTTTCTTATACGTAGTCCCGCTGAAATCTTTAGACGTTCTTAACGTATTAAAGAGACGGTCTATGAAAACACTCGTTAACGTTCATTCAAGGGATCATTGCCCCAAGAGATAGAATGTCAACAAATATTTAATTGACTGTTCAATGAATGTATACTTGCTTTTTGATGGCTGTCAATATGAATCTTGAGCAGTCTATATTTTTTGTTAAGATTAATACCATGAGTTTGAATGGTGCGGAAATTCAGAGGTATTGATATAAAAAGCAGCAAGTTCGCAGGAGGAATTGACAGATGGAAAGTAAATCTTTATAATCTAATTGACTGATGGTTCAATGAAATTTAAAACTGAATTCATGAGCGCTTGTGTAAGCTATGGATAAAGGAGGTGGAAACAGCGTGGTTATTGACAAGAAACAGCTGACAACGAGGGAGCGTCAGGCCATTGAGCGCAAGCAGCAATTATTGAATGCAGCACGAGTATTATTTGCAGAAAAGGGATTCCGTGGCACGTCGACAAAGGAAATTAATCAATCGATTGGTCTTGCCGATGGGCTGCTCTATTATTATTTTCCTAAGGGCAAGAAGCAGGTGCTCGATGCCATTATTGAAGAGGCGTTTCAGAAAAAAGAACAACTCGCTGATAGTCTATTTAATGCGGTTGAATCGACAGATCCATTACGTGAGGCACTTTTTAAAATATTTTCGAGTGCATGGAACGGCGTGGCAGAAGAAGCCAATCGGTTGACAATCATGATCATTATCCATGAGCAGCCGCTTCTCCAGAAGGAGCAAGTGACATGGATCAGCTATGTGTTTGATCATTCGATTGCACGTCTTGCTCATTTTTTTGAAACCTATGTGCAGTCTGGTGAATTGCGACCACTGAATTGTACGTTCATGGCTCGGCATGTTATGAATTTGTTTCAGAGTACATGTTTTAATCATATTTTTATTGCTGGGCAGTCTGAACTTGACGAATCAACGCTCCGTGATGTTCATGCCAATATTGACTTTCTGTTAGAATGCTGGCGCTGAACATTTTTCTTTTAATTATTATGTTCATTGAATGATTAATGAAATAAAATGGATGAATGGAGGACAACTAATGCGCCGCTTGTTTGCGGGGAAAATAGTCTGGCTTTATTCAGCTATTGTAATTCTGATTCTTTCCCTTTTTGCATTTGTACTATTCGGTCCATTATAAATTCAGTGAAACAGATCTCTGCAATGTGAATTCAAACCTTAATTTTCTGACTAGAATGCGGGGACTATGTGCTTTCTTTTGACTATTATATTCATTGAACAATTAATGAAATAATAAATTGATGAATGGGGGATTAATCAATGCAACATTTTTTCATGGGCAAGACATTTTGGCTTTATTCAATTATTGTGATTTTGGTTCTTTCCATTTTTTCATTTGCACAATTCGGGCCATCGAGCACATCGAAGGTTCGTCACTTGAAGGTGGCCCTTGTGAATGAGGATTCGGGCAGCCAAGGGCAGAAAATCGTGCGGAAGCTAAATGATGCATTTAAGAAAAAGGATAGTGTCATAAAATGGAAGACGGTAAGCAGCGTCAAAAAAGTTCACGAGGGCTTTAATCAGAAGAAGTACTATGCGGCGGTGATTATTCCGCAAAACTTCAGTGATAAATTAGCTACTTTGACGACAGCGACTCCGCATCAAGCGACACTGAAGTTCTGGATCAATCAAGGAATGAACGCCGAGGCCTCAACGATTTTCTCCACTTTATTTGACAAGCTTGGTACTCGGCTTAATCAAGGAATGAGCACCAAAATCATGCAAGGCATGGACATGAAACTGCAGGTAATCACTATGAACATGCAGCAGGCATCTTTAAGCGCAGCACAGCCTAAGCCCGTGACGCCATTACCGGCAGCGAAAGCGAAACAGATTGCCGAAGCGCAGCAGGCAGCAAAGGCCACAGCGTTAAAGACGATCACCGAACGAAGCAAACAAACATCTGAGGTGCTCGGTCATCCCATCAAAACGGAGATCAAACTTTTTCATAAGATTGGTACACACAGTGCCGGGGGCAATGCGCCTGTGTTATTCACAATGCTCGCCTGGCTCGGCGGCCTTATCTGTTCATTGCTGCTCTGGCGATCGTTTAAAAAAATGGGCGACGGCGCGTTGTCGCTTAAACTCGTGTCCGGTCAGCTTCTGGCAGGGTTTGTGCTATCTGTTATCGAGAGTTTAACGCTTTGGTGGGTTGTCGGAGGCATGATGAATGTTCCAGTGCCAAACGGGGGTACGTTCGTTATAGCACTGTCGCTGAGCGCATTTGTCTTCTTTCTTATTCAAACGGCTGTGCTTGATTGGCTCGGATTTGCGGGATGGCCAATCGTACTGCTAATTTGGTTCTATGGATCGCCACTGTTGCCTTACCCTCCAGAGATGCTGAACGGATTTTTCCGCTATGGCATTTACAGCTGGGTGCCCGTTCGCTTCGGCATGGAGGCGATCAAAGATGTCCTTTATTTTGGCAGCCGGTCGGATTTCAGCACGATGATTACTATTCTTTCTTTCATCGGCGCCGGCGCCCTTCTGCTTGTCTTTGGCTCCGGATATTTCCAGCAGCTTAGAAGAAAGCGTGCAGGCGAGCAACCTGTATAATTAAGTAGCTGAACTGAGTGTGAAAGATTAATGATTGATTGAAAAGCTAAAAAAAAGATAGAAGAACTTCATCAAATCAGTATTCTGGTGGGGTTCTTGACTATGCTGAAATAGTTTGAAACGGGAAGTCTTCAGCCACAAGATCGCGTGCCTGTTCATTAGGAATAAAGCCGTTGTCATGTTCTTTAAATTAAAAAGCGGAAGGATCGTTGACGATGACCAAAAAGATCATTGACTTTCTCTGTACGGGCAATGCTTGCCGCAGTCAAATGGCGGGAAGGATTCGGGGAAAAATACCTTGGGGAAGATTATGATGTGCGTTCAGCGGGCGCCGAAGCACGCGGCTTAAATCCAAATGCAGTCAAGGCGATGAAGGAAGTCGGCACCGATATTTTGCAGCAAACATCCAAGTTAATTGATCCGGATGGCCTCAATCGCGCCTATTTTATGACCACGCTTTGCGGCGATGCTGAAGAGCGGTGCCCAGTGACGCAAAGCAGTTCGCCAACGCGGTGCGCGGGCATTGGCAAACTGAAAACGGTCTTCACCACGTGCTCGATGTGACCTTCCGAGAGGACGAACAGCGCATGCGTTTAAAAAATAGTGCGCAGAATAGGGCTCTGCTGCGACGATGCGTGGTTAATTTGTTGAAGCAGGAGACCACAAGCAAGCGGAGTAGTCGAGGAAAACGTCTCAAAGCAGGTTTTGATTTTCCCTATTTAAAAACGGTGTTTGCGCTGGCTTACCGCCTCTCGGAGCGTTCATGAGTTCATTTGTTGCACTCATTGTAGCACGTATTTAGTGCGTAAATAGTCAGAATTTCTAATGCGTTTACCCTGGACGCCGCCGTTTATTGAATTGAATAAATGAAATTTTTTTTCTATACTTGAAGTAGCCAATTCCTGTCTGTCTACCCAACAAACAGCAGATCATCACGTGTTGGTGCTAAGGCATGCGCAAGGTTTCTGGTCGGACACTTGGTGAATCACGGAGGAGCATAGATAATGGCAGCCTGCTACATTCGTTTGGCAACACTTGAAGACCTACCGGCAATCATGGCAATCATTAGACAGGCGCAGACGTTGCTTGCCCAAGACGGCATTCCGCAGTGGCAGAATAATTACCCGAATCGCTCGACGATCGAGACGGATATTGCCCATCACTATAGCTATGTTCTGATGGTTGGTCAGGTCATAGCCGGAGCAGCCACACTGCTTCAAGAAGATGATCCGAACTACTATCGCATTTATGAGGGGGCTTGGATCAAGCCGTCGGATACCGGTTACACGTCGATCCACCGCATTGCGATTGCGCCGGGGTATCACGGGCAGCACTTAGCGGACTTTTTTTTCAGTCATTTGCTGAGCGTGTCCTATGGGCTCGGCTACCGGGAAGTTCGCATTGATACGCATGCGCGCAATAAAAGAATGCAGCACGTGATTGAAAAAGCAGGATTCGGCTATGCGGGCATTGTTTACATGAATGACGATGCGGACGATCAGCGTCAGGCGTATCAGTTGTTCTTGTCTTAATTAAATTCTAATGATTGATCTGCGCATAATAGCCGCCATCAACGATTGATGGCGGCTATTTGCTGGCCCGCTATGCGATCCTTTTGGAGATCCATTCGCGTGACAGTGGCAATGATGGTACCGTGCGTGGTCACTGAATTCAAAAATCGGCTTTTAAGTAAGCGGCCAGCTCGTCGGCACTCTCGCGCACGTCTTTGCTGGGGAACACGTTCACGCCCGTCTTTTGAAAGGCAGGGAGGAAACGCATCCCGGTCAGATTTGCCATCGCCTGAAACGGTTTGACGAGTTCACTGACGCTGAATTGATTGGAAGCGCCCGCCTGATAATTGTCTCCCGATCCACCGATTGAGATCGCAAGCATGAATTCTTTTCCACGAAGCTGCGTGCCGCGCGAACCATAGGCCCAGCCGTGAGTAAGTACGACGTCCTGCCATTCTTTGAGCAGGGCGGGGCTGCTATACCAATACATTGGAAACTGAAAAACAATACGATCATGCGCCAACAAGAGCTTCTGTTCGCGGGCAACATCAATGACTTGGTTTGGATAAGCGCCGTACAGATCGTGAACGGTGACAGCGGGTTCGCGTGCTAACCGCTCCATCCATGCTTTGTTGACGACGGACTGTCCCAGATGCGGGTGTGCAACAATATCCAGTATTTTCATCAGAAATAAAGACATCCCTTCATAATTGTATATGCAAATGAATGGTTAAAAAAATTAATCAATCTGTTCCAGCTTCGTGCTCGCTTCATGAAGTTTCTTGCTTAGATCGGCACTGAACGTCCGGCCGAGCTGAGCGGAATAGCGGTCGAACAGCACGCTGAGCGATTGACGGAAACGTATGTATACCTCTTCGCCCGCTTCAGTCAGTGTAATAGACGTTTCTTTGCCACGCTGTGCGCGTGTCACGAGTTTTTGCTTCTCCAGTTTGTTGATGAAGCGTGTACTGGTCGACGGAGCAATCGATAGTTTGTGACACAGTTCTTTCTGCGTGCTGCCGGGATGAAAGTGGATGATCGTGAGCAAATAAAGATAAGTGGGCGCCAGATCATCACTGTCAAAGGTTCGTTCAGCAAGCTTTGTGATCGTGCGGGCAAACCGGCTGGCAGTAAAATAAAGACAGCCGGTTAATAGCTGGTCTTCTTCGGACATGTTCTCAGGCCTCAATTCATTTGCATATACAAATTACACGATAATCGGTTGAAAAGCAATTAAAAAGCATCCGATCCTTTCCATTACTGTTCATCTTTGCACACATTTACCCATGCCTTCCCGTGACCGAATTCAAATAAATCATTTAGTGACAGCTTGATTGCGGAGTGACTGCTGCCACAGGCCGGGTAAAGGGCGTCAAATTGCTTGAGCGATTCGTCCATATAGATTGGCCAGTCGTGGTTCAAAGCAAAGGGGCAGACCCCGCCGACCGCATGTCCGATCAGATTCAATGTATCGTCCGGTGAGAGCATCCGCGCTTTAAACCCGAATTGTTGCTTGAACTTTTTATTATCGATCCGGGCGTCACCGGATACGACAAGTAACAGCGCGCCTTGCTTGTTTTCACCGGAAAAGGCGAGCGACTTGGCAATTTGCCCCGAACGGACACCGAGTTGTTCGGCGGCTTCTTGAACAGTGGCAGTTGATTCGTTAAATTCAATAATTTCCTTGTCTCGTCCGAATTGTGAGAAATAGTGCTTGACGGCTTCAATAGACATTTGCAGCACTTCCTTAATAATTTTCGTTCTATATATAGAACTTTTGATGTGTTATAATAATAGCACTATGGGGCATTTACAACAAGATCTGATAAAAAAATTGAATGAGGGTATACCACTGGCCGCGGCTGTCGGCGCAAGAATGAAGAAGATCCGGACGGCGCGTGATTTATCCCTGAACGCCTTAGCTGAACGGACGACATTAGGGAAAGGGACGCTCTCGGAAATCGAACGCGGCTTGCGCAATCCGACACTGGATACGCTGTTCGCGATCACGAAAGCCTTGTCCGTTCCACTGAGTGCCGTGCTCTGTGAGCAGGACGGGTCAGACTTAGTGCATTTGGGACGGCTGGCTGTTCATGGACAAAGCGTTGACGCCATTCTGATCGATCGGTGGAATGAGCCGGGCGGCGTGCGTGAAGTCTATCGAGTGACGATCAGTGAAAGGATGCAGCGCTCAAATCCGCATGCGAGAGGGGTGAAGGAGACGCTGACGCTGCTGTCCGGAACGGCTCTAGTCGGGACGATCGACAACCCGCGGCAAGTGCATGCAAACGAATCGATTTGTTTCGCAGGCGATCAGCTCCATCAGTATGGCAGTCTAAATGGAAAAGCGCTCGCTTTGCTCGTCATGTTCTACCCGCGTGAAGCATGAATGGGGAGCATCAGTTGGTCATCGTTAAGGTCAATTCCTGTTGCCGCGTATATGGCAAAGGTGAATGCATTCGCGTCATTCATACTTCGTGGATTAATAGGCACATAACTTCACTTTTTATAAACTTCATCTACAAATTCCATGTCAGGCCTCTTTTTCTTTTAAAAGTATCAGTATATGATTGGATAGGTCTTTTAGTTTATTGTCTTCTTTGGACATTCTTGAAAGGTAATAATAATTCTTAGTGCCTTCAGGACGTGTGGCGACCATTCCCGCTTGTTTCAGAATGTTCAAGTGATGAGAGACAGCTGGTCTTGAGAGCTGGGTGATGTCTGTCAGATCAGTCACGCGTAATCCTTCACAGGATTCTTGATGCAGAAGGGTAATGATGATTAATTGTTTTTTCATCACCCAATGCCAGAAGAAAGTCTTTGACAGCGTTAAATTCGATTTCTAATTGCTGGTCATCGGTTTGTGTCATTAAGAATCACCTATTGGGTTCAAATATTTAAATTATTAAACCATTAAACCGCAGTGGAGCCAACCCTACGAAATTTGAATTCGATCGACTCAAGATGAGTCATTGACAGTTTCTTTCAAGCCATTTATAATATTTAACCGTTTAAACATTTAAACAAATAAACTTTTAAAGAGGTATATCCCATGAACACATCGATGTCAGCAATGGGCATTACAGCATACAAGCAAAAGCAAGTACAACGCATAACCTGTCCGATTCCTGAATGTGCGGATTACGATGTATTAGTTGAAATTTATGCGGCGAGTATCAATCCCATTGATTTCAAAATACGCGACGGTAAATTAAGGATTTTACTCCGCTACAAGATGCCGCTGATTCTCGGCAATGATTTCGCCGGTAAAGTTGTTAGAATTGGCAATAAGGTGACCCATTTTAAAGTGGGCGACGCCGTCTATGGCCGGCCAAGAAAGATGAGAATAGGTACGCTTGCCGAATTTATTACTATTCACGAGGACGATATTGCGATTAAGCCGGAGAATTTAACTTTTGAAGAGGCGGCTTCTATTCCTTTAGTTGGCCTAACATCGTATCAGGCATTTCATGAGATCATTCAATTAAAGCGCGATGATAAAATTCTAATTCAAGCCGGTGCAGGAGGCGTAGGCACGTTCGCTATTCAACTTGCTAAGGCCATAGGTGCTTATGTGGCAACGACCGCTAGTCCTGCTGGCGAAGAGCTTGTGAAAAAATTAGGCGCGGACGAAGTGATCAATTACCGCGAAGACCGCTTTGAAGAAAAGCTAACCGACTATGATGCGGTTTACGATACGCTCGGTGGAGAAAATTTGATCAACGCTTTTAAAATCTTGAAACCGGGCGGAAAAATTGTATCTATTTCCGGCGTGCCGAATGCTCGATTTGCGAGAGACCATCATTTAGGATTTTGGAAAACGTCTTTATTTCGCCTTGCTTCTGCCCAATTATCGCGATTAGAGAAGCGTTACCACGTCCAGTATCGCTTTCTATTTATGAAGCCAAGCGGGAAGCAATTGACCGTTTTGCGAGAGATGATCGAAGCCGATCAAATAAAGCCGGTAATTGATCGTATTTTTCCGTTTGAGGAAACGCAAAAAGCGCTTGATTATTCCGAGTCTGGCAGAGCTAAAGGGAAAATCGTGGTGAAAATTAAAGACTAGCAGTTGTTTAGGACGACGGAAAAGCATTTATAGGGTAAAGGCCGTCTGTATTCTGAAAAATAAGAAAAAATTATTGACGGGTACCATAGGGACGACACTTATGGTACCTTTTTCTTAAAGAAAATTGTTGGGGCTTGATAATGGATGATCATGAACAGTTCACCGATGCGGTGCTGCATTTAAGCGACAAGAAAAAAACCCGTCTCCTACTGCGTTTCTTTTCAGGGGTTGCCACGATTGAGGCATGTCCCAAGCAGGAAGTTTCCGTCTTTCAAAGTCTGCTCAGAGAGTAGCGACGACTACGGGCTAGTCGGCCACTTGCTGAGTCCGGAAGACATGGCGGCGCGTTACCACATCGTCTTCGGCGACTCGACGGCGGGAAGCTTTAAAGTGGCCACGAGCCATAGGGGGATGGGCAGGCGTCAGCTAATTGTATTTTCGTTTGATCTTTCAATTGGCCCCTTGAACGATTTGGACAATGCGGCGGGGCGAGCGGCGCGGGCCAAGTGGCTAGAGACATTCTATCGCGATGCTGATCGCAGTGATTCGCTAACCGAAAGTATGGCGGCAGTGCGGGCTATAAAAAGACAGCTGAGCCGTCTCGATTCAACTGCCGATAAGACGCTTCCCCTTAGTCAACTTCCTTAAGCAAGGTTTTAATTCGTGTCAGACGCTCGTCAATGCCTTGAATTTGTTTAAGCTGCAAGGCAATAATTAGATTTTCTAAGGTGAATACTGCCGCTTTTCCACTGCCACACGTATGTATACACCGCGCGTTACTCCGGTTCTTTATCGCCAATGAAAATATTCAGTCCCTCGCTTTCGTATTTATCAATAATCTTACGTGGAAGTCCGTCATCGGTAATAATCGCTGATACGCGTCGCACCGGACAGACCTTCAGCAGTGAGGCGAGTTCAAATTTACTGTGATCGCCGACCGCATAGACAACGGAAGTGTTCGCCAGCATCGCCATTTTCAATTGGTACTCACCGAAACCGTAGTCGGTAATGCCATCCTTGAGCGTGATGCCGCTGAAACTCATGAAGAATAAATCGGTATGGAAACGGCGCATATAGTCGGCACTCGATTCACCAACGAAACATAATTCAGTATTGCGCAGGAGTCCCCCCGGCATGATGATTGTAAAGTCAGGTTTCTTCGATAATTCCTCGGCAATGACAAGCGAATTGGTCAGCACGGTCAATTTCGAGAAATGGCTGGCAAGGCCACGCGCCACCTCTGTATTGGTTGTACTGACATCGAGCGCCACTGTCTGTTCCTCATGCACAAATTCACAGCATTTCTCGGCAATTTTCAACTTGTCTTCAGGATGAGAGTGTTCGCGCGAGACGAAATTAGTCTCCCGCACATTTTCGTAATTCAAATACGCGCCGCCATGTACCCGCACGAGCAGTCCGCGCGTCTCCATCTCTTCCAGATCGCGCCGGATGGTTTCACTCGATACACCAAGTTCATCAGCGAGCCAGCGATTCGTTAATGTATTATAGCGTGTAATTTCCGACATAATGAATTTCTGCCGTTCACTGCGCAGCATTCCTTAAACCCTCCGTTTGGTAAAAATGATGTTTAATCCTCAATAGCGTGCTCAATATCAGAAGTATACGTCGTTTTTGTTGAAATTTGTGGGATAAAATCGGCTAATTTACACAACATTAGCATTCTTTACAGAGTAGTCAATCGAGATTCAAACTAGCTTGCTAGAATCAGAGGTGCAAAAGAAAAGGAGGTCAGCGGTGTGGAAAGAATGCGCCTCAGTCATCTCGGGAAAACGTATCCGAACGCCGAAAAGCCAGTCATTCAGGATTTCAGCTTGGCGGTGCAGGAACATGAATTTATTGTTTTTGTCGGTCCCTCGGGTTGTGGTAAGTCAACGCTGCTGCGAATGATTGCCGGACTGGAGGCGATCAGTCATGGTGATCTGCAAATTGATGGCCGAACAGTCAATGAATTACCGGCAAAAGATCGCGGTATTTCAATGGTTTTTCAAAATTATGCATTGTTTCCGCATTTGTCAGTGTTTGAAAACATGGCGTTTGGCTTGCGCGTGCGGCATTATCCACGCCATCAAATTCAGGATGCGGTTAATCATGCGGCGCAAATTCTCGGATTGGAAAGTGTGCTGCAAAAGAAGCCTAAAGCCCTTTCCGGAGGCCAGCGGCAGCGGGTGGCGCTTGGACGGGCGATTGTCCGTCAGGCCAATATCTTCTTAATGGACGAGCCGTTATCTAATCTCGATGCCAAACTGCGGACGCAAATGCGCGAAGAAATTCTCAGCCTGCACCAGAGGCTACAGGCGACGACGATTTATGTGACGCATGATCAGACCGAAGCAATGACCATGGCTTCGCGGATTGTCGTCATTAAGGATGGATGTGTACAGCAAATCGGTACACCAAGAGAAATCTATCAGCAACCAGTGAATCAATTCGTCGCCGGGTTTATCGGTTCGCCGCAAATGAATTTTCTGTCTGTAACGATCGATGGCACGCAGTTGCGGCATGGTGACCAAGCGATTGCTGAACGGCCTGCGGCGCTGGCTGACTGTCAGGCGCATTCAATAATACTTGGCATTCGACCGGAGGACGTGCGTCTGGCAGATGAAGGGTTGGCTCTAACTGTTGCGTTCTGTGAATTGCTTGGCCCTAGCCTGCATGTCCATGCAGCACTTAAGAGCGGTGAGAAGTTGATTGTTCAAGCCGCGCCTTCGACAAATTTTCAGGCAGGGGAGATCATTCATGTCCAGTTTCCTGCTGAGTGCTGCCATTTCTTTGCGCGCGAACAAGGTGCGCGTTTGGATGGGAGGAGCAAACTGTGCACAGAAGACTTAAGCATAGTGCACTGATCCTTTTCTTTGTCGGTGTGCCTATGTTGCCTCTGATTATGTTCTGGTTTATTCCAATGATTGTGTCTGTTTGGCTCAGCCTAACAGATTGGGATTATATCAGTCCTGATATTCATTATGTCGGACTCAGTAATTATGTAGCATTAATGCACTCCGCCGATTTCACGACCGCGCTTGGGCATACCATTGTGTTCATGCTCTGGACGACGTTTCCAACCTTAGTGCTCGGTTTCTTGTTGGCTTTGCTGCTGCGCGTCATTGTCAAAGGAAGACCATTGTTTCAGGCCCTTATTTTTGCCCCATGGGTAACGCCGATGGTGGCGATGTCGATTGTCTGGTCGTGGATTTTTGATCCGAAGGCCGGACTCTTCAATCAATTGCTCGGTCTGCTGCATCTGTATGAACCGTCCTGGCTGCAGAGCTCGACGTTCGCTATGTGGGCGGTGATTATTGTGACCGTCTGGAAGGGCATTGGCTGGTGCATGGTGTTTTATAGCGATGCCCTCGGCAAAATTCCTGATGATCTGCTGGATGTCTGCGCGCTGGAAGGAACGTCGGTGCTGCAGCGGATCGTGAAACTGTATCTGCCACTTGTGTCGCCAATGACCTTGTTTCTGATGGTGACGACGATTATCAATGCACTTCAGGCATATGACCAAATTCAGGTAATGACACAGGGCGGTCCGGCCGGCAGCACACGCACATTATTATATCTCTACTATCAGACGGCTTTTCAGCAATTCAATATGGGGCAGGCCGCAGCACTTGCCATTGTCCTTGTGGGCATGACGGCAGTCATTTCGTTCATTCAGTTTGGACTTTCGAAATTATGGGTGCATTACTGATGGGGAAAGAGGTTTTTCCATGAGACAAGTTTTAACAAAAAGTACGAGTTACTTCATTCTGACGGCAGTATCTGTGATGATGATTTTCCCGCTGCTGTGGATGGCACTTAGTGCTTTTAAGAGCGGCAATGAGATGTTCGCCACCCCACTTGTTTGGCTGCCCAAGGTCTGGCATTGGGAACATTTTGCCGAAGGCTTTCGACTTGCGCCGTTTGCAACGTATCTGTGTAATAGTTTCTTTACCGCGGCAGTGATTGTCTTTGTCCAGATCGGACTTTCCTGTCTAATTGCTTATGGACTGACGCAAATTAAGTTCTGCGGGCAAGGGCTGCTCTTTCAGTCGCTGCTTGTGACGTATATGCTGCCGGCAGCGGTGACTTATGTGCCAAGCTATGTGATTCTCGCCCGCATAGGTCTGCTCGACTCGCTGACCGGGATCATCATCTCCAATATTGGCAGTGTATTCAGCATTTTTTTGCTGCGCCAAGCGTTTCTGAAAGTGCCCGGTGAAGTCATTGAAGCCGCGCGCTGCGAGGGGGCGGGCGATTTGGCAATCCTCTGGCGCGTGATGCTGCCGATGGCGCGCTCGACCATTCTAACGCTCAGTATGATTACTTTTGTCGAGATGTACAACAATTATATGTGGCCCTCGCTGATTGTGAAAAGTCCTAATAAATATCTAATTACAGTCGGCCTTAATCAGTTTTTTACGCAGCAAGGCACGTTCACTAATCAATGGCCGCTAATTATGGCGGTCAGTACGGTTGCGGTTCTGCCCCTGCTTCTCATATTCTTTGTTCTTCAGAAATGGTTCATTAAAGGCATCAGTGACAGCGGCCTCAAAGGCTGACTATTCGAAGGGGATGATTAGCAGTATGAAAGTGATTAAATGTCTAGCGAAGATGGCGTTAATTCCTGTGTTGGTGCTTTCCATGCTGGCGGGGTGCAGTTCGAGTGGCGGCTCAAACACCAGTACGAGCTCGAATGCGGTGAAGGGTAAAGTGAAAATTGAGTTCTGGTATGGGCTTGGCAGTGCGGCGGGACAGAAAATGCAAAGTATTATTAAAAGTTTTAACGCGACTCACAAGAATATCACAGTAGTTGGCGTCGCTCAGCCAGATTACGCGACGACTTATCAGAAATTACAGGCGGCGATTGCTTCGAATACAGCGCCTGGCGTGGCACTGCTGAGCGCGGACTATGTCCATGATCTTGGTAAGAAAAAGGCGCTGGCGCCACTGGATCCGTATATCAAGAATGACAAATCGATGAAGGTTAATGATTTCCTGCCCGTATTTATGACGCGAGCCAAGGTCGGCAACGTGACGTATGGTCTTCCTGCCTATGGCACAACGCAGGTGATGTATTACCGTAAGGATCTTTTCCAGAAAGCCGGTATCGACACAACGAAGGCATTCAGCAGCTGGGAAAATTTATTGGCGGCTGCGAAGACGATTCAAACGAAGAACCTCGCCGCATATGGATTCGAACCGATGTGGGGCCCGGATAATCTGATTGATATGGCACTTAGTAACGGTGGTCAGGTATTCAGTGCTGATGGTAAGAAAGTGACGATCAACACAGCAGCTTGGATTAATGCCTGGGACATGATTCGCCAATCGATCTTCACAGATAAAACGATGATGGTCAATTCCGGCGGTCAGGGTTGGGCATATTGGTACAAAACGATTGACGACGTGATGAAAGGGCGGGCAGGCGGCTATATTGGTTCCTCAGGCGACAAGGGAAATCTTGACTTCAGTAAAATCGATTCGGCGGTTCAGCCAGGAATGAATGGTCACAAGGCGAAACCGGTCGTCGACGCGCTCTATATGTCTGTGCCAAGCAGTATTTCTGACAATCAGAAAAGGGCAGCTTACCAGTTCATCGCATACTTTACGAGTGCGAAGGTTAATGCGGATTGGGCCAAGACAATTGGCTATATCCCGGTATGCAACGCTGCCATGAAAGATCCGGCCTACGCTGCTTTTATTAAAGCTCATCCTTATGCGGCCATTCCGTTCAAGCAGGCAGAGCAAGGAATAGCGCGCTATCTTGATCCGACCGGCGGTAAAATCACTCAAGCACTTTCTGAGGCCGCGGACAAAGTCGAATTGCAGAACGTACCAGCGAAGCAGGCACTTGATCAGGCAGAACAGGTTGCGCAGCAGGCACTTGACAGTACAAAGTAAGAGAGGTGAGACACTATGCAATGGACATTATCTCCGTCAACCGAATCCGGCAGCTATCAATTTCTATCTAAAAACTTTGAAGTCACCGCGGGCAGTCAGCAAATAAGCATAACCATTGAAGCTGCTGAAGGTGTATGGGCTGGTTATCAGGTCTTTGATCCGGTGGGTGAGGTTCGCGCGGAATATATTGGCGGGCGTACGCCGCAGCCTGTGATTATCGGTCGGCACGCGCTGATTTCACCGTACACAGTGCCGGGGCCATTTCCTACCGGATTGTGGCGGATTGTCATCGGTGCATTGATACAAAATGATCATAGACCAGATGGGGGTTGGGCAACGTGCACGGTCGTCTTATCTGATGAACCGGGGAAACCGCTCAATGAACCGTTTTGGGCCGATGCTGAAGACGGACACTTTCTGCTTGGCGGATTTGATCGCACGCGGGTCGTCAATAAAGAGAGACGTTGGTATAAAGGCGATTTCCATACACATACGATTTATTCGGATGGCAAAATGAGCCGTGAAGAAAACAATAGCTTTGCCGCCGCACGCGGGCTGGATTTCTTTGTCGCAACTGATCACAATGTGACGCCAACCTCGTGGCCTGCGGGCAGCGTGCTTGTCATTCCCGGTGTAGAGATTACGATGCCATTTGGCCACTATAATCAACTCGGTAGCCGCATTGACCCGCTTGCCGGATTAAAGAATGAGGATGCCTTTTCAGAAGCGGGCATGAACCGTATTCAAAAAAATGCTCATGCACTTGGCACACTTAATTCAATTAATCATCCTTTTCTCAGCGAATGGAAATGGCTGTCCCGTTCCACAAAACTCAACCGCATTGATTCGATTGAAATTTGGAATGACCCAACGTATGCGGCTAATGTCGAGGCAACGGAGCGTGCGCTGAAAGCGTGGGACATCTTGCTGAACCATGGAAACAGGTTAACCGGTGTCGGTGGTTCTGATTCACATATGCGGCCGCAAGAAGTGTATGAAGGCAGTGATGAACCTTCCGTCATTGGCGATCCGGCGACCTACGTCTACGCTGAAGAATTATCCGCGGAGGAGCTTCTGCGCAGCGTTCGCCGCGGCCATGTTTTTGTCAGTCGTTATAATTGCCGGATTGATTTTCAGGTGAATGGCGCTATTCCGGGGTCGATCATTGACTGTGAGACGGGGCACACCTACAAAGCCCATCTTGCGGTCATCTATACCAAACCGCTGCGTGCTGAATGGATTGTCGATGGGAAGCGGATTGCAGTGACTGATAAAGATAATACACAGTCTTTGGCGTTCGCAGATGGTGGCTATCATTGGGTACGTGTTCAACTTCGTGATCCGAATGGTCGCCTGATTGGTTTTACAAATCCTGTCTATTTTGGAGAGAAGCAGCCGGAGCTTATGACTTGGGGGCAGCTGCTGGAACTGATGAATGATTAAAGGACTATTATTCGATAAAGACGGCACCTTGGTTGCGTTCAGCAACTATTGGGTGCAATCTACACTTGATTTTCTTGAGGAGATGAGCCAAGCAGCGCTCGGGTTGACTCTTGACCAGGAACGAATGTTGATGCATCAATTGGGCATTGATAATGGCCATGTCGTTGAACAGGGCCCGATCGCCAGTGGCAGCTCGAAGGATATCGCAGCAATCATCAGCGCAGGGTTACAGCTTTCGATAGATGAAGTCAATGCGCGGCTGAAGGCTCGCTTCATGCGCTGCCTGATCGATAATCCGAGCAGCATTCAGCCAATCGGTGATATTGCTGCATTATTTCGCCAGCTGCGGCTGCGCGGGTTCATTCTTGGTGTGGCAACTGGCGATGATTATGAACCGACGCTTTATACGATGCGCAAGATTGAGGCGCTTGAATCGCTCAGTTTCATCGGTACTTCCGATCAGTTTGCAGGGAAACCGGCACCGGCAATGGCCGAAGCATTTTGCGGGGAAGTAGGTCTTCGTCCGGAGGAAGTCATTTACATCGGTGATACGGCTGTGGATATGCAGTTCGCCAGACATTTAGCGTATGGCATTGCGGTTCTCTCCGGAGTTGGCGAGCGGTCGAGTTTGCAGCGGTATACAGAACGCGTCATCCCCTCTGTCCATGCCCTGCTCGGTTGCACGCTGTAAATGGTTTCGATTGACGGGATGAAAGACGTCCAGAATGATCTTGTCTAGCAGACAGTCCACGTGAGTCGCGTGAGGACTGTCTGTTTTTCTGTTTGGCGAAGAGGCTGAGCCGATCAGATGGATCTGAATTTATCATGGGAAGAATTTGTTTCTCAGCACAGCTGGCGTTAATTGTGTATGGGTATACAATTAACTGTGGAGGGTTTAAAGGGAATTTGAATTGGCACTTCAGTAATGAGAAAGTCATTATTTGGGGGCGCTCCAATGGAATCTGAAGCTATTCAATTTGCCGGTACATTAACCGAGAATGAGTACAAGGCATACAATTTGTACGTGAGACGAAAATATAGGGTTAAAGCAACTGTTCTGTTTTTTATCTTTTCATTTTTACTCTACGCTATCCCTTTTCACAAAATTATTTCTTCCCTTTTCTTTGCTGCATTTTTTGCACTATTACTCGGGTTATTGCTGCGGGTTGTTATTTCTTTTAAAGCGAGAAGTGAATGGGCCAGTAATCGATTAATCAAACAAGCCATTCAGTATACGGCTACGAACGAGGGCATTTTGCAAGTTCGCGATGCGTCACAAACGCTTTGCCATTGGACGGATTTCATTTCCGCTTACGAACATAAAGAGATGTTCCGCCTTCATATTTCGAAGAATCAGGGAGTGCTCATTCCCAAACGTTTTTTCAGCAATGAAGAGGATAGGAATGCTTTCCGGAAACTGCTTAGTGAATCGATGCCGGACAAGAGCGTCCACCTAAGCTAAGCGGATGGAAATGATTATTTTCGTACAGGCACGTGATGACTGAGAGAACCGGTCAAAGAAGAAAGAGCATGTCTCCTTCTATTCTGTGGTGATTGCCCGTCAACACGATAAGAAGCAATTGATTATGCGTGATTGAAACTGTTTCTCAGAAGGTGCTTGACATGTTACCGATAGATGTTTCAAAGGATATTGCGCTAAGGCTCCCCGATCCGGCGGATGCTGAAGCATTATTTGATCTCATTGACCATGATCGCAGAGAACTGAGCGAATGGATGCCTTGGACACAAACGACGCGCAGCGCTCAGGACGAGCGCCACTTCATACGTTATGCGGTAGATCGACAGGCGCACGATCAGCTATGGATAGCGACCATCGTCGTGAACAACAAGCCGGCGGGCATGATCGATATTCATGACATCGACCATTTTAATAAACACGGCAAAGTTGGTTATTGGTTGGGACAAGCATTTCAAAGTAAAGGCGTGATGACACGGTCTCTTCAAGCCGTAGAACACATCGCTTTTAGTAAACTCGGATTGCATCGGCTCGAGGTGATCGCAGATGTGGCCAATCAACGAAGCCGCGCGGTCGCCCGCCGGTTGGGTTATATCAATGAGGGAACGATGAGCGACTATTTAGCGATAAATAATCAATTTCATGATGCCGTCCTCTATGTCAAGATGTCTTCTGAGGCATAGATTCGGCGATAGCTGGGTGAGTGAAAGTTTGCGGGGAGGGCTGATGGATGTGCGCAAGCAGAAGTGGTTGGTTAATTGAGCAGGCCAAGGAATTTCTCAAGTCACACTTAACTCATGCTCAGATCGTTTCAATCAGTGGTTCAGCGGCGCGAGGGACAGCGGATATGTATAGCGACATTGATGTCACTGTCTACACGCCGAACATTCCGAAACAAGCAGATGAGAATACGACGTTCAGGGGCACCATTGTGCAGGTACATTATGAGCAACTTCCGTCACGTCGTCGCTTATATGAGAATCCATGGGACTATCGATTCCTGCTGGAAATGAGAACGATTAAAGATGAAGCTCAGAAGTTTGAGCAACTGGTAACGGATGTGCTTCGCTTCTTTCAGACCCCGACGGGCAAGAAAGCGGTGGCGGAAGAGGTTCACCAGATTGTTCAGGATCGGATTCATGCCGCTCATGAGCGCTGTCAAAAAGCCCAATTTTTTTCTGCCACCCATGCCGCGATGGGCGCATGGTGTGAAGCTGCTTTTTGGCGCATGTTCGTTGCTGAACACACATCGGCAACGGACCGATTAATTCCCTTCATGAGGGAGAATGAGCAAATTTTTGCTGAATTTAAAACGTGTTCATCGATCAATGAATCAAAACGCATCATGGATTTTTCGACGATCGTACGGGACTTTCGAGCGTATTTGAGAAAAATTGACACGCAATCTGCCTTTGATCTTGATCCGTTACAGGATGAACTGGTTGCTAATAAGAACAGGCGCTATATTCAAAGCGGAGATATGTTCAATCTTCAATGGCAGATGTATGGTGAGGCACTTCTTCTTTATTTTTCATGTGTGAATGAGGCATTCGAGACGTTTTATGATAAGCTGCCGGACGATCTTCAGCGGGGACTGGGCTTGATTGGTTTTGTTCCCTTGACTAAACAAAAAATAGAGAGGCTCTGTGATTTGAGCGAGTCTATGATTGAGGATGGGGCGTCAACGACGTTTAGTTGATGGATTTTCTTAAATCTGTGCTCCCCTTGGTTAAGTATACAGACGGGCGTTCATTAGCAGCAGCATCGACGACACAACACAGTGAGGACCGCTGTCAATACATGCGGATCGAACCGAGCGTGCATTTCAACTTTTTCTGAGCCGAACCAAACTCAAAGCGGCGCGGTCGTTGTTTCTGGATCCGATTGAAGGTTGGCCCATTCCGCGCCTACCTGTTTGCGATCAGCTGCCTCCCGAGCAAGCCGTCGACATTTCTTTCGCCAATAACGGAATTGTTTAAGCGGAGTTTCTTGATTTAAATACCACCGCACACCGGATAATCCGCTCTTTTCAAAGTCGGTCAGACGGGTTCGCCAAAGTTGAACACGCGCTTGCCAGCTACAGTTTATTTCAAGTGAGATAATGCAGTGAGGGTTCTATAAAGCAATCACTTGCTAGTTAGCGGATTATTTTAAGGGAGATGAACGATGATGTCGATCAGTCAGGCGAGTTCCATCAAAGCACTATTATTTGACTCTGGACGTGTGCTGAACCAACCAGCCACCGGTCATTGGTTCATTTCGCCCCACTTTTTCGACTATATAGATAAGCAGAAGTTTTTTGAAATCGCTGCGAACAAGAGAAGGTCAGCGTTTCGTGCGGCGCAAAGCTCTATCAATGAGCAAACATTCATTGCGAATTCAGAGGACGAGTATCAGCACTTTCTCAAGTTTTATCAGATTTTTGCGGAACAGCTGCCGAAGCTCGCGCTGGACAAGTCAGCCATACAGGCAATTGCGGCGGATCTTGTATTTAATCGCGAGAAATACACGTTTTTCGACGATGCCATGCAGATTATTCCCGCGTTAAGCAGGCGCTATAAGCTTGCTGTCGTCTCTGACGCATGGCCGTCATTGGAGGATGTCTTTATCAGAGCCAAGATGCGCGACTATTTTTCAGCATTTGTTATCTCAGCAAAGCTTGGCACGGCAAAACCGAACCCGCGCATGTATCAAGCGGCGTTGCAGGCGCTCGATTGCCAGCCCGAGCAAGCGCTCTTCATTGATGACAGCATCAGAAATTGTGACGGTGCAGAGCGATTGGGAATTCACGCGCTCGTACTGACGAGAGACTGGCGTCTGTATGCTTATCGCCGCATCTGTCATCGGCGCCATTCCTTTATTCGCGATTTGTACGCGCTAAATAGACTGCTTGGGAAAGGTGAATCGAATGGCTGAAGAAGTTGATTACTGCTACATCACGATTAATGCTACCCAGAGCAAAACAATGATGGAGATGGAGACGTGGTTTCTTCGAGAAAGTTTTTTGCGTATAGTTCAGCTATCCTTTTTGTTACTATTATTGGGTTTTCTTTAATGTTCGTAAAAATTGCCATACGCTTTGCCGACCCTCTGGATGTTCTGGCAGACCGGTTTACGGTGGCCTTTATTTTCTCATTAATTGTTCTTTTGGTAACAAGAATCAAGTTGTCCATTCACTGGGAAACGATTTTGCATCTGTTGCCGCTCGCTTTATTAAATCCTTTTCTTTACTTTTTAGCCCAAGCATTGGGGCTGGTCTATCTACCTGCTTCCGAAGCAGGTATTATCCAAGCAACTATTCCTATATTTACCTTATTATTTGCGACTCTATTTCTTAATGAAAAAACGAATTGGCTGCAAAAACTGTCAATTGGTTTATCTGTTTTCGGCATTTTGTTCATCTTTGCCATGACGGGTATTCAATTTGGCTATATTAGCTGGTCAGGAATTAGCTTGATGCTCGTGAGCACGTTATCCCATTCAGGCTATAATGTTTTGGCGAGGACGACGACAAAGAGTTATAGGATGATTGATATGACTTATTTAATGGTCTTCATGGGTTTCTTATCTTTTAATCTGATTGCGCTAACGGATCATCTGATGCGCGGATCAATGGGCCAACTTTATCAGCCATTTTTGCAAACGCCGTTTCTTCTTTCTGTCCTTGTTTTAGGAATTTTCGCATCTTTTATCGCCTTTTTTCTGGTTAATTTTGCATTATCTGAAGTTGAGGCATCACGATTCGGGGCTTTCACCAATCTTACAACTATTATTGCGGTATTCTCGGGGGCTGTCTTCTTGCATGAAACATTGGTCTATTATCACTATATTGGTGCCGTTCTTGTTATCTTGGGTGTTATTGGTGTCAACATTTTCTCAGCAGCAAAAAATCCAGTAAAATTAAAACATAAACGGTTTTTGAATGAAAAATAAGCAGTGGGGGAAACAAGATGATTCATTACGAGGGAAAGCAGATTGTACTCCGTGACTGGCAGCTGAAGGACGCGGACGATTATATTTTCTGGCGCCAGCCGGGACAGGCATGGCAGAAATTCGATGGGCCGTATTATTCGCGTGAGTCGCGGGAGGAAGTCGTGCAGGTTGTGGATGATCTCTGCGACAAAATAAGAACGAATACATTAGACGAACCGCGTGAAGACTTGGCGATTGTCGACCGCAAAACCGATAAGCTGCTCGGACGAGTGGGCTGGTATTGGGAAAGCAAGGAGACAAACTGGCTGTGCGCGGGCATTTCAATTTTCGATCCGGATAAGTGGGGCAGCGGCCGCGGCTTTGAAGCATTCGGTTTGTGGACAGATTACCTTTTTGAGGCCATGCCGCAGATTGTACGCGTCGATTTGCGCACGTGGTCGGGGAATTTCGGCATGATGCGGCTCGCTGAGAAGCTGGGTTATACAAAAGAAGCGTGCTTCCGCAAGGCCCGGATCGTTGAAGGGAAATACTATGATTCGATTGGCTATGGTGTGCTGCGTGAAGAATGGGTGCAGATGCATCCCGAAGGCTTTCAGAAGGATCTCGTGCAGTCGTAAACGATGCTGTCTACGGCTTACTGGCTGCTGATGGCTTTGTGGACAGGAATAAAATAAATAGCACCCAAATGTCAGAAATGATCTTGGCGAGGAAAAGTAGGATTGCCGGCATTTTTAATAAGACGAAGGCGGAATGAACAAAGCACAAAACTAAAGTGACGGTGATATACCACCAACCGCGCATACCGATATCGTGCAGACGACGCACATGCAAACTGAATCCAGGCAGGGCGACAGCAAACGAATAAAGGAGAAATAACAAGAGGATGACTGCGACGCCGATCAGAACGATGATTGTCGACAAGTGATGATGACTCACCGCGTCGTGTAGATACGTTTGAACCGGCAGGCAGGGCAGAACCCAGTTTGAAAAAATAGCAAACAGAAAAACGGGCGCGTTCCAAAGGAAGACCCACCAGAATTCAGAACGTGTGCTTCGTCCTTTGAAATTGAAATAGTTCTGCCAAAAAGAGACATAGGCCTGTACAGGTCGCATGAAACTTCCCAACCTTTCTGCACCTTTATGCTACACTGTCATTATATTACTAGTCGCGACATCTGGCGATTTACGTGTGAATAGGGTATGTTTATGAAAAAAGTTCTGATTACTCTGATAGCTGTGCTTGCTCTAAACATTCTAGTGTTTGCGGGTTGGGAGGTTTATGTCGCTGCGGCGATCCCCCATTTTCACGAGGGGAGAGGCAATACGTTAGTATCTCACTCGGCGACGTTGGAACGTGTAACTAATCAACCGGACCAATCCTCGATTGTCGTCCCGAAACATATCCCACCGTGGCATTTGATGGGGCTTGTCGATGGAAAGATGCACGGGAATATTTATTATTTCTACTTCAAGAGCAGGAAATATGCGCTTTATCAAACGGATCTTGGCATGGATGATGCGATCAGCATCTATCGTCTTCAGAAATGACTGGGTGAAAAGATGAATGCAGTTAGCGCGGCTATTAATAATAATAAGCGCCAAATTGGGGAGTGTAGTCTTGAAAAAAAACGTATTGTGGGGGCTTGTTACAGCGCTTTTTCTCGGGCTAATTTACGTCGCCATTTATGCTAGAGCGTGTGCAAGTGATCCAATTTGGGTCGGTCACTCGGCGAATAAGCAGTGGGCGGTCGTGGTCACTGATAAAGGCTCGGAAAAAGGCGTGTACTATGGCCTGCTGAGCCATAATGCTTCGTTTAAAACGCGGGCAATGGCAGTCACAACGTCATTTCAAATGAACGATAGTAAGCCATTCACGACCAGAAACAGATATAAGCCCGGCCATACCGTTGACTTTTTCAATTCGGACCCGGGCATTGCAGCGAGCAAACGGCCGCAGCTCTCGGTACGGCTGTCGTATCGTGGTTATTCAGACACTATCCGATTAAAGCAGCTTTCCTTTTATATGCCGTGGGATGTACCGGCCAATTAAGAGTTAGTCGTGGATTAACTGAATAATTGTATCGGCTGCCTGTGCCGCGGTCAGCGTGCTCACATCGACTTTCTTAGTCGATTGTTGCTGATAGAGCGCCATCCGGGCATAGCTGGCTTCAAGATCGGCCATCGCTCGTGAACCGCCTGCCGTGTCTTTCGTGAAATGGGTGGTCAGCGCCTCTTTCGAGCAGACGAGGGAGATCGCGTGCAGCGAAAAGTTTCCTGATAAGCGCGATAGAATTTGCTCAGTAATGGATTCTTCGTGCAGCACCCAGCAGAAAACAATAAACTCAAAGGATGAATTGGCAAGAAAGCTGTTCAGCAAATAAGCGATATTGCCGATCACCATTTCTTTATTTTCATCAGAGAATACCCACGGATGCATGTTCCAGCACCAATCCCCATCGAGAAAAACGCTCTGATCCAATTTGTCGGCCACAAGCTGTGAAACGGTTGATTTACCGACACCCATTGTTCCGTTGATGATGATTAGTTGTTTCATTAGACGGACGCTCCGTTCAATTTTTTCGCGATAAATAGAGCAGTTTGGTGATAGCGTCGATAGCAGGTGACCTGTTCAAACCCTGCATCTTGAAGGAGATGCAATTGATTGCCAACTGTACAAGGAATGTCGATATGATACAGCTTGCCGTCAGGATCTTGTTTGGATTTGAGATGTGATCTTTTGACTAAGAAAGCGTCTTCTTCTTGCTGCGAACGAGCAGTATAATCGGTTTCTATGTAGCAGGAGTGATTGCGCAGACAGCGATAGATTTTTGAATAAAGCTTGCGTTTTTTTTCATAGGTAAAGTGGTGCATCGTTTGAACAGAGACTGCGGTGGTGAATCTTTCATAACCAAGATCAATGTCGAAGTATGATCCGTTAATTAGATGAAGTTGTTTGGCTTTATCTGTATGTTTTGCCTGTAAACGTTCCAGCATTTCGGTGGATAAATCAATACCTGTAACGTTTATATCTGGTTTCATCTTAAATATTTCATCAAGCTCCAGCCCCGTTCCGCAGCCCAAATCTAGTAAATCAAGGCCCTCTTCAGCAGAAACAAGCAATGCCGTTTCATGGTAGAAGGCAACTGCATCCGTCACTTGATTTAGCATATGTGCTTCGTACGTGTCCACGCGTCTATCAAAGAAATCACTCATTGTTTCCGGGGTGGTATCCATGGGTCATCCTCCTTCATTATTAGAGCAAAACGTCTAAAGGCATTATTCATAAGCCGCACAACTTCTGCATCAGATATGTCAATTTCATTGGCAACAATTTGTGTCGCAATGCCATGGGAGTAGAGCCATACATCCCTGAATAGACATTGCGTGTGTTCAAGGCTGAGGCCAGTAACAAGCTGTGCGTCATGAATGGAAGGCTGGTTCCAGTCCGCATGGAGGATGTCAGTCAAACGTGCTCCCTGACATGTTTTATTCATAAATAGTGTGTTGAAAATTTGTTTTTCTTGTCGGGCAAACATAATATAGGCAATACTTTGCGTTAAAAGGCGATTGTGATTGTTCATTTTTTCTTCCATAAAGGCATTATAATAAGCGTTCAAACGGTCGACTACATCTTGCTTTAAGGCTTCCATATTTTTATAAATACGAAAAATTGGTTTGGTTGAGCAAGATAAAGCGGCTGCAAGGCTTCGGGCATTAATACCATGTAAACCGCCTTTCCTCACTAAATAAATAGCGGTAGATAGAATATCTTCTTTATCAATTTTAGTAGGTGGCATCTAATCACTCCATAGGAAACGTATGTTGCGTAACATTTGTTTCTATTATAGGATGACTGCACCTAGCGGTCAATACAAATAAAAAATTGATTTCCTTGACCTTGACGCTGCGTCATCGTTTACAGTAGAAGTGTAATTTTTTCCGGCCGGGATGAATCAGTCAACGAGAGGAATGAGGGAATGAAAAAGCATAGACTTGATACATTCAAACTGTATACCCAACTATTTTTATTGCCGGACGCAGCACGTGCCGCTTTTTTTGATCGGCACTTTTTGCAGCCGTTTGCGCCAGTGTTTGCCCGAACGGGGATGCCTCGCAGTCCTGAAGCGTTATCCTGTCTGCCGCTATCGGGTGCGGATACTGCTGCTAAAGAGATGCTCAGCCGTCTGAAGGCCGCCGACGCATGGGACCGTGCAGAGAAGGCGATTGCGGCTGCCGCGGCTGCCTTTCAAAAGGTAGATATGGCTGTGCCGGAGGAGATCACACTCGGCTTGTTCCTCGGTGATCCGGCGAAGCTTGCGCAGAGTGAGGGATACACAGGTATCGGTTCGCTGCCGGGCTATATTCAAATCGTGATTGCGCCGAATGAACGCAATATGCCTAAGCTGCCGGCATGCATCGCGCATGAGTATCATCATAATGTGCTGTTCTCTCATGTGACATGGAATTTTATCGACGTGACACTCAGCCAGTATCTCGCGGTCGAAGGACTGGCGGAGAATTTTGCGGCGGAATGCTACGGAGACATCGCTATTGGGCCGTGGGTAACCGGCGTGTCGGCTGAGGACGTCGAAAAGACGCGCCGCATCATTGGCGGGGCACTTAATGTGCGCGGATTTATGAATGTACGTCCGTATATTTTTGGCGATCATCCGCTTGTTGCTGAAGGGAAGACGCTTGGCGTCCCTTATTGCGGCGGCTATGCGGCTGGATATTATGCGGTGCGTGCGTACCTCAGCCAAACCGGTCGGTCAGTGGCCGAAGCCACCCGGGCGTTTGTGAGCGGGGCGGACGTCATCAGCCAATCGGGATATTTTGCAACGTAAGAGGGAGAGATATGACCTACAGTATTAACGAACTGGCGCAGCTGGCGGGAGTCAGCACGCGCACGCTGCGCTATTACGATCAGATTGGTCTGCTGTCACCGGCGCGGATGCCGGAGAATGCGTACCGTGTCTACGGCGCGAGCGATGTTAACCGGCTGCAGCAGATCCTGTTCTATCGCGCGCTCGGCGTGTCTCTTGCCGAGGTGAAGCAGCTCTTATCTGCTGAAGCGCACGACAATCTTACTGCGCTGCAAGGCCATCTTGAAGCGCTGAAAGCAAAGAGAGCGCAGACGGACGTGCTGATTACCAATGTTGAGAAAACGATTGCTTCGCTGAAAGGAGAGCTGACAATGAGCGATGAGGAAAAGTTTGCGGGCTTTAAGCAGCAGTTGATTGATGACAATGAGAAGCGGTATGGCAAGGAAATACGCGAAAAGTATGGCGACAAAACGATTGATGAAAGCAATGCCAAGCTGCGCGCAATGACTGCCGAACAGTATGAAAAAGCAGGGGCTTTATCGGCTCAATTAAACGTTTATTTAAAAAAGGCCGTAGCAGATGGAGACCCGAGCAGCGACGGGGCACAGAAAGCCTGCGCGCTCCATAAAGAATGGCTGATGAACTATTGGCCGCATTACTCGAAGGCGGCGCATCTAGGCTTGGCGCAGATGTATGTCGACGATCCGAGCTTCAACGCGTATTATGAAGCGATTGCGCCCGGCTGTGCTGAATTTCTGCGTGATGCGCTAAAAATTTATTGCCGGTAAGCGCGAAGAAGGCATACGCATCGCCAATCAATGGCGGATCGTATGCTTTTTTTCGCTTGCCTATACCGTTTGATCGATATAATCGCATAATTGATCAATATCCGCCAGCGGACGGCTTCAGATCACGCTGCTTTTTTCTTTCTCCTAGCATTGAGCCAAGTACAGCCGAGAAAAACGATATACGCACCTATTACCAGAACAACCGCAGTGAGTCTTCCGGTACGGGCCGTCATCCAGTCTTCGGTCCATGGGAGCCTAGCCGCGATGCCGATTAACAGAAATACATAAACGGATGGTAAAAACGGCCCCCACAGCGCTTTGCCTTTTTTACCGCAGCGAGAAATAAACACAGATGCTGCAATTATAGTGAGCGCGAGCAGCGGGACGACAATCATGTTTGGTGGATATATTGTAAAAAAAGGTACGGTCCATCTCTGGATGAGCACGGATAGTCCGATGAAAAGGGCGACAGCGCATCCGAATAAAACGAGGTCCAGCTTTTTATTTTTGATTAGTTTGCTATAAACGGACTTGTGTAGAATCAGAAAGACGAGTTCAACAGCGATGAAACTTAAAAACGCGTTTAAAATGAGCGCGAGTCCGCTCAGCCCCACTTTTGGTTCGGTTAAGACGCTCAGTACCATCCAGAACGAGCTTATGCCGAAAATAATCCCAACCATTTTCAAAATCTCAATCTGACTGGCCTTTCCAAGCTGACCGATCAGCTCATTGGCTGCTTCCTGCGGGTTGCTGCCGAAAAAGTCTTCGGCCGTTTGACCGTCCGTTTGCGCGGAGAGAATATCCTGCAAAATTTGCAGCAGCAGCGTTTCGACCTCGTCATCGTTATAGAACAAACCGTGTGTGCGAATATAAAGCAGCAGCTGCTCGTAATAGGCTTTGTTCTCGGCGATCAATTTTTCCCGCAGGACGTTGTTCTGCTCAATCATCGTTTGTGTTTTTTTGGAAGACACTTTTGTTCATCTCCGTTTCGACTCAATTAATTGGTTGACGGTTGTTGTCAGGCCGTCCCATTGGATCATGAATTCTTGGCAGTGCTGCGTGCCTTGCGGCGTGATCTGGTAATATTTGCGATCCGGGCCGTCAGGAGAAGGCTTCATTCTGCTCGAGAGGTAGCCTTGTTTCTCTAACTTCTGCAGCAGCGGATAAACGGTGCCGGCGACGATGTCTTTGAATCCGGTTTCCTTTAGCTGCTGCACCATATCGTAGCCGTATACTTCGGTGTCAGAGAGCAGCAGCAGCACGCAGCCTTCAAGCACACCTTTGAGAAGCTGAGTTTGTTTCATTGATTTTCCTCTGCTCTCACTATTTTGTAATACATATTAGCTATGCAATTAGTATATCGGGATCTTGCTAGTATGTAAAGCATAGTAGTAAATTTTATTTGGACAATGATCGCAGTTTATTCTGCCGCTCTAGGCTGCGTCCCGTCATCCACGAAAAAATAATCAGGAGCGCGGCAAGCAGACTATAAAGTAGCCAACTGCTGCGGCAGCCGGCCAGATTAGCGAGACCAAGGAAGAGGCCTTGACCAAGCGGGGCACCAAGCAAGAGGACGGTGTTGACTGCCCCTGCCGTTGCGGCCAGCCGCCGCTCATCGGTTCGGGCAATCATCAGTGCGGAAAAGCGCGGACTGATTTTACCGAGGGTGTAGCCGAGGATGAACATGGAAATAAGCAGCAGCCAGACGCTGCCGTGGAGAATGAAATTAAGTCCGATAGTGAGCGAGGCGGTCAATGTAATCGCAAGCAGCGCCGTTAATGACCAATTTTTAAACCAGTCATGACTCAGCAATGCGCCGAGTATCAGTCCCGCTGAAAAGAGGATATTACACGCGGCGACCGTGTTGCCGAAAGTGCCGATCCAGAATAAAGGCGTGCTGACAAGACTGAGGCTGACAAGCGCGTCACTGCTGCTGCCCACTGTATTAACAAAGAAGAAAAGTACCAACAATGGGAAAATGGTTTGTTCACGACGCAGCCCGCAGATTGTCTGCCAGCTTTCACGAAGAAAAGGTCGGCTGGCCGCAGGTTTAACTGATTGTATGTCCTCGGAAACAATAATTTTGCGTTGATGAATGACGATCCAGGCGGCAAGGAGAAAGGTCGCCGCATTCATCACGGCAAAAAGCGCGTACTGATGGTTGAGCAGAACGATCAGCCCGGCTCCCGCACCTTGACCGATCAGCTTGATGCTTTCCGTGCCGGCCGCAGTCAGTGACAGTGCGTCGTTCATAGCGGAAGTGGGAAGGATATGCTTCAGCAACGGCAGAACGAGGCCGTTGCTGTATTGGCCGAGTATATCACAGATGAAGTTGATCAGTAAGAGAGTGGCAAAAAGGATGAAACTTGACGTGCGGCCAATCAGGCAGGCAAGCAGGAGAAAGAGTCCGGTTTGCAGCAAACGTGCGGTCACCATCGCCCGCAGTTTATGCTGCGCGCGGTCCGCCAAATAACCGCTGAGCAGCTGCAGCATCGTCGGCAGCATGGTCATGAAGGCGGTCAGCGACACGGCCAGCTTCGGATAGGGCAATGTCGCCGCATAGATGATAAAGACGATAGCGTAAAGACTGTCGCCGGCGCTGTCCAGGAGACCGGCATTGGTCAGCGTTCGAAATGCTTTATTATGCCAATAGCTGTGCATTGAATTTTTCCTCCTCGGTACGGTCGCTTGGACAGATAGGCTGCGTGAATACGGGGCGGCCCCCTGACGTCTACGATATAATAGGAGAAAGAAATAGCCGCGGAAATTTGCGTATACGAAATAAAGAGGCGAAAGCTGTGACGATTGGCGAGTTATTGAAGCAGAAAAGGCGGGAATTGCATCTGACGCAGCAGCAAATGTGTGCCGGCGTGCTGACGGTGTCCTTTTATTCAAAGGTAGAAAATAATAAGCATCGAATCAGTGCCAAGGATTTAAGCGAGATTCTCTATAGACAAGGTTTGTCTGAGACCGAATTTTTCGATGCCTATCGCGCCGGCAGCGATCAGGGGAAGCGTTATCGCGAATTATCTTATCGAATCGGCAATGCGTTTTATCGCGGTGACCGGCAGGAGCTGCGAACACTTACGGAGGAGCTTGATCACATCGCTTTGCCGACGATCGAAGTGAAAAAAATAAAACTGCAGATGAAATTCATAGCCGCAGCTTTGAACGAGGATTATACAATCATGACGGATACAGATAAAAGAGAATTGAAGCAATCCTTTTTCCTGCAGGAAGACTGGTCCAATGGCGCGCTTGCGCTGCTCGCCAATTGCATGGCGCTCTATCCGTTGGCAGACATTCGTCCGTTTATTCAGTCTGCCTTTCGTCTGGCTGGGCGGCATCGTTCAGCTGACCGCGAGCGGGATGCGATTATCATGGCGATTGCATTGAACACTTGCGAAATGGCGATAAAAGAGCAGAGCGATGCCGACTGTGCCCAAGCCTTGGCGGTCGTCGCCGCCTATCCGCCCGTGCCGCAAACCGCCTTCTATAAACTGATGGCGGCTTACTACCGCGCGCTGCTCGATTACCGCCGGTCGCCTGACTCTGAAACGCGGCAAACGATTCAGTCCATTATTGCAGCCCTGAACGCAGGCGGGTTCACCTATTTCGCCGATAATTTGAGCACGTTTTTTGATGCATCTAAGAAAAAATAAAACGGTCAAGTTGCCCCCTGCATTTTCTGCCCCGTCTATCACTCGTCATGCTTGTCGCGCTTTTTGCGGAGCAGATAGACGACAGAATAGCTAGCTAAGGAACAGATGAAAAAAATTGCACCAATGAAGAGTGCATCGAATGGATCATGACGCTCAAGCATGTAGAGAATAAAGGCCATCAATAGACCAGTAGCCAATGCAATAAACACATAGGCCACATAGGGAAGTGGCTTTCTGCGCTTTTTCTTGCCCTCGTCCATATCAACGGATACGCGCAGCTGCAAAAAGGCGAGTAACGAACAGGTTAACATCAGTAGAAGGAATACGGGTGAGTCAACCGCCGCTTCCGATCCTTTTGTGATCCACGTCGTGAAAAGAATAGCGAGCAGGCCAATCATTTGAAACAAAAAAGCGATCCGACTATTTTTCAAATTAATAAGCTGCAAACGTTCGTCTTTAATCTTCCTCATGATTCTTTCCCCCTTATCAATCCCAGAACAAGTCATCAAGTGTTTTATCTAACGTGTGACAAATGGCCAGACAGAGCTTCAGCGTGGGGTTATATTTTCCCTTCTCGATCAGGCTGATCGTCTGGCGCGTGACGCCAATGCGCTCAGCTAAAGCTTCCTGCGTTAAGTCGCAGGCGACGCGGGCAAGTTTTATACGATTGACACTCATCGCTTTTCCTGTTTTCGCTCCTTAAAAAGAATGATTACTCATTTATTGTATAATATAAATTTCATAATTCAATATATATTTTACATAAAAATAGTTTTGTATATCGTTGACAGCTATATCACAAGACGATATAATTTGTATATCGGAAAGCGATATATCATTGAACAGAATAAGGAGTGAGAAGATGTCAGAATCAGAAACACAGGGCGCGTTGACTGAAGCCGTCTTTTATATCCTTCTGGCGCTGCATACACCGCTGCACGGCTATGGCATCATGCAGCTCGTTCGGGAAATGAGCGACGGCCGCGTCGATCTAGGCGCAGGCACACTTTACGGCGCGATCAATACGTTGCTCGCACGCCATTGGATCGTCCCGCATCAGGCGGATGAAGGATCACGCCGCAAGGACTATGTGGTCACTGATGAGGGTAGGCACGCGGTACAGATTGAGATGGAGCGCTTGGAAGAATTGCTGACGAATGGCAAACAAATTATGGAGGGCAGAGGCGATGAGAAAAATTGTCTATAAGCTTTACTGGGATTATGAAAAGGAAGAGGCGTGGCTGAACCGGATGGTCGAGACAGGGTGGGCACTCGTCCATTATTCGGTCGGACGCTATGTATTTGACGCGTGTCCGTCAGGAGCCTATATTTATCGCATTGAACTGCTTGATCAGGCAGCGAAGCATCGGAAGAGCAAGGACTATTTGACCCTGCTAGAAGAAAGCGGCATAGAGCATATTGCATCCTACGCCAATTGGATTTATTTGCGCAAACGCGCCGATCAAGGGCCGTTTGAGCTGTACTCTGATTTGGATTCGCGCATTGCTCATTATAGAAAGATTAAAAAGATGTGGCTGGCTTTAACATTGGCGGAAGGCACAGTGGCTTTTGTTAATATAGGCATTGGGTTACTGATCCTCGGTCATAACGCAATGACTTGGTTTAGTCTCACTTTGATTGCTGCATCATGCGTTTTAGCGGTGTTTTTCGTTATTTATCTGCGGCGCATAGGGAAGAAGATTGGTATTCTGGAAGAAGAACGCCTCGTCCGTGAATAATCAGTCTGCACATAAGAATTAATATGGGGAGGGGAGCCGTATGGCTGCGGTTAATTATTGGTCAAAGCAAGGGATGCCTGTTTCTTTCAAGTCGTGTTGCAATGGGCCCCATTCACTGAAACCGCATTTTCACCAAGAAGTGTCAGTCGCCTTTATTAGGCGGGGAAGCTGCAATGCGAGATTCCATTCGCTCTACCATTTGACGAGCGGCACACTGCTTGTCATTCCTGCCGGAGTGGTACATAACTGTCAGCCCGTTCATTCATCTGACTGGCAGTTTGATATGGTTTATCTAGACAAGGGGTTTGCTGAGCAAATGGGCACTGGTTTTCTTGGGAGAACGACACTAGTGAAACTGGGCAACGACGCGGATCGTCGAAGCGTAAGTGACTGTTTCACGGCGATGAGACGCGCGCTTGCCAGCGGCATGGACATGCGCGCACCACTGCATACATTATGTGACGCGTTCGATGGTAAAGATGTATCGATTGCGCCGCATCAAAAGAGGACCATTCCTCAAGTGATCGGCGACTTGCTGCTCTTTATCAGCGGCCATTATCGCCAACCGCTCTCGCTCGATCAGCTTGCTGACTATGCAGGTATAAACAAATTTGAATTGATTCGCCAATTTGATATGCAAATGGGCCTCTCACCGAAGCAATATATCCTTAATTTGCGAGTGAATCGGAGCAAGAAAAGCTTGCTGACCACAAATGAGCCGATCGCCGCGATTGCCACCGACTGCGGATTCTATGACCAGAGCCATTATGATGCGGCTTTTCACGCCTTTACCGGCGTGACTCCAATTGATTATCGCCAAAGCGTAAGTATGGGCTTAGAAAAACGTGGCGAAGCCAAGTCCTTGGATGAGGGCTGAGTCTCAGTTGTTCATACACTTGGTTCGGCCGAAAGTTTACACTTTCCAAATGTAAAAAAAGTCCTTCCCAATCCGGAAGGACAATTCAAATACTTATTTTAATGCGGGTAGACTGCCGGTCAGATGATTGACAGTCTTTTTGCTGCCATAAATACAGATGCCGAGCCATGCCAAATCCGAATGGGGTGTGCGGCTGAGACGGGTTGTATAGTCCGCATAGTTCTTGCTATGCTGGGCGACGTCAGAAAAGACAATCATTGTTAGCGAATCGCGATAGTTAGTCCGCACGCTGCCTTGTAGGTCGCTGAGCAGACTGCGATCACCCGCGAGAATTGGAATCGGAATTTGAATCAGGCCCGGATGCACATGGTTATTGCCATCCGGCACGTCTTCTCCGATGAGTTCCGGATGCCGTTTGCCAAGCGCACTGCCAAGGACAGCGGCCGTATTGGCGATCAGGCCAAGCGGCAATTCGGCATCAATTACCATCACACATTTCTGTTCGTTCATCATTAGCGCCTCCTGTTTTTTCTCTGTCAGTGTACAGAAGGATAGGCCGCGGTGATAGGAAAAAATTGCGCCGCAACATAGAGTGCCGAAAACAGATTATGCCCATTGATAGATAAAATGATCGATATCCGCAATGAGAAAATGCGCCCATGCAAAATAATAATGATTATCGGTCAAATGCTTGATCAGGTCATGGAGTTGCTGCGTATAGAGGAACTTCGATACTCATGCAAACGATGCACTATATTCTGAAATCATTGCTAGAAACGCAAAGATAACAGCCAAAGATACAGCAAGCCCATTGGCACTCATTTGATGCTGAGAGAGCATGGCGATTGCAGTGCCGAGCAATAGGGAAGCCGCGATACCGAGGTGGAAGCAGTATGCGTTGCAAGCTCTGCAAGGTAGCGATGAGCACGGGGCAGCGCGCACAAGCTTAAGCCTCGAGTAAAGAAAAAAAATCACAAAGCGCGCCTTTAGAAGCAAAAAGTATTTGATTCTTCGTGTAAAATAAGCAATACTTAATATACATTTCTCGTACGTTAAGCCAGTCTAAGGATTTCAGCGGGATCAAGTCTAAGAAAAAACTAAGGCTCAGCCGTCGTCCCAGGGACTTGGCAGAACCAAGTTTTTCTAATACGTTAAGAAAGTATATAGATCTCAGCGGGACCAAGTATAAGAATAACTAAGGCTCAGCCATCGTCCAAGGGACTTGGCCTTGCCAAGTTTTTCTAATAAAAATCAAAATGCAGGGGTTGGACATGAAAGTCGTTAAATTTGGCGGAAGCTCGCTTGCGACAGGTGCGCAAGTCGAAAAAGTGTATCACATCGTTGCCTCAGATCCTGAACGCAAGATTATTGTTGTGTCAGCGCCGGGCAAGCGCCGGCCGCATGATATAAAAGTCACTGATTTGCTGATTGACTGCGCGGCAAAAGCGCTGCGCGGCGAGAGCACTGCTCAGCTTGTCGATGAAATTATCGGACGCTATCGCAGCATTGCCGAAGAACTGGCGCTTGCGGATGGAATTATTGAAAAGATTACCGACGACTTGCTGTCACTGCTCAGCGGCGATAAGAGTGATCCGGAAGCTTTTACTGAGGCGGTGAAGGCAAGCGGTGAAGACAATAATGCGAAACTGGTTGCCGCCGCATTTGCCCATAAGGGGCTTGATGCACACTATGTGTCGCCGAAAGAAGCGGGGCTGCTCGTCAGCGACGATCCAGGTAATGCGAATGTGCTGCCGGAGTCTTACAAACATTTATATGATTTGAGAACGCAGCCGGGCATCGTCGTCTTCCCAGGTTTCTTTGGTTACAGCAAAACCGGCAAGATTGTCACCTTCTCGCGGAGCGGCTCCGACATTACCGGTTCAATTCTTGCGGCCGGTGTGCGCGCAGATCTTTATGAAAACTTTACGGACGTCGATGCGGTGTATGCCGCGAACCCTCATATGGTGAGCCATCCGCGTGAAATTCGCGAGTTGACCTACCGGGAAATGCGCGAACTGTCATACGGCGGTTTTTCCGTTTTCCATGATGAGGCGCTGATTCCGGCTTTCCGCGTTGGCATTCCGGTCAATATTAAGAATACGAACAATCCGCAGGCCGAGGGGACACGGATCGTTAGTCGACGTGAGTCGCAATGCGGCCCGGTTGCCGGTATCGCCAGCAATGAGGACTTTTGCAGCATTTACGTCAGTAAGTATCTTATGAATAAGGAAATTGGTTTTGTCCGCAAAATTTTGCTCATTCTTGAGGAATTCGGTCTGTCATTTGAGCACATTCCGTCCGGCATTGATGATATTACGATTATCCTGCGCCAGGATCAGTTGAATGAAGAGATTGAGAACGGTATTATGAAACGCATCATTCGTGATCTTGGCGCCGATGTTGTTCGCATCGTTCACGATATTGCGCTGATTATGCTCGTCGGTGAGGGCATGCGCCAGAAAATAGGTACGGCGGCTCGCGCGTCTCGGGCACTGGCCGATGCCGATGTCAACATTGAAATGATTAATCAAGGATCATCTGAAGTCAGCATGATGTTCGGTGTTCGTCAGGATGTGGAAGAAAAAGCAGTGCAGGCGCTCTATGATGCTTTTTTTGCTGAAGTGACGGTGTAAAGTTAACCAAGCGGCTTGGCGCATGCGCGCTGTAGGTATATACTAAAAATAATGTAAAGCACGGAAGGGTGAACAAACGCCAATGAGGATTTGATCCTGTTCATAGGGAAACGGATGGCGGAACAAAAGGTCAGACTGACATCTCGTCTATCTGAATGACTGCATCGTTTTTCAGAATGGGATTGGACGTGTCTTGGCGATCAGAAAACGGCTCGTTTGCTGTTTGCTGTGCCCCCGTAGAATGTCCCCCTATTCTGGAAATAACCAGAGGGGACTTTTTTTGTCTCCATTAAATAAGAATGGGGATGAGGGCATGATATTGCTTGAGATTGAGCACCTTATCTGTGAAGTCGAAGGAAGACAGTTGTTTGAAGCGGAGCATCTGACCGTCAGTGAAGGCGCGCGTATTGGGCTTGTCGGCCGTAACGGGGCCGGGAAGACGACGCTGCTTCGTCTACTGGCCGGGCAGCGTGCAGTCGAGGCGGGTACGGTCGACTGCCGAGTCTCCCGATTCTTGCTGCCGCAGTTCAGATCTGCCGTTGGGGAAAAGAGTGGCGGAGAGGTGACGCAGCAGTATGTGCAGCAGGCTATCTCCAGTGACGCCGGTTTGCTGCTTGTCGATGAGCCGACGACCAGTCTGGATATGGCACATATTGAATGGCTGGAGCAGGCATTGAGCAGTCGCAAGGGAGCCATGATCGTCGTGTCGCATGATCGCGCGTTCCTTGACGCTCTCTGCACGACGATATGGGCGATTGAAGACGGCAGCGTGCAGGTATACCCGGGAAATTACACGGCCTATATGCAGCCGGTTGATTGAGCGGGCAGCGACGGGCATTCTGTCCATTGATGCTCGGCAGCATATGCAACGGTTCGACGGCAGTTTTCGCGACTATACGGAGCAGCAGAAAAAGATGGAGCGAATTGATCAACGCGAAGAGGAACGCCTGCTGCTTGAGACGCGGCTGGCGTCTGTGCTCAGCCGTTTGAGTCTGGAACCCTCAGAAGAACTGGAGCGTGAGTTTCAGGCGCTGCTCGCTGAAAAAAGACGATTGGCACACGCGTCACAGCGAACGGATGGTGTTTTGGGTTCACGGCAGGCCAGTGCAGGTTGCGCAATGAGTAGGGTTACAACACATGTGTTATTCGACGATAGACGGCGATATACATCCAGCAGGCATTGATAATTAACAACGATCCGGCGCAATAAAAAACGCTGGGGATACCAAACCGTGCGGCGAGCTGTCCACCCATAGCCGCGCCGCCGAAGGATCCAAGATAGATTGCAGACAAGCTAAGTCCGAAAACACCTCCCATTTTATTAGGGGGTGTTATTTTTTGAATGAGCATGCTGATGGCTGGGGCAATGCCTGCCCCAACGAACCCGCAGAGCGCGCGCAGGATAATCAGTTGCCAAAGGTTGGTGACGAAGGCCTGCTGTATGGTCAGCAGAGCGGAGACTGTCAACGCTGCAAGAAGTATCTTATGTGGACCGAGACGGTCAGACAGCTTGCCAAGCAGTGGAGCCGCAAGCATGCCAGCAAGGCCGGCCACAGAAAAAACAAGCCCCGACAGCAGGGCGATGTGCGCATGATTAACGTTTAACTGACCAACATAGATCGTCATGATGGGTTCAGCGGCATAGATGGCAATCGTTAAGAACAAATTAGTTAGCAGCAGTGCTGCGGTCAACCGTCGTTCAGGCAATGAATGGGACAACGACAAGTGAAAGCGATGAACTTGCCTAGGAGCGCTCTGCCGCGGTTCTTCAATAAATGTCAACGTCAGCAGAAACGTTATTAGAATCAGAAAACTTGTGATAAAAAAAACAGAACGCAGTCCGAAACAGTCAGTCATGATCCCACCGACCAACGGACCAACCAGTGAACCACCACTGCTTGCTGCGGATAATATACCAAGTGCCCAGCCGCTGCGTGTTTTGTCAGTTTGCGCGGCAATTAGCGCAATGCAGGCAGCGTTATAGCCGGTGATGGCACCTTGAACAAGTCGCAGACCAATAAACACATCAACATTTGTGGCAAGCCCCATGCAGGCAACGACTGCTGCCATGCCAAGACTGGCACGCAGCAGCATCGGTTTTTGCCCCACACGGTCGGCTGCATGCCCCCAGATTGGCGAAAACAATGCGGAGAGAATGAACGTAATTCCAAAGGAAAAGCCTGATAACTGAGCAATGTCAGCACGTTGCCTCACGCCCAGTGCCTTGATGTAGAGCGGAAGTACCGGCGCAATCTGACTGAGGCTGATAGTTATGAAAAATGTACCAATCGAGCATACAAGCAGATTTCTTTTCCATGTGCTCAATACAAGGACTTCCTTATTATTTCATCGCAAGCATTACTGCGCAGATATTAACGGCTGTTTTTTTAATCACAGGAGCGTGCCGCCGGTCCCCCAACCTGTTCGTCAGCATGGTAAGACGTGCGGGCCAGTGGTGAGGATTCGCAATGTTTAAACCCTTTTTCTAAGGCGATACATTTCAGTTCGGCAAACTCGGCCGGCGTGTAGTAACGGACAATGTCGATATGCTTGCGTGTCGGCTGCAAATATTGGCCGATGACAAGAATGTCAACGCCGTGCGCCAGCAGATCATTCATTGTCTCAAGAATTTCCGCCTTTGTTTCGCCGAGGCCGACCATCAGGCTCGACTTGGTCGGCATGCTTGGATTGAGCGCTTTGACTCGCCGCAGCACGTCCAGTGAGCGGTCATAGCTTGCGACAGCGCGCACGCGGCGGGTTAGTCGCCGTACCGTTTCAATGTTGTGATCAAAAATATCCGGCTTTGCACCGATCAGCACTTGAAGGCTCGAATCGTCACCTTTCAAGTCAGACGGCAGCACTTCAATAGTACAATACGGCGCTTTTCTGCGGATTGCCTGCACGGTCTCGGCAAAAACAGCGGCTCCTCCATCTTCAAGATCGTCGCGGGCGACAGCAGTAATGACGGTGTGCCGCAGCTTCATCTGAACGACTGAATCGGCGACTCGCTCCGGTTCTTGCAGATCAGGAACGCTCGGCCGTCCGGTTTTAACCGCGCAAAAGCGGCAGGCACGCGTGCAAATATCGCCGAGAATCATGAAGGTGGCTGTCCGGCGCTCTGCCCAGCATTCGTGCAAGTTCGGACATTTGGCCTCTTCGCAAACGGTATGCAGCCGTTCAGATTGAACGAGGGCCTTGATGCCGCGGTAATTTTGATTTGTATTCAACCGGATTTTCAGCCAATCAGGCTTGCGGATATAGTCATGCCTTTCGCTCATGTGTTGTTCCTCATTTGTCCTCAGCGGGCATTGTTCCACTGATCGGTTTGATATTTCGTCTCCGCCAGCCGGCGGACGAGCATGTCGTCCTCGGCACTGAGCACGAACGGTTCGAAGTTCAACTTAAGGCCGCGCTTGAAGCCGCGGTAAAAAGCGGCTTTGACTTCATCTAATTCGGGCGTCCGTCCGAGTTCACGGTCAAGTGCCGTTGCTTTTTGGGAAAATATGCGTGCGGCGTGCGCTTTAACGGCGGCGTTCGGATAGATGAAACAGTCGAATAGTTCGTCGCTGTCAGTATGAATCGGAATTGAACCGTGTTGCAGGATCATGCCTTGGTGGCGCATTTGTGCGCTGCCTGCGGCTTTTTTGCCAGCGATGACAAGTTCATACCAAGATGCCTCCTCAAAGCAGACAGGCGTGTGCTCACCGCTTTTTTTAGCGGGAATGGCCAGCTCTGCGTGAAGCCCAAGCTGATGAAAGCCCTCGAGCAGACCTTGAGATAGGGCGCGGTAGGCACCGACGATGGCGTGCGGCATGGCCGGATTATCTTCGGGAATGATAATGCTATATGTGAGTTCCTTGTGGTGAAGCACAGCAAGACCGCCTGTCGGACGCCGAACGAGCGTGATACCGCGGCGGCGAAGTCCCTCAGTATTGATGCGCCCCTTCGTTTTTTGAAAGTAACCGATCGATAGACCGGGCGGCTGCCAACTGTAAAAACGCAGGATCGGTTGCTTGCCGTGGCGGTTCATGAGGTACTCGTCAAGAGCCATGTTATAAGCGGGCGATTGCGCGCCACCGGAGAGAAAAAACCATGTTGTTGTCACGTCGACCACCATCCCAGATTTGTGGGCCACGCCAGTTATTTACGTGTCAAATCGTGCACTTATTATACTATGATCAAGCGGTTTTGCCTATTTTTCCGTGTTTTGGAACTTACGACTATTATTATATTAGGGAACGAGGGAACCGTCATATATATTTTGCAACCATTCGTTGTTTTTAGAAAGTGTGGGTTAGATTAAGTCTTCTGCAAATTTTTTGATATACGCAGGAGAGGAATACCTGCGAAACGGCAGAAATGAGTGTCTATTTTGGCGGCGAGGGCGACGCTTCGGTGCCTGGCGGGGCAGATACGCCCATGTACGGTGATTTCTGCGGCAGAAGTAGTGCCGGCATCTTTGGACATGCGGATGAACTTGACGTGTAACAGCCGGTGCCGGGCCCTAATGTCAGGTGAATGCGAAGGGGAAAGTGGTTGCTTGTCCAGCCATAGGTTTGGACTGAACGTTTATGTAAAATAATTAAGAGACAATTGGCCGCGCTATGTTGAATTGGCCTGGCGTTGCCGTGAGCAGCGGCGCTCAACCGGCTCATCTTACCGATTGTTCCGCCTGTAGGTGTTGTGTCGCTTCTCTGCGCCGGTGATTCGGTCAGACTCGCCTGTGCATGCCATTAGCGCGGATGAAAAAATGAGCGTTATACTTATGGGGGAAGAGCGATGTGCATCCATCTGCAGGAATAAGCCGCCGGTTTGCATCATCACCTTCAGCGAAAGCGGACTGTAACAAATAAGACAAGCAGGCCTGCCGGCTCAGCAATGACGGGAATACGTACGGGACTGCACGTCCGGAAAATGTAGGATTGTCTGCGCGGGCGACAGCAACAGAGGAGTGGCTTGAGTGAAAATGAACACTGAAAAGAAGGATAAAAATTTGGAAAGAATGGTTGCACTTCCGGTTAGTGTCAGAACAAAACTTGCAATATTGGCAGCGGGTATGCTGTCTTTTCTTGGCATTCTTGTCGAAACGTCGATGAACGTGACCTATCCGATATTGATTCATGAGTTTCATACGGCGCTGTCGCTCGTACAATGGGTGACAACCGGCTATTTGCTGCTTGTTACGATTGTGATGGCCTGTTCGGCATTTATACTCCGGCGTTTTTCTGCGAAAAGCGTCTTTTTATTTGCGGCACTCCACTTTGTGGTTGGTTCACTGTTCTGCGCTTTGTCGTCTGACTTTTTGCTGCTTATGATTGGCAGACTGCTGCAGGCGGTATCAACGGGCCTGTCCACGCCGCTCATGTTTCACATCATTCTGAACAAAGTCCCCTCGCGCCGGCTCGGGACTTATACGGGGTTGGCCAGTATGATCATCGCACTCGCTCCGGCGCTTGGCCCGGTCTACGGAGGCGTAATGACAACGGCGCTGTCGTGGCGGTATATTTTCTGGCTGGCTATGCCGGTCGGTGTTTGCGTGTTGCTGCTGGGGATGGCCACCATCTCGCTTTTGGCAGCCGGAAATCACGCTGCCTTTGACTATCTCGGCGTGGTCGTGCTTGCCGCTTTGTTAACGAGTATTGTTGTGGCGTTCAACGAGGCAGGGCGTCACGGTTGGGGAAGCATGGACTTTATCTGGCTGCTGCTTTCAGCCGCCGTTCTTGCCACATTTTTTGTCATCCACGTGCGCACAAGCCGCAGCACGCTGCTGAATTTTTCTATTTTACGTGTGCTGCCGGTCACACTCGGCGCGGTTAACTATTTTTCGCTTCAGTTTGTCAACATCGGCATTTCGTTCGTGCTGCCGATTTTTGCTCAAACGGTGCTCGGAACGAATGCCCTTGTCGCCGGTTTGTTACTTCTTCCGGGCTCGCTGCTAGGTGCAGCTGTTTCGCCTGTTGCCGGCAGGCTGTTTGACCGCATTGGAGGCTTTTGGCCAATTCTTGCCGGTGATGGTTCGATGGCGGTCGGCTGCTTGCTGTTCTGGCAGTTTACCGCGAACTTGTTGCCAATCACCGTGTTGATTTTTTACCTGTTTTTGCGTCTCGGCTTCAACTTTGGTTTTGGAAATACGCTAACAGCCAGCGCTTTGGAATTACCAAAACAGAAACGGGCTGACGTCAATGCACTGTTTAATATGCTGCAGCAGTATGCCGGATCTGTCGGAACGAGCGTGCTGGCTGCATTGATTGCCGCACATGAACGGATTTTGCCGGTTGGTCAGAATGCACTGGCGACTCGGCTTGGCGCACACGATGATTTTCTGCTTTTATTGATTCTTGCCACGCTTGGCGTCTTCAGTACAGTACTCATTCGTTATAGGAAAAGGCATTCAGGCAGCCCTTTAACGGCGGGTGATCAGTCGTTGTAAAGCTAATGATTTGCCGGCAATGCGTTGCCGGTCTGCAGATAGGCTGGTTGAACAAGAGAGGAGTGTCAGTACCGGTTTCTATGTGGCCGGACCCCGGCTTTCCTTTTTTTATACGTTAAGAAGGGCAATAGATTCCAGTGGGACTAAGTATAAGAAACACTAAGGCTCGGCCGTCATCCAAAGGACTCGGCCGAGCCAAGTTTTTCTAATACGTTTAAGAAGGTTTAAGGATTCCAGCGGGACTAAGTATAAGAAAAAGCTAAGGCTCGGCCGTCGTCCCAAGGACTCGGCCGCGCCAAGTTTTTCTAATACGTTTAAGAAAGACAAAGGATTTCAGATGGACTAAGTATAAGAAAAAGCTAAGGCTCGGCCGTCGTCCAAAGGACTCGGCCGCGCCAAGTTTTTCTAATCATGCTTAATGCCTTGTCGCTTTTTCGGAAGATAGAAGTCTTATACTAAGGTGCACGTGCGAAACAAACGTGTCGGGGGAGCGCCGCACTGCAAAAGTGGCGGGGGCAGAGAAGGCTCCACAATTGGATGAATTGTCTACGAATGGAGCTGATCATTGCTCGCTTGTCCGACCGGTCCTTTGCGCAATTAAGAAAATTTACAGGTTCAGGATGTAAAGTAAAGTCGTAGGTGAAGGGAAGAGAGGTACCTGAAAGCAACGATAGGTTCCTCTGTCTCCACTGACTATGAGAGGCAAAGCGGGGAAGAATGAGGCAGGGAGGTGAAGCTGTTGAAGAAGCCAAGTATTCTGAGCGGTATCGGTTTGCCGGTGCTGATTATGGTGTTGATATTTGCTCTTGTTGTAACTGCTTTTACGGCTAAGGCTAATGATAAGCCGATCGAGCAGAAGACGGCCTACACTTTTTCAACGACACCGACGCTTTATATTCACGGGTCAGGCGGGGGAGCCGGCTCTACGAATCAAATGATTGCGGCGGCGGAGAGTGCAGGTGCCGCGACGCGTACCGTCACACTCACCGTATCGGCAAAGGGCAACGTGACAGTCAGTGGGACATGGAAGAGCGGAAGTGTCAATCCACTTGTACAGATTGTATTTCAAGATAATAATAACAGCGATTTTAAAACGACAACGCAATGGATGCGCTCGGTGCTTGAGACGCTGCAGAAAAAATACAATGTCCAGACGTTCAATGTTGTTGCTCACTCCATGGGTAATCTTGTCCTCATGAATTATTTGCTGACTTACGGGCAGAACAAAGACTTGCCGCAGCTTCAGAAGCAAATATCGATTGCCGGCAACTTTGACGGGACGCTGGGTGAAGAAGACAGCTCGAATGTGAATCAACTTGATCAGAATGGTCGTCCGCTGCTGATGAATGCCGATTATAACTCGATGCTGGCGCGGCAGGCAACCTATCCATATAAGCAGGTGCAAGTGCTGAATATTATCGGCGACCTTAATGATGGCAGTCATTCAGACGGCCGAGTCAGTTATGCCTCTGCTGCCTCGTTGCAATATTTGCTTGGCGGACGCGAAAAAACGTACCATCAAGTGGTTCTTAAAGGGGCAAATGCGCAGCACAGTAAACTGCATGAGAACAGTCAGGTTGACGAATTGATTGCCGGGTTTCTTTGGGGAAAGGACAAGTGAGTGATTGTGGGCAGATCTACAAGGCTGACCGACTAGCAGTAAGCAGGCAAAAGCGGCAGCAGATGGTTTCTTGCGGGAGAAGCGAGCCAAGTGAGACCCCGCCAATCATCGGCTGTCTGAGGAAACGCGCGGATCGCCCGCGGCTAGTGAAACCGAAGTGCGGTTGCCTCAAAGAACCGGGCTGCTTTTTGCCCGGTTTTTTTAATACGTTTAAGAAGGTTTAAAGATTTCAACGGGACTAAGTATAAGAAAAGCTAAGGCTCGGCCGTTGTCCAAGGGACTTGACCTCGCCAAGTTTTTCTAACAAATAATTAAGCACAGACATTCGAGAAGTTAAAGCTGAATCACTGTGCAACCGAACCGCGCGTGTGCCTGTGCATGTTGATGCACTGCCGCACAGTTGCTTATTGCTGATCGGATGCGCGCTATTTTTGAAAATGTGCCATTCTAAGGATCGAAAAAGGCGGATAACCGTGCTACACTGTAACATGAAATTGTGTAGAGGGGATGCTTTGCTTGGCAGCCATTCATACGGGTCATGTTGCCGTCCGCCTCGGACATGAGTCTGTTTTTGAGAACACGTCTTACTTTATTTTTTCGATCATATTGAATGCGCTCGGCAACGCGCTGACGATTACGCTTAATCTTGGCAGCGCACTTTGGACGGCTTCGGCTGTTAATGTCGCCAATCTCATTCATGTCTCTGTGTCATATACGCTTTTTGCTTTCGGAGTCGGCGTCATTTTTGCGAACAGTTGGATTTTGAGAAAAATGGAATGGCGTCGGGTAATCGGCAATTTGATTTTCATGGTGCCTTTCAGCGTGCTGATCGGCCTGATTTGTAGCTGGACGATTTTTCAACGCTTGGACACTTTGCCGTTGCCCGCCCGCGTCACCCTCGATTTTATCGGTGTCGCGCTGATTGCCATGGCGATTTCGATCTATCAGCGGGTGAATTTCGTGCTGCATCCGTGTGACGAACTCATGCAGATTGTTCGTTTTAAATTCTTCAATGGCAGCGCGGCAATTGCTCAATCTGTAACGTTCCTGCCGCCGGTTCTTATCGTGATGCTTTGCTGGATTGCAAGCGGCCGGCTGTATGCGATTAATGCCGGCACCGTGTTTGCCCTCCTGTTTCAAGGCGCGCTTGTCGACCTTTTTGACCGCCGCATCTTTCCGTCCTTAAAGCACCGGGGCATGGCGGAAGCGGGGCAGCAAGCAAAACGGTGAGGTTCATGCGGCTTATGCCACAATCAATTATGAAAAAGGACAGTCACAGGCAGCGGCGTTTGTGCGCTGCTGTTTTATACCTTGAATTTACACTCTAAGTGTAGCACCTAGAAAGTAACAGGAATCATTGCTCCGCCGTCGTCCAAGGGAGTTGGCTTCGCCAAGTTTTTCTAATACGTTTAAGAAGGTTTAAAGACCTCAGCGGGACTAAGTATAAGAAAAGCTAAGGCTCCGCCGTCGTCCAAAGGACTTGGCAGAGCCAAGTTTTTCTAATAAGATAGCTTTGTGACCAGTGATTGGTATTTTTAATCGCACGGCCTCAAGTGTGTTTGCCGCAGAAGTGCCGCGATTCTGCGGCGAGAACGTCATAGCAGAGTGCTCGTGATCCACAGCCCGTGTCCGCACAGTCAGTCTGCTTCAAACGACAGGTAATGCGCAAAGTACAGCAGCACATGGGCAATCACACCACAGGTTATAGAGCATCAAATAGACAGCAACAGCTCGATCAAAATGAAACAGGCGGGGCGGTGATGTGAGTGCAGGCTGTGAGCAGACCTTTAATGTTTTTTCTAATTGCGCTTGCCATTCTGTCAATTTCAACGGCAGCAATCTTTGTCCGGCTAACGGATGCGCCGGCGCCGGTACTGGCGGGTTATCGGCTGCTTTTTGCCGCACTTCTGCTTTTGCCGCTACTCCTTCGGGGGAAGCGCTGGCGGGAGCTGGCTGCGCTGACTGTGAGAGAATGGCTTTTTGCCACTCTATGTGGTCTGTTGCTGGCTGCGCATTACACCCTTTGGTTTTCGTCACTCCGGCTTACGTCGGTGGCCAGTTCCACTGTTCTTGTCTCATTGCAGCCGTTGTTTGCTTTTGCCGGAGGCAGTCTTCTTTTCAATGAGCGGTTGCCGCTGCGCGCGTTCGTCGGTGCCGGAATGGCGCTGGCAGGCAGTGTGCTGATCGGCTGGCAAGATTGGCATCTCAGCATCCCATCGCTCGCCGGTGATGGGCTTGCGCTGCTTGCCGCCGCCATGATTGCCGGTTACTTTCTGATCGGACAGGCCCTGCGACAAAAGCTATCACTCGTTCCTTATTCGATCATCGGTTATGCGACAAGCGCGGGACTGCTTTTTCTTGATGCGCTTGTTCAAAGACTGCCGTTATTCAGTTACACACCGGCCGACTGGCTGATGTTTCTCGGCTTGGCGCTGATTCCGACAGTGGTTGGCCTGTCTATCTTTAACTGGCTTGTACGCTGGAGCGGGGCATCGCTTGTTTCCGTAAGCATTCTTGGTGAGCCGGTTGGCACGTCCTTGTTGGCATGGCTGATCCTGCATCAGTCGATGACGTTGCGCCAGCTTGTCGGTCTATGCGTTATTCTTGCCGGTATGACCCTATTTCTCTTTAGCAAAGACAAACCTCAGACGCGTTGAAGTGGCAGCGCGATGGCCTGGAATACGTCGGTTCTTTTGATGATGCGCGCCGGCGAATCCGCCATCGGCAGAGTATATGTTCAATTTAAAAGGTACGAGTTGACCGCGAAGTTTTCAAATTTTTCCTTTTATTCCGAGTGATTATACTAAAAAGCCACGTCTGGCAAACGAGCGATTGCGTCTGCCGGGCGTGGCTTGAACTGTTTCTTCGACGTTTGCCGTTGTTAAGCGTCTTGGCGCGAACGGCTATCTGTTTTGTGCCAAAGTTTTCCCGGCCAATAGGCATAGCGGCCAAGCACGGTTGTGATCGCCGGAACGAGCAGCGGTCTGACGATGAACGTATCAAGCAGGACACCGACGGCAGTCACGACACCGAACTGCAACAAAACTTGAATGGGCAGCGTGGCCAGCACCGCAAATGTGCCGGCAAGGATCAGGCCGGCGGAGGTAATAACGGTACTCGTCTCACTGACGCCGGAGGCGATGGCCTCACGATGCGGCATCAGCTGTCTGTTCTTCCAGATGCCGGACACCATGAAGATATTGTAATCTTCACCAAGCGCCACGAGGAAGACGAAGGCATAAAGCGGGATCAGTCCGTTGAGCGCGTCTGAACCCATCAGATCATGCAGCACGAACCAGCCGGCACCCAGCGCGCTGCCGTAGGAGAGCAGTACGGTCAGTATGAGGTAGACGGCGGCAATGACTGACTTCAGATAACTGAGCAGCAGAATGGTAATAATGGCAATCACGGCAGTCACGATGAGCACCGTATCACGATCGGTTGTTTTGACGGTATCGTAGAGTTTTGCCGTCTCACCACCGATCCAGTAGTGGCCGCCAGAGCGGATGCCGTTTGACTTCAGCGTTGCAGCGATCGTTTGCCGAATCGACGGAATAGATGAGATGGCCTTCTCATTGAATGGATCACCTTTTAAAATCACCTGAAGCTGATCCATATCACTGTTCTTTGTACTTTTCTGCGGTGTTGATACAGATGCGACGTTTTTCAACTGACTGAGCTTATTCACGAGAGGCAGCTGCTTGCCGTCCGCCTTCACAACAATCTGCACGGGCGCCAGCTCGCCGGGAGAGAAGTGGTCGCCGATGAGCGTGAACCCTTCTCTGGACGGCATCGTCTTTGGAAACGAAGCCAGCAAATTTTGGGTTGTTTCAATGCGCGAAGCGAACAGTGCGAGTGAGCCGAGCAACACGGCGGTAACAAGAATGACAGTCCATGGGCGGCGAACGACGAGCTGTCCGAGAAAGTGGCTGACGCGACCGTGCATCCGCTGCTGACGCGGCTTTCTCCCCTTGTCCTTTTCCACCGCCGCAAGCATCTCAGGCGTGCGGGGAATAAACGGAAAGAATGATGCACGACCGAATATAGCAAGCAAAGCCGGCAGCAGTGTAAGGGCGGCAATCCCCATCGCAGAAATGGCTACCGCAAAGGGAACGGCAAAGCGATGAATCGAACCGAGCGACGCGAGCAGCAGCGTCAGCAGACTAAGGGCAACGGTGATCGCGCTGACCATGATCGCGCCGCCTGAGTGGTTGATGGCCTGTTGAAGCGCACGATACTTATCTTTTTCCTTGAACAAGTATTCGCGATAACGAGAGACAAGGAACAGGCAGTAGTCCGTGCCCGCGCCGAACAGCAGAACGGTCATGATTGACACACCTTGAGAATCAATTGTAATGACGTGGTTCTTGGCGAGCAGACCGAGAATCGGGCCGGCCAGACCGTAGGCGAAACCGACGCCGATCAGCGGAACGATAGCTAAAATCGGCGAACGGTAGATCACGATCAGCAAAAAAAGCACGAGCAGCACGGTGGCCAGCAGCAGTGTGACATCAGCTTGTTTAAATAAACTGACAGCATCGGTAGCGATAGCCGCAGGACCGGTAAATCGCAGATGCAGGCCGCCTGCCTCAAGTGAAGAGCTGAACCATTTGGATGTGCCGATTTTTTTAATCCGATCTTTCAGTGTCTGCATGTCAGTCGTTAACTGTTCAGCATCTGCACTTGACTTCATGAAGACAGGCGTCACTAGAGTTGTTCCGTCGCCGGAAATCATTTTTTTGAACGCGAAGGCCGGCATTGAACGATAAGGCGGGATGAACGATTGCTGGCTGAGCGGCCTGCGGTCGAGTGTTGTATACAGCTGTTGGACAGCGTTCAGATCAGCGGGCGTCAGTCCGTCTGAACGGTTCCAGACGATGAGAAGCGGTGTACCTTGGGTATTAGGAAAGTATTTCTTGATGACTTGTTCCGCCTGAACAGACGGCTGACCGGCACTTAAATCAGTAGCGCTGTTGTCGGTCATTTTCTGGGCACTCGGAAAAAGAGCGGAAACAGTGGACACAAGTACGATCCAGACAACAAGCGTGATCCATTTCCCCTTCTTTCCTGCACATGCGCCGGCGAATTGCAAGATCCATGTCCTCATCGATTGTCCCTCCCCCGGGAAGTGGTGAACCTTATGTGATAATTATATATACTAGTCGGTTAATTATCAAATGATTGATGATCCGTTATAATACAAATAAGGAGAGGGACGCAAATGGTTCAGCAGAAGCGGCGTGCGCCGGGACGGCCGCGCATTCGGAAAAGTGAAATATCGACAAAGCAGTTGATTTTGCAGAAGGCGACGCCGTTGTTTTTAAACGGAGGATACCAAAAAGTATCGATTGATGACGTTGCTGCGGCGGCCGGCATGACAAAAGCAAGTGTATACTACTATTTTTCCTCCAAGGCTGATCTTTTCAAAGTGGCGATGGTGGAGATGATGAAGCGGATTACCGTCCAGATGGACAAACTGTTTCAAACGGATAAGCCGTTGCGCGACCAATTGAAAGACGTCACGCTGTCACATCTGCGGGCAACGACAACGCTCGATATTGGCAGCCTGACGCGTGAGACGAAAACGGCGCTGTCCGTCAAGCAGCAGGCGGAGATGAATCAAGCAGAGGATGAGATGTACCGCTGCATTGAGCGGGCATTCGAGCGCAGCCAGTCCCGCGGCGATGTTGCGCCGGCTAATAAAGGATTTGCGGCGCATGCGCTAGTGGCGCTGCTCAAAATCGGCAACATGAAGTCGGAGAATGGTTTGCTGCTTTTTCCGTCAGTTGATGAAGCGGCCGAGGAGATACTTGATGCATTCTGGCACGGTTTTTTCACTCAATCAGACAGTAACGTTTAACGCGTCGGCAGAAACCGGCGCGTTTTCACAGCGTTTCATGACAACCGTGTGCCTGCCTTTAAAAGTAGCGATTAAGGGCCAGTGCCACGCCATCATTTTCATTTGATTCGGTGAGAATGTTGGCAGCGTCTTGTATAGTTTGCGGCGCATTTTTCACCGCGATACCGACGCTGGCATAGTTCAGCATGTCCAAGTCGTTATATTGATCACCAAATGCCGCAATGGCCTCTTGTGTGACGCCGAGATAGTCCGCCAGCTTCTTGACAGCGTGCAGCTTTGTTGCCTGCCGGTGTGTCACTTCGAGATAAGTCGGATGAGAACGGGTGACAGCAGTATGCGGATAGGCATGAGCACTGAATGCGTGCATGAGCTGGTCGGTTGTTTCTGCGGGTGCCATCAGCATGAACTTGTAAAAGGGTAAACGGCATGTACCGATGAGATGACCGAGGTCGGTCATGACCGGCTGACAGCCGCTCAGCTCGGCCTCCCGGGCGACGCGGGCATCGATTTGTCTGACATACCACGTATTCTCGACAAATGCGGATAGGTTCACATCCGGACAACGTGCGTTAACATATGAGTAAATCGCGCGCCTGTCGCTTGGTTCAAGCGGGGTGCTCTCGAGTGTGTCCAGATGACCGTCGGGTTGGAAGCGGCCGATCAATCCGCCGTTATAGCTGATAAACGGCATCGTCTGCAAATCAAGCTGCCGAGCGGCATCAGCCATGCCTTCCGGAGAGCGGGCAGAAGTCAGAATGAATGCAATTTTTTTGTGGCGCAGTCGCCTGACACTGTCAATCGTTTGCTGTGATAACTTGCCTTCATTGTTGAGCAGCGTACCGTCCATGTCTGAGAAGATCAACTTGATCTGATTCATTGTCAGGCCTCCTGAATCGAAATGAGTTGGCGCGGGTGGCCGGCTGTCGCACGCAATGGCGCGCGGCGGGTCAATCCCCGGCGGTAAGAACAAAAACAAAATCCCCAGAAACGTTGCCGATGCATTAGCTCTGGGGTTCATTGTATGATGGTCATGGGTCACGCTGTGAAAAGTCCTTGCTCTTAGAACAATCGGCGTTCGGCGAAGCCGAGCAGCGTATTGATCTCTTCTTTCGCCGCTTTTGTCAGCATTTTATTATCCGCCAGCATCTGTTTTGCGCGTGCTTGGATGAAGCGCAGATACTGTTTGTTTTTCGTTTTGGCATAAGCGGCTTTGGCATGATGCATGTCACGGAAGTCGGCAGATGTCTGTTTGGCGATCAGGTAACGACCGATCAGTAAACCAATGGCCAAACAAAGCAAGACGAGCGTTCCCCAACCGGCCGTTAGCGGGTAAGCGACGATGCCGGCGATCATCAGCAGGGTGATCCACTTTGACGAACTGAATACGTAGTCCTCACTTTTCTTGTTTTGCAGTAGTGCTTGAAGACGATTCATCATTGCTGCCTCCTCTTCTGCCGTTCTGCGGCAGTCATTTGATTGGCTGGCTTGCTGTATCGCAGTGCAGACCCAGCAGTTGGCATTGTATGTCCTGCGGCAGAAGGGAGTCCGCCGCTTCTAAACCGTCGGCGGCGTTCGCAAGTCCGCTTCGGGCTCTCAATCGGTGCAAACAAATGGGTTGCCGTTTCAGTCCGCTTCATTTGCCGCTTTAGTCAGTCTGCATTACAACCCGAACAGTCCGCACCAGTAGCCGAGAATACCGAGAATGAACATGCCGAAGATGATCCAGATGGCGTTGACTTTGCGCTTGAGCAACCACATGCAGGCAAAGGTCAGCAGCAGGGCAACAAGTCCCGGAAGCAGGGAATCAAGAATGTTTTGCAGCGACGTGTTGACAAGATGTCCGGCTTGCTTAAAGGAAACGAGCACGAGCGGCATTTTAATCGACGTCCACTTGGAGACGAGCGATCCCATGACGAACAAGCCAAGAACGGAAGCCATCTGTGTCAGTTTCTTCAGCCGGTTGCCTGCCACATCCTGAACAATATCGGTCCCTTGAGTGTAGCCGACTTTAAAGCCGTACCAGCGTGTGAGCATGCGAATGATATTGATGCCGACAAAGAAGAGTAGCGGACCGAGAATGCTGCCGCTCAAAGCCAGCGATGCACCGAGCGCCGCGAGAATCGGGCGGGCTGTGCCCCAGTAGATCGGGTCACCGATACCGGCAAGCGGTCCCATCAGACCAATTTTGACGTTTGTAATCGCGGCTTCGTCAATGTCGCCGCCCTCGGCACGCTTTTGTTCCATCGCTGCTGTGACACCGAAGATCGCCGATGCCGGCCACGGCGTTGTATTGAAAAATTCTAGATGGCGCTTTAAAGCGGCGGCCTGGTCGTCTTTTTTATGGTAGAAGCGTTTGATCGCCGGCATCATCGTGACGCAGAAACCGATCGCCTGCATACGCTCAAAGTTGAAGGAGCCTAGCATAAAGGTGCTGCGGAAGTAAGTATTTAACAGATCTCTCCGGGTTAACGGTTTAACAGCTTGTGTTTCCTTTAGTTCAGCCATTTTTTATTCCTCCTTTTTTAGCCGAGCATGTCGTCGTCATCATCGGGCAATGCGGAAGTTGCGGCCGGTACTTTGATCGAGTCATGGAAGTCAGGGTTCAATTGGACGTAGATCACTGCCGCGCAGGCGCCAAGAATGCCGAGACCGACGAGATTGATGCCGGAGACGAAAGTGGCCAGTGTAAAACCGATGAAGAAAAACGGCATTAGCGAACGCGCTTTCATCATGTTAATAACCATTGCATATCCGACGACGACGATGAAACCGCCAGATATTTGCAGGCCGTGTGTGACAACCGGAGGAATGGCATTCAACCAGTTGTTGACGATGCTCGTGCCGGCAACTGCGGCCACCGCACCGGTCGGAAGCGCGACACGCAAGCCTTGCAGCAGCAGTGCTCCGATATGACACCATTCGATGCCTCTGAAATTCGCCTTGGCGGCAAAATGGTCAGCCTGATGCTGGAAAAAGACGGCAATTGTGCGGACGAAGATGGTCAACACTTGACCGGCCGCGGCAAGCGGAACCGCCAGAGCAATGCCCTCGCCGATGGAATGATGACCGACGATGACGATGATGGCGGACACGGTCGAGGCAAGTGCGGCGTCAGGCGCCATAGCCGCTCCGACATTCATCCAGCCGAGTGCGATCAACTCCAAGTTACCGCCGAGAAGAATACCGGTATGCAGATCCCCGAGCACGAGACCGATTAACGTACAGGCGACGAGCGGGCGGTGAAATTGGCGTTCATCCATGACGCTTGCCATACCGCAAATCAGTGCGACCAGAATGACAAGAATAAATTGCATGGCATTCATTCAAAAAACCCCCTTGTTCATTTTTTATATGAGACCTTTGCTCTTCAGCCGGTTCATGAAATCAGAACTTGCCGTATTCGGCAGCTGCTGCAGAACAAGTTTGACCCCTCGTTTATCAAGCTCCACGAATGCTTTCACATCTTGCGGCGATACGGAAACGGCTTCAGAAATCAGTGTCATGCCTTCTTTGAAGGTGATGCCGCCGACATTGACTTGGTCGACTTTCACACCTTGATCAATCAGGCGGAGAACGTCGGTCGGATTTTCCACAACGAGCAGTACATCGAGATTGTTATAGGATGGATTCTTATAGCAGCGTGCCGTTTTATCGACCGACATGACGTATGACTTAGTACGTCCGGGAGCAACCTGCAACAGCAACGTTTTTCTTAAGTCATCATTGGCGGCGCTGTCATTTGCGGCAATGATTGTGCTTGCGCCGACATGATTGACCCAGTTGTTAGCGACTTGACCGTGAATGAGGCGCGAGTCAATTCTTAACCATTTAATAATCATCCTAACTCATCTCCTTCTTCAGCTTTTGCGCTGTTCACTATTTGTTGTTTGTCAAACCATTCACGGAATGAACGGATGCCGTCTGTTCCCGACTGCTTAGCTGTGCTGACCAGATCGGCGAGTGTGCCGCCCGCCATGCGCCGTGCGAGTACATCGATGAGCATCGGCAGATTCACACCGGTTACGATATCCATGTGAGGCTGGCGCGCGGCGAAGCGACTTGCGGCGTTATAAGGACTGCCCCCAAACAGGTCGGTGAGAAACAACACCTCATTGCCCGGTATCTGCTCAGACGAATGAATGACGTCCTGGTACTTCTCCAGTAAATTTTCAATGCCTTCACCGGGTTCAAACGTCACGGCTTTGGTGTGCTCGATATTGCCAAAAATCATTTTTGCCGTATTGATAAATGCAGCGGCCAATTGTCCGTGTGCGGCTACAATAATAGTTACCATCACTTGCCCTCCCTTCGATCGGCACACTTTTAATTAGCAATTTACGTGCCAACGTACTGTTTCAAAAAAAAAGCACCGCTTGACGCGGAATGCTTTAAAAAGCTTTCGGATGATTAACACACTATATGAATAAATTGAAACACTGCTAACAGCCGGCGAAGCACTAATTGTCTAGTCGGCATAAACGAACACACTTATTGGGACTCAGCGCAGGTCAGCAACACACTCTTTCCAAATTCATCGATCAGCATATCAATTAAATAATAACATTCGCTGTCGCTGATCCGGATGTTCAATTTATATTGAAACACGGCAAGGAGCGGTTCCAGCCGTGCGGCCATTTGTTTCTTTTCTGCGCTGGGTTCTTCCTCATAGGCTAGCGGAGTTTTTGTCACTTCACGTTCAAGCGCAAAAGCCATATGCATGATAATACGAATTTGTGCCGCATTTTTCAGATGAATGTGCAGTTCCTTTTGAAGCTGCAAGTTGAATTCAACAATGGCATCGACAGCCCGACTTGGATTCAAATACGTGAGCATTTCCTGAAGACTGTCCTCGCACACGCCTTTAACAATCAGATGCGATGGACTGTTCTTCGGTGGCGCTGAGGTGGAGGTGAAGATGGACTGGAGGATTTCCTGCCCCTCACCGCTGACGAACTGTGACAGTGTAATGTATGGGATATGCGCCAGTTTTGGATTTTTAGCACCAATGCTTGCCACGATGTCGTATTTACCGGCCAAGTCTGCCGCATGTGTCTCAAGTCCGTCGATCGAAATCGGAATAATTTCAATAGCCTCATCGGTCAGCTGATTGACGAACAATTCGACAATCTTCTTAATACGCTGGGCAATGCCGCTCCCGGTCGTGCAAATCGTCAGAATCGCTTTGGGATGAGGCTGTTCAGGTGATTGCGGGATCTGCGCGATCGTGCCGCGTATGTGGTACAGCGAATGAACCATCTCTTTTAACGTCATGTGCAGCAAGTTCGCATTTTTCACCGCGTCAAGCACCATCGGCGTTGACACCATGTCGATAGCTTTCACTTGAACACGGGCATGGCGCGCAATTTTTTCCTCAAAGTAGTACAGAGATCCCATATCGACCATCATCAGCACGCCGGCGCCCTGATCGACGGCTTTCACGGCGTCAACAATTTGGTGAAAAATATCGCCGAAGTTCAGTTGGAGCGGCATGTCGACAGCAACAAGCGGGTAATCGCCAAGCAGTTCCTTTGCCACGCTGACCATAGAGCTGGCCGTGGCCGGCCCGTGTGCGGCAACGACAATGCCTACGCATGTCTTGCGCGACAATTCCACAAAAGAGCCGATTAAAAACGCGACGTAGAGCACCTCCATCTCGGGCAAGCTGACATCAAGTTTAAGCTGTATGAGTGTGGCAATTTTGTCGGCGACACGATAGTCGTCCTGCTGGTATTTCAGAAGCGATTGATCGATGAGCGTCGCATGGCTGTGCGGTGCCTGTTCGAGAAAGGATGACAAGTGGGCCAGCAGCATAGGCAGAAATTCATGAGCCTGCTCGCTGCCAAGCGCTTCTGCGCACACCGCACTTAAATCATCAGACAGTCTGAGCAGACGCGGATCCACCGTAGTCAGCAGCATATCCTTCGTCGTCTGACGGTAAAAGTCACGCACGTGCCGGGCGATGTCTTTGGTGATGTACTTATGAATATCGGCAGAGGAGAGGCCCTCTTTTGATAAGTTGTCGTACTGGCCGATAATTCGTTTGTACAGGTCAAAAGGCGGTTCATAACGGTCATGATCAGTCAGCAGCGGACTGCGCTCCCCGGTGATGACGAGTGCGGTCGGCAACAATTGATTCAGTTGAGCGATCGTTTCAGAGTGGCGGGAGATGCGCGCCAGTCCGTCAAGCATATCGGGGGGCAACATCTTCGCATCAAGATCGACACAGTCACTTGAGAGACTGTCAAGAAAGGCCTGCGCACAGACGAGTTGAACGCTGGATTTGAGCTGCCCGATATTGCCGAAAGTCACGCTGCCGATCAAGGCTTTAAAAACATCCGCACTGACATGGAATTGGCTTTTTGTCCGCTGCGCCTCTCGCGAGAGCAGGGCACGTGTCAACTCGACTTGTTCGCGGACGCTCCGCTTGTGGAAAGCGGGAATGTTGATCATGACCGGAATGCGGCGAAGGAAGGTCTGGAGCAGTGCCGACTCCGGATCTGCCGTCGTCGCGCCGATGATCAATACTTGTGCGTGTTGCTTGTTGCCGCTTTCCCCAAGTTTGCTGAAGCGTCCGGTGTCCATGAAATAAAAGAGCATTTCCTGGCCCTCAGGCGGCAGGCGGTGAATTTCATCAAGGAACAGGATACCCTTGTCGGCCTTGCTCACAAGGCCGTCTTGTGCATGGTCCGCACCGGTAAAGGCACCTTTGACGTAGCCGAACAGCTGGCCGATGAGCAGCTGAGGATTGTTATAGTAATCGGCACAGTTAAATTCAATGAATGGTGCTCCCGTGTCCATACGGTCGAATGCGCAGGCATAGTTGTGCATCAAGTGAGCAAACAGCGTCTTTCCACTGCCGGTCGGGCCGATGATGAGTGTGTGCAGCCCGTGCGGCGGATAGATAATGGCTGACTTGGCCTGTCTGACACTGTTTTTAAGACTACCGCCCGCACCGATTAGCGGCGCGAAGGGATCGATTTTGGCGGACGATACTTTCTTGCGGGACAGCCATTCCTGTAACGAATGGCATTTGATCACCGTTTCGCTGACAGGTTCATTAATGAGCGTCTGAAGCAGGTCAGTAGGGACATATAAGACAGGTCGCGTCACGAGCTTAATCACGCGACCGCGACGGTTGAGTGCATTGAGCTCAGCGCTGACGTTGCTTCGCAGCATGCCGAGCTGCGAAGCAACGTCTTGAGCGGAAACACCGGAATGGTCGATAAATTCGCTCTTCGTCCAAGAAGAACAGCGCTGGACGAGTATCTGGTAGATGCGTTCCTGACGTTTCTCCAAGACGGGCCCCTCTTTCTAGTCCCCCAGACAGGGGATCCGTTTGGCCAGTATTTTCTCCGGCCCGAAAAAGTCTTCGTTATTTAATTTTAGAATAAGAAAACGCATTCATCAATGGAAATGTTTCTTTATGAACAGGACGCGGAGCGATTCTATGAGGCTCTCAGGCTTGGAATGTACAAGAAAAACTAGGGATTAGCCGCCGTTCAAGGACCTGGCAGAGCCAAGTTTTTCTAACTGGTCTAGAAGGCTGAGGGCGCGCAACCATAAGTCTTCTTAAAGCGGCGGCTGAAATAGTTCAAGTCGTCGAAGCCACAGGCGAGCGCCACTTCGGTCATCGTGTGTCCGCCTGCTTTGAGCATATCGGCCGCTTGGTCGAGCCGCAGCTCATTCACGTAATCAGTTGTTGTTTTTCCGGTCAGCGCTTTGAACGTGCGGCAGTAATGTGCCAGACTCATGTGCATAATGTCTGCCAAGTGACGGCTGTCAACCGGTTCGGTATAATGCCGATCGAGATAGTCAAAGACAGCTTTGAAGCCGTTCATCCGATGAGTACGGCTGGCCGCCTGCTGAGGAGACGCAATTTTGCGCACGTGTTGGCGCAGAAGCCGAACGATCAGCATGCAGAAGAGCGCCCTGACTTCGATTTCAAAACCGATTCGTCGGGCATGAAAAGCATCAATGAGTTGCTGCAGCGTGTGGTCAAACGCCGGATCATTGTCGATCATATTTTGAAACAGAATACGGTTCTCAGAAAGCGGTGCAAAGTACTTGGATTGGCACCAGTCTGTCGGGCGGCTGAACAGGCTCTTTAGATCGACCCAGATAATATAAAAACGCAGCTCATCGGAGCGGCTCTCAATGTAGTGAAGTTCGTTGCTGTTAATAACGGCGACAGAGCCGGGGTGTGTCGCGTAGCTGCGCGTGCCGCATTTGAGCAGGGACTGGCCGGAGAGGTAGACGTAGAGCTGCAGATGTTCATGCCAGTGCATCCGAAAGTTCTTGCCGCGCTTCAAATCCTGCTTTAAATAGATGTCCATGCCGAGCTCGTCGTCAGTCATTGGTTTGACGAAATAAAAGGAATCTTGTTTCAAAAATGAACCTCCTCATCAATAGCGTGCTAAAACATGATAATGTAGTGATTGAATGAACTGTTTTTACAAGATTATTATAGAGAGGCGTTGTGGGAATGTAAATGATCACTAGGAAAGAGGTTAATGAAGTGCGAATCAGTGACATGACGGAACGTGAGCGTTCCGTCACACTATTTGTTGTCGTGTCTATGTCTTTTCTGGCGACACTTGACTCCAGCATCGTCAATATTGCGCTGCCGTCGATGTCTCGCCAGCTGAACGCCCCGCTGTCGGCTATCGAATGGGTCATCGCCGGTTATTCAATCATGATCTGCGCCGCGCTGCTGTTTTTCGGACGGCTCGGTGATATGATCGGCAAAGCCAAAGTGTTTCAATTCGGCGTGGCTGTTTTTACACTTGCTTCACTGTTCTGCGGATTCAGTTCTTCGCTGCCCGTACTCGTGCTGTGCCGCGTGCTGCAAGGGTTCGGTGCGTCGGCTTATATGGCAAATAATCAGGGACTGATCACTGAATTATACCCGCGGCAGGGACGGGGCAGAGCGCTTGGTGTTCTGATAGCCGCCGTTGCACTCGGCATGATGATTGGTCCACCGCTCGGCGGCCTGATCGTCTCGATGGCAAGCTGGAACTGGATCTTTCTGATCAAAGTTCCGCTTGGTGTGGTACTCTTTTTTATCGGACGACGCTGTTTGCCCTTTCATCAGCGACAAACACGGCAGACGATGGATGTGGCCGGTTCAGTTCTACAGTTCATCGGTACGTGCCTGCTGTTCGCTGCACTGATAGCCGCACAGTCACTTGGGTTTGCCAGTCCGCTCATCTGGATCAGTCTCATTGTTTCGGCGGTGCTGATTGGTTTGTTTCTGGTTGTCGAGCGGTTGCGCCGCGCGCCGCTGCTCGATTTGCGCCTATTCGGCAATTCACAATTCTCAATCGGTATTCTCTGCGCTTTGATCGCCTACGTGTGCATGGCGGCCACTTTATTGCTCTGGCCTTTTTACCTGCAAGATACGCTCGAGCTCTCAGCCGGTGCCGCCGGTTTCATGATGATGTTCTCACCGTTAATCATCGCCGTGCTCTCGCCGTTTTTCGGTCATTTATCAGATCGCTTCGGTTCAGAAATGCTGACACTTGTGGGACTTACCGTGCTCGGCGTCAGTTTTTTACTGATGGCCTGCCTGCGTGCCCATACAGGCATCGGGGGTTGCCTGCTCGTTCTTGCCGTTATGTCCGTCGGTCAGGCGCTGTTCCAGCCGCCCAACAATTCGCTGATTATGTCAGCATGTCCTGCGGATGAACTGGGCATTGCCGGCAGTGTCAACTCACTTGTCAGGAATCTCGGGCAGATGATCGGCATCACGCTGGCTACGACTTGTCTCTATGACTTGATGAGCCTGAAATTGCATCGGACGGTCACAAGTTATGTCTTTGGCCGGGATGATGTCTTTGTCTTTGGCATGCGCGGGGTCTATCTTATGCTGGTCGCCATTGCCTTTCTTGGCGCTGTGCTGACCGCTTATCGGCTCATCCGCCACATGAGCCAGAAGAGGCGCGCTCAGTCTGCAGCGGCAAGATAAATCGTGCGCATTCAAAAGGCGGGCGGTGATGTTGCTGCAGCTCGTTTTTTCCGAAAAATCTTTTAATTTGGCGATCGAAGTAAAAGTACAGCCGCCAGACGTCACTTGAAAAAATGCCGTTGACAACTACATGCGCGACGCGTGATACTGTTCCTTATTGACTAATGAACAGTTATGGGGGTTAAAGGTGAGCGGGGAGCGCATATTTACAAATAAAAAAGTCGTTGTTTTTGTCGCTGCATTTTGCTGCATCCTTTGGGGGAGTGCCTATCCGGGGGTCAAATCCGGCTATCTTCTTTTTCAAATCAGTACGGGGGACGTGCCGGCTGAACTCTCGTTTGCCGGCTATCGCTTCATGCTCGCCGGAGTAATGGTGCTGATTGTCGCCTTTTTTTCATCCAAGCAGCTGTTGTCGTTGTCGCGGAAAAACGTTCTTGAACTGCTGCTGCTCGGTTTTTCACAGACGACTCTGCAATACATCTTTTTCTATGTCGGGCTTGCGCATACAACGGGTGTGAAGGCTTCGATTATGAATGCAATGTCCGCTTTCTTTAGCGTGCTGATCGCTCATTTTTTATATAAGAACGATCGCCTGAATGTGAACAAGGTGCTTGGCTGCCTGCTCGGCTTCGCCGGCGTTCTGCTTGTCAATTTCAGCAGTGACTTGCTCAGCTTTCATTTTTCGTTTGGCGGGGAAGGGCTGATCGTTCTTGCCGCACTCGCTTTTTCAGCTTCGACAATTTATGGGAAACGCGTATCGCAAGGACTTGACTCGATGGTTGTGACCGGCCATCAGCTGTTGATCGGCGGCATCATCTTACTGCTGCTCGGGTTAAGCCACCACGGCTACGTCACCCATTTTACGTTCGGTTCCACATTGATTTTGTTTTATCTCGGCTTGCTGTCTGCACTGGCGTTTACTCTGTGGACGATCCTCTTAAAATACAACAAAGTGGGGTCAATTGCTTTATACAACTTCCTAATACCGGTATCCGGCGCCATTTTGTCCGGCATTTTTCTTGGCGAGTCCATTTTGGAATGGAAAAATGCCTTGGCTCTTATTCTTGTCTGCCTCGGTATTTATGCGGTCAATCGCCATCCGCTTCACGCCGTAACCCCGGCGTTGAAAAAAGAAGATTTCTGAATAAAAGACGTGAACGGTCGCGTAGACAGTGGGCGCGATCGTTTTTTAATTTATAGCGAGTGGGTTAATGACTTTGTCGAAAAGCGAGGAAACAACGATTTAAAAAAGAGCAACTGATAGGGGGCAGATGAAGGGGGCAACGCGGTGTACCCGCGGTAGGCAGACCCGAAGCGCAGTGCCTGAAAGCCGCTCCTTTTGGCAGTATTATTGCGCTGCTCACGAGAGTTACCGGCCCGCGCTTTTACGCCATGCGGCTGCGAATGCGTTCGGGAATCATTACGACTTCCGGCGTCAGCTCTTGCGGTTCATAGGTGCTGTCGATGCAGGCCTGCCAGTACTCCAGGTGCTTTTTGTCGATCCAGCTGTCGGAGTCTTCGACAGCGCTGCCGCCTTCGCCTTGAATAGAGTACCAGTAGAGGAAGTCACCGTCTGCCTTTTTCTCGCGGAGGATCGTCTCGACGTACATCTTTTCACCATCCAGTGTGAGCAGCACATCGGCCATGTGTTCGTTCAGAAAAGCCATCCATTTGTCTGCGCACGCGGACTGTCCCGGTTTGACTTTGAAACGCGTACATTCGATGTGGAGCACCATTGTCACCTCTTTTGGCTGGGCTGGCCAGCTTTATCACGTGCCGAGAGGGAAGTTGCGCGCACAGCCCCATCTCTGCGCGAGGGCGCTGTTCTTATGCAGGCAACCTTGATCCTCTTAGTTCGCGTGAAACTACGTCTATTAAAACACAAACCGTCAAAAAAAAACAGCTGCTGTTTTTTGCGGCGGATGGCCGATCTTAGATTGAAAATGGTTGTGATTCGCTGGAATCAAACCAGATGTGTGTCTTAGGCAGTTCATCGCGCGTTCCCGCGGATGAGAGGGGGGGGCAAGCCTCACAGTTTCGTCTGATCAATTTATTTGCATTTTCGTATTGCCAGTATTTAGCATGATGTGCTATTGTATTAATGTACTAGTACACAAAAAGCATACTTTACAAGAGGGTAAGAATATGTGAACGTTTGATCCACCGCGGGCAAGATCAATGCGGAACAAAGATGAGTGTGCGTGCGCTTTATGCCCTGAAGGAGCAGTCATCCGGGGCCCATTCATTCTGCTGCGTTTTTAGCTGTTCCGAGGATCTAACGGCAGATGGATTGTTGACATCATAAAAATGAGTGAGGCGAATGAACGATGAAACGAAAGGCTGAAACAGTTTTAGCAATTATTGCCGTTATTTTTAATGCTTTGACGCTGTTTGTCGGTGTCAGGCTGGTGTCACTGAATGTCAGTGATGTCAAAGCGGTAAAAGGCATCAGCACGACGGAACTTCACAACGGTGTGATCGCTGCCAACGGCTACGGCCGCCTGCTGCTTATCTGTTCACTGCTGAGCCTTGTACTGCTTGTCATTGCCTGGTTCTGCCGCTATCGCCGTGTGAAATTGAGCGGCATTCTATTTCTGCTTGCCGGCGTTTTTGGCCTGATTAACATTGTTTCGGGACTGCTGGCGATTTCTGCCGGCATTGTTGAGTTGGCCCGGAAAGAGAAAAAATATTTGGATATGTAAAGAATAGAAATTATGTCCGTGACCGACCTTGATCCGGCATGGTGGCAAGCGATTAGTGCGCAATCGGAGCATTAATCAACGGAACGATGAAGCACTTTTGGCGCGCGTTTACGAAAAAGAATGGAAATATCGGGCATCCGCAGACAGCGGGTGCTCATTTTTTTACGTGAAATGAGCATTTTGGCTCTGTTATTCATGGCTAACGCTACAGCAAAACGGAGCCTTAGATGTGAAGCAAACCAAGTGAGGCGCTTCTGCTGGCGAGCAGGCGGATCGCCACGCCTTCAGCGCTGCACACAGTTTCAAAGCATAGGAGAAAATGAGTTGCCATCTCGTTTGAAACGCGGGCCATTTTGTCTGACGTTACACGCGTAGGCAGGGATAGTCTAATAGTGTGTAAGAAAATTTGACAAGAATGGAGACAGGCCAATGAGATGCTCGTATACTAAAGACATTCTTTTTTAGCGTGTCACTGTGCTAAAAAAGAATGGAACAACGTTTCACTGAATGGAACAGAAAAATGATGAACACTACCTCGTATGAATGCAGTGTTTGTCGTTTGGGCGAAACAAAAAAGATCAAGAAGAAGGGTAGACAGGAAATGGCAGAGCTAGCAGTTGGGGGACAGACGGTATCGCAGGAGAGCAACACGATCGGCAAGTATCAGCATCAGACCGTGTGGGCAGCATCCATTGGTTACGCCATGGACGGCATGGATATGATGATGCTTTCATTTGTTTTGCCGCTGATTATTGCGTATTTCGGTATTAATTCAGCGGCTGCCGGCAGCATTTCAACAATTACTTTGATGGGTGTTGTCATTGGCGGATACATTTTTGGCGTGATGGCTGATGTATATGGACGTGTGCGCATTTTTACATGGACGATCTTGATCTTCTCACTTTTTACCGGCCTATGTGCCGTCGCACCCAATCTGACCACGTTTGACGTGTTCCGCTTTCTTTCGGGTCTTGGCCTCGGCGGTGAATTCGGTATTGGCATGACGCTCGTGACAGAGTCGTGGCCGAAGAAGTATCGGACACGCGCGACATCGTATGTGGCAGTCGGCTATCAGGCGGGTACGATCCTTGCGACGCTTGCGGCTGCGTTCATCGCGCCTGCGTTCGGCTGGCGCGGCGTGTTCTTGGTCGGTGTCATTCCGGCGCTCGTCGCTTGGTGGTCGAGAAAAAGCCTGAAAGAGCCGGAGATGTGGCAGGCGCTTAAGAAAGAAAAAAAGAACAAAGTGTCAATTATCGAGCTTTTCCATTCACCGAAAATGATCGGGACGACACTGGGATTAATCGTGATTTGTAGTGTACAGAACTTTGGTTACTACGGCATCATGTCGTGGATGCCGACGATGCTGGCCAAACAGCACCATTACACGATCAGCGGCACGACCTTCTGGACGCTGTCGACGATTATCGGCATGGTCATCGGCATCATTTTTTTTGGATTTCTCGCTGACCGTTTGGGACGCAAGCCCGCCTATATCATTTTTCAGATCGGCGCCGCACTGATCATCTGGATCTATTTTCAAATTTCTGATCCGACACTGCTTGTTCTTCTTGGTTCGGTACTTGGATTCTTTGTTAACGGAATGATGGGCGGCTACGGTGCACTTCTTGCTGAACATTATAAAACGTCGGCCCGTTCAACAGCCGAAAACATTATTTTTAATACGGGTCGCTTCATTGGCGGATTTGCGCCGCTAATCATCGGCATTTTTGCCCTGAATCATTCACTGAGTGCTGTTCTCGGTTTCCTGTCAGGAGTCTACGTGCTTGCTGCCCTGTCGATGCTGCTGCTCGTTCCGGAAACAAAAGGCAAAGCATTGGAGGCGTGACTTTGCAGCCAATACGTGCAGAAGGTGATCGCTATCGAATGGATGGATCGTTTTGTGCAATTGATGGATGCGCTCAGTGATTGCTCCGCTAAAGGGATCGGCATTACCGAACTTTGTCGGGCGACGCTACTCAGCAAGGCGACGGTACATCGGATGCTGCAAAATATGCTGAGCCTGAATCTTGTCACGCAGAATGGTGAGACGAAAAAGTATTCTCTCGGGCCACGGTCGATGAAGTGGGGCAGCGCCTTTCTGAATGCTCATGATCCGCTTGGTTTGCTTTCCAAGTATTGCAATGACATCAGTGAAGCAACACAGTTTTATGCGTTTGTCTGTCTATTTAAAGGTGAGGAGATCTTCTGCACACATACGCACCAGCCATCGGACGTCCGCAGCAGCTTCTTTGTTCACGTCGGGCAACGGATGCCCGTTCACTGCGCGGCCGCGGCGAAAATCATTCTGGCTTACCAGCCGGAGAATATTCTTCAGCGCATGATTGATCAAGAAGATTTGATCCGGTATACCGAGTTTACTACAGTTGATCGCCAAGCTTTACTGGATGAGTATGAGAGGATCCGCAGCCGGCAAGTGGCGGTTTGTACGCAGGAGCTGGAGCTTGGGGTCGCGGCGTTTTCTGTTCCGGTGTTTCACCGCCCCGGCCGGACCGTCGTCAGCATCAGCCTCGTCGGTGATTACATGAGCATGGAGGCGCGAAGTGATGAGCTGATGAAGCAGCTGCACGCCACGTCCGTTCGGGCAAGCGATCATTTAATGTCGATGAATGCACTGAGCTCTGTTTTCTGAATAGCGCACTATCCGGGTCAAAGAATGCGAGGTGTCTGGCGAGCGGTGAGTCTGTTAACGGCTTGTATAGTGATTGAAAATTCGTTTATTTTTAACTTGAAGTTCCGTGAGCACAGAACATATTACAAGCGATAATCATCTTAACGGAACGAGATATTAAAGTAATCACGAGATTTTCACGTGCTCTTTTGCCGGTCATATGCAGGCAAAAGGGAGGGCGCAGCTATACATGAACGGTGTACCGACATTCAGAAGATATGAGAGAAGACAAAGAAGCAGATTAGCGATTGACTGACGAGATACAGATTTGTGCGGGAACATAACTGGGATGGCGATAGAGATGGTTAAAATCAATCGTTTTAAAGAAACGTTTCAATGTGTCAATGCGTTCGGACAGACTGATAAGGGCATGATGCGGCTGGCCTATGGAGCAGCCGAGCAACAGGCGACTCATTATTTTATGCAATGCTGCCGACAGGCGGGGTTGTCCGTCACGATGGATGCGGCGGGGAATGTGAGAGCGAGACGTCCGGGAACGATTGCCGGTTTGCCGGCGGTCGGAATCGGCTCGCACTTGGATACGGTAAGTGAAGGCGGAAAGTACGACGGCGCGGTCGGCACGCTTGCTGCGCTGGAGATCATCCGCGATTTGAATGATCGCAACATCAAGACGAGGCATCCCATTGATATTTTTTCGTTTGCGTGTGAAGAGTCGTCGCGCTTTGGCTTTTCGATGATCGGCAGCAAGCTGTTGACCGGACAAGTGAAAAGTGAGGAAATTGCTCATTTGTCAGATAAGTCGGGCTGTTCGATTCAGCAGGCTTTTGCAAGCTGCGGACTGGATTTCGGTAAGGCTGAAGACGCGCGGCTGCGACCGGGTTCGCTTGCCGCATTCATGGAAATGCACATTGAACAGGGACCGGTTCTGGAGGCGCAGGACTGCTCGATCGGTATCGTGGCCGGCATTGCGGCGCCGACGCGCTTCACGATCAGCGTGACCGGACACGCGGCGCATTCGGGATCGACACCGATGGATCACCGGCAGGATGCACTCGTCGGAGCCGCAAAAATAGCGATTGAGCTCGAGCAAATGGCTCGCAGCGAGAGGGCTTGCGGAACGGTTGCGACTGTCGGGGATATTGCGATTGAGCCGGGTGTGATGAATGTCGTACCCGGTGAAACGACGCTGAAAGTGGATATTCGCAGCATCTCCAAGTCTTCGAAACAGCGGGTTGTTGATATTCTCTATCGCGCACTCGATCAGCTCGAAAAAGAACGGCATTTGAAGATTGAATGCACGATGCTTTGCGACGACGTGCCGGTGCGCATGGATGAGCGTGTCATGAGCAGCTTTGAATCCGCCTGTGGCAGGCGCCGCACGTCCTGTATGCGGATGGCAAGCGGGGCCGGGCATGATACGATGAATCTTGCTTCATATTGTCCGTCCGGCATGATCTTCATTCCCTCACGTCAGGGCATCAGTCATCATCCCGATGAGTACACCAGCATGGAGCACATTGAGCGCGGCATGAATGTTCTGGAGGACGCTGTTCTCCTCTGGGCCGGGGTGGCAGACGGGCAACACGGCAGAGAGCGGGGCCTCCATGAACAATCTGCGTCTTGAGATTCTGTCGAATGAAGCTGTTCATCCCCGCTACTTTCGGCTCGTTCTCAATGCGTCTGAATTGGCAGAACCGGTCATGCCGGGTCAGTTCTTCCATATTCGCTGTGAGGAAAGCTGGCAACATCCGCTCAGACGGCCGCTGAGCGTCTACAGTTATAATTCTGAGGTGCGGCGGCTGGAGTTTGTCTATCTCGTCAAAGGCGCAGGGACCCGTGCTCTGGCGACGCGGCGATGCGGCGAGCGGCTCGATGTGCTCGGCCCGCTCGGTCGCCCCTTTTCCATGCCGCCAAGCGGCGCGGCGGTACTGCTCGTTGCCAGGGGTATCGGGGTGGCTGCACTGCACGCCATGGCCGAGCGACTGCGACCGCTCGGTTACGACGTGGCGGCGCTAATCAGCGCCCGTCGACGTGAGGATTTGCTGGCGATCGCTGACTTGCAACAGCTCGGTGTGGAGCTCTACACGGTGACTGACGAAGACGGATCGAGCGCACCGGCGGCGGTTGCGCCGCTTTTGCAGCACATTGTGCATACCCATGCCATTTCCCGCGCCTTTACATGCGGTTCGAGAAGACTGGCACGATTGATGCAAAGCCTGGCCGCACAGCACCCGTCGCTAACGGTCGAAGTGTCGCTTGAGGCCCACATGGCATGCGGACTTGGCGATTGCTATGGCTGCACGTGCCAGTTGCGGCGGAATGAGCGGGTCCTTCCGGCACGCGTCTGCGTCGACGGTCCGGTATTTCCGATTGAACAGGTGGTGCTCTGATGCTTGAACCTGATTTGTCAGTCGATATTGCCGGCATGCGGCTGAAGAATCCGATTATGCCCGCCTCAGGCACTTTTGGGCTTGAGACCGCCCGTCTGATGAATGCGGATGCACTCGGCGCTATCGTTGCGAAAAGTATAACACCCGGGAAACGCTCAGGAAACGTTGGGACGCGCATCTGTGAGGTCAACGGCGGCATGATGAATGCAGTTGGCATTCCGAGCGGTGGCATCGACGATTATATCGAACGGATTGTGCCGCTCTGGTCGGTCTATAGTGCGCCGCTTATTGCGAGCCTTTCGGGAGAGACGGTTGATGAATTCTGCAACCTTGCCGAGCGGCTCGACGAAGTGAACACTGTGAGCGCGCTTGAACTGAACATTTCGTGTCCTAACTTGCGTGACAACGGCGCGGCCTTTGGCATGAGCGCAGCGGTGACGTGCGAACTTGTCGCCGAGGTGCGCCGCGTGACGAGGAAACCAATCATCGCCAAGTTGTCACCGAATGTGACACGTATTCAGGATATTGCGGTTGCCGCCGAAGCGGGTGGAGCTGATGCACTGACTGTTGCCAACACCTTTCTGGCGATGGCGATAGACATCGAAACAAGGCGGCCCAAACTCGGTCATGTCATGGGCGGATTGTCCGGACCACTTATTAAACCTTTGATTGTGCGGCTCATTTATCAAGTCCATCAGGTGAGCACGCTGCCGGTCATCGGCAGCGGCGGCGCAGTGTGCGGGAAAGACGTCGTCGAGATGATGCTTGCCGGTGCCAGCGCAGTACAGATTGGCACCGCTAATTTCACCAGTCCGCATGCCATGACTGACATTATTCAAGAATTGCGCGATTACTTGATCAGCCGCAACATTAAGGAGGCCGCGCAACTCATCGGCAAAATCGATGTGACAGAGGAAACCGGTGTATGAGCGGTGCGCGCCTGCCCAAGTCATCCGTTATGAATGGCAAGCTGAGAACGGACGTGCTGTTACGGTTAATCGCATGCCGTGCCGGGCGCTCTTATCACGAATGAAACGCATAATGTGAAAAAGGCAAGGGAATACTCCTTTGCCTTTTTTGTACGTTAAGAACGTATAAAGATCTCGGCGGGAGCGGCGATCCAAACGAAACCCCGCAGATCGCCGGCTGTCTGAGGAGACGCGCGGCGCTCGCAACCGGCGAAACCGGAGCGCAGTTGCCTTAAAGGACCAGGCGCGCCTTGTCCGGCTTTTCCCATGCAGCCACGTTCTTGCCCCAATCACGAAAGCCGGCAGCACAGACAGGGTATGCCGGAAGGCGCCGGAATGGAAGCCGGCGACGGCCGCGGGCACTCTGCTCTGATTAGGCAAGAGAAAAAAGCAAGGATGAATTGAACTTTGCCGCTGCTCACGTTATCTTTAAGAAAAGGCCAGCGCGTTCTCAAGGTTGCCGCCGGCTGCTGAAAGGAGGCGACGGGCATCAATAATGAATTAATCGAGCGGGTCAGACAAGCAAAAACCGGATTTAAAGCCATTGAGCAGGCAGCGTCTGAACTTTGCATCAGCCACTCACCGTCCGAATGTCTGGCACTTGCCGTAAAACTCTATGCTTCACCCGATTATCCGCTGCGGCAATTGGCTGTGTTTCTGCTCGGCGATCTGTCGGTCGGCGATGAACAGGTGCTGCAATACTTGAGACAGACCGTCAGCCGCGACGACAACTGGCGCGTGCAGGAGATTTTGGCCAAAGCGTTTGATACGTTTTGCCGCAAGCGCGGGTATGAGGCGTCGCTGCCCGAGATTCGAAGCTGGCTCGCCGATGATCACCCCAACGTCCGCCGCGCGGTAAGCGAAGGACTGCGCATATGGACGGGAAGAGATTACTTTCGAGAGCATCCCGAGCAGGCCGTGCAGCTGCTTGCCGCCTTGAAGGATGATGAAAGTACATACGTCCGCAAATCGGTTGGCAACGCCTTGAAGGACATCAGTAAGAAACATCCCGATTTGATCCGCGCCGAGCTTGCGCAATGGGATGTCTCGCAGAAGCCTGTCCGCCAAGTCTATGACCTGGCGATGAAGCATCTTCAATAATGAGTCGGCAGAAAAAACAGAGCGCTCAACGCACCATCCGTTGAATGCTCTGCTTCTCGTGTGGGTTTATTTTTCATGGATGAATAGCGCGTCCACTTTAATCCCAAGCACGTCACTAAGCTGAAAAGCAAGCTTCAGCGACGGATCGTATTTGTCATTTTCGATGGCATTGATTGTCTGGCGCGAGACATGACAGCGCTTGGCCAACTCTTCCTGAGACAGTCTTTTCAGCACACGGTGTTCATAAATATGGTTCTCCACATTTAAACTCCATTTCCGTTCACTTTTTCGATTTGACGCTCATTCTCCGATTATTATAAATCAAGAAAATGAAATAGAGGAGAATGGCGGCGATAAGGTAGAGTAATGGATAATTGACAGATCCCTCTGCCTTGCTGACAGGAAAGAACTGATCGGTAGCAGCGTTGGCTACAAAACCGATCAGCAGACAGAGCCAGCTCTGCACAATTGCCCGCTGTTTAATAGCCCGTTTCCGTTCGTCCATCGTTCTTCCCGAGAAAATAACCCCTGCTCCAGTCAGCCAATCGGCGGCGAAGAGAAAAATAATACCCGGTACACACGACGTGACTAACCACTGCCATAAGATTGTTGTCATTATTAGCTTCCCCCAAGCGGCGCTTGCCTGTTTCTTAATTTATTTAACATGAAGTTTTGTTGCGCTGAAATAGGACATGACGAGTCCGAGCAAGTAGCCTATCACAGCAATGAACAGAATATCACCGCCATGCTGAAAGAACGGCGTATCAATGAATGTTCCGCCAGGACGTGTAAGATTAAAATAAAAAACAACAAGATGCATCACTCCGTAAAGCAATAAAGTTTGCCAGCTGAAAATGGCAGCATCGCGAAAAATTTTACGCTGGCGCTCATCTTGGTGCGCCATGTTTTGCTTGTCGCCTGATAAGATATGCGTGAAAATTTGAATGGCAGCCATTGCAAGAGCAGCTATAATAACGTATGGCATGTTTCCCCAGCCTTTCATTTTGCATGAATTAATTATAAAAGTTATTTTACTTTATGTAAATAGTTTTTTACATATAGAAAATGGTGTTTGACATTGAATATCTAATAAATCGTTCGCGATATTGAATGTATCTTCTGCTAAAATAGAAAGCGGTAGAATAAAGCGATGCAAAGCAATGCAGCACATGTGCTTAGGTCATGAGGGGGAATGAAGGGTGTACGTTGAATTGCTTGCACATACGCAGCTCAGCCGCGTATTTAAGGAACGACTGGCAGCCGCGCTTGCTGCGTTGAACGAAGCTGGTGTGAAACCGACGGACGGACAAGTTGTCGCGCTCTCAGCCATCCGCAACTGTTACTCGGCAACGGAGCCAACGGCAATTTTTAACAAGGAGTACCGTAAATATTTTGAACGGCAGGCAACCGACGGCGGTACCGGTTCTGAGGCCGAGCGGCTATTTCGCCAGATTGTCCGCAGCGGCCATCTGAGCACGATGGAGCATCTATCATTTACCTTTGCCATTGAAGGCGTCAGCCGCGCGTTGCTGGCTCAATTGACGCGCCATCGTGTCGGTTTTTCATTCTCTGTCGAGAGTCAGCGTTATACGCGGCTTGGCACGCGCGACAAGTCAGGTGGGTTTGACTATGTGACGCCGCCGTCTGTGCGCGCGGCAGGAGCAGAGGCGGAAGCTGCTTTTCACGAGGCGATGCGCTTTGCCCAGCAAAGCTATGACGTCTTGCGCAGCGGCGGCGTTCCGCCGGAGGACAGTCGCTCCGTGCTGCCGAATGCGGCGGTGACCCATATCGTCATGACAGCGAACTTCCGCGCTCTGCTTGACTTTTACAGCAAGCGAAAGCCGGGAAGCGGCGCACAGTGGGAGATTGCCGATCTGGCTGAGCGCTTGCGCGCGGCGGTCGTTGCCGTGGAACCGTGGACGGATCCGTTTTTTGACCAATAAGATTGGGCGAGAAACCGATGCAGGAGTGGATTAGCGGGCGTTAAAACAAGAGTGTCGGATGCACAAGGAGGATAGGGACCTTTGAATGGACAGTCTGATCAATGCGCCTGTTTTTGGCTGCGTGTACCCCGCAGATTTAAATAATTGGTCATGAATGTCTGCTGGTATATATAGGATGGAGACTTGCTTTCGATAGGCTATGCCGGCTATTTTTTGATAGATCAGCCAGTTTGCTCTCAGAGCGTGTTTTGCTTGAGACTCTTCTTTGTCAGTCGACGGATGTCCTTCCCTTTGGTTACCGCTACTAACAAACACGTAAGCGTGACAAAAAGAACCAGAAGCCGCTCTATCTTGCTTCTGGTTTTTCGCTGTACATTAAGCAAGTCTATCGATTTCAGCGGGACCAAGTATAAGAAAAGCTAAGGCTCTGCCCTCGTCCAAAGGACTTGGCGAATCCAAGTTTTTCTAAGGCGATGTAGACTGCTTTCACTTTAAAAAACAAGCAGCCTTTCCTCAAATGCTAAGCTCACATGTGAATGTCCTGTCTTGCAATGCGCCGCTATTTGCAACAGCTAAGCACAGGAAAAAGTAATTTTTTTTTACAAATCAGCACTTGCTCGTGACGTTACGTCACGTCTTACAATAAGAACAACCGAAAGGAGCGGCCGCTTCCAAGGGAAGAAAAGGGGCACTGAGATGGCAGATGATCGCTATACGGATACTTCATCGGAAAAATGGGATAATGAGCGCCGGTTCACGGTTGGCGAACTGGCCCATATCGTTGGTGTGAGCGTCCGGACGCTGCAATATTATGATCAAAGCGGCCTGTTGCCGGCGGCGCTCAGCGACGGTAACCGTCGTATGTACGGACCAAGCGCGATATTCAAATTGCAGCAGGTGCTTTTCTTAAAAGGGCTTGGCTTCTCGCTGAAGGACGTACGCCGCATCATGCAGCACGGTGAGGCGACTGACTTTAAACGAATTTTCGCGGAGCAGCGCGCCATTCTGCTCAAAAGGATTGAGAATATGCGGCATATGGTCGGAACGCTGGACGCCGTAATCACAGAAACAAGCAGCGGCGGAGCGGTCAGTCTTGAAAAATTGATTGTCATATTGGAACTGATGAGGCAAGACAATCCTTATACGTTTGTTGTTCGTTATTTTAAAAATGATCAGGTACAGCAGCTTGTGAATCGTTTCACGTCTTCACATCAGGCGGCGGCATTCAAAGATCGGGCTGACATGCTTTTTCAGCAGCTTCACCGGCTTTATCGTGAACATACGGATCCGTTGGGCGAAGCCGGTCAGGCGTTTGCTGCTGCGTGGTGGCAGATGGTCACTGAGTTTACCGGCGGTGATCAGGACTTGTTGCAATCGCTGCTCATTTCCGGCGCGGATATTGATAACTGGCCCGAGGAAGCAGAACCGGTGCGGGGGCCGATTCGTGATTTCCTATCTACCGCACTTGATTTTTATTTTAAGGCCAACCGTATTGAACCTGAATCGGAGGCGGATAGTCATGTCTGAGTCTATCGTATCAGTTAACGGGTTAGTGAAGCGCTACGGGGCATGTACTGCATTGAAAGGCATTAATTTTCAGATCGGTCGCGGTGAGGTATTCGCTTTGCTTGGCGCAAACGGTGCGGGCAAGACGACGACACTTGAATGCCTGGAAGGGCTGCGCCGACCGAGCGCCGGCACAATCCGTGTTGCCGGCTGTGATCCGCAGTCGGACGGGCACGCACTGCGGCGCAGGCTCGGTGTTCAGTTGCAATCAGCGTCACTGCCTGGCTGCATGCGTGTCGATGAGGCGATTGCGTTGATGCGGGCTTATCAACACACCGGCCCGTGCGGGGATCTCGTCGAACGCTTTAATGCTGGATCGCTGCTGAAAAAGCAGTACCGCCGGCTGTCGACCGGACAAAAGCGGCGTGTGCACTTGATATTGGCCTTGATCGGACGTCCGCAAGTTCTTGTGCTTGACGAACCGACGGCCGGACTTGACGTGCAGAGCCGTGCACGTTTGCATGAGGCGGTGCGCGAGATGAAAAAAGGCGGTATGACCATTCTAATGGCAAGCCACGATATGGCCGAGGTGGAGGAGCTGTGTGATCGACTGGCGATCTTACGCGGCGGTCGCATCGTTGCCAGCGGAACACCGGAGGCACTGACCGCCGGCGGACGAGACGAGACGCTGATTCGGTTGCGCACGGCGAAAGACTCGCTGCGACCAGGCGATGCCGTTGTAGCGGCAACGCTGAGCGGTAGCCGTGACGGCTATTTTGAGTGGCACAGCCACGATGCCGCCGCGTCAGTTATTGAACTGCTTAGCCGAGTAAAGGCCGCGGGAGACGCCGTTGAAGATTTGCGTGTCGAGCGGCCTTCGCTGGAGCAACGTTTTCTCGAGCTTGTAGAGGGAGGAGAACGTTCATGAATGCATTTTTGCGCTATTTGGCCATTCAACTGAGGATGGATGTGCGTGACCGCTCCATCTTGTTGCATTTCTATCTCGTGCCGTTGCTATTTTTCTTTGTCATGGGTTCCGTGTTCACCTCGACCAATCCGCAACTGAAAGTGACATTGGCAGCAACCATGTCCATTTTTGCAGTCACGATGGGGGCGGTCATGGGGGCGCCGATGCCGCTTGTGGCGATGCGTGAATCGGGCACGCTGCGCGCATTCAAAGTCACTGGCATTCCCGGCGGTGCGGTGCTCGCCGTTCAGGCATTCAGTGCTTTTGCCCATTTGTTCATCGCGTCGTTGCTTATCTATTTTGTGGCACCGGCTGCTTTTCATGCGGGCTGGCCGCATGAACCGACTGCTTATTTCGTTGTGCTTGTCGTCTACTTGCTCGCCAGCATTGCCGTCGGTCTGCTCATCGGCGTGGTTGCCAGAAACGCGTCTTTTGCTTCGATGCTGGCTATGCTCATTTTTCTGCCGTCACTGCTGCTCAGTGGTATGATGTTTCCGGCTGCCTTGCTGCCGCGCGCGCTGCGGTGGGTGGGACGCGCCTTTCCTGCGACTTATGCGCTGCAAGCTTTTGATGGCTTGGCTTATCAGCTGAAGACAACGATTAACGCCGCCACATCACTCGCCATGATTGCCGGTATCGGCGCCGCGTGCGCGCTGCTTACACTTTTCCTGTTCAGCCGCCTCAGTAAGGTCAGTTAGATTGCAGATGAGTGAAAAGCAGCAGCTGACACAACAATCATGTCGATAGGCGGATGACAATCAAATAATGGCAATGAAAGACTAGCCGGCTGACGTACGCCTGACATTGTGACAATTCTGTCAAATGCATACTGATAATGATCGTAATTTAGACAATGTGCTATAATAAAAACAATTTCATAGCAACAGTCCTTCGGGGTCGGGTGAGAGTCCCAACCGGCGGTGATGCGTGCATGAAGACGCTAAGCCCGCGACCCGTCTGCTGATTCTTGCAGGCGGTGGATTCAGTGAGAAGCTGAAGCCGACAGTACAGTCTGGATGGGAGAAGGATATGGCAGCAGAGCGATTGTGTCTGTGCGCGGTACGTTTTTTGGCGTGCCTGTTTCCGCACAGACAGGCGCTGTGTCTGTGCGACACCATGTCAGTGTCAGCCCCCGGGGAGTGTTTCTTCGGGGGCTTTTTGCTGTGCAGTATTTCAATAAGGGGGCTAATCGGGTGCGTGATGATGATTATATGCGACTTGCGTTAGACTTGTCGCGGGCGACGCACGGGCAGACGCACCCCAACCCGGCAGTCGGCGCGGTTGTTGTTAGCCGCGGCGCGATCGTCGGAATCGGTGCGCACCTGCGTGCCGGTGAGGCGCACGCGGAAGTGCATGCTCTGCGGATGGCCGGCGCGCGTGCCGAGGGGGCGACGCTGTATGTGACGCTTGAGCCGTGTGCACACGTTGGCCGCACGCCGCCGTGTGCGGATCTGATTATCAAGAAGAGGTTGCAGAGGGTCGTGATCGCTTCGCACGATCCCAATCCGCTCGTCGCGGGAAAGGGCATTGCGCGCATGCGTGCAGCCGGTATCACGGTGGAGACCGGGGTGCTGAGGGAAGAAGCCGATGCTGTGAATGCAGACTTCTTTCATTTCATGAGGACACACCGGCCTTGGGTGACGCTTAAGATTGCCGCCAGTCTTGATGGAAAGACGGCGACGTGCGCGGGCGAGAGCAAGTGGATCACCGGCGAGGACGCGCGGCGCGACGGTCATGTATTGCGGCAGCAGCATGACGCGGTGCTTGTCGGCATCGGCACGGTGCTTGCCGACGATCCGCGGCTCACTGTCCGAGTCGGGCAGCCGCCGCGGCAACCGGTGCGTGTGGTGCTTGATACCATGCTGCGTATCCCTGAGTCGGCGCAGCTGCTGACCGATCATGCCGCGCCGACGTGGCTCTTCACCGGCACCGCGAGTGATGCGTGCAAAGCGGAGCGGCTGCGCAGCGACTTTGTCCGCGTGTTCCGCCTGAGGTCGGAGCGTGTGGCGGTCGCCGATGTACTGGCCACGCTAGCGGACAATGAAATTCTATCGGTGCTTGTCGAGGGCGGCGCTGCGGTTCGCGGCAGCTTTCTCACCGCCGGTCTGTTCGACCGCGTGGTCAGCTATGTGGCCCCGTCGTTCATCGGCGGCACAGAGGCACTCTCATCGGTCGGCGGCAGCGGCATCGCTCGCCTTGCCGATCTGGTACCGCTGAGAATGACTTCTGTCCGGCAGCTTGGCACGGATATTAGACTGACGGCGGAGCGGGAAGGAGAAAGCGAATGTTTACCGGATTAATAGAAGCGCAGGGACAGGTTGTGTCAGTTGATCGGCGGCCGCAGGCGATGCGTGCGGATTTTCGCACGCCGCATCTTTTGGACGGCGTAGCCATTGGCGACAGCATCGCGGTCAACGGGGCCTGCGTGACGGTTGTTTCACTCGGGCGGCAGTACTTTTCCGTTGACATCATGCCCGAGACGCGGCAAAGCACGACGCTGCAATATCTGAAGATCGGTGAGCGAGTGAACCTTGAGCGGGCCATACGCGGGGATGCGCGTTTTGGCGGGCACCTTGTCACCGGCCATGTTGACGGGATCGGCCGGATTATCCGTGTGGAAAAAGCCGGAAATGCACGCTTGCTTGATATTGAGGCAGCACCTGAGTTGCTCGCGCAGCTGGTTGTGAAGGGATCGGTCGCGGTTGACGGCACAAGCTTGACGTTGTTTCACGTCGATAATCACGCTCTAAGTGTGTCGCTCATTCCGCACACTGCCGGGCAGACGATTCTTGGCAGACGCAGTATCGGCGAGTGCGTGAATCTTGAAGGTGATGTGTTGCAGAAGTACGTGCGGGCGCAGATAACCCGGCCTTCAGAGCAAGCGGGTCGCATGAAGCCGCAGCTGACGCTGGAAAAATTGCAGGAGAATGGTTTCATCTGAGGGGTTGTGTGCCGCGCTACGGGGTGCTCCGGCAATAAGCCGCAAAGCAGCCGCACTGATAGGTTTCATCGTTCGAGCACAGGGCGCCGGCGTGTGAGGCGTTCAGTCCAAAATGAAGTGAAAAAATTTATTTTTAAGATCATAAACTGGGGGTGCAGTCATGCTGTCTACGATTGAAGACGCAGTCAAAGATTTGCAGGAAGGCAAAGTTATTATTGTCACAGATGACGAAGATCGGGAGAATGAGGGAGATATGATTGCACTGGCCGAACAGGCGACGCCGGACGTCGTGAACTTTATGGTGACTCATGCCAGAGGGCTGCTGTGCGCGCCGGTTGCCGCCGAACTGGCACAGCGGCTCGGCTTTGTGCCGATGGTGGAACACAACACGGACAACCATGAGACAGCTTTTACGGTCAGCGCCGATCACTGTTCGGTGACAACCGGCATCAGCGCATTTGAGCGTTCGCGCACGCTGCAGGCGATCGCTTCAGTGCATGCCAAAGCCGCTGACTTTCATCATCCCGGTCACATTTTTCCGCTGACTGCGCGCCGGGGCGGCGTGTTGGAGAGAACAGGACATACCGAGGCCGCTATCGACTTGGCCCGCCTTGCCGGTGCCCGGCCGGCCGCTGCGATCTGTGAGGTGCTGCGCGCAGACGGCCAGATGGCGCGTCTGCCTGAGCTCGAGAAGCTGGCCGAGCGTTTCGATCTAAAGATCGTGACGGTCGAGCAGCTGATCGCCTACCGAAAGACTCACCAAGTTCAGCGTGTGACCGAAGTCAGTTTGCCGACCTCATACGGACAATTTCATGCCGTCGGCTATAAAGGCCTGCTTGACGGGAAGGAACATGTCGCGCTGATTAAAGGGGAGTTGAGCGGTGATGAACCGACGCTCGTGCGCATCCACTCGGAGTGTTTGACCGGCGATGTCTTTGGTTCCAAGCGCTGTGATTGCGGTCCTCAGCTACATGCGGCGCTCTCCCAGATTGAGGCGCACGGCAGGGGCATTGTCATCTATCTGCGTCAGGAAGGGCGCGGTATCGGCTTGTTGAACAAACTGAAAGCTTACAAGCTGCAGGAGAGCGGCGAAGATACAGTCGAGGCGAACGAAGCGCTCGGTTTTCCCGCTGACATGCGTGACTACGAGGCGGCGGCTGAGATTCTGAACGATCTGGGCGTGCGGCGCGTCCGGCTTATGACGAACAATCCACGGAAGATAGACGGGTTGAAGACATATGGAATTAAGCAGATTGAGCGCGTTCCGCTTGAAGTGGCGGCGAGTGAGACGAATCGTGAGTATTTGTTGACAAAGCAGCAGAAGATGGGGCACTGGCTGCATCTTCAAGTTAAGTGAGCCCACCTCAATTACGAAAAAGAACCGTGCGCCGTGCGGATATTAGGAACAACAGTCAAAACAGAAACGCGAATTAAGAAACGGAGTGAGTCATTTGGGAGAATTATTTGAAGGACATTTGATCGGCAAGGGGCTGAAGGTCGGCATTGTCGTCAGTCGGTTTAATGAATTTATTACGAATCGCCTGCTTTCCGGCGCTCAGGATGCACTCAAACGCCACGGTGTCGGTGAGGATGCCGTCGACATTGCTTGGGTGCCGGGAGCTTTTGAAATTCCGCTGATCGCGCAGAAGATGGCGGCATCAGGTCGCTATGATACGGTGCTTGCACTCGGTGCCGTCATTCGCGGCGCCACGTCACACTATGACTATGTCTGCAACGAAGTGTCGAAAGGTGTGGCCCGTGCCGGCCTTGACACAGGTGTGCCGGTCATGTTCGGGGTGCTGACGACGGAGAATATCGAGCAAGCCGTCGAGCGCGCTGGCACGAAAGCCGGCAATAAAGGCTGGGATGCCGCCGTCTCCGGCATCGAGATGGCCAATCTCAGCCGGCGAATCAGCCAATAAATCGGCAAGAAAAAAGAGGCGCCGCCAAGAAGAAAATAAACAAACGCTCTGCCCCGCGGGTGAGCCGGATACGGGCACATTGTAGATGTAAATAGATGTCGTTCTCTGCCGTCTACACGATGCCTACACTGAAAAAGGGGATTGATCACCGTCTTGCAGGAGGGGGGTCGAGTCTTTTGAATGTTAGACAACGGCTGTCACCTGATCTGTATCTGCCACGTGTTGCCGGAGGAAGGCAGGCATGGAACGGTCCCACCAAACAACGGGTTCACGTGTGGCCGGCTGAGTGCGCTTGGTTCACATCAGCGGACAATCGGCACTGCCCCATGATTGATTCATGCGTCAAATGGATGGATCAGGCGTATAATCAGTTTAAAAAGCGGTTCAGCGCCGCAGCTGGCAGCTCTTTTTTAGAAACAGGTTATTGCTTTAGCCGCAGGCGTTTGCATGCCGCACACAGCTTGTCGGTCGTTCGCAGCATCATGGGGGTTAAGCGCGCCGGCAGCCGGACTACTTTTTCAGTTTTTAGCGGGGAGGGGAATAAGCTTAATGAGCGAAGCAGGCAGAGGTGCGCATCCGTGGGTCTCAGATGGCCCACAATTCATGGAGTCGATTGAGACGGTGCATGCACTAGTCGCACAGATGCAGCTTTCGGCGCAGACTGATCAGATTCTAACGGTCATTGCCGAGGAATCATCGGCAGTGGTCATCTTCTGGCAAAAAAACGGCGACGGATGGCAGGCGTTGTTCACTACGCCGGGGAAGCTTGGCAGGTGCGGTGTTGGATCGGCACACGAAGGGTCAGCGCGCACGCCGCTTGGTGCTTATCCACTTGGCTTTGCGTTTGGCACGTCTAATCCGGGGACATCGCTCCCCTTTCGGCTGATCACCGCGCGCAGTTACTGGATTTCGAATCCGGCGGACAGTGCGTACAACACGTGGCAGGAGCGGGACGCATCAAGCCCGCTCGACGAACATTTGGCAGACTACCCTGTTCAGTATCAGTATGCGGTCGTGATTGACTACAATACCGCCCGTATTCCCGGTGCCGGCAGCGGCTTCTTTCTTCACTGTACAAACGGGCATCCGACCGCCGGCTGCGTGGCCATTCCTACGACATTCATGTGCACGGCGATGCAGCGGCTGCATGGCGGCGCTTATATCGTCCATGTCACGAGCGCGCAGCAGCTGCTCGACTATTGACTGTGAACGGGAAACCTGGCGGGCGGCTGCGCGTGATAGTTTTTGTCTGTTGGATGGGTTAAGGCGTGACCTGGATTGTCTCACATGACATGGAGTGGGATTATTGCGGCAGCGAAAAATCGTTGTCTATAAGTTTCGTGTCTCTCTGTCCTGTTTGCACATGTCGCAACGATCAGATGAATACGGGTCGATTGAAAAAGCATCGGCCTGTGGTTTGAAAGCATACGGTAGAATCGCTTGTTCCCCCGTGCGCTTAATGCTTGGCATCATCCGATGCTGAGCGCGGATCGTTGGTTTTCCCCCAATCAGCCATGGATTGCAGAATAGGAATGAGTGTTTTTCCTCTTTTACTGAGCATGTATTCCACTTTTGGCGGAACCTGTGCATAATTGATACGTTCGATCAGATCGTCACCATGCAGCTCCTTCAGTACTTGACTCAGCATTTTGTGAGTGATTGAAGGCAGCTGCTTTTTTATCGCGCCGTAGCGCATGACATGATTGGTCGATAATTTATAAAGAATCAGCCATTTCCAGCGACCGCCGGCGACCGCCAGCGTATAAGAAATTGTGCACTGACCCTCATCAGCGGACCATTTGTGCATACATACTCTCCTTTCAGATAGTATATTACTTTAAAGTGCATACTTACTTAATCCCTTATCAATATATATACTAACCAGTGAAAATGCAAGGGAATTTCTGCTTTAAACAACATGTGGAAGGATGGACAGACATGAATCGCACAATGAGAATCAATGTGTTGGCCTTTGTTAGCTTCCTTATCGGGACCTCGCAATTTGCCGTGTCCGGATTCCTTGATCAGCTGGTTGCGGCGATGCATATGACAATCGCGGCAGCCGGCCAGTTTAATACGGCCTACGCGCTTGCTTATGCGCTCGGTACGCCGGTTATCATACGCCGGACAGCGCGAATGGATAGGCGAACACTCATGCTTTTGGCACTTAGTTTCTTCAGCATCGGGAATTTGATCACCGCGCTGTTTGCCAATGCCTTCATCTTTGCCATGTCACGAGTTATCGTTGCGCTTGGGTCGGGGACCGCGATTGTTGCCGCTCTGACCATTGCTGCACGCATCGCTGTGAAAGGGAAAAAGGGACAGGCGATGGCGAAGGTGACGGTTGGATTTACGCTTGCCCTAATTCTTGGTATTCCCGCCGGACGGATGCTCAGTGCTGCGCTTGGCTGGCAGAGCGTGTTTTTAGTCATCACCGGGTTTGGACTGCTGGCTGTTTTAGTGATATGTGTTACCGTTCCAAACGTGTGCGGCGGTGAGCCGGTGGCTTTGTCGAAACAGCTGTGTCTTTTGAAAAATCAGGAAGTTGTTGCCGGGTTACTGATAACACTGTTCTGGCTCGGCGGCTATGCAGTGATCTACCTCTACATCTCTCCCTATTTGTTAAAGGGATTGCATCTTCCTGCCGGCTATTTGACTGCCGCACTGCTTGTCTTTGGTATTGCGTGCTTCATTGGTTCTAAGATTGGCGGCTATTGTGTTGATCATTTCGGGCTGATCGTGACGTTATCTTTCAGCATGGTCGTGAATAGTCTGACGCTGTCTTTACTTGCCATGTCTGACGGGCACCCTTTGTGCATTTTTCTTTTTCTTTTCTTATGGTCGGCTGCGGTGTGGTGCACGCAGCCTGCGCAGCTCTATCATTTGGCGACTGTGATGCCTGAACAGTCTGGCCTATTGCTCGGTCTGAACCAGTCGGTGAGCCAACTGGCTATGGCCGGCGGTGCGGCGATCGGCGGTGACGTGATCAGCGCCCGATCGATAGGGTCATTAACGATGCTCGGTAACCTCGGCGTTGGGCTTGCTTTGCTTATTGTGTGGCGGCTGTACCGTCTGAAACGACATGCGCCAGTTTGAGCGTTCCAAAGCCATTCATCGCTTGTGAAACCGGGAAAACGGTGCTCGGACAGACTGGACGGACATGCCTGCACCTTTTCACCATTCGTGAGCGGTTGGCGAATTACCGTACAGGTGGAGTGTCATTTATTTGACCGTTCTGATGCATGTGAAAATAGCGCAACCCGAGCGCCATAATTGGCAGAAAGTAAGCGCACCAGCATTCGAGTAAGATCGTGCCGGGAATGATGCTTGCACCGGGAGTGAACACCGGAAACAGCGGGACGATTAGGCAAGAGAAGAAGAATAGGCCATGAATGGCCAGCAGTGTCCGCAGCACTTTGTCACCCCGATCACGCGGTTCGAGGGCAAAAGCGGCAAAGAACGTTGAGAGTCCCATAAACGCATAGCCGAGCAAGTCATAATTAAAAAAGAGGCTGCCGGAGCGGCCATAGCTGATGATGTCGAGCACATCGCCGCTGAGCGAGGGGTGAAGATGCACGGTCGTCAGTTGCGCATAATAGACGAGCGCAACGAGTACGGCGTACACGAGAGCGAAAGCGAATGCGGCGCCCGCTGCCGCCCGCTTCTCTGGCACGCTGAGGGCAGCGAGGGCTGAGACAAAGAGCAAATAGCCGATGGCAATGAACAGGCTGGCAAAGCAGCTGGCGAACAGCGTGTCTGTGAACAGGCCGATAATCATTGAAACGGCGAAAATGAAGATGGCACTTCCTGTCAACAGTGCGCCGGTTTTTCCGATTATGTCAGTCATCATTTGTTCTCCATTCGAAGTTGGTTTTTATGAATCACATAAGGCTGTTCTGCTGCGACACGGCCGGCAAGAGAAGACTGCCGGTACGGGACGGTTTCATTTGCAGGAGAATGAGCAGAGTGATGAGTATCAGTCGCCGAGCTCAACGCGTGTAGTGGCGCTGTACACTAGGCAAGAGTGTCAATGCCAGAATGGTCAGCGCCAGCAACATATAGATAAGATGGACAACGCTGACCTGCTGCAAAGCATACATTTCGATTGTCAGCCAGCCGATTAGCAGGAACCCGATGTAGACCGAATGGCTCCAGGCCCAATACTTGTCGTGAAAAATAGCCAGCTGCTTGCCGAGCGTAAAATTGCGCTCGCTGATTAGAAAAATGGCAATGATAAGCGGGTATATACCGAGAACGACAAGCAGAATCAGACCGGGAATCAAGAAGGTGTGAAAGGGACCGTATTTCAGGATTGAAAGCGGCATACGAAGCAAAGAGCCATCCGGGGCGAGGGTCAGCGCGCCGCCACCGAAGACGGCGCCGAGCCCAAGAAAGAATTGCCAGCCGATAAGCAGCCAAGTGGTGATTGTTTTCGGTCGTTTTTTCATTAGTGAACTCCTTTTCTGAAAAGGCGATGTGTGCCATTCCCATTTAGCGGGTAATCGTGATTTTGCTAAGTAGATAATCTGCGCTCTCCATCATTAGTTTGGCAATTTCTTGCCGTTCGTCACTCGTTTGGCAATGTGCATAGCGCATCGTCAGCAGCATTTGCTCATTATTGACTAATTCCGCGACTAAGGGCTTATCATGGCAAGCAATCATTTGCCGCTCTTCCATGAGCGTGAGGACAGCGACATAGAAATGGTTATTGCCGGCAATTAATTCGTGCCGGAAAATGCGTCCCGCTTCTTCGTTATAAAACTGTTCGGAGAAGACGAGCCGCGCCATCTGCGTCCACTGTTCAGTGATGCGCTGGCCATAAGCGCGAATAAAGGTTTTGAACACCGCGCCTGGCGTCATCTTCGGCAGCCAAGCGCGCACCTCGGCAAGCGGGGGGCGTGAATAGCTTAGCGTGTCGGTGAATACGCGGCAGATATCGTCCATGATCGCCTGCTTTCCTTTGTAATGGTTGTAAATCGAGCTGCCTTTAATACCGACCACTTCGGCAATATCGCGCATCGAGACACCGTTATAGCCCCGTTCGGAAAAAAGTGACAGCGCGCAGTCAAAAATAGCCTGCTTCGTATCCATTGATTGAGCCCTTCTTTCTCTTTTATTATAAACGAACGTTCGTTAGCTAACAAGCTGAAAATTTGCCGATCATTGTTGTTCAACTGTTTTGGATCGGCATGTCGCCGGAGGGGTTGTCCGGCTAAAACTGAAATGGTAAAATTATCAATAGTCTGAAAACAATATTTGGAATGACGGAGGGGATTGCGGTGAGTTATTCGGAAGCTGTGCAGCAGATTTTGGCGGCAAAAGAGAAGGCGGGAGTGACATTTGCGGATATTGCTCAGGCCGCGGGCTGTTCGGAAGTGTTTTGCACGGCGGCTTTATACGGTCAGCAAACGCTCAGCGCGGAGCAGGCAGCAGCGGTCGGCAGGCTGCTCGGACTGCCGGGGGAAGCTGTCACTGCTTTAAGGACCATTCCCCACCGGGGCGGTAACTTTTCCGTGCCGCCGACGGATCCGACGATCTACCGATTGCACGAAATTGTGCTAGTGTACGGCGATGCGATCAAGGCGCTGATCCATGAAAAATTCGGCGACGGCATCATGAGTGCGATTGACTTTAAGATGGATCTCGATAAGCAGGCAGATCCTCACGGTGATCGCGTCGTTATCACGCTGAACGGAAAATTTCTAAAATATAAAACGTTTTGAACGAACGGAGTGGCGAAATGATTATTGATGTTTTTCAGCACGTGCCCTTTGAGGGCCCGGCTGCTATAGCCGACTGGGCGAGCCGGCGCGGGCATACAATAACGGTCCACCGGCTGTACGCACAAGAGGCGCTGCCTAATCCTGCGAGGGTGCAGTTTCTTGTCGTCCTTGGCGGGCCAATGAGCGTGAATGATCCTGAAGCGTGGCTTGAAGATGAGCGACGCTGCATTCGGGCGGTCATTGACCGCGGTCTGCCAGTGCTCGGGGTTTGTCTCGGCGGGCAGCAGATTGCCCGCGTTCTCGGTGCGGCTGTCTCCGCCGGTACGAAGGAAGTCGGCTGGCTGCCTATCCGCCTCGTGTCGCGCCGCTTGTCATTTTTACCTGAGGTGATGACACCGCTGCACTGGCACGGTGAGCAGTTCGCCATCCCGTCCGGTGCAGAGCGGCTGTTTGAAAGTGACGGGTGCGCGAATCAGGGATTCATCTATGGTGAGCGGGTTGTCGCTTTCCAGTTTCACATGGAAGCAACGCGTGAGAGCGTCAGCAGGCTGCTTGAGGCGGACAGCGGCTATCTCGACCATAAGACGTACGTCCAGACTTCCGAGCAGATCGCACATTTTTCCATCCCTGACGAGAACCATCGCGTGCTGTTTCAACTGCTCGATCAGCTGACGGCGACGCGTGGAAGCAGCTTATAAATCCAGCCATGGCGTGACAGGTTGAGCGCGAGCGGGCAGCTTCGTTTAAGCGTCCTGTTTCACCAAATCTTTTAATGCAAAATAGATGAGATATGACGAAAATAGCCCATTTCCAGCCGGTAAGCACAAATATTCTGAATATAAACCGTTTCAGCGGTCGGGGAACACGCAATCACAGGCGAAGCCATTTGCTTGCTCTTTTTTCGCAGATGAAGTCTCCGGATCTAAAGAGGGTGCCCACGCATGGGGGTTGCCGCTGCAAGTTATGCCGGGTGAGCAGCCACCATCAAATGTTTCTTGTTTAAAAGTGGACGCTGAGCTGACCGATGGAGTGAATTTCGCTGCCGAAGTGGTCGAGGTGCTGCAAGCTGAGTGCGTCTGCCCAATGTCCGGCGTCGGAGAGGACGTCTGTACCACGGCCGAGAGCATAGTAACCCGGATATATTTTGTTGACGCGCGGCGCAAACCGCGCGATTTTTTTCAAGGAACGTGCGAGCTGATCGGGGTCCGTCGCCGGATAAAAAGCATCGATCGGCGCACCGCCATAGATGAAATCACCACTGAATAAGTAACCGCGCGCTTTATCGAGAGGGCAAACATGTCCGGGGGAATGGCCCGGGGTGTCAATGACGCGTAACTGCCGGCCGCCGAGGTCGAATGCATCACTGTCATGCAAAAAGCCCGCCGGCTTGCCGGTGAACAGGCGGTAACGCGAAAGAGAGAACGCCGCGGGCAGCGAGCGACTCAGACCGGCGGCCATCATCCGGCGAACTTTGCGCGTCCGAAAGTCCCGGCATGCCGCCAGTCAGCCCAGCACGTTCGCGGCTGTTCATGAAAATGTCATCATACAGGCAGCGTCCGCCAATGTGATCTCAATGCACATGTGTCCTCAGCATGATGAGCGGCAAAGCGCTCAGTCGATCGGTGACGGAACAGATAGCACAGATGCCGATGTCAAAAAGTGCCGGAGCCGGCGGCTTTTAAGACTTCATCAGCCCTTGTGCATGCAGGGCGTCGAGCATGCTTTGGCGCTTGTCCGACAGCGTCGCTGCGGCGGCTTTGCCGATCTGATTCGTGAATGTGTCGACACGGCGATTGGCATCGCGCAGATCATAGTATTGATTGACGACCTCATCATAATCTTTGAGTTCGCCGAGCGGATCGGTGAGCGGCCGGTAACTGTTCTCATGATAGACGGCAGCTTTGGGCAGACGCGGCTTCAGCTGCGGCGACTGATCGGGATAGCCGACGGCGATGCCGAAGGCGGGGAAAGTGAGCGGCGGCAGCTCGAGCAGCTGAATTGTCGCCGATACGTCGTTCAGAATGCTGCCGAGATACACCGTTCCGAGTCCCATGCTTTCTGCGGCGACGATGATGTTCTGAGCGGCAATGACGGTGTCGCTGAAGGCCCGCATGAAAAAGTCAGCCGAGGCGAACACATCGGTCGGCATGCCTTTGGCCGCGGCAATCGCCGCATTGCGCTGCATATCAATGACAACGACAAACAACCGGGCCGCCTCAGCGATGTAATGCTGGTTGCCAATGTCAGCGAGCCTTTTCTGCTTGACAGGATCTGTGACGTCAATGATCGAGTATTGCTGAAAAAAATTGCTTGTCGGCGCATGCTGTGCAGCGGCAATGAGGGCGTCGACTTGCTCAGATGAGAGCTTTTGATCAGTGAAACGGCGGATCGTTCGGTGGCCCGTGAGTTGTTGAATCGTTTTATTCATATGAAGCCCCACCTCTTTTAACGTTAAGGACGCCGCCCTGTCAGGCCGCATCCGATCACAAACTGAACAGTATTCAGTATAGAGCGTCATCTTCGTTCAGGCAACGCTTTTACTTTGCGACCTTGAGCCGCTGTTCGATCCAGCTAAGTGTGTATTGGACACATTCATCCCAGTAAGCCCATTCATGTCCGGTGTCCGGCTTGTCAAAGAAGCGGTGCGGCAACCGCGAATCGTCAAGGGCCGCTTTAAAGCGTAGATTATCTTCATAAAGAAAGTCTGCCTTCCCGCAGAACTGCAGAATCTCAGGCAACGCTCCACCGTCCGAAGACGCTTTTTGCGCGAGGTGGTAAAGGTCGTTGGCGGAGCCCTTGAATGTATCAGGGTGTCCGAATATGGCACTGAAGGCCGGCAGGAACTCAGGTGAGCGTGCCAGCGCAGCTTCGAGATCGACGGCGCCGGACATCGAAACAATGCCGCCAAACTGCTCAGGCGCGTTCAATCCCCATTTCAATGCGCCATAGCCGCCCATCGACAGTCCGGCGACAAATTGCCGGCTGCGCTTTCCTGTCAAAGGCAGCCACTGGTGCAACTTATCAGGCAACTCTTTGGTCAAGTATGTCCAGTAACGGTTGCCGACGGCCATGTCGGTGTAGAAACTCCGGTCAACGCTCGGCATAATGATAATGAATGGCCGCCCATCGGCGTAGCGGTACAGAGAGGTCCGCAGCATCCAGCTTGAGTAGTCGCCGGAGAGGCCGTGGAGCAAATACAGCGTTGCCGGTTCCTCATCCGGAGTGATGCGGTCGGGCATCAGAATGTTGACCGCCGTCTGTAAGTCGAGCGTGTCAGAAATAAAAGTTGTCGTCATCAATGCCATCACACATTCCCCATTTCCATGCGTGTTACCTTTATTATGGCGCAACTCCGTGTTATTTTCCAACCATTCCCGCGATACTCAGCGTTCCGCTCGAGTGCGTCTGGCTGCGCAGCAGCAGACCAAAGCCGGCAGCAAAAATCAGAATAAGGCTCAGAATGCCGACTGAGGAGCGCCCCGTCAACGACGCAAAGAACGCGTAGAAGAACGGGCCCATAATGGATGCGAATTTACCGAAAATATCATAAAAGCCAAAGAATTCATTGGAACGGGTGTTTGGAATAATTTGCGCGAAATACGAACGGCTCAGTGCCTGCACGCCCCCTTGGCTTGTGCTGACGAGCAGAGCAATGAGCCAGAATAAGACGGTCGAGAGCGCAATGGCCGATGCGTAGCTGGCCGATTTGCTGTGGTCAGACAGGAAAGGATCGGCGGCTTGCTTTACTTTCGTCAACCCTGCTTTCACATCGGCACTTCGTCTTTCTGCCAAACTGTCGAGCTGGCGGTCAACGGCCTGCCTGCGGTCGGTCTGTGCAAGCGCGGAAGCCGTACTTGTCTTGATTTGCACGAGCATTTTCGCGTCAAGCCCGCTTGCCGCGTTGTCAACGACTTGGAAGTACTGCTTTTGATAAGCGTCGTGCTGCCCCTCAAGCGAGAATCCCATATAGAAACCGAGCAGACAGATCAGCGTGTAGATGAGCACGCCCGCCTGAAGCATGCGCAGCACGCCGACCCGATCGGCAAGATGGCCGTAAAGCAGGGCAAACGGAAAGGCAAGCACTTGAATCATCAGGAGGGCGAGCATCATCATGCTGCTGCTGAGGCCAAGTGTACTGCCGTATGACGTTGCCATCGAGATGACTGTGTTTACGCCATCGATGTAGAAAAAGTAAGCGAGTATGAAAAACAGCAGGCGCTTGTCCCGGATAAAGTCGTGCACGGTATGGGCGATGTTGGCGAATGTCTGACGAATGAGACGCGTTTCTGGCCTTTTTTCGATAAAATGCTGCTGGTGCACATGGCGCAGCAGCGGGTAGCTAAAGGCCAGCCACCAGAAGCAGGCAATAATCAGCGAGAGTTTGACAGCGAGCACACTGCTGATGCCGACGGCCGGGCCGAGTGTGAGCAGTGCGATGGCGATCAGAAAGGCAGGCGTGCAGCCGCCGATATAGCCGACGGCAAATCCGGCTGCCGATACGCGGTGCATGCGTCCGGCGCTTGTCACGTCTGTGAGAAAGCTGTCGTAGAACAAATTGGACCCTTCATATCCGATGAATGAAAGCACGTAACCGATCAGCATCAACATCGGATTGTCGGTAAAGGCCATCGCCGCCGTGAACAGTGCGCCGAAGACGAGAAAGCACAGCCACAGTCGTTTTTTCCAGCCGCGAAAGTCACCGACAGCTCCAAGTATGGGAGCGGACAGCGCGACAATCAATGAGGCCGCCGAAGTGGCAAATCCCCACCAGACGTCGCCCGGCGCTCCGTTTGCGCGGGCGACTTGTGCAAAGTAGATCGGAAAGATAGCAGCAAGAACAATGACAGAGTAAGAGGAGTGAGCCAGATCATACATAATCCAGCTTTTTTCTGCTTTTGTATACTTCATATATTTCACCATCCCGGAAGAAGAACGTGCGGCGCGCGTCCCGCATGGGATCAGCGCTATTTTTTCTTCCTTATTTTATCAGCGGGATATTTGATGAAATAAGCGATCTGTGTAAAATTTATGTAAAATACAAATCATTCACACGATCGGCAAAGCTGATCGGCGGACAGGCTCATTAATCTGACGTACAATGTTTTGGCGGGAAAAGCAGTTAAAGTACGATGCCTTTGGTGACTTGGCGCAGCCAACGCTTTCTGCGTGAAACACAAACATGATGTAGCGAGTTCTGGCGGCTGCTTTTAAACGAGCAGCGCTTCGGCACGCCACGTGGTCACTGTATTTTTTCCGGCGGTGTGCTTTGCTTCGTAAAGCACTTGGTCAGCGGCATTGAAAAAGCGTTCGATTGTGAGGAAATAGGCCGGGTTGTATTCGCAAATGCCGGCGCAGAAGGTGACGCGCATGCTCGTTAGCTTGTGCAGACGCACTTGAAACGCATGGCGGATGTTTTTGACAATCTGCTCAGCCATGGCTGAATTTCCGGCAATCAGCAGCGTGAATTCCTCGCCGCCGTAGCGAAAGACGCTGTCTTCATTTCGCAGGCAAGTGCGCAGTGTATCTGAGAAGCACAGCAGCACGCGGTCACCGACGATGTGGCCGAAGGTGTCATTGATCGCTTTGAAGTTATCAAGATCGCAGATGACGAGTGTAAAAGCAGTATGGTTTGTCTGATAAAGTTCGGTACACTCAGTAATGTATTTCTGAAAAGAGGCGTGGTTCAGCACTTTTGTCAGTGAGTCTTCACTGGCCTGCTGGCTTTTGAGCACCACCTGCTGTACGAGATTATGGAAGAGCGCGAGAATAATCAGGCACACCGTGAACAGTGAGCACAAGCCGGCGAAAAGGCCGACCATCTCCGGCAGCGAGAGCACCCGGACGCCGGGAAAAGAAGGAGCGATTCGCAGACAAAAAAAGAAAAGTGCGGACAGGCTCGAGACCATCGCATAGATCAGCGGTTTAATGTCGATAAACAGCAGGGCGACGACGACAGGCAAGCCAATAATCGCATAAATCGTATAGACAGCGGCGTGAACATATAAGATATTCATGCAAATGGCCAATGAAATGGTGATAACGAGGTAAGCTTGAGCTGCCTGCCAGCCTTTTTTGACAAATAAAGTGAGCGGTCCATAAGCAACGGTAAGAATCGTAATATTTACAACGGTCGGGCGAATGATATAGCAGACAACATATGTCCGTGCTGTAACGCCGTATGGAAACGATCTCATGAGTGACCAGCAGATAAAAACTGCAGTCTCGGCAAAAATAATAACCGGTAAAAACAGCCACATATAGCGATAGAGCAGGTGGCTCCACTTGGAAAAATCCATCCTGTTGCCGTATTTGAGTTGAAATAGCCGCAATCTATCTGGCACTCCTTCGTCGTTTCATTCAAAGGGATAAACAGTGATGTGCGCCAAGAAAAGAGTCATTTTTTCACATAATAAGCGTTGTATACATTACAAGGCAAACAGGGGCATGGCAACATGATGACCATTGCCATCATGCAAGTCACTGCGATAGGGTCACTTTAAAGAGCAGCCCGCTTTCCTCGATCAAGAAAGCAGAGTCAACAACCATCCATACGAAAAAAGCAATGCAAGGAAAAGATGCAACGGCGTTCATTGGGAACAGCGGGCAAGTGGCAGATATAACCTGCCCGAAAGCATGCGGCTAGTGGAGACGCAGCACCATGCTCTAAAAAGCCAAGCGTTCTTTGCTTGGTTTTTTTATTATACGTTAAGAAAATATATAGATTTCAGCGGGACCAAGTCTAAGAAAAAGCCAAAGCTTGGCCTTCGTCTAAAGGACTTGGCAGAGCCAAGCTTTTCTAGCAAGTAAAGAAAGTATATAGGTTTTGCAAAATTCAAGCGATTAAAAACAAAAGCGTAGGTGTGAGGGCGCTCGCGGAACCAGCATGCCGAGCGAGACCTTGCAGATTCTCACTTGTCTGAAGAGGCTCGCGATACGCCCGCGGCTAGCGAAGCCGAAGCGCGATTGCCTTAAAGAACTGGGCGCTTTTTTCCTGGTTTTTCTTACTATTTTTTCTTACAGACATTATTATAATTAAAAAGTTCTAGTTCATCTAGCGGAAAGTCAGAAGAATTGACAAATTTTTTTCAAATGCGGTTGAAAAGCGGGATGCTGCAAAATATTCGTTGACAGGCGCTGTATTAATAAAACAACCGAAGCAGTTCTAATTATAAAAAGATAGATTGACATCATTTAATGTATAGTTATTATATATATATATATATAATTTATATATAATAACGATATGGAGTGGGAAGATCATGCAAAAAAAGGATGGATTTATTGTAGCGACGATGTGTCTTGGCATTTTCATCTGCACGCTGGATGCGACAATCATGAATATCGTGCTGCCGGCGATTCAGGCGGGTCTGCGCTGCTCACTTGAAGATTTGTCGTGGGCGATCAACGGGTACACGATTATTTTTGCCATCTTTACAATTCCGCTCGGCCGGCTGGCCGATATGTTGGGGAGGAACAAGGTATACGTCGCCGGCCTGTTACTGTTCGGTCTGGGTTCTGCAGCTTGCGGCGCCGCAGTCAGTCCGGCGATGCTCGTTACCGCTCGTGTCGTGCAGAGTTTCGGTGCGGCCATCGTTTTCCCGGCAAGCATGACGATTGGCATTTCGCACGTGTCTGTCGAACGCCGCGCGCGGGCAATTGCCGCACTCGGCATTACACAGGGGCTTGCTGCGGCACTCGGACCGAACATCGGCGGAATTATTGCTCAGTTCTTTGATTGGCGCGCTGTCTTCTATATTAACCTTCCCATTGTCATTGTCGGTGTATTGCTGTCTGCGCTGTTGCTGCAGTTTCGCGCGGAACCGCGGATCAAGGCACGCATCGATGTCGGCGGTATTGCACTCAGTATTGTCTGCCTTTATTCGCTGACGCTCTCGCTGGTTAAAGGGCAGGCATGGGGCTGGAGTTCTTCGGCTACCCTCAGTTTATTTATTATCAGTGCGGTGTCGCTCGCTCTGTTCATCTATTGGGAGAGCCGCGCCGCCGCGCCAATGATTCGCCTGAAGTTATTCAAATACCGGCAGTTCTGCGCCTCTTCACTGGCTATTACGTGCAGCGAGTTTCTGCTTGTCGGTGTACTCGTCATTCTGCCGACCTTTTTGACAAAAGTACAGGGGGAGAGTGAACTGTCGGCGGCGCTGCTTGTTGCGCCGATCTCGTTATCCATTTTCTTTGTAGCGCCTTTTGCGGGCGTTCTTAGGAGTCGAATCGGTGCCCGGCCGCTCGTGTTCGGCGGTTTTATTGCGCTGGCGCTCGCCTATTTTTCGTATTATCATTTAGATGTGGCAAAGGGGTACGGGCAATTCATTGCTACCGGCTTACTGACGGGCATCGGCTTTGGATTGCTTGTTGCGCCGCTGATGATCATCGCGGCAGCGGATTTCAAAGGTGAGTTGCTGACCGATTCACAGAGTGTGACCGGTGTATTCCGCCAGATCGGACTGCTGCTTGCCGTCGCTATTTTTATTTCGGCATTGACGGCCAATTTGTCGGCAGCCAAGGCAGCTTCAGCCGCGGATGTTGTCCGTGAGACGGCCGCACTGTCGATGACGCCAAGTGAACGCCAGAAAATAAATACCGAGATCATTCAAGCCATCCGGTCAGAAAAAAGTGAGACAGATGCAGCACCGGTTATTTCGGCTGATAAGGAGCGGACACTGACAGTGGCGGCAGAACAGCGGATGAAGCGCAGCCCGCAGTTGGCTCATATACCGGCGTCCATCCGTGACGCTGTGCTCCGGAAGACTGATGCCAGCGTCCGTCACGCGGTTGCCCGGATAAACCGGCAGGCGGCAGCGATAAGAAAACGTATTCACACTGATGTCAAGCAGCGGCTTACCCATGCCTTCACCTCACTGTACGGCACGATGCTTCCGGTTGCGCTGGGGACTTGTTTGATTGGGCTTGTGTTCAAGGGGCGGCGTGCGGAACAGGGCCGCCGTGTGACGGAGGCGGTGGAGGATTAAAGGAGGAATTTGCGGCAATTGAAAAATGAAGACGTCATTCTCGGCCTGCTGAAGGAGCGGGAATATACCGGCTATGAAATTGTTGAACGGATTAAGACTATCTTTTCCCATTTTTTTGAAGGCTCATATGGCAGTGTCTACCCGGTACTGCACAAGTTGGAAAAGGACGGAAAAGTGACGAAGCAGACAGTCGTGCAGGATGGCAGGCCTAATAAGTATGTGTATTCAATTACGGCTGCAGGTGTTGCACACTTTCAGAACTATCTTGATTCGGATGTCCGTCCGGAAGCTGTGCGCTCAGACTTTCTTGTGCGGCTATATTTTGGCGCCCAGTTCTCATCGGAGCGGTTGCGCGAGCTAATCGAGGAAGAAATTGTGCGTAAGCAGGCCCTCCTTAATCATCTTGAGCATATTAAGCAGAAGTGGGGCGCGGAGATGGATACTGCGGAGCGTCTCTGCCTCGACATCGGCTTTGCCGATTACCGCGCACGGCTTGCTGTGCTGCGCGGAGCGTTGGAACAAGAACAGATGGAATGAAAAACGGCGCTGCGTCAATCTGACGTGGCGCCGTGCTTTGATTGGGAGACGATCATGGCGACTATGACTGCTGCCGCCTCATCGATCAGAACCGTGCGATCAAGGTCGTCGCGCCGGCGAAAGGTCAGCGTTTCAGACAAGTCGTCAATTATCTGGAACATCAAGTATATTTGCTCATGCGGGTGTCGGAGCGTCCAGCCGCGCTGACTGAGGGCCGCACGAATCATCTGTCCGATTTTCTTTTGAACGCCAATGAAATAGGCGGCAATATCCGGATCAATGTATCGCAATGAGAGAATGTCGGTGTGGTGACGGCCCGACCAACGCGTCTGATGAGCGGCGATCGTTATCTCAATGATGCGCTTTGCAGTGGTGAAAAAATCGGCGTCAACCGGTAGCTCCGAGAGCTCGTATTCGATGTCCTGCAGCAAGCTGACACTGAAATCAGCCATGTTCGTGAGCAGAATATCTTTTTTGTCCCTGAAATAAGCATAGACTGTGCCGACGGAAATGTTGGCCTCCGCCGCGATGTCGGCAGTCGTCGCCTCGAGATAACCTTTTTTGTCAAAAACGACAACTGCGGCGTCAAGAATTTTCTTTTTCTTTTCAATAGATCGCTTCTGCTGCGGCACGCGAATCGTTTTATCCGCCATGCTTGCCCTCCCTTCAGCACTCTCTAAATATAACTATTGTAAAAAAAAGCTTTTTATCTGTCAATGTGAATATAAATTCATATTTACTTTAATGACAATAGGCATTAATATGAATGAGAAATCACATTTGTTATATGGAGGTGCAGAATGAATAGAGGCAGAGTGATCGGCGGTTTTATCGGGCTGGCCATCGCCATGTTCATGGGGACGCTTGACGCGACAATTATTAACATTGCGTTGCCGGCTATCACTGACTATTTTCATGCGAGTGTGAATGACACGAGCTGGATCAGCACGATCTATGTCCTGGTGTTGTCGGTCACGATTATCACGACGTCTAAGCTTGCCGACCAGTTCGGTCGCAAAAAGGTGATGCTCATCGGCATTATTCTCTTTGGCGGCAGTTCCGCGCTCTGCGGCGCGTCACACACACTGCTGATGCTGATTGTTATGCGCGGTATTCAAGCGCTTGGCGGAGCCATTCTGATGTCGATCGCGATTCCAATGAGTATTAATTTGCTTGGCAAAGAGCGAATGAGCATCGCCTCAAGCCTCATGGGCGCAATTACCGCTCTGGCGGCGGCGAGCGGCCCGCCGCTCGGAGGCATGCTGCTTGCCGTTTACCACTGGCAGAGTGTGTTTTTTGTCAATGTGCCGTTTGCGGCGATTGCGTTCGTGTTAATTCTGTGCTGCACGGGGGAGTCTTTCGATGAAACGATATCTAAACGTATCGACGGACTTGGCATGCTGCTGCTGTCGGCGGCGTTGTTCCTGCTGACGTTCGCCTTGCTTAAAGGTAATGATTACGGTTGGCAGTCGCCGCTGATCATTATCATGTATGCTGGGGCCGCCGTCAGTACGGCCCTGTTTGTCGCCGTCGAACAGCACGTGCGCGCACCCATGGTCGAGTTTCATCTGTTTCGCGAATGGACGTTTACCGCTTCGGCCCTCAGCTATCTGACTGCCGGCTTCGGCATTATTGCCACATCAATGATGATGAGCTATTTTTTGCAGAATCTTGTCGGTTGGACGCCGCTGCGAGCCGCCTATGTCATTATGACCATCTCGCTATGCGTCGTCGTCGCTATGCCGCTCGGCAGCCGGATTATGGAACACACGGGTGCGCGGCCGCTTATCTTTGCCGGCATTGTGCTGATGGGTATCGGTTTGCTCATGATGGCGCACTTGCGTGTCGCTTCTCCGGCAAGTGCCATGGTGACTGATTTGATTGTCTACGGTGCTGGGTTTGGACTCGATACATTAGCCATCATTACGGCCATCAAGTATTTGCCGCCGGAGAAGAGCGGCGTCGCTTCGGGTGTCGTGAATGCAGCACGGTATGTCGGCACGTGTCTTGCCATTGCCCTGCTTGTCAGTATTCTTGATCGCTCGCTTGAGGATGCAAAGACGGCTGTGCAGACCGAAGGCACAGCGCGCATTCAACAGGCGGCATTGTCACCGGCCGTCAAAACAGTGGCTGAGCGTGATATTCGCCGTTTGCTTGCGGCTAGCGACAGCGGCGAGCAGCAGACACTGCAGAAACAAATGACGCATGATATGACACGTGTACTGAAACAGACAGATCATGTGCCGCGGCCGGGTACCGGAACGACACGCAAAGTCTATGATGGGTCCAGTGCACTCTCAGAAGGTGCGGCGAAAGTAGCGCGCGGTCAAGATCAATTGGCGCACGGGCTTGATCAGCTCAATGGCGGGGCAGGTCGGTTGGCAGACGGCAGTGCGGCGCTCAGCACGGGCATGCGGCAGCTCGGCAGCTCAGCTGCGGCTGCCTCTGCGGGTGCCGGAAAGTTTGCTGAGGCTTCCTCTTCGGGACTTTCGGCGCTGATGGCGGGGACCGGACAACTTAGTGATTCGGCCGGCAAGCTTGCCGCCGCTGCCGACAGCGCTCTGCCGTCATTGAGGAGCGGGGCAACTGCATTGAATGCCGGGGCACAGCAATTGCTCAAACAGTTCTCAGTCGGTATGGCGGGGGGCAGCACAGTCTATGACGGTGTGAATAAGGTTGCGGGCGGTGCCGGACAATTGGTTGCCATGGCCGGCAGCTATACGTCGATGGTTAACGCTCTGCTCTATACGATGATTGCCGATGACCCCGACGCTCCGGCACTGCTGGGCGACTACGAAGCACAACTCGGCGCGGCACAGGCGGCACTTCAGTCAGATGCACCGGCTGCACAGGTGGACGATGCTCAGCGGGTAGCCGCGTTTGGGAACCTTGTTGCACTGTACCGGGCTGCCGCCGACCCATCGGTTCACGATACAGCGTCATTTGCTGCGGCGCTGTCCGAGAATCCGGTTGTTTCATCCGGCGCGCAGCTGACAGCCAGTGCGGCACAGCTATCGGCGGCCAGTACAGCCGTGGCCGGTCAGTTTGCCGATAGCGGTGCTTTTAAACATGCCGCCAATCAATTGGCGGTCGGTGTGTCCAGTCTGGCGGCCAACGATACAGCCTTTGCCGATCTCCAATCGGGTACCGATCAGCTGGCGCGCGGGGCGGCACAGTTGAACGCGAGCAGCGGTGCACTGCCCGCCTTGCAGCAAGGCAGCACCCGTCTGGCTCAAGCACTCAGCGCTTTGCCGGACGGCGTGCAGCAACTGAGCGCCGGCGCCGATGCTTTACAATCCGGCAGCGCCGCCGCAGCGAGCGGCACGCAGCGATTGAGAACTGCTGCCGCACAGCTTGGTGAAGCCGGTTCGCAGGTGAGCGGCGGCGCTGCCCGTCTGGCACAGGGCGTCGCACTTAGCGCTCAGGCTGTCGAGGCACGGCGGACGCTCTCGTCCGTCGAGTCCTTGAAAAACAACCGCTTTGCTGATGCTTTTGATTTTAATTTTCTGATTGCCGGACTGATCCTGCTCGCAGTTTCGCCGATTGGCTTGTTGACAGACCGAAGGAAACCGGGCATAGTGCGCACGCCAGTGAACAAGGAAAGAAAAGAATGAGCGTGGATTCGTCAGGCTGAGACAGCGTTCGCCGCTGGTCCGTTTCTTGACGGCATTCCCCGGGAAATAAGCCAACAAAATCTCTATTGATTCTGCAATTGTCGCATGATAAGATTTGATTGTTGCATTTTAAAAACAGAATAGGCGATGACGTTCGCCTTTGACTGCTGCATGTGCAGCTGATGACGTCTGTCACTCTCTTTGAACCGCGCGGCAAAAAGAGTGACGGGCGTTTTTGCTTTTTTTCAGGTAAAGATGCAGGGCGACGCCGTCTGCTGTGGATCGGGGATACCGGTAAAAGCGGCGCAGCAAATAACCTTTGTTCGTTTGGACACCTGTGCAAGATGACAGTTTGGTTCGCGTCTGCTGCTTGCCGGCAGCGGATGTGCCGCGGAACGACCGTTTGTGCAATAATTTGCTGAAGCTGTCGGCAGGTCCATGCCTGAGTTGAACGGCTTGGTCATCCGGTGTAATGATCAGACATTTTGTGTTTGCAGTGAATTTTCAGACCAACCGTCGTGTCGATCATTGCTATCATCGACAGTCGGCGCGGCTGGCAGAAAGGGGAAACTGTGTATAATTTAGCATTTGCCATATTTGGTATTCTTGGCGCACTTTTGCGTTATGTTCTTGAATGGTGGCTTGCGAATCCTCACTTTCCACAGGCCACTTTGCTGATTAACTGGAGCGGCTGTTTTATGCTTGCGGTTGTTTCTCGCTTCCTGATCTGGATTCCAAAGTTTCCCGCACGACTCGCCTCAGCCATCGGTACTGGTTTTGTCGGTTCGTTTACGACATTTTCGACTTTTTCACTTGAATCCGTGCAGTTGTTCCAACGCGGTGCTTACTGTTTGGCTGCTCTGTATGTGTTGCTGAGTGCTTTTGGCGGGCTTGCCGCCTGTTTGCTTGGGACGCGTTTCAGTCTCTTTCTTCTGAAGCGGCGCAAAGGAGGGAAACGGCATGCTGCTTAACAGTCTGCTTGTCGCTGCCGGCGCACTTGCCGGTGTTTTTGCCCGTATCTATTTGACGAAAGTCGTCAATTGGTGGTGGCGTGGCCGTCTGCCGCTGGCAACGGCGACGCTTAATCTGTCCGGTGCATTTGTCCTCGGATTGCTCAGCTCACTCAATGTCCCTGCGTGGGCCATGCTGCTCGCCGGCACCGGCTTTATCGGAACTTATACAACATTTTCTACGATGACGCTCGAATCGTTCGAACTGCTGCGGCGAAAGCGCTATACTGTTTGTCTGCTCTACTTTTTCACCACTTTTGCAGGCGGACTTGCTGCTGCGCTCATCGGCTTGGCAATTGGTCACCTCATTCACTTTTCTTTCTTATAATGTATTAAACACGCGCCGAGCAGCGGCCTCCGATTAGTGTAACAATGAATAGCCGCACGGTAGCCGCGGCGGCGAGCAAGTGGCAGTCGCGAAGAGCCTTGTCTGTTTGAGGCGATGTGCGGTGTCTCTCCAGGCAGAAAGAAGAAGGATGAAGCACTATGTTTACTGAGTCCTTCTAAGCCTCTGTGCTGAGAAAAACCGAATGAACCGGCTGGATAGTCCAGTATTTACCGGGAATTTTTTTGAAATATGAACCGTTTACATGAATAAATGGCTGTTGTCATGTCTTGCAATCTTTTAGAGGGTGGTGTAAATTTAAGACAGAAAGAGTTTCCTTTGAGAAACATTTATTCTTTAAACAACAATGAAAAGGGGGCTGGTTAAATGAAATTGCAGAGCAGCGTTGAGGCGGAACCCGGAAATGAAAGTGCGATGTTTCCAATCCTCTTGCGGAAGAAATCAAAGCGGCGAGAACAGACGGAGTCGTTTCGTGGTGCCATTGGCAAGAAAACGGGCTGGAAACAAGCGTTGCCCTTTATCGGGCCCGCTTTTATCGCGGCTGTTGCTTATATCGATCCGGGAAACTATGCGACAAATATTCAAGCCGGTTCTCAGTATGGCTATTTGCTGCTATGGGTCGCAGCTATTTCAAATTTAATGGCTATTTTGATTCAGACGCTGTCGGCGAAGCTTGGTATTGCGACAGAATGCAGCTTGCCTGAGGTGCTCCGTGATCATTGGAAGCCGGGCGTCGCGATCTTTTACTGGATTCAAGGTGAGGTCATGGTCATGGCGACGGATCTCGCAGAATTTATTGGGGCGGCGCTTGGCTTTCACCTCGTTTTCGGTGTGCCGATGATTCCGGCTGCAATACTGACCGCTCTATGTGCCATGCTGATTCTCACATTTCAAGTCAAAGGATTCCGTTCCTTGGAAATGGTCATTGCTTTGATGGTATTTGTGGTAGTCATCGCCTTCGCTTTTGAAATTGCCTTTGCTGCACCGTCGTTCGTGCCTTTCATGTCCGGATTTGTTCCACATTTTCAGGGAACAGACAGTGTGATGCTGGCAGCGGGAATTTTGGGAGCGACTGTCATGCCTCATGCGATTTACATGCACTCCGGTCTGACGTGTCGTCGGGTAATCGGCGGCAACCAAGAGGAAAAAAAGCGAATTTTTCATTTTGAGTTTGTCGATATTCTGATTGCCATGCTGATCGCCGGTGTCATTAATGTCATTATGCTTGCCGTCGCTGCCTCTGCTTTTCACGGGCATATGGTTATCAGCGATTTGAATGTCGCTTTTAAGGCATTCGGTACTTATGTGGCTCCCGCTGCTTCCATGCTGTTTGCCATTGGCCTGCTTTCGGCAGGACTCTCAAGTTCGTCTGTCGGCACACTTGCCGGCGACATCATGATGCAAGGTTTTATCCATAAGCGTATTCCCGTTTTTCTGCGCCGTATCTGCTCCATGATACCTCCGCTTGCCGTTATTGTTTCAGGAGCCGATGCAACGGCAGCGCTCGTTATCAGCCAAGTCATTCTTTCGTTCGGCATCGCACTGGCTATTATTCCGCTTGTCATATTTACGAGCAATCCAAAGATCATGGGCGGGCTTGTCAATCGCAGAGCGACAACAGCAGCTGCATGGATCGTCACTGGTATTGTTGTCAGTCTCAATGTGTTCCTGATTGTGCAAACTTTTATGGGTTAATTGCACCGAAAGGCCCTGCAGAAACCATTCGAAATAGCGTTGATCCATCCTTTGTTCACCGCCATTTCGAAAGGCTGCTGTCCCACCCCAGATTAATTTCTGGGTCTTTTTTATAGGTTTGAATTGCCAAATCAAGTGCAACACCGGGTGGCAGCATCGGAGTCCTGCACTAAATCGTGCCCCTTTGCACAAAATATTCCCGTAAAAATGGGGCAGGGTGACGCTACCGAAACAGCGTACAGGACGGTTTACTGCAAGCGAAAATACCACACTTCGGTACTGAAGAAGTGCAGCAAACAAAATGATCTGGCAGTGAATATTTAGCGAGATGGCGCTGGCATGTACGGTGACTGGCAAATTATCGGACGCACGCGAGTTGGTTAATCTAATACTGGGAAAGTCAGCCATGACTTTAAAGGCGCTGCTTGTTAAAGCGGGGGACTGTCTGCGCGGTTGATTCAAATGTGACGCTCAGTGGGCAGTAACGGTTAAAGTGTTCGCTGAATGGAATGGCGCGGACCGTACCGTGATCTTCAATAACAATATAGCACTGACCAAGGCAGATGAGGGTATCTCCCTTCTTATAGCGCTTTTTTTCGCGATAAAATGGCAGCCTTTTGACGCACGTCCAGCTCTTTCGGTTTGGTGTCGTGAATCGAATGACCATTAATTGATCTTTGTTAGCAAAAAATGCGTTAGCCATAATCATTCATCCTCGTATAGTAGGTTTTGTTCGTGGGTAAAGCATTCATGTTTTTATTTCATCCAAATTCAACAGGCCATGATAAATTATGTAAGTATGACCAATCATGTAACAATTTAACTAAATTGTTACATGATTGCAGAAGACACTACATTTTCTGATCAAGAATT
>JBDNZQ010000007.1:0-111796 GCA_047722915.1 Sporolactobacillus sp.
ATAGTGTACCGTTTTTAGGAAGAATTTTCTAATTTTTAAATGCGTAAGCCCTGGTCTTTGCAAGAACATATATTGACGGATATGTTTTGTTAAGGTATGATGCAAGTGCTGAAATCGGTTAATAGGAAGTGTTTGTGCAGCGTGATGGCAGATAGAAGGTTTGACTGGTGAAAAAAGCCGCAATATTGATGTCCACCTATAATGGAGAAGCTTTTCTGAGGGAGCAGCTCAATTCCTTGCTTGCGCAGCAAGATATAGCATGGGATTTATATATTCGTGATGACGGATCGACCGACCGTACCGCTGAAATTATTCAAGAATTTTCCCGAAGTTCTGATCACCAAGTTTTCTACTATGAAAATGGAAATTTAGGGCCATGCAAAAGTTTTTTATTTCTGTTAAGTTGTGCGGTGGCAAAAAAGTATGATTTTTACTTTTTCTGTGATCAGGATGATGTTTGGAAAGAAGATAAGATCAGCCATACTTTGAATGCGTATTCCCAGTTGGACGATAATGTACAAGCTAATCCGGTGCTGTTGCATACGGATTTAGAAGTCGTCAGTACTACTCTTCAGCGAATCTATCCGTCCATGTGGCATATCAAAGGTAGCCATCCTGAGAATAACCAGACTAAAAATTATCTAATGGAAAATAATGCAACCGGCTGTACGATGATGATGAATGACGCTGCTGCTGAGTGCGTGAATCGAGTAAGCGGCCACTGCAATTGTGAACAGCTTGTTATGCATGATTGGTGGTGCGCACTCGTTGTTTCCTACTACGGTTGTGTCGGATGGTTAGATGAGCAAACGATCCTTTACCGCCAGCATGGGAAAAATTCGATTGGACTTAACAAACCCACAATAAAAAGCAGATTTAATTATTCGTATTTAAGCAAAAAGATGCGGACAATTCATCAAACGATTAATCAGGCGCAAGAACTAAAAAAATATATAGATAAGTATGAAACTGAAACAGTAGTTACAGATGTTTTAATGAATTATACGCTTCTTCCGAAAGTGCCATTTTGGAAAAAGGCATATATTATGAAAAAGTACCATTTTAGAAAAACCAGTACATTAAATAACATAGTGTATTTTTTTATGGTTGTACTTTTTCTGGGAACAGAAAAGTAAGGGTAATAATAACCACTAATGACATTCGGAAAATGCAGAAGGAATGATCATCTATGCGGGCTGTTGTGGTTCTTTATTGCTGTGACTTAGAGCAATCCGAAACACTGGTTTCTCTTCAGCAATTATCGGGACAATCGAAAAGTAAGATTGCTCTCGAAATATATGATAATAGTCCGAATGAAATAAAAGATGATGTGACAAGACGATTTGCTGAATTTAAAAGCGTTTTGTATATTCATCGGGCGGACAATCCTGGGATTGCGGTAGCCTATAACGATGCCCTTGAACGTAGTGTTGCTGACGGAGAAAAATGGTTGCTATTGCTGGATCAGGATTCAACATTAACGGAGAGATTAATCGATAACTATTTTAAGACGATTGCTCAGGTATCTGATAATGGTGATGTTGTGGCTGTTCTTCCAGATGTTGTCACGCTACATGGCACATTGATTGTTCCCGTCAAGGTTAGTTCGTTTTGGGGGCGATATTCACTATTTTTATCGAAGGATCAGATTGTTGACAGCGAAGTGCGGACAATCAATTCTGGATCGCTCTTGCGTGTTACTTTCTTGAATGAAATAAATGGATTTAATGAAGAATTTCATCTGGACTGCTTGGATCACTGGATATTTCGAATGATTTTCATCAGGCATAAACGCGTGTTTTTAACTCACGATAATCTTATTCACGATTTGTCAATTAGTAATATGAAAAATTATGTAACGTCGACAAGGTATAAAGACATTTTAAGAAAGGAACGTCTTTTTTATACTAAATACACAAATTTACCATGTTATATCAACTATAAGTTTGAACTATGTAAACGTCTAAAAAGGCAAATTAGGCATGTAAAAGATAAAAAAATTAGTTGGATGACATTTATCGCACTTTTTAAGTGACGTGCGAGGCATGCTGTCTCTATTAAAAAGGACGTGACGATTAGATGAAAGGGATTATTTTGGCGGGCGGCAGCGGAACGCGTCTGTATCCGATTACCCGCTCCATTTCTAAGCAGTTACTGCCGATTTACGATAAACCGATGATTTACTACCCGCTGTCGATTCTGATGCTGGCCGGTATTCGTGACATTTTGATCATTTCAACACCGAAAGATACCCCGCGTTTCAGTGAGTTGCTTGGCGATGGGTCAAACTTCGGCATTAATCTGCAATATAAAGTGCAGCCAAGTCCGGATGGACTTGCGCAGGCTTTCATTCTTGGCGAAGACTTTATCGGTGATGATAAAGTGTCGCTCATCCTTGGCGACAATATTTTTTACGGTCACGAATTTACTCATATTCTTGAAAAAGCGGCAGCCCGCGAGCAGGGGGCAACGGTCTTTGGTTACAATGTCAAAGATCCGGAACGCTTCGGTGTCGTGGAATTCGACAAAAGCGGGAAGGTGATCTCCATCGAGGAGAAGCCGCAAGTACCGAAGTCAACCTATGCCGTCACCGGTCTGTATTTCTATGATAATCAAGTCGTTGATATTGCGAAGAGTATTCAGCCCTCTGCGCGCGGTGAACTGGAGATCACGTCGGTTAATGAAGCATATCTGAAGCGCGGACAGCTCAATGTTGAGCTACTTGGTCGCGGCTTTGCCTGGCTTGACACGGGTACACATGAATCGCTGCTCGAAGCATCCTCGTTCATTCAGACCGTGGAGAACCGCCAGAGTCTGAAAGTCGCTTGCCTTGAGGAGATTGCTTACCGCAAAGGGTACATTAATGAAGCGCAGCTGTTTGAGCTCGCGCAGCCGCTTAAGAAGAACGGCTATGGTCAGTATTTGCTTCATTTGATCGAACATGGGAATTAAACGAGAGGCGGGAAAAATAAATGGGAAAAGTAAAGGTCATTGATACGTTTTTGCCGGGTGTCAAATTGATTGAACCGAAAGCGTTTGGTGACAACCGCGGCTATTTTATGGAAAGCTATAATGCGGAGGAACTGGGTGAAGCAGGTGTGACGACAACGTTCATTCAGGACAACCAGTCGCTCTCTGCCGAAGCAGGAATTATCCGAGGACTGCACTACCAGCTCAACCCAAGGTGTCAGACAAAATTGCTGCGGGCGCTGACCGGGGCCATTCTTGACGTCGTTGTTGACATTCGCAAAGGCTCACCGACCTTTGGCAAATGGGGCGGGTTCATTTTGAGCGAAACCAACCATCGGCAATTGCTGATACCGAAAGGGTTTGCACACGGTTTCTGCACACTCACGCCGAATGTGAATGTGTTCTACAAAGTCGATGACTATTATGCGCCGGAGCAAGACCGCGGCATTCTCTGGAATGATCCCGCGATCGGCATCGACTGGCCGGTCACCGATCCAATTCTATCGGAAAAGGATAAGCACCATCCGCTTTTGAGTGATGCGGAAATAAATTTTGAATGGGGCGCGGAAAACTGATGCGTATACTCGTAACCGGCGGTGCCGGCTTCATCGGCAGCAACTTTGTTCACCATATGCTTGCCGAGCATCCGGACGATACGGTTGTTAACTACGATCTGCTGACGTATGCCGGCAATCTTGAGAACCTGAAAGATGTTGAGTCGCAGCCAAATTACCATTTCGTGCACGGAGACATCCGCAACCGCGAGCTGCTTGACTATGTCTTTGATCGCTTTGCAATTGATACGGTCGCTAACTTTGCGGCGGAGTCACATGTGGATCGCAGCATTACTGAGCCGGATTTGTTTGTCAAGACGAACGTGCTCGGCACACAAACGTTGCTTGACGTTGCCAAGGCGAAGGGCGTACGTAAGTATTTGCAGATTTCTACTGATGAGGTGTACGGTTCACTCGGCGAGACGGGTTATTTCAGCGAAACAACGCCGCTTGCGCCAAACAGTCCATATTCGTCAAGCAAAGCATCGGCCGATTTGCTCGTGCGTGCTTACTTTGAAACGTATGGCATGAACGTCAATATTACGCGCTGCTCGAACAATTACGGTCCGTATCATTTCCCGGAAAAACTAATTCCGCTTGTCGTGACGAATGCACTGGAAGGTAAAGAATTGCCGGTCTATGGGGATGGCAAGAATATCCGCGACTGGCTTTATGTTGAAGATCACTGCCGCGCCATTGATCTCGTACTGCGCAGCGGCGTTCCCGGGGAAGTCTATAATGTCGGCGGGCACAATGAGAAGCGCAATATTGACATTGTTGAATTGATCGTCGATACACTCGGTAAATCGCGCGGACTAATTAAGCATGTCACTGATCGTCTGGGGCACGACCGTCGCTACGCGATCGATCCAACAAAAATTGAGACGCAGCTTGGCTGGCAGCCCAAGTATAACTTTGAATCGGGCATTCGTGCGACGATCCAGTGGTATCTTGATCACGAGGACTGGTGGCGCCAGATCAAGTCGGGTGCTTATCGTGAGTATTACGCCAAACAGTACGGAGCGAAGCAATATGTCGACTAAAGTGCTCGTGACCGGCGGCCATGGCCAGCTTGGTACAGAACTGTCGCTCATGCTGCAGCAGCAGGGGTATGAAACGTTTGCGCCAAGCCACCGGGAACTGGATATTACCAATCTGCAGCAAGTGCAGAGCATGATGCTTTCGCTTCACCCGGCCGTCGTTTGCCATACGGCTGCCTACACGAACGTTAATCAAGCGGAGAGTGAGCGGGCAGCGGCGTATCTCGTCAATGCCTATGGTACGCGCAATGTGGCGATGGCAGCCGAGGCAGCCGGAGCAAAACTCGTGTACGTCAGCACTGATTATGTGTTTGACGGTGAGAAGGACGGCTCCTATACGGAGTTTGACGCTGCCTCACCGCTTGGCGTCTATGGTGGTTCCAAATACGCTGGCGAACAATTCGTTCGTGACTTCAGCTCGCGGTATTTCATCGCCAGAACGTCTTGGGTGTACGGGCAGTATGGCGGCAATTTTGTCAAGACGATGCTGAAGCTGGCGGAGACGCATGATCAACTGAAAGTCGTCAACGATCAGCGCGGCTGCCCGACGTGGACACGGGATTTAGCAGCTAAAATTATCGAGCTTTTCCAGACGGACTATTATGGCACCTACCACATTTCCAATTCGGGGTGCTGCACGTGGTATGAGTTCGCAAAGGCGATTTTTGACATTAAAGGTATTGATGTCGCCGTGAATCCGTGCACGACGGAGGAATTTCCGACACCGGCGCGCCGTCCGAAGAATTCGGTGTTTGAGCATATGGCGCTAAAGCTGAACGGATTCAGCGAGGTTGAGGATTGGCGCGCGGCGCTGGAACAATTTCTGCGCGGTCGATGAAATAGACTGTGTTTAACACAGCTGTTTTTCTGCTGAGGGGTCTTTGCTAGGACGCTTGGATCGGGTAGCGAGCCATCGAACAGAGGACGACAAAATTAACAATCAATATTAAAAATGTTTGAAAATAAAGAATGGTACTGTCTTTCATAAATACTTTCCTTACGCCCATTCATGTCGTCTCAACGGTTATTGATACATCTGGACGTCCGTTTAGAATGCGAAAGAGAGAAGTAGAGCTGAACGGTTTACTTGGAGATTCGGCTTTGCATGTCTCAATGCTTGAAGAAAAGAGTTTTAAAAATGCCGCAATAGGTAAAAAACATGGAGGGGGCGGAGAATCATTAACATTGAGAAAGTATTTGAAAAGCTGTGCTACCTATTGATTTTATTGCTCTGCTTACCTACAGGGTATTTGTTTAAAATTCCAATACGGCCCACAGTACTTGCTTTGCTAATTTTAATTATTGTGTATTTTTTCATAAAAAAAAGGGTTCGTTTTGAAAAAAAATATTGGTTAGCCTTACTTGTAATAGCTGGTCTTGCAATGTGGCTGTTTATCGGTTTTATAAATGGTTTTAATCATACTGCTGTGCAGCAACTAACCATGTTTTTATCTCTCATTGCGACGGTTCTTGTCGGCTATATTTCCTTTTCAAATCGTTTGCTGAACACTGAAAGGGCAAAAAGATTACTTTATGTTGTCATGTTTACTAAACTCATTTGGAAAATAATTATTGAAGTGCTCGTAATTAGCCATCTGATCAATTTTGCTGCATACACTTCGATTTACAATATATTGTTCAACGCCACAGCAGTTAACCTGGTTATTCCGACTTTAAATATATTTAGAATCAACGCTTCTAATGATGCATTAGTGTTTGCTATTTTGGGCTTTTACTTAATGGACAAAAAAGTGTCATGGCTTGCAAAATTTGTTGTACTGGTTTTAAGCGGCTATTTTACCCTTATTGTTTATTCGCGGGTTATATTTGTTCAATTTTTTGCAACGGTTGCCTATGCGTTTGTTATTTCTTGTTTGCAAAAAGTAGGATGGCGCAAGTTGATTTCCTGCTATTTAGGAGCAGTTGTGGTGCTCTCGGCATGTGTCTACATGTCTGTTAGTACGCAAAGTTTAGTCGGCTCCGGTGCTTATCATCAAAAAACTGGAATTAGTGCCGCTCTTAATGATCGCTTTCAGGGGAATGATGCGAAGGTTTCTGATGAGGCGAGGACATCTCAAAAGCATGCATTGTTAACTGAAATTTACAAAAGACCCCTACTAGGTATGGGCCTTGGAAGCTATGATCGGAGTATGGTTCGGTCACCGCTAAATAAATTTTCATATGAGCAGGAATACTATGCCTTTTTCATGCAATTCGGAGTTGTCGGTTTTATATGTATTATTGTCAGTACAGCGCTCATGTTTTATTTGATGCTTAATGTGAATAATATCGCACTGCGGTCAGTTAAGTGGCTTATTTTATTTAATTTTCTTATCTGGATGGCTAAGCCGCTATTTAATCCAAACTTTACGTCGGCTTCCTCGGCGGCAATCATCATGGCTTTGATTGCCTTTTCATATGTGAGTAGTCAATCGGAAGAGAAGCATGGGGCAGATAATAAGTTCTTTAGATTTCTTTAAATTTACCCAAGGATTTCTGTATTAAGCAGTCACTCGATGCGGGTTCAAAAAAGTTATTAATTGTTTCGCGGTGTCAGATTAGAACGTCTCTTGTGTCGAATAGTTGTCTGTGCTTTACTGAGATGGAACAATGAGCTTGAACTTTGCACTATGGCTTCTAGCCGATGTATAATCCGGGATTTATTTCAATGAATCGTGGTGCATGCTGCCTGTTTTCGCTTGTTAGAGAGGCGGCTGGCAGTCGTTTATAAGCGCTAAAATTACACAGAAAAAATAAGGGGAAGGGGCGGCATAAGCATGCTGGACCAATCCAGTTCTGACGTGAAAATAATTGTCGCACTTCACAAAAAATATCCGGTAGCTGCCGATCCACTTTATACGCCGCTGCATGTAGGAGCAGCAGGAAAGCCGTCACTCGGCATTCCGGGAGACGACACCGGTAAGAACATCTCAGAAAAAAACACAACGTACTGTGAGTTGACCGGGATTTACTGGGCGTGGAAAAATTGCGACTCTTCTTTTATCGGGATCTGCCACTACCGCCGTTATTTCTCATCAGGCGATTTTTGGGTGCGCGTACACATGCATCTGCGCCGCCAGAGGAAATTTGCACTGATTTTGACGAGACGGAGAGCCGTTAAGCTGCTTCGCCATTATGAAGTGCTTGTGCCAAAGAAAGAGCAGTTTCCCGGCGAGACTGTGCGGGAGCATTTCTGCCACCACCACCATCGAGCGGACCTCGAACTGATGCGCCGGTTGATTGAAGAACGCCAACCTCGGTATCTGGCGGATTTCGATGCGGTGATGGCCGATGACGGCCTTTATCTTTATAATATGTTTGTCATGAGCCGCCAGTTGATGGATGCTTACTGTTCATGGCTGTTTCCGCTGCTGGCCGAGGTGGAGCGGCACGTTTCGCTGGCAGATTATGATGATTACCAGAAGCGGCTGATTGGTTTTCTCGGAGAACGTCTGTTTAACGTCTGGCTGCACCATCATCCGCTATTAAGGGTGAAGCCGCTCAAAATCATCAATATTGAAGATCAGGTTTAAGGAGGGGTAGACATGGATTATGATTACCTCGTCGTTGGTGCCGGACTGTTCGGCAGCATTTTTGCGCATGAGGCAGCCAAACGGGGCAACAATGTCAAAGTGATTGACCGCCGTGCTCACATTGCCGGCAATATCTATACGGCACGTGTGGCGGACATCAATGTTCACCGCTATGGCGCGCATATCTTTCATACGAGCAACCGGCCGGTGTGGGACTATATTAACCGCTTTGCCGAATTTAACCGCTACACGAACACGCCGATTGCCAATTATAAAGGCGAAATTTACAATTTGCCATTTAATATGAATACGTTTAACAAATTATGGGGTGTCGTGACGCCTGAGGCAGCCCGGCAGAAAATTGAAGAGCAGAAGGCGGCTTTTTCCATCACTCAGCCGAAGAATCTTGAGGAACAGGCAATTTCCCTTATTGGTCCCGACGTCTATGAGAAACTGATTAAAGGCTATACGGAGAAGCAGTGGGGCCGAAGTGCCAAGGCATTGCCCGCCTTTATTATTAAGCGGCTGCCCGTCCGTTTTACGTACGATAATAATTATTTCAACGATACATATCAGGGCATTCCAATCGGCGGTTATACGCCGATTGTCGAAAAGCTGCTCGACAGTGATCGCATTGACGTCCAGCTTAATACTGACTTTTTCGCTGACAAATTAACTTATCTCAAGGCATTTCCGCGCATTATCTTTACAGGAATGATTGACCAATTCTTCGATTATCAATATGGTACGCTTGACTACCGCAGCTTGCGCTTTCAGACAGAAATTCTTGACACGGAGAATTATCAGGGCAATGCGGTTGTCAATTACACCGATGCCGACACGCCGTTTACCCGCATCATCGAGCACAAGCACTTTGAATTTGGCACACAGCCGAGAACGGTAATTACCCGCGAGTATCCGGCAGACTGGAAAAAGGGCGATGAGCCGTATTATCCTGTGAATAATTCGCAAAATAATGAAGTGTACGCGCGTTACCGCCAGCTTGCCGCCGAAAAGTCTAACATCATTTTTGGCGGGCGGCTTGGAATGTATCGGTATTTCGACATGCATCAAGTGATTGCGGCCGCATTAGCAGCAGTGGACAAAGAATTCAGATGAGAAGCAGGTCGAACAAATGAGTAATGTCGCCAAAAATTATATGTATAACGTCGTCTATCAAGTCTTCATTCTCGTTGTGCCGCTCATTACGATGCCTTATATTGCCCGTACGCTCAGCAAGACCGAGGTCGGGATTAACGGCTACACAAACTCGCTCATTCAATATTTTATCTTGTTCGGTACGATCGGCATTGCACTGTACGGAAATCGCGCTGTCGCCTATGTGCGAGATGATCGCCAGCAGCTGAGCCGAACGTTTTGGTCGATTTTCATTCTGAAGCTGCTGACAACTGCGGTCTCCTATTTGCTCTTTCTTTGCTTTGTTTCCATCGCTCACCGCTATCATTTTATCTTTATCCTGCAGTCTATTTACATCATTTCCGCAGCGGTTGATGTGACGTGGCTGTACATGGGGCTGGAGGATTTTCAGAAAACGGTCGTCCGGAATATGATCGTAAAGATTCTCGGTCTAATTGCCATTTTTTTGTTTGTGCATCGACCGGGTGACTTATGGAAGTATGTGCTTGTGCTTGCACTGTCTGAAATTATTGGTCAATTCACGATGTGGTTCTACATTCCGAAGACAGTCCGTTTTGTTAAAATCAACTGGAGCGACATCCGGCAACACTTTCGCCCGGCTTTCACGCTATTCCTGCCGCAAATTTCGATTCAGATCTATGCGGTGCTTAATAAGACAATGCTTGGCAAGTTATCGTCCGCCGATCAAGTGGCGGACTTCGATTATGCGGATAAGATTGTCAAAATGCTGCTGGCAATTGTGACATCAATGGGGGTCGTCATGCTGCCGCGTATTTCGCATATTTTTTCGCAGGGCAATCACGAGAAGGTCAGAGCTTATCTGTACCAGTCGCTTGAATTTGCCTCTTACCTTGCTTTCCCGCTTATGTTCGGCATTGCGGCCGTGTCCCGCAACTTTACGGCATGGTTTTTCACGGATCAATATCACCAGACCGGCCTGATCATCATGCTAATCAGCCCGATCGTCGTTTTGATTGCTTGGAGCAATGTTATCGGCATGCAGTTTTTAATGCCAACCGGCCGCATGCGTGAATTCACCGTCTCTGTAACAGCAGGGGCAATCGTCAATTTTTTGGCGAACCTTGTGCTCATCGGCCGCTATCAAGCGATCGGTACAGCTTTCTCCACATTGCTTGCTGAATTTGTTGTCACGGCAGTCCAATTCATGTATGTCTATCGCGACGTGCATGTCATAAGACTTATTGCTCTGTCGTGGAAATATTTATTTGCCGGGCTGGCAATGTTCTTTACCGTGCGGTCCATCGGCGAGACGACTGCCAATCATTTTGCGGTGACAATGATTCAAGTGGCAGTCGGTATCGCTGTATACTTTGCCCTCATGTTCCTGCTGCGGGCGGACATGAATCAGAAAATTTTTGGAATGGCTGCGAGGATGCTTGGCGGTTTATTGCAGCGGCGCCGCGGCAAGTGATGAATTAACGAACTTTTTGCTGAAAAATTTCACTATATAAATGTTGATAGACTTGTAGAACAATTGAAAAAAGTCATTTCTTGTCAGTCGGATTATGCTATAATAACGTCATGCGAAACAAGTCGCTGGCCAATTACTACAATTTATACATAAAAACCGGGGGAAATTATGGAAGAAACGATCAGCCTTCAGGATATTTTTGGCACGTTGCGCAAACATTTAGCCTTGATTGCGTGCATAACGCTACTGGCCGTTATCATCAGCGCGGTGCTCACTTATTTTTTTATCACGCCGAAGTATGATGCCTCCACGCAGATTCTTGTCAACCAGTCCAATGCCAATACGTCGTCTCTATATTCGACCAACGCTGTTCAGACGAACGTGCAGCTCGTTAATACATACAGTGTGATCATTGATAATCCGGCGGTTTTGAATCAAGTTATTGGCAAACTGCATTTGAAGCTGACGGCGGATCAGCTTGGCAAGCTGCTGAAGGTCAGCACGGAACAGAATTCACAAGTGTTTACTCTGACTGCCGAAACGGATAATCCCGCATTGTCAGTAAGAATTGTCAACAACGTAGCCATCGCTTTTCGCGCGCAAGTTCAGAAGGTGATGAATGTCGATAACGTAAGTATTTTGTCGCCGGCGAATGTATCCGCCAGTCTTAATCCGGTGAAGCCGAAGCCGCTCATTAATCTCGCCGTTGCTTTCGTCGTGGGCTTAATGATCGCTGTTGGTTTGGCTTTCCTTCTGGATTATCTTGACAATACGCTGAAAACAGAAAATGACTTGGAACAAGTGCTCGGTTTGCCCGTACTCGGTACGATATCGGCTATCAAGGGCAATCATGAGAAACATACGCACGGCAACGCGCGAAGTGCCGGCAACCATCAGCAGCTGAGGGGGATTAACCGTGCCGAAGTCAAGTAATAAAAATGGCAGAATGCGCCATCTCGTCTCGTTCTACAAACCAAAATCAACGATTGCCGAACAGTATCGCACGATCCGCACGAACATTGATTTCTCGCAGGTGAACGGTGAACTGAAAACGATCATGCTGACGTCCGCCGGGCCGGGAGAAGGCAAATCAACGACGGCGGCCAATCTGGCGATTGTGATGGCGCAGCAAGGAAAAAGCGTGCTGTTGATTGATGCGGATTTGCGAAAACCAACGGTTCATTATACTTTCCGGCTTGGCAATACACAAGGGCTGACGACGGTACTCACCAAGCAATCTTCCTTTGAAGACACCGTCCGCAAAACGGATGCGGAGCATCTGTTTGTGCTGACGAGCGGGCCGGTTCCTCCTAATCCGGCCGAGCTGCTCAGCTCGCCCGCGATGGAAAACTTACTTAAGCATGCTTTGACGCTGTTTGATGCGGTGATCTTTGATACACCGCCGCTGCTTGCGGTAGCCGATGCGCAAATTCTGGCCAATCTTTGCGACGGTGTCGTGCTTGTTGTCCGCAGCGGTGCGACTGAGAAAGAGGCGGCGGTGAAAGCGAAAGCGCTGCTTGATAAAGCGGGTGCGCGCATTCTCGGCGTTGTGCTGAATGATAAGCCGGTCTCGAAGGCCGACAGCCACTACTATTATTATTACGGGAATGAATGAGACTCTGTCCATGACGACTGAAAGGCGATGGTAGGCGTGATTGATATACATTGCCATATTCTTGCGGGAATTGACGACGGTGCGGCGGACGACGGTGTCTCTTTGGCGATGGCGAGACAGGCTGTTTCGGAAGGTATTACGCAAATTGTGGCGACCCCGCATCACCGCAATCGCTCATGGGACAACCCGAAACCGCGGGTTCTTGAGAAAGTGGCGGTGCTTAATGCGTATCTGCAGCAGGAAGATGTTGATTTAAGTATTTTGCCCGGACAAGAAGTACGAATTTTCGGAGAAATGTCAGATATTAAAGAAATGAATGAACTTTTAACCGTGAATGATAGAGGAAAATACATCTTAGTTGAATTTCCTACCCATCAGGTTCCTCATTATGCCCGCCGCCTTTTTTATGATTTACAAGTCAGCGGCACCATACCCATTATTGTTCATCCCGAGCGCAATGATGTGCTCAGTCAGCATCCGGAAATGCTTTACGAATTTGTCAATAACGGTGTGCTTTCACAAATCACAGCTGCCAGCCTTGCCGGAGTCGAAGGGAAAAAACTGCAGAAGCTTTGTTTTCAATTGATTGAAAACAATCTGACCCATTTTATAGCTTCAGACGCACACAATGTCACGCGCCGGCCGTTTTACATGAAAAAGGCGTTTGCGGTTCTTGAGAACAAGTTCGGCCGGGTGCAAAAAAGCATTTTTGCGGATAACGCGGCGCAAATGATTGACGGACAGCTGCTTTATCCGGACCCACCAACTTCTATTAAGCGTCAGAAAATTTTTGGCCTGTTCTGACAACGAATCTGTGCTGTCGCGTATGTATCATTTAAGAATAATGACACTGTGATTTTTGGCACAAACTTTTCCGGCGGAAAGACAGGAAAAAAGGCCCGCTTCAATCGAATCGTTCGGAGCGCTATACTATAAAAGATCTAGTCATCTTAATGACTACATTATGCATTAAATAATTATAAGAAAGGAAATGGTGCTATGGCACTTTCAAAATCACAGGCGGATGTTGATGCTTTTCTAGTTGTGGGCGGCGGTGAATTACTGCTGCGGAAAAGAGTCAGCCGGCACTCATTGTACTTTGCTTCAAAGCGGCTGTTTGATGCGTTTGGGGCACTCTGCGGACTTATCCTGCTCTCTCCCGTTCTGGTTGCCGTTGCCATTGCAGTTAAAATTGAAAATCCTCGCGCAGCTATTATTTTTAAGCAGAAACGCATCGGTAAAAAAGGTAAAATTTTTTTCATTTATAAGTTTCGATCGATGGTGCCGGATGCTGAGCATCTGCTTGACGACTTACTTGACAAAAATGAGACGACAGGCGCGATGTTTAAAATGCACAATGATCCGCGCATCATGCGGATCGGACATTTTATCCGGCGGACGAGCATTGACGAGTTGCCTCAGCTTTATAACGTATTGCGCGGCGAGATGAGCCTTGTCGGGCCGCGCCCGCCGCTTCCACGCGAAGTCGCCAAGTACAGCGAGCATGACAAGCTGCGCTTGCTCGTGACTCCCGGCTGCACAGGACTTTGGCAAGTGAGCGGCCGCAGCGATCTTGGTTTTGCCGAAATGGTTCGGCTGGATATTCAGTACATATACGATCAAAGCCTGTTGTTTGACTTTAAGATTGTCATCAAAACCATTGCCATGCTGATTCATTCCAAAGGTGCATATTGATGCTTTTAATCTGCATCGATTTTTAAATGCAGTTTTACACTTAATATTTATTGTCTTACTCTCTAGTTAGAGTAGGAATATCTGCTGGCTGCCATTTCTCCGGGGAAGATGCGATGCAATTGGCTTGTAAATGTTTTTAAAATCGTGGTTGCAATGCCCTTTAAAGCTTTTCATTGTGATGTAGTGATGAGACTCAAGCAGAAAAGTGCATTTTTATTTATACCCTCTTTTTAATGGACTGATTATAGTGCTGATGAACGGCAGAATGTTAACGCACTATTTTAATAAAAACTTCCAAAGATAGACATAAGCAACCGGCAGCCGACATGTCCACTGCGGTGTGACAAGGACAGGCATGCCAGAGAGCAGAATCAGCTGCAAGACGACGTCGTCACCGCCAAGCAAGAGGCTGGCGCGTTCAAAGGAAATAAGTTCCATTTTCTATGCTCGCTCCTTTTCGTAAGTGTCGGGGGACAATGGATTGCGCACGTCAGTAATCGGGGCGCATTTTAATCACGAGTTGGGAAAATCAGTGATCTGCATTTTGCGGGTAAACTGTTGTGTGGTGAACTGACATGGACGGCAGTTGGCAAGGGAAGTGCGCGGCTTTTCTGCGCGCGTGGTAGAAAAGCCGATGCATGACTTTTGCGCCAAGAAAGTTCCGAAATGGTCAGCGCCGTTAAGTATCAGAAAAACGAAGATCTCACTTTGGTAAAGAATTATTATCATTAATTTTTTCAGAAACTTCAGTCGTATATATGCAAGAAAGCGCATGAATAAGGGGCGGTGGATGAATGCGCCTTTTTTGCTTTGAATACAAGGCTTATCGATGTTCTCAGGCCTTGCGAAAAAAGGCCTGCAGCTTATGCAAGGCGGATCGGCGCCATGCGCGGACAGCATGGGTACTGACGCCGTATAGCCTGGCAATATCAGCAATCGAGCGATCATGAAGAATACCTTCAGTGACATAGCTGCGTTCACGGGGGGCCAATGTACTCATACATCGTCGCACATCGTCGTCCCAGTGATCGACCGGATTCCCAGTCACTTCCGCCGGAGTTTCAGGTAGAGTAGAAGGAAGATACTCACCGTTTCGGCAGCCTGCCAACTTTTTCAGATAATCGGCAATGCGGCCGCGAACGGTCTGCTGAGCAAAGCGCGTGAATACATAGATCGGCGCAATACCCTCCGGAGCCTTGCTTAAATCAAAGCGGAGATTGGCTTCCCAAAGCGCCATGCGGGCGATTTGCAGCAAATCTTCACGATCATGGGGATGCTGAAGATATGTCGCATAGCGCGCCGTATAGCGGTTGACAGTGGAAACAAGCAGTGACTCATATTTTGCCAGCAGCCGTGTAAATGCGGCTTCTGCCGGTTCATTCGCCTCACGGAAATGCTCAAGAAATGGCAGGGATGTTCTCCTCCATAAGCAGTGGCAGGTTGGTTCACTGCTCTATTTGATAATAAACGCAAATGGGTCAAGCGAGCAAACGGAACCACTATGCATTATAAGAAGGTTTAAAGCTTTCAGCGGGACCAAGTATAAGAAAAGCTAAGGCTCTGCTGTCGTCCCAAGGGACTTGGCCTCGCCAAGTTTTTCTAATACGTTTAAGAAATTTTAAGGCTTTCAGCGGGACCAAGTATAAGAAAAGCTAGGGCTCCGCCGTCGTCCAAGGGACTTGACCTTGCCAAGTTTTTCTAATACGTTTAAGAAAGTTTAAAACTTTCAGCGGGACTAAGTATAAGAAAAGCTAGGGCTCAGGCGTCGTCCAAGAGACTTGGCCTCGCCAAGTTTTTCTAATCTACTCTTTCACGATATGGCAGCCTGCCAAAATCAGTGAGGGACAGCGGTTGGTTCCGCAAAAAAGAGGCGCAAACGAAGTGGCGCTCGGGGTAACGGCTTTGATTGAAACTGAGGCCGTCAGTCCGAGACGGCAGCCTTCAGCCGTATCATCCAAGAAAAAAAGTCAAGTGACTGACCGAGTGATGTGCTTTTCGGCTTCCTCAGCAGCACGCCGGCATTCATTAACTCATCGCCATAGAGTATGTCGCTGCAATTACTTAATTTGTAGGGGAAATCGGCGCGCAGTCCTCTGAAATATAAACGGGCAAGCGGCGGGTTGGGATGGTTTAACACTTGTACGCGCATGGCCAGTGCTTCCTTTTGATCCGGTGAGACGACCATCCAGCTGATGATGTTTCCTGTCGCTGCATAGGGACTCTCCAGCCGATAAAAGTCACCGAATTGAATCAGCCGCCTGTTCGCCTTATAAAAAAGAATTTGCCGTTTAATGGCCAGTTCATCCTCTGGGGACAGCGCCGTGACGTCGAGTTCATAACCAAAAGCGCCAAAGTAAGCGACCGCCGCCCGCGTCTCCAGTGGTGCCAGCCGCCCGGTCTGTTTGTTGGGGACGGCGGACACGTGCGCGCCCATCGCAACAGGCGGATAAGCCAGTGAACTGCCGAATTGAATGCTCAGCCGCTCAATCGCGTCGGTATCGTCACTCGTCCAGATCTGCGGCGTGTAGTGCAGCATGCCAAAATCAAAGCGGCCGCCGCCGCTTGCACACGATTCAAATAAAATATCGGGGAAGTGGCGGGTGAGTCGATCAAAGAGTTGATAGACGCCAAGCATGTAGCGGTGCCCGAGTTCGGCTTGCCGGTCGCTGGGCAGTGTCGCCGAATAGGCCTCGGTGATGTAGCGATTCATATCCCATTTTACATAGGCGAGCTTTGCTGCGCGAATCAAGGCGGCAATCCGCCCGTACAAGTAGTCGATGATGACTTGACGAGAACAGTCGAGTACGTATTGGTGTCTTGCCATTGAGGCGCGGCGTCCGGGTGTGCGGATCATCCAATCCGGGTGCGCGCGATAGAGGTCGCTGTCTTGTGAAATCATCTCAGGTTCAATCCAGAGGCCGAAGCGAAGACCCAGAGCGCGAATGCGTTCGGCAAGACTGGTTATGCCGCGGGGAAACTTTTTGAAGTTGGTGAACCAGTCGCCGAGTGAGGATTTGTCGCTGTCCCGCCTGCCGAACCAGCCGTCATCCAGCACAAAGAGCTCAATACCGAGCCGGCTGGCTGATTCAGCCAGTGCCATGACGCTGGCGTCGTCGTAATGAAAATGCAGCGCCTCCCATGTGTTCAGAAGAATAGGGCGCTCGCGCTGACTCCATTTGCCGCACATGAGATGATGGCGGCAAATATCATAAAAGGAAAAACTCATGCCGGTTAAACCTTTGTCTGAGTAGACAAAGAGCGCTTCGGGTGTTTGGAAGTCGGCACCCGGGGCGAGGTGCCAGCTAAAGCCAAACGGATTGATACCGATTGAGACGCGGCATACGCGGTAGTCGTCGACTTCTGCCTGGGCAAGGAAGTTGCCGCTGTAAATCAAGCTGAATCCATAAACACTGCCTGATGTTTCTGTCGTCTCCGGACGACGCAGAACAAGCAGCGGATTGTGCTGCGGGCTGCTGGCGTAACGCGTGCTTGAAATGCTCTGGACACCCGGCACGAGCGGCCGCTCATGCAAATGGCGTTCACGTGCCCATGACCCCGAAGTCTGAACCATAACGTAATCGGCATCCGGAAGATCAATTGAGGCACTCAAGGCGGATGCCAGTACGAGCGGATAGGATCCGCGGTTGACGAAACGGGCGCTGCGTGCAATGGCTCCTGCCTGTTCAAAAATGGTATAGTATAAATGCAAGTCCGCTTGAATGGCTGTATCAATAAGAAGGATGTCAAGTGTCGTCGCCTCGGCGGCGCCGGCCGCGTGCGTGGCCGGCAACCCCGGCAGCTTTGCTTTTCCTTTGGTTATATGATAGCCGTGAAAGGTGAAATTGGTAATCCGACTGCCGTTCTCGAGTCTGACGTCGAATGCCGGATAGCGAAAGTCACCGCAGCCAAACATCGGATATTCATGGCGAATAAGCGCCGGGGAGAAGGCACTGTCGTCATCAAAATACTGAACGGTATTGCTTCGACGCTCAATTTGGCCGAGGTGCGCAAAGGATGCACGGGGGCGCAGTGGTTTGCCATAATACAGTTGTCCGAGCTGCCCGTTCTTGAGTACACCAAAAATATAGCTGAGCTGCCGGTTGTGTAGGTGGAATTCTGTGCCGTCGGCAGTAACAGTAATGGGCATAGCTAGTTGCCCCCCTCCGATATAGTGGCTGCAACACACATTAGACATTTAAAAAATCTCGCTGAGAACACTATTGATCAGCAGACAGAATACGCTTTAGAAGGTGGATGCGCATGGAATATGTCATCAAATTTATGTACGGTTTTTTGCTGCCGCCAGGCCTTTTTATTACACTGCTTGTGCTGCTGAGTGTTTTGTTATGGAAACGCGGCGCGCGCGCGTGGAAAGCCGCGGCGCTGCTTAGCGTGCTTCTGTACATTTTTCTAATACCGCTGACGGGCATCTTGCTGCTCCGGCCGCTGGAGACGACTTATAACTTGCCCCATCATTTGGACGGTGACGTCATTGTCATGCTTGGTGCGGGAGCGACTCCTGACACGCAGGATGAAAGCGGGAGCGGCCAACTGCTCAGCGATGGCTCGGCGCGTCTGCTGACAGTTTATCGACTGTACGAAAAAACACATCTGCCCATATTGCTATCCGGCGGCAAAGTCTATCCTGATGACGGCTGGGAAGCAAAGATCGGTCGGCGTGATCTGATTGCACTTGGCGTGCCACGCCAAAAAGTATATGCAGAAAGCCGCAGCATTACCACCCGCACCAATGCGATTGAAACGGCAAAAATTTTGCGGAGACAAGGGTGGAGGCGACCGATTCTTGTCACATCAGCTTTCCATATGCCGCGCAGCGTCATTGATTTTACTAAAGTCGGCATCCGCGTGCTGCCATATCCGACCGACTATCTTGTCAGCCGCCGACTCATGATTTATCCGAATCAGTTCACACCGGGATCAGGTGCCGCTGCCTATACTGCTCTGAAAGAATATGTCGGCATGTTGCAAGCCAAGTGGTAAGTGAAAACACCGGCCATCGGCAGCCTGCCGTCGCCGGTGCAGAACATAATCTGGCAAGCGGCAGTCACGGTTTTAACCGATTCACGGCCGGCCATGTATTTTCCATCTTTAGTGAAAACAACGGCTAAGAGTTGTGGATAGATTCAGAAGACAAAATGATAAATAACGGAGAAAGCCAAAAAGGCGCGGAGAGGTCATTTGCTCTTCCGTGCCTAAAATATAAGGATGTCTTCCGGCAAATAAAGAACGATGAACTGGCAGCGCCGCAGGGAAGCGATAATGCAAGTTCATCGTATAATCCCGAAAAAGCCGATTAGATTAATTGGTAAAATACTTTGCAATCGTCGCTTGCAGCTGTTGCTGCGGCAGAATGATTTCATCATTGTTGGCCTGAAGCACATCGTCATAGATGTTAACGTCTTTCCCGTCAACTTGTTTGTACTTCATCTGTGTACTCGGATTGAAATTGCCCTTCATGCTCAGTCCAATGCTGATCATATCGTCGGTTGTCATATTTGTAGCCACAAGAAATTTAGACAGCGAGCCGGCAAGTGCCGGAAAGCGGGTAATGTTTGATGGTTGCATCATTTTCTGGGCAATGCCGACGAGTGCGGCTGACTGCAGCTGCTGACGGCCGTAATCGGTACCGGGCAGCGAGTAGCGCTCATGGCAAATTTCCGTCACCATTTCTCCGTTCAGACTGTGCGTACCGGCTGTAAACACTTTGCCATAGTTTTTCGGATACCAAGGGTGCGTCAGCTTTACATTGAACGGCAGGGTCATGTCAATCCCGCCAATCGCATCGACCATGTCCTGAAGGCCCCAGTAGTCCGTCTCGGCATAGAAGTTAATCGGCGCACCGGTCAAGCTGGAAATTGCTTTAACGGCTTCGATTACCCCCTGTTTCGTGCCTTCCTTCGATTGCGCGACATACTGGACGCTCGTCAGCTTCGTGTAACCTTCTCCTTCCATATACACGCGCGTATCGCGGGGAATACTGAGCAGATTGTATGTATGGTTTTTCAAATCAGCATGAATCAGCACCATGGAGTCGGTGTGACCGGCGCTGTCGCCCGGGCGCGCATCTGATCCGATAAGCAGGACATTGAATGTGCCGGCTTTCATCGTATAAGCAGACTGTCCCTTTTTATCCTTTGTTTTTGCCGAACCGCCGATTGTCTTCAGATGGGCGAAGCGGTGTTCAGGATTCCACTGGTACCACTTATAGGCCCCAAAGCATATGCCGGATACAACGAGCACACCGATAACAATCAGCACAATGCGCAGAATCCAATGCTTTCTCCTGCGCGGCTTGTCGCCGGAACTATAGTCTATCCGCTCTTTCTTTGCCATTTTTGCACAGACTCCTCTTTTTTGCTGGGACGCTACATGACTCAGAGTGCAGCGTTGCAGGCGTATCAGCTTCGCTAATTTGCAGCAAATCCATCAGGGAATTCCCGCATAGGAACATTATACCGGTCACCATTTTATTGTTCAATATGCGAAATTTAGAAAAATGATGGCAAGAACCGACATTAAAAAGAATCATCAAGCGAAATAACAGACTAAAAAATTTCAACATGACCAATGAAGAAAATGCCATTTTTTCGTGTCTGGAATATTTCACAGGAATTTTTTGGGGGAAAACACCCTGTTCGTCAGCCGCTTGCCTGCTATGCGTGACCGAATAACTGCTTGACTTTACACGGGTATGGCCCGCAGCAGTCGATCACAGGTAAAAAGAACTAAAAAGGATGGCTTACATTAACAAAATAAAAACCCCCTAAAGTTGAATTTTGTCGCTCAACTTTAGGAAGTCAGTTCACCCGTTGCTGCATTTTTTGGCAGCAATTATTAATTTGTAAAGTATTTTTCAATAAGCTGACGCAATTCTGTGCGGGGCAGTAAAATTTCATCATTATTTGCTTTAAGCACATCGTCGTACATGCTGACATCCTGCCCTTGAATTTGCAAATAATTAAATTGTTTGTCGGGCTGGAAGTTGCTCTTGACGCCAAGCCCAATGCTGATCATATCATCCGTACTCAAATTTGTCGCAACGAGAAACTTGGACAATGATTTAGCCAAAGCAGGGAAACGAGTCACGTTTGCCGGCTGCATCATTTTTTTGGCAACACCGATCAAGGCGGCTTCCTGCAATTTTTGCCGACCGTAATCCGTTCCCGGCAGTGAGTAGCGCTCATGCACAATTTCAGTGACCATCTCGCCGTTCAAAGATTGGTGCAATCCGGCTTTAAATATTTTCCCATAATTATGGCGGTACCATGGGTGAGTGAGCTTTACGTCAAATGGCAGGTTCATATCGATACCGCCAATCGCATCGACCATATCCTGAAATCCCCAATAGTTTGTTTCCGCGTAATAGTTAATCGGCGCACCGGTAAAGGATGAAATTGTTTTAACAGTCCTAATGATGCCCTCTTGTGTGCCATATTTTGCTTGATAGACGGCCTGTACGCTCGTCAGCTTTGTGTAGCCGATCCCCTCCATATAAAAACGGGAATCCCGGGGAATGCTGAGCAAATTATATTTATGCGTCTTGAGGTCAGCGTGGATGAGCACCATGGAATCCGTATGCCCGGTCTTATCTTCCGGCCGCGCGTCTGAGCCGATCAGAAGCACATTGAAGGTGCCTGAAGACTGCTTGTACGTTTTTTTCGCCGGTTCACTGATTGTTTTCAAGTTAGAAAAATGATTGACCGGATTGAGCTCATGCCATTTATAGACGCCATAGCAAGTGCCGGAAACGACTAAAACAAGAAGGATCAGCAAAACGGTTCTCAAAACATAGTGCTTTTTCTTTCGCTCTTTGCGCAAATCACTTCGATTAGGGCCGGAGCCCGTCGTTCTTGGCATTCATTTCGCTCCTGTTCTGCTGCTGGTTGCCTTTCTCCGTGCAGAGGCAGCAGTTATTAGGTATCCGCCTTGCCGTTTGAAATTTTTCAGAAGGGCAATTAGTTTGCAGTTTTTTATCAATTTTAGAAAAAAATTGGCTGTGCCAAGCCTTTGGATGACGGCAGAGCCTTAGCCTTTTCTTATACTTAGTTCCGTTGAAATCTATATACTTTCTTAACATACAAGAAAGTAATTAGATCCCGGCAGCAAGCAACTCAAGGAAAAACGAAAGATCAACTCTCATTCAAATACGGTTTCGCCATTTTTTCAAGCAATAAACTCATTATAACGATGTTAGACACATGCTTCAATATGACAGAAAGTTAAATTAAACGACCCTATCTAACATTCGCCGTATAGAGCAATATCTGGGGGCGACTGATCAGCTTTTTCTTAGACTTGGTCTCGCTGAAATCTATATACTTTCTTAACGTACAAAAAATGTTGAATACTGTTTAATACACGCTCAGGTGTTTGTTGAATGATGGCGACGTGTTCGGCAGCCTTGGACTCAATGACGTTTTCAGTGTAGCTTGCGATCTGCCCTTTGAAAATCAGGCGTGCGGCCAGTACGCTCTGAACCGGCACGACACCATCTGTCCCTTGTTCATTGTCCGCGTGTCCGGCAATGTTAAGCAGAGCAAGCTGTTTTGGAATGGCCGCGCGGTTGCGCATCAGCCGTTTGAGCAATGGCGTTGTTTTTGAAAGCGCCGCAAAGTGTACCGAACGGCCGTTTGCCGATGTGTCGATACCGTTAAATGGAGTAGAAATGGCCACCATTCTTGTGAGTGACGCGGCACTCTTCTGACTGTCATTCTCCAACCAAAGTGTGAGAATCAGTCCGCCGTTCGAGTGGCCGATGGCTTGAAAATGAATGAACGGGAGACGGTGACGCAACTGGCGGATCACGCGGTCAAGCCACCGTGCATCTACGTCAATGTCATTTTCGTTATTGTCGGCAAAGCCGACGGCGATAAACGGATGCCTGCTCGTTCTGTCAATCGCTCCGGCATAACTTAATACGCCGGTATGGCTGACTTCCACCTTCAGCACGGATGCTGAACCCACATGAAGCGCGTGCAGACGCGGTGAAAAGGCGTCAAACCAGTCACTGGAAGCATGGGTGCCGGGAATGAGAAAAATCGGCTCTACTTCGGAGGGGTGAACGGTTGCCGGATAAACGATTCTACTGCCGAGGACAATGGCAGTAAGGACAATAAGCGACGCTGCAGGTAACATTAAAAAGAGAAACCGTTTGTTCATAGTCAGTATGACCTCTCAAGGCGGCCGATGTGTGAACGGCAGCACAGACTCTCACCGACAAAAGATCGAAACAGAAACGGCAATGCGCACTGAAAAGCCGCCTAAATGGCTTAACGATGCGCACGGTATCATTTCATTATTCCTATGATGGACAAATAAGCAGCAACACTATACGGGGAGAGCACAAAATACTAGATTAAAATTGAAAAGAAGAGGCGACGGCTTTCAATTCTTGCGCGTCCTCCGAAAGGGAATTGGCGCTTGAGGCCACCTCGTCGACGGCAGCGGTTTGTTCGTCTGTCGCTTCAGATATACGTTTGGCATCTTCTGTCGTCTGATGTGACATCTGCTCAATGGCTTGATAGGAGGACGCGGCTTTAAACGACGCTTTTGAAATCGTATCAATGCCGCTGTCCACTTGTTCAACTTGCTGCTGAATAGAACGGAAGTACTCTTCGATCTGCTGGAAAGCTTTGTCGGTCTGATAGACAGCGGACATGCCTTGGTCGACTTCTGCCACACCGGTTCGCATGGACGCGACGACCTGGCTCGTCTCCTCTTGTATTTTGGCTGTAATGCGCGTGACTTGCTGCACCGAATCGGCTGACTGATCGGCAAGCTTACTTATCTCCCCGGCAACAACGGCAAAGCCGCGCCCCTCTTCTCCGGCTCGGGCGGCTTCAATCGACGCGTTAAAAGAGAGAATTTGTGTTTGATCGGCGACATCGCTGATCGCCTGAATAATTGTATTAATGTCCTTGGTTTGCTGGCTCAATTTTTCAATAAGATCGGCAAGCGTGGTAACGGTTGCTTTAATCGTTTCCATCCGCTGCGTCGTCAGCTGTACATTGCTTTCTCCGCTGCTCATCGATCCACGCAATTGATCCGTCGATGCATTTAAAGCCATGGTCAGCATCGTAATGGACGCTACCGCGCCGGTGATCGCTTCACTCTCCGTGCGCGCGGCATTCACTTTCTGCAGCTGTGTGTCGACACTGCGGGCAACACCGGCAAGCGCTGCGGAAATTTCTGTGCCGGATGACTTATTTTCTTTTGTCATTGCAGTCAGTTCGTAAGCGGATTCAGACACACTCGTCGATTTGCCGGATAGTGTCCGAATGATGGTTCGCAGTGACTCTGTCATCGCTTCAAAGTTTTCCTTCAGCAAGGCAAATTCCTTGTTCGTGGCGTCCGTCTGCTTTAAGCGGTGTGACAGGTCACGACCGGCAATCGCCTTCATGTGGGCGTTAAAGTTCTTCATCGGATTGAGAAAAATGAACTGTACGGCAAACCAAATGGCGACGATGACGAGGATGATTGAAATCAGTGCAATTAAAGCCACATTGCCGATGATCGGCCAGGCAATGGCGTTCACCGACGCCTGGCCGACATGGAGGCGTTGCCGACACAGCGTATCGACGCCGCGGTATATCGTCCAAAAGACAAAAAGGTTAGGAATTACAAAAACAAGGATAATAAGCGGAATGAAGAGCGCACGGATTCTAATTTTTGCGGCGATGGAAAGGATGAATTCAAGCGATTTTTTAAACATCTCTTGTGAGCTCCTTATCAATGAGTTGCGTAGGGGTTGTTTGACCTGTTATGCCTTTCATGTTGCTTACCACAAACAGCACAGTAATTAAAGCGGCGGCACATGCCGCTGCCACTCTCACGCACAGCACGAACGTTTAAGCGAAGGAGACGAGACAGGGCAAATAAGCAGGCAATAATGGCTTAACCGGCCACAGCCATTATAAACTATTTTTGCCGCCATGCCGCCAATATGAAAACGTATTTTTCAAAAAAGATGATTCCCGTGCTTATTGCCTACCGGTCATGAGCGTTAACTCCCAGACAAAGCCGGCCGTGCATCTTCTATTCGCAGCATATACGTGGCGCCGGCAGCATACAGTGATTGCAGACGGACGTGCGTCTGCATGCCGTCAATGACAGTTCACCCAAGGAGGCTGAAAGTATGGAACTTATCCGCACGACAGATGTTTTAGAACTTGTGAATGAGAGCGGGAACTGGCCCATTGGCGGCAATGCCGGCTATAATCCGGTGCAGCTCGTAGCCGTAGCCGCAGCTGCCTGCAGCACGTATATTTTTGAGCAATTGCTTGCTGAAAGACAGATTGCCGGCCGTGCATTGCGTGTCGTCTTTGATTATGTACAAGATGATGTCTATCCCCAGCCGATTGCGCAAATTAACGTCCAACTGCACATGCAGGCAGACCGCAGCGACTGGGGAAGCGTTCAGGACGTGTTTCTTCAGCTTCCTGAGCATTGTCCTGTGCTGCAGTCTTTGCATCCGCGTATCCGGCTTAATGAACAAATTGTATTCTCTGATGAACGACCGAATATCATTTAATGAACAGCTGCACCCGCCAGCGTGCGCAGCACAGCCTCGGCCAGTATTCGCGCACCGGAGGACATGGCCGCATGATTAAATGACATAAGCGGGTGGTGCAGTCCTGGCTTAAGGTCACAGCCGAGTGCGAGCATCGTTGACTTGATGGCCGGATAGCGGACAGCGTAATGGTTGAAATCATCGCCTCCGCTTGAGTGGATCGGATGCTGGCAATGAGCAGCGCCGAGCACAGCGGTAATCGCAGCATTCATGTAGGCAACGGCTTCTTCTGCCGGTGCGGCTGCCGGGCTGCCTTCGTTAATATCCAGTGCGATTGCAGCGTGGTATGCGGCGGCGACCGATTCAGCGATGCGTCGCACCGATGCTGTCAGTGTTTCCATGGCGGCGTTTGACTGTGCACGCGCATCGAGTGTGAACGTCGCTTTGCCCGGCACAATGTTATCAGCTGTACCGGCATGAAGTTTCGTCATTTTAATGCTTGAGGGGATCATCGGATCAAGATGAACGTGACCGAGCGTTTCGATTAATGAGGCGGTCACTTCAATCGCATTGATGCCGAGGTGAGGACGCGAGGCATGTGACTGCTCACCGTCGACTGCTCCTTTGATTGTTCGGCACGCGCCGTGCAGAATGGCAGGACGGGCGTTGCCGTCCTCCGTTTCTTGAATCGGACGCAGATGGACGCCGTACAGGTAGTCAATGTCTGCTGCCACTCCACGATCACAGAAGGCCAACGCGCCGCTGCCTGTCTCTTCTGCCGGCTGAAAAAGCAGGCGCACTGTACCGGCAGGTCGCTTCGCTGTTGCAAGAATAGCAGCGACGACGAGCACCATTGACATATGTGCATCGTGACCGCATGAATGATTGGCTTGCAGCTTACCGCCGACCTCCTGCCAAAGGGCATCCATGTCTGCACGCACAGCCACAACCGGTTTTCCGCTGCCAATTTCAGCAACGACTCCAGGACAGTCGCTGAACGTTTGAGTGCGGTAACCGAGGCGTTCAAGCTCCATTTTGACGAACTGAGTCGTCTGCGCTTCGTGCATGCTAATTTCGCCGTGCGCATGCAGGTAAGTATAGTACGTTTCAATTTGGTTTGTCTGCGCTTCTGTCAGTGTAACGGTCATTTTGAGTCAGACCCTCTCTCCAATGGATGTCATATAGCCCTGTCGCTAAGGCTGCTTTTTTACCAAATTAACAACATAAAAATGTTCAAACATGGACAAGCATGCAGGCGCGGGCGGCGCCATGCACAAGAAGTGTGTCCGGTGAGTTCCGCAAGTTTCAGCATGTTCGAGGAGGTTCGCGGCAAGCAAGCAGGCGAAGCACCTCTGTAAAAGGGAACGGGCATCCTTTGCTCGTTTTTGCTTATACGTTAAAAAAGTATAAACCTTTCAGTGGGACTAAGTATAAGAAAAACTAAGGCTCTGCCTTGGTCCAAAAGGCTTGGCTTCGTCAAGTTTTTCTAATACGTTAAAAAAGTATAAACCTTTCAGCGGGACTAAGTATAAGAAAAGCTAGGGCTCCGCCGTCGTCCCGAAGGACTTGGCCTCGCCAAGTTTTGCTAATTTTGATCGAGTGCCGGAGACGGCTGTCTCCGTTCAGTGTCTCTTCATATCGCTTTGGCTCTTGTGAGTCGGGACAATTCCTGCCATGGAACACGTCGCTTTATCACCATTTTAACATGCCTTACGTTTTTTTCCTTCCCGTCAGCGTGTTTTTCATTATCACTGTGTAAATAAAAGAGTCCGTATTTTATCAAAAGAAGCGAAACTGCTAAAATAAAAAGAACGACGGCTAAGCGTCGTCGCACGCAACGGAAAGAAGGCGAAACTAGTGAAAGTTCTTTTCTGTGTCGGCAAATCGTATTACCCTTTTTACGAACTCATCGTTGAAAAGTTACAGCAATGCGGTGCCGAAGTCACATGCTTAATGTATCGTGATGCGACGAAGGCCAACTTGATTCGCCATATCGGCGATGCGGACATTTATATTACAGCGATTGCCGCAGCAGACCGCGAGGTGATCGACGCGGCTCCGCGCCTAAAATACATTTTAAAAATGGGAACAGGCCTCGATAATGTCGACCTTAATTATGCAAGTTCAAAAGGCATTGTTGTCAGCAACGCGCCGGGTGCCAATGCGCCCGCTGTCGCTGAACTGGCTGTGGGGTTGATGATCGCCCTTTCACGGCAGATACCCCAGATGGATCAGTCGACGAAGCAGGGCGAATGGATGCATGGGACCGGTTTCGAGTTGCAAGGCAAAACGCTTGGCATCATTGGTTTCGGCACAATCGGCACTGCTGTCGCCCGGTTGGCCCGCGGTTTTTCAATGAACAGTCTGGCGTACGGCAAACACCGCGACACCGAAGCGGCAGAAAGACTTGACGTGCATTTTGCGACGCTTGATGAGCTGCTTGTCCGCTCTGACTACATTGTCATCAGCACGGCATCCCGTCCGGACAATTATCATCTCATCGGCGCTGCCGCTCTTGGAAAAATGAAACCGACTGCTTTTCTCATCAATATTTCACGCGGTGCGCTGATCGACGAACACGCTCTGTTTGCGGCGCTGCGTGACCGGCGAATCGGTGGAGCGGCGCTTGACGTACTGGAGCATGAACCGCCGGAAGCTCCGCCGCCGGCGCTGGATCACTTGATTGTGACACCCCACATCGGCGGTACGACAAAGGAAAGCGTGCGCCGTGTTGCGCTTGTCACGATCGACAACATTCGCCGCTATATCAACAGCGAGCCGCTTAACTATGTCGCCAATCCCGGTGCGATAAGTAATTCCCACCGCTCATGATTGCTCATTCGCTTTCAGAGGGGCGGTAAACACGTTCCGGATCGACCGGATGTTCTTTGGCCGTGAGTTGCCGGACGTTCAGTGCAAAGACGCCGGTCGGACTGCCGAGCGCTGAACGATAGCGTTCAATGTGCTGCGCAGCCAGCGCATGCTCATGCCGGCCGGCTGCATATTTATCGAGCAATTGCTGCATGGCGGTTGTTTTTTCCTCGGGGTTTTCCAGCTCGTCGACTGTGCCGAACAGCATGACACTGAAGTAAGCTGTCGTTGTGTGTGCAGGGACAGCGTCGACGAGGATGGCGTATTCCTCAGCGACGGTGAAACAGACGACCGGATGCTGGCGGAGAATATCAGCTTTTCGTCCGTCTTCCGCTCCATGAAAAAACACCTTTCCATCTGACCAGACGAAGTTGACAGGAACGACGTAAGGCGAAGCGGCGTCGACAAGGCCGAGAAAGCCGACCTTTGCATTCTTCAAGAAGTGATTAATTCGATCTTGGTCCGTACAGGCCCGCTCTTTTTTTCGTAGGTGGAAGTTGTGATCGGATGGATTCATTGTCTGACTCCTTTTTTACAAGATGGATAGAGTAGGAAGATGTTAAACATTCGCGCCTTGTGGAGGCAGCCGGATGAACGTCTTAGATCATGTCTATGCAATGAGACTTACTTTTCTCACCGCAGTCGGGCAGCGGCTGCGTTCTTGCCCCACTCGGATCTTCTGCCCACTTATTATAAAGGAGTGGTTTTGAATTGTATATCTGAAAAAAATGAATTGTCTTTAAAATGTGCATTGCCAATTTGTTTAAAACAGGTATACTAAGCTAAAAGATCCGCGGGCGGATAGATGAAAGGGAAATGAACGATGAGCGAGCGGTTGCTTTGTTCAAAAATCATTGAAGATATTGACCATAGAATTAAAGAAAAATTGCTGCTTCCCAATGAAAAATTACCGTCAGAGCGGCAGATGGCCGCGCAATATCAAGTCAGCCGTTCAGTCATTCGGGAAGCGGTGAAAGTGCTGGGCGAGAAAGGGCTTGTAGATGTGAGGGTTGGCAAGGGCATCTACATTACAAAGCCGACAAAAAATAATTTGACAAAGGCTCTTAAACGGGTCATCGCTTCCGGCTATTCGACGATTGAAGACATCGTCGACGTCAGAGAAGAGCTTGAACTCTCGGCCGTTAAAAAGGCAGTCGTTCATGCCGGTGCCGCAGATTTAGAAGATCTAGCCTCCGCATGCCGAGTGATGGATACCCGTCCGATCCGTGTAGCTGGTTTCGTGCATTATGATGCCCAGTTTCATCTGCAGCTTGCCAAACTGACGGGCAACGAGATTTTTTATTTATTAATCAACTCATTTTACGAAATGACTGACAAGGCGCTGTTTGATATTACGCACATGATCCCGGCGGACATTGAGGAGGCGCAGCGCCAGCACTGGCAGATCGTACATGCGGTCGAAGAACGAGATACAGCGCGCGCGCAGGAACGCATCAAAGCACACATCGACTTGATTCGCTCAGAGATCAGCCTGCTGAAAGAAAAGCAGCTGATTTAAGTGCGAATTGCTGCTTGCCATTCGGTTTGTCGCCCGCGCTTGGAGCACTGCTGCATTAGGGGGCCCGTCACTGCCAAGTCTTCTTCAAGCAAAAGCCGGTAAACGTGTATCAGTGAAAAGGACACCCCCGTGCATCGTAGCGACTTCCGTTATCTTGGCCGTCTGCTGTGTTTCTTGAAGGCGACAAAGCCATTTTGCGCAGCCATCCGCTGCGATATGCTGCCCTTAACGCCCGTCGATTGTCGAATAAATTGAGAATCTTAGAGACTGACCGCTGGGCATTTAAAAAGACAGAAATGACTAAAAAAACAATGTCAGAATTTCTTTCAATTTGATAGAAAAAAGCAAAAATTTTAATTATATTAATGTTATCAGCTGATGATTGAGCAAGGTAGGGAAGAGTTTTATTTTTTGTAATTTATGGACATACCGGTCAGACCAGTTGTACCATTACGTCGAAAAAATAAACAGGGGGCACATGATTCATGAAGGTTTCTAAAAAAGTTGTTACCGTGACAGTCAGTCTGCTTTTAATGCTCACGCTTGTTTTAGCCGGATGCGCGGCACCTAAGGGTGTTAATCAAGATTCAGCCAAAAACAGTTCAAAAGGGCCGATTAAAATTGGTCTTGTCACCCAATTATCAGGTGGCGGAGCATTGTACGGTAAACTGATGCAGCAAGGCGCCCAGCTGGCGGTTGATCAAGCCAATAAAGCAGGCGGGGTACTGGGCAGAAAGGTCAAATTACTGGCAGAAGATGATCAGGCTAACCCAAGTGAAACAGTAAAGATTACACAACAGCTTGTCAGTGAAGACAACATCGATGCTTGGATCGGCACACTAAAGAGTTCCGATACAATTACGGATATTGGCATCACATCAAAAAGCAACATCCCAAGCCTAGTGCCTGTAGGCGTTGCTGACAACGTCATGCAGCAAGGTTATAAAAATGCGTTCCGAAACGTCGCCAATAATACGATGCAAATTACTGAAATGGTTAACTACATTATTAAAAAACAACCGACGAAGCGGGCGGCCATTATTGCTGAAAACACAGATTATGGCAGAGGTATTGCCACAACTTTTTCAAAGCTTTTTGCCAAAGATGGCCGGACGGTTACTGATGTTGAATATTACAATGTCGGTCAAAAGGATTTCAGCGATCAGTTGACAAAAATTAAAGCGCAGAATCCGGACGGTATCGTTATCGCAGGGCTCGTCGCTGAAGGTTCGCTGATTGCCAAACAAGCTAAGTCGCTCGGCATGGACCAACAACTGTACAGCTTTGGCGGATTCATGGGCAGCCAACCGGTCGCACTTGCCGGTTCGGCGGTTGAGGGACTCATTCACACAGATTACTTTGTTCCGGCTGCTAAAGATGCGCTGACAAAGAAATTTGTGAAAGACTTCAAAGCGAAGTACGGCAGCATTCCGGACAGCTACTATTCAGCAGCCACCTATGATGCGGTCAACTTGTATCTTGACGCAGTGAAAGAAGCGAAGAGCACCGAGTCGAGCAAGGTCATTAAGAAGCTGGGCAGTTTCAAGAATAAGCACACCGTTATGGGCAACATCACCTTCGACAAAACCGGCCAGGCAAAAGCGAAAGTCTGGATCAGTGAAATCAAAAATGGTAAGCAATTAGGTATTTATCACGATTAATTAGAAAAACTTGGCTCTGCCAAGTCCTTTGGATGAAGGCAGAGCCTTAGCTTCTCTTATACTTGTTCCCGCTGAAAATCGATAGACTTATTTAACGTATTAAAAAGGCCGGTGTCAAAGCCTCTGGGACAGTGCTCCACCTTCACCAGTCGCGGATGCCGCGCCGCGTCGAACAAATTAGAAGCTGTAAAAGTTATCCGGTAGAGTGCAGGGCATCTAAAGTCATCCATTTGCGGCCATTGCCGGCGCATAAGCCCCGCACCTTGGCGCTTCCCGGCTGTTCCTGCGGCAGGAGTCATCTGTAAAGCAGCGACCTGGCATACCAGATCGATTGCCGGGCGGTAAATGGCGACTTGCGAAAAAACAAATCGTGCCTGAGCCGTGCGATGAGTGACTGTCAGTAGCCGCTGCCTTTGACTTAAAAAGCAAAGAATGGTGTAAAAAAGGCATTGATTGCACCGTCACTGAGCAGTGCAAACAGAGCTGAAATGATTAAGGCTTCGTTTCCGGCTTTACAGGCGGCGAAGCCCCTCTTTTTTCGTGCGCGGTATAATGCCGTCACCGTGTCTAGTAGTTGTCGCCCGCCTAAGCAGCCAGTTGGGTGATGCGACAGGCAGCTTTTTAGAAGGCACGGCGACGCGTATTACACAGGGGAACGGCAGGGAAGAAACGACGATTTTAAACAGGAAACGAAGGAGGAGGTCATGAGCATGTTTACGCAAATAGTGGTTAACGGGCTGGCAAACGGCGCCCTTTATGCACTGATTGCTTTAGGATTGACGTTGATCTATGGCGTTATGAATCTTTCAAATTTTGCGCAAGGTGAATTTGCCATGATCGGTGCTTTTGGTGCGTATTTTGTCACGCAAATGCATCTTGGATACGTCTTCACCATCATCTTAGCCTTTGTCATTGCGGGAGCAGTTGGTTTAATGGTGCACTTGCTTGCCTTTTACCCGCTGCGAAAGAGCCATCCGCTCAATATGATGCTGAGTTCCATGGGTGTTTCTATTTTTCTGGTTAATATCTCTCAATTTATCTTTTCGCCAGATCCGAAAGTCGTTGCAAGCCCATTTGTCAATCGCTCGATTCATGTATTCAACGTCTATCTGTCGGAACAGCGTATGCTGATTATTGTCGTCAGCCTGCTGCTTTGTCTGCTTACTTATGCGTTTCTTGAACATTCTAAGTTTGGCCGTTCAGTTCGAGCGGCTTCGCTTGATCCTGACACGGCGATGCTGTACGGTGTTCCGACGGCGCGCGTCTCAATGATCACTTTTATTGTCGGTGTCGGTTTGACCGGAATTGCCGGTGCGCTGGTTGCGCCAATCTACAATGTATTTCCGACGATGGGCACATCACTGACACTTAAAGCGTTTGTTGTCGTTGTGCTCGGCGGCATGGGCAACGTCGTTGGTGCCATCGCCGGCGGCTTTATAGTCGGGCTGATTGAAAGTTTTGCGGCAGGCTATATTTCGACCGCTTTCCAAGATGCCATCGTCTTTTCGATTCTGTTTCTCGTGCTTGTTTTCCGACCGGAAGGCATTCTCTCAAAAGTGCAGGGGGAGAAAGTATGAGGAAGTTGGGTCAATGTCGGACGGTGCTCATCGTTCTCGGCTGTGCGCTGCTCGTCTACCTGAGTCTCTATATTCAGAATCTCTATTTGCTCAGAGTGTTAACGTTAGCGGCCATTACTGCCATCCTTGCCATGAGCGTGAATATTCTTGTCGGATATACGGGTCAAATTTCGCTTGGTCATGCGGGATTTTACGGCGTCGGTGCCTATACGGTTGGGGTATTCAACGTTAGCTTGCATGTTCCTTTTTGGCCGTCACTTGTGTTGTCGGTATTGCTTTCAGCCGTTGCCGGGTTGCTCCTTGGTCTGCCGACAACAAAACTGAAAGGACACTTTCTCGGTATCGCAACGATGGGTTTTGGCGTGATCGTCAACGGTGTGCTCAATAACTGGACGAGTGTCACCGGCGGCCCGAACGGCATACGCGGAGTGCAGACACCGACACTGTTTTCGCTGCCGCTCACGTACGGAAACTACTTTCTTGGCTTTGCCCTTGCTTCCCTATTTATTGTCATTCTTTTCATTTATCTGCTCGTGAATTCCCCGGTCGGCCGGGCATGGGATTGTCTGAAGCAGGACGAAATTACCGCTTATGTTGCCGGTATTCACGTGTATCGTTACAAACTGCTCGCTTTTACGATCAGCGGTGCTCTTGCCGGTTATGCCGGGGCATTGTTTGCCGGGTACATGACGTTCATCAGTCCCGATACGTTTGATTTGAATCAATCCATTTCACTCATGACAACCGTTATTCTTGGCGGCATGGGCACGATCATCGGACCGATCCTCGGCACTGCGATTCTTACCTTCTTCAATGAATGGTTGCGCAATTTTGATGAGGCACGTCTTATCATTTATGGCTTGCTGCTTGTGACGATGATCGTTATCCTGCCCCAGGGAATCTATCCATTTGTTAAACAGCGATGGCAGCGGATGTTTGCAGTCAAACGAAAAGCAGACGATGCGCCGCTTGAACAATCGGAAGGGAGAAAACAGCCATGACCGAATCTGTGATGCGTGTACAAAACATCGCTGTAAAGTTTGGCGGTCTCTGGGCGCTTCAAGCGGTTGACATGGATGTGAGAGAGAATGAGATTCTTGGCATTATGGGGCCGAACGGTGCCGGAAAGTCCACCTTCTTGAATGTTATGTCAGGCTTGCAGCGGCCGACAAGCGGACAGATGACAGTCAATGGTCAACACGTAGCTGCGGGGCGGCCGTGGCAGATGACGCGGCTTGGCTTATCGCGCAGCTTTCAGACGGTGCGTTTGCTTGAGCAGTTGACAGTGCTGGAAAATGTATTGATTGGCGGCCATATTCAGGCAACAAAAAATCCACTGTCCATTCTGCTGCGTACAAGATCGTACCGAAAGAAAGAGAAAGAGCTGAAAGAACGGGCGTTCAGTCTACTGAGACTGACGGGGCTTGCCAATCGTGCCGACGATGCGATCTCATCTTTGTCCGTGCAGGAGCGACGCCGAGTTGAAATCGCTCGCTCCCTCATGCCGCATCCGAAAGTCCTGTTGCTGGATGAACCGTGCGCCGGCTTGAGTCCGCACGAGACAGCGGCGATCAGCCAACTGATTATGACCATTCGCAACGAGGGCATTTCCGTCATTCTTGTCGAGCACAATGTGAAAATGGTCTTGTCACTTTCCGATCAAATTCTTGTGCTTGACCACGGACGCTGCATTGCCAAGGGCACGCCTCAAGATGTGTCAAAAAATGAAGCCGTGATTAAAGCGTACCTTGGAGGTGCCGAAGATGCTTGAAATTAAAGCACTTGAGAGTGGGTATGGCGACATTCTTGTTCTTCATCAGCTCAACATGCATGTGGACCAAGGAGAAATTGTCGGGGTGCTTGGAGCGAATGGTGTCGGCAAAACAACGTTGCTTAAAACAATTTCCGGCTTAATTAAAACAAGAAACGGATCAATCACCTATCGTGGGAAAGCGATTCAGAACATCGCACCGTATAAAGAATTGCGGATGGGCATCGCCCATGTGCCGCAGGGAAGGCAAATTTTTGCCAAGATGACTGTGCTTGAAAACTTGAAACTGTCCCTTGATAATGCCGGAAAAGCCATCGATATAAAAAAGCAGCTGGAACGGGTGCTTGACCTGTTTCCTGAACTCAGCAGCCGGCTTGAGCAGCTCGGCGGAACGCTAAGCGGCGGCGAACAGCAGATGCTGGCCATTGCTCGTGCGCTTATCGCCGCTCCCGATCTTATTTTGCTTGATGAGCCGTCGATGGGTCTTGCCCCGCTTGTTGTGAGTAAAGTATTTGAAACAATCAAGAGCATCGCAAGTCACGGAACGACGATCTTGCTCGTTGAACAGAATGCCGTAGCCGCTCTTGAAATCGTCAAGCGATTATATGTGATGGATATGGGACAAGTCGTCTATGAATCAACTAAAATTGATAAACAGGAATTGGAAAAGATTAAATCTGTATATTTAGGTTTGGAAATGACTTAAATTGATTTAATATAAATAGGGTAAGAAAACGGAAAAGGGGAGAAACGATGGGTTTTCAAAATTTGTATGAGCGTGCGTGCCAAGTGATGCCGCCGGTTGTTACGCAGCGCGCGACGAAGCTGGAAATTGTTAAAGGGCAAGGCACTTACATTTGGGATACCGAGGGGAAACGGTATCTCGATTTTGCCAGCGGCGTCGGCGTTGTCAACGTGGGTCACAATCATCCGCACGTGCTTGAGAAAGCCAAAGCGCAGATGGAACAGCTTGTGCATGGCGGCCACAATGTGGTGTTCTATCCGTCGTATGTGGAACTGGCTGAGCGATTGAGCGCAAGCCTTGACAATGACTATAAAATTTATTTTTCAAATAGCGGTGCGGAGGCGGTGGAGGGTGCGCTGAAGTTGGCTAAATGGGCGACGAAACGGCCGGGCATTATTTCGTTCAAACGCAGCTTTCACGGACGCACAGCAGGGGCGATGACAGTGACCGCTTCCAGCTCGATGTATCGGCGCGAATATGAGGGGTTAATGCCGAGCGTTTATTATGCCGAATATCCGTATGCTTTTCGCAGCGGCTTAAGCGAAGAGCAGGAGACCGACCGCTGCCTGCAATCCATTGAAGAGATTTTTCATTATTTGATTGCGCCGGAAAAAGTGGCGGCGATCATCATGGAACCGCAGCAGGGTGAGGGCGGATACATCGTGCCGCCGAAGCGTTTCATTGAGTCGGTGCGTGAATTGTGCACAAAGCATGGCATCATGCTTATTTTTGATGAGATTCAGTCGGGCATCGGCAGAACCGGCCGCCTGTTCGCTTGGCAGCACTTTGACACGAAACCGGACATTATGTGTCTGGCAAAAGGGATTGCCAACGGGTTCCCGCTCAGCGCTGTTGTCGGCAAGAATGAAATCATGGATCAGTGGACCCCCGGGGCGCACGGCGGCACTTTTGGCGGCAATCCGGTAGCGTGTGCTGCCGGACTCGCGGTGCTTGATATTCTGGAAGGCGGTGTGCTCGAACATGTGGGTCAAGTCGGCCAATATTTCAAAGACCGGCTGGCCAAACTTGCCGAACGCTTTCCGGCGATTGCCGATATTCGCGGACTGGGTCTGATGGTTGGCATCGAGTGCCAAACTCAGGACGGCAAGCCGGACGGAGCGCTCGTAGCTAAATTACGGGAAGTCGCGTTGACGCATGGACTGCTGCTGTTGAACTGCGGTGTTGATAAGAATGTCATTCGTTTTATTCCGCCGCTGACAGTGTCTGAGCAGGAGATTGACGAGGCGATGGATATTCTTAATCGCTCATTTGAAGAAATTATGCAGCCGACGTTGTGATGTCGGATGAGGGGAGACAGACTAGTGACGGTCAATGAAGAAGTCATTCAATCCGTTCCAAAGCAGCTGTATATCGGCGGGGAGTGGGTTGATGCTGCCGGCGGAGCAACAGATGCGATTATGAATCCGGCAACCGGCGAAGTGATTGCTCGCGTGGCCCGCGGCGGGGCGGAGGATGCCGAGCGAGCTATTGCCGCTGCTGCCGCTGCTTTTCCGGTCTGGTCGGCTTTTGATGCTGAGCAGCGTGCGGCTATTATGAGAAAAATGGCCGATCTTGTCGAAGACGACGCTGACCGGCTGGCGACGATTATGACGATCGAGCAAGGCAAGCCGCTTGCTCAGGCAAAGGGGGAAGTGCTTGCCGGGGCACAGTCGGTCCGCTGGTATGCGGAGGAGTTGCGCCGTCTGTACGGCGAGACGGTTCCGGGACCGGACGGCCAGCTGTTTCTTGTTCAAAAAGAACCGATCGGTGTCGTCGCGGCCATTACGCCGTGGAATTTCCCGTCTTCCATGATCACGCGCAAGCTGTCGCCGGCCATTGCTGCCGGCAATACGGTGGTGCTGAAGCCGTCCCCGGAGACGCCGCTCTCAGCGCTTGCGCTTGTCGAATTGTTCGCCGAAGCGGGACTTCCTGCCGGCGTCGTCAATCTTGTTCCCGGCGATGCGCCGGCTATTGGCAGTGTGCTGAGCGCCAGCAATGTGGTGCGTAAGATTGCTTTTACCGGTTCGACGGCCGTCGGCAAGCTGTTATTTTCCCAATCGGCCGATACACTCAAAAAGGTGTCGCTTGAACTCGGCGGGCATGCACCGTTCATTGTGTTTGCCGATGCAGCCCTTGATGTGGCCGTGTCTGACCTTGTCGGAGCAAAATTTCGCAATAACGGACAAGTGTGTACATCGCCGAACCGCATTTTTGTCCATGAATCGATTGTGGATGACTTTACCGAAAAGCTTGTTGCTGCGGTAAAAAAGGTGAAAGTTGGCAATGGGCTGGAACCGGGTATGGACGCGGGTCCGCTCATCCGCGAAGACGCGATTGCCAAGATTGACGGACAGCTTGCTGATGCGAAGGCAAAAGGGGCAGCAGTGCTCACGGGCGGTGCGCGTCTGCGCGGCGGTGCTTATGATCAAGGCTTCTTTTATGCGCCGACGGTACTCTCCGGCGTGACGAAACAGATGCGGATTTTTTATGAAGAGACGTTCGGACCGGTTCTGCCGCTGATTACTTTTAAAGAAACGGATGAAGCCATTGATATGGCAAATGATACGCTCTACGGTCTGGCCAGCTATTTCTATACGGCTAACCTTGAACGCATTGCCAAGGTGTCGCGCCGCCTGCAGTATGGCATGGTTGCGGTGAACAGCCCGACTGTCGCGTATACACAGGCGCCGTTCGGCGGCGTTAAGCATTCCGGATTCGGACGTGAAAACGGACATCAAGGAATGGACGATTATGTCAATACGAAGTTTATTAATTTGAAATATCGCTGAATGACACCACTGATATAGAGTCACCGCAAAAAACCGATCGCCTAACCGTGCGGTCGGTTTTCTTATGCGTTCAGAAAGAATAAAAGGATCAGTGAAATGAAGTATAGGAAAAACTAACACGCTGCCTTCGTCCAAAAGACTTGGATTAGGGCATTTTTTCTGACTGGCAATTGGCATACGATATGAAAGCGGCGAAAGTCTCGATGGACACGAACAGGCGCGCGACGGCGCCATGTAAAAGAAGCAAATGGGGGGAGAGGCAGGTTGCAGCCTGTTTGAGGGGCGTGCGGTGCGCCGGCGGCAGGCGATCAGCCGCAGCGCCATGTCTTAAAAGCTGAAAGAATCATAGTAAACTTTATGAAATTCTTAACAGGTATTAACTGTTCTTTAACATTGTTCATTTACAATACAAGCAGATTGCTTAAGACGGATCATCCCGGCGCTTTATTGATACGTCACGCTAAGAAAATATAAAAATCTCGGCGGGACTAGGTCTAAGAAAAAGCTAAAGTTCTGCCCTTATCCAAGGATTTGGAAGATCCAAGTTTTTCTGAGACGTTTAAGAACGTTTAAAGATTTCAGCGGGACTAAGTCTAAGATAAACTAAGGCGCAGTCGTCGTCCAAGGGCTTGATTTCACCAAGTTTCTCTAATCGGCGACATCACCGGCGGTATGTAAGCATATACCCAATCAGGTGAGAGACAAAGACGAGGACAAGATCATATGAACGGACAGGGAGAGGATGGCATGAAAATCGCAGTCATTGGCACGGGGTATGTGGGTCTTGTTACGGGTGTCGCGCTTGCTGAAATCGGGCATGCCGTGACATGTATTGATATAGACGAACAAAAAGTGGCAATGCTTAATCAGGGAAAGGCAACGATCTACGAACCCGGATTGGAACCGATGCTGCAGCACAATCTGTCCGCGGGGCGCTTGTCATTCACGACACAATATGCGGTAGGCATGAATGATGCAGAGGCTATATATATTGCTGTTGGCACACCTGAGCGCCCGGACGGTTCTGCCAATCTTGACTATGTCAAGCAAGCGGTACGACAGCTTGCCGCGCATATCCATCAGCCGCTTATTGTCGTCATTAAAAGCACGGTCCCTGTCGGTACAAACCGTAAGATCGAGAGACTGATCAGTGAAGAGCTGCCGTCCGGCATGCGGATACGCATGGCGTCGAATCCGGAATTTCTGCGTGAAGGGTCGGCCGTCCGTGACACATTCCATGGGGATCGTATCATCATCGGTACAGACGATGAGGAGACTGCCTGCGTCTTGACCGCGATTAATCGACCGTTTGGCTTGCCGATCGTCTGCACGGACATTCAAAGCAGCGAAATGATCAAATATGCCTCCAATGCTTTTCTTGCCACAAAAATTAGCTTTATCAATGAAATTGCCAATCTCTGTGATAAGCTTGGTGCCGATGTGGAGGAAGTGGCGCATGGCATGGGGCTTGATCACAGGATCGGGCCTGATTTTTTAAAGGCCGGCATCGGCTACGGCGGTTCATGTTTCCCAAAAGATACAAAGGCGCTCGTACAGCTCGCGGGCAACCATCACCACGATTTCAATCTGCTTAAGTCGGTCATTGAAGTCAATAATCAGCAGCGGCGGCTGCTGATCAGCAAACTTGTGCAGCGTCTGGGTACAGTGCAAGGCAAAAAGATTGCCGTCCTCGGACTTGCTTTTAAACCGAATACGGATGATATGAGGGAATCACCGGCACTGACGATTGTGCCTGAACTGATTCGCTACGGCGCGCGGCTGACGTGCTACGATCCGATTGCAGCCGGCATGGCTCGCCGGTTGCTTGGCAGGGAAGCTCTGTTCACTGCCGAGCTTGGTGAGGCACTGCAGGATGCGGAAGGCGCCGTGATTCTGACTGATTGGCCGGACATAAAAAAAGTTGATCCGGAAACCTTTGTGCGGTTGATGCAGCATCCGCTCGTGTTTGACGGCCGAAATTGCTACACGTTGCGGCAGATGGCAGAGGCCGGTGTTGAATACCATGCGATTGGCCGGCCCCACTCTGCACCGGCGTTCAACTGCTGAATGCTCGTCTTCTTTGGTGAATTGTTTTGCGGCACAGATTGCGCCTGCGCGTGTCGGCGCGCGTTCAGTGCGAAAGCGAACGAATAGAGGAATATAATGAAGATTTTAGTCGTTGTCGGTGAGTTTCCCAAGCTGTCGCAGACGTTCATTCTCAGCCAGATCACCGGACTGATCGACCGGGGGCACGACGTCAAAATTTTAGCGAAAACGTCTGCTAACGAGCAGAAAGTGCACGGCGATGTTTTGCAATATCAGTTGCGGCAGCGGACTGTTTATTATGGTCGCTTAACCAGAGGCGGCAAGCTGGCTAAGCTCGTGCAATATGTGATTGCTCTTTTGTCTGTGAGCGCCCATCGCGGAGGGCGCACGCTGCTGCGTATCGGCTGGCGGCGGATTGTGCGCCAGCCAAATGTATTGCTTATGTTGCGCGTGCTGCGCGCAGTGAATCTGACTGATCGCGAAGTGATTCTGGCTCACTTTGGACCCAACGGTCTGTTGGCCCGCTACTGTCAGGATGCGGGTATGCTGCGGGGCCGTCTCTTTGTTGTTTTCCACGGCTACGACATGCTGCGTTACGTGCGGAAGAACGGGCAGGCCGTCTATCGCGACTTGTTTCAGTCTGAGGCCATACTGCTGCCGATCAGCGACTATTGGCGGCAGCGCTGCCTGACACTCGGTGCGGCGGCTGATCGAACGATTGTGCATCATATGGGCATTGATGTAAACCTGTTTCAAGGCTGCGTGCCCCAGTCTAAAAAGACGGTGATTATCGCTTCAGCGGCGCGGTTTGTTGAAAAAAAAGGACTGGCATATGCCATTGAGGCGATGCGGCTGTTGCAGGAGCGTCATTGCAACGTGCATTATGTGGTTGCCGGTGACGGTCCGCTGGCGCGTAAACTGCGCGCACAGATCAGCCGCAGCGGACTTCAAACGGTCATTGAACTATGCGGCTGGCGGAGCCAGGCTGAATGGTCGGCCATGGTTGCACGCGCGCAAATCGTGCTTGCTCCGAGTGTGACGGCCGCTGACGGCGATATGGAAGGTATTCCGGTGCAGCTGATGGAAGCGATGGCAGCCGGCAAAGTCGTCATTGCCACACGCCACAGCGGCATTCCCGAACTGATTCAGCATGGACTTAACGGCTATCTGGTTGACGAACGTGATGCGGCCGCACTTGCCGACGCGGTTGAGTACGCGATCACCCACACCCGGCAGTGGCCGTCTCTTTCAGCCAACGCGCAGGCGACGGTCGCCGCTGACTTTAATGCTGCCGTACAAAATGATCGGCTGATCCGCCTCTTTGAAAGGACGCTGCACACATGAACGATTTCGTAAAAAAATTGGTTGGTTTTTCTCTCGGGCCGATCGGCGGCGCATTGATTGCATTTGTGACCATCCCCGTCACTACCCATTTCGTTGCCCCGCAGGAATACGGTAAAGCCGGCATGTTCACACTCGTTCAGACGCTGTTCGTGACTTTTCTTTATCTCGGCATTGATCAGGCGTATACACGGGAATTTCATGAAACGCAGGATCGGCGCTGTCTGTTTCAGAATGCGCTCCTTATTCCGCTTGTCTCGACCGTTCTTCTTGCCGCTCTGCTCACGTTGCGCGCCGACCTTGTATCGCGCTGGCTGTTCGGACGTGCGGGTTATCGCGCTGCGGTTATGCTTATGGCGCTGATGCTCATTTTCATGGTCATTGAGCGTTTCATTCTATTGTCTGTGCGGATGCAAGAGCAAGCATTTGCTTACTCGCTGTTTGCCATTGTCATCAAACTTGTTGTTCTGGCTTCGACACTTGTCTTCGTGCTTGCTGTGCGACGCGACTTTCTTGCCGTTGTATACTCGGCAGCCATCGGACAGATCGCTGCTGACGTCTACTTAATCGTTCACTATCGCCATCTGCTCGACTGGCGTGCCTTTCACTACGATCAAGCATTGCTGAGGCGGCTGCTTATGTTCGGATTGCCCCTTGTTGTGGCGGCATCAGCAGCTGCTCTACTCAATGCAGCAGGACGGCTCGCCCTGCGCACGTGGAGCACTTTTTTTGAGATCGGTATCTTTACAGCGACGTTGAAGATCTCGGCGGTACTTTCCGTCATTCAGACGAGTTTCACTAATTTCTGGGTACCGACGGCTTATCGCTGGTACAGTGAGCGGCGCACTGTGCGCGATTTTCAACAAGTGAGCGAGGCGGTGCTACTGGGCATGAGCGTCCTTTTTTTTGGTGTGTTAGTCTTTAAGCAGCTCATCGTCTTTGTTCTGTCACCGGCCTATGCAGACGCGGTCTACAGTCTCGGCTTTCTTTGCCTTCAGCCGGTGATGTATACCGTCAGTGAGACGACGACGCTCGGCATCGTGTTCTCACGCAAGAGCTACTTGAACATTCTTGTCAGCGCGGCCGCGCTCTTACCGTGCCTGCTGCTCAATGTCGTGCTTGTGCCGCGCTATGGCGCCGCGGGTGCTGCGGCCGCGACTGGGGTGGCTTATCTTTTCTTTTTCTGCGCTCGCAGCTTTTTCTCGGCGACAAACTGGCATGCCTTTTCGTTAAAAAAGCATTATTCAATTGCCTGTTTTTTAGCGATTGCCGCTGCTCTTAATGCTTGTCCTATCCCCTATATAACGGTGCTTAACATGCTTCTTTGCGCCGCAGCCATTCTCCTTCAATGGCCCAGTCTCAAGCAGATGGTTGCCGTTCTGCACTGCCGCCGCCCGCTGTCCCGCTAGTCCGGCAGCGTACCCACCCTTTTTGCGAAAAATATGGGAAAAAAAAGTTAACAGATTTACATTGGCTTTATATTTTAAATACAAACTCTATACATAAGCCATCTATAATTCAAACATGTAATGTAGAAGGATATGGTTTTCCTGAGGAGTGAGCCTTGATGATGAACGCGGAAAAGCAGTTCAAGTTTGCCGTCGGCTATACAGCGGTACGGACGATGCCGAGTGTGGCCTTGCCGGATAAAGCGGGTTTCTATTTACCCGTCAAACGAATGATTGATATTGCGGGGGCTGTTATCGGCTTGCTTGTGTCGGCTCCGATTATTTTATTGTTTGCCGTACTGATCATCTGCGAAACGCCGGGTGCGCCGTTCTATGTGCAGGAGCGTGTCGGGTTGAATGGCAGAGCGTTCCGGCTCATTAAGTTGCGCTCGATGCGGCGCGATGCCGAGCGCTTTGGTGCCAAGTGGGCCGAAGCCAACGATCCGCGCGTAACGCGAATCGGCCGCTTCATTCGCAAGACGCGCATTGATGAGCTGCCGCAATTCATATCAGTGTTAAAGGGCGACATGTCACTGATCGGTCCGCGCCCGGAGCGTCCGATGTTCACAGAGAAATTTAACGAGGAAATACCGGGATTTAAAAACCGCTTGCTCGTTAAGCCGGGACTGACCGGTTTGGCGCAAGTCAATGGTGGTTACGATTTATCACCAAAGGAAAAACTCATCTACGATTTGGAATATGTCCGTCATTTCTCGCCGACAATGGAACTGGATATTTTATTCAAAACGATTCGAATTGTCTTCACTGGGGAAGGCGCCCGCTGAAGCGCATTGACGTGACGCATAACCAAACGATTGCGGCCCGCGGGCATATGGCGCGGCTGTTCAGAATTAAACTACACTGGGGGACTCCCGATGAGAAAAGTCGTTGTTACCGGCGGTGCGGGTTTCATCGGTTCACACGTTGTGACCGAGCTGCTGCGGGAAGGCTTTGAAGTAACCGTCATTGATAATTTCTCAACAGGCAGCCGTCAGATGATCGCTCATCTGCCGATTGCGCTCTACGTCTGCAATGTGTCCGATCCCGCGGTCACGCGAATCATTCAGTCGCTTCATCCGGACTACATCGTGCATTTGGCGGCGCAGATTAGTGTCGCCCGCTCAGTGGAAGATCCGCTGACTGACGAAGAGACAAATATCCACGGGTCGCTGAACATTTTAAAAGCGGCTCAACTCTCCGGCGTCAAGAAACTTGTATTTGCCTCATCAGCCGCTGTTTACGGCAGCCCGGTTGCCGAGATCATTGATACGTCTCATCCGACGGTGCCGGAGTCTCCCTACGGGCTGGCAAAATTGACAGTGGAACATTACCTGCACATGTTTGAACGCTACTATCATCTGCCTTATGCCATTCTGCGTTTCAGCAACGTCTATGGTCCTGGGCAGGATGCACACGGCGAAGGCGGTGTCGTTTCCATTTTCTCTGATCGCATCGCTCGCGGATTAACGTCGGTCATTTATGGAGATGGCGAACAGACACGTGATTTTATCTATGTCGACGACGTGGCGCGTGCCATTATTGCGAGCCTGTCTGTGCGCGAGTCCATGTGCTTAAATGTATCGTCCGGGACCTCAATTACAATCAACCAACTGTTCAGGCAGATGAAAAAGGTGGCACACAGCCAATGCCAGGCCGTATACCGACCGGCGCGGGCCGGTGATATTCGCCGCAGCAAACTGGCAAACGCGCAGACCAAAAAACTGCTCGAATGGAAGCCGATTGTTCCGCTTGAGCGGGGTTTGCTGGAGACACTGCGCGCATTGCAGATGCAGACAGTCGATGAATCAGAAGATCGGCGTGCAGTGCGGTGACGGCCTGCCGGACGTCTGCGGTCGATAAAGGGGTATGAACGGGTTGCACTTGCCTGAGAGAGGTTCTACGTTGGAAGAAAAATGGAAAGTACCCGCTTTTGAAATGATTGTTGCCGCTGCGTTACTGGCCGGGTTTGCGGTGGTGCTGGCAGTCGGCGACTGGTGGATCAGATTTATCTTTTTATGCGCGTGGCTGTGCGCTGCGCTGGCTGTTACCCTTGTCTTGCAGGAGCGTGCCAACCGGCAACGTATCATGATTGGCTGGCTCTATGTATTGATCGGCAGCGCCTTTTTAAATCAGACACTGCTTAATGTTCATATCGGTTTTGTGACGCTTTTTGTCTACCGGCTGGCGATGATCGGTTGTTTGGTCAGCTTTATAGCGCTGGCTGTGCAGGAAAACGGACTGAAAGATCGCTGGCGCAGCAGTCACGTGCAGCTCTTTCTCCTTTTTTTTCTAGTCTGGTTCGCCGATGCCTGTCTATCTTTAACGTGGGCGTTGTCGCTGACTGAAGGTCTAAAATATGTGCTGTTACTTGGTATGGGAATTGCCTTTGTTCTGCTTGCGGCGCTCACCTTTCAGCGCATGGAGGAAATTCTGTTTTTCTTTTACTTGTGGCTTTTCATGTCTGCTCTTTTAATCGCTATCGGTCTTGGCAATCATTTTTTTCGGATTCAGCTGCCGACGTCTTCACTTTACGGCGGATCGGCTTATAAGCTGGCCTATCCGACCGCTGTTTTTACCAATCAGAATGATTTTGCGACGCTGTTAAGTCTTTCATTTTTCTTCTTTTTAGCCTACGCAGCAAGCAAGCCGCCTTTTTTTCGGCGCGCTCTTGCCTGGAGCGGCAGCTTGTTGTCACTCTGGCTCATTGTTCTGACGGAGTCGCGGGCAAGTGAGCTTGGCATCGCCGCCGGATTAGTTGTCTATGTTTTTCTCCTTTTGCCGAGCAGAAGAAGGCGTGCAGCCTTATGGATTGCCGGCGTAGCCATGCTCGCCGGTCTCTTGCTCTTGCACGGGCCGGTCGCTGCCAAGTTCACTAAGTACACGACTTTTGAAATGCAGTACTCGCTCAACGATGTGTCAGCGTCGGATGTTGTGCGCACGCGCCTAATCGAAAGTGCAGCCGGTTATTTGACAAATTCTGCCGGTATGGGAACGGGAGCAGGCAATCTTGCCTACTATTTAAAAACACAGCCGTTGATTAACACGAACCATATCAATGAAGCACATAACTGGTTTGCGGAAATTACCGCTACCTTTGGCGTGTTTGTCGGCATCGGTTACCTAGCCGTTTATTTGGCGCTGTTCTTCAGCCTGTTCCGATATGCGGGCGGTCGGCATGCGATGCTCGTGAAAGCGGCTTTGACCGCTCAGGCCGCCTTTTTTGTTTCGAGTATCAGCCCGAGTTCGATCAGTAATTTATATTTTCATTGGCTGCTGCTCGGTTTTCTGCTGGCACTGCTCGCGGTGCTGCGAAACGAGGACGATGCAGGCCGGCGACGGAGGAATCAATAATGGATGCGCTCAGACGAATTGGAAAGCGATTCAAACAATACATGTGGGTTGTGCTCGCCCTGATGCTTGTTCTTGGCGCAACCGGCTGGTTTTTGCCGTTTGGCAAAAGTCTGTCACGCTATCAGGCATCTGCAACGATCTGGCTCGGCGACTATGATAATTCAAGTTATAACGATACGGACAATGTCCAGATCATGCTGAACAACTTGCCGTTCTACAAGCAATATCTGCCTGACTTGACGACCAATGTTGCTAACTTTGCTGCGGATCTGTCGGTAACGGCGCTGCGAAAGACAATGATTCAAGTGTCTTATACCGGACGGACGCAGCAGGCGGCGGCAGAGACTGCGAACCGCATTGCCGCTCAATTTCTCAAACTCGATCATCGTGCGTATGAGCAGCGTGAACAAATGCTTGCTCAGGTGGCGACGCAGCTAGAGACGCTGCAGCGCACCGCGCCGTCGGCAGATGGTGCACGCATGCTTTACCAGCTGCGCAGCCAGCAGATGACTGACAAGCCGGCACAGCTGCTTCAGGCGGCGCAGGTAAGCGGTGCGCGCGGCAGCTCGGTATTTTCCGCGAAAAAGCGTGCGCTGCTCGGTGTGCTGCTCGGCTTTACGATCGCTTTCTTCGGGTTTGCTTTTCCGGAATTGGTCGCAGGTGACAGCCGACGAAAAGGGGACGAGCACAAGTGAGCGACGGTGTTGCTGTCTCAGTCATCATGCCTTGCTACAATGCGGAAATGACACTTATGGATGCCATCGATTCTGTTAAGAAACAAACCGTTACGGAGTGGGAGCTGCTTATTGCCGACGACTGCTCATCCGATCATTCACGCGATATTTTGAGTGCAGAAGCGGCATGCGATGTGCGTATTCGGCCTTTATTTCTTGAAAAGAATGGTGGAGCGGCCACCGCTCGCAACGCTGCCCTTGCAGCGGCTAAAGGTCGCTACATTGCGTTTCTTGACAGTGATGACCGCTGGAAGCCGGAAAAGTTACAGAGGCAGCTCGCGTTCATGCGGGCAAATAACTATGCATTTACGTTCAGCGGCTATGATTATATTGACAAAGCAGGCCGACCGATCGGCAGGCACATTCACGCGCCGAAGGAGGTGCACTATGAAGACATGCTAAAGAACACTGTCGTCGGCTGTCTGACGGTCATGATTGACCGCGCGCACACCGGTGATTTCCAAATGCCGCCGCTTCGCAGCCGCCAGGACTTGGCGACATGGCTTGCACTGCTCAAGCGTGGTTTTGTCGCTTACGGTCTTGACGAGAATTTGGCCGACTACCGCATCACCGGAAGCCGGTCATTGTCCGGCAATAAATGGCGGGCCGCTCAGCACACGTGGAACGTCTACCGCCAAGTCGAGCACTTGCCGCTGCTGCGTTCAGTCTGGTATTTCGGACATTACGCTTTTCATGCTATGGGGCGCCGCTTTGGTCACCGGATGGGGGAGGGGGAGACGCGGTGAAAAATATTCATGTGCTTGTTGCCTCAGCCATGTGGGATCATGATCAGCTGCGCTACCGCCGTCATCGTCTTGCCGAGTATTTGAACGCCCTGCCGGAAACCGAGGCGGTGATTTGGTTGTGTCCGTCGGCTGTGCGTGCATCCGAGCAGTTGATACCGCTGAAAAATGGTATTTCACAATGGGTCGTTAGCGATGTGCTGCCGCATCGCTTGTTTCGTTTTACCCGATTCATCGACTGCTTTTACCGCCAAAAAATGCAGACTTTCTTTGAAAGGTTGCGCGCATTCAACGGCCGTTTTTACCTTTGGTATACGTTTCCCGGGTATCCGCTGCTTGCAAGCAGCTGGAGGTGGCAAGCTGTAATTTACGATTGCAGTGATTTGTGGACGGCGCCGATCAGCGGCCGCCAATCACTCTTATCTAACCTGCGGCGGGCGGTTATCGGTCGATCGGAGCAACGGATCGTGCGGCGCGCAACCCGCATTTACTGCACGTCTGACGGCCTTCATGATACACTCATCCGCCGCTATCAACTGTCGGAGCGGAGGCCGCGGACGCTTGAGAATGGGGTCGCTTTTGATGCCTTTGCAGCGCCTGCCGCTCAAGAGATGCCCTTGCCCGAAGCCATTCATGAACCAATCCTTGGCTATATCGGCGGCATCAAACCAAAGCTTGATTTTTCACTCATTTCCGAGGCGGCAACGCGGCATCCGGAGTGGAACTTTCTATTTGTCGGGCCTGACAGAACAGGCGGAAGCGCGGCATTTCAACAACTGATTGCCCGCAAGAATGTTCATTGGCTTGGCAGTATTCCACCGGCACAGGTGCCCGGCTATGTGCGGGCGATTCAAGTCGGCATTATGCCCTACAAACCTTCCCTTTATAATGCCGCGGTGTTTCCGCTGAAGCTGTTTGAATTTTTAGCCGCTGGTAAACCGGTCGTCGGTACAGGGTTGCCTTCCACAGCTAAGTATGCAGAAGAAGGTGTGTATGTGCATCTTGAACATTCGAGTCCGGCAGCCTTCACGGCGGCATGCGAACGATTGTTGGCCGGTAACGGCAGGAAGATGGCGGCGCAGCGTCAAATGCTGGCGCAGCGTCAAGATTGGCAGATGATTTTTGCGCGCATGACCGCCTTTCTTATACGTTGAGAAAGTCTAGCGATTTCAGCGGGACTAAGTATAAGAAAAGCTAAGGCTCTGCCGTCGTCCAAGGACTTGGCCTCGCCAAGTTTTTCTAATACGTTTAAGAAAGATTAAAGATTTCAGCGGGACTAAGTATAAGAAAAACTAAGGCTCTGCCGTTGGCCTCGCCAAGTTTTTCTAATACGTTTAAGAAGGTTTAAAGACCTCAGCGGGACTAAGTATAAGAAAAACTAAGGCTCTGCCGTCGTCCAAGGACTTGGCCTCGCCAAGTTTTTCTAATACGTTTAAGAAGTTTTAAAGACCTCAGCGGGACTAAGTATAAGAAAAAGCTAAGGCTCGGCCGTCGTCCAAGGACTTGGCCTCGCCAAGTTTTTCTAAAAGAGTGAGAAAACTCTTTTTAAGTCACCCAAGTCAGCCGGCGGGCGGCCGCGCAGACCTGAATTTATTTTAAGGAAGCGCGTTGCACCTGTAGAGCGCGCAGCGGACATATCGTTGTATTAAAAGGGTTAACGCTTTTTGTCTGCTCATTTTCAACTTGACTTAACGCCCCGACCCGATATAATTAAATTGAATTTTTGCTTTCATAAATGATAGAATCATGCTGATGCCCCACACATAATCGTTTGCCGCTTAAGCCGGCGGCGTGACAGCGATACAGCTACCTCTTGGTTAAAATAGCATAAAAGAGGGCAGGTTGTAAAAGATCGAACGCTGATGCCTGTTTGGTCGAATCTCCTCTGCCGGGACTCATCGGACTTCCTTTGAGCCGCTCCCAAAATTGTTCTGCATCATGGATAAAAGAAATCGGTGGAAGGCTGTGAGGACAGGGTTGGAAAATCAACTGAAACTATATGGATTTAACAATCTCACCAAAGCCCTGAGTTTTAACATTTATGATGTATGCTATGCGAAAAGTGAACGGGAGCAGCGCGATTATATTGCTTACATTGATGAGCAGTATAACTCCGAACGATTGACTGCGATTCTTTGTCAAGTAACGGAAATGATCGGTGCACATGTGCTGAACATCAGCAAGCAGGATTATGACCCTCAAGGTGCGAGCGTCGCGCTTCTGATTGCCGAGCAAGAGTTTCCCGAGGACCGCATTGATCCCTCATGCAATCGTGGCCTGTTTCTGAAAGACCGCTTGCTGCTTGGACACCTTGACAAGAGCCATGTGACGGTGCACACGTATCCCGAGTACCATCCCGGTACGGCAATCGCAACGTTTCGTGTTGACATTGACGTGGGGACGTGTGGTGAAATTTCACCGCTCAGCACGCTGAACTATTTGATCGGCAGCTTTGATTCAGATATTATTACCGCCGACTATCGCGTGCGCGGCTTTACGCGCGACGTTGATGGAAAGAAATTATTTATTGATCACCACATGACTTCCATTCAGGACTACATTGATAAAGAAACACTGAATAAATATGATGCGGTCGATATTAACGTGTACCAGGCCAATTTGTTCCACACAAAGATGTTAATTAAAGAACCCGAATTGCAAAATTATTTATTTAACCGTGATGTGTTGGAAATTGCGCCGAAAGAGCGACTGGCTATTTTTAACAGTCTTCGGCAGGAAATGATTGAAATTTTTAGCGGTACGAATATTTACTGATCGCCTGCGCCCGGAAGGATGCGGACGGCTTCTTTCGCGGCCTGCCAGAGAGCGATCAGACGGTGGAAGGATGATGCGTCCGATGGACTCTCTGTCACAAGAACGAGCGCCGGTACTGGAGGCGCTCAACCGATATAAAGCGATGCGTGTTGTACCGTTTGACGTTCCCGGTCATAAGCGCGGTCGCGGCAACCGCGAACTGACAGAATTTCTCGGTGAGCGGTGTTTGAGCGTCGATGTGAATTCGATGAAACCGCTCGACAACCTTTGTCATCCTGTGTCAGTCATTAAAGATGCGGAGAAGTTGGCAGCCGATGCGTTCGGCGCCAAGCATGCTTTTTTCATGGTCGGCGGCACGACGTCGGCTGTTCAGAGTATGGTAATGACGGCCTGCAAGCGTGGCGAGAAAATCATCATGCCGCGCAACGTGCATCGAAGTGCGATTAATGCGCTCGTGCTCTGCGGCGCCTTGCCGGTGTATGTGAATCCGGGAATGAATCATGCACTTGGCATTTCACTTGGCATGTCACTTGACGACATTGCCGACGCCATACGGGAGAACCCGGACGCGAAAGCGGTGCTGATCAACAACCCGACCTACTACGGTGTCTGCTCCAATCTGCGGGCGATTACAGAACTTGCTCATCGCCACGGGATGCTCGTGCTGGTCGATGAGGCGCACGGCACACACTTTTATTTCAGCAAGCAGACACCGGTTTCAGCGATGGCAGCGGGCGCCGACATGGCGGCTGTCAGCATGCACAAGTCGGGCGGCTCGCTGACGCAAAGCTCGCTGCTGCTCATCGGCCCCGCGGTTACTGAAGGTTACGTCCGCCAGATTATTAATTTGACGCAGACGACAAGCGGTTCATACTTACTGATTTCATCGCTCGACATTTCACGTCGGAATCTGGCGCTGCGCGGTGAGGCCGTCTTTTCAAAAGTGATGGCGATGGCGGAGTATGCAAGAACGGAGATCAATCGCATCGGCGGCTACTATGCCTTTGCGAATGAACTGATTAACGGCAATACGATCTTTGACTTTGACCCAACGAAGTTGTCCATACATACGCTTGACATCGGACTGGCGGGCATTGAAGTCTACGACATGCTGCGTGATGAGTACGACATTCAAATCGAATTCGGTGATATCGGTAACGTGCTCGCCTATTTGTCAATCGGCGACCGCACACTTGACCTTGAGCGGCTTGTGTCGGCACTCTCCGAAATTAAACGCCATTACGCCAAGGATAAGGCGGGCATGCTCAGTCAGGAATACATTCGACCGCACGTGCAGCTTGCCCCGCAGGAAGCGTTTTACGCCGCGAGTGAGTCGCTGATACTTGAAGCGAGCCGCGGCCGCATTTGCAGCGAATTCGTAATGTGCTACCCGCCCGGTATCCCGGTCCTTGCTCCGGGGGAAGAGATCACATCCGATATTATTGAATATATCACTTATGCAAAAGCAAAGGGTTGCTTTTTAACAGGTACGCGAGACAGTGCCGTCCGCCATCTTCAAGTCATAAAGGAGTGATCTAATGGAGCTTTGGTTTACGGAAAAACATACCGACAGTGTCAACTTTTCGATTAAAGTCGATCGGCAACTCTATAGCGGGCAGAGCGACTATCAGCGTATTGACGTGTTCGATTCACCTGAGTTTGGCCGCTTCTTGACACTCGATGGCTATATGATGCTGACGGAAAAGGATGAGTTCATCTACCATGAAATGATTGTGCACGTGCCGATGGCCGTGCATCCATCTGTCCGACGAGTGCTCGTTATCGGCGGCGGAGATGGTGGGGCAGTGCGTGAGCTGACCCGCTACCCGGCGCTCGAACGGATTGATGTTGCGGAGATCGACCGGCAAGTCGTCGATGTCTGCCGGGAATTTCTTCCTCAGACAGCCTGCAAATTGGACGACCCGCGTGTCACTTTTTATTACGAAGACGGGTTAAAATTTGTGCGGACGCAAGAAGGCGCTTATGATCTGATCATTGTCGACTCCACCGATCCGTTCGGTCCGGGAGAGGGACTGTTCACAAAAGAGTTCTATGGCAACTGTTTTAAAGCGCTGGCGGACGACGGGCTGATGGTTAACCAACAGGAAAGCCCGTTCTATCCGAAGGACGCCGTGGCCATGCAACGCGCGCATGAACGAATTGTCGCCTCTTTTCCGATCAGCCGCGTCTACCAGGCACACATTCCGACCTATCCATCCGGCCATTGGCTGTTCGGTTTTGCGTCGAAAAAATATCATCCGACGCGTGACTACCGGCCTGATGCGTGGGAAAAGCTGGCGATTCCGACCCGTTACTACAACCGCAGCATTCACACAGGCGCGTTTGCCTTGCCGAACTATGTCAAACAGCTGCTCGAAGCAGTCGAACCCCATGCGGGTCACTAAGGGAGGGTGTCATATTTGAGTAAAGCTTTGATTATCGGTGCCGGCGGCGTAGCCGGTGTTGTTGTTCACAAATGTTGCCAGAACGCGGATGTATTCAATGAAATTTGCATTGCCAGCCGCACGAAGTCGAAATGCGATGCGCTCAAGGCCAAGCTCGCAGGCGGGAAGACGACGATTGAAACGGCTCAGGTCGATGCGAACAATACCGAAGAGTTAATCGCACTGATCGAACGCATTCGACCGGATGTTGTCATTAACGTGGCGCTGCCTTATCAGGATTTGACGATCATGGATGCTTGTTTGGCTACAAAAGTGGATTACGTGGATACAGCGAACTATGAGCCGGAGGACACGGCTAAGTTTGAGTACAAGTGGCAGTGGGCTTACCGTGAACGTTTCAAGGCGGCCGGCATTACCGCGCTGCTCGGCAGCGGCTTTGACCCCGGCGTGACCGGTGTGTTCTCAGCCTACGCGCAGAAGCATTATTTTGACAAGATCAGCCAGATTGATATTCTTGATGCCAACGCCGGCGATCACGGTTATCCGTTTGCAACAAACTTTAATCCTGAGATTAATATTCGCGAAGTGACGGCAAATGGCAGCTATTTTAAGAATGGCAAGTTTATTGAGACGGATCCGATGGCTATTCATACGACATATAATTTCCCGCAAATCGGTGAGAAGGCTATTTATTTGCTGCATCACGAAGAGATGGAGTCGCTGGCACTCAACATCCACGGCATTAAAAAAATCCGTTTCTGGATGACTTTTTCGGAGAACTATCTTACACATTTACGCGTGCTGCAGAATGTGGGCATGACGTCGATCGAACCGATTAATTATGAAGGCCGGCAAATTGTACCGCTGCAATTTCTCAAAGCTGTTCTTCCTGATCCGGCTTCGCTCGGGCCGCGGACAAAAGGCAAAACGAATATCGGCTGTATTTTTCAAGGGGAGAAGGATGGCAGGCCGCTGACTTATTATGTCTATAATGTCTGCGACCATGAATCCTGCTACAAAGAGGTTGGTTCGCAGGCGATTTCATACACAACCGGTGTGCCGGCCATGATCGGTGCGGCGATGGTCGTCTCCGGCAAGTGGAAGAAACCCGGCGTTCACAACATTGAAGAGTTCGATCCGGATCCGTTCATGGATGCACTCAATCGTTTCGGCCTGCCGTGGCACGAAAGTTTTGCACCGGAATTGGTGGACTGACCCCGTTTAACGGCAGCAAGAACAGCGTCGGAAGTTAAAAAGAGCGGTACCATGAGCATGCCGGCGGGTGAAGGAGGAAGGTACACGGTGGAGATCGATTTTCAGTCGGCACCCTCGCCGAGTTATATTGTTGACGAGCGATTGCTGCGGCGCAATCTTGCCGTCTTGCAGAAAGTGCACGCTCAAAGTGGTGCGAAAATACTGCTCGCGCAGAAGGCTTTTTCGATGTATGCTTGCTATCCGCTGATCGGTGAGTATTTGCAGGGAGCAGCATCAAGTTCATTGTACGAAGCACGGCTTGCCGCTGAGGAAATGGGAAAAGAAGTGCATGTATACGCACCGGCTTACCGGCCGGACGATTTCGATGCCCTGCTGACGTGTGCTGACCACATTGTTTTCAACTCATTCAGCCAATGGGAGCGCTATAAACAACGGATGCAGGACGCTGAGCGACCGGTGAGTTGCGGCATCCGCATTAATCCGGAATATTCTGAAGTAGAGACCGGGCTTTACAATCCGTGTGCGCCGGGTTCACGAATGGGTGTAACCGAGGCGCACTTTTGTATGGACGCGCTTGAGGGTATTGAAGGGCTTCATTTCCATACGCTCTGCGAGCAAAATGCGGATGCGCTTGAGCATACGCTTGATGCGGTTGAGCAGCGGTTCGGCTCGGCGCTCAACCGCATGAAATGGATTAACTTTGGCGGCGGGCACCACATTACCCGCACTGATTACGACATTGAACGTCTGCTGCGCTGCGTCGCTCGCATGCAGGATCGATACGGTCTTGAGGTCTATATCGAGCCGGGCGAAGCAGTTGCACTGAATGCCGGCTACTATGTCACGACAGTGTTGGATCTTCTCAATAATGGTATTGATTTGGCCATTATTGACGGTTCGGCGACGTGCCATATGCCGGACGTGCTTGAGATGCCGTATCGCGCGCCGTTGATCGGGGCCGGTCTGCCCGGAGACAAACCTTATACGTACCGGCTCGGTGCTCTGACTTGTCTGGCCGGGGACGTGATCGGCGATTATTCGTTTGATCGTCCGCTGCAAATCGGCGACCGGCTCGTTTTTACTGACATGGCCATTTACACGATGGTTAAGAACAATACATTCAACGGCATTGCTCTGCCGGCGATCTGTCTGTTTAATGAAAAAGAAGGCTTAAAAGTCATTCGCCGTTTCGGTTACGATGATTTTAAACGGCGTTTGTCGTAAGACAGAGGCCATTTTTCTAAATGGAACGAAGAATAAGGCCCAGCCACGTCCTGTAGACGCCGGTTGAGCCTTATGACCATTATCAATCATTTAACTTAAAACAGTGTTCGCAAAACAGGTTGAAAAGAAGGAATGAGATGCTCTTTCGCCGGCCGTGAAATGCCGCATACGTTGCAACAAGCCAAGGCCCCACTGCAGCTGTCGATCAGCCACCAATAGCCGTCGGTCTATGCTGCGAATGCCGAATATGAGCGATGGTTAAAGACTGTCTGTTCTTTTTAATGATTGAAAGGCTGAAACGATTCGATTCATACCTTCAGCAACGATCGCCCATGAACTGGCGACGTTCACACGAATGAATCCAGCGCCATTTGCGCCATAAATGCTCCCCATTTGTGGTAACACACCGGCCTTGATAAATGCCTGTTCAGCTTCCTGTTCATCAACAGCCAGCGCGCGGTAATCAATCCAGACGAGATAACAGGCATCCTGTTTCATCACGCTAAGTTCAGGCAGACAGGCAAGCTTATCTTTCACTAATTGAATGTTCTTTTCAATGTAGGGAATTAATTCATTAAGCCAGTTTCTTCCTATATAATAGGATGCACAGAGTGCTTCAATTTGAAATCGGTTGATCGATGGATAAACCATCAGCTGCTGTTCCTTTGTGATTCGTTGCCGTAGTTCTTCGTTGAAGACAATCATGTAAGATGGACCGATGCCTGCCAAATTGAATGTTTTTGTCGGCGACATGAGCGTAACGATACGGTCGCGCACCGCCTCATTAAGCTGAGCAAGCGGTGTGTGTGTGTTGCCATACAGCATTAAGTCGGCATGAATTTCATCGGCAATGATCGGTAAGTTATAGCTGTTGCTGAGGCGAAGCACGCCCTCAAGTTCTTCACGCTGCCATTCAATGCCGCCTGGATTGTGCGGCGAGCAGATCAACAAACATCGCACGTTTTCACTTTTAATTTTTGTTTCCATGTCAGCAAGATCCAGGGTATAACGGCCATCGGCAAGGCACAAATCAGAGTACACCGGTATGCGCTGCAACTGGTTAATCTGTTCAAAAAATGGATTATAGACCGGACGGCTGATCAGCACTTTATCACCCGGCTTTGTCAGTGCGCGCAAGGCAAGGGAAATGCTGGAGACAACATTGTGATTCATAATTAACTGTTCCTTACTGATCGTCCAGCGGTAGCGTTCAGACAGCCAGGATGTAATGGCGTGATAGACTCGGTCCGGACATTCGGTATAACCGAAAACACCGAAGTCAACACATTTCTGCAGCGCTGCGCGTGTTTCTTTCGGCAGACGGAAGTCCATATCGGCAATCCATAGTGGAATTAAGTGATCGTTACCGTATTTACGGGCAACCATATCCCACTTTACGCAATCGGTGTGCCTGCGATCAACAGGCTCATCAAATATTGACAGATTTTTAACTTGTTCAGGCATCGTTGTATCCCCTTGTCATTGAGTGAAGTTTTTTCTGTGCCAATGGTTTAGCGTTTGTGCTGCATGTCAGTGTGATTCATGACACCGACGTAAGGATGCGATTAGGACTGCATCAGATGAACCTTGTCCGCATTTTTCATCTTACCGAGATAGCGGTATATGCTTGCTTCCGATGCATTTAACTCACTGGCAACCGTCGTAACGACGCCTTTCAACAAAAAAACACCGTTGTCATTCAGCTGGCGCACGACTTCCATCTTTTCTTCTTGGGACATGCGCTCCGGAGGCACGTTCATGCCATTAATAATCTCTCGAATGCTGGAAGCGGCCAACTCTTTAATGGACGGGCTGAGGTGTTCCTTCTCAATAAGTGCGCTTTGCTTTTGAGCGGCTGGTGTGGCAAATTTGCTGAGATAGGCAAGCATGTCGTCAAATTTTTTACAGTTGATATTAATGCACAGCATGCCGATAATTTCGCCATCATCATCGCGGATGAACAGTGTTGAGGAGCGTAGTTTTTTGCCGTCTGCAGCAACGCCTTCATAGTTAATCAAGTAGTCTTTATGGTAATTTTTACCTATTTTTAGAGTTTTCAATAAAAGGTTTGTGACGGGTGAACCAATAGCTCTCCCGGTTAAGTTTGTCGGGGTGATGGCGATAACTGAATGTTCAAGATCAGTGACGTCGTGCAAGACCACTTCGGCATCTTCACCAAACACATCCCCAAGAAAGGCAACAAACGGTTTGTATGCTTCAAGTCGATTGATATATCATCCGTCCAATCATAAAAAATTATCATCGCAATAAAAAATTATTCATTTCTTAAAATATATAAGGTTTTGCACTGCTTGTCAACTTAATTTTCTAAAAATTATAGAATTGACGAAACATGTTAGCCTAGCTATTATCTTTAATTGAACAGTATTTTGAGACAGATATACCTATAGAGAACCAGGGTGAAGCGTGGGCGCTGTAACTGCGCTTGTCGCAAATGATCTTCTCAAGCAGGATTGGGTCCGCAGGGACTGCCTTATGCGCTTTTCGCGCAAGACGCTCCCGCACTTTTACTTCTGCCGGCAGCTTCATCGCTCAACGTTTGTGACTCTCTGATTGCCCGGCAGGGAGCCGGCAATCTCCAATCTTCACTGTTATGCGGTGGGTGAGAGTCACACACTGATGTGCCTGTTCAACGGTTGCGTGATGCTGCGGCGATAGTCGGGTGAATTATTGGACATATTTTTGTACGAATGTCGAACCGGCAAGGCATGAATCTGACTTTGGAAACATGGGGGGAAAGGAAATGGATCAATCCACGGCAGTCGAACTGCTAAAAAGCCAGTTGCGTATTAATACGACAAATCCACCGGGCAATGAGGCAGAAGCAGCGACGGCATTGCAGAAAGTCTTCGAACACGCCGGTATTCCCGCGAAGCTGTTGCCTTACGGGGATGGCCGTGCCCAGCTGGAGGCGACACTTACCGGGGGGCCGGGGCCGACGCTGGCTTTTACCGGGCACTTGGATGTTGTTCCGGTCGGTGATCAACCGTGGCAGCATTCGCCGTTCGCAGCCGAAGAAGCTGATGGTCGAATCTATGGCCGCGGCGCCTCAGACATGAAAAGCGGGCTTGTGGCGATGGTATGTGCGATGATTGCTTTGAAAGAGCAGGGGGTGCCGCTGCAAGGAACGCTTAAGCTGCTGGCAACTGTCGGTGAAGAAACGTCTTCAATCGGCGCGAAATGGCTTGTTGAACAAGGATTTGCCGAAACGCTTGATGCTGTATTGATCGGTGAGCCGACGGGTAATGACATTTCAATTGCGGAAAAGGGCTGCCTGTGGCTGAGAATCACGACGTACGGAAAAACCGGACATGGATCGACGCCGGCCTATGGCATTAATGCGAATGAGCACATGATCGCGTTGCTGGCAAAGTTTCAGTCTGAATTTACATTTGACTATGAGCCGGATGAACTGCTGAGTGAACCGACGTCGAGCATTGATGTGCTGCACGGCGGTCATGGCACGAATGTCATTCCTGATCAGTGTACAGTTGAGATTGACATGCGAACGCTGCCATCGCAGAAGCACGCGGATATCATCAGCCAAATTCAGTCTATGATCGACGCTCTGCATCAGGACATTCCTAATTTTAAAGCGGACGTTACTGTACTTAATGACATGTTGCCGATGAAAACTGATGCGAATGATGCGTTCGTGCAACAACTTGTCGATGTTGTCGGTCGTGTCTGTGGAACGTCGCCGGTTCCGTATGGTTTTGCCGGTTATACTGACGGCGCATATTTCTCCAAAGCGAAGACGGGTGCACCCATTGCTGTGGTCGGCCCGGGCACACCGCGCGTGGCGCATCAGCCGGATGAATATGTGGAGAAAAAGGATTTCTTTAATTCCATTGAAATTTATAAAAAAATTGCATGCCAATTTTTGAAGCCATGATGTAAAGTTTCAGAAAAATAGCCGATACCGTTGCATTTTGCAGCGATATCGGCCATTTTTTTGTACGTTCAGAAAGGATAAAGATTTCACCGGAATTAATTAAGTATAAGAAAAAGCTAAGGCTCTGCCGTCATCCAAGGACTTGGCAGAGCCTTAGCTTTTCTAACATTGAACAATGAAAGTGTGAGACTGTGAAATCAACTGTTTATAAAATCATAGGCATCCGGGTATCTGCGGGAGCAGGTTACCGTAAAATAGGCTCTAAAGAAACCGGATAGTGCGGACTTTTCCAGATGATCATTTGGAACTTTGCCGGGCTGTCACAGCAAGGCAAAAGTAACATGCACATTTCAACCTGTTTCTGACCTGATCAGCTGTCTCTTAATTCCCCACGTGGCGCAGCATCTCAACGGCCAGATCAGCGAAAAATTTCGCACTCGGCAGAATCGCTTTCTCGTCGATGATCAGATGGGGATTATGAAGTGCCGCAGTGCCGGAGACACCGACGAAGCAGAACATACCCGGTTTGTTCTTTACGTAATCTGCAAAATCTTCACCGGCAAAAGAAGGTTCGGTTTCAATGGCTTTTAATCCTGCTTTTTCGGCGACGGTGCGTGCGATGTCGGCAAGCGCCGGTGTATTAATCAATGCCGGGCCTTGTTTATCGTAGTGCAGCTCAGCTTTCCCGCCAAATGCCTCGGCAATGTTCTTTGCTATTTTCTCCATTTTCTCCGGGATGAGATCACGAACGGATTCATCAAATGTGCGGACGGTTCCTTCCAACTCTGCGGTCTGCGGCAGCACATTCCATGTGTTGCCGGATTGCAGCCGCGTAATGCTCAGAACGGCGCTGCTGAGCGGTGACAGATTGCGAGCCACGATTGACTGCATAGCAGTGACGATATGAGAAGCCATGACCACTGCGTCAATTCCTTTTTGTGGCTCGGCGGCGTGGCTGCCCGTTCCCTCAACATCGATGGTGAAGTGATCGACAGCCGCCATCATCGCGCCGCTGTTAATCGCGACCGTACCTGTCGGCAAGTAAGGCATATCGTGCATACCGAAGAACGCATCGACCTCGTCAAGCACACCGGTTTTGATGACCTCACGTGCGCCGTTGCCGAATTCTTCGGCAGGTTGAAAGATCACTTTGACTGTGCCTTGCAGTTCGCTTTTTCGCTTATTCAGCAGCAGCGTGGCACCGAGAACGGCTGCCATGTGAAAGTCGTGACCGCAGGCATGCATCTTTCCGGGAACTTTCGAAGCAAAAGGCAGTCCCGTTTGCTCCTGGACCGGCAGGGCGTCAATATCAGAACGCAGGGCAATGACCGGCCCGGGCCGGTTGCCGCGAATGACGGCTAGTACGCCCGTTTTCAGCGGCAGCTCAGCCAGTTCAACACCGGCTTCAGACAGCCATTCTTTTAGCAGGCGTGTTGTTTCGAATTCTTCAAAAGCCGTTTCCGGATGTTCATGCAATTTGCGTCGACGGCTGATCAACAGCTGTTCAAAATCTGTGTAATCCTCTGACATGTTTGACACTCCTTAAATTTTAGATAAAAGCACCAGTTCGCGGCGCTTGTCATGCGCAATGCTGCTCTTTGCCTTCCTTTGCCGCTAAACGGATTAGCGGCAAAGCGGGGGCTGATGCTTGCTTATTACCAAGGCGTGCAGCCATGCGTACTTTCATCGGCTCGGCCGGTAAGACCGGGACCTCTGCTGCAAATACTGCGGAAGTAATTAAGCACAGCCACTTTCTCAGCAATCAGTTAAACAATTGCGAAGCCGACTCACCGCTGATGCCGGAGATGGCGAGAGCAATAAGTAAAATGATCTGTGGGCCGATGTGTGCATCAGTCGGATCAAAAAATTCTTCGAGCGTATGCTCGTTGCCGCTTACGCCGCCGCCGCTCAACGTTAAGGCAGGAATACCAAGGCTGATCGGTACGTTAGAATCGGTGCTGGCCGCTTTTAGCTCGGCCTGCCGTCCGAAGGCCGCCACCGCCGCACAGCCGAGATCGATAATGGTCGCGTCCGTCGATTGGGTGCCGGCCGGCCGGTTGCCGATGGGTTTGAGTTGAACACTGATGGCGTCTTCGGCATTCCAACGCCTGTTCTCATCTGCCACTGCTTTGTGAATGGCAGTGAACGCCTGATCTTCAAGGGCCGTCAGGGCTTGGCCGGACACAGAACGCAAGTCAAGCAGCATCTCAGCGTCCTCAGCAATGGAGTTCACTGATGTTCCTCCGCCGACTTTGCCGACAGTGAAGGTTGTTCGCGGGTCACGCGGCACAGTGATATCACTGATTGCCGCAATGGCCCGGCCCATCGCGTGGATAGCGCTCGGCAGCCCGAAGGAGGCAAAGCTGTGTCCTCCAGGTCCCTTAAAAGACACGCGGTAGCGACGGCTGCCGACGGCTGTGCATGTCAAGTATTCGGCAGGTCCCGGCTCGATTGAAAGAAACGCACCGATATCATGGCGCTGTTTAAACAATGCTTTGACGCCGCGCAGATCCCCCAACCCCTCTTCGCCGACCGTTGCGACAAAAAGCAGCGAGTGCAGCGGCTTGATTCCGGCTGTGCGCAGTGCCCGGATAACCGTCAGCAGGCACGCAAGGCCTCTGCCATCATCGGAGATGCCCGGCGCATGAATGATGCCATCTCTTATGTCTGCCTTGACGGGTGTTCCCGGATCAAAGACGGTATCCAGATGTGCGGAAAGTACGGTTTTAGGTGTGCTTTGTTCGCCGGGCCATTCGCCGGAGACGCTGCCCTCTGCGTCGATGGTGACCTCGGTCAGTCCGAGCATTTTGAATTGATCGGCCATCCATTCTGCACGTGCCTGTTCGTGGAATGGGGGAGCATCGATTTCTGTCAATACGGTTTGTTCCTTTGCTGTCCGCTGATTGTCGTCTTTGAGAAAGTGAAGTGCTTGATTAACGGACGCAAGATCCGTCAGTTGGCTGAAAAAGAGACCGCTGTTTGTTTTTTTCAGAATGGTACCCACCTCTTGTTATACGTAAAGTTTGATGATTGCAGCAGACTTATGTCGGATACAATGCCCTAGTATTAGAAGGCTGCAAGAATATAAAGCTAGGATACATCACTCGTTTCCGGCAGACAACGGCTTTTTTGCGGACAGGTTGTCCAAAAGGGCTGATCATGTCTATCTAAGACCTGCTCGTTTGCCCGTCTTTATTATGGCAATCACTCAGCGATAACGTTCAAACCAGCCGACGATTTCGTTCAGACGGGAGATGCGATTTTTCGGCTTTCCGCTGCGCGAAAGTTCATGATTCTCGCCTTTAATGCGGACAAAGCGCGTGTCCACACCAAGCCGCCGCAAGGCAATGTACCACTGTTCGGCTTGCTCAATCGGACAACGGTCATCCCGCTCGCTGTGAATGATGCAGATTGGCGTGTGGACATTGCGGGCGTAACGAATGGGGGAGAACTGCATCAGTTTCTCCTCGTCTGTCCACAGATCGGCACCGTCGAAATAGCGATTCAAAAAGTAATAACCGATATCGCTCGTTCCGAAAAAACTGTAAAGATTGCAGATCGAACGTTGCGTGACAGCTGCACGGAAACGATCGGTGTGACCGACGATTGTGTTGGTCATGAAGCCGCCATAACTGCCGCCGGTCACAAACTGGCGGCTGGGGTCGAGCTGGCTGAACCGCTTCAGCGCGGCATCCAGTCCGAGCAAAATGTCTTCGCGATCTTTTCTTCCCCAGTCGTTATAGCACCCTGCGCAGAAGGCTTCACCATAACCGCGGCTGCCGCGCGGGTTCGTGTAGACAACAGCGTAGCCAAATGCGGCAAGTAGCTGAAATTCATGATTGAAGGCGTCGCCGTATGCGGAGGCAGGACCGCCGTGAATTTCTAGAACAACCGGGATTTTTTTAGATGACTCTGCATTTACAGGGGGAAGAAGCAGATAGCCGTCCATCGGCCAGCCATCCGCCCCTTCGTATGTAAATGGAATGGGTTTGGCAAGCTCGTGATCGGCAAAAAAGTCTTGATTTAGATTAGTTAATGGCTGTCTGAGGGCACCCGTGCTGTCCATTGCAATGAGCTCACCGGTGGACAGCGGTGAAGATATGACAGCGGCGATTTGACCGCCGCGCACATCAAATGACGTGATCACCTCTCCACCAGCCATCGAGATGTCGGTTATTTTTCCATCCATATTGATTTGCCGGATCCCACAAATGCGTCCCCGTTGCACCAGATAATCGATGGCTTCGCTACTCTCACGCCAACGGAAAGAGGGGGAGTCACTATCATATCGGGCGTCGGTACCGATAAAATTCCCGATTGACAAGTCTTCGTCTGCTGTAAGCCATTTTGGATGGCCCCCGTCACTTGGGAGAAGATAGATTGCGATATTCTTTGGTGAGCACTCACCGTCTTCTGTACCGCTGAATGCGAGCAGATGCCCGTTTGGAGACAGCTGGAGCGAGCCAATGCTTCCCTTTGCCTGATAAAGGCAGGTTGTCATTTTTGTTGCTCGCTGGTAGCGGCAAATTTGCGGTAAGTAATGGTCGGTCGTCACCTGGGTTTGCAAGAAGTAGACGGTTGAACCATCTGCTGAGATGCACGGTGAATGCGCCTCGCCATTTTCAGCGGTGATCAGTGTCGGCTCACCACTTGGTAAGTCGATAAGAAACAGAGCGTTGCTGCCGGTGACAAGCCCTGTACCGTTTTGTAAATAGCGCAGTCGGGTAACGACAGAAACATCACTGTTGCCGCCGCTCTCATCACGATCCGGCATGTGCGTGCAGCAGACGAGAACGTGTTCGTCCGTTGAAACGGTGAATTCACTGACCGCTTCGGTAAAGTGCGTCAGCAGCTGCGCTTCACCGCCGCCGATTGCAATTGACCATACTTGGTTGTTCCCGCTGCGGTTACTGAGAAAGTATAGCGTTTGCCCGTCGGCAGAAAAGCACGGCTTGCCATATCTGACCGCCTGCTTTGCGCCGTCATTGCTCGTTAATCGATAGTTGATTCCGCTGCGGTCACAGAGGTAAAGTTCAGAACAATAGCTGTTCCACTGTTCACTGGCATGTGTGGCAACGTACACGATCTTTTGTCCATCGGTGGAAATGGCAGGACTGCCGACAAACGTCAAGCGGTAGAGATCATCTGCTGAAACTTTCAATTTGGCCATCTGAAGTCCTCCTTATGTTGCTGCGTCCATTATAACAGGAATGAGAAGCGAGTCAGGGGTAAACGCTGTTAGCCTATTGATTAAAAAAATAAATGTCAATTGACATAACATTTAATGTAAGTTAATATGGCATAAAGAATAACTGTTTTAAAAACTTTTATTCTTTAATAGTTTACTTGATTAAATGTCCGTAAATACCGCGAAACACTAGTAAATTCAACAATTTTTTACCACTATTTTTTTAAAAGCCGTACATTTTTTAAATCAATAAACAAAATGTTTGTAAAAAATGTTTTGACGAATCAAAGGTTATTAATTATAATGTGTTTTATAAGATTTAGCATTTTCAGAAAAGCATGCGTTGTGCCGCTGCACACTGGTCAGACCGCTATTTTCAAAAATGCTGCAATGATTATTCACAGATTATTGGAGTGACAGACAATGAGTGATGCATGGGCAGAAGATTTGGAAAATACGTACAGCTTGATGATTGATTGGCGCCGCTATCTGCATCAGCATCCGGAACTTTCTTACCATGAAACAAAGACGGCCGCCTTTATTGAAGACAAGCTGCGCAGCTTCGGGATTGACGATATTCGCACTCACGTGGGCGGCTACGGTATCGTCGCTAAAATTCACGGCGGCAAACCGGGATTAACCGTCGCTTTGCGGGCCGATTTTGATGCACTGCCGATTGACGAAGAGACAGACGTACCATACAAATCGCAGGTGCCCGGTGTCATGCATGCATGCGGTCATGACGGACACACAGCGACGCTGCTCGGTGTGGCAAGCGTGTTTCAAAAGCATCGCGAGCAGCTCGCTGGCAATGTTGTGCTGCTGCACCAGCCGGCAGAGGAATTTCCGCCGGGCGGCGCGGTTGCCATGATTAAAGACGGCTGCTTGGACGATGTCGATGTCGTCTTTGGCACGCATCTCTGGAGCATGGTGCCTTATGGCAAAATTGGTTTCCGGCCGGGGTATCTCATGGCGGCCGCCGATTACATGAAAATTAAAATTCAAGGTTATGGCGGTCACGGCTCGGCACCGCATTGTTCGGTCGATTCAGTCGTCATCGCAGCTCAGATCATCAACCAGATCCAGATGATTGTCAGCCGCGAAGTTGATCCCCAGCACGCTGCTGTGATTACGATCGGTAAGTTTAACGCCGGTGTTGCACCGAACGTCATTGCCGATACAGCAGAGATGGAAGGCACGGTCAGAACGTTCAACGAAAAGACTCGGCAAAAAATCAAAGCGGAACTCAGCAGTATTGTTGAACATGTGTGCGAAGCTTTCCATGCCACAGGAAAGGTTGAGTACCATGATGGGTACCCTGCCGTCTACAACCATGAAAAAGAGTCCGACGTTTTTAAAACAGTCATGAATCGGACCTTTGGCGCGGAAACGACTTACGAGATTGCACCGCAGATGGGCGGGGAAGATTTTTCCTCCTATCTGCTGCATAAACCGGGTGTCTTTTGGTTCTCCGGTGCCGGGAACCCAGATATTGGCGCCGACTACCCGCATCACCATCCGAAATTTAATTTTGATGAACGGGTGATGCTTGTAGCCGGAAAAGCCTTTCTTGCTTTGGTGCAGGAGTATCTGTGCTCGCAGCAGGCGCCGGCGCTCAGTGAATTTGTCCATGCCGAGTAAGATTTTCAGGGAGGATTGTTATTTTGGAGCAGCTTCTTAAAGTCGACAAGATCAAGACTGAATTTCAGACAGATCGAGGTCCGGTGACGTCTGTCGATGAAGTCAGCTTTGAGTTAAAGGAAGGGGAAACGATCTGTCTCGTCGGTGAGTCCGGTTGTGGCAAATCGGTGACTTCGCTGTCAGTCATGCGTCTCCTTGACAAAAATGGCTCGGTGACTCATGGGTCGATTGAATTTAACGGACGTGATCTCGTTAAGCTGTCCGAAGCGGATATGCGAGACGTCAGAGGTAATGAAATTTCCATGATTTTTCAGGAACCGATGACCTCGCTTAATCCGGTGCTGACGATCGGTGATCAGCTGACTGAAGGCATTCGGTTGCACATGAAATATGACAAGAAAAAGGCAAAGGCCTACGCGGTTGAGATGCTGAAGAAGGTAGGCATTCCTCGCGCTGAAGCCATTATTGACGAATATCCGCACCGGCTCTCAGGCGGTATGCGCCAACGTGTCATGATTGCCATGGCGCTCAGTTGCAAGCCAAAGTTGCTGATTGCCGACGAACCGACGACAGCGCTTGACGTGACGATACAAGCACAGATTTTGAAGCTTATGAAAGAGTTGCGTCAAGATTCGCAGACCGCTATCATTCTCATTACCCACGATCTTGGTGTTGTGGCTGAAATGGCCGATAAAGTGGCGGTTATGTATGCCGGACAGGTCGTCGAGGAGACCGATGTCTTCACGCTGTTTGACAATCCGAAACATCCTTACACACTCGGCTTAATGCAGTCGATTCCGCATATCACCAATCCGGACGATATGCGGCTTGAATCGATTCCGGGCTCGGTGCCAAGCGCCCGCAACATGCCGAAAGGCTGCCGCTTTTTTGATCGTTGCCCCTATGCTATGGCGCGCTGTAAAGATGAGAAGCCGGAGCTTCGGCCGATCGCAGACAAGAAGCAGCACAGCATTCGCTGTTTTCTGTATGAGAAAGAAGAAGCGGCCTTTGCCGACAAACAACAGCCGAAAGAGGAAGTGAAACCGTGAGCGAGCCGATCACTGAACAGCAACAGAGTGAGACGAATGAAACCGCCAAAGAGCCGTTACTGCGCGTCGTCCACCTGAAGAAATACTACCCGATTAAGAAGGGTATCATTCAGCGGACAGTCGGTCACGTCAAGGCTGTCGATGACGTCAGCTTTGATATTTATCCCGGCGAAACAATGGGTCTCGTCGGTGAATCGGGTTGCGGCAAATCAACGACCGGACGTTCACTGGTTCGATTGGAAGATCCGACGGATGGGGAAGTCATATTTAATGGCAAGGATTTAGCTAAAGTTTCGCAGCGTGAGATGCGCAAATTGCGGGCGGACTTGCAAATTATTTTTCAAGATCCGTACTCGTCATTGAATCCGCGCAAACGCATTGGTGAACTGCTTGCCGAACCCTTGGTTGCCCATAAGCTGGCCAACCACTCCGAAGCGATGAAGAAAGTGGACGACATACTTGAAATTGTCGGCCTGCCGAAGCAGTATAAGGCACGCTATCCTCATCAGTTTTCCGGCGGTCAGCGTCAGCGTATCGGCATTGCCCGCGCGTTGATGCTGCATCCGAAGCTGATTGTCTGCGACGAACCGGTATCCGCCTTGGATGTGTCGATTCAAGCGCAAATTCTGAACTTATTAAAAGACCTGCAGAAAGAACTGAATCTGACTTATTTGTTTATTGCTCACGGTCTCGGAGCAGTGAAATATATCAGCGACCGCATTACCGTCATGTATTTGGGGAAAGTAATGGAGATGGCTGAGACAAAAGACATTTTTGCGCACCCGCTTCATCCCTATACTGAGATTCTGTTGAATGCTTATCCGATTCCGAATCCGCATGAACGCGACCGTCAACAGATTGTTGTTGAAGGGGATGTGCCAAGTCCGGCCAATCCGCCAAAAGGTTGCGTGTTTCACACGCGCTGTCCGTTTGCCAAAGCTATCTGCCGGGAGAAAGTACCGCAACTCAGAGGAAAAGGACACGTCGTTGCCTGCCATTTTCCACTTGAGTCAGTCGCGGACTGAGAGGAGGTTATTTGTGTGTTACAATACATTATTCGCCGCATCATGATTGCGATTCCCGTCCTTTTTGGCGTGACTGTCTTAAATTTCTTTATTATCAATCTGGCGCCAGGCAACCCGGTTGACATGTATGTCAATCCGTCGGCAACGCCTGAACAGCTGGCTGCGCAGAAGCATGCGCTGGGGCTTGATCAGCCGGTTTGGGTGCAGTATATGCACTGGCTCGGTCAGCTTTTGCATGGCAATCTTGGATTCTCGTATTCAACGCATGAGCCCGTGACGCAGATTCTTGCTTCACACGTTGGACCGACGATGCTGCTCATGGGTGCTGCCCTCGTCGTCGGCTACTTAATCGCTATTCCGCTCGGCATTCTCTGCGCGAGAAAACAGAATTCATGGGTTGATTATTTGGTTACCGGCTTCTCCTTTTTCGGTATATCAGTGCCTCACTTTTTCCTTGGTCTCGGCGTCATTTATGTTTTTGCCAGCACGCTGATGGTGCTGCCGACCGGTAGCATGTATACACTCGGCGGATCGGGCGGCGTAGGCGATATCATCGTTCACTTGATTCTGCCTGTTGCGGTGCTCGCGACGGGTATTGCCGGCAATATGGTGCGTTACGTGCGTTCGAGCATGCTTGACGTGCTCGATAAAGATTTCCTGAGAACGGCGCGCGCAAAAGGACTCGGCGAATTCATCGTCACGAATAAGCACGCACTGCGCAATGCGCTGATTCCGATTATCACGGTCATCGGAATTGATATTCCGTCGCTTATCGGCGGTGCGATTGTGACAGAACAGGTTTTTCAGTGGCCGGGTCTCGGTTTGCTCACGATCCAGTCGATCACCTCTCGCGACTATCCGACGCTGATGGCGATCAATTTGCTGGCAGCGATTGCTGTTCTAGCAGCCAACTTGTTGACCGATATTCTATATGCCGTTGCCGATCCGAGAATACGGTATGAATAAGGGGAAGATATATTTATGGCGATGAAGCTGAATCCGAACAAAAATGTACCCGATATCAGCGGGCAGAGTGCCGAGCAGCTCTTCTCAAAGAATAACTTTAAAGAAGAAAGCTATCTGCACATGATTGTCCGGCGTTTTCTGAAGCACAAGCTGGCTGTTTCCGGAATGATTGTTTTCGCACTTATCGTTCTGATCGCTGTGTTTGCGTCGCTGATTTCGCCGTACGATCCCAATAAAATTTTCAGTGATTTTGAAGCTGCGCCGTCGGCAAGCCACTGGCTTGGCACGGATTCTGTTGGGCGCGATGTACTGAGCCGGCTGATCTTTGGCTCGCAAGTGTCGATCATCGTCGGCATCGGTGCCGTCGCAATCTATGTTGTTATTGGTGTTGTCCTCGGTCTTGTTGCCGGCTATTTCGGCAAATGGGTGGATATGGTGATTATGCGTATTACCGACATTTTTATGTCGTTTCCATATTTCATGGTTATTCTCGTTCTGGTCAGCATCATTGGGCCAAGCCTGTTTAACATCACGTTTGTCATTGGTATTCTCGGTTGGCCGGCCATCTGTCGACTCGTTCGCGGCAGTGTCCTTTCAATAAAAGAGATGGATTACGTAAAGGCAGGTGTTGCACTCGGCTACTCAACGCCGAAAATACTGTTTCAGCACATTCTTCCGAATGCGTTGGCTCCGATTCTTGTCAATGCGACGTTCGGTGTCGCCTCGGCAGTTATCATGGAGGCATCGCTAAGCTTTCTAGGCATGGGAGTTCGGCCGCCGGCTGCAAGTTGGGGCAACATGCTGACGCAAGCCGAGTCGGTGACGGTTCTATCCTCGCAGCCGTGGTTGTGGATTCCACCGGGTGTCATGATCTTGCTTGCCGTGCTTTCGGTTAACTTTATCGGCGACGGTTTGCGCGACGCGATCGAAGGACAAAGTTCGAAATGATTCAGTACTGAAAAAAGGGGTGCAGAACTGCATGAATCAGCCAAAGAAAAAACATTTTACATTCAAGAAGGCCGCAAAATACGCTGCTGCATTGCTGATGGCTTTTACACTTGTACTGCTGACGGCTTGCGGGGGCAGTTCATCGTCATCAAGCACGGCAAAGACAGCAAAGGCTAAGAAAACAATTTATCTGGGCATGGTCAATCCGCCTGCCTCTTTCAACCCGATCAATACGGCCGACATTGGCGGTCAGTTCGCTGAACGCGTGATGTTCGATGCGTTCCTAGATATGACATCACCACTGAAATTCCAGCCTAAGCTGGCCAATTCAATCACAACGAAAGACAATCAAACGTATACGATTAACTTGAATCCGAAAGCGAAATGGACAGACGGCAAGCCGGTAACGGCAGATGACGTCGTGTTCACATTCAACTTGATTGCCAACCCAAAGACGACGGTGTCGGTTGGCTCAAACATCTCGACACTTGAAGGCGTCGATGCGAATGGTAAATTAACAAACGGATTGACATCCATTCCGGACTTGAAAGCGGTCAATGCGCACACGGTAACATTCAAATTGAAGGCGCCATCTGATCCGAACTATATTAAAGAAATGATCGGCACGAAGATCATCACGCTGCCGCAGCACATTCTTAAAGATATCGCACCGCAGGATCTGGCGACAGCACCGTACATGGTCAGCCCGACAGTTTCTGACGGACCGTACAAATTTGTGACGTATAACAAGAATACGTATATTCAGTACAAGGCGAATGATGATTATTACCTTGGCAAACCGGTGACGCCAAACTTCTATATTAAAATTATGCAGGCGACGAACCTTGCCGATGAACTTCAGGCAGGAACGATTCAAGCTAACGCTTCCGGTGGTATCGGTGATATCCCATACCAAGATATTGATACGGTGAAGAAAATCCCGAATACGGTCACTAATGTTTATAAGCAGATTGGCTTCCAGACGATGCAGTTCAATACGAAGACGATTCCGAATGCCAAAGTTCGTCAGGCACTTGCCTACGCGATTAATCGCCAGCAGATTGTAACGAAGCTGTTGAAAGGTCAAGGCGAGATCATCGACGGACCGTATACGTCAATGAGCCCTTACCTTGATAAGAGTTTGAAGACGATCAAGTATGATCCTAAGAAAGCGAAGAAGATGCTTCAAGATGCCGGCTTCGATTTCAGCAAAACGTTGAATTTTGTTGTACCGATCGGCAACCAAGTACGTATGCAGTCAGCTGATATTATCGCCCAAAATCTTGAGGCGGTTGGTGTCAAAGTTAAAGAAACAACGTATGACTTCCCAACAATTATGCAAAAAGGTAAAGCAGGTGACTTTGACCTTCTGCTCATCGGCTTCACCTTCAACATTGATCCTGATGTGTCGTCCCTGTATGCACCGAATGGTACGTATAACTTTATGAAGTATACGAATCCGGAATCTGATGAACTACTGCAAAAAGGTAAGGCTCAGGTCAGCAAAGCAGACCGCGTGGCTACTTACGACAAGCTGCAGAAGATTTGGCAGGCTGATATGCCGGTTCTGACGCTCTATTCGAACTATGAAATTGTAACGAAGAGCAAAGGACTGACTTACGGCGGACCGACTCCTTATTGGCCGGGTACGGTTGCTGACTTCCAGAAGTGGACTTACAAATAATTTCACTTTTCTTTACGGTGATCGACTTTATAATTGATAAATGAATGGTGCGTAAACAGCTGATTTTGCTTCAGCTGTTTATGTTTTTTCAATTGGATTGTGCCAAGCAATGCTATTAATAAGGGCACGGCGTGTGCTAAATGGATGAATGGCTGACCTGTATGATGCGCCGGTGGAAAATGAAGACGCATGCGATGAATATTATTTGGCGAAAAGCGGAGGGATGCACAATGGACAGCAAAGAGAAAGAAACACTGCGCGAGATGGCGATTGAAGCGTCCGCTGAGTCACTGGAATCGCTTTATAATTATCTGAGATTGCCGAGTGTATCTGCGCAACATCAGGCGATTCCGGAAACCGTCGCATATGTTTGTGAATTGATTGAGGCAGTAGGCGGACAGACGAAAGTACTTGATGATCTTGGGGGCCATCCAGTCGTGTATGGCTATGTTGCGGCAACGAAGCATGCAGAGAACGCCAAAACATTGTTGTTCTATGATCACTATGACGTGCAGCCTCCGGAACCGCTGGACGAGTGGGAAACTGAACCGTTTGAACCGACACTAAAGGGCGATGTCCTTTATGCCCGCGGAACGGCGGACAACAAAGGATCACTTGTGCAGCGACTGACTGCTGTAAAAATATTACAGAAAGCAGGGGGGTTGCCATGCAATGTCAAATTTCTTGTTGAAGGCGAGGAAGAGGTCGGAAGCCCGAATCTCGGTCAATATTTGAAGGCTTACCAGACACTTTTTAAAGCCGATGCGTGCATTTGGGAATTTGGCAATCTTGATGAGTGTGAACGTGTACAGCTGTTCGCGGGTATTAAGGGATCGGCGTATTTTGAACTGTCAGTGAAAACCTCAGCCATTGACATTCACTCTTCACTGGCAGCCTGCATCGACAATCCGGCTTGGCGCCTTGTTCAAGCGCTTGCGACGATGAAAGATCAGTCCAATAATATTCTGATTGATGGATTTTTTGATGAGATTGAGGAGCCGGATCAGGAGCTGCTTGCTGCGGTGCACAATCTTCCATTTGATAAAAACGAATGGGCGAAGCCGTACGGGCTGACACGCCCACTCATTCCCGAGGTGCGCGGGCAAGATCCGCGTGAAGCGCTCGTACTTGATCCGACGTTAACGATTTGCGGGATGGTCAGTGGGTATACAGGCGAAGGCGCAAAGACGGTGCTGCCGAAAGAGGCACGCGTGAAGATTGATTGCCGCATGGTGCCGGGACAGACCGGGGAGTATTTGGAAACATGCATTCGTCGCCATCTGATCCGTCACGGTTTTTCTGATGTGAAGGTTGACATGATTGAAGCACAGCGCGCCTATCGGTCGGCAGTAGATGATCCGTTTGTTACGCTTGTTAAACAGACAGCCGAACAAGCGTACGGTGCCGAGGCCGTTCTTTATCCGAATTCAGCCGGCACTGGACCGATGTATGTCTTCGATGAATGTCTGCATCTGCCAATTGTCAGCACGGGGGTCGGTTGGGCAGAATCAAAGGCACATGCCCCAAATGAATCGATTCGCATGACGGATTACAACAACGGCATTGTGCACATGGTTTATTTGCTGAGCGAGCTTGAAACGATTTGATTTTCAGGAAAAGAGGAGCGACCGATGACACTTGTTGAAGAATTTGAACAGTTAATTGATGAAAAACGAACGGTGTATGCCGAACTGGCGAAAAAAGTCTGGGAGCATCCCGAACTTCGCTTTACAGAAAAGAAATCGTCCGCCTATCTGCGCGAGGCGCTTCAGCAAGAAGGGTTTGACGTGAAAACAGGTATCGCCGGACTGCAGACTGGTTTTGTCGGCAGTTACGGTCAAGGGGAACCGGTTGTGGCTTTTCTTGGAGAATTTGATGCGTTGGCCGGACTTAGTCAAAAGGGTGGCTGCGCAGAACCGCGGGCGCTTGAAGACGGCGGAAATGGTCATGGCTGTGGGCATAACTTGCTTGGCGTCGGTTCACTGGCCGCCGCTTTTGCAGTCAAAGCATACCTTGAGAAGCACAGACTGCCGGGAACGGTACGTTTCTACGGCTGTCCGGCAGAGGAGTCCGGCAACGGCAAAGCCTACATGGCAAGGTCCGGCTGCTTTAAGGATGTCGATGCTGCTTTTTCTTGGCATCCGGGAACGGTGAACTGTGTCCAGCATTGTTCATCCAATGCCGTTATTGAAGCGCGCTTCATTTTTGACGGCCGCAGTGCTCATGCTGCGGCACTGCCGGAATTTGGTCGCAGTGCACTCGATGCCGCTGAGCTGATGAACATTGGTGTCAATTATTTGCGCGAGCACATCGGCGATCAAGAACGTGTGCATTATGCCATGACAAACACGGGCGGGGTCTCGCCTAACGTCGTTCAGGCGCATGCCGAGGAAGTCTTTCTCGTGCGTTCACCGCAGGCTGAGGATGTGCGCGAACTTTTCAAGCGTGTCGTTCACGTTGCCGAGGGAGCGGCTTTGATGACGGATACGACAATGAGCTATCACATTGAAGGCGGTTGCTACAACCTGATGCCTAACACAGCGCTGCATAAAGTGATGCAGAAATACTTGGAAGCATTCAGCTTTCCGGACATTTCTGAGAAAGATCGCCGCTTTATTCAGCAAATTTATGAAACAAATGATGCGCAGGCAAAGGCATGGACTCTGCGCAGTTTGAGCGCGGCGCAAAAGCAACAGCTTGAGGAGACAGCCATTGCGAAATGGGTTAAGCCGATGCCGGAGCATGAAACATTTATGAAGGGGTCAACAGATGTCTCCGACGTCAGCTGGAATGTGCCCACGGCGCAGTGTTACACAGCAACATGGGCATTTGCGACCGTTCCGCATACATGGCAAGTCGTTGCTCAAGGCACGGAGGACTTTTCACTTGATGCGACACTTTATGCAGCGAAAGCAATGGCTTGCACGGCAGCTGAAGCGCTCAGCGATGCCGCACTGCTGGCGACGGCCAAAGCAGAATTTGAACAGCGGTTGGACGGCAAAGCTTACAACTGTCTGATTCCTGACGAGATCGTGCCGCCTGTATTCAACTGATTAGTAGTCATGGTTTGGTCAAGCCAACAAGCGTTGACTTGCCGGGCCTGTCCGCTGACGAAGGCAGGGGCTTAGCTTTTTGTTAGACTTGGTCCGTCTGAAATCGGTATACTTTCTCAACGGATAAGAGAATAGTCTAGTGGGATGACTTAGGTAAACAGCCGGTTCCTGCGGCCACAAAGCCGCAGGAACCGGCTGTTTCGCGCACGTCGCTGCGCTCTTCAGACGTGTCGCACCATCATTTGTCAACGGATAATCACAGACACTGATGACAGAAAAGCTGTCTGGCCGATGAGGTCAGGCAGCTTTTATCTGTTTATATACTTTTTAAGCAGCTTGAAAAAAATAGATGGCGCTCTTGGCGCGCAGCTCTTTTACAAGTCAGGCATGCTGCCTTGGCCCCCTGCATATCGGCGAAAGGATTCGATGAACAGTCCCCATCAGGGTGTTACTTGACTTCGACGCCCTTTTTGAAGACCCGTTTTTCTTGCTGAACGGCTTTGATCGTTGTCAGCGGATTGGCGTTAATGACGAGGAAGTCGGCATACTTTCCAGTTTCAAGCGTGCCATATTCATCGTCAATCTTGAGCAGTTTGGCTGCGTTCAGTGAAGCGGATTTCAGCGCTTGCATCGGCGTGCAGCCGGCCTCAACCATCAGTTCGAGCTCGAAAGCCGAATCATTTTTGAAGTCGTTGAAAGGCGTGCCGGCGTCAGTACCCATAGCGAGATGAATGCCGGCTTTGGCGGCCTTGCCGATGCTCTCAAAGTGAGCCTTCTGTACTTCAAGTGCTTTTTTCATCATGAAATCGGGAACTTTACCCTGACCGCGGACAGCGATACCGTAGACAGCAGCAAGCGTAGGAACAATGTAGGTACCGGTGTCCAGGAACATTTGAATGGCTTCTTCATCAAGATAGATGGCGTGTTCGACAGAATCGACACCGGCGCGGATCGCATTTTTAATGCCTTCGGTTCCCTGGGCGTGAGCGTTTGCCGTTCGACCCTTGTGATGGGCCTCAATGACAGCCGCACGCAGTTCTTCCTCGGTCAGCTGCACATCATGCGGCGTTTCTCCTCCGAAAGATACACCGCCGGTCGCCATTAATTTGACGTTATCCGCTCCGTTCTTCAGCGCTTTGCGCGCCGCTTTACGCGCTTCGTCCGGGCTGTCGACTTCGTAGCCGATGACGCAGAAGTGCCCGCCGGTCATCACGAGCGGGCGGCCCGATGCACAGATACCCGGCGAAAAGAGATGTCCGCTTTTCTCAAGCTTCGACAGTGCGATGTCCACGTCAAAGTCAGCACCCACGTCGCGGATGTAGGTCACTCCGTGTTTTAGCAAATCATTCAAATTGTCGAGTGCGATCTTTGTCGCGACAACGGGTGTTAGATTCGGCGATCCAAGCGGTTCAAGCTCCCCGGTCGGGTCGGACACAATGTGTGTATGCGCATTGATCAGCCCGGGCATCACATATTTGCCGCCAAGATCAACCGTTGAATCGGCTTGCGGAGCGGCAGCCGTTCCCATTTCAACGATTTTACCCGTTTCGTCGTCAACGATAAAATAGGCGTTCTCTGTCAGGGTTTCTTTCTGACCGTCGAATAATGAAAAGTGAGTGTACAAGGTGTGTGACATCAGAAAACCTCCTTGGTTGCTTTATAATAATTTTAAGAAAATTGAAGCGATAATGACTGATGCAATGGATACCGTCGCAAAGCCGCCGACAAGCATTTTAGGTAGCATATTCTCGAGCAGATAGCTTTTCTCCTCAGGCGTACTTGACAGATTTTTGCAAACTTCAGTCGTCAGAATGTAGTCGGCCGGAAAGCCAAACAGAGCAGTCAGTGAACAAGCAAAAGCCATCGGTCGGCTGAAGCCAAGCGGCTTGGCCAAAATGAAAGAAGCGACGAACATACCGAGCACGCCGAGAATAATCAGCACGATAATCTGAATGATAATATGCAGCATGAGTGAAGGTGTTGTTAAGTTCAGTTGTGAGAACACGTAAGCCAGCAGGCCGTAGATCAGCCAGTTGAATACACCTGCCTTGTTCAGAGCATTGCTCTCTAAGAAACCGAACTGATGCGCAACCACACCAAAAATTAGACAGATCACATAGGCGTTAATCACGCTGTGCAACAGCTGTGCAACCAAGAGGCTTACAAGAGCTACAAGGGCAACGCGTACAAGTGTGAAGGACGCTGTCTGATAATTCTTGGGCAGACCTAACAGCGGCCGGCGAGTCGATGAATCTATCGCACTATTCACTATTTTACCATATTTTGAATCTGATTGAGGTGCCCCCTCATGAAAATGTATAAGCAGACGTCGTCCTTCCTTTTTCAGCATTGTGGCTGTCAAAGGGTAACCGATCAAACTATGGATAATGAACATGGACACCGGCAAAGCAATCAGCGTGGTAATACCAGCCGCTTTGAGACCACTTGTCATCAGCAATGCGGCAACAAGTCCGCCGGTCAACGGTGGCACACTTGCGACCACTGTATGCCAGTCAAAGAAGAGCGTACCGATAGTCAATGTGAACAGAATTGTTCCGCAGACACCGAGTAGGGCAATAGCGACCGCACGCCATTGGGCAATTAATTGCGGCAAATTCATGAGTGTGCCAAGATGCACGAGCAGTAGAGCAATGCATATTTGAACGAAAGCCGGGCTGAAAGAAGCGCTTGTTACAAAATCTTTTGGAACAAACGTCCAATACCCGGCAATGAAAAGCACAGCGGTCACGAAGACCGAAGGAATATAAGCCTTGGATAGCGTAGAAATCCATTCGCCGATCATCATGAACAACATGACCGCGAGAAAACACAGTAGAAATAACATGAAAGTCGCCTCTTAGATAGTATGGTATGAAAATAAGGGGAAAACAGGGTACATCATAACACTTTTTGTCATGTTTAACCATGCGATTTCACGAAAAATAGGAATGATCTGTTTGCTTACCCGTGGCAAATGGCAGGTCCCCCACGCTGTGGCGAAAATTTTCTTTTAATTGTCAATGGCGTTTCACTTCCGGACAAATGATGGTGAAATTGGCACAAGGAGGACATAATAACAGCATTATTGATGTGTGGAGAGATGATTATGCTGCTGTTTCGAAAACCTCAATGTCTTCTTGTCAGCTTGTTGATGCTCCTTGGCCTGATTGCAGTGGCAGCAGTTGTGCTCTGGGGCGCGAAACAGACAGCAGGAGCTGCTGTCCGCTGCATCACTCAGACCGTCTACGTTCGCCATCCGGACTATTTGTCACCGGAAAATCTGACAGGAAATAAACCGGTTGTTCATAAGTTATTCAAAGGACTTTCATCAATTGACTTTACCTTTGGCATTCTGCCGGACACGCAGTTCTACAGTCGCTCGCATCCCGATATTTTCATGGACATGAATCGCTGGTTTGTTGATAATCGTCAGGATCTTCACTTAAAGTATATTTTTCATCTCGGTGATATTGTGAATAACTACAATCAGTTGTATCAATGGAAAGCTGCTGATCGGGCGATGCGGATACTTGATCAGGCGCATATGCCATACGGTATCATTTCCGGCAATCACGATATTGGCCAGCAAAATGATTATCGGTTCTATGACCGCTTCTTTGGCGAAGATCGCTATCGTTGGAATCCGTGGTACGGCGGCTCATATGAGAATAATAAGGGTCACTTTGATTTGATTAATGTGGACCGAAAAAAATACATTATGCTCGCGATGGGCTGGAAAATCGGCAGCGAAGAAGTCAAATGGCTTAACAATGTGTTACGAACTTATCGCGATCGGACGGCTATTCTTTATGTGCATGACTATTTAGACGGCGACGGGCATCGCACGCTGCAGGGAGACGCCTTATTTCATCAGGTGGTTCAACCCAACAGCAATGTGCGAATTGTACTGAACGGGCATCGGTATGGTGCGGCGCGGCGTATTGACCGGTTGGATGACAACATGGATGGACATGCCGACCGCACAGTGCTGCAAATGCTTTCGGATTACCAGTCGGTGAAGGGCGGGCAAGGGTATCTGCGACTCATCGGGTTTGATCTTCGTCACGGAAGAATTTACGTACGCACCTTTTCGCCGGAAGTAGGACGAACGCACGTCTTTAAGAAGAATAATGAAAATTTTTCTCTGCAGTTTCAAATGAATTAATGGGGAGGCATGCAGGATCTGACCTGTTCGAGGAGGCTAGCGGTGTGCCTGCGACCGGCGAAGCCGGAGCACGGGGTTTTAAAGGACCGGTCGCTTTTTGCCCGGTTTTTCTAATACGTTTAAGACAAATTAAACATTTCAGCGCGACTAAGTCTTAAGAAGAACTAAGTCTCAGCCGTCGTCCCAAAGCACCTGATTTCGCCAAGTTTTTCTAAAGAGCCTCACAATGAATTGAAGATAAAAAAGAAGGATAAATAAAATCTTGACCAGGTAAAAAAGATCATGTAGAATAATTCATGTTGTCGTCATGTGTTGCTTCTCGGGGCATTAGCTCAGCTGGGAGAGCGTTGCGCTGGCAGCGCAAAGGTCAGGGGTTCGAGCCCCCTATGCTCCATCTAGCCGGAAAAGGGATTAAAGATCACAACGAACCGCTTTTAGAAGCTGTTCGTTGTGATCTTTATTATGCATGCAAAGAGGCGTCCATGCAGTGGTAGAAGAAAGTCAACTGTGCAGATGACATGATGACATTTGAGGGCACGTCGCTCTCCGGTATTAAAGCTGCCAGCGACTGCCCGGTAATAAAAAATGTTTAAGACCCCGGTCAGTGCCGGGCGCGGCAGACAATCGAAGGCATAAAGGAACCTCTTGTTGAAAGTCGTGTACACGTGCTATAAAGGCGAGCAAAAAAGTCCTGCTATCAGCGTATCAGTCGGCATTCGGAGCGTCCGGATGTGCCGAACGTTTTAAATCGCTTGATTAGCCTCTTTAGATAGGCCATAACTCAGACGGATTCAATGCGTATTGACCGTTGCGGCGATGCATGAACTGGCAGACAATCAGTTCCCGCCTCAGCGTTGCGTAGTCGTCGTAAAATTGCTTGAGGTAGTCGCTCACTTCCTTTTCCGTGTATACACGTCCCCTTTCAAATCCGCACGCAAGATGGGCCAGCACGACAAGACGCTTTTTACGCTGTGCAGGTATCGTTTTGAGTGTGTTAGCGGGTGTGAAAAAGTGCTGAATAATTTTTGCCTGCTCAGCTTCAGTCATGGCAAACACCTCTTTGTTTTTTTGTTTGCCGATCTCCATCATTTCACGGAGGTGACAAACAAGTGAATTTTCGTTGAGAGAGAAATAGATCGTATTTTTTTCCCGACGTTCTGCGATCAGCCCGACTTCGCGTAATTTGGCCATATGATGCGAGATCGTCGGCGGTGTAACACCGAGTTTCCCCGCAAGTGCTTGACCGTGAAGCGCCTGTTGCTGCAAAAGAATAATGATTTGCAGCCGCGTGACATCGCCGAGTGCTTTGTAGAAATCAGCTGTACGGTCAAGCTGCAACATCCTCACTCCTTAAATGATTATCTAATTAGATGATAATGAAATTTCTTTAAATATGCAAATATTTTGCCGCGTGTTTTAGCGGAATGGGTGGAACAGCGCTCAGTTGGGGGATAACACAATAAAAACCCTTCTGTGCGTCAATATGCGGCGCTGAAGGGCTGAACTCAAACATGCTGTGTATTGGTTCTTATGCTTTTCCGGCATAAGCGGTGCAGGCAATCTCTACGGCAGCCCCTTTTGGCAGTGCGGCAATCCCGAGGGCACAGCGCGCGGGCAGTACGCCTCCCTCAAAGTATCGTGCATAGACCATGTTGACGGCTTGAAAATCAGCCATATTTGTCAAATAGACTGTCACGCTGACCACATCGGCATATGTCAGTTCTGCAGCTTTCAGGACAGCGGCAATATTTTTAAAAACTTGCTCAGTTTGTTCGGCGGTCGTGTCACCGACGAGTTCGCCGCTCTGCGGGTCGAGAGGGATCTGACCCGAAAGGAAAATAAAGTCACCCGCACGTACCGCTTGCGAATAGGGACCAACGGCAGCCGGTGCTTGATCTGTGGCAATTTGTACTGACATCTTTGCATCTCCTGTCTCATCATTGGAAAAAGCAGCATGTAATTTGCTGCAATATCGTTACTATAATGGATTGTCCCTTTTCTGTCGACAGAAAATAAATAACCCGCGGCCCAATTTATTACGAGCAGTAATAAATAGGTATTTTTTGCTCTAAAATAAGCGTTCTCTTTCGATTGATAGTATGAAAGGAGGTTGAACAAATGGCAAAAGGAACGATTGTCAGCTCTGCCCTTGTGTTGACGTTTGCAGACGGTGTGGATGCATCGGGGAAAACAGTCAAGGCCACGAAGTCATTTCGCAACATTCGTGCGGGGGCGCCGTATGATGACTTGCTTGCTGTTGCGAATAAGCTGTGGCCCCTTCAGCAGCAAGCGCTTATCGCCGTTGAACGTGTCGATAATCTGGCCATCTCTGAATAAGCGTGTCGAATGCAAAATGTGCAAAGGAGGAAATAATCTGACATGAAACAGCTTGATCTTGTTTTTCAGAATGAGCAGGGGAAAAGTGTGACGATATCACTTAATCATCCGGCGGAGCCGGCAAATGCAGTTGCGATCAAAGAAGCGATGGATGAAATCATCGCTCGCAACATCTTCACGTCTTCGGGAGGAGCGCTCATTAAAGTAAAGTCCGCGCGCATCTCTTCTAGTGATGCCACCGTCATTGATCTAAATGGCAATTGAATGAAACGGAGAGGAAAAGAGGCGATGCCTCTTTTTTTGTACGTTTAAGACAGTCTATAGCTTTCAGCGGGACCAAGTACAAGAAAAATTAAGGCTCGGCCGTCGTCCAAAGGACTTGGCACCGTCAAGTTTTTCTAATACGCGTGAATTTACACGTTAAGTGCAATATCTGGAAAATCGTAGGACGCCTTGCTGAAGCGCCCGCCTGCTGCGCTCGGCCGTGGATTGAATCGCAGCGCGCCGCAACCTGATCTCGCCGCAGGAGATTCTCAAATGGTGACGGCAGCGTCAGCAAGCAGAGTTTTCCAGCGACTATGTGCGCAAGATCTACGGCCTGTGTGAGCGGATCTTCGCCATGGCAGTGAAGATGAATCTGATTCCAACCAACCCGGCGACGGTGCTGAAAGATTTCAAAGTCAAGCATGACAATCAGCGCATTGTTAATTTCCGGACGCTGGACGAGTTTCAAAAAGTCGTGACTTCGTTTTCACGAGTGACTTGGCAGGAAGAATGGGGGCTGACCCTTCTTGATTTTCTCCTCGAGTCGGGCCTAAGAATCGGCGAGGCGATGGCGTTTCACTGGGCAGACAGTCGCTTTCAGGCGAAGTTATGTGGTTGTCAATAAAACGTTGGAATATCACAATGCCCATGACTTTCAGGAACATTATCCAAAAACCAAGGCGTCAAAGCGCGAGGTGGCTCTGAGCCAGAACTGTCTCGCGCAACTCAACTGTTGGCAGGGACGCCAGAGACAGCACCTTGGTGACTGCCAGTATGTGTTTTCACGGCATCTACGGACACCTCTACCCGAACCGGGATCAGGAGGCAGCAGAGGATCTGGATGGACGGGCCACGCGGACAAAGGCTGAAAAAATGTCTAGTCAGCCATCCGGCAAGAAGCAGACAAAAGATAATGGCAACCGGAGTAGCGGATCAGCGACCGATCGCTCAGCTTCGGAAAGTTGAAAAAATGAATAGTGACAGGGGCGTGACACAGCTGTTACATCCCGCTAGAAAAAGGGGCAAAGATCCTTGATACATCAAAGATCTTGACCCCTTCTGTGATTACTCCATCTGTTTTCTGATCAACGGGGTTAGCGGGCGGAACGCTGAGTTACCGGGACTTTAGATGAGTTAAAGACGCTCAATTAGAGTTAAAAAGGGTTTGGATGGTGATATTTTTCTAATTAATGAGGTCAAACACTATTTTACTTTGCAGTAATGAAGTCGAAAGTTTAATCTCTTAATAAAGATTGAAGTTTTTCTTTTGGGATAAAATGATGGAAAAGGGATTAAGGAGATGTTAAGATGAATGAGAGTGAATCTAAGGGAGATGGAAACAAGATGGCATCGCAAAGCGAAATGATTGAACAGGATTTTGTCATCGATAAAGCTGCATTTGAGCGGATGAAACAGGTCAATGTTCTTCCCAAAGATTTAAAATCGCCTTTCATCATTTATGAAACAGCAACTCCGGAAGAAAAGAAAAACATTGATGAGAAAATGTATCGGGTGTGGGGGAAGAAACGGTAATGTATTCAATGACTTTGAACAATTTTATAGATATTGCGGGAAAAGAGGGTGTGAAAACGGCACTCTCTAATTTTTATTGTTTTGTAAAGGGCTATCCGTCCACTATTGCTGTACAGAACTTCTTTAGAAATGAGGCTTACAGCAATAATGCACAGGATTATTCACGGACGCACGTCTGTTTTGATGATGATGCGCAACTGGTTGGACTATATACCTTAAAGGTAAAGGATTACGAAGTGACGGCTCCATCGAGCAATACAGAGGGAAAACGATATGGTATTCACAACCGAAAAGTGGAGACCTTCCTGATTGCCCAGCTGGCTAAAACTCAGGATCAGGGTTTGCATACAGATGTGACGGGCGAGGAAATATTAAAAGATGCCTGCTCAAATTTGAAACTGGCTTATCAAATCATCGGTTCCACACGGTCTATTGCCGTAGAATATGCAAATGATCCTAAATTGATTGATTTCTATGAGGGATTCGGATTTCATTATATTCAGGACCATCCAGTGACTCACAATCGTCTGGCTCTCTATGATTTTAGATCTATATCTGATTCTGATGAATAATTTTCCTTTAAGAAAGAAGAAATAATCACTATGTGCGTTGTATTAAGGATCTATCCATAGATGATTGTAAAGATCAATTATTCCTGTGTTTTAATGTCTGCTATTCTATCTGCATAATTCGTAGGATCTCCTCTTTTTCGTCGAAGGTAAACTCAGGCATCAATACTTCTCCTTCGATTGCCCTTATCATCATGTCTTCTTTTTCTTTTAATCGATCATAAATTTTCCAATCTATGGATGTTAATCGCTCCGGTTATCCTTCTAACATAAAGTAATAATAATTAGTATATTGACCCTTCGGAAGCCCCAACCGATGAATTCTATCACGTGATTGAAGTAATGGCGTTTCACTGGGCAGACAGTCGCTTTCAGGCGAAGTTATGTGGTTGTCAATAAAACGTTGGAATATCACAATGCCCATGACTTTCACGAACATTATCCAAAAACCAAGGCGTCAAAGCGCGAGGTAGCTCTGAGCAGAACTGTCTCGCGCAACTCAACTGTCGGCAGGGACGCCAGAGACAGCACCTCGGCGACTGCCAGTATGTGTTCTCAACGACAGGGATTCCGATGAACCGTAACGCGGCTGAGAAACTGATCCGGCGCAAGGCTGAGGAGGTGGGGGGTACCGTGCATTCGCGTGCACGAACTCAGACCTTCGCATGGCAGTCTTTTGATTCATCGGAAGGTCGATCCCATCTTGATTCGGGATCGCTTAGGACACTCGGATGTGAAAATTACGCTTGGCATCTATGGGCACCTGTATCCGAATCGGGATCAGGAGGCAGCAGAGGATCTGGATGGACGGGTCGCGCGGACAAAGGCTGAAAAAATGTCTAGTCAGCCATCCGGCAAGAAGCAGACAAAAGATGATGGCAACCGGAGTAGCGGATCAGCGACCGACCGCTCAGCTTCGGAAAGTTGAAAAAATGAATAGTGACAGGGGCGCGACACAGCTGTGACATCCCGCTAGAAAAAGGAGCCAAGATCCTTGATACATCAAAGATCTTGACCCCTTCTGTGATTACCCCATCTGGATTCGAACCAGAACATCGCGGCCCCAGAAACCGCTGCCTTACCGTTTGGCCATGGGGTAATATGAATCAGAACATGTACTATTATATCCAGAATGGGGAAAGTATGCAAGCAAGTTTGGAAAAAAATATTAAATAGCCGGATTGATGTCTATTGAATTCCATTCGCTTTCAGTGGGATAATGGAAATCAGTAATTCATGCGATGATTGGGGCGAACAAGATGCGATTAGTATTGCTGTCGGGCGGATCGGGCAAACGGCTTTGGCCGCTGTCGAATGATGCTCGGTCCAAGCAGTTTTTGCGTGTGTTGGAGGATGACGATAAGCAGCTTCGCTCGATGGTGCAGCGCGTGTTTAACCAGCTGAAAAGAGTGGGGCTTGAAGGGTCGACCGTCGTTGCAACCGGCAAAGGACAGGCGGAGATACTTCAGGATCAGCTTGGCGACGAGGTGCCGTTGATTATTGAACCTGAGCGGCGCGACACGTTCCCGGCCATTGCGCTTGCGGCAGCGTATCTTTATTCGGTCGCGGAAGCATCGCTCGATGATATGGTGGCGGTGCTTCCGGTCGATCCTTATGTCGACATTGATTTTTTTCAGCGCGTTCTTGATTTGCAGCCGCTGCTGGAGCGCTCAGGAGCGGAGCTTGCGCTTATGGGTGTTAAGCCAACCTATCCATCGGAAAAATACGGCTATATCGTGCCAAAGAAGTATACAGCCGCTGACTATATTGAAGTCGACCACTTTACTGAGAAACCCGATCGCGTGCACGCTGAGCAGCTGATTGCCGAGCAGGCTTTGTGGAATTGCGGCGTCTTTGCCTTTCGGCTCGGCTACGTCATTGACAAATTGAAAGCCCTGCAACTGCCGCTCGCCTACGAGAGTCTGACTGCCGACTTTGCGAAATTGCCAAAGATCAGCTTTGACTATGAAGTCGTCGAGCAGGCACAAAATATTGTTGCGCTCTCATACGATGGGTTCTGGAAGGATCTTGGCACGTGGAATACTCTTACTGAAGAGATGGCCACCCAGCAGATTGGTCGCGGCATTATTAGCGAAGATTGCGAGAATACACATTTGATTAATGAGCTGGACTTACCGGTCACCGTGATTGGTGTGTCCAATGCGGTCGTTGCTGTCAGCCCTGACGGCATTCTTGTGTCAGATAAAGATCAGAGCCCGCGCGTGAAGGAAGTCATGAAAGGTTTCGATCAGCGTCCGATGTTTGAGGAGCGCCACTGGGGTTCATATCGTGTGCTGGACTTCACAAGTTACGTGAAGAACCATGAAGAAGTGCTGACGAAGAAAATTCAGATCAAACGCGGACAGAACATCAGTTACCACAGCCACCGGATGCGTCAGGAAGTGTGGACGATCATGCGCGGCCGTGGACAGTATGCAGAGAACGGTGTGATCCGGTCGATCAAGCCGGGTGATGTCGTCATTATTAAAGCCGGGACGTTGCATGCGATTTTTGCTGAAGAGCCGATTGATTTGATTGAAGTGCAGATGGGCAGTCAATTAATTGAAGCGGATATTAAGCGAGAATGCCTGCGCTGGAGTGAGATTGAGATGCGCTGTTCGTCCATCCGCGGCTGATTCTTGTGGTGGGGAGCGCAGCGCTTAGCTGCGTGCTTATAGCGAGGCAACAGGAGGATAACGGACATGGAGAGAACCATTAATCAAGCCGATTTTCTGGCGGACTTGCAGGAACTTGTAGCGATCCACAGTACGAAGGCGTTGTCGGGTGCCGGCATGCCTTTTGGACCTGGGCCCCGGGAGGCGCTCGACAAGATGCTGGCATTCGGCGCCCGCGACGGGTTCCGTACGAAAAATATTGACGGATATGCCGGCTACATTGAGTATGGTCCGGAGGATGCGGCACAATACATTGCCGTTCTTGGACACGTTGACGTTGTGCCGGCGACCGGAAAGTGGACGAGCGATCCGTTTGTTGTACGACTTGAAGACGGTACGCTGTACGGACGGGGTGTCATAGATGACAAGGGGCCGACGATGGCTGCTTACTACGGACTCAAGGCCTTGAAAGCATCTGGTGCTCCGTTGAAGCACCGCATTCGGCTTGTCATAGGGACAGATGAGGAAAGCGGCTGCGAATGCATGAGTTACTATAATGCTCACGAACCCATGGCCCTGTTCGGCTTTGCACCGGATGCTGAATTTCCGCTGATCTATGCAGAAAAAGGGCGAATTGCCTTGCGGCTTGACGTGGCGGGAACAAGAGAAAATGATGCGCCGCTGCGGTTGCGAAGCTTTCACTCGGGAACGCGTGTGAACATGGTACCTGATCATGCGGAATCGCTCGTGAGCGGAAGCGAAGCGGCATACTGTGCCGAAAGCGTGCTTGCTGCGCTGCGGATGGCGGGGCGGACAGTGTCGGCTGATGCGCTGGCTGACGGAAACTGGAAAATTACGGTGAAAGGGCAGTCGGCACACGGATCCGAACCTCAGAGCGGTGTTAATGCAGCGTTTCTCCTTGCCGGGGCGCTCGTCAAGTTCCCCTTTGCAGACGGCGCAAAAACGTTTCTTAAGTTGCTGGCCGAAACGCTTGCTGACGATTTTGACGGGCAGCGGCTTGGCATCGCCTGCAGCGATTCAATATCCGGCAAGCTGACTGTCAATGCCGGTATTGCGGAATTCAAGGAAACGGCGGGTGGATCGGTGTCGCTCGATATTCGCTGTCCGGTTAAAGCATCGCTCGATCAGATTAATAAAACACTTACTCAGGCCGCAGATGCGCTCAAGCTGCGTATTGGCGGGCAGACGAGAAGTGAGCCGCTCTATGTTGACCCTGCACATCCGGGCGTTCAGATTCTCAAACACGTGTACGAGCAACACACCGGGCAACAACATGTCGAACTGCTGACATCCGGCGGCGGGACTTATGCGCAGTATCTGGATGCCGGTGTTGCTTTTGGTGCCTGCATGCCGTCGTATCCGTATACAGGACATCAAGTGGACGAACATGTACCGCTGGATGATTTGCTGCTTGCCGGACAAATTTATGCCGACGCACTGGCGCAGCTTGGCAATCTCGAACATTAAAATGATAAATAGGCAAAAAACGGTTGACGAACAACTGTTTTTTTTATACGTTAAAAAGCATAAACATTTCAGCGGCACTAGGTATGCGAAAAGCTAAGGTTTCACCCTCATTCAAGCAATTTGCCTTTGCCATCCTTTTTTAATATTTCGCATAGTTTTCAGAATTCAAAGAAATGGAATGGGCGAAAGCTGGGAATAGAGTACTTGTCATTGATGCGGTTTCTCCCTTCCGCTGAAAGAAAGGTTGTATGCCGCCCTTTTTGCCCGGTTACGTCGGACAGGAAAAGTGGACGGGAGCCGCATTCCACGGTAAAGGGGAACATGGGCAACGATAATCAACATTAAAGCAGCTCCGGTCTAAAAGATGGGCCTTTTTCATGATGGGGTGTTTGCGCTCTTACTGTTGACGCAAGGCAGAAAAATTTTTGAACGGAAGCGATAATTTTGGGGAAAAAACCGTTGATCGGCATCACAGCAGGTTTTGTAAAGAAAAATGATTTTATGCAAGGGCCCTATGTTCATGAGGACTATATTCGATCCGTTGCTTTAGCGGGAGGCGTGCCGCTCGTTTTGCCATTTGGAAGCGACAGTGCTGCTGCATATTCAGCGCTGTGCGACGGCTTTGTTCTCAGCGGAGGCAGCGATATTGATCCGCGCTTTTATGCGGAAGAACCGCTGCCGCAAATCCAACCGTTCGTTACCGAGCGAGATCGCGCTGAACTTGAACTCCTGCGCTGCGCCATTGATATTGGCAAGCCGATACTTGGCGTATGCCGCGGTTTTCAGTTGATGAACGTTGCGCTTGGCGGCAATTTGTTTCAGGATCTAGAGACGCAGACTGAACACAACCTGATGCACGCTCAGCGTGTGGAACGGATGAAGCCGGTCCACAGTATCAGCATCTTGCCCGACAGCCGGTTGGCGCAGCTGTTTGACGGGCAGGAAAAAGTCTACGTCAACAGCTTGCATCATCAGGCAGTCAAAACATTGGCGGCTGACTTGAAAGCAGTCGCCTTTGCGGCTGACGGCGTGATTGAAGCGGCCGAACATCGCAATAACGTATGTATTAACGGCGTCCAGTGGCACCCGGAGTCCATGACGGCCGCCGGTGATCGGCTCATGCGGCGGCTGTTCGAACGGCTTATTCGCCAGAGCTCTGCGGAGGGCTGTCCGGCGGATGCGCCACATCGGCGTGATTAAGTGGCGGGACTGTTTCTGACTCTGAATGAAAATCAAACAACGGTTTAGGAGAGAGGGCTCAGTCCGTGCGGCCGCCAGCGAAGCATTGAATTTTAGAAGAAGTGTCCATGCCATTTTTATCTGAACAAAAGAGAAAAAATTGAAAAACGGGTTACTTTTCTCCGTTAAAGCTGATACACTAGCGAGTGATGGATGATAGGTTGACATGACCAAGCCGGAGACAATAGCCGGTGGAGTGTGTGACAATGAGCAGGTGGCCGGCAGCAGACATTTTGCGCCAGCACATCACGTCAATGTGATATTTTGGAGGCTTAATTCATTGATACAGCGGGGATCTTGGCTTATTTTGTCCGTCTTACTGAACGCTTTTGGCAATGCCTTGACGATCAAGGCGGCACTCGGATCGGCGCCTTGGACTGCAGCGAGCCTGAATTTGTCCAATATGTTCGGCATGACAGTCGGAGAGATGCTGATTATCATGGGATCGGTCGTCTTGCTCGGTGATGATTTGCTGCGACGGCACTGGAATGGCATGCGGGATGTGTATAACTTCCTCTATGTGCTGTCGTTTGGCTCTGTAGTGGATTTGTGGCTGAAAATCATGACACCTCTTAATCTGGATCTTTTGCCGTTTCAGGCAATGGCATGCGTCACCGGTATCCTATGCATCGGTGCAGCGCTGTCTATTTATTTCCGTGTGAATCTTGTGCTTCATCCGTTTGACGATTTGCTGAAGATCTTGCGTGAAAAGTATGTTCATGGCAATGTTGTTATTGCGCAGTACATCTCGCTTGGCATTCCGCTGTCGCTCGGATTGATGATCGGACTTGTCCGCGGTCATTTGCTGGGTATCAGCTTTGGTACGGTAGTCAGCTTTCTTTGCACGGGGTACTTCATCCTTCTGTTTGATAAGCTGATTCATCTTCACTTCGAGAACAGCAAAGGGCGGCATGCACCATGGCGTGTGCTGCATGCCAAACATTTCAAAGCATAACGGACTCGGGCCGTGAAAAATAAAGAAGGTACGGTGCAGCAGATGATGTGCACTTATGCGCGGATCCGTCTGCGGGCAGCGGTGTTCGTTAAACAGCTTGACATTCATCATCTGTCTGCTGATAATAAGAAATAATTAGTTAATAATCTGTAAAAACGATGAAGAGAAGAAGTAGAGCAGGGCGCTCGGTGACAGAGACCCCCGGAAGCTGAAAAGGGGGCGGAGCGAATGCTCGAACATGGCCTCAGAGTTGTGCCACTGAACTGTAAGCATTGCTGCGCTAGGTGGTGCCGAGTCGGGTTCTCGTTATAAAAACCGAAGTATGAGCATGTTTCCATGCTGTACTTGCTGAGATTTGCCGCGTGAGCGGTAAACAAAATAAGGTGGTAACACGCGGCTAAAACCCTCGTCCTTTGATCAAGGACGGGGGTTTGTTTGCATGTCTCTCGTCTGCCCGTATACTGCGGAAAAACACTGAAGAAATGAGGGAGAAAGATGGGTAGAACGCTGGTGTTTCAGACGGATTTCGGAGTGGCGGATGGCGCGGTTTGTGCGATGTACGGCGTTGCAATGTCCGTAAGTGACCGGCTGCGGATTTGTGACTTAACACACGATATTCCCCCTTATAATGTATGGGAGGCCTCTTATCGGCTGTGGCAGACTGTCGACTACTGGCCGGAAGGCACGGTCTTTGTATCAGTTGTTGATCCGGGTGTCGGTTGTTCCCGTCGCAGCGTCGTTGCGCGGACACATGGCGGACACTATGTTATCACCCCTGACAATGGCACGCTGACACACCTTCACCTTGTCCACAGCCTCGAGAGTGTCCGCACATTTGATGAGACAGAGAACAAACTGCCGCATGCCCGCCAATCCTACACATTTTATGGCCGCGATGTGTATGCGTATGTCGGCGCGCGTCTGGCCGCGAAAATGATCGATTTCGAATCGTTTGGCACGGCTGTTCCCGTCGCTTCGGTTGCTGATCTAACAACTGAACAAGCGCGCTGTGAGGCGGGGCAGCTCATCGGCATGATCGACGTGCTTGATGTGCGGTTTGGTAATCTGTGGACGAACATCGACTTTCATCTGCTTGGCAAGCTTGGTATACGTTATGGCGCCCGATTGAAAGTGATTATTCGGAATAATCATCGCTGCGTCTATGAAAATACGATGACATTTGTCCGCTCGTTTGCTGCCGTTGCAATCGGTGAACCTTTAATCTACGTCAATTCTTTGGAATATATTGGAATTGCAATTAATCAGGGGGCTTTTGCACAGGCGTACAGTATTGGGACGGGAGCCAACTGGCAGATTGCGCTTGAAAAGTGCGAATCGGAGCGATCATCAAAAATTTGAGTTATTACTGTCGTTCTGGAAGGCTTTTATTTATACTAAGAAAAGTGGGGTCTTGAGTTTGAAAGGTATCGAAAGGATTTGACAAGAACATGCGCGAACGATTGAGAGGATGGATGCGTCACGATTATCTCGTCATGTCGGCGCTTTGTCTTGCGACTGCCGGGCTCATTGTACTGCCAATGATCGTGACAAGCGGAGGGTTGTTTACCGTCGTCGGTGATTTTAACTATCAGCAGATTCCGTTCAACATTCTCAGTAATCGTGCGATTAAAAGCGGCGATATTTTCTGGAACTGGTCGACTGATCTCGGCAGCAATTTTATCGGCTCATACAGTTTCTATACGCTGGGCAGTCCGTTTTTTTGGCTAAGTATGCTTTTTCCGCCGTTTGCATTCCCCTATCTGGTCGGACCAATGTTTCTTCTGAAATACACGGTTGCCGGTCTGCTGGCATTCACCTACATGCGCCGTTACGTAAAGAACAGTCATTACGCGATGATTGGCGCGTTGCTGTACGCGTTCTCCGGTTTTACGACGGTTAACTTGATGTTTAATCATTTCCATGATGTGGTTGCTTTTTTTCCGCTGCTGCTGATCGGACTGGATCGGCTCGTCATTGAACGCCGTCCCGGCCTTTTTGCTGCGGCTGTCGCCCTTAATGCGTTTCTGAACTTTTTTTTCTTCATGTGCGAGTTATTCTTTCTCATTCTGTATGTCGTGATTCGCTTTCTGCTTGAGGATTTCAAGCGGTCTGTGCGACGGCTGCCGGCTGTTTGTCTGGAAGGTGCGCTTGGCATTGGCATGGCCTGTGCGCTCTTTTTGCCTGCTGTCTACTTTACGCTGCAAAATCCGCGCCTCGGCGAGTTTCTCTATGGTCCGAGCGCCATTGCTTTTGACGGCAGCCGCTACCTTGAAATTATTAAAGCGGTGTTGATGCCCGCGGACATCATGCCGCATCAATCAGCCATTTTCGAACAGGACTTTACGTCAAGCAGTGCTTATCTGCCGCTATTCGGTGTATCGGCGGTTGTCGCCTTCATGCTGGCCAAGCGGGGAGCTTGGCAGAAACGGTTGATCTGCATGCTGGCACTGATAGCCTGCGTGCCGCTGCTTGACAGCTTTTTCTATGCGCTGAACGGCTGCTATTATGCACGCTGGTTCTACATGCCGGTTCTGATGATGGCGATGATGACAGCTCAGGTGCTGGAAGAACGGGAGGCTTATCCTGCTGTTCGGGCGACAGTGGCAGTGGCGATTCTCACTGCTGCGCTTGCAGCTTTTCTTGCCTTTTATCCATGGAGTGCCAGCGAGAAGAACGGACTTTACGATACGCGGTTGTTTATCGTCTACGTTTGTTTGACAGGAGCGGGACTGCTCGTCAGTTATTGCCTGTTTCGCATGCGGCCGCTTTATCGCGCGCGCGTGACTGCAAGCTTTGTTATCGTGTTTGCCGCGGGTGCTGCTTTGTTTAATCTCTATGCCATGCATGGTATTTTTACCGACCAGTCGCCGGAGGCCATTAATGATTCGATGGTCAAAACAGGAGAACAACTGGCTAAGCGTTTACCGAAAAGTGAAAACTACCGCATCAGTTTGGATGACGGGGGCTGGAATGTGGCCATGATCTCGGCGACGCCGACTGTGAATTCGTTTACGAGTATGGTTAATGGTTCTATTTTTCAATTCTATCAGTCGCTCGGATCGCCGCGTCAAGTCAAGACGATCAGTCCGGATGGGGCTTATGGCCTGATTCCACTGCTGTCAAACCGATTTTATGTCACGCGCACACCGATGAGCGGCATGAAGCTCTATACGCATTTTTACAATGGGACGAGCATGGTCTATGTGTATGAATATACGGATACGCTGCCGATCGGTTTTACTTATGATGACTATCTCACTGCCAAACAATTTGCGGGAATTCCGCAGGAGAACCGGCATCTTGCCTTGCTGAAAGCCGTTGTTGTCTCAGGAAAAGACGCACGCACGGTGGCGACACGGTTGCAGCCGCTGCCTGCAAGTGAGCTATTTAACTTGAATCGCCAAAGCTTTTTGCGTGACGTCGCTGAACGGCGCGGGGAAGCGGCAACTTCTTTTCATCGCTATACAACCGGATTCTCAGCGACCATCCAAGCCGATGCTGCCAAGTATGCATTTTTTAGTGTCCCCTATGACAGCGGCTGGCAGGCCACGGTTAACGGGGTACACGTGAAGATTCTGAATGCCGACGGCCTGATGATTGTGCCAATTGCTGCGGGCAGCAATCACATTCAATTTTCATATATGACGCCCGGGTTGCAGGCGGGTGTTGGTCTATCGCTCGTGTCGCTGTTCATTTATGCGGGATGGATGCTGACGTGCACCGTGCAGCGTCGGCGCCGCGCGGCACGGCGGCTACGCTGAGACGATTGTGAATGTGAGAAGAAGTGGCTGGCAAGAGCGGGGTTACCGACCTTGCGATCATTAACGAACGCTCGCGTCGCGTCTGCTTTTATTGGTTGTGAATGGTTGCCTACGCTGTGTGATCGTTCGGTCGACGGTGTTCCAAAAGATCGGCAGAAATGCTTGCGTATTTCTGACTATTCTATATAATCAAAGGTAGAACAAGATACTAAGTCTCCGCAGCGTGCACGTCGCTAGTCTCCCCGGCTTTCTATAGGTTTTTCGATTGAACTCCAACTGCATACTTTTTAGTCCATTGATATGTATGCCCTTTCATTCCATGAGCAAAATTAAAGGAGTGATTACAATTGAACACAGTCAGTCAATACCTTATTCAACAGACAACGATTGCACTTTTACCGTTTGATGCCGCCGACGGCAGTCTTCACAGTCTTGTCATTGAGGAAGACGGACGATTGTGCTGCAGCCGTTCACCACTGCAGATTATGCAGGCATCCTGTATTTACTTCGGATCGACGTACAGTGGGAGGAAGAGAAGCGCAAAGGACATGGGATTCAAGAGCATGCCGCCAATCTGCGTCTGCAATGAACTTGGCATTTTTTTCTTTCCGGTCATGGCGGAGTCGCGCCGTGATTGCGCGTGGATGGCTCACGCACATGTGCTGGAGTGGGAAGATGAGGATAAGCGTACGGTGCAGGTCAAGCTGTCAAACCAGCAACTGCTGTCCGTGTACGGTAAGGCAACGACCTTTGGGAATAAAGTGATGCGTACCGCGCACTACCGTTTGCAGCTTAACGGCCGCATTGCCGGCGGCCGCCCCGTTTCGCCATCGGCTGTTTATGAAGACGCCCAGGTGTGCAAACTAAAATTGAACGCGCACGGTACATACATGATGGATGACTGGGAGTCTTCCGGTGACTGATAGTGTTGTGCGGCTCATTTCATGACTTTGTCATATTGGCGGCGTTTGCATCTCGGGCGCGCAAGGAATTGCTTTGCTATACTATATTCTGTAATATAACAGAAGCTGATAAGGGAGAGTTATTGTATGACAAGGCCTTTTCTTTTTTTGTCGGATTTTGATGGCACGCTATCAGATAAAGATTTCTTTAAAATTATTATTGATCGCTATTTTCCGGAGCAACGCGAACAGCTTTACGCGCAGTGGGAAGCCAAAACGATGAGTGACTTGGATTATCTGTCACGTATCTTCCAAGCTATCGGGCGTGATCAGGCCGGTATAGATGAAGATATTCTCAGTATCCCATTTGACAGATACGCGAAACAAGTCATCGAACATGTGCAGCGGCTTGGCGGTGATTTTGTTGTCATCAGCGCCGGTACCGATTACTATATCCGGCGCATTTTTGCGCATCATGGGATTAAACATGTCAACATTTTTTCGAATCCAGGTGTTTACAGTGAGCATGGCATTCGTCTGGAAGTTGATCCGAACAGTCCCTACTATTCACCGCTTTATGGTATTGACAAGGCAAAGGTCACCGAAGATTTGATGAAGAATTATCGCACCGTTTTTTTTGCGGGTGACAGTCGCCCTGACCTTGAAGCGGCCTGCTTGGCAGACGTTATTTTCGCGCGTGAGCGGCTCAAGGCGTTGCTCGACGAGCGTCACCGCGCATATGTGCCAATCCAGAACTTTGCGGATGTCGAGCATTACCTGAGCACCCATGAGGAGACGATGCTGAATGTCTGAAGACAGGCACCAGATCGTTGTTCCATCGCTGCTTGACGTTCGCCAAGGCAATCTTGCTCGGCTGGGTCATCTGCTTGCCCGCCATGGCTTCAAAAGGGTTGTCATTTTTTGGGGAACGGGACTGACAAAGCTGTTTGGGGGCAGCGTTCTGGCGGCACTTCAAGCAGCAAACATCGATGTGCTAAAACATACGGAAATTGACGACATTGATATTGAAAGCCTTGTTGACCGAGCTTTTCAACTGCCTGCACAGACGGAAGCTGTGCTCGGTATTGGTGGCGGCAAGGCCATTGATGCCGCCAAGTATACCGCATTGCTGCGCAAGTGGCCGTTCATCAGCGTGCCGACTTCAACGTCGAGCGATGCCTTCGCCAGTTCAAATACATCCTTGACCATTCACGGCCGCCGGATTTCCGTCCATGCTAAAATGCCCTACGGCATCGTCATTGATATTGATGTGATCAAACATGCGCCGGACTGTTTTGTTTATTCCGGCGTCGGTGATTTAGCGGCCAAGATTACGGCGGCTGAGGATTGGATTTTTGAAGAACGCAATGGGCGGACGCGCGTTGACGATTGTGCGTTGATGCTCGCAAAAAAAGCGGTCAACAGCTTTGTACGCGTAGATTTCGGCACGATTCATGATGACTTATTCTTGAAAGAACTTGTCGATTCACTGACAATGTCAGGCATTTCCATGGAAATTGCCGGCGATAGTGCACCGACCAGCGGCAGTGAGCACTTGATTTCTCATGCTCTTGATAAGCTGTCGAGTCGGCCGCAGTTGCACGGTATTCAAGTCGGTGTCGCGACATATTTGATGAGCAAAGTACAGCAACATCGTTATGAACGCGTGGAAAAGGTGCTGCATCAAACCGGCTTTTTTGACTTTGCAGCAACCACCGGCATGAGTACAGTTGACTTTGACCGGGCCATTGATCTGGCGCCGGATATCAAACCGCTGCGCTATACGTATCTGCACGTCGCCGAGTATCGCAGGCGCGCGCACGAAGTGTTGCACAGTGATCCGATCTTGCGCCGCATTCTGTGCTAAGGGTACAAATTGTTTCGGTACACATTTAAAAGGAAAATTTAAAATAATGCGACATAAATATTTTGTAAAACTTACAAAGTGTTTATAAAAGTCGGAATGTCTGGCCACTAGTCGCTTCAATCTCTGCTATAATATAAGTTAAGCAAAGATAGCGCTTACAAAGAAGAAAAGAGAGGACGAGCGGCGATGTACCTTGGTGGAATTGAAGCAGGAGGCAAGTTTTTTGTTTGTGCTATTGGCGACAGCAAAGGCAAGATATTAGCAAAGGAACGCATGGTCACTCGCGAGCCGAGGGAAACCGTTGAGCAGGTCATTACTTTTTTCAAAAATTTTAAGATTGCTGCACTCGGTATCGGGTCATTTGGACCGATTGATTTAAATGAAGGAAGCGCCACTTATGGTTCCATTACTTCGACACCGAAACTGGCCTGGGCGGATTACCCACTGCTAAAAATGATACGCGCGGCATTGGACGTTCCTATCGGTATGACGACAGATGCCAACGTGGCGGCACTTGGCGAATTTTACGAGGGGGCTGCAAAGGGGCTTGACGGCTGCCTGTGTGTGAGGGTGGGCAGTGGTATCGGAGCGGGCTTGATCACAAACAATCGTTTTTTGCAGGGCCTGACACATCCGGAGATGGGGCATGTTCTGCTGAGACGGCATCCGAAAGATACTTTTCCGGGCACGTGCCCTTACCATCACGATTGTTTGGAGGGATTGGCTTCGGTTCCCGCGATTGAAGAGCGCTGGCAACAGCCGCTCAGTGAGCTGGTCGACAACCCTATTGTTTGGCAAATCGAGGCTGATTATCTGGCTCAGGCATTGATGCAGTATGCGCTCATCTTATCGCCGAAGCGCATAGTGATCGGAGGAGAAGTGATGAACGAGCGCAACCTTTTCCCCCTGATACGCAAACGTTTGCAGCGACTGCTGTCCGGCTATATTGATTTTGCCGAGTTGAACGAGCAGATCGACAGCTATGTTGTGCCGCCGGCGCTTGGCGAGAACGCCGGCATCATCGGTGCACTAATTTTTGCCAAACAAACCTATGAACGAAAGATCAACCAACCGGTTGCTGCGACGATGTGAATGTGATTGATTGCCGGTATGTGCTGCTGTTATAATAGACATGAATTGCCGGCAAGTGCGCTGAGGCACGTTGCCTGCGTATGTTATACAGTGTGGAGAATGAAAAAACACAATCCGGTCGGTAGTCCGGATGTGCCGCGCGTTGCGGCATAAGTAGCCTTCCCCCCTCGGGATGTCCGTCATTCTCCGGCAGGACGCATCAGGGGGGGAAGATCAGTCATGAAGTTAACCGTTTACTATGATGGACAGTACTGGATAGGATTTGTAGAAAGCGGCGATGGTGAGGCAGTCAGCATCTATCGCCATGTGTTCGGCAGTGAACCCGGCAATGCGCAGGTGCTTGCGTTCGTGCAGAAGAATCTGCCGCGCGTCTTGGTTGCGGGAGTATCCGCGCCTTTGCCTGCTCACAGAAGGCACGTGAATCCCAAACGCCTGCAGCGGCTGATCGCAGATGAACGGCGCCAGGCCGGACCGGGTATCAAGGCGCTTGAAGCATATCAGACACAGCTGGCTGAACGAAAAAAAGCTCGCCGGCGTGTCGCTCGCGATGCGCGGCAGCAGGCTGAGCAAGAGCGGTATCTGCAGCGGCGCAAACGGGCGCAGGCCAAGCATCGCGGACATTGATCGGCACTGCATGTTTTACGCGGGGGCCATTGCAATACGAATGCGGGGCTGCCGGGCTATCTGTCAAATCGCAGGATACCTTGTCAGGCGGCGTTTGCGTGTCTTGAAGATGCGGCAGGTGTGGCGTGTTGTAATGATTGGAAATGCAGGAGAGGACAGCGGTTGGACATCGATGCCTTGTGCCGATATTCACCGGCTGTTCTCTGCTTTTCGTGTATTCACCGGTGCGACCGGTGATGCATCAAGATGCAGACGAAAGCGGGAAACGGAGCAGGATGGATAAAGAACCACTTTTTTTACAACCGGAACTGCATGAAAAAATTTGGGGCGGTCGGCGGCTTCATGACTTTTTTGGCTACGATAGCCCAAGCGATTCGACGGGTGAATGCTGGGGGATATCTGCTCATCCGGGCGGTCCGGCAGTCATAAAAAATGGTGCACTGGCGCGACAGACTCTTGCTGACGTCTGGCGTGATCGCCGCGATCTTTTTGACGGTTATGCGGGAGATGCTTTTCCTCTGCTGACCAAAATATTGGACGCACGGACTGATCTGTCAGTACAAGTGCATCCGGACGACAGTTATGCGCAGACGCATGAGCACGTTCCTTTTGGGAAAACGGAGTGCTGGTACATTATTGATTGTGATGAAGGAGCGGAAATCATCTACGGGCATACGGCCGCGACGCGAGCAGCCTTTCAAGCAGCAGTCGAGAACAAGGAGTGGGAAACACTGCTGCGCCGAGTAAAGATCAGACCCGGTGATTTCTTCTATGTGCCGAGCGGGACCATTCATGCGATCGGCGGGGGTTGCTTGATCTTGGAGACCCAGCAAAGTTCAGACACGACGTACCGCGTCTACGATTATGATCGGCCGGATAAGGATGGCGTGTTGCGGCCGCTTCACATTCAACAATCCATTGATGTGGCGAACTGTCCGCACGTCGATCCGCAGCTTACGTATCGCGTGCGTCAGGAACGTGCCGCCAAGTATACCGAGTTGCTGCGCGGCAAGCTGTTTACCGTCGCTCATTGGGAAATTCGCGGACAGTCGCGACCCATGGCGAAAAACTGGCCGTTTTTGCTTGTCAGTGTGCTGGACGGTAGCGGCCAGCTGTTTGCTGAAAAGAATGGGTATACAATTCATAAGGGGGACCATCTTATCGTCCCATCTACCGTTGAATCGATCGCTTTCAGCGGCAAACTTGATCTCATAGTATCGAATCCCGCCTGAAGTTCACTAAAGAACGCGCGCATTGCCGGTTCTCTCCTATTGGCAATGGGCAGTCGCTCACGGCGTGCATGTCATGAACAGATAATACTGGCGTGCCTTATCTGCAAATGAATAGGTGACTGACTGAAGGGCTGTTTTTTCATCATATGCCTGGTCCGACTGCAGGCGTAGCATGGATGGTTTGCGTGTGGAACGTTCACGACGAGTAGATGCCAGTTGAAAAGGCCAAGCGATGATGCTTGGCCTTTTCAACGACGTTTATGTTCTGCGTTAAAAAAGTATAAAGATTTCAGCGGAACCAAGTATAAGAAAAGGCTCAGGCTCAGCCGGTGTGCAAAGGACTTGGCAGCGCCAAGTTTTTCTGATATACACCTTATTATGTTGATGTTAGCTGTGGAACGCCCGCGGCAGGCTGCATGCAGAGACTGGCAGGTTCTAAATGAACAACATTTTGTTAAGCGTAGGGCACTCATGCGCCAGGCGGCGGACCCATAGCTGTCGTTCATCTGCGAGTGCGCAGCCTGCCGCTATACCAGCCGGCGAAGGGCATGAGCAGAGATCGAAGTTAAGCGTGCGTCGGTGTGAAGATAGGGTGACAACATCCATCTAACGTGCTGGTTAAGTGTATTATATCGCGTGCCGACAATCCTTATTGTGCAGCGATCACTGTCGGCCCTTCATCAGAGCATAGATGGCTGTAATATCGTGATTACCCATGTCAAACTGTTTGGCAAGACCAAAGAGTGCTTTCAGCGAATTGCTGAGCGGCAATGCAAAGCTGTGCGCATAGGCCTCTTCAGCGGCCAGTTCAAGATCTTTATAAATGCTGTTCACCTTGAATTGCGCGGCGGCAAAGCTGCCGTCAAGCACCTTACTTTTCTTCAGTTGAAGCACCGGTGCTGCATTCGGGCCGTCGATAATCGTCTGCACAAGTGCAGCTTTTTCCAAACCAAGACTTTCACCGAATGCGACAGCCTCTGAAAAAGCGGCAATGCTCTGCGCGAGAAGCAGGTTGTTCACGAGCTTCATTGCTGTTCCCATGCCGCTCGGTCCCTTGTGCTGAACGTCTTTGCCCATCAGCCGAAGCAGTGGGTCTGCCTTCTCAAGATCATCGCGGTCGCCGCCGACAAAGAAGATCAGTTCTCCTTTTTCTGCCGGGGCGGTCGAACCGGCCACCGGTGCGTCAAGAAAATGAATGCCTGTCTGAGCGGCGTCTTTTGCCAGTCGGCGCGACTGCGTCGGACTGACTGTACTGCAATCAACCCATAGTTTTCCGGTTGTAAGTCCGGCGAGCAGGCCGTCATCTCCATATGCTACGTCGTCTACAGCCTGGGGATCAGCGAGCATTGTAAAAACAATGTCTGCCATTTGACCGACTTCCCGCGGTGACGCGGCTGCGAGTGCGCCTTTTTCCGCGAATGGTTTCGCTTTTTGCGCTGTGCGGTTATAGACGACAAGCGGTTCGCCGGCCGCTTGCAGCCGGGCGGCCATTCGGCTGCCCATAATACCAAGACCAATAAAACCGATCATATACAATCGCTCCATTCTTTTCTTTTTCGCTTCTTCAGCATAGCATAAGTGTGCTTGAGGCGGAAAAAGAATGCACGAAAACCGGCCGGCAGCAGCATTTCTGCCGGCGGACTTTAAATGGATAAAAGAGCAGTTTAGTTTGTGCATCAGTTTCAAGCCGAGACTTAAACCTTGCTTTTTGAGCAAGGAGGTTCACGAGATGACACTGCGGGGCACCGTATTGCCGGACAAGTCACACAAAATGGAGGATATTTATGGAAAGCTTACCGCACGCTCGGGCAAGCGAACATGCAGTGCGCCTATCAAACAATTATTAATGGGCACCGAGCTCATTTGAAACATGCATAGCAGCGGTAAACTGGGCACATGCGACGCTCGCAGGCATAAGATGCAGCGCTCGGAGAAGGGAGCTCTGCCCGATCATTTTTATAAAAGGGTACAAGACTAGCGGAAGTATGATGATTCGAAGAACAGTGAGAAGGACAGCGCTGCTCAGTTCACGCCGCGAGCAGGACAATGGCGACCGTGTTATAATAGATGTTAAAAATAGGGTGAAAAGCATCTGGAGGTTTCACTTTGATTAACCTAATTGCAACAGCTGAATCACAAAGCCAGGCTGAGGCGTTGCTTGACGCCGGTGTAGATACGCTGTATATTGGCAGCGACCCTTTTGGTCTGCGGCTGCCGGCAGCATTTGATATAGAAGCGATCGCTGAGGTTGTGGCCATGGCACATCGGCGCGGCAGACGAGTGAGCGTTGCCTGTAATGCATTGCTCAACAATACGCAGATTGATGCAATTCCCACATACCTTGCAACATTGACGGAGCTGCATGTCGATGCAGTGACGGTTGGCGATCCGGGAACGGTGTTCGTGCTTGAGGAACTTGGCTTGCCGCTCAGCTATATCTATGACGGCGAAACGCTTGTGACATCGGCACGGCAGATTCAGTTCTGGCTCAAACGCGGGGCGAGCGGTGTAATTGCTGCCCGGGAGCTGACGCTGGCAGAGCTTTATCAGATACAGGAGACGCTCAGCAGCGGCACACTTGAAGTGCAAGTCTACGGGCCGACATGCATCCATCAGTCAGGCCGGCCGTTGTTATCAAACTATTACCGCTATGCTGACATGAAGACGGGGGCGGGGAAGGCGCGCCGTCTTTATTTGCGCGATCCCAAGCATTCCGACAGCCAGTACCCGATCTATGAAGACGATGCCGGCACACATATCTTTTCAACCTATGATCTATCGCTGATCGATCATTTGACCGAACTTTTTAATCACGGATTGCATACATGGAAACTCGACGGCGTTCTGCTCGGCGGCGCGCCGTTTGTCGCCGTTGCCGCTTTGTTTGCGGAGGCGCGCGATGCTCTTCTTGCCGGCCGCTATTCGGCGGACAGCTTCCGAGAACGCCTTGTTACGCTGCAACCGCCGGGGCGTCCGCTCAGTGCCGGGTTTTACACGAAAAATCCACAGGACGTTCACTAGACATTCTCCGCCGGGTTAGCCGGTTGTAAAGATGCCGGACGTATTGGCGACGCAGCGGCGCGCATTCTGCTTGCAGTCTGAGTGAGCGCTGCGCCGGTGACCGGTCAGTCCGACGGTGTGCAGGGATCTCGTTCTAATGCGTTAAAAAAATATTAAAGAATTCAGCGGAACCAAGTATAAGAAAGGCTGAGTCGCAGCCGTTGCCAAAGGGCTTGGCAGAGCCAAATTCTTCTAATACAGCCAATATAAAGATATTAATGAACGTGAGGTCTTTGATTCGTGAATGCGATAAAAAAACCGGAAGTGCTGGCACCGGCCGGTAATTTGGAAAAATTGAAAATGGCGGTTCGCTATGGCGCCGATGCAGTCTACCTCGGCGGTGAAGCTTACGGTCTGCGTTCACGTGCGGGAAATTTTGCATTTGCAGACATGGCGGAAGGCGTTTGCTTTGCTCACGCGCAGGGCGCAAAGGTATATGTGGCAACGAACATTGTTGCGCATGAGGGGGATGCGGCCGGTGCCGATGACTACTTTAAAAGATTGGCAAGCATCGGCGTTGATGCGGTCATCATCTCCGATCCTGCGCTGATGACGGTCTGCTTTGACGCCGCACCGGGTTTGCCGATCCACTTATCGACCCAAGCATCGACGACCAACTACCGCGCACTGGAATTCTGGAAAAGTGTCGGACTCTCACGCATTGTTCTGGCCCGGGAGGTTGGGCTTGCTGACATCCGCGAGATGCGCCGTCACACAGATGTGGAGTTGGAAGCATTTGTACACGGCGCGATGTGCATTGCTTATTCCGGGCGATGCACGCTATCCAACCATATGGATAACCGTGATGCCAACCGCGGCGGCTGCGCACAGTCCTGTCGCTGGAAGTATGATTTGTTTGAAATGGACGGCGGCGTGCCGCAAAGCATCATTCCGGAGGGCACCGAACCTTTCTCAATGAGTGCCGTTGACTTGTCAATGCTTCGCCACGTGCCTGAGATGATCGAGGCGGGTGTGGACAGCCTGAAAATCGAGGGGCGCATGAAGTCGATACACTACGTGGCCACAGTGGCCAGTTGCTATCGCCAGGCAGTTGATGCTTATTGTGCTGATCCGCAGCATTACGCTTTTGATCCGGCATGGGAAGAGGAGATTTGGAAAGTCGCGCAGCGCGATCTCTCGACTGGATTTTATTATCATGTACCGACTGAACGCGATGAAATTTTTGGCAAACCGCGCCGAATTCCCCGCTATATTTTTGCCGGGCAGGTCACCGGCTATGATGAGAAAACAAACATGGCGACCATCCAGCAGCGCAATCATTTCGGCGTCGGCGAAGACATTGAATTTTACGGACCGGGGTTTGTTCGTTTCAAGCAAAAAGTCCGCGACTTGTTCGACGAGAATGGTCAGCCGATTGATCGGGCGCCCAATCCGATGATGACGGTTACGATGAGTGTCGATCAGCCGGTGAAGCCATTCTACATCATGCGTAAAGCGTCGGATAAACTATGAAAAATGAATAAAAAAAGTGGCCTTGGTGCTTGAGAACACGTGAGGCCATTGATTTTTGTACGTTAAGAAAGTCTAAAGATTTCAGCGGGACCAAGTATAAGAAAAAGCTAAGACTCGGTCGTCGGCCAAGTAACTTTTCCGCTGATCGCCGCCCAGAACATGAAAATCCTTCTGACGACTGTCTTGGCCGCACGCTTTGGGGCCTCGCCGCTGCCAGCCGTCAGCTTGATATTTTGAAAAAAATGAAAGAACATACAGTCGAAGATGCGATTCTGATTCACGACTTGCCCGTAGCGATTTGCGACTTTACGCACCAACTACTTGCCGCATTTGCTGAAAACAGTCACCCCGGATGGTATTGGTTTGAGCCTCAGATGACTTACAGTAATGGAATTCTGCCGTGGGCACTCTATAAGGCTTATCAAATGACCGATAAGCCAGAGATACTGCAAGCCGCGCGCGACGCATTGAATTTCCTAATTGAAAAAATGACTACGCCGCAAGGATGGCTGCGCCCGATCGGCAATAGCTGCTGGTGCGATTGCCATTCATCCGCCCAATGGGATCAGCAGCCTGTCGAACTACTCGCATTGGCAATGGCCACGTTGCAAGGTGCCGCTTATGACTCATCATATAGTGAGATTATCGAAAAATGCCGCGCCTGGTTCCTCGGCGCCAACGACTTGCAGACGCCGCTTGCCAACCTGGGCGACGGCTCTTGCTGCGACGGCCTGCAGCCAAGCGGCGTCAACAGAAACTGCGGCGCCGAGTCGACCCTCGCCTACCTTTTGACGGAAGAGATTGGGGGGAGGGTGGCAACAGAACCGGTTCAAGATTGAACCTTGGAAAAAGGAATGGGATGCAGATTTCATAAACAGCCGAGAGGTTGTTTTTTTATTACTCGTTGAGTAAAATTAATGAGAGAGGAAGACAACTTGAACATAAAGATGTATTGAAATTTATGTTTGCTTTTAGTGACAATGATGAACTCGAACATGGATGTATGTATTGCAGAGAAAGTAGAATTCAACTCTTTTGATCAAAAGTTAGATTCATTCGAATCTTTGGAGCCTCGTAGCACAGCTTATTTTCTGCATTAATCTGCTGAATGCGTGGCGCTAATTTTCGGCTCTCCCGTGTCAGGCTAGATTCACACGCGCCCTGCCAGGCACCTGACTTATTGTTTTTGTCGGGCGCTTTCTTGCAGATTGTCAAACAGCACATGGATCTTAGCGGATGTTACTTTTTCGCGAATATAATCACACGACTCAAGAACAACACCTATGTGTCGCTTGAATCCGTGGAAAAAATATGCTGGGTGCCGGATTGTAAGATCGATGATATCGTCAAGTTCATCTCGAACGATAATTTTGATAAATGATAACAAAGTCTATTTTATAGGACACCGTGATTAATATATTTATCATATAACGATTATATAAGGTGAAGTGAAAGATGAATTATTATGTATACGAATTGCAGCTATTGGAAAGGAAGAAATTATGGTAAACAGATCGTATCTAATTACAATGGAGGTTTCCGGAAACACGGCATTATGGACAAGGCCAGACAGCGGGGACTCTCCATGTAGCTATCCTGCACCAACATATTCAGCTGTTCGCGGACTATTTGAGAGTGTACTATGGGGGCCTGCTGTTCTTGTGATTCCAAGAAGAGTTGAGCTGTGCAGCATACCGCAGTACCACTCCTATGCAACGAACTATGGAGGGCCGCTACGAAGTGCCACGTCGATCAAGGGTGGGAATAACTATCAGTTGTTTGCTACTGTGCTGACGGACGTGTGCTACCGCCTCTATGCGGACGTGATTCCTAATCCGAATAAAGCCATATTGCCTGCAAACGCAACATCATGGGATCAACGGACAACATCGCCGGGACATGCCTATCAGGAGATGTTTAATCGCCGATTGAAGCGCGGTCAATCCTATGCGACCCTGTCCTTAGGCTGGGGTGAATTTACGGTATCCTATTTCGGCTCGTTTCGGGAAACAACGCAAGTATGCACGGAGATCCCGAATATTTTGATTCCTTCCATGCTGCGCGGCGTTTTTCAAAGCGGATACAATTCTGATTATCACGCAGTTTATGATACCGATGTACGCATTCATGAAGGTGTTTTAGAGTATCCCAAAAGGAGTGATTGCCGATGATCAACGAACTTTATGACCTGGCAGAGGCAATGGGGAAAGCGGAAATCAAGGAAAGCATCCCTGCTCAGAATTTTCAACCCCTTGCTGGTGGAGTATGTATATGTGTTAGAACGAAAGAAGGAGTAGTAACTAATTTCCACGAAATTAGTCAAAATGAAAGAGAATTTATTCATAAATACGGCGTTACTAGTAAGGGCTTTTATCCTTGTGTGAAGCTTGCTCCGCTTTTCCATATCTACGATAAAGAAGCTATTTCAGTTATAGGCGGAATAAAGAAAAAGCCAGAATTGCTCAACAGTGTTATTTACGAACAGATATCCAGTTGGTGCATAGAAAGCAATAGCAATTGGGATCAAAAGGTGATTAAAAGATGTAAAAAGGCTCTGGGTGTCGTATCAAAAGAACTTAAAGTACTGCTATCAGAGTCGCCATACAAGCCGCTGACGATTTTAACCGAAGAAACAGATCATTTTGAAGATCCGATGTGTTTACATAAAGCGTTGACGGAGGCAGCAATAAAGGCAATAGCGCTGAAAGAAGACGTTGCATTGGCACTTGCTATCCTTTTTGCATGCCCTTCAAAAAAGGCAAAAAATAGTATTGGCGATTTGTCAATCCTTTTTGATACGGAGAGATTAATTGAATGTGGTATGCCTCCGGTAACCAGCAGGAAATTCTCCGAAGAGTTGAATGCAGCGCTGCTTATTTCCGAACAGCAAATGGCTGGGCATGAAGCTGCAAGCATGACAGATGCCTTTCATCTGCCCTATTCTCCAACGGAGACTGTGATGCCGGAAATCAAGCTTGCTGCAGGGTTTTTAGTTAAAATTCGTGCAATGAATAAAGATGTGCCATGCCAGCATCGATATGGAAAGAAGGGCAGTTACACTTATCCGGCCTCCGCTATAAGCCGCCAACGTTTAGCAAAAGCACTGACCTATATAAGCAAAGAGGGAAACCGGGGAGGGACATGGCTGACGATTAGCTATGTTAAAAAAAAACCGCAGGAAGTATTATTTGCATATCCGTTGGAACTCAAAAAAATTCCTCAAAACTTCGTGCATATGTTTGATAGGTCAGAAAACAACGGCATTGCTTTTGTTAGCGGGGCCAAACGGCTTTTATCCGAACTGAAAACACCGCGCTGTCCGAGTATAGATACGCATGCCGAAGGAATCCGTATTTTTGTTCTGCGGCGTATAAACGTCGAAAACAACAGTGGAAGAACAAAAGTCGTCTACACCCGACAGACCGATCCGTATGAACTTGAAAAGCAAAGCGAGGTATGGACAGCGGGTTGCTTGAATCTCCCAACTTTCGCTTTCGGTCAGCCAGATGTGCCATTTCCCTTGGACGCGGCGGATATTCTGAACCGTTTCTGGAAACAGAATGGTGAGTCGATAACGGACAAGTTCAAGCCGATACCAAAGTATCACGGGATGGAGCTGCTGATGGACAACAAATTCCCGGTGGTAACCGATCTTCATTGTTTGGCTGAAAAAGCAATGACGATGGGCGCTTTCCTTGGAAGAAAGCTTGCTGAAGGAAATCTGAAGCATTCTATATGGGATAAAATCAAAGATATGCTGGCACTGATGGGGCTGCTGCTCTATCGTGAAGGTGTAGGAAAGGATACTTACATGGAAAGTTTACCTTATCTTTACGGACAACTGCTCAAGGTATCGGACGAGCTTCACGCGCTCTATTGCAAAGTGGTACGTGATAACGAACTGCCGACGCAACTGGCTGGCGGAAGTCTGTATCAGGCTGCGGCAGAGGCACCGATTCGTACACTGAACCTGTTGGGGCAACGAATGATCCCGTATATTTTATGGGCAAAAACCTATCGCACAAAAACCATATCCGAAAAAGGAAAAGAAAGTTGGATAGCCGGATGGCTTATTTCATTGTATGAAAATACAGCTGCAGAACTCCATGTCGCATGGAACGCTCAAACCAGATTCAACGATGAGGAAAAAGCGATGCTATTTCTCGGGTATATTGCGAGCTTTCCCAAGAAAGAACAGACTACAGCTGGTACAGAAGATATTAATAATACGGAGGAGGCAAATGACCATGAGTGATATGATTAAGCGTGCAACAGGTCTTTTGGTGATTGAAGTTGTCAATTCCAATCCTAATGGTGACCCCGACCGTGAAAGCGATCCTCGTCAGCGGCCGAATGGCTGCGGAGAGATCTCTCCAGTGTCGTTCAAACGCAAGCTGCGTGACTTGCTGGATGACCACGACTCTCCGTTTTTCAAAGCACTACCTGAGAAGTACAGCCTCAATCCTGATAATTATTTCATTTTAGAGCATCGCGGGCGTGACAGAAACTCAATTACAGCTGAAATGGGAAAAGACCCTTCAAAGTTTATGGAAAGCGAATTTGTGCGTAAATACTGGGATGCACGGGTTTTTGGGAACACATTTTTAGAGGAAAAGGGGAAGAACAAGAGCGATGACAGCGAAGCTGGTGGAAAGGAAAAGGTAAACAAAAAAGAATTCATCAAAACAGGCGTGGTGCAGTTTGGCATGGGTGTTTCCATTGCGCCTGTTGATATTCTCCGTCAGACCAATACAAACAAAGCCGGTGTTCAAGAAGGTAAAAACGCTGGCATGGCGCCGCTTGCTTATCGTATTGTCGAACATGGCGTATATTGTATGCCTTTCTTTGTAAATCCAAATTACGCCCACAAGAGCGGCTGCACCGTTGATGACATCGAGCTTCTAAAGCTATTGATTCCTTATGCCTACGAGTTGAACCGCTCCGCCATTCGCCCAGATGTCCGCCTGCGTCACGCCTGGTACATCGAGCACAAGAATATGTTGGGAAGTTGCCCGGAGCATTTGCTCTTTGAAGCGCTGACGCCGGGAAAACTGGGTGCTAAAACTGCTCCATCCACAGCTTGGAGCGACTATCAGGATAAAACCGGACTGCCGGAGGAGCTTCGTTCCCGCGTGGAAAATTGCATCGATCTGGTCAATCCGTAATGGAGTATCTCGCACATAGCGCAAAGGCAGGCAGCCCTTCACAGACCTATGTTGCCCATGTGGAGGGCGTCTGCCGAAGAGCCGAACGGTATGCTGATGAAGCGGAATGCCATTCACCTAAATGTAAGGGGCAGCTGAAAGACATTGTGCGGCGCAGCGCACTTTGGCACGATTTAGGGAAACTTGACGATGAGAATCAAGCCGTATTGCATGAAGCCAACGATAAACAGCGCCATCTCCCATGGAATCATACTGATGCCGGAAGCGCCGTGTTAAAAGCAAGCAAAAGCCTGTATTCAGCGCTTGTTGTCTACTCCCACCACACCGGGCTGCCTAATATGGAGGCTGAATGCTCAAGGGGCAACAACAATATCTTTCGTGATGATCGAGCCGAAGTAAGAAACCATGTTGATGATGAAAAGGCGGAGCTGATCAATCGACATATGGAGATTCTTTCAACAGATGACCGCCATCTGGAAGAATGCTATAAAGCCGATCAGCACGTCTTTTTCCGGATGGCGCTCTCCTGCCTTGCAGATGCCGATCATACGGATACTGCAGCCGCTTATGGGCAGGCGCCGGAAAACGAAAAACTGTCATCGCTTCGTGCGAAGGAACGGCTGGAGACATTGAACAGATATGTATCGAAGCTGGGTGGTGGCGATGAGCGCAGTCGCCTCCGCAGCGAAATGTATGTCGCCTGCCGTGACGCAAAGGTAACCGGCGCGTTTACCGCCTGCGGCAGCCCTGTGGGATCGGGAAAAACCACGGCGGTGATGGCGCATCTGCTCAGACAGGCAATCAAACGAAATGCAAGACGAGTTTTTGTCGTTCTGCCTTATACCAACATCATAAAGCAATCGGTAGATGTTTATCGAAAGTCACTGGTGTTGCCCGGCGAGAAGCCTGACGAGGCCGTGGCGGAGCTGCACTGCCGTGCGGATTTTCAGGACAAGGATACGCGCTATTTAACGTCACTATGGCGCGCACCAATTATTGTTACAACTGCGGTTGCCTTTTTTGAGACATTGGCCTCCAATAGGCCGTCTGCCCTAAGAAGGCTTCATGAACTGCCGGGAAGTGTTATTTTTATTGACGAGGCGCACAACGCCCTGCCATTGAAGCTGCTGCCCCTTGCATGGCGATGGATGAACACGCTGGCGGAGGAGTGGGACTGCTATTGGGTGCTGGCTTCAGGCTCTCTTGTGCGATATTGGCAACTTAAGAGTTTAACGCTGGTCAAAATGCCGCATACGTGTGTTTTCAATCTAGTCAATGCAGACCTGCGCAAACAGCTTATGCGATATGAGCAGGACAGAGTTGTGTTTCGATGGAAACCCGAGGCTATAAGCCGTAAGGAATTGGTAGAATGGGTACAGAGCCTGCCCGGCCCACGGCTCTTAATTTTGAACACTGTGCAAAGCGCTGCGGTGATCGCAAACGATTTTTGTCACGCATATGGGCGAAGTTGCGTCGAGCATCTGTCAACGGCATTAACGGCAGAGGACAGAAGCACCACAATAGAGCGAGTGAAAGCACGGCTGAAGGATAAGAGCGACACTGACTGGACTCTTGTCGCAACATCATGTGTTGAGGCCGGAGTAGACTTTTCTTTTCAGAGTGGCTTTCGCGAACTGTCGTCTTTACTCTCTCTTCTGCAGGCCTCCGGCAGGGTGAACCGCAATGGGCTTTATCCAGATGCAATTATGTGGAGTTTTTCCTTGCAGGATGATTCTATGCTGAAAAAGAACCCCAGTTTAGATACTTCACGCGAAGTTTTGAAAAGTTATCTTATAAAGGATATAGAAATCGCACCGGAGCTTAGCACGATGTCGATGAACGATGAGATTATCCGAGATGACAGCTGCCTAAAAACGATCAACCGTCTGAATGAGTTGGAGGACTCAATGCAGTTTGAAGCTGTTTGTGACGAGTTTGTGGTAATCGAATCCAACACAGTGCCTGTTGTTGTAGATGGCGAGCTTGCAAAGTCAATTGAGTATGGCTGTGGCGATTGGCAGTTGCTACAAAAGAAGTCTGTATCCATCCGCCGTGATAGAATAAATGCATGGGGTTTGAACGAACTTGCAAAGGGCGTATTTCAGTGGACACTGCGTTATGACTCACTTTTGGGATATATGCGCGGTGTATTGGACATTGAGAAAAGCAAGACGATACGCTGATCGTTTCAGGGCAAACGCATTAGAAATTCTGACTATTTACGCACTAAATACGTGCTACAA
>JBDNZQ010000008.1:0-62126 GCA_047722915.1 Sporolactobacillus sp.
TACTTAGTCCCGCTGACATCTTTAAACCGTCTTCAACGTATTAGAAAAACTTGGCAAGGCCTAGTCCTTGGGACGACGGCGGAGCCTTAGCTTTTCTTATACTTGGTCCCGCTGACATCTTTAAACCGTCTTCAACGTATTAGAAAAACTTGGTGCGGCCAAGTCTCTTGGACGACGGCGGAGCCTTAGCTTTTCTTATACTTAGTCCCGCTGACATCTTTAAACCGTCTTCAACGTATTAGAAAAACTTGGCGAGTCCTAGTCCTTGGGACGACAACCGAGCCTTAGCTCCGCTTGGACTTGCTCCGGCTGAAATTTATACGTCTTGCGTAAAACAAAAGCCGGAGTGCAGTGCTCCGGCCTGTATTGTGGAATTGTGTTTATAATTTATCAATTTCTTCAAGAATGATCGTGTTGACAAGCTTCGGGTTGGCTTTGCCGCGAGACTGCTTCATGATTTGTCCGACGAGGAAGCCGAGTGCGCGGTCCTTGCCGTTTTTGTAATCAATCATCGACTGCCGGTTTGCTTCGAGAATCGGTGCCATCAGCTCACGCAACGCCCCTTCATCGGAAATCTGCACGAGTCCCTTGGCTTTGACGATCACTTCCGGATCGCCGCCGTCTTCAATCAACGTCTTGAACACTTGCTTGGCGATCTTGCCGGAAATCATGCCGGACTCAATCAGGCGCACAAGCTTGGCAAGGGCGCCGGCGGTCAGCGGCACGTCGGCAATCGTCTTGTAATGCGTGTTCAAATACGCCGACACCTCGCCCATGAGCCAGTTGGCGACAAGCTTGGCATCTGCCCCTGCCGCCGTTGCCGCTTCGAAAAAGTCGGACATCGACTTTGCCTGTGTCAGCACTTTCGCATCATAGGCGGAGAGACCAAGTTCGGCGACGTAACGTTTCTGGCGTGCATCCGGCAACTCAGGAATCTCGGCTTTGAGCCGGTCGATCCACGCATCGTCAATCTTTAGCTTGATAATATCCGGTTCCGGGAAATAGCGATAATCTTCCGAACCTTCCTTGCCGCGCATCAATGTCGTCGTTTTCGTCGCATCATTATAGCGGCGCGTCTCTTGTTCGACTGCACCGCCGGAGAGCAAGATGCGCTCCTGGCGGCGCTCTTCGTAAGCCAGCCCTTTTTCGACGAAGGCAAACGAATTTAAGTTTTTAAGTTCAGTCTTTGTACCGAACGCGGTCTGCCCGAACGGACGAATCGACAGGTTGGCGTCACAGCGCAGCGAGCCCTCCTCCATCTTGACGTCGGAAACGTCGATGTACTGCATGATGGCCTTGAGTTTCTCAAGATAGGCGTAAGCTTCTTTTGGCGAGCGCATATCTGCCTCAGACACGATCTCGATCAGCGGTGTGCCGACACGGTTGAAATCGACAAGCGAACCTGAGCCGTCCTCAAGGTGGCTGAGCTTGCCGGCGTCTTCTTCCAGATGAAGCCGGTGCACGCCGATCTTCTTTGTGAGCCCGTCAACATCAATTTCAATGTAGCCATGGCGGCCGATCGGCTGATCGAACTGGGAAATCTGATACGCTTTCGGAATATCCGGATAAAAATAATTCTTGCGGTCAAATTTCGTATCGCGCGAAATGTCACAGTTGAGCGCCAGCGCCGCCTTGATGGCAAAGTCAACGGCCTCGCGGTTCAACTCCGGCAGCACGCCCGGATGGCCGAGGCAGATCGGGCATGTATGTGTGTTTGGTTCAGCGCCGAATTCATTCAGGCAGCCGCAGAACGCTTTCGTCTTTGTCTTCAGTTCAACGTGGACTTCAAGACCGATGACGGTTTCAAAGTTGCTCATATGCCGTTTACCTCCTCAAGCGCCGGTGCCAGTTTGAAGCCGGCATCCTGCTCATAAGCATAGGCCGCCCCGTACAGAGCAGCTTCCGCAAACGGCCGGCCGATCATCTGCAAGCCGACCGGCAGACCGCCGACAAGGCCGCACGGTACGCTGATCGCCGGCAGCCCGGCGAGATTGACCGGAATCGTCAAAATATCATTCGCGTACATCGTGAGCGGATCATCGACGATTTCGCCGACTTTGAAAGCGGTCGTCGGCGTCGTCGGTCCGACAATCACATCATGATCTTTCAAGACGTGTTCGAAGTCTTGTTTGATGAGCGTCCGCACTTGTTGCGCTTTTTTATAATACGCATCATAATAGCCGGAGCTGAGGGCGAACGTGCCGAGCATGATGCGCCGCTTGACTTCATCCCCGAAGCCCGCGCTGCGCGACTGCTCGTACATATCGATCAAGTCGTTCGTCTTTGCGCGCACGCCGTAGCGCACGCCGTCAAAGCGGGCAAGGTTGGCCGACGCTTCCGACGAGGCGACAAGGTAGTAGCACGGCACAGCGTAATCTGTATGCGGCAGCGATACCTCGTCGACGCATGCGCCGAGCTTCTCCATCCGTGCGATCGCGGCCTTCACAGCTGCTTTGACCGGTTCGGCGATTCCTTTTGCAAAATATTCCCGCGGCACGGCGACGCGCAGTCCGCGGATGTCGCCGGTCAGCGCATCGGCATAGTGCGGCACGGCGACGTCGGCACTCGTGGCATCGTGGCGGTCGAGCCCGGCAATCGCCTCCAGCAAGTAGGCGTTGTCCTCAACGGTGCGCGTAATCGGTCCGACCTGATCAAGCGATGAAGCGAAAGCAACGACCCCGTAGCGAGACACGCGCCCGTAGGTCGGTTTCATGCCGACGACCCCGCAAAAAGCCGACGGCTGGCGAATCGAACCGCCGGTGTCGGTGCCGAGCGAAAACAACACCTCACCGGCTGCGACGGCAGCTGCCGCGCCGCCGCTTGATCCGCCCGGCACGCGCGCGAGATCCCACGGATTGCGCGTCTTTGCAAAGGCCGACGTTTCGGTTGAGGACCCCATCGCAAACTCGTCCATGTTCAGCTTACCGATCGTGATCCCCTTTTCCGCATGCACCTTTTCAACAACAGTCGCATCAAAAATCGGATCATAGTTTTCAAGGATACGGCTGGAGCACGTCGTCCTCAGTCCTTTAGTGACGAGATTGTCCTTCAGTCCGATCGGCATCGCCGCGATCAGTCCGCTGCGGGCGTCGTCCTCAGCTGCGTCCAAAGCTTTTGCTTCGCTGCGCGCTGCCTCTTCATTCAGCGCCAGGAACGCCTTAACTTTGCCGTCAACTTGACCGATCCGCCGATAAGCTTCATCGACGAGGTCGGACGCCTGAATCTCACCGTTATGTAGCTTCCCTTTCAGGCTCACAAGCCCTTCTTCAAAAAGCGCCATCTCTTTTTGCCCTCCTTCGTTATGCCTTTAGTCCGCTTCCATGATCAGCGGAACCTTGACTTGACCGTCCTGCTGTTCCGGCGCATTTTTTAACGCTTCTTCGCGCGGCAGCGACGGTTCAACGACATCCTCGCGCATGACGTTGACCATGTCGAGCACATGCGTCGTCGGCTCAATGCCCTCCGTGTCCAGCGTATTCAGTTGTTCGGCAAAGCCGATAATAGCATCAAGCTGCGCCCTCAGCGTCGTAACCTGTTCGTCGCTGAACGACAGCCGGGCAAGTTCAGCCACGTATCTGACCTGGTCTTCGGAAATTCGGCTCACATCCGCCATCTCCTTCGCTCATTTAGCAGCATCTTCCCCATTTTTAGGAAAAATGAAACACTGTTTTTATCATACCAAACTTCGACAAGGCGGTGCAATCGCCGGCGGCAAATGCCGAAAAAAGAGAAGCCTCACCTAAAAAAATACAGTGAAGCGTACCGGATGACCGCTTTTCGCCGGTTTGCATGGATGCGTTCTCATCGCCAAAACCATGGCAATGGAACGGGTGCATGCTTAAACTTAGAAAAACTTGGCGCAGCCAAGTCCTTGGACGACGGCTGAGCCTTAGCTTTTTCTTAGACCTAGTCCCGCTGAAATCTTTATACTTTCTTAATGTACAAGAAAAGCCGCAGCACTGCGCCTGACTTCCATGGCCCGCCCTTTGACTGTCAATGGCGGTAAATGGATACATAAGCATTATCCATGCTTGAGGTTCGTTCGATTAACGCTTCTTGTACGCTGTTGGAAGTAATGTAGATATGCACCGGAACGTCACGTGAAAAACCAAAGCGGTTATTGACAATTGAAGCGATGTAGTTGGTCAGCCCGATGACTTCCGTTTCGTCGGTGAACTGGATATTGATGTTAATCGTCAAGTCGGCCATGTTGCCGTCCTGATAATACGCCTTGCCGATCACGCCGATAAAGTTCGGCGAATAGCTCTGCACATAGCTTTTGAATTGATCAAACTTCTCGGCGTCGGCCTTAAAGCTGCCAGTCGCCGCATCTGACGGAAAGAGCACGTGCTGGTCATTGATCGCCTTCCAGTCGCCGACGACCGCTGAGCCGCTTGAGACTTGCGTCTGAGCGAAAAAGTCGCCGGGAATGAGCGAAGAGGGGGCAGCCGTCATATACAGCGTCAGCAAGATCGGTACATTCTCCAGCCCGCTGACCGTGCGGACACGCTGAATCACCTTCGCGGCGACCGACTTACCCCAAGCCTCGACGGTCGGCCGGTCAAGCGTCACTTCGATAGGATTAATATTGCCATTGGCGTCAATGATCTTGTCACTGTACACAGAATTAAGCGAAATCGCCAGTGACAGGCCGGCGAGGCGATAACTCGATCCGCTTTTCTTCATATAGTCTTGTTCAAGCACATAGTTCATGTACTTCGGACTGCTCTGCGCCTGTGCAACAGCATCCGCTCCGGCACCGAGCGGCGGATTAAGTCCCGGTAGGTTGGCATACTTTCCTGTCTTATTTTTCTCCTGTCCCTGACGGTAAAGCATATGGTCAATATCATTTTCCGTCAAATATTGTCCGGCTTGAAATACATAATCGTCCGGACTGTACACCGACTTGGACAGATTCATCAGTCCTGTCTCCATCTGATCGATGTCCACGCGATTATCAACACCAAAATTAATCAGCCCTCGTGCCGAATTGTCGGCCTGCGGCTGAAGCGACTGGTAATCTTTGCTGCTTTGTCCGGGAATAATGTTCGCCGTCTGTGATGATCCGTTTGATTTTTTCACAACGGTCTTCTGCGAGCTGCCGCCGAAAGAGCAACCGCTGAGCATGAGTGACAAACTGAGCAGCACCAAGAGCCATGCCGACTTCTTCTGTCTGTGCAACGAGATTCCTCCTCAGTCTTTGAGTGTGTCCAAAAAATGTGCCTCGTCCCACACGGTAACGCCGAGCGCCTCGGCCTTTGCCAGCTTTGAACCGGCGTCGCTGCCGGCAATGACGATGTCGGTATGCGCGCTGACGCTGCCGGTTACCTTTCCGCCGCGGGCCTCAATTGCTTCTTTGGCTTGCGGGCGGGAGAATTGTTCAAGCTTGCCGGTCAAAACCACGGTCTTTCCGGCAAACACAGACGCCGAGGCACCCGGGGAGCGCACGGGAGCGCCGAGATAGTGCATCGATACATTCACGGCCTTGAGCTCACCGATGAGTGCCTGCACTTCGGGTTTGGAAAAATAAGTGACGACCGAGTCGGCCATCTTCTCGCCGATCTCATCGACCGCTGCCAGCTCTTCGCGCGTCGCCTCGGCCAACCGATCAAGCGTGCCGAATGATTCTGCCAAGAGACGCGCCGCTTTTGAACCGATGAAGCGGATGCCGAGCCCAAACAGCAGATGCTCAAGTGAATTGATCTTTGAACGTTCAATAGACGCCAGCAAATTGGCCGCCGACTTCTCACCCATGCGGTCCAGACCGATCAGCTGTTCATGCGTGAGTTTATATAAATCAGCAACATCACCGATCAACTGATGCTCAAAAAGCTGCGTGACGACTTTCTCACCGAGCCCGTCAATATTCATGGCACCGCGCGAGACAAAATGAATCAACCCTTCACGAATGAGCGCCGGGCACTTGGGGTTGATGCAACGCAGCGCGACTTCCCCCTCCAGACGAACGAGCGTACTGCCACATTCCGGGCAGTTCTCAGGCATTTGAAAGGGCTGTTCATTTCCGCTGCGCTGCTCAGACAGAACGCCGACGACCTCGGGAATAATATCGCCGGCTTTGTGAACAACGACTCGGTCACCGATGCGCAAATCTTTCTCGCGTATTAAGTCTTCGTTGTGAAGCGAAGCCCTTCTGACCGTCGTCCCGGCAACGACAACCGGCGTCAGTACCGCGGTCGGCGTCACCGCACCGGTGCGGCCGACGCTGATTTCAATCGCCTCAAGCGTCGAAACGACTTCTTCTGCCGGAAATTTATAAGCAATCATCCACTTCGGCGACTTGACCGTCGTGCCAAGCTCTTCCTGCTTGTCAATGCTGTCCACCTTAACAACGATGCCGTCAATGCCATAGCTGAGCCCGTCGCGCTTGGCCGTATATTCCTTAATGTAATCGAGCACCTCATCCATCGACCGGCAGCGGCGCGATTCGGGATTGACCGGCAGGCCGAGCGCGCGGATATGCTCGAGCAGTCCGGCATGGGTCGTGATCTTTTTCCGGTCAAAGTGGCCGGCACTGTACAAGAATACCGACAGCTGACGCGCAGCAGTCATGCGCGGATCGAGCTGGCGCAGCGACCCGGCGGCGGCATTGCGCGGATTGGCAAACAGTGGTTCACCGTTTTTGCTGCGCGCAGCATTGAGCCGTTCGAAAGAACGCTTTGGCATGTAGCACTCGCCGCGCACCTCGATCGTCTCCTCCTGCTCAAGGCGCAGCGGCAAACTGCGCACCGTCCGCAGATTGTTGGTAATGTCCTCACCAACCGTACCGTTCCCGCGCGTGGCGCCGCGCACAAAGCGGCCGTGTTCATACGTCAGCGAGATTGCAAGCCCGTCGATCTTCAGTTCACAGACATAGACGACCTCACCGACTGCCTGACGGACGCGCCGGTCAAAGTCCAGCAACTCCTTCTCATTAAAAACATCGGCCAAACTCAGCATCGGCACGTCATGGGTCACCTTCTGAAACTGCTTCAGCGGCTCACCGCCGACGCGCCGGGTCGGCGAGTCCGGCGTCACAAGTGCCGGATGTGCGTATTCAAGGGCGAGCAGTTCCTCCATCAGTCGGTCATATTCACTGTCGGGAACGCTCGGCTCATCGAGCACATAATATTCATGGCTATATTGATTCAGGAGTCTGCGCAAAGCATCGACCCGTTTTGCCGCCTCATCCATTCCTTGCTCTCCTTCATCGCTCCGAAATGCCCGGGGCATTTGATCTGTCTGGCTCACGCTTTCTCGATCGGCGCAAACGCGGCCAAGAGCCGCTTCAACCCGATCGGTGCCGGAAAAGCAATGTCAACTTCCAGTTCATTGCCGCTGCCTTTCGTGCTGACAACCGTACCGACGCCCCACTTCTTATGATGGGCGCGGTCACCTGTCCGCCAATCCGCAACTTGCGACTGTCTCTTGAGCTGAGGCGCCGGCTGGTGATCGACCGTTGCTGAGGTGCGGCTGCCAAACGGCAACGGACGGCGCAGAAAGCGCATGCTGCCCGCCGGCTCTCCCTGTTCGCGCGCGATCAGCGTTTCCGGAATTTCTTTAAGAAAGCGTGAGGGCACATGCATCACGGTCTGACCGAACAGCGTACGCATCTCGGCTGAGGTCAAATAGAGACGCTGGCGTGCGCGTGTGATGCCGACATAGGCCAGGCGCCGTTCTTCCTCCATCTCCCGCGGTTCGCTGAGCGCGCGGGCATGAGGAAAAATGCCTTCTTCCATGCCGACGAGAAAGACGACCGGAAATTCAAGACCCTTCGCTGAATGCAGCGTCATCAGCGTCACCGCATCGTGCGCGTCCTCCCCTTTTTCTTCCTCAACGTCACTGTCCAGCGCAAGTTCTGTCAGAAAGGCCGTCAGCGAACTGTCGTCACTGTGCGCCTTTTCAAATTCTGTCGTTACCGATAAAAATTCATCAAGGTTCTCAAGCCGACTCTCCGACTCAATCGTCCGCTCGGCTTTGAGCGCTTCGCGGTAACCGGATTCGTCAAGTACCGTCTTCACAAGTTCCGTCACCGACAGCTTGCCGCGCCGCTCAATCCAGCCGTCAACCAAATTGGAAAATCCGGCCATTTTCCCTGCGGTACGGGCGGCGACGCCTGTTGCGTCTATTTCAAAAAGAGCGCGAAAGAGCGACAAATTGGCCTGAATGGCATAGTCAGCCAGTTTGTCCAGCGACGAGGCGCCGATACCGCGCTTCGGTTCATTGATGACGCGTGCGAGGCTGATGTCGTCGTCCGGGTTATCAATCAAGCGCAAGTAAGCCAGCATATCTTTAATCTCCTTGCGCTCATAGAACTTAATGCTGCCAATCATCCGGTACGGAATGTTCGACTTGACGAGCGTCTCTTCGATGACACGCGACTGCGCATTCGTCCGGTACAACACCGCAAGGTCCGCATAGCGATAGCCGTCACGGCTGAGCTGCTGCATGATGCCGGCGACATAGCGCCCCTCGTCGTGCTCGGTGTCCGCCTGATAGTAGGCGATCTGGGCGCCGTCCTCGTTCTCTGTCCACAGCGCTTTGGGTTTGCGGTCACGGTTATTCTCAATGACATGATTGGCGGCTTCAAGAATCTTTTTCGTCGAGCGGTAGTTCTGTTCAAGCTTAATGACTGTCGCCTCAGGATAGTCTTCTTCAAATGAAAGAATATTATGAATGTCGGCCCCGCGCCAGCCGTAGATAGACTGGTCGGAGTCACCGACGACACAAATATTTTTGTGCCCGTCAGCCAAGAGACGCACGAGCGTATACTGTGCGCGGTTCGTATCTTGGTATTCATCGACATGGATGTAGGTAAACTTATGCTGATAGTAAGCCAGCGCATCCGGACTGCTTTGTAGCAGGCGCACCGTCGTCATGATCAAGTCATCAAAGTCAAGCGACTGATTCTGGCGCAGCCGCTGCTCATAATCGCTGTACACGTCGGCAACCACTTGATCAAAAAAATCGCCGGTCTCTTGTCTTGCAAACTCGGCGGCTGTCTTTAACTCGTTCTTCGCGGCACTGATCTTGGCAAGAATGGCACGCGGTGTGAACTTCTTTGAATCCAAGTTTCGCACTTTTAAAATGGTCTTGACAACCGACAGCTGATCAGTGCCGTCAAGAATTGAGAAGCTGCGGCTGAGTCCGACTTTTTCACTGTCACGGCGCAGAATACGCACGCACATCGAGTGAAAGGTCGACACCCATGCTTCATCGGCCAGCGGGCCGACAAGCTGCCCGAGCCGCTCACGCATTTCCTTGGCCGCTTTGTTCGTAAAAGTAATGGCGAGCAGCCGCCACGGCGCCACATCCCTGCCAATCATCAGATAAGCCATCCGATGTGTCAGCACACGCGTCTTGCCACTGCCTGCCCCCGCCATGATCAAAAGTGGCCCGTTCTGATGCTTGACCGCTTTGAGCTGTTCAGGATTCAATCCTTCAAGAAATTCCTGTTCCATTCCGTTCGTCATTGATTGCACATCCTATCATTAAATCCGAGCGGCAAACAGTTCGGCATCATTCGTGATTCAGCAGTTTGAGCCGCTCAAGCGTCATCTGGTAGCCGTCGTTGCCAAAATTAATGCAGCGTTTGACACGCGAGATCGTCGCCGTACTCGCCCCTGTCTGCTCCTCAATACTGTGATAGGTGCTACCGGCCATCAGCATGCGCGCCACTTCCAGCCGCTGCGACAGCGACTGAATTTCCCCCATCGTGCACAGATCATCAAAAAAGCGATAAGATTCTTCGCGATCCTTCAGCGTTAAAATAGCATCAAACAACTGGTCGAGTGCCTGACCTCTTAATTTATCAATCTGCAAGCGATCCATTCCTTTCTGACTCTTTCATCTGCCGATAAATACTATTTTCCGCATCGATTATCGGGCCGGCACGGCTTATCGTTGCGGGGATGGATCAGCACGGTACACCGCAGCCAGCCGCATGTGCCGGATAAAATACTCTCTATCATATTACATCAAAAAGCGTTGGTTATAAAGTTTACTCCGCCGGAATTCGTTGCAAAAAGACCCATGAACGTCCTCTGAGCCGCCTCTAGATGCATCAGCCGCTATGCCTGCCGTTAAATAAAAAGAGACTGACTCTTATTTTTATACTTGGTTCCGCTGAAGTCTTTAGACTTTCTTCACGTGCAGGAAAGCACACCCGCTGACCCTAAAGGGGACAGCGGGTGTGCTTTTTCGTTCAGGCACAGGGAATAGAGCGGAGTGTTCACACACCGGCATGCTCGGCCAATGTCCGGTCAATATAGCTCTTAATCAAATCAGCAGAGGCATGGAAACCTTGCTGCTCTTTTGCTGAAAAATTAAAATGAAGTATTTTTTCAACGCCGCGGCGACCGACAACAATCGGCACGCCGATCGCAAGGTCGTGCAGGCCATATTCACCCTCAAGGATAACGGATGCCGCAGTTATCGTTCGACTGTCATTGAAAATGGCACGCGCAAAGTTAGCCAGCGCGTTGCCGACACCAAACTGGGTATTCCCCTTGCGTTTGTGAATTTCCCAACCCAAGTGCCGCGCGGCTTCCTCAATCTGGTCGCGCTCAAGCGGCGCAAATTCACCGGCAGCCACCGCATCCGTCTCGAATTCATCAAGTGCCTGTCCGCCGATACGCACCTGCGACCACGCGGCAAGCTGGGAGTCGCCATGCTCGCCGATCATGTACGCGCTGATGCTGCGCGGGTCGACACCGCCGAGCGCTTGCGAAATGCCGCGGCGCAGACGCATGCTGTCCAGCGCCGTGCCGCTGCCGATAATGTGCTGCTTCGGCAGTCCCGACAGTTTATAAAATAGGTAAGTGATGATGTCACATGGGTTGGTGGCAACGACATAGATTCCCTTAAAGCCGGCTTCCCGCAACCGCGGAACGATGTCATACGCAATCTTTGCTGTCCCTTTTAGCAACTCAAGGCGCGAGGAATACGGGATCTGGGCGCGCTCGGTGACCGCAACAAGAATAACATCGCACACCGCCAAAGCGTCCAACGGCACGTCAAACACACGCGTCCGCGACGGCGTCAGCTCGATGCTGTCAGCAAAATCCCATGCTTCACCCTTTGCCCGCTCGCTGTCAACGTCGGAAAGATATAATTCGTCGGCAATGTTCTCGTGAAGAACCATCGTCGCTGCCGCTTTGCCGACATTGCCGATACCGACAATGCCGAGCCTTCTGACTGTTCCTGTCAACTTCATCGTCTCCTCTGTTTTCGTTTTCTCTCTGTTAAAATACGAGAACGTGAGGCTATTTTACAACATTTCAAGCGCCGCTTCAATTGGTATATGTGAGCACGGCCGACGGCACACGTATGCAGTTTGCCCTCCAAACGGTTCGAAGCCGTTACACCCTGCTGAGAGCAAGTCTTCCGTGCCGCTTCAATTCGTACGCCGCTTTAAAACCTCCGCTGATGCTTTAATCAACAGTAATCGCCTCTGCCCGGCCGAAATTGCCGCCGCTTTGCGCCATGACACAGACCGAGCACAGCACCTCCAGCCTTTAGGTCGCCGTTATTCCTTTCTTTGTCGCCGCAGCCAGAACGAGAAAATATCGTTTCGCAAATAATCAAGTGAATACATCACCGTGCGGTTGAACTGATCATAGTTCATACTTTTAAGAAGAAGTACGGTCGTGGCCTCACTGACCTTCAGTGCTTGCACACAGGCGTCGCCGGGATGCGCCGCCATAATTTCAGTATTGGCACTCAGAATGTGCATACTGCAATTCTGGCGCAAGTAAGCGAGCAGTGAGCCGGAAAAAGGCACCCGAGTAAAGACATCGCCGACAACGGACTGCGGCAGGACATTGATTGAGTTGGCGACCGGCGCACCGCTCGCCGTGCGAATACGTTTTAAAACGTAGACCGGATCACCGGCACAAATGCCAAGCTTCTCCGCCCACAAGCCGCTGCATGGCATAAGTCGTACACTTTCCTGACGCTCTCCTTCATTGAGACCGGCATAGCGAATCAGTTCCCCGATGCTGTGCATGAATTCAAGACCGTGAACAATGTTCGGCGGCGGTTGAACGACAAATGTGCCGATGCCGCGCCGGACAACAAGCCTGCGATCGAGCTCTAAGCATTTTCTTGCTTCACGGAAAGTATCGCGGCTGACACCGAAATACTTGGCCATCTGATACTCGGAAGGCAGCTTCTGGCCGACTTTCAGTTCTCCGCTTGCGATCATTTGCTCAATCTTCATTTTAATGTCCAAATAACTTGGCATCAGCGACCGTTCCTTCCAGAGAGACTTGCCATCGCAAGGCACCGTGCCCGGCGTCCGGCTGACTACGGAAGGGGCGGCTCTCCATATCTCTCTCATAACCCGCTGCACCCCGAAAGCCTGCCGCTGCCGCTCCGCGAGCCTTCTCGAACAGGGCTGGCATGTGAGCAGGCAAAAGTCAGCGAAGAGCCGCTCGCCGATCCGTGTGGCAAAGCGGTGCGGACGCTGTCTTGCCCGGCAAGCGACTGGCGTCTGACGTATCAGTCACTGACAGCGGACGCGCATCAGTACAGCCGCTGCCCGCTGTCTGAATCAAAGCAATGCAGATGACGCCAGTCAATGGCAAGCGAGAGAGCCGCCTGTTGAGAAAAGTCAGCTGCCGGCACACGCACAACGAGCGTCTCAGCGCCGCAGGACAGATGCAGCAGCCTTTCGTAGCCAAGCAGTTCCGAGCGTTCAAGGGTAACTTGCAGATCGCCGTGTTCAGGAACCGGACGCAGATCTTCTGCGCGGATACCGACAATAAAGGCAGGCTGGCCGTCGACTGCCCGGCACACATCCGCCTGCACGAACTCGGGAAGCCTCACAAGCTGATCACCGATCGCGAGCCGGTTATCCCGCAACTCGGCGCGGAAAAAATTCATGGCCGGTGAGCCGATGAAACCGGCCACAAATCGATTGGCCGGTTTTTCGTAGACCGCCTCGGGGGTGCCAATCTGCTGAATTTCCCCTTGGTTCATAATGACAAGTCGGTCAGCCATCGTCATGGCTTCTGTCTGGTCGTGCGTCACATAGATCGTCGTGACGCCCAGCTCATGGTGCAGTCGCACGATCTCTTCGCGCATCTGCGCGCGCAGCTTGGCATCGAGATTCGAAAGCGGCTCATCCATCAGAAAAATTTGCGGACTGCGCACCATCGCCCGTCCGAGAGCGACACGTTGGCGCTGGCCGCCGGAGAGCGCCTTCGGTTTGCGCGCCAAGTAATCGGTAAGTCCGAGCGTCTCCGCCGCCTTCTGCACACGCTCAGCAATCTCCTGTTTCTTCATGCCTCGAATTTTCAATCCGAAAGCCATATTGTCATAGACACTCATATGCGGATAAAGGGCATAATTCTGGAAAACCATAGCGATGTGCCTGGCTTTGGGCGGTCGGTCGTTTGCCCGTTCGCCGTTGATCGTCAATGTGCCTTCAGAAATGCTTTCAAGTCCCGCGATCATGCGCAAGGTCGTCGATTTGCCGCAACCCGACGGCCCAAGCAATACGAGAAATTCCTTGTCGGCAATATCCAAATTCAATCCGTGCACGGCCGGTATCGCCTGCTTATCCGTATAGTATTTGTTCACATGTTCAAGACGCAGCGTTGCCAATGTATCTGTCCCTCCGATCAGAAACGATCATTCAACCGGCACTGCATTCGTGCCAAAACACGCGGCAGCGGCAAAATGATGCTCTGTTCCTTATTTTCAGTTAACACTGTGTTCAACAATCCGGCCGCCGGGATTGTCTCCCAAGCCGCCGGCGGCAAAGCTTTTCTGCTGATGTAGCGGCCTGCCCCGCCGCGCCGGTGTCATTAAGACGGCTGCGCGTGCTATGCCGACACATCATCTCCACCTACGGGCGCAAAAGGCGCGATCACAGCCGCTGTCTTCTCCGCCAGTTCCAGTCGGTCAAGTTCCAAATTCATCCACCAGTCAGGATGGACTTGCCAGGCCTTTAAAACAGGTTCATAAGCAATGGCTCCGTCCCCAAGTGCGAGGTGCTCGTCATGTTCGCCATGATTGTCATTCAAATGGCAGCCGATCAAGTACGGCTGCGCCAGCTCAAATTGCTGCGCCAGGCGCTCGCCCTGTGCGACGAAAGCGTGGCCGATGTCAAACATAATGCCGACACGCGGATCACCGGCCGCTCGGACAAGCTGCAGCAAGTCTTCAACCGACGTGCCCACCTCATCGCGTGCCTCGTGGAACATCGTATTCTCAAGCGCAAGCCGGCACGAGGCCGGCAGCTGCGGCAGCGCCTCACGCAGAAAGCGGCCGAGGCTGTCCAAGCCCGACGCGTGCGCCGCCGCTCGGCCCGGATGCATCAAAACGTAATCAAAGTCAAAGATGTCAATCAGATCAAGTGTGCGCCGCCAGACGGTCCATGCCTCTTTCTGGCATGCGGGATCAGCGGGATTAAAAGCGGCAACCGGCATGTGCAAGTTCAACCGCACGCCTTTGTCATGAAGAGCACCGGCAAGCGCCCGCAGCCGTTCGGTCCGCCATTGATAGAGCACATAACCGGCGTCCTCCCCCATGATCTCGATCTGAGACCACCCCTGGTCCACAAGCTTGGACAGCGCATCCTCCAGTGTCAGGCGATGCAGCGTATAGGTGGACACTTCCAAACGATTCAAACCGACCGTCTCCTTTCATGTTCCGTTATTTGATGCCTGAGTGCATAAAGCTCGAAATAAACTGCTTCTGAAAAATGAAGAAGGCAAGCAGCAGCGGGAAGATAACGAGCAGTGTAGCGGCCGTCAACTCTCCCCAAAGCGCGCTGCTCTCGGTATTCTGCGCGAACACCGACAGTCCAACCGACAGCGGCCTTGAACCGACCGAGCTCGTCACAACGAGCGGCCAGAGAAAGTTGCTCCACTGCTGGCTGACCGAAATCAAGCCAAAAGCAACATAAGTCGGCCGTGCGAGCGGTACATACAGATGCCAAAGAATTTGCAGCAAATTGCAGCCTTCGACACGCGCCGCTTCCTCAAGCTCATAGGGCAAACTTTTGAACGTCTGGCGCAAAAGAAAAATGCCGAACGCCGACACAAAGTAGGGCAACATGATGCCAAGTTTCGTATCTGCCAAGCTCAAATCGGCGACTGTTTTAAAGTTCGGAAACAGCAGCACGTCGACCGGAATCATGATTTGCACGAGGTAAAGCACAAACAGGACATTCTTCAGCGGAAAGTGTAACCGGGCAAAAGCATAGGCAGCCAGCGTCATCGTCACATACTGAACCGCAAGCACGCCGAGTACGATGACAAGCGTGTTCAAGTAATAAGTCAAGAACGGCGCGTTATGCCACGCCGCGATAAAATTCGCCAGCGAAAAAAGGGCAGAACCTGCCTTGTCCGGCCTGAATGCCGTATAGAGCACCCAGAGCAGCGGCAGCGCCCAAAGCAGCGCCAGCACATACGTTGAAAAAATAAGCAGACGTTTCATGACAAGCTCTCCTCAATCATAATGAATCTTACGGTCTGTACTAAAAAACTGCACGCAGAAAATGACGGTCAGAAGCAGAAGGACCACAATCGTCAGCGTGGCCGCTTTGCCGTTATCCATGAACTGGAAGGCCATCTGATAAATGTAATAAAGCAGCATATTACTGGCATTATCCGGTCCGCCCTGCGTCATGACTACAAGATGGTCGACGAGTTTAAAGGCATTGGCCGTCGCCATGACCAGGCAGAACAGCGTCGTTGGCATCAGCAGCGGAAAGGTCACCTTGCGAAAGCGGTAGAACGGCGGAATACCGTCGATCTCCGCCGCTTCGTAGACCTCCTGCGGCAAATTTTTCAAAGCGGCCAAATAAAAAATCATATAGAAGCCTGCTTCCTTCCAGACAATCATGACGATCAGCGCCGCGAGCACGGTTCCCGACTGACTGAGCGGGCTGAAGTGATACACATGAAACCACGCCAGCACCGCTGCGAGCGGACTGCTCGCCGAATAAAGGAAACTCCAGATATTGGCCACGGCGATCAGCGGAATGATAACCGGATAGAAAAACAACGTTTGAACCAATCCGCCCGCCTTCAGCTTGCGATTGACACATTCGGCCATCAGCAGGCCAAGCGCAATACTCACCGGTACCGTGCCGAGGGCAAACAGCAGATTGTTTTCCAAACTGCGCCAAAAGATCGGGTCTTTCATCAGCTGACTGTAATCAGAGAGGCCGATGAATACCGGATGGGGCGCCCCCAGATCCGATTGAAAGAAGCTGAGATAGATTGTCTTGAAAATGGGAAACAATGTAAAAACGGCGAGAAAAGCGAATGACGGCAGCAACAAAAGCCACGGTGTCACCGCGCCGCCGCGCAGGCGCGGTCCTCTTCCTCTCATCTGGCAACACATCCTTTGCTCCGTTATGAATCTATAAACAGGAAAATCGGGCAGCGCTTGCCGCCTGCCCTCTCTCCCTGTTTGATCCATCAGTCGTGCTATTTATTTGCTTTGGAACGGTTCGAGTTCTTGTTCGGCCTGTTTCTGTGCATCCTTCAAAGCCTGCTCAGGTGTCTGCTTACCGGTCACCGCCGCCTGAATGGCGTCGTTAATTGTTTGATAGACTTTGCCGAGATTGTGGGTCGACAGTTCAGCCGATGCATACTTCAGCTGATCTCTGGCCACGGCCGCCTGCGGGAAGGCTTTGACGTAGTCTTCCATTTCTTTAGTTTTATACGCGCTCTGCCGCGTGCCAACGTAGCCGGTGGCGATGCTCCACTTAGCTGCCTGCTCCGGGCTTGTCGCCCAGCGAATGAACTTCCATGCCGCCGCCTGACGCTCGGCTGAGATGCCCTTCATGATGTAGACGTTACCGCCGCCGGTCGGAGAGCCTTTCTGTTTGTCGCCCGGAAGGAAGGCTACACCAAACTGGAATTTGGCATTCGTGCGAATGTTCGTTAAGTTGCCTGTCGTCTGATACAGCATCGCCGTTTTGCCGTTAATAAAGTCCGTCGGTGCATTGACCCAGTCAACGACGCCCGTCGGCGTCACTTTATCTTTGGTCGCCAAATCGGTAATGAACTGAAGGGCTTTGATGCTGTTCGCCCGGTCGAAGTAAACCTTCTTCCCGTCGGCGCTCATGATATTCTTGCCGGATTCCAGGGCAAAAGCCTGATAGAGCCAGTAAGGTCCGACCGATGTCGGTACTTCCACGCCCCACTGCTTGCCGGGAATCGTAAGCTTCTGGGCGTCGGCAACGAGCTCATCCCATGTGGCAGGCGGCGTATTCGGATCAAGACCGGCTTGCTTGAACAAGTCTTTGTTATAGTAAAGGACAGCCGTACTGCGCTGGAAAGGAATCGACCAAATCTTGCCGTTTGCTTTTGAGTTTTGCAGAAAAGCCGGATAGAAGTCGTTGATATAGCCCTTGCCGTCCTTGTCTTTGTTAATGAACGAATCAAGCGGTTCAATCGCATTCATATCTTTCAGCGTGTAGATCTGCGTGGCATTCAGCACAGCCATGTCCGGTGCCTTGTTAGCCTGGATAGCAGTCTGCACCTTCGTCATGGTCTGATCATACGTTCCGCAATACACCGGATGAATGACGATGTTCGGATTCTTCTTCGTGAATTCATCAGCCATCTCCTGAACAACTTTGGCGACCGGTCCGCCGACATTGATCGGATAATACCACGTCAGCACGATCTTCTTCGCTTTAGTTGAACTGCCGGAGCCTGCGTTGCTTGTCCCCGAAGAGCAAGCGGCCAAACTGGCGATTAAAAGTAGCACAACTGCAATCCCTGTTAATACTCGCTTCAACATACTCTCTCCCCATTTGCTGAATTTTTCGCTTTTTTCGCATCCCGAGCTGCCTGGCTGCCTGTTTTCAAGAGGTGTAGACATCTCAACAACTCCGAAAATTAGTTTAAGCTCTCCATGTTGAGCGCATGTAAAGGGGCTATTAATCTTTTATTTTATTGCCGTACTAAAGTGGTTGATTGCTTTTTGCGCCTTTTTATTCCGGTGGTTGCGCTGCTTTCGCAGATCTACTTTTCACATGGAATGTATTCTGAAAATACAATTATCGTTTTGAGTGACGGAAAATGTACAGCGAGGATCATGAGGCTCTGTAAAACCTCGCTGAACGAGCGGGGGGCACAGATTAGGGGTGTAACAAAAAAGATATTTCGGTTGCTGTTCAGACCGTGACGACAAGCAGGGAACAACTTTAACACAACCGTCGTCCCATCCCGCTCATTGCCGCTGAAGATCAGTAAAACGCTGGTACCCACATATTTGAACATTGCCGATTAAAAAATAAATCCTCCGGTTGGGAAGGATTCGTTGAGTCACTTGCAGACGTTATTCAAAGTTTTGTTCGACTGCTTTCAGCGCGTGATGACCGATGTCACGGCGATAGAACACGTCGTCGGTCGCAATCGCCGCCAGATCCGCATTGGCTGCATCGCGCGCGCTGCGCAAGTCGCCGGCGAGCCGGGTAACGAGCAGCACGCGGCCGCCGTTGGTCTGCCAGGCATCACCGACCTTTTTTGTGCCGGCGTGAAAGAGCAAAGCTTGCGGCGACAGCGACTCTAAGTCGCCGAGCGCGCCGCCTTTGTCATACTCACCGGGATACCCTTTGGCCGCCAGCACAACGCCGCAGGCGGTCTGACCAGACCAGCTAAGCTGCGGCAGTTTGCCGGCCAGTAAGTCCAGCACGGCAGCGACAAAGTCAGACTGCAAGCGCGGCAGAATCACCTGCGTCTCCGGATCGCCGAAGCGGCAGTTAAATTCAATAACCTTCGGACCGGAAGCCGTCAGCATCAATCCGGCGTAAAGCACACCGGTAAATGAGCGGCCTTCCTGCTGCATGGCCGCTGCCGCCGGTTCAAGCACCGTGCGCACCGCTTCATCAACAGTGCGGCGCGAAATCTGCGGTACCGGTGAGTAAGCGCCCATGCCGCCCGTATTCGGTCCTTTGTCACCATCAAAAGCGCGCTTATGATCCTGGGCAATTGCCAGCGGCAGAACGCGCGTCCCGGCGACGAGCGCCATCAGCGAAAATTCCTCACCCTCAAGGTATTCCTCGATGACGACCCGTGCACCGGCGTCGGCGAACTTGCGGCCCTGCATCATCGCCGCCAGTGCCTGCTCTGCCTCGTCCATCGTCAGTGCGACCGTCACACCTTTGCCGGCGGCCAGACCGTCGGCTTTCAGAACAATCGGTGCACCGACCTGATGCAAGTAATCACGGGCCACCTCATAATCGGTAAAAGTCTCATACGCCGCCGTCGGTATCCGGTATTTATCCATAAGTGCTTTGGCAAACGACTTGCTGCCCTCGATCTGTGCGGCTGCCTGTGACGGCCCGAAAATCTTCAGTCCGCATGCAGTGAAATAATCGACAACGCCGGCGACGAGCGGCTGCTCAGGACCGACAAGTGTGAGATCAACCGCGCGGCTTTTCGCAAAATCAGCAAGCGCAGGAAAATCAGTGACACTGATCGGCGTGCAGTCGGCAACAGCCGCCATCCCGTCACTGCCCGGTGCTGCATACACCTTGTCAACGAGCGGACTTTGTGCCACCTTCCACGCCAACGCATGCTCACGCCCGCCGCCGCCAATAATCAATACCTTCATTGCATTCACGTCCCCTTAGTGTTTGAAATGACGCATGCCGGTAAATACCATCGCAATGCCGTAGCGGTCCGCCATCTCAATCGACTCCTGATCACGGATCGAGCCGCCCGGCTGAATAATTGCCGTGACGCCGGCCTTCGCCGCTTCTTCAACCGTGTCGCTCATTGGAAAATAAGCGTCTGAGGACAGCACCGCTCCTTTTGCTTTCGCGCCGGCCTCGTCAAAGGCAATCTTTGCTGCGCCGACACGGTTCGTCTGCCCGCCGCCCATTCCGACCATGCGGCCGTTGTTCACAAGCGCAATCGCGTTGGATTTGACATGCTTAACGATTGTCCAGGCAAACTTCAGACTGTCCAGTTCTGCTGCGGTCGGCTGCCGCTTCGTGACAACTTTTAAATGGTCTTTGACGTCTGCATAACCTTTAAGATCAAGCTGCTGCACGAGCAATCCACCGCGCACAGACGTGTACTGCCAGGCGTCTTTTTGATCACTCGTCAGTGCGACTTGCAGCAAGCGTAAATTTTTCTTCTTATTTTCCAAAATGACAAGGGCCGCATCCGAATACGAAGGCGCAATAATAATTTCCAGGAAGATGCCGTGCAGTTTCTCCGCAAGCGCCGCGTCCACTTCACGGTTCAGCGCCACAATGCCGCCGAAGATCGAGACCGGGTCTGCTTCATACGCCCGGTCATAGGCCGTATTAATATCTTCCCCTGTGCCGATGCCGCACGGATTCATGTGCTTGACGGCAACCGCCGCCGCTTCTTTGAATTCTCTAACGATGGCAAGGGCCGCATCCGCGTCGCGAATATTGTTATAGGAAAGCGCTTTGCCGTGCAGCTGTTTGGCAGCGGCAATCGTCGCCGGATCGGTCAGCGGATCGCTGTAAAAAGCGGCCAACTGATGCGGATTCTCGCCATAACGCATCGGCTGCTTCTTCTCATATGTCAGCGTCAATTTCTCAGGAAACTGCTCGCCCGTCTGTTTCGTGAAGTAGTCGGCGATCAGCGCATCGTAGGCAGCGGTATGGCGAAACACCTTTGCGGCAAGCTGCTGGCGGAGAGCGAACGGTACCTCGTTATCTGCATCGAGGCTGCTCGCCACTCGATCATAGTCGGCCGGATCGCAAACCACCGTGACTGAACGATGATTCTTCGCCGCCGAGCGCAGCATGCTGGGCCCGCCAATGTCGATGTTCTCAACGGCCTCGTCATAAGCAACATCCGGCCGCGCAATCGTTTCTTTGAATGGGTAAAGATTGACGACGACAAAGTCAATCAGTTCGATTCCGAGGTTGGAGACAGCTTCCATATGTGCCGCATTATCACGGACTGCCAGCAGTCCGCCGTGGACCGCCGGATGCAGCGTCTTGACCCGTCCGTCAAGAATTTCCGGGAAATGCGTGATGTCGCTGATCGACAGGACCGGCAGCCCGGCCGCTTCGATCGCTTTTTTCGTGCCTCCCGTTGAAATAATCTCAATTCCTGCATCGACTAACCGGCGGACAAAGTCAATCAGCCCCGTCTTGTCCGACACGCTGACAAGCGCGCGTTTCGCCACAATGAATCCTTCCTTTCAATTCTGTTTTTATCATGCATGACGCTCAATTGGCGTCCCGTTAAAATTTTTTTCATCCGGGCTTTGACCGCCGCGAATGTGCCGCGGGACGACCGAAAAATTGGCGGAGCGGCAGAATGGCGCCATCGCCTGCGCATGTCTTAAGGCCCAAACCTGTCCCGCTTATAAAAACAGTAGGAATGCCGGCTTGTAACCGTCGGATGACTTGCATCCTCAATCAACCACATCAGCCGCGAGCAGCTGCGCAATCGTTTGCGGGTAGAGCACGTGCTCACAGGCATGAATGCGCGCCTCGAGCGTCTCCAGCGTATCACCCGGCTCAACAGGCACGGCCTTCTGCGCAATGATCGGTCCGCTGTCCATGCCTTCATCCACGTAATGAACGGTGATGCCGGTAATCTTTACGCCTTTGCGGAATGCCTGCCCGATCGCATCGAGTCCGGTGAATGACGGCAATAGCGCCGGATGTATATTCACAATTTTGTGCGGGTAGGCCTCAAGCATCGTTTTGCCGAGCAGCCGCATGTAGCCGGCCAGAATGATCCATTCGGTGCGGCTGCTTCTGCACGCTTCAACAATGCTCGCTTCAAACGCCTGTTTCGACGGAAACGACTTGCGGTTAACAACAAGTGTCTCAACGCCCGCCTTTTCAGCGCGGGCAATTACACCCGCACCCGGTTGGTCACAGACGAGCAGCACGATGTCGGCAGGAACGTTGCCGCAAGCGGCTGCGTCGCAGATCGCTTGAAAATTCGTGCCGTTGCCGGAGGCAAAAACAGCAAGCCTGCGTGTCATCAGCCGCTCACCAGCTTCAGTCCGGATCCTACCGTCGTCTTGCCGATCACATAAGGTGTCTCGCCCGCAGAGCGCAGAGTCTCAAGCGCCCGCGCCGCATCGGCCTCAGCAACCGCCAGCACAAAACCGATGCCCATATTGAACGTGTGAAACATGTCTTCTGTCGCTAGCCCGCCCAGTTCCCGCAACCAGCCAAACACGGCCGGCTGCTCCCACGCCGAAAGCATGATGTCCGCTCCGACCGATGGGGGAAACATGCGCGGAATGTTCTCGTAAAAGCTGCCTCCAGTAATATGGGCCATCCCTTTGACCGGAACAGACTGAAGCAGGCGCAGCACCGGTTTGACATAAATGCGCGTCGGCACAAGCAGTTCATCACCGATCGTGCGCGTCGGGTCAAGCGGACTGACCTCAGCATAATCAAAGCCTGCCGCGCTTACAAGCCGGCGCACAAGCGAGAAACCGTTGCTGTGCAACCCGTTCGAAGCCAAACCGATCAGCACGTCTCCCGGCTGAATCGTTTCGCCGGTGATGCGGCGGCTTTTCTCGACCGCACCGACGGCAAATCCGGCAATATCATAGTCGCCGGCGCCGTACATGCCGGGCATCTCTGCCGTCTCGCCGCCGATCAGCGCACAACCGGCCGCCGCGCAGCCCTCAGCAATACCTTTGACGATCGCTTCTGCCTTCTCCGGGTTCAGTGCGCTGCACGCCAGATAATCAAGAAAGTAGAGCGGCTCGGCGCCCTGTGTCAACACATCGTTCACACACATCGCAACGACGTCAATGCCGACCGTGTCATGCCTGTCGGTCGCAAAGGCCACCATTAGTTTTGTGCCTACGCCGTCGGTGCCGGAGATCAGCACCGGCTCTTTCAAATGCAGTGCCGACAAATCGACTGCTGCGCCGAAGCCGCCGAGGCCGCCGATCACTTCCGGCCGGAATGTCCGCTGCACGTGGCGTTTGATGCGCGCCACCGTTTCATAACCGGCTTCGATGTCGACGCCGGCCTTTTTATATGCGCCTTCCATGGTTTGCCTCCTCAGACCAATAGTTCCTTCTCATGCGGCAAGACCGTGTCCGGATAGATTTCCGTCGGGTACTGACCGGTAAAGCAGGCAAGACATTGTCCGCAATGTTTCATCGCCGGATCACGCCCAATCGCCTTTTGCATGCCTTCCACGCTGAGAAAGACAAGCGAGTCCGCGCCAATTTCCTGGCAGATCTCTGCCGCTGAATGGGTGGCGGCAATGAGTTCCGAGGACGTTGACGTGTCGATGCCATAGAAGCACGGGTGAGTAATCGGCGGTGAGCTGATGCGAACGTGGACTTCTGTTGCTCCGGCATCGCGCAGCATCCCGACAATCCGCCGGCTTGTCGTACCGCGCACGATCGAATCGTCGACCATCACGACGCGTTTGCCTTCCACAATGGCCCGCACCGGCGACAATTTCATCTTGACACCTTTCTCGCGCAGTTCCTGTGACGGCTGAATGAACGTGCGGCCGACGTACCGATTCTTGATCATACCGAGCTCATAGGGAATACCGGTTGCCTCTGCATAGCCGATCGCAGCAGAAATGCTGGAGTCCGGCACACCGGTGACGACATCGGCTTCGACCGGCGCTTCTTGTGCCAACATGCGGCCGAGATTCTTGCGCGCCGCATGCACATTAATTCCCTGCACGTTGCTGTCAGGCCGCGAGAAGTAGATATACTCCATGCTGCAGATAGCTGGTTCCATATGGTTGGAAAAAAATTCGGAACGGACGCCGTCATTATTAATAATCAGAATCTCACCCGGGTTCACATCGCGCACATAAGCGGCGCCAATAATATCAAATGCGCACGTTTCCGAAGCGATGACCCACGCCTCACCGAGCCGGCCGAGTGAGAGCGGGCGCAGGCCATTCGGGTCAAGCGCGGCGATCAGTTCGTGCTCTGTGAGCATCGCCAGCGCGTAAGCACCTTTAATGACAGACAGCGCGTGCTTGACACTTTCAAGAAAGTTGTCGGAAAAATCACGCTTGATTAAGTGGGCGATCACTTCCGTGTCCGAGGTCGTCTGAAATATGCTGCCGCGTTCTTCCAGTTCACCCTTGAGCTTGTGGGCGTTGACAAGGTTGCCGTTGTGCGCAATCGCCAGTGAATCTTTCTGCGAGCGGAACACGAGCGGCTGCACATTAGCATAGCTGTTGCCGCCTTGGGTCGAATAACGGACGTGACCGATCGCCGCACCGCCTTTATTGATCGTGTCAAGATTCTCTGAGTTGAACACGTCATTAACAAGCCCCATGCCTTTGTGATCGTATAAATGTGCGCCGTCGGACACGCAAATGCCGGCACCTTCCTGTCCGCGATGCTGCATGCTGTGCAACCCGTAGTACGTCAGCTTTGCCGCGTCGTCATGTCCCCAGATGCCGAATACTGCACATTCCTCGTTCAGTTCTTTGCCGACATCGAACATGACAGAACCCCCCTCCAAGCCTTTTCAAGATCAGAACGGCAGAGTTCAAAGCTTTCCTTGCCGCAGCAGACAGACAGTCTGTCGCCATCCGTCACCGTGCCGGCAAAAACAGCTTCAGTAAACAAGTCCTCAAACGGTTTGGCCGAAGTCTCGGGTACTGACACGAGAAAACGTGACTGCGTTTCTGAAAATAGTTCCACAGCCGGATCGCCCTCAAGCGTCAGTTCAAAGCTAAGTGCCGTTCCGAACACGCTCTCAGCAAGAGCGGCAATCAGCCCGCCTTCGGAGATATCATGGGCAGAAGCCACTAACCCGCTGCGAATTGCCCTCAGCAGGCGCTGCTGGCGGTTCTGCTCCACCGCCAAATCAAGCAGCGGAGCCTTGCCGCTTGCCTTGCCGGCGAGCATGAGCTGAACAGCGCTGCCGCCGAACTCCGCTTCAGCTTTGCCGATTACATAAATGCGGTCACCGGCTTTTTTAAACGGAACAGTACAGACGTGATCAAGATGCTCGAGCAGACCGACCATGCCGACGACCGGTGTCGGATCAATCGCTTCACGGTCCGTTTCATTGTAAAGAGAGACGTTGCCGCTGATAACCGGTGTCTCGAGCCGGCGGCAGGCTTCCGCCATGCCGGCGACTGCTTCACTCATTGCCCAGAACACATCCGGCTTCTCCGGACTGCCGAAGTTCAGGCAGTCGGTGATAGCCAGTGGTTCACCGCCGGAGCAGACGATGTTCCGTGCCGCCTCGGCAACAGCAATCTTGCCGCCCGCACGGGGATCAAGCGCAAGATATTTGGCGTTGCAATCGGTCGTCATCGCCAGTGCCTTATCGGTGCCGCGCACGCGTACGACCGCTGCGTCCGAACCGGGGGCAACGACCGTATTGGTCTGAACCATATAGTCATACTGGCGCGTCACCCAGTCTTTGGCGGCAAGCGACGGCTGACACAGCAACTGCCGAACCGTCGCCGCATAGTCCGTAATCGCCGGACGCCACGGAGCGAGCGACTGATTGCGCGTGAAGGCTGCCGGCACTTCCGACGGCATGCAGCGCACCGGTGCCGAAGCAAGGGCATCCGAGGGGACCTCAGCCACGATGCGGCCGTGATGCCTGAGGCGCAGCACTTGTTCTTCGATCACCGTGCCGACGGCCACCGCATGAAGGCCCCAACGGGAGAAAATGGCCTGAATCTCGGTTTCACTGCCTTTTTTAATCACAATCAGCATACGCTCCTGCGACTCAGACAGCATCATTTCATAAGGCGTCATCCCGGTCTCACGCTGCGGGATGCAGTCGAGATCCATGTCGATACCGACGCCGGCCTTGGCCGCCATTTCGCTGGACGACGACACGAGCCCCGCCGCACCCATGTCCTGAATACCGACAAGCGCTTCGTGATGAACGAGTTCAAGACAGGCTTCGACAAGCAGCTTTTCCATGAACGGATCGCCGACTTGCACCGCTGAGCGCTTCTCATCCGACTTCTCGGTGATTTCCTCCGAGGCGAACGTCGCGCCGTTGATGCCGTCGCGCCCCGTGCTCGCGCCGACATACATGACCGTGTTGCCGATGCCGCGCGCTTGACCGACTTGACGGTCGTTCTGATCCATCACGCCGACACACATCGCGTTCACGAGCGGATTGCCGTTATAGCACGGGTCAAAGCTCAGTTCGCCGCCGACAGTCGGAATACCGATACAGTTGCCGTAACCGGCAATGCCGCTGACAACTTCCTCAAACACGTAACGGACACGGGCGTTGGACAGTTCGCCGAAGCGCAGTGAATCGAGCAATGCGATCGGCCGCGCGCCCATGGAGAATATATCGCGGATGATACCGCCAACCCCGGTCGCCGCCCCCTGATAGGGCTCGATGGCTGAGGGATGGTTATGGCTTTCTATTTTGAAAACGACAGCCTTACCGTCGCCGATATCGACGACACCCGCGCCTTCACCCGGCCCTTGCAACACCCGCTTTCCGGTCGTCGGAAACTGCTTTAACAGCGGCTTTGATGTCTTATAGCTACAGTGCTCGGACCACATGACGGCAAAAAGGCCCGTTTCCGTGTAGTTTGGCTTGCGGCCGAGCAGTTCACACACTTTTGCATATTCAGGTTCGCTCAGCCCCATCGTCCGGTAAATTTTCTTTTCCTGAATGGCTTCGGCTGACGGTTCAAGCGATGCTGTGGGCATGAACAGAATCCCTCCAATGGTTCAAGATCGACTGAAACAGGCGCAGGCCGTCAACGTTGCCAAGCCATGCGTCGGCCGCGCGTTCAGGGTGTGGCATCATGCCGAGCACATTGCCTTCGGCGCTCACAATACCGGCGATGTCTTCGAGCGATCCGTTCGGGTTGCTGCCTGAATACGTGAACACGATGCGATGGTTGTCGCGCAGCGCGGCAAGCGTCTCGGCGTCACAGTAGTAGTTGCCTTCGCCGTGGGCAATCGGAATATTAATCGTTTCATTTTTTTTATAAAGTGACGTGAACAGCGTCTCGTTATTCACAACCTGAAGTTCGACGGTCTCGCAGATGAATTTCAAATCCCTGTTGCGCAGCAGCGCACCGGGGAGCAGGCCGGCCTCGACGAGAATCTGAAAACCATTGCAAACGCCAAGCACCGGCTTACCCGCTTTCGCAGCGGCCACGACCGCCGGCATGATCGCCGAGAAGCGGGCGATCGCGCCGCAGCGCAAATAGTCGCCGTAAGAAAACCCGCCTGGAATCATAATTGCGTCATACCCGTCCAGCGACGTTTCTGCGTGCCAAACATAATCGACGTCTTCGCCGAGTCCGTCTTTAATGGCGTAATACATATCCTGATCGCAGTTCGAACCGGGGAAAACGATGACAGCGGTTTTCACGACCGGACCTCCTCTTCGATGGTATACGTATAATTCTCGATGACTGTATTGGCAAGCAGTTTGTCACAGATTGCGTTGACTTGCTTATCCAGCTCAGCTCCCTCTTCCATCCGGAGCTCGATGTACTTGCCGATGCGGACGTCCTTCACACCCGTATAATCCATGTTGTGCAGCGATTGCTTCACCGCCTGGCCCTGCGGATCAAGCACGCTCTCTTTCAATGTGATAAACACCTTGACCTTTTTCATTGCACGACCTCCAGACGCCTGAACAGTTTCTCATACGTTTCCGGCAAATCCGCGAGTCCGCGGCGGAAGACGTCTTTATCCAGCTTCTCGTGCGTCGCCCGATCCCACAGCCGGCACGTATCCGGTGAAATTTCATCGGCAAGAACGATGGTCCCGTCCTGCTTGAGCCTGCCGAACTCCAGTTTGAAGTCGACGAGCAGAATGCCTGCTTCGTCAAAAAGCTGCCGGAGCACGGTGTTGACGGCCAGTGCCTGACGGCGAATATCTGCCAAGTCTTCGGCCGTTGCAAGGCCAAGAGCGAGCGCATGAGCGTCATTAATGAACGGATCGCCGAGCTCGTCACTTTTATAATAAAATTCAATGATCGTCTGCCCGAGATCCTTGCCTTCTTCCATGCCGAAGCGCTTGGCCAATGAGCCGGCGACAATGTTGCGAACGACGACTTCAATCGGCACGATGTCAACGGCTTTCACAAGCTGCTCGGTGTCGGAAATCTTGTCAATGAAATGGGTTGCGATGCCGTGATCATGCAGGACGTGATAGATCTTCGTACAGATAGCATTGTTCAATCGGCCCTTGCCTTCGAACTGTGCTTTCTTCTTTCCGTTAAACGCTGTCGCGTCATTCTTATATTCGACACGCAGAACAAACGGATCATCCGTTGCAAACAGTTTTTTTGCTTTTCCTTCGTACAGCAATTCATCACTCATGATCTATGCCTCTCTCCTGTATAATCGGTCAGTCATATTTTTTTCAGCCGGCACATCGTCAGCCGTTCAATCCAAGACGCTCAAAGATCGCATCGACGTTCTTGAGGTGATACGTTTCATCAAAGCAGGCATCAAGCTCCTCGTCGCTCAGGCGCGAGGTGACGCGCTCGTCGGCACTCAGTATCTCGCGGAACGGCGTCGCCGTCTCCCATGACTGCATCGCATTCGGCTGGACCACATCATAAGCGGCCTCGCGGCTCATGCCTTTTTTAATCAAGGCAAGCAGCACATGCTGAGAGAACGGCAAGCCGAACGTCCGCTTCATGTTGCGGCGCATGTTCTCAGGGAACACGGTCAGGTTCTCAATAATTGAGGAGAACCGGTGCAGCATATAGTCAAGGGCTATCGTCGCATCCGGAAGAATGACGCGCTCTGCCGAAGAATGCGAAATGTCGCGTTCGTGCCAGAGCGGAACGTTCTCGTAGGCTGTCAGCATGTACCCGCGAATGACGCGCGCCATGCCGCACATGTTCTCCGAACTGATCGGATTGCGCTTGTGCGGCATCGATGAAGACCCCTTCTGGCCTTTGGCGAAATGTTCCTCCACTTCACGCACTTCAGAACGCTGCAAGCCGCGAATCTCGACCGCAAATTTTTCAATGGATGTGGCAACGAGTGCGAGCGTCGCCATGTAATAGGCATGGCGGTCACGCTGCAGCACTTGTGTGGAAATCGGCGCTGCCGCAAGACCAAGATGTTCACACACGTAGGCTTCGACCGCCGGATCGATATTCGCATACGTGCCGACCGCACCGGACAGCTTGCCGACACGAATAGTCTCCGCCGCTTCATCGAACCGCGCCAAATTCCGTTTCATTTCCTCCAACCAGAGCGCCAGTACGAGGCCGAACGTCGTCGGTTCCGCATGAACGCCGTGTGTACGCCCCATCATGACCGTATTTTTATACTTTTTCGCCTGGGCGCGCAGCACGTCAATGAAGTGAACAATACCTTTGCGCAGGATGGCGTTGCACTGGCGCAGCAAGTACGATTGCGCCGTATCGACAACATCGGTCGAGGTCAGGCCGTAATGCACCCACTTCTTTTCATCCCCAAGCGATTCAGAAACCGTGCGGGTAAAAGCAACAACATCGTGGCGTGTCTCTTCTTCAATTTCATGAATACGTTCAACGGTGAAGGTCGCACGCTCGCGCAGCTTAGCGACGTCCTCTTTTGGAATTTTACCGAGTGTCGACCAGCCTTCGCAGGCAAGCAGTTCCACTTCCAACCATGCTCTATATTTATTTTCTTCCGTCCAAATAGCGCCCATCTCGGGCCGCGTATACCTGTCAATCATTGATTCGACCTGCTTCCTGTTCAATTTTCCAGATGCCGAGCGCCTCAGCTTTGGCAAGTGCATCTTCTGCCGTTGCGCCAAGAATGGTCAGATGGCCCATCTTTCGCCCGACTCTTGCTTCCGCCTTGCCATAAAGATGCACATGCGCGCCGCCGAGCAGCCCGGCTTTGTCCAGAACAGGCTGCACATGCTCCCCGAGGATATTCATCATGACGGCCGGACTGAGCAAGCGCGTGCTGCCCAGCGGCAATCCGCAGATCGCACGCACGTGCTGTTCAAACTGCGATGTCTCGCACGCATTGATAGAGAAATGCCCGGAGTTATGGGGACGCGGAGCCGTTTCATTGACGTAGAGCCTGCCGTCACATCCGACGAACATCTCGACAGCAAGCGTGCCGACAAGATCCAGCGCTTCTGCAAGGCGAAGGGCATAACCCGCCGCCTCTTCATAGAGTTGACTGCTGATTCTCGCCGGCACGACGGTGTGATGCAGAATATTATGCCGATGAATATTTTCCGCAACAGGAAAGACGCCCGTCTCTCCCGCTGTGCTGCGCGTGACAATAACCGACAGCTCTTTTTCAAAAGGCAGAAACTCCTCCAGCTCAAACGGCGTTGTGCCAATATAAGGCTGCGCCTCAGCAAGGTCCGCCGCGCTTCTCAGCACATACTGTCCCTTGCCGTCATACCCGCCCTCAGTTGTCTTGAGCACCGAAGGAAACCCGATCAGCCGAAGTGCCTCGCTCAATTCAGCCTCGCTGCGCACCGACGCATAAGCGGCAACAGGCAGACCCGCCTTCTGAATCGCCGCTTTTTCACGCAGCCGATCTTTGGTAATGTCCAAAAGGCGGTAACCCTGTGGCAAATAGCTGCTCGTTTGCAGATAGTCGGCCGTCTGCACCGAGACATTCTCAAATTCGTAGGTGACTACATCGGCGCAAGCCGCCAATGCTTCGGCGGCTGCCAGATCGTCATAGTCAGCGACGATCGCCCGGTCGGCCACTTGCGCACACGGACAGTCCACTGTCGGATCAAGCACGGCAATGCGGTAGCCCATCTGTTTGGCAGCAATGGCCATCATCCGTCCGAGCTGCCCACCGCCGAGAATGCCGATCGTCGCACCCGGCAGAATTGTTCGCGTATTCATTTGAAATCACTGTCCCTTACTTGTTCTGCCATCCTCGTGCGGTAGTGATCAAGCTGATCTGCCAGTGCGTCGTCAAACGCCGCCAGCATTTCCACGGCAAGCAGGGCGGCGTTTTTTGCGCCGGCATTGCCGATCGCAACCGTTGCAACCGGTACGCCGCCCGGCATCTGCACGATCGAAAGCAGTGAATCCATACCGCTCAGTGCATGTGACTGAACAGGTACGCCGATGACCGGCAGCGTCGTCTTGGCCGCAATCATGCCCGGCAAGTGGGCGGCGCCTCCCGCACCGGCAATAATGACTTTCAGTCCGCGCATGCGCGCATGCTCGGCGTAGCCAAACATGGCATCCGGTGTCCGGTGCGCGGATATGACGTGCTTTTCAAAACGAATACCGAACTCCTCAAGCAATCGGCAGGCGTGCTGCATCGTCTCCCAGTCAGAGATGCTGCCCATCACCACACCAATAACCGCACTGTCCACCGTTCTCTTCCCCCTTACTTGATTAGAACGACTTGGTGAAGCCGAATATAGGACCGGCTGAACCTCAGTTGTTCTTACACTCTTTGCCGTTAATTTTTAATCATTCTGACACCGCGCACCGAACAACTCGTTGACGCCCGACCAGGCCGGCACTTATCCTGCGGTTACTCGTTTATCGTAAATGCTTGCCGCGGCGAACTCCACCGTTCCCATCACCATCTTGCACTTGTTCGACTTTTAGAAAAACTTGGCGATGCCAAGTCCCCTTGGACGACGGCCGAACCTTAGAGTTTCTTATACTTAGTCCCGCTGAGATCTTTAGACTTTCTTAACGTATTAGAAAAACTTGGCGACGCCAAGTCCCCCTTGGACAACAGCAGATTCTTAGCCTCTCTTACACTGGTCCCGCTCAACTTGGTCATATTTTTCTGACGGACAAAAAAGCCCGGATCAGCTGCTTCTCTTTTATAAGACGAGAAAACAAGCCATCCGGCCTTCCACCGCAGGCAGCGGGCATCTGGGTAACTCCACGTTTTCCCTTCATAGTCCGGCAATTTACGGTTACCGGGTAGAAACAGTCGGGCCACATTCCCAAAAATATATGAGGGTACACTGTTCTTTTAGCCTTCTCATCATATCAACAATACCGGCAACCTGTCAACCGGATAGCGAACATTAAAGCGGGTGTCAGCTTTTAACGTTCGTTTTTAATTGGCAATCGGCAATGTAAGGAAAGTTAACTGTCCATGTTGTATTTAAATGCCAGACTTTGTTATAAATCATTTATTTTTGGGAAATGACAGCTGCTCGGTCTGCCGCTGTCTATTTGTGCGGAAATCGTCTTACACCAACCGCTTTGCAGGAAGCTTCAGTGAAGAAACCAGTCTGACAAACGGCTGCGCATACCCCGGCAGCTCAGATCAAGATGATCTTTAAAGCCGCTGTCCAAGCAACAAATTCGGCAGCAGCCGGACAAAAGAATAAAAAGGGGCGGGCGCGGCATAGAGTGGGGAAAAGGTTTGTTCTTAGTATAAAGACAGTGCAAAACCGTAATCTATAGGACGGTACCGCGCCCGCCGGCTCAATGACGCTGCCCCATCCATTATCAGGCAACTCAAGGCGTCAACCATCATGTGTTCGCCCCACCTTCAAAAGGGGACGGACGAAGCTGTCATGCTTAACCGAAGAAAAAGCCAAGTGCGACGCAGCCAAAAGCAATTAACAAAAGCCCGGCGGTGCTGAGCAGTACGTGCACGACGCAGCCGGGAATGTGACCGAGAACTTTTCCCTGAATCGTCATTTCCATGCTCGCAACGTTGTCTTTTCCTTTGTTGCGCTCCGCATGATGCAAGAACAGGTCGCTTAACTTGCGCATGCGGGCAATCAGAAAAAAGCCGCCAGAAATCGCCGCAAGTCCCGCAACCCAAAGCAAAACAGCCATCAGTAAAGCAGACATCTCGCATGCCTCTCTTCTTTCTGCAGCAGGCCGGGATGACAAGCCGTTTTAGAAGGGGGCATTCGCACTCAAAGCACAATTATATGCGAAGCATCTTATCCTTCTTCAGAGCCGCGCGCAGACGGTTCATCTCACCCGTGCAGAACCTTTTTCTTTAGCATGCGCCGCGCGCCGCTTGTCTATGCACGCTTATTTTTGCGCTTTTTAATACAGCCTGTGTAAGCAAGCCGCCAGATTTACGTTCTTTCAGCAATCGGCAGATGAAAAAAACACATTTCCGCAGCATCAAGGGCGTTCGGCCTGCACCCGGTAATCACAATCTTTGCCATCCAAGGCATGCCACCGGAAAACTCAAAGGGACGGCCGACACGCTGTAAGCGGATTATTATTTCCCGGGAAATCACAATCGGACAGTCTTATATTGGAAGACATTCACTCAGCCAAGTCCTTTGCGCACAGTGCTCCGGCTTCGCTTGTCACGGACACCCAGCGAACCTCCTCAAACAGCCCGGCACGTTTCTCCCGCAAGGCGCCCTCGCACCTCCGCTTTTTCCGGTATGACGGCAAAAATCATATACTTTCTTGACTTGTTAGAAAAACTTGGCGCTGCCAAGTCCCTTGGACGGATGCCGAAGCCTTAGCTTTTCTTATACCTGGTCCCGCTAAAATCGATAGACGTTCTTAACGTGCAAAAGAACGGCATGGGATACAACTCCCAGCCGTTCTTTCATCATATGCATGAACACCAGCGACTTAAGCTGCCGTTGCCGCTTTTTTGATTTCGTCTTCTTAGGCCGGCGGCACGCTCAGACACGATTATTTGTAGTTGAGCACCCAGAAGAAGATCAGGAAAATGAAGAACAGCACATAAACAATCGGGTGCACTTTCTTCGCCTTACCGGCTGCGATCATCGTAATCGGATAAGCAATAAAGCCAAGCGCGATGCCGTCGGAAATGCTGTAAGTCAGTGGCATGCCGATCACAGTAAGAAAAGCCGGAACGGCAATTTCAAACTGATCCCACGGAATCTTCTTGAGCGCACTGGCCATCAGCACACCGACAATAATGAGTGCCGGCGCTGTTACTTGGTCAGTAACGACAGCAAGCAGCGGCGAAAACAGCATGCCAAAGATGAACAGAATACCGGTCACGACCGCCGTCAGTCCCGATCGGCCGCCGATTGCAATGCCTGTCGACGATTCAATGTACGCTGATGTCGGTGAGGTGCCGATCAGCGAGCCGACGAGCATCGAACTGGAGTCAGCGAGCAGAGCGCGGCCAACACGCGGCATTTTGTTATCTTTAATAAAGCCTGCCTGTTCGGCAAGACCGATCAGCGTGCCCGCCGTATCAAAGAAGGTCACAAGCAGGAAAGTCAGCACAACAACACCAAGCTGAACCGTGTTAATATCAGCCAGATGTGTCAGTGCCACGCCGAATGTCGGTGCCAGGCTCGGCGCTGTCGAAATCACCGAGGAGGGCAGCTGGATCAGACCCGTAATCATGCCGAGGACTGATGTGAGAACCATGCCGATGAAGATAGCGCCCGGAATCTTGCGCACCATTAGGACAATGGTTACAATCAGACCAAAGATCGTCAACCACGTCGTCCCGACATTCAGCGGTCCGAAAGCAACCGTCGTGTCTTTGCTGGCGACGATCAGTCCGCCGTCGTGCAGTCCGATAAATGCAATGAACAAACCGATACCGGCTGCCATCGCCAGCTTCAGACTTTGCGGAATGGCATCAATAATCATTTCACGCAGTTTGAAAATCGTAATAATAAAGAAAATAACCGCCGCAATAAACACACCGGCAAGTGCGGTCTGCCACGGAATCTTCATGCCGATGACAACGGAATACGCGAAGAACGCGTTGACACCGAGACCCGGAGCAATGGCGATCGGATATTTGGCCACAATGCCCATCACGAGGCAGCCGAGCGCGCTGGCAATTGCCGTCGCGGTAAATACCGCACCCTTGTCCATTCCTGAAGCACCGAGGACTGACGGATTGACAAAAAGAATGTAAGCCATGGAAATAAAGGTTGTCAGTCCGGCCAACAATTCCCGCCTGAGCGTCGTGTGGAGCTCTGAAAACTGAAAATAGCGGGACAACCAATTTTCGTTCACAAAAAATCCTCCCCCTGTGCTGCCTGCTGCCATTCCGAACAGAAACGGAGCGTGTAAAAGTCCGGTCCAAAGAATCATACAAAATAAAAAAGCCCGTCCCCGTTTCGTTAATCGGATGAACAAAACTGATTGGGTGACAGCAGGCGGCATCTTTTTTTACTTATTTATTATAGCAACTCTTTTTCAAACCCGTCAATTAAAATGCGAACAATGGTATAAATGTGAAACCCATTGTTCGCCAATAAGCACATTAGTCTTTTTTTATCTGCGTTGTTGACATGACATATCGCTTTTTCCCTTGCTCAGCCACATACGTCCGTCTGCTTCGGTTACTCACGATGTACCTCGCGCAGATCGTAATGTCCGCCTCAAGACCATTGTTCCTCCAAATTTCTTGTTTCATCCCAAGCTGCAACCCGCATGAATTTTAAATCGCAGCCGGTCGCCTACACGTGCCAACTCTCGGCCTGTTGCTGAAGCTGCCACAGGCGCGCATACACACCGTTCGAATCGTTGAGCAGTTCGTCATGGCGCCCTTGTTGAATGAGCTTCCCTTGATCAAGAACGAGAATCTGATCGGCTTCCTTAATCGTCTTCAGGCGATGGGCAATGATGACGACTGTCTTGCTCGCGACAAGCGCGTTAATCGCCGTCTGAACCGCCTGCTCATTCTCAGGGTCAAGCGAGGCGGTCGCCTCATCAAGCAGAATAATCGCCGCATTCTTCAGCAAAGCACGGGCGATGGAAATTCGCTGCTTCTCGCCGCCCGAGAGCGTCGCTCCCCCCTCACCAACCATTGTGTCATATCCTTGCGGCAGTGCCGTAATAAAGTCATGGCATTGTGCCTGCCGTGCTGCCTCTTCGATCTCCGCGCGCGTCGCGTCTTGCTTTCCGACAAGAATATTGTTATAAATCGTATCTTTGAATAAATACACATCTTGGAACACCATCGATATATGGCGCAGCAACTGTTCCGGCTCCACCTGCGCGAGCGATTGGCCCCCGATGCGAATTTCACCGGATTGAGTGTCCCAGAAACGCGCGATCAATTTAGTAACGGTGCTCTTCCCGCTACCGGACGCTCCGACAAGAGCTGTCTTTTGGTTTGCAGGAAGGGTAAAACTGACGTCATGGAGCACCGGGTGAGCAGGCTGATAGCCGAAGGTGACGTGATCAAATGTGATGTCGCCGTGCGCCGGTACCGCTTCTGTTCCCGTCAGCGGTTCTTCCTTTAAAATAGACATCACCCGCTTTGCGCTATAAGCCCCATAGCGCAGCTCACCGTAGCTCGTGAGCAATACGGTCAGCGGTTCAAAGACGCGTACCCCGACGAGCAGAAACATGAGAAAAATCGGCAGCGTCACTTGCCCGTGCATCAAGAGATATGTGCCCGCAAATAGCATGATTGGAAAACCGGAGCGGACAAACGTAATCGCCGTCATGAGAATCGGCCCCATCAGCCCTTCCAAACGAATCGACTGGTGCATTAAGTCTTCGAAGGCGTGACGCAAGCGGTCAAAACGCTCACCGCCCATATTATACGCCTTAATTTCGCGAATCCCGCGCAGATATTCCTGCAAACGGCTCGCCGCCTCATTCTTTGCCGCAAGTTGATTCTTACTCAATTTCTCTTGAACATGATTCGTCAGAAAGACCACGGCTACGGCAAACGGCAAGGCGATAAACATCGCGACCGACAGCTGCCAGTTCACGAACAGCAAACTAATGAACGCGAGCATCGGAAAGACAACCGAACTGACCATCTGCGGCACATGGTGCGAGACGCCTTCTTCAACGAGTGCGTAATCACTGAGCATCATATTCGTCAAGTCAGCCGGATCCCGCGAACTCAGAAAGCCGAGTGAGAGCTTGCGTATATGCTCAGCCAACTTAATTCGCCCTGTTGCCGACACGTGGTAAGCTGCCAAAAAGCTGCGATTGTAGGCAGCCACCGAACTGATGAATTGCGGGATGAGCAGAATGACCAACAGGGCACTGCTCACCCACAATCTCGCAACATTCAATGGAGTGTCCGGATGCGCGAACGAGAGATAAATCGTATTGAACACATCAATGACAAGAATCGTCGGCAGCAGCCGAACAAGCCCTTCAACGAGCGACGACCACACGGACGGCCAGAGCGATTTCGGATTCCCTGAGCTGATATTATAAAGATAATTCATCATTGCATGTCACCTCGGCCTGCTAAATGTCTCTGTCCCAGATGCCAGCGCGCGCTCGACAAATGCGCCTGCCACATATGCGCGTACAGTCCCTTCCGTTCGAGCAACGCGGCATGTCGTCCGGCTTCAGCGATCTGCCCGTGTTTAATGACAAGAATTTGATCGGCGGAACGAATTGTTGACAGGCGGTGAGCAATCATGATCACCGTTTTATTTTTGATCAAGGCGTTAATCGCCATCTGAATATGTGCTTCATTTTCAGCATCTGCATAAGCCGTCGCCTCGTCCAGCACAAGAATCGGAGCATTCTTCAGCAGGGCGCGGGCAATCGAGAGTCGCTGTTCCTCGCCGCCGGACAAATAGACGCCCCCTTCGCCGATCTTCGTCTGATAGCCGTCCGGAAGTTGCATGATAAAGTCATGACAGCATGCCGCCTTGGATGCTCGCACAACATCATCGACACTCGCCGCACGATTCCCCATGCGGATATTCTCCTCGATCGTGTCAAAAAACAGATGCACATCTTGGAAAACGAAGGACACAAGATCCATCAGCGCTTCGGTTCCCATATCGCGCAAATCGACTCCGCCAATCGTAATTCGCCCGCGATCGACATCCCAAAAGCGCGGAATGAGACTGGCGATTGTTGACTTCCCACCGCCCGACGGACCGACAAGCGCGGTCAGGTTTCCTTCCCGCGCCGTCAAAGACAAATGGCTCAAAATCGGCTTATAATCAGCATCAGTCGCTTTTGCGTAGGCAAAGTCGACATCCTCAAATGTGATCTCAAAAGTCGTCGGTCGCTGCGTCGGCAGACCGTGCAAAGCGTCCTGCCCTCAGAATTCCGGCCTCCGACGATCGCCTTTGCTGCCAGCTGAGGCCGGGCGATCCCGGAGGCCTCAACCACCAGTAAATCAATGGTTCCCGAGTTGGCAAGTGTATAGATAGCATCACAGAAAGACTGCCGATAATCACTTCCGATGCTTCCTCCGCTAATCGCTACAAGCTTGTCATTATCAGTAAAATCTTGACTTTGCTGAATTGTTTTTGCGTCAATATTAGTCGCGGCTAAATCGTTTACGACGATGCCGATTCGTTTGTCGTGGGCATCGTGCAGTAGATGCAGGAGCAATGTTGTTTTGCCTGAGCCAAGATAGCCAGACAACAGTGTTACAGGTATACGTGCCATCCGGTAATCTCCCTTAGCTCAACGGAATTATTTATGGGCATACACGAACGGGATATATCCTTCGCTGTATGCCCATTTCAAGAACTCTATTCATCGAATCGGTATACTTTCCCAACACCTATGCCCACATCTTACAAGTCAAACAACGGGCAATTACTCGAGTAGGCCTGCATTTCTCGATCCGTTAGCAGACATTGATCGAGTTGTTTGGTCATTCCATCCTTATCCAAATGAATGCCAATGAAAACAAGCCGTGTTTGCCGATCACCAAAACGCGGATGCCAAAGTTCACGAATAGACGGACGCGATGAAAGAATAGCACGCTGTTGTTCCATCGGCAGAGAAGCAACCCAACGCGCCAGCGGCTCCAAAGTAACCGCGCCCCCCGCCTGTGACAATGAAAGCACCGTATCATGACGCTCGGCGCACCAAACAATTCCTTTAGCTCGCAAAATTGAAGCAGGCATTCTATCAAGGCAACGGCAGAGCGCTTCTAAATGAAAAGGCCGTCGTCGGAGGTACACAAAAGTTGACAGACCATATTCGTCAATCTCGGGCACTGATGTGTCCTCTGGTTCATTCAACGCATGCACCCAGCCGGCAGATTGACTCATTTTTTCAAAATTAAAAAGTCTCGTCTCAATCAACCGATTAGGATTAACGACCCCATTAACTGTTTGAATAATTTCCGCTTCCGGCTGCAACGCTTTTAGTGCATGGGTTAACATTTGCAGTCGTGCATCATCAATTAAATCACATTTATTGACAACAAGAACATTACAGCATTCAATCTGCTCAAGCAATAGATTGGCCAAATCGTCTTCTTTCTCTGACCCATTCATAGGCTGAGCTCGCGCCCCATCAAGTCGAAAATACGTAAAGAAGCGGTAGGCATCAATAACTGTAATCATTGTATCCAGCCTGCAAAAAGAGGTCAGGTCTATGCCGAGTTCTTCGTCACGATAGCAAAAAGTTTGAGCGACAGGCATGGGTTCACCGATGCCCGTCGCTTCAATAATAATAGAATCAAACCGACCTGATAGAGCAAGACGTCTGACTTGCACGAGCAAGTCACCACGCAGTGTGCAACAAATGCATCCACCAGACAAGGGGACGACTTGCTGATCAACTTGCGCAAGTCCACCCCAGTCAGCGATCAGATCGATGTCGATATTAATCTCGCCAATATCGTTTACAATCACGGCAATTTTTCGTTCGCCTCGATACCGCAGGAGATGATTCAGCAGCGTCGTTTTTCCTGATCCTAAAAAACCGCTTAAAACAGTGACTGGAATCGCTGAGGTCACGCGTGTTCACCAGCTCGCTTTGCGCACGCCGGGAATTTGTCCCTTATGGGCGTATTCCCGAAAAGCAATGCGCGACATGTTGAACTTGCGCAAATAGCCGTGCGGACGCCCGGTCAGCGGACAGCGGTTATGCAGCCGGGTCGGCGACGAATCGCGCGGTAGCTTCGCCAAGGCAGCAACATCCCCTGCTGCTTTCAGTTCACGCCGCCGATCGGCATAACGCGCAACCATCTCCTGCCGCTTGAGCTCTTTAATCACTTTTGATTTCTTTGCCATACACAAAAATCTCCTTTTATGCGATTTGTCTTTACCGATCACTCATTGGACTGGCGATCCATCACCTTTTCTCCGCGGTAACGTCCATCCGCACTCACGCGATGGGAAAGATGATAACTTCCTGTCTCTGGATCACGTGAAAGTGTAGGTACATTCAGCTTCTGATGGGCGCGACGCTTACCCTTTCGCGCCGTCGATGTGCGCCGTTTTGGAACTGCCAAGAGTGCATCCCCTCCCCTCTAGTCCTTCGCTTAATTGGCAAGGCCTTTTTTAAGTCCTTTAACAGCCTTAATCACCTTCAGTGCCCGTCGATGTGTTTTCTTATTCGGACTGTGCAACTCGCGCCGCGCCGTTGATAATTGCGCCTTATCATTCATTTGATCATCCTCTTTCTTCACGATAAATCGTAATCATTACGTTTTATAATAATATAGGCTGCCAATCGTGTCAATCTGAAGGCGCAGCAAGTATGTGTCCAGTGTCCTTCGGCAGTCAGCCGCACCTTGCAACCCGTGAAACGATGTGGCTCATACGCTAAGAACGTCTAAAAATCTGAGCGGAACCAGGCCTAAGAAAAACAAAGGCTCCGCCAATGTCCCAAGGGACTTGCAGAGCCAAGTTTTTCTAATCCATCACGTTTATGCCAATATACATTTGAATATCTGACGGCGCAAAATCCGTCAACCCCATCGATGTCTCAAGAACGTATGGCTGCTCAAACTCTTTGACGAAATAAGCGCAGACTGTTTAGGATAACGAGCAAAGCGGCGCCCGTATCGCTGAATACTGCCAGCCAAAGCGTCAACCAGCCCGGAAAGATCAAACATAGTGCAACGCCCTTTATGAGTAAGGCAAAACCGACATTCTGTTTGATGATTGCCAATGTCTGCCGACTCAAAGAAATGGCAAATGGCAATTTTTCCAGATTGTCAGCCATCAGCACGAGATCCGCCGTCTCCATTGCCGTATCTGTCCCCGCTCCGCCCATGGCAATCCCAAGGTCCGCACTGGCGAGCGCCGGTGCATCATTGATGCCGTCGCCAACCATGGCTGTCTTGAGTCCGGACGCCTGTAGCCTCTGAATGGCCGCGACCTTATCTTCCGGAAGCAAATCAGAGAAATAACGCGTAATACCGGCTTCTTTTGCCACCTGCTCAGCCGTTTTTTGATTATCACCGGTCAACATGACCAACTCGTGAACGCCTGCACTTTTCAATTGACGCAAGGCCGTACGTGTTGTTTGCCTGATCGTATCCGACACGCCGATAACGCCGATCAACTCTTTATCGGTACCAATCATGACTACGGTCTGGCCCATATTTAGTAATGTCTTGGCCTGATCATACTCTTCAAATGTACCCACCTTTTTCTCTCGGAAGAACTTTGGACTGCCCGCATAATATACAGTTCCGGCTATCGTCGCCTGCACGCCCTGCCCCGGCATGTTTTGATAGTTCTCCCCGACAAGGGCCAGACTGTTTCTGTCGTTCGCGTAAGCGGATAGACAGCGAGCGATGGGATGAGTCGAGTAGTCTTCAAGTGTCTTGATCAGTGACAAGAGATGCTTCTCATCCCCGGTAAATGCAATTAAGCGTGCCACTTTGGGTTTACCTTCTGTAATTGTTCCCGTTTTATCAAACGCAATGGCCTGAATCCGGCCGGCTTTCTCCAAAAAAGCACCGCCTTTAATTAATACCCCCTGCTTAGCTGCGTTGCCAATGGCAGATACAATCGCGACCGGCGTCGAAATGACAAGCGCACACGGGCAAGCGACGACGAGTAACTCTAAACCTCTATAAAACCAAGAAGTCAAGGTGCCAAGTCCGATAATGGGAGGAAAAATCATGACAGCCACAGCCAGAACAAAAATGATCGGCGTATAAATGCGGGCAAATCGCTCAACAAATGTTTGCGTCGGCGCCTGCTTTTCCTCGGCGTCTTCCACCATTTGAATAATTCGAGCGATAGCTGTATGGTCTGCTCGTTGCGTCACCCGGCATTCCAACGTGCCGTTCTCATTCAATGTCCCGGCAAAAACAGTATCGCCTTGACCTTTGTCAACAGGAATCGATTCTCCGGTAATCGGTGCCTGATTGACACTTGAAGCTCCATTAATCACTTCTGCGTCCAAGGGGATGCGTTCACCGGGTTTCACAATGATCGTTTCACCAACAGCCACCGCACTCACTGACTTGTTAATCCATGACTGCCCTGATTTCACCCACGCTTTCGCAGGGGCCACCTGCATCAGTTCGCCGATAGACCGACGTGTTTGTGCAATCGAACGATTTTCCAGAACGGCCCCTAAAGCGAATAACCAGACGACGGTCGCGCCGTCGAACCATTGGTTGATACAAAGCGCGCCGATAGCTGCCGCGGACATGAGCACATTCATATCCAGCGACCGGCTTCGCAGCGCATAGTAAGCACTGCGCAAAGGCTGCCGCCCACTGATGATGAGAGCGATGGCGTATAGAGCATTAGGGACAATGTCAGTCATTTGAGTGAATGATAAAGCGAATCCCGCAGCAAGGCAGAGGCCGGAAATAAAAAGTTCTGCCGCGGGCCGATGAGAGCGCTTTGGAGCGTGGTCTCCTTCTGCCTCGCGCGACTCCGGTATCGCCTGATAACCGATAACTGCAAGCTCCCGCTGAATGCGTTCGGTTGAAAGGCTGTGGCTGATCGTCATCTTACCTGACGCAAAGCTTACCGCCACATGCCGCACTTCGGGAAAACGTTTCAGATGATTTTCTATAGATGTCGCACAAGCTCCGCAATCCATGCCTTCAATTCTGTAACTTTGCATATGACTGGGTTCACTTGGGACGCTCTGATGGTTTTTAAGCTCAATCTGATAACCCAACTGACCTAACTGTTCGGGAATGGCAGAGAGAACGCGCTCATCTGAGTAAGACACCCGCATTTTACCTGTGCTGTAAAGTACCCGAACGGCTGCTATTCCGGGCGCCTGCGACACTCTTTTTTCAATTGTCCGCGCACACGCGGGACAATCCATTCCCTCGACTTGATAGACAACTGACGAACAATCGCTCTCAAGCGGCGGCGTCTCTTTTTGAATAAGCTCATCATCATCGCAGCAATCATTTGCGCAACAGTCATCATCGCAACAGCTGTCTTGACCTTGGCCATTGTCTTGGTGCTTTCCGCTTTGACAGCCCTCATCTGCGCATAGCCCTCGATGTCGCTCATTTTTGCAACATGCCCCGGCGCAATGTTCCTCGCTTTCTGGCTCATGAGCACAGGTTTCTTGCTCATCTGCGCAGCAGGAGTCGTTGTCTGCTTTGAGCGCAAGGTCTCCGCTTATCTGATAACAGTCACAGCAATTGCATTTTTCTGCCATACATTCTTGCACGTCTTGATGTCCACAAAGCGCGCAGGTGCACGCATGACTTGAATCGTGCATCAAAGTCCGCTGTCGCTGTATTCGCTCCATTTTCAATTCGACATCTCTTTTCTTATTTTCATGCCATTGCCTCATGGTCAAGGCGTCGCTTAACTGTGCCGGTCTGAAACGCTAACGTGACAAACTGACGGATAGGTTCACTAACGAGCGAATAAAATACGAATTTCCCATCTTTTCGTGATTGAGCCAAACCCAGTTTCTTTAACAGACGCAAGTGGTGAGAGGCTGTGGCTTTAGAGCAACCGATAATCGCACAAACGTCACACACGCACAGTTCGTCTTCAAGTGCCAACGCGTGAACAATGGTTATTCTTGTCGAATCAGCCAAAATTTTAAATAAATCCGCAACGTCATTGAAATTACTTTTTTCAAGACACCGCCTGACACGTACGACCTTATCTTTATGGATGCAGCTCACTTCACAAACGTCCTGCGCCTGGTACATAGGAAGCCTCCAATCAAATATTCATTTGACTATAGTATATGCATAAATCGGTCAATGCGCAAACAGTCGTTTGACTGTTTGCGCGTATGGCTGATCTTTTTATAACTACCTGTTTGTCGCGCAGAGCTCCGCATGTGAAACAAATAATGCCAGCAAGCAGGCGGAGGTGCCGCGGTTGGAAATCGGTCGCGACTATTAGAAAGGCGTTAGCGGCGCAAGGATATGCCGTTTGAAGTGACGAGTATTGTGCTTGATTCATCACTCATCACGCCGGAAGGCAGCGTGTTCATTTTTCTTAATAATTAATCTCACTGACATTTTTATACTTTACTTATCGTACACAAAAAAAGGCTTGCACCGCGGCAAGTCTTCAGCACTGATTAAATCCCTTGATCACAACCGTGACCACTGTTTCATCCGGCAAACAGCGGCAGGCGAAGGAGCGCGACAGTACCTGACTCCGCGCTGCTTGAAAAGCTTAAACTTCCACCGTGGCGCTCGGCAATGTTTTTAGAAATGGACAGACCAAGGCCGGACCCCTTTCCCGTCGTCTTCGTCTGAAAGAAAGCATCGGTCAGGCGCGGCAAGTCTGCCGGATCAACGAGAACGCCCTCATCACGAACGGATACGCATGCCTCGCCGTGTTCCTCCCACAGCCGCACGCTAATCTCCTTGCCCTCATCAGAAAATTTGATCGCGTTGTCGAGCAAATTGATCAGCACTTGTTGAATGCGGACTTGATCAGCAAAAATACGGCCGCGGCTAGGCAGGCTGACTTTCACCCGGCACCTCTTCGCATCTGCTTTGACGAGCAGTGAAGCGACGGAACTGCGCAGCACATCGTCCAGATAGATCTGCTCGCGGTATAGTTTCATCGTGTTTTGCTGAATTTTGGAGAAATCAAGCAGGTCACCGACGATGACGCGTAACCGATCCGTTTCTTGATTAATCACCGCGAGTCCTTCCTCCAGTTCGCCGCGTGACATGTCAGTATTCATCAACATCGTTTCGCTCCACCCTTTGATGCCGGTCAGAGGTGTCAATAATTCGTGGGACACAGAGGCGATAAATTCATTTTTTAACTTATCCGTCTTCTGAATCTCGCTGGCCATCTGATTGAGCGTATGCGCGAGAATGCCAAGTTCGGCCTGATATTCCTCCCTCATACGCAGCTTGAAGTTGCCCGTCGCCATCTCTGAAGAAATTTGAATAATATGTTTCAGCGGTGTCACGATCGACTCGGCAAAACGCAGGCTGATGAAAAAAACAATCAGCGCAATCATCAGTGCACAGGCCAGCGATCCGCAAGCAATGATTAGCAGTTCGCGATCGACAAGATGCAGTGAAGAGACGTAACGCAGAATGTAAAGCTTACGATCAATGTGGATCGGATAATAGACCGCCATGACTTTCTCGCCGGTCTCCTCGGCATGCTCCACTTGCGAAAACGAGTGCCCACTGTACAAGCGGCGGTCAAACACCACCTGTGCATGGGAAATCAAACCCGTCGATGAGCCGACCATATTCCCTTGGGCATCAAAAACCTGAAGATCTGTATTCTTGACCGAAAAGCTGTCCAGCACTTCCGTCATCGGATTGTTCCAGCGATCAATGACGACATTCTGGTTGAATTTCTGATAAATGGCGTTTGAAGCCTCGGCATGATCAAGCAATGTTTCTTTCACACCGTCGTAGAAGTACCGATGAACGGCAACAATAAGAACGGTTTCACTCAATCCCATAGTCAGTGTAATGACAGCCATGAAATAAAAAATGATCCGCCGCGTCATTCGCCTGTCCCGCTCCAAATATAGCCGCGTCCCCAGTGCGTACGGATATACTTCGGATCACTCGGATCTTCCTCGATCTTCTGGCGCAACCTGCGAATATTGACATCAATGATCTTCGCGTCGCCGACAAAATTCTTGCCCCAGACTGCGTCGATGAGTGCATTGCGCGAGAGCAGCTGATCTTCATTAACAATCAGTGCTTTTATGAGAGAGAACTCAGTGGGCGTCAGGTCGATCGGTTCGTTGTCTTTAAAAAAGCGTTCATCATCTTCGTCAAGTTTGAACTTGCCTGAAACTCTTATAACCGGCTGCCGATCAACGACTTGAGCCGGTAACCGGCGAAACAGTGAACGCACACGGGCAATCATTTCAGCGACACTGAACGGCTTGGTGATATAATCATCGGCCCCCATATCCAGTCCCTGCACCTTATCAGATTCCTGCACGCGAGCCGTCAGCATAATCACGCCGATGTCCATGCCCTTTTCCCTTATCGTGCGGCAAACATCAAAGCCGCTGATGCCGCTCAGCATCACGTCCAGCAGTGCCAGGCGAATATCCGGATGCTCATTAAGAAGGCGAAGTGCATCCTCACCGCGTTCTGCTTGAAACACCTCGAACCCGGCGTGGCGTAAGTTCAGAACAATGAAACTGCGTATGGACCGTTCGTCTTCCAGCACGAGTATTTTCTCTTTGGCCGCTTCCATCATGACACCCCCACATAACTACTGTCGCATCTGCCGGCTGCACACCGGATGAATCCGTTAATCCGCGCTGCTCGTATTTTCATACACACCAAAAACAAGAGATTCCGCTGCCGCTTTTTCTTTTCCAGGTACAGCGTACACGTAGTAATCGGACATTCCTATGGCGTGCCAGTCTTCATGGTTGGCATGCCGCCAATCACTTCTTGTCATCCAGTAGACACTGACATACGGCTGCTCGTTATCTTTTCTGGAAAAGGTCACATGCGAGCCGGTTTCTTTCGTCAGCACAAGATTATCGGCCAACCGTTCAGGAAAGTCGAGAAAAAAATGGTGTGCAACGTTATAATAACGTTCAGCTGTGCGAGACTCCTTCGTCAGCACAAGCGGTGAGCCGGAAAAAGGACTTCTGAACGACTGCCTTTGCAAATTGAGATAGTTGCCGGCACCTGGGGTAAAGGGATTGCTCAGAATGGCTGCGCCCCTCAGTTGACGGGTACCCATGTCGCTCACATCCGTTAATTCATTGATTTGTGCAATATCTGGATTGGTTAATATCGGTCGCTGTGCATGAAGGTATCGCCTGATAATCCGCATTTGGTGAGTTGGAGCATTCAGACGCAGGCGAGCAACAAGCAGTGGATGGCTCTGCCTATCCAAGATATAATCAAAAAAAACAGCCTCACCGGTCTTTGTCGCATTTTCGACAAAGGCAAGATGTGAATGTCCATTTCCGTCAATATATCCGCGTATCCAACCGTTGAATGAGACAGAAAGTATTCGATCGACCTTACCTGAAACCATTGAATAGATAAACAAATGGTTTTGCGGGAACTTCTCAGTCGTCATAATGATCTGCGTCTGAAAGTCAGGACCCGAATTCACGTAAGCGACTTTTACGACTTTTTCGCTGGAAATTCGATGGTCATAGAGTTTTTTCCAGTGTCCCCCACTGAAATTTGCAACGCCAAAAAAGATGCTGCCATCGGCCTGCTCGTAAAAGTACGTCGCCTGACCGGCACTGCCCCGCTGGAGTGACAGACGCACGATCCTGCCTTTCACATTGCATGCAGCAGGTGAAAGCAGATGGGCGCCGGGAGGAATCAGCGCAGAAATATCACGCAGCAGCAGCCGTTTGTCTTGCGGCAGATTCGGCTGCTGGATGAGTGCTGAAGGCTGCTCGAGCAGACTGCACCCCGAAAGCGCGACAGCCAGCACTGCAACGATAAGAAACCCGCTTTGACATAATCGGCGCATCATGTGTTCCCCGTTTCCTAAATATGAATGTCGTGCTTTGCTTGATTGACAGATGCGATCAGCGGCAAAAAACGTGGGCAGGACATTGCTGTCTATCAACCGATCATTCCCACCTCATTGTACACTGCCGCACTCGCTTCACCAAGTGAATGAACACGCCAGCGTCTCCAAGCCATCCGCTCAATTTCATTAAAGTGTGGCCTAAAAAACGAGCTTTGCTTAAAAACATGGTGTTCTTTAACCAAGAAGTCCGCCTGAGGGCACTGTGCAGAGCCAGCCTGTCAAAAGTCTTCACAGCACGCGCCGACGTCTGGATGCAACAGTTCACGCGTGTCCATGGTAAGCGGGCAATCGCTGCGCAAGCTTCTAAAACATTTGGCGTGCTCGACTTTTTGTATCTCTTCGCGGGCAATCGGTGGCCTGCCGCTTAGATGAGACACTGCACTTTCCAATCGGCACCATCAAAGCGATGAGTGCCCGATAAAAACATACCCAAAAATGAATAGTTTCTCATCCGCTGACTAAACAGCGCCAAGTCACCTGTTGAAAGTCCTCTTTCCACAAAATAACCGGACGACCTTATGGCCTTATTTTAAGAAAATCTGACTGATCAAGGGGTAACAAAAAGGTTACGATCTGCAAATTTGAGACAAATTAAGCGGGAAATGTGCTAATTATTAGAGTGAAGGAGCGGCGAAACGTTCCTGCTCACCTGAACGCGCAGCTGTTGTTACTCGCTTTTTCTTGAAGGGATAGATTACTGATGAACAAGCACCGCAAGCAAGCGGTGGCCTTTCCGGTCTTACTTATCGTCTTTTTGCTGGCGGCTCTTCTTTTTACCGGACTGCTGCTCTTTCAGCACCGCAGTGCACTCGGCATACGCTGGCAGTCGTCCGCAAAGCTGTCCAAAGACGTGCACTTGCCCGTGCATCACCCGCATGCCAAGATACTCGGAACTGCTCAACAAGCGCAGCCGGCCAGCCATATGGCGACAGGAACCCTGCAGCAAGAAGGGCAGAAGATCGACGGCATTCTGAATGCCACCGGCTTCTCCGGTACCGCTGTGGTTGTCAGCAATGACAAGATTTTGCTAGACAAGGGGTATCAGTTCAGCGACCGAGCAACGAATGAACCGAATACACCGACGACGCAGTACTACATCGGATCGATGACAAAAGCACTAACGGCCGCTGCGTTTATGCAGCTGCGCCAACGTGGCTTGATCGACTTTTCAACGCCGGTCTCGCAATACTACCCGTCCTTCCCAAATGGAAAGGCGATAACGTTGCTCACGCTGCTCGACCACGTATCCGGTCTGGGCAGTGATCACGAGGCGCTGCAAAATCTGACACCTGATCAGATGGTTGCCAAGATTGCCGCGCTCAATCCTCATCTTCACAGCCGTCCGGGAACGAGTTGGAGCTATGAGGATACAAATTATGCGCTAATCGGAGCCATTCTTGAGAAAGTCTGCCAAAACACTTATCATGAATCACTGCACGACTACATGAGAGCAAATATTTTTGAGAAAGCAGGCATGCACGACACCGATTTCGGAACTGTCAACACGCGGCATGATAACTTGTCATATGGCTATGCACGCGAGCGTATCGACAAGCCGGTCATTCGCCAGCAATATTTGCCTTCCTTCACGCAGTTGATTGGCTGCGGCGATATCTATACAACGGCATGGGATCTATACCTATTCGATGAGGCGCTCAGCCGCGACAAGCTGACGACTGATCAAAGCCGCAATGATCTGTTCACCGAACGCTTTGCCGGCACGCAGTACATGCTTGGCTGGTATCGAAACCGCGGCGGCTGGGGGGCCGACACGTATGCCAGTCACGGCGTGCTCAGCGGATGGATGGGAAGCAATTCATTTTCCATCGACCGCAGCAGTTACGTCATCCTACTTTCAAATGTCTATGACAAAACGGTCGATATTCCCTCACTTAACGAGCGAATATTCGCCATTTTGGCGAACAAATCACAAAAATAATGGATTGAATAAAGAGGGGAAACTGATTATGAAAAACTTTGTTAACTGGGCGCATCACCCTGCCGTTTCATGGTTTGCGCAACTGCTTTTTTATGTCATCATTTTATTCGCACTTATCGCCATTTACGGCTTTGCCTCCGCGCATACCGGCACTTTCATTTACAGTGATTTTTAAGCGGCCGCCCGAGCGCATGGACGCATAGCCTTACAAACATTTATAATTGATTATATGGCGCGAATGGATGGGCACAGCCGGGACAAAGACAGGCGTCGACCAGACGGACCCGTGGCGCTCATGCATCATCTGTGGCATGATTTGTTATTTACTTTCCCATACTTTAAGAACGTACAAATGATCTCAGCCAAATAAAGTCTAAGAAAAACAAGGCTCGACCTTTGTCTAAAGAATGGGCTTCACCGCGTTTTTTAATGGACACTTGTTATTTTTCCGTTCAAAGCAGAAAGGGGTTTGTCCGATGGACATTATCAAGATGATTGAGAAACAGGCAGCAGAAACACCGGAGCGTCTGTGCTTTGTGCACCGCGATGAGACGTTGACTTACCGCGACTTGTGCGAATGCTCCGATGCGCTTGCCTGTTGGATAATGGATCACTATCCGGACGATCGACCGATCATTGTACACGGGCACATGGGAGCGGAAATGCCAATGCTTTTTCTTGCCTGCACAAAAGCAGGGCATGCTTATGTACCGGTCGATCTGTCGATTCCGGCAGAGCGTGTCGCTCTCATTGCCGAGAACGCTCAGTCCACGCTTGTGTTCACAAGTGAAGCGGCGCAGCTTCCGCCGCTTGCGGCCGACTGCATTACCAATGAGGGCGTTCAAAGTGCCGTCGCAGATTACAGAGGACATAGACCGCAGTCCGAAAGCTGCGTCGATGCGGACGATATTTATTACATTATTTATACATCCGGCAGCACCGGACGTCCCAAAGGCGTGCAAATTCCGCGACGCGCACTGGAAAGCTTTGTGGCGTGGATACACAGCAATTTCGGTCTCAGTCAGGCGGAAACATTCCTTAATCAAGCGCCGTTCTCGTTTGACCTGTCTGTTATGGATCTGTATCCGTCGCTGATAAGCGGCGGCACGCTGTGGGCGGTCGACAAAGAAATGATTGCCAGGCCGAAAGACTTATTCGAATCGTTGTCGCACTCCGGCGTGAGCGTCTGGACGTCAACGCCGTCGTTTGCCGAGATGTGCCTGATGGACCCGGCATTCTCAGCAACTATGCTGCCGCAGCTGTCCACGTTTTTGTTCTGCGGAGAAACATTGCCGGTCACGGTCGCGAAAAAGTTAAGCGAACGCTTCCCTTCCGCACGAATGTTCAATACTTACGGTCCGACGGAGACGACGGTCGCTGTCACCGCAGTGGAAATCACAGCAGATATGCTGACGCGCAGTGACGAAGCCTTGCCGGTCGGTAGTTGCAAACCTGACTGCCGGCTCTTGATTCTTGACGAAGACGGCCGCTTGCTGCCGGAAGGCGTCAAAGGAGAGATTGTCATTTGCGGCCAGAGCGTCGGCAGCGGTTATCTTGGCGAACCCGTGAAGACGGCCGCAGCTTTCACACTTGAGGGCGGTCTGCCTGCTTATCACACAAAGGACGTCGGTTTGATCCGTTCGGGTATGCTGCATTATTATGGGAGAATGGATCACCAAATCAAGCTGCACGGCTTCCGCATGGAACTCGGGGAAATCGAGCACGCTCTAACCGCCTGCCAATATGTGCGCCAAGCGCTTGTCGTCCCGGTCAAGAAAGGCGATCGCTACGACCATCTCGTTGCCTTTATCGCGCGTGAGTCGTCACCGTTTGACGCAGATTATAAGTTAACTTCGGCGATTCGCAAGCAGCTGGCAGAATCATTGCCTGCCTATATGATTCCGCGCAAATTTGTTTACCGCGAATCGCTACCGATGACGGCAAATGGAAAGGTTGACCGCAAAACATTGCTTGCCGAGGTTGCTTTATGATCACGTTCATTCCTTATGCATCGTTTCGCTTTTTCGTTCTGATTGCTGTGCTTCTCGCGCCGGTCATCATCCTTGGGCTTAAAGGGAAGCGTTCCACCGGCTATAATGGAGTTGTCGGTTGCGTGATGCTTTTTTTGATCTTTGCATCCACACCGCGTCAACTCGTATCACTTATTGTTTTCCTTGTCTGGCAGCTGGCACTGATCAATGCCTACTTGCACATGCGGCGGCAAAGCAACCGCGCTGTCGTCTTCTACGTTGCCGTCGTTCTCGCTGTGCTTCCGCTATTTCTTGTTAAGCTGTCGGCGGACGTGCCTTCACTGAGCTTTCTTGGATTTCTCGGCATCTCTTACGTTTCATTTCGCTCAATCGAGCTTGTCATGAACATCCGTGACGGTGTCCTCAAGCACCTGTCCTTATGGCACGTGTTTCGTTTCATCGCCTTCTTTCCGACCATCTCGTCGGGACCGATCGATCGCTTTCGCCGTTTTGAGAAAGACGCGGAGCATGTGCCAAGCGGAGCCGAGTATAAAGAAATGCTCTACCAGGGCATGAACAAGATTTTTCTTGGTTTCTTATACAAGTACATCATTGGCTATCTCGTCCGCAAATACGGTATTGAGTCCCCAATGCTGTTCTCTAATTCAATCGGCAGTATCTGGCTGTACATGTACGCTTACAGCATGTATTTATTTTTCGACTTTGCCGGATACAGCCAATTTGCTATCGGCGTCAGCTATATTCTCGGCATTAAAACACCTGAGAATTTTAATAAACCGTTCCTCAGCCATAACATGAAAGATTTCTGGAACCGCTGGCACATATCGCTGTCATTCTGGTTCCGAGATTTCGTCTATATGCGCTTTGTGTATACGGCTGTGAAACATAAGTGGCTGAAAAATCGGTATTTAATTGCCGACATCGGTATTTTTTTGAACTTCCTCGTGATGGGGTTCTGGCATGGATTCATGGTGCAGTATATCATCTACGGTATCTACCATGCCGTCGCGTTCATCACGGCAGATCGTTTTGAACGCTTTAACAAAAAGCACCGCGTGTTGCCGAAAGACAATAAGTGGATTCATGCGGCTGCGGTTGTTCTCACGTTTCACGTCATCTGCTTCAGTTTCTTAATTTTTTCAGGACGGCTTAATTTTATCTGGCAGTAATCGCACTGCCGTTCAAACAAATGGAGGATTATCATCTATGGCTGAAATTACAGAAGCGTTTCGCAATCAAGTGCTTTCCATTCTTGCCGAAGTCTGCGAAAGTGACGAAGTCAAGGAGAATCCTGACGTACGCGTCTTTGACGAGGGGCTGCTTGATTCTTTTGCAACCATCTCACTCGTCGTAGAGTTTGAGAATCAGCTCGGCATTGAAGTGCCAATCTCCGAATTTGACCGTGACGAATGGGCAACGCCAAACCTAATGATTCAGAAATTGGCTGATCGCAAGTGAAGAAGTCGTTCAAGTTCGGGCCGATGATCGTTGCGGTCGTCATCGTGCTTGCCTTTGTTCTGATGCCACTCAGTCTGGAGCGGGCCATCGTCTCTAAGCATGCCGTCCGGCAAGCCGCATCAAGCCTTGACCCGCATATTTTCCAAGGACAGATCATGCAGCAGCGCATGCTTGAAGATAAGCAGTATTTACCGATTTACGGCTCTTCTGAACTGCTGCGGCTTGACCGCTACCATCCGTCCAATTATTTTCAAGTGTCGCCGCAGGGCTTCACGCCCTTTCTGATCGGCCGCGGCGGCATGTACTCCTTTGTGCATTTTCTGAATTTTGCCTCGTCAGCCGATCTGCTTAAGGGACACAAAATCGTTTTTATTTTGTCACCGGAATGGTTTACGCAGCAAGGACTTGACGCCGAGCATTTTAAAGGTAATTTTTCAAAACAGCAAGTGTATGCGCTCTTGTTCCACCCACAAATTAGCGCAAAGCTGCGGCAGCAGGCAGCAAAACGGCTACTGGACTTCCGCTTTGTCCGCAAAGATCAGAATTTGGCCACCTTGCTGAAAAACGCAGCGCATCCCGGATCGGTCAATGGCGCGTTGCTGGCTGAGGCGACAGCACAAGGGTACTTGACATATAAAGTGCTGACGCTTCATGATCTGGTGACTGCCCATGACGTCACACCCGGCTACAAGCCATTTCAGCGCCAGCCGGCAGATCCGAAACTGGCCGGAAAAAGCTGGGATCAACTGCGCGCGTCGGCACTGAAAGTGACCGAAAAGCAAACTGCGGGCAATGCTTTTGGCATTGATCAATCACTCTATCGCCGCATCTCCGGCCGGCTGGTGCACTTCCAAGACTACCGGAAGGGCGAGGATTACAGCTCCTCGCCTGAATACCATGACTTGCAGCTGGCGATGGATGTGCTCAAGCAAAAGCATGTCAAAGCATTGTTCGTATCTGTGCCTTTCAACGGCAGCTGGTATGATTATGCAGGTGTGCCAAAAGCAACACGTGAAGTGGCCTATCAAAAAATCGCGCGGCTCGTTAAAAAGAACGGGTTTCAATTGGCCGACTTTTCGCGGTTTGATGATAACAGCCGCTCGCACTTTTTGCAGGACACCATGCACATCAGTCCGCTCGGTTGGGTCTACATCGATCAGGCCATTCAAAAATTTGCTCAAAAGAAATGAGGCACCGAGGCGATGCCTTATTTTTTTTGAGCCAGAACAGGCAACAAAAGGCGACGCACAAACATTCACTACACGTCTGTTAAGCGCTGTCGATGTAATGCGATGATGCGTCGACTTGTCTGTGTTTACAGGTCCGACCGTTTTCTTTAAACTAACGGAGTGGGGTTAAGCCAGTGCAACCGGCAACACGATGAGGGTCACAAACGGCTTGCGCGGGCACTCAGCTTGCTGCCACGCCGTTCAAAGACTGGCAGTCTAACATGGCTGCAACGGATGGGCTGCCTATAAACAGAGAAACATCGCCGCTGCCGGCAAACAGTGAACACTCATTCTGAAGACGTAATGAAAGGATTGAAACAAACGCATGCGTATACTGATCTACGGAGCGTCACCGGACGAGCAACCATATATTCAGCAATGGTCAGCCGCCCATAGCATTGAAACAGTGTCTGTCAAAGAGCCGCTATCCGAAGCGACGGTTGGCCTCGCATCTGGGGCGGACGGTATTTCCATTCAGCAAACCGTCAGCATCGGCGGGCTGGCAGTCTATGAAAAACTGCACGCACTCGGCATTCGCCAAATATCAACACGCACAGCCGGGTATGACATGGTCGACCTTGAGGCCGCTCAGCAAAATCAGCTGATTGTCACAAACGTACCGGCCTATTCACCGTATGCAGTGGCCGAACTGGCCGTGGCTCAGACGATGCAGCTTACCCGCCACCTTGCGACATTTCATCGCCGCTTTGTCGCGCGCAACTTCACGTGGCGGCCGCTCATTGCCAAAGAACTGCGAGAGTTGACGATCGGCATCATCGGTACCGGCCGCATCGGTGCCACAGCCGCTGAACTGTTTAAAGGGCTCGGTGCCACGCTCATCGGCTTTGATGTCTATCGTAATCCGCAGCTTGGCGGTGTCCTTGATTACCGTGCCACGCTCGAGCAAGTGCTTCAGGAAGCGGATGTCGTCTCTTTGCACACACCGCTTATGGCCGCCACCCGGCATATGATTCACGCCGACAATTTAAAGTTAATGAAGAAAACCGCCTATCTCATCAATGTCGCCCGCGGGGGCTTAATTGATACTGAGGCACTGATTGCCGCTCTCAAAAAGGGCCAAATCGCCGGCGCTGCGCTTGATGCTTTCGAAGACGAATCATTTATTAATCATGATTTATCCGAAGCTGCCTTTCACTCACCACAAGTCGAACAGCTCAGTGCACTTGGCAATGTGCTGCTCACACCGCATATCGGTTTTTACACCGAAACTGCCATTAAAAACATGGTGATGATCGGATTGAGCTGCGTCGCAGACATTATTCACACCGGCACGAGCGCCAATAGCATTAAAGGGCTGTGACTCCTCCCAAATGATCTTCTAGGAGCGAGACGCCCGTGTTTTTATAAAAAATCAAGAGAGGCGGCCTTTTGCCGCGCTGAAGCCATGAGACAGATGATCATGAATGTCCGGTAGCCCTACGAACGGTTGCCGGCCGAGCTTGGCCCGCAAAGCCGGTGAGCAGCCGCGCCTTGACGCGTCAAAGCCGTCGTTTGCCTCGTCAATGACCGCAGGCGATAGATTAAAGCCACCTTGAAATGGTGGCTTTAATTGGTCGTTAAAAACTGATGTCGGCGGAGTCAAGTATAAAAAACTAGTGCACCGTCTCTTAAATTTTCAACTTAACCATCAATCCATTGTTTAGAGGGCCTGTTTTCACCTCACCTAATCGTGCTCACCCTGTCCGGCGAAAAGGACAGATTATTCAAACAAATAGGGTGAGTACCATGCACCAGAACCTTGCCTTTATTCAGGAGCCGGGCAAAGCAAGGCTTAAGTCTCCTTCATGTGAAAATCTGTGTCTGCGCATTGCCTTTAGGCGCCGCGCCGCGCCGCGTCCCGGCCGCACGCTTGCCGCGCGAACCTAAGCGTGAACAAGCAAAGGCTGCTGCTGCAGAAGCTCCGCATGACCCTGCCGGCCGCACAACCGGAGCCGGTTAAAACCATTCCCTTTTCTTTGCTAAAAAAATCAAGCGGTGTGTCGATACTCCTTAGCTGGCTATTGGCACGCCTCTGGATTTTATTTAATTTCGCTGCTCAATGTCATCGATCATCTGTACGCGGCGGGCATGGCGCTCGCCGAGGAAATTGGCCTTCAAAAATGCAGCAACGATCATTTTAGCCAATTCTGTCCCGACAACGCGGGAACCAAGAGCCAGCACGTTCGCGTTGTTATGCTCGCGCCCCATCTTCGCCGAGTAGGGCTCGCTGCACATGACTGCCCGACACCCTTTCACTTTGTTCGCACTGATACCGATGCCGATGCCGGTGCCGCAGACGGCAATGCCGAGATCTGCCTGCCCGCTGACCACGATCCTCGCAATCTTTTCCCCATAAAGCGGATAATCAGCTGAGTCTTCGTTATACGTGCCCGCATCGCTGAGCGTATAACCCTTCTCCGTCAAATCCGCCAGCAACTCCTGCTTGAGTGCGAAACCCGCATGATCACTGCCGATCACTAATTTCATCAAAGACCGTCCATCCCTTTCTCTCCTGTGCGCTTATCTGCAAGCGCTTGTTGTTTGTTTATCATGCGCAGGCCACTCATAAAGGATGCAGCACGCTTGACCCGCTTCTTCTGCTAGAGAACCTACCCCAATTTTTTAAAACAGGCGGGCTCGTTAGCGTTCATTACTTTTTTTAAATTATGTGTCTGATACCCGCTTGCCGCGACCCCACCACCAGCCTCTCCGAACAAGCCGAAGTCCGCTCACTTGTTTGGCACACGTCTGTCAAAGAGCGTCCGATATATGACATGTCTTTGAAAAAAGCAACATGGTCACTAAGCATTGCCAAATCAGAAAACGACTCTTAAAACTGCTCTTTTTTCATCAAGCCGCTATCATATTTATTGTATCGGATTGCCTCTTTAATTCACAGTCCCGAGTGCCGGATACTTAACTTCAAACATCACAGAAATCGTCTCAATGCTCGAATCAGCAGCAGACAATGCCCGAACGGATGGCGCAAGCAAAAGCGTATCAGCAGCATTTTGCACCGGCAGCTTCTATAATAATAAAGTGAGACCAGACTAAAGAAAGGGCGATTGTTTTGGAAACAACAATTATCTCAGGTACACCGATCTGCGCGTCGCGCATCGCACTCGGCACGTGGGCCATCGGCGGATGGATGTGGGGCGGATCAGATGATGCAGAATCGATTCGTACAATCCACGCCGCACTCGCCAGTGGCATAACGATGATAGATACCGCACCGGCTTATGGTCAGGGGCATGCTGAAACCGTTGTCGGGCAGGCCATTAAAGCGTACGGCGGACGCGACAAAATCACGATTGCCACAAAGGTGTGCCTCGACTGGCACGGGACGGATGTCTTCCGCAACGGTTCAAGAGCGCGTATCATGAAAGAGATTAACGATTCCTTGACCCGTCTGCAAACCGACTATATTGACATCTATCAGGTGCACTGGCCCGATCCGCTCGTTCCCATCGAAGAAACAGCCAAAGCCCTCGGTGATCTGTACCGCCAAGGCACCATTCGGGCCATCGGCGTCAGTAATTTTACAGTTGAACAAATGGATGCCTTTCGTTCCGTCGCGCCGCTTCATACTGTTCAACCGCCCTACAATCTTTTTGAACGCGGCATTGAACAAGCCGTGCTGCCTTATATTAAAAAACACAATTTGACTGCCCTTTGCTATGGCAGTCTCTGCCGCGGCTTGCTCAGTGGAAAAATGACTGCTGAGCGGCCATTCAGCGGTGACGACTTGAGACAAAACGATCCGAAATTCCGTGCCCCGCGGTTTGCACACTATTTGCAAGCTGCCCGCGAATTAGATGTCTTCGCTGAGGAACATTTTGGCAGACATGTGCTCGACTTAGCGGTGCGCTGGGTACTTGATCAGACGGACACCGGCATTGCCCTCTGGGGTGCGCGCCATCCGGAGCAAATCGAAGCTGCGGCGGCTGCTATCGAAGGTTTCCGGCTTGATGCAGCCGCACGGAGCGCCATCAATGATATTCTTGCCAAATGCATTAAAGAGCCGGTTGGCGTTGAATTCATGGCACCTCCAACCCGGGAACAGATTAATTAACAAGTGCGCAGCTGCACTTTGAACAAGAGCCGCGGCCCTTTCTTAGGACTTGCGGCTCTTGTTCAGATATTCGGTCACAGGGCGCTGTCTCGGCGGCTGGGGTTACATGTCTTGCACCGATGTATTAGAAAAATTTGGCGAAACCAAGTCCCTTGGAGGGCGGCTGAGCCTTAGCTTTTCTTAGACTTAGTCCCGCTGAAATCGATAGACTTTCTTAACGTACAAGAAAGCACAACTTTAACGCCCGCGTCCTGCTCGGCATTTATGATTCGCGCTGATGATACAAACGAGCTTTGTTGCGAGGCTGAGGGCGTAGATACCCAACTCAAAAGTGATTTCTCACGTGTAGCCGGCTTCATTATCGGTAATTACCGCAGCGAAGTATGCGTTCAGCGTTCTTGATGCGAACCGTGCTCGGCGGTTGCACCCCCTGCAGGGCATAATGCAGGCCCATGCGTTCATACTTAGCTGCCCCCATCGCATGATAAGGCAATACCTCGACCCGCTTCACATTCGACAGCGTATGAATGAATTGCTCAAGGGCAATAAGCTCCGCATCGTTATCCGTCCATTCAGGAACGAGTACATGGCGAATCCACACCGGCCTCGCTTCTGACGACAGATAGCGGCACATCTCCAGAATCCCTTTGTTTGTCCAGCCGGTCAGGCGGCGATGCTTGTCCTCGTCAATGGTTTTTAGATCAACGAGCAGCAAATCTGTCACGGCCATCAACCGCTCGAACTTAGCAAAGAACGGCTGCTCGCGCGTAAACGGCGCTCCGCTCGTATCCAGGCAAGTCGAGATGCCTTGCTGCTTCGCCTGCTCAAACAAGGCCGTGACAAAGTCGATTTGCAGCAGCGGTTCACCGCCGCTGACTGTCAGCCCGCCCGTGTCACCCCAAAAACAGCGATACGCCAAGGCCGACGCCAGCACGTCGCTTGCGCTCAGCTGCTGTCCGGTCCCCGGCTGCCATGTATCCGGATTGTGGCAATAGCGGCAGCGCATCTGGCAGCCCTGCATAAAAACGACAAAGCGAATGCCCGGCCCGTCGACCGCTCCAAAGCTTTCAAAAGCATGGATATACCCAGTGATACGACTTGGCTCGAAGGTCCCACAATTCAATGCTGCTCTCTCCTTCCGCGCCCCATTCTGGTTGCCCTCTCTGTTACATGCGCTCATGAAAGGTGCGCGCAATCACATCGTCCTGCTGTTTTTTCGTCAAATCGGCAAAATAGACACAGTAACCGGATACGCGAATCGTCAGCGTAGGGTAATTTTCAGGATGTTTCTGCGCATCTCGCAATGTCTCACAATTGAAGATATTAGCATTCAAATGGTGGCCGCCGCGATTCATGTAACCATCAACAAGACGGACGAGTGTGCCCGCCCGGGCAGCCGGATTATCACCAAGTGCCGCCGGCGTCACAGCAAAGGTATTGGAGATGCCGTCAGTCGCATAGCGATAGGGCAGCTTGGCTACCGACAGCAGTGAGGCAAGCGCTCCGTTTGTCTCCGCACCGTAGAACGGGTTGGCACCGGGCGAGAACGGTTCCTTCGCTCTGCGCCCGTTCGGTGTCGCCCCTGTATAATTGCCGTACACAACATTCGACGTAATCGTCAGCACGGATGTTGACAGCTTGGCACCACGATATAGCGCATGACGGTTCATGCTCGTATAAAATTGTTTGACGAGCCAGCCGGCAATGTGATCTGCCCGCTCATCATTGTTTCCGTACTTTGGAAAATCACATGCCGCGTGATAATCCACCGCCAATCCTGTGTCATCGCGGATGATGTGGACACGGCCATATTTAATCGCGGCAATTGAATCCACCGCAACAGCCAGTCCGGAAATGCCCGTGGCAAACGTCCGGTCGAGCACTGTATTTTTCAGCGCCATTTGTGCTGATTCATAATAATACTTGTCATGCATGTAGTGAATGACGTTCAGTGAATTTACATAGACACCGGCAAGCCAATCAAGCATATGCCTAAATTTCTGCATAAATGCGTCGTAATCAATCACATCACCGCTGATCGGCTCATATGCAGGAGCGACCTGTTGCTTCGTCAATTCATCAACACCGCCGTTGATCGTGTAAAGTATGGCTTTCGCCAAGTTGGCTCGGGCTCCAAAAAATTGCATGCCACTGGCGACCGGCTGTGCTGACACGCAGCAGGCGATCGCATAGTAATCGGTGCCCCATGCCGTGCGCATCAGTTCATCGTTTTCATATTGAATGGTTGAACTGTCAACCGACACGCTCGCTGCATAACGCTTGAAAGCGTCAGGCAGCCTTCCAGACCAAAGCAATGTAATGTTTGGTTCGGGGGACGGCCCCATATTTGCCAGCGTACGCAAGAAACGATACGACGTCTTTGTCACCATGTGCCGGCCATCCAAAGTCATACCGGCAAGCGAAAGCGTCGCCCAGATCGGATTGCCGGAAAAAAGTGCATCGTACTCAGGTGTGCGAATGAAACTGACCATCCGCAGCTTCATGGTCAGATGATCAATAAGTTCTTGAGCTGCACGTTCGGTTAGTGTCCCCTCTCGCAAATCACGTTCAATGTAAATATCGAGAAAAGCATCAATGCGCCCGATCGACATCGCCGCCCCATTCTGCTGCTTAATGGCCGCCAAATAGCCGAAATAGAGCCACTGCACAGCTTCACGCGCATCCCCTGCCGGGCGGGATATATCAAAGCCGTAGGACGAGGCCATCTGCTTCATCTGCGTAAGTGCGCGGTATTGTTCACTGATTTCTTCGCGCAAGCGGATCACGGCCTCAGTCATCTGCCCGTCGCCGCAATGCTCAAAATCACGGGCTTTTTCCTTCATCAGCCGATCAACGCCATAAAGAGCAATGCGGGGAAAGTCACCGATTAAGCGGCCGCGGCCGTATGAGTCCGGCAGTCCGGTAATAATATGATTGTGACGGCAGCGGCGCATCTCGGCGTCGTATGCATCAAAAACACCCTGATTATGTGTTTTGCGATACGCATTGAACAAATGCTCGACGTCCGCATCAATACTCAGTCCGTGCGATGCCAGCGCTTCCTTAGCCATGCGGATACCGCCAAAGGGCATCAGCGCCTTTTTAAGCGGTTTATCAGTCTGAAGTCCAACAATTTTCTCAAGCCGCCGGTCAAGATACCCCGGTGCATGGGACGTGATCGTTGACACAACATCCACATCTGCGTCCAGCACGCCGCCTGCTTCGCGTTCGCTTAATTTCATCTTCAACAACCGATCATTCAGTTCAACAGTTGCTTCGGTCGGTCCGCACAAAAAGCTTTCATCGCCGTCGTGAGGCTGATAATTGCAGAAAATGAAGTCACGGATATCAATTTCTTCCTGCCACACACCCTCGTTAAACCCACGCCAATACGTTTCAGCTGTTGCTTGTGATTCTAGCATTGCCATCTATTATCCCTCCAGGCGACTTGCCGGCATGTGCAGGGCCTGTCAAAGCAACTGGCACACTTGCCTCTCCAGCACATGGGCAATCGGCTCTCTCAGCTTGATGTTCAAAAGTGAGTATTTCCATTTTACAATAATACGTCATTATTTCAACCTTTTTTTGACTATATTTGGTTTAAAAAGCGAACATTTTATTTAATTTTATTTTTATTTATTCGGAATTTATATTATGAGATCGTGCCATTCCCAATCTATTCGTGTGATGTTAAGGGATCGATCATGCCGCATATAAGCCGCTGCGATTAGAAAAACTTGGCGAGGCCAAGTCCCTTGGACGACGGCGGAGCCTTAGCTTTTCTTATACTTAGTCCCGCTAAAATCTTTAAACCTTCTTAAACGTATTAGAAAAACTTGGCGAGGCCAAGTCCCTTGGACGACGGCAGAGCCCTAGCTTTTCTTATACTTAGTCCCGCTGAAATCTTTAAACCTTTTTAAACGTATTAGAAAAACTTGGCGAGGCCAAGTCCCTTGGACGACGGCAGAGCC
>JBDNZQ010000008.1:62226-82085 GCA_047722915.1 Sporolactobacillus sp.
TTCTTATACTTAGTCCCGCTGAAATCTTTAAACCTTTTTAAACGTATTAGAAAAATCGGGCAAAGAGTACCCGGTCCTTTAAAGCAACCGCGCTCCGGTTTCGCCAGTCGCGGGCGCACCGCGAGCCTCCTCAAACAGGCCAGTGTCTGCGGGGCCCGTCCTTCACGCTGAGCGGGCTTTGTTATTCTGTTAATATTATGATAGCGTTCATCACATTCATATTTGTAAGCGCTTTTTTCATTGGGATGAAGTCCACACACGGAGATACTATAATCAAACTTGTAAGGGGGATGAGGCGGATGGAACTCGACGAGAAGGCACTGATGCAACAACTTCTCCTGCAACATGAACCGCCAATCGCTGACGTCACTGAGAAATTAGCCGCTTCGCGCGCACAAATCGTTCAACTGGTGCATGAAATTAACGAGCATCTGCCGTCAACATCGATTACTGTTGCCGGTGATCAACTACACGTCTCCGATCAATGTGCCGACGAGCTATACGGCCTGCTGACCGGTGACCCCGCCGCCGCATCTTTCAATGATGCCGACTTTCGCCGGCGCCTGATCGTGCTTGAGCTGCTGACAAAGCATGAGGCAGCCTCGCTGCAAAGCCTGTCCGACCAGTTCTACGTCAGCCGGAACACGATGTATGCTGACATTAAGCAAATCAAATCAGAATTGCAAACGCAACAGCTGACGCTGAACTATTCGCGCAAGACCGGTTACTGCATAAGCGGATCAGAGTATGCGCTGCGCAACTATCTTGTGCAGCTCACGCGCAGTTTGCTCAGATCACGATATGGCATGTCCTGCCTCGGCACTTTGTCAATCATTCACTCCGAAGACCTCGACGTGCTGAGCGCTTGCCTTTCGCAGATTGAGCAGCTGGCTCAAATACGGCTTACCGATGAGCAGATGGAGGAGCTTCCCTATATCATTGCCGTGATGCTGACACGCATCCGCTGCTACCCGCAGCCTTGGTCATTTAAAATTGAAAAGTACGATATTCGCAACACGGTTGAGTTCCCGATTATTAAAGACAGCCTGCGCAGCTTTACATTCTTGAAAGACGTTGACATTCTTTACTTGTCGCTGCACATTCTGTCGTGCAACCGGATTGAATCTGCGCTGGATTTTCTGAACGGCGAGGAAATTCTGAATGCAATTGATGAATTTATTCGCACGCTGAAGAATCGGCTGGCCGTCCAATTTGTGAAAGAAACGGAATTCAAGGAAAAACTGCTCCTTCACGTTCAGCCGGCTATATTTCGTAACTTATTTGGGTTCCGCATTCATAATCCGTTGGCGAACCGTTTTATTAAAGAGCATGGAGACATCTATCAAACCGTTGCTGACGCTGTCAGTCCTTTTGAACAAATCGTCGGCCATCCATTTTCCAAGGAGGAAACGGTTTACCTGTCCATGATCGTACTCGGCTGGCTTTATCAGTCTAATGAGAGCCACAGCAGCTGCTTTAAAGCCGTCGTGCTCTGTCCGAACGGCACGTCAATTTCCAAATTACTGCTCGAGAATCTCAAGATGATGTTCCCGGACATTGAATTTCTCGGTGCCTACTCCTTTCGGCAGTTTGAGCGGCAGGCCATGGAACTCGACTTTATATTCACGACCAAACCGATAAACAGCAACGTTCAAGAGATCATCGTTCCGCCGTTTCTGGAACCGGAAAGCCGCAGGCAATTGCGCGAGACCGTTCGCAAGTTGCTGCGCAACGACGCCTCTTTTCGGGCAAAACGTGCCGTGCAGGCTATTAAAGATTTGTTGCCGATCGACAAGCGCGGTGCCGCAGAAGTCCTGCTGAAGCTTTTTTTTGAAGAAAACAATAACAATACTGTGCAGGCAGCCGAGAACCGGCCGACCCCGCTGCGCATCACGAGCAACAACATTCTGATTGTTGAGGAACCTGTGGCTTGGTCTGACTGTCTGGATGTCGTCTTTGCGCCGATGCTGGCACGAAAAACAGCCGATCTATCCTATCTTGCACGCTGCAAACGCGTGTTTTATAAACACTATCGGCAAATGTTGATCGGTCCGAATATTTACTTGCCGCACACGACAGCTGACAGCGGTCTGACAGATCTGGAAATGGTCATCTTCCGGCAAGGCGTCACCGATGCTGACGGCAATTGTATCTTCATCATGGTCGGACTCGTTCCGTCAGCGGCTAACGAGCATGTACCGCTGCTGTTGTCACTGAACGACCTGCTGATCAGGCCGGACGTGCGCGAAGCACTGCTCACAGTCCAAACGCCAGAGGAAGCGCTGGCCATCTGCGAAAGGAGTGAGGCCTTCTCATCATGATATGCCTGCTTCAAAAGTTAAAAGGGAAAACCTCAGCTTCGCTGAAATTTTATCGATAGGAGTGTTCATTTATGCTTGACTATTTAAAAAAAGAAGTCTGCGACATCTCAAAACAGGCACAGCGCAGCGGTCTGTGCAAACACAAATCCGGTAATTTTAGTGCACGCGATCCTGAAAGCGGTCTATTTGTTTTTACGCCCACCGGTGTCGACCGTGAACTGCTGAGTCCGCGCGATATGGTTGTCGTTGACCGCAATGTGCACGTTGTGGAAAATCTCTCGGGACTTAAACCGACAAGTGAGTTGCTTGTTCACCTAAAAACGTATGAGGCACGGCCCGACGTCAACGCGGTGGCGCACACCCACTCGATGTATGCTACATCGTTTGCCATTTTAAACAAAACAATTCCCGCCATTGTCTATGAACTACAGGCTCTGGGTGCAAAGCGAGGCTACGTACCGGTTGCTCCTTACGGCCGGCCCGGAACGATCACACTCGCTGAGCATGTCGCCGCGGCGCTTATCGACTCAGACGTTGCATTAATGGAGAAACACGGAACGATCGGCGCCGGCAACAACATTTATGACGCGTTTCTGAAAGTGTCCTATCTTGAAGAACTTGCACAAATGTACTATAACACACTGACACTAAGCGGCGGAAAAGAACCCGATGCCCTGCCGGCTTCTGAAATTGTGGAGTGGGCTTATCCGAAGGAAGTTGTGTTTTCATAACACCTGTTCTGATGGCACGCCGTTTTGCCGCTCACGTGTTCAGCACCATTTAACCGACTCTTTCACAGAGAAACGGCTTGGAGGAGAGTACTATGACCGATCATGAACTGACGTTTGACACTTTTTTCAAAAGAGAGCTTGTGTTTCTTGACGCGGACTGGGACAGTGCCGCCGCCTTGTTTCAGAACGTAGCGGACGTACTGGAAAGGAAAAATTATGTGGCTCCGACCTTTCGTCTTGCGCTGGCGGAACGCGAAAGCAATTACCCGACCGGACTGCAGACACCGACCATTGGCGCGGCTATCCCCCATGCCGACCCGGTGCACATCCGCCGCCCGTTCATTGCCGTTATCCGTCCGAGTCGACCGATTCATTTTGCCCAGATGGGTGGCGATCCAAATGGTGAGCAAGTGGCTGCCAGCCTTATCTTTATGCTTGGCGTTATGCGCAATGGGATGCAGGTGCAAGTGCTGCAGCGGCTGATGGAGTTATTAGCTGATCAACCGCTCGTGCAAAAACTGATGGACAGCAAACGGGAAGATGACTTGCTGTCTGTCATCAGCCGCGGCTTTGCCGCTGAATCACGCATCTGAAACCCCGTGTGCGTGCCGCTGAATCGACTGCGGATGTCCGTCTCTGCCGAGCGTTTCGAAGAGCTTGACCGTTAAAAAAGATATCATGCTATTCTGTCATTCAAGTCTATAAAAGGGAGCGATTGGCCATGGCAAAAATTATTGTCGCCTGCGGATCAGGCGTAGCGACTTCACAAACTGTAGCGTCGAAGATCAACCGGATGCTTAAAGAAAAAAAGATTCATTCAACGGTGGATGCCGTCGATATCAAGTCACTTGATAACTTCATTAAAGATGCTGACGTCTACGTCTCAATCGTCCGCACGAATAAAACGTTCACCATCCCTGTCATCAACGGCATTGCTTTTTTGACCGGTATGGGGCAGGACAAAGAATTTGAAAAACTCGTTGACGCCATCAAGAAAGCCGATGCAAGCAAAGTCAAATAACAGCCTAGACTTGAGGGGGAAAAAGCGATGGACGTATTAAAAGAAATTGTGAATTATATTCTCAATCTCGGTGCACCCGTTTTCGTTCCACTGATCATGCTGGCCGTCGGCCTCATCGCCCGCATGAAGTTCAAAGATGCATTCTCAGCCGCATTGACGCTCGGTATTGCATTCACCGGCATGACGCTCGTCATTAACTTCATGACCGGCGCAATCAGTCCCGCCGCCCAGGCGCTTTCGCACCGCACCGGCATCACATTGACGGCTGTTGACGGAGGTTGGCCGGGCATGGCCGCCATCTCATGGGCATGGCCGTATGCTTTCCTGCTGTTCCCGCTCCAGATCGGCATCAATATTGTCATGCTTGTCTTTAACTGGACAAAAACGTTGAATGTCGATATGTGGAACGTCTGGTCAAAGATCTTCACAGCCGTTATGGTTTCTTATATTTCAGGCAGCTTGATTATGGGTTTCATCGCTTCGGCTATCCAGGTCGTGCTTGAATTGAAAGTCGGCGACATCTGGGGCCCGCGCATTCAAAAGCTTACCGGCATTCCCGGTGTCACAGTGCCGCACCACATCACACTGCTTGCCAATATTCTGCATCCAGTCGAAATCGTTCTGAATAAAACACCGTTCTTAAACAAGAAAGTCGATTCTGATTTTTTGAAAGAGAAGATTGGCATCTTTGGTGAAAATGAAGTCATGGGCGCTATCATCGGTCTTCTGCTCGGCTTCTCTGCCGGTTACAGTGTGTCCGGTTCACTCACGCTAGCGGTGAAAGCGGCGGCCGCACTCGTGCTGTTCCCGATGATCTCGAAACTGTTTTCTCAGGCTCTCTCCCCAATCTCTGAGGGAATCTCAGAATTTATGCGCAATAAGTTCTCGGATAAAGAAGTATTCATCGGTCTAGACTGGCCGATTCTCGCCGGACGCAGTGAACTATGGGTCGCCGTTATCATTACCATCCCAATTCTGCTCATCTGTGCCATCGTGCTGCCGGGCAACAACGTACTGCCTTTTGCCGGCATCATCAACTTGTCATTCGTTGTTGCCGCACTGCTGCTGACGAACGCCAACATCATCCACATGATCATCATGGGGCTGATTACATCGCCGCTGTTCTTGTATGCCGCCACTTTCTTTGCACCCTACATCACGCGGCTCGGCAAATCAGTCGGCACGGTCTCCATTCCGCATGGCGCCATGCTGAGCTGGAGCACCTTTGAATCGCCGGATTTCCGCTTTCTGGCCGCTTTTGCCGCCAAGTTCAACATCTGGGCCATCCTTGGACTCATCGTGTGGCTCGTCATGTTCTACTGGCTCTATAAGGACATTGACCGGCAAAATAAGAAAGAAGCGGAACCAGCGGAGGAAGTGGAAGCGTCATGATTAAAAAGGCTTTTTGGTACACCATGCTGGCTGTATCAATCACACTCTTTGTTCTGACCATCGTCTCAAGCAACATCATTCTGCTGCTCGTCAGCTTGGCGCTCGCTTTTCTCGTGCGTGTCAAAGGTAATCCGGTGTTGTTCGGCGCCTATGATCGCAAGCAGAAAGAGAAGATCGCTCGATTGAAAGCAATGCGTCCCGTCAAACAGGAAACGGTGCGATAACCTCAAGTCTCACATGAGAATATACACTTCTCATGTTTTATTTTTTGCTGTTTGCCAACCCGTCTCTGCACAGCCCCACTTGGCGGGCAAAGGCGCATTTCCCAACGGCTGACATGCTTTTTTTGTTGATTTGTTCACCCGCTGAATCGTTTTGGGACGCCGCTCTCCGGCTTGACTGCCCCAGATGTGCCGCGAATCTGCGGCAGCTCAGTAAATCCGCTTCTCGCGTAAGTGACCGCTGCACTTTGCATTCAAATGGTTTGCCAATATGCTATTGCCTTTGTTGCCTTTAAAATTCGAGGAGGGAAATGTCAATGATCAACTCGTTGCAAGAGACATTCACGCTGCGCAACGGCGTCCGCATGCCCGGGATCGGTCTCGGCGTGTGGCATGTTGCCAATGGAGAAGCTGTCATTCAGTCGGTGACATGGGCACTGGAAGCCGGCTACCGGATGATTGACACAGCTGAACACTACCATAATGAAGAAGGCGTCGGTGAAGCGCTCCGCCGCTCGGGCATTGACCGCGACCGGTTGTTTATTACGACGAAGCTGTGGAATGACGATCAGGGGTATGAGTCGACGTTGAAAGCATTCGATACAAGCCTGAAACAAATCGGCCTTGACTATCTTGATCTCTATTTGATTCACTGGCCGATCAGCGGACGCTTCCAAGAGTCATGGAAAGCGCTCGTCAAACTTTACCGGGACGGCTGGGTGCGCGCCATCGGCGTCAGCAACTTCCATCCGCGCCACATCGAAGCGCTGGCTGAAGTGTCGGACGTTGTACCGTTTGTCGACCAAGTCGAACTGCATCCGCTGCTGACGCAGCAACCGCTGCGCGACTATTGTCGCGCCCGCAACATTCAAATCGAAGGCTACTCGCCGCTTGGTACCGGCAGTGTGCTCAACCACCCGGCAATCGCGGCCATGGCCGAGCGCCATCACAAGAGTACGGCTCAAGTCATCCTGCGCTGGAACGTCCAGAACGGCATCATCACGATCCCGCGCTCAACCCAAAAAGCCCACGTTGAAAGCAATGCCGACATCTTCGACTTTACGCTGAGCAGCGAAGAAATGGCCGCAATCGAAGCGCTTAACGAAAATAAACGCAACAATACAGACCCTGAAACCGTGTAAGTGCCTGCGTCTTTCTTCTCTCTTGATACTTATAGAAAAAAACCTGAGCGGCCGGTGTGGCACACCGGCCGCTCAGGTTTTATATGCGCCACTGTCTTGATCCGAACGGGGATTAATACCGCCATATAGCGGTGGGCACCGGTGTGCCTCGGCCCATGTACGATCTCCATATGAGAAATGCCACCACTCATCCGGATTTTGTGTGAATCCGGCGGTTTCCATCATTGTGCGCAGAAAGCGGCGGTTGTTGCGAGCAAGAATTTCATCGTCCGAAACGGGCTGCCGACGCTCAAAGTAATTCGTGTGCGCCCGAGGGGTGAAGTCATCAAATGCGGTTCCCATATTCAGCCAACCGCTTGACGTTCCGAGCGTAAGGTCAACGGCTGCACCTGTATAATGCGGCGGCGGATAGGCAGGATTTCCAGACGGATAGGCGACAAATCCGCCCATCACTTCCTTCATGCGATATTCGTCATACCCCTGCTCACGAAAATGGCGGACTGCGCGATCATAGAGATAACGCTGCGTCTTAAGGGAACGCCAGCCGTCAAACAAGACGAGGCATTGGCGCCCTGGCAACCGCTCAGCGACAGCCATTAAGCGCTCGGCGACACCGCGGCGCAGCAATAAGTCCGAGCTGCTTCCGGGAAGCTTTTGCAAATAGTAAGCCGGGTAGATGGTAATTTTTTTCGAACAATACCGCATGGAAACAAGCGGTTCATAGGGTTTGGCAAAGGGCAGATTGGCTGGTTGCTGCATACCGATTCTCCTCTCCGCGACAATAGCACGATCAAGCAATGACTTAAGACCAATCAATTACTCCTATCATAACACGGTTGCAGCGTTTTCAGAACCGTATTGATGACTGCAATACAAATGTCACGAAGGCAGCGTCCATCAGCTTCATTTGGCATCACAGAACGCCTACCGCTGATGAAGGCTTTAGACCAACTCGGCTCTGCCAAGTCCTCGAATAGCGGCAGAGCCTTAGCTTTTTTTACTCTTAGTCCCGCAGAAAGCGATAGACGTTCTTAACGTATTAGAAAAACCGGGCAAAAAGCAGGCCGGTCCTTTAAGGCAACCGTGCTTCGGTTTCGCTAATCGCGGACGCCGCACATCTCCTCAGACAAGTTAGAACCTGCGGGGGCCGGCACGGCATGCTTCTCTCACAAGATGCCAGTGCACTTTCACTTCTGCCTTTCATTCGTGCGACTTCATCAAACTCTTTTTTGCCCTCTTATCTTGTGAAAACGAACTGTTGTCATTCTTTAAATGCTTCTTTATCACACTGCTGCACAGATATATTTTTTTGACACAATTCTCCATTTTTCGATTTATCCTGGTATAATATTTTCTGTTATTTCAATCTTTTTTAGTTTGCAGGCTATTTTTTATCGTGCTGGTTTTGATCTGCCGAATCGAATCCGCGCCTTTCATGCCATAGACTCTTGCTTGTCTGAGAAAGCGTGCCCGCGGCAAGCACATGTTCACAGATCAATAACAGCAAGCACGTTAAAAGCTGCCTGATTCAAAAAAACAAAGGATGATGACCGCAGTGGCAAACGATTCTGAAGTGGCAAAAATGAACTATAAGGAGGAATTGCAACGCAGTCTGACACTCGGGGACTTGCTCGTCTATGGCCTGATCTTCATGGTTCCCGTTGCTCCTTTCGGCCTGTACGGCGGGATTGTGACCGCTTCGAACGGCATGATTGTTCTGGCTTACTTGATTGGCCTAATCGGTATGATCTTCACTGCCAATAGTTACGCACAGATGTCACAGGCCATTCCCGTTGCCGGCTCTGTCTATTCTTACGCGCGCATCGGCATTAACGAATCGGCCGGTTTTATTGCCGGCTGGCTCATTCTGCTGGATTATTTGTTTGTTCCGGCACTGCTCTACGTTGGCAGCGCCGTCGCCATTAATGAAATTATTCCGCAAGTCCCCGTCTACGTCTGGCTGCTGCTTTTCATTGCGTTCAATACGGCAGTCAATATTCGCGGTATCGAAATGACCGCTATAATGAATAAAATGATTCTTGGATTCCAGCTCATCGTGCTTGCGCTGTTTGTCGTCATCGGTTTAATCGCCGTTTTCAACCATGCACACGGCGCCGCTTTTACAAGCCTGCCGTTGTTCAACGGTGCTCATTTCTCGTTTCAGGCCGTCTTGACCGGCGTCTCCATTGCCGTGCTCGGGTTTCTCGGATTTGATGCCATATCCACCCTGTCAGAAGAATCCAAGGGCGGAAAAAAGGCCGTCGGAAAAGCAACGCTTTGGTCACTTGTGATTATCGGTGCGATCTTTATCATCCAGACATGGGTAGCATCCATGATCGCACCTAATTACGCTGCCTTCAAGGACCCTGCTACGGCCTTTTACCAAATTGCGCATACCATTGGCGGCAGTTGGCTCGAAACGCTCACTATCCTCGGTACGGCCATATCATGGGGCATCGCAGCAGCTCTTGTGTCACAAACGGCAATTGCCCGCATCTTGTTCAGCATGTCACGTGATAAGAAGTTACCCGGCCTGTTCAGCAAAGTCTCGGCCAAGTATAAGACGCCGTATGCCAGCACATTATTCGTCGGTATTCTCTCTGTCGTCCTCACTCTCTTTTTTCAGTCTCAGTTCGGGTTGCTCACGTCTCTAGTCAATTTCGGCGCCATTTCTTCCTTTATCATTCTGCATGTGGCAACCATTAATTACTTTATCCACAAGCATCATTCGAAAGCCTACTGGGCACATCTGATGATGCCGGCGATCGGTTTTATCATTATGATTGCCGTCTGGGCCGGACTTGATATGAACGCTAAGCTGTTCGGACTGTCGTGGCTCGTTATCGGCATCATCTATGCCGTTGTTCTGAAAGTATCACATAAAGATATCAGCATAGCTGAAGACATATAAGGGGGACAACAAATGGTTAAGGAAGGCTCTCATGTCATTGAAATTGACGGTGGATTTCATGTTTGGACGCGAAAGGTCGGCGACAGCCCGATCAAAGTGCTGCTGCTGCACGGCGGACCCGGTATGACACATGAATACCTTGAACCTTTCGAAGACGCCCTCCCGCCTGCGGGAATGGAAATCTATTTCTACGATCAGCTCGGCTCGTATTTTTCCGATCAACCCGACGATGCCGACTTGTGGACTATTGAGCGTTTTTGCAGCGAAATCGAGACCGTCCGGACAAAGCTGGGCCTCGACAATTTCTATCTGCTCGGACAGTCGTGGGGCGGCATTCTGGCCATGGAATACGGGTTCCGTTATGGCCAGGCGCTCAAAGGACTGATCATTTCCAACATGGTCGATAACATGGATGACTATGCCATCTATATCAATCAACTGCGCAACCAACTGCCCGCTGAAGACATCGCCATCATGAAGCGCTACGAAGCAAAGAACGATTTCAGCGCACCTGAATACGAAGCACTGTGCATGAAGCTTTATGAGCAATGCATGTGCCGGAAAGTCCCGTGGCCCGATGCGGTGAACCGCACGTTCCAGCATCTGAACCCTCAAGTCTATATGACCCTTCAAGGGCCAAACGAATTCACGATTGTCGGCAGCCTCGGCGATTGGAATGTACGCGACCAGCTGCCAACGCTGAAAATGCCGACTTTGCTGATGGGAGCAACATATGACAGCATGAATCCCGCTGTCATTAGAAAAATGGGCGACATTATCCCGCATTCACGGGTGTCCATTTGCCCGAACGGCAGTCATTTTTCAATGTGGGATGACCCCGATCACTACTTTCCGGCTGTGATTGGATTTATTAAAGATGTTGAAGCCGGCATCAAACTATAATTGCCGGCAACGCCATGCTCTCAAAAGCAACGATGCATGAGCTGTCGCTCCGTTTTCACTATGGCATTGGATAAACAAAGCGCTTGACTATTATCAAACATCAGTCACATGGAATGCCCGAATTTTTATAAATGTTCCGGCATTCTTTTTTGTACGTTTGTGACCGTATAAAAACGCAGGCAGGACTACGTATAAGACAAGCTAAAGCTGTGCCTTCGCCAAATTCTTCTAAGCCAGAGCCATTCATCGAGGAACGCTGCTCAGTGATCGATTCTGATCGCCGTCTGACTCGTCTGTCGATCAGCTCCAGAACACCTTATCCGGCACGAATGTCGCTGCTTTTATGTTAAACTAGAGTTATAGATAACGTTTACATTATCAAGGATGCGAGATTATGCCCACCTCTTGCGAATGGCTGGACAAATGGAAGAGTGACCGATCGCACAACCGCCGGCTCGTCGGCGTAGCCGCAGGGTCAGGATTGACCGCCAGATGTGCAAAGCTTGGCGGAGCGGACTTTATTTTGGCGCTCAGCGCCGGACGGTTCCGCCAAATGGGCTTTGGCTCTCTTGCCGGTTTCCTTCCCTATGCAAACAGCAACGCTCTAACCATGCAATTTGCAACCCGCGAATTGCTGAGCGCTTCAGGAGGACTGCCCGTTTTTTTCGGGCTGGACAGCAATGATCCCACACTCACACTCGAAGATTACCTTGAACAAATACACACTGCCGGATTTGCAGGCATCAATAATTTTCCATCTGTCGGATTGATTGACGGCTCTTTCCGTGAGGCCATAGAAGCGTCAGGCATCAGTTACACCCGTGAAGTGCACGCTATTCGTATCGCTCATATGCTTGGCATGATGACCGTTGCCTTTATCTTCAACCACTCGCAAGCTCAAGAGATGGCGGCTGCCGGTGCCGACATTCTCTGCCTGCATCTTGGCTTGACAGGCGGTGGTGCTCTTGGCGCTAAAAAACTGCTTTCGCTGAAACATGCAAAAGAGCTGGCCGACACGGTCTTCGCTGATTGCACAACGACCTGCATAAAGATGATTTACGGAGGCCCGGTCAATCACCCTGCCGATCTGCAATTCATGTATGCTGATTCCGAATTGGACGGCTACATTGGCGGATCAGCTTTTGAACGTATTCCCGCCGAGCACGCACTGCTCAACTCCATTCAGTCTTTTAAATTACCGGCAGATGATCACTATCAGAGCGAGGTCAATCAACTGCTTGCCGGACCGTCGGCACCAAGCGACTACATTACTTTTTTAATCGATTATATCCACCATCATTACATGGAGCCTATTACTCTTCAAGACCTAGCATTGGTACTCTGCCTCTCCCGAGCTTACCTCAGTACCCTTTTTAAGCAGCGTACCGGCTTCACCTTTAGCGATTATCTGATCAACTATCGCTTAAAGCAGGCCATTAAAATGCTTCATTCATGCCGATTCTCAGTCAGTCAGATTGCCGCCGCTGTCGGCTACCCCGATGTATATCAATTCAGCAAAATATTCAAAAAGCGTATCGGAGCTTCACCAAAGAAATTTTTGCAATCAAACATAAACACAAAATAAGCAAACATGAGCACATTACTCTCCAGTCCGTCAGGGGTTATTCTTTTCTTGCAAACAAATGATAACGCTTTCTTAGAAACCGATAATGGGGAGGGACCATTCTATGGTTCAAACGATTGCACTGGCCGGCACCCTCGACTCAAAGGGACATGAGTTTGCCTACGTCAAATCTCTGATTGAGTCACTGGGGTTCAAAACGTTCACGATCCATACCGGCGTGTTCGATCCAGTGTTTGATCCAAACGTATCCAATCGCGAAGTCGCAGCGGCAGCCGGCGAAGATATCGAAGCGCTCTCAGCTAAGAAAGATCGTGGCCGTGCGACAGCCGCCCTGTCTAAGGGCATGGAAAAGCTTCTGCCGCAGCTTTATGCTCAGGGAAAATTTGACGGCATTCTTTCGCTTGGGGGTACGGGAGGAACGTCGATGGTTGCTCCCGGCATGCGGGCACTTCCGCTGCATGTTCCCAAAGTCATCGTCTCCACCGTCGCTTCCGGCAATACCGAGCCCTACATCGGTATCAGCGACATCATCATGATCCCATCGATCGTCGATGTTGCCGGTCTGAACAGCATATCCACACGCGTCTTTGCGCGAGCCGTCTTTGCCGTCACCGGTATGGTCAAATGTTATCATCCGGAACAATCAGACCAAAAACCGCTGATCGGCGCGACGATGTTCGGTCTGACAACGCCCTGCATTCAAGTCGCAAAGGATTTCTTAGAGAAACGCGGTTATGAAGTGCTTGTTTTTCACGCCACCGGCATTGGCGGCCGCACACTCGAACATCTTATTAATAGCGGCCTCATCAGCGGCGTACTCGACATGACAACGACGGAGTGGGCCGATCAGCTTGCCGGCGGTATCCTCGCCGCAGGAGCGCATCGTTTGGAAGCTGCGGCGAGACGGGGCATTCCGCAAGTCGTGTCCGTCGGAGCCCTGGATATGGTTAACTTTGGCCCATATGAAATGGTTCCCGAAAAATACCGCGACCGGCAGCTGTACCGTCACAATCCGACCACAACACTTATGCGTACAAACCTTGCCGAGAATGAACAACTCGGCGCTGTCATCGCTGACAAACTGAATCACGCACAGCCCGGTACAGCAGCTCTCCTGCTGCCGAAAAAGGGCCTCTCAGGCATCGACGCGCCAGGTCAGCCTTTCTACGGCCCGGCCGAAGACCAAAAGTTATTCGACACACTGCATGCCCTCGTCAATGCTGAAAACATTGAAGTGATCGACAGAGATGAACACATGAATGACCCTTCATTTGCAGAGGCGGCAGCTCAGACATTACTTGACCTGATCGATGCGCAAACACGAGCGCCGCTATGTGCCGCACCGCCAAGGGACGACTGCCAAGCGACTTCTTTGTGATTCTAAAACAGACATATCCGGCATCTCGCACACGCAGCATTCACTGAATAAGCACACGGTTCGCGCCCTTGATCACTCGTGTCAATTCAAAAGCGAAGGCAATTGACTGTTCAGTTCAAAATTTATTAATAGGAGGATGATTGATCATGACTATTTCACGTCAAAGCATTCTTGAACAATTCTCAAAGCGGCGCAGTGAAGGCAAGATCTTACTCGGGGTCGGGGCGGGGACCGGCATTACCGCAAAAAGCAGTGAGGCCGGCGGAGCTGATCTGCTTGTGATCTACAATTCCGGACGTTTCCGGATGGCAGGCCGTGGATCACTGGCCGGACTGCTGTCATACGGCGATGCGAATGCCATCGTCCAGGACATGGGAAATGAGGTATTGCCTGTCGTGCGGCACACCCCCGTTCTTGCCGGCGTATGCGGCACTGATCCTTTTCGGATGATGGATGTTTTTTTAAAGCAATTGAAAGAACAAGGTTTCAGCGGTGTACAAAACTTTCCGACGGTCGGTCTCATTGACGGGACTTTTCGGGCCAACCTTGAGGAAACCGGGATGAGTTACGATTTGGAAGTTGACATGATCCGTCAAGCCCATGCACTCGACTTACTGAGCACCCCCTATGTCTTCGATGAGCAGCAAGCCAAAAAAATGGCCAAAGCCGGCGCCGATCTGCTCGTCGCACACATGGGACTAACAACAAAGGGAACGATCGGTGCAAAGACGGCGCTGACACTGGACGACTGCGTGCAGCGCGTGCAGGCTATCGCCGATGCCGGTCATGCGGTGAATCCTGATCTGTTCGTTATCTGCCACGGCGGACCGATTGCCGAACCAGCTGATGCTGCCTACATTATTGAGCGCGTCACTGGGATTGACGGCTTCTTCGGCGCGTCAAGCATTGAGCGGTTCGCCGCCGAGAAGGGCATTCGCGAGCAAACCGCGGCATTCAAGAACATTCAGAAATAAGGCCGATATATCGCATGTTTGACTGATTGAAAAACACCGTTCTGTACTTTCTCCCGCATAGCGCATCTCGTTATGCGGGACTTTTTGAATAGAAGAAGATAGTTGATATCGCCCTGTAATCCTCACTTTCACTTGTATCCAACGTTCCCCAAAAGCAGAAAAAGAAAGCCTTTACATTCATGGAAACTTGCGTTAAAATTAATTTTGTTGAGAAAACGTTTACTCACCTTTGTTTAACAGTCTATTTTACCTTTTATACTTCTTTTTCAATGAATATTGTTTAATAATTACAGACGTTTTGCGCAGTCCCTTTTTATGACCTAATGAAAGCTACAAAATCTCATTGAGTAATCGTTTACTCTAAAAGGAGGATTTAAACCTTGGCAAAAAAAAAGGCCTTTTATCCATCAATGATGTGTGCTGATTTCTCCAATTTAGCTGAAGAAACTGTACAATTGTCTGCCACCGACATTGCTGGATTACACATCGACATCATGGACGGCACATTTGTTCCTAACTTTGGAATGAGTCCAGAAGATATGTTGGCCATATCAAAAAATACGGATCAGGTATTGGATGTCCATTTAATGATTAATCACCCTGAGAATTATGTTGATCTTTTCTTTGCACTGGGTGCAAACCGAATAAATATTCATCCAGAAACAACTTCAGACCCGATTCGCGTGCTACGTCAGATTGCTGAAAAAGGTCTGGAAACCGGGGTTGCCATCAGTCCGGGAACATCCATTGAAACCGTTTCGGAATTGCTCAAAATCGCCGACTATGCATTAATAATGACCGTCACCCCAGGATTTTCCGGACAAACATATCTTGAATTTGTCAATGACAAAATTAAAAAACTCCAAACATTAAAAAAGATGTATTCTTTTAAAGTTGTTGCTGACGGCGCTCTATCTCCCGCGCGCATTCAGCAGTTGAGTAACATCGGCGTCGACGGGTTTATCCTTGGAACATCTGCCCTTTTTCAAAAAAATCTGCCTTACTCTACGATTATTGCTAACCTACATCGGTGTCAGGAGGCTGAGTGTTAATGATTATTGCGATTGGTTGCGATCACGTCGGCTACTTATTGAAACCGGCAATCATTGAACTTCTTCAAGAACGTGGCTGTCAAGTGATTGACGTCGGAACCGATTCAGCAGAACGAACCGATTATCCGATATACGGAAAAGCTGTCGGGTTGCTTGTTGCCTCAGGAAAAGCTGCTCTCGGAATTGTGATATGCGGCACGGGTGTGGGTATCTCTTTGGCTGCTAATAAAATTAATGGCATCCGCGCAGTCGTGTGCAGTGAACCTTACAGCGCACAACTCTCACGAGAACACAATCATACAAATGTTCTCGCCTTCGGTTCCAGAGTCGTAGGCTCAGAACTCGCTAAGATGATCGTTAATGCCTGGCTTAACGCCAAACCTGCTGAAGGACGCCACGCACGACGAGTTGCTATGTTATGCGACATTGAGAACGAACAAAAAAATAATGAAAGGAATGATAAACATGCCTAACAATCTTGGAAAACAAATATTAAATCTCCTCGGTGGAGAGTCCAATATCAACAGTATCACGCACTGTGCGACACGTCTGCGCATGACGTTGATTGATAACAGCAAACCGCAACGGCAGGCTCTAAGAGACCTTAAAGACGTACTAAGCATCGTTGAAAAGGGCGGACAATTTCAAGTTGTCATTGGTCCTAATGTCGAGAGCGTGTATAACGACCTCATTCTTGGTACTGGGCTTGCCGATTCATCCGCACATTCAAGTGCTGCCAGCGGCAACATGCTAACAAAGATTTTTGATACGATTGCCGGAATTTTCACTCCGCTACTACCCCTGCTCGCTGGGTCAGGTGTATTGCGCGGCCTTGTACTCTTATCTGTACAGCTCGGCTGGCTGTCTAATACGTCGGGTACCTATCACATTTTAACTGCCGCATCGACTGCTGTATTCTATTTTCTACCCGTACTTCTGGCTTTTACGACAGCCAAGCGTTTTGGCGCTAACCTGTATGTATCTGTAGCTATTATGGGCGCGCTCATTATGCCTGAATTTACAAACATAATGGGAACTCACGGCAATGGCGTCATTACGCATTTTCTCGGTATTCCGATTGTAACGATGACATACACGTCAACGGTCATTCCAGCTATCCTAGCTATTTGGTGCCAATCTTATCTTGAAAAATTTTTAAAACGCTACATTGCTGAGAGCTTGCAGCTCTTGTTTATCCCTCTGATCTCCCTCTTTTTAATGGTTCCGGTAACAGCGGGGCTATTTGGACCCTTTGGTGTTTACACGGGTGAGGGTATTGCATTTGTAATCAATTGGCTGATTCAGTCAAATGGATGGATAGCCGGTGCATTAATCGGAGGAATTTGGAATGTGTTTGTTATTTTCGGTCTCCAATGGGCAGTCAACCCGATTATGATTACTGACATTAGTACACTCGGCTTTGACAAAATTGTTCCCCTCACAGGTGCCGCCAATTTTGGCATGGCCGGTGCCACATTCGGAACATTTCTAAAAACAAAAGACAAGAAAACGAAATCTTACACGATTTCAGCGTTATTGTCAATCTTTTTTGCCGGCATTACGGAACCGGCAATATACGGCGTAGCCGTGCGCTTTAAACGCCCACTGATTGGCGCTATCATCGGTGGCGCCGCTGGCGGAGCCTTTATGGGCGGGATGCAGACAAAAGCGTTTGCCTTTGTTTTCGGCGGATTGACAACGCTTCCCGCATTTGTCGGTTCGACCTTTATGTATTATGCCATCGGTTTGACGATCTGCTTTGTTGTCGGCGCCGTCGCCACTTTTCTGCTTGGTATAAACGAACCGACAGAAGCAGAAACAAGCGGGCGCCCCGATATTGCGCTCAAGCAACAGTTCATTCGTCTGCCGATCAGTGGAAATACTCGTGCCTTATCGGACAGCTCCGATCCGGCATTTGCTGACGGCAGCATGGGTACAGGTTTTCTCATTGATCCAAAGAACGGATCAGTCTATGCCCCTTTTGATGGGACAGTAAATATGATTTTCCCTTCCAATCACGCCATCGGTTTGACGTCAGTGGGAGGCGCAGAGGTCATGATCCACATCGGTATTGATACGATTAAACTTCAAGGGAAGTATTTCACCAGCCATGTGAAGCAGGGTGACCGAGTGAAGGAAGGACAATTACTCATTTCTTTTGATCGAGCCGCCATTCAGCAAGCCGGTTACAGTCTTGAAACGCCCGTCATCGTTACAAATACAAAACAATATAGAGATGTCCAGCTTTTAAATAAAGGTCCGCTTTCACACGGCACGCTCGTCATGGAAGCACTTACGGAATAGATTCATTCATCATCATTTTTTTGAAGCGGCGCTTACGGGCGTCGCTTTTTTTCACAATAATATGTTGCTACATCCTGTTAGTTAAAAGCTTTTGTTGGGACACTCATCTAAGGCAGTCGAAGCTGCTTAACATAGACCTCCCGCAAAGACTGTATACATGACTTTGGCTACAGAACGTTAGGTTGCCCTTGCTTTTGTCATCAAACAGCAAAGCAACATTCTATCGTTTGAAGGCGTGATCTTCAGGATTTTTTGCAACTTTTTCATAAAAGCAAGACTATCAAGTAAGACTTGCCTTGCCTTGCCTTGCCTTGCCTTGCCTTGCCTTGCCTTGTGTCCATCAGACAACGCACTACTCATTTATACAATAGATCGTTTATACTAAAAGATGGAATGATTGAACACGCTGTCAAGACAGTCCGTTCATGCATTATACCGAATGGCTCACATGGTCGTTGTCGACCAAACTTGACGATGCCTGCTATCAGAAAAAAGGTTGGGTGAGTTAACACGCTTTATAAACAGAGCCAGCAAAGGCAACAGCAACCATTTGGTTTTCAATACTTTTTGTTGCACAAGCCAGCCCGGCAAATCACTCCAACAATGGCTGATACATTTGAAAAAGTAAGCAGCACAGGCAATGATACCCATATCCGATCCGCGATCAACACCATTATTTAGTCACTTTTTTCATTCGGTATCCTGAATCATTCTATTTCATCGAGGTGAACAGGTTTTTGAGTACAAATAAAGTGTCCATTAAGCGCATTGCCGAATTAAGCGGCGTTTCCGTAGCAACCGTATCGCGTGTCATTAATAACAACGGGCGCTTCTCCGAAGAGACGCGTCGACGTGTGCTGCAAGTCATGAAAGAGAATGACTACGGCATGAACTATGTTGCCAAAAGTTTAAGAATGAACAAGTCGTATACGATCGGCGTTCTCGTCCCCGACATCAGCAACGCCTTTTTTTCGGCTGTCGTCAAAAAAATTGAAACTTATCTTTATACAAACGGGTATTCAGTGATTATATGCAATACCGATCGGAATGTGCAAAAAGAAACAACCTATCTCCGAATTCTCGAAGGAAAAATGGTCGACGGTTTACTGGTCATATCAGGTGATCAAGCGTTCGATCCCGGTATTATTCAAACTTGCGCACCGGTTGTCTATATTGACCGCAAACCAAGAGACGGGAAAAATGTTGCTTTTATTAGTTCAGACCACTGCTGCGGAGGGTTTCTCGCCACTGAGGCACTAATTTTAAGAGGCTGCAAGCACATTGCACTCGTCACGAGCCATGAGAATTTGTATTCTTCTCGCGAGCGCTTAGCCGGTTATAAAAAAGCATTGTTTCAATACCATTTGTCATACGATCCCAATTTCCTAATTCATGTTGACGGCGCACACACAACCACCAAACGAGCCACTGAAAAAATGCTTGATTTCTTGCATAACGCTCAAACATGTGACGGCATCTTTGCCATTAATGATCGTCTGGCTATCGGTGCCATGCAGGCGGTCAAGTTAATTGCCGCAAAAATACCTGAGGATGTTAAAATTATTGGATTTGACAATGATCCAATCTCCTTATATTGTTCACCGCCACTTTCATCAGTCAAGCAGGATGTTGAACAACTAGCCTATTCCTCAAGCAGTCTTTTGATCCGTCTGATGAACGGGGAGAAATTAACCGCTGCTGACGCCTACCATTTGTTACCTGTTTCAATCGTGCATCGGGGAACGACATAAGCACGCTTACCAAATTTTTTTAGAAAAACTTAGCGAGGCCAAGTCCCCTGGACGACGACGGAGCCTTAGTTTTTCTTATACTTAGTCCCGCTGACGTCTTTAATCTGTCTTAAACGTATTAGAAAAACTTAGCGAGGCCAAGTCCCCTGGACGACGACGGAGCCTTAGTTTTT
>JBDNZQ010000008.1:82185-110654 GCA_047722915.1 Sporolactobacillus sp.
CTTATACTTAGTCCCGCTGACGTCTTTAATCTATCTTAAACGTATTAGAAAAACTTAGCGAGGCCAAGTCCCCTGGACGACAGCGGAGCCTTAGTTTTTCTTAGACTCCGTTCCGTCGGGATCTTTGGACGTCCTTAACGCAGAATAAAAAGCAAATGATCAAGATGCCATTCATTTGATGTTCAGTACCCGCAAAGCCTATCTCTCATTTACTCCACCCCGCTATTCCCTGTCTATTTGAGCCACTGTCTGCCATTCCCGCTGAATGCATGCCGCGACTCTCCTCCTTAACTTTCGTCCCGCAGCAAAGAGGATCCGTTGCCGCGCGGCACTCACACGCCTTTATCGTCATTGCTTTTCAGTCGTTTGCTTTTCCTTTATAATAAATAACAATTGCACAATTGTTCACATAAGATTCAAATGTGGAGGACGATCTGATGGATGCAGCAACAAAAGACTTATATATTCGCATGGCCCAGATGTACTATGATCAGGATTTGACGCAGAGCCAAATCGCCAAGCAAACCGGTATTAACCGAAGTACTGTCAGCCGCATACTGAAAAAGACGCGCGAACTTGGGCTTGTCAAAATTACAATTAACGCTGATCTGAACGATCTGACACTTGAGCAGCAGATGAAGGAAAAATACGGATTGAAACAGGCGACTGTCGTCGCTGTCGACCCGCTTCAACCCCGAGAAATCAAGCTTGCCCTCATCGGTCGGGCGTGCGCACGGCTGCTGAACCAGATTGCAGAAGACAATGATGTGATTGGCTTCTCATGGGGCAGTACGCTTGCCGAAGTCATCCGTGCACTGGATGTAACGACAGAGCGGCGCAACATGGCTTGTGTACCGCTGCTCGGCGGGCCGGCTAACAGGATTAGCAGCGACTACCACGTCAATACGATCTGCTATGAAGCCGCACGCAAATTCGCCGGACAATCGCTGATGATTGACTTCCCGGCGATCGTCGAACGCCCGGCGATGCGTGAGGCCATTCTTCAAACCGACTATTATCAGGACATTGAGCAGATGTGGCAGCAGATCAGCGTGGCTGTCTTCGGCATTGGTTCAACCGAAATAGCCGGGCGCTCCACATGGCGTGCTTTTTACGGAGAGAATGCCATTCAGCGCCTCAAGCAGCAAGGGGTTTGCGGTGATATCTGCTCGCAATTTTTTGACAGCAACGGGCGAATCATTTCGACCTATCTGTCCGAGCGCACGATCGCTATGCCGCTTGAGCGACTCAAGCGGCTCCGCTACGCCATCGGCATTGCCGAATCGTTGGAAAAAGTCAATGGCATCCGCGGCGCCCTGAAAGGCGGTTATCTGAATGTCCTTGTCACAACAGATGAAACCGCTGCGGCCATTATCGCTGCCGATGGCTGACCGATGGCAGCAGACAGTGCTGCCATCCTTTTATACGTTAAGAACGTTTATAGATTTCAGCGGAACCAAGTCTAAGAAAAAGCTAAGCCTCTGCCGTCGTCCCCAAGGGACGTGGCAGAGCCAAGTTTTTCTAATACGTTTAAGAAGTATATAGATTTCAGCGGAACCAAGTCTAAGAAAAAGCTAAGCCTCTGCCCTTGTTCAAAGGACGTGGCAGAGCCAAGTTTTTCTAATTTCACTTGTGCCGCCGCCGTACCGCTCTGAATAGGACTTATCCTCTGCATCACCGTCAGTATGAGACAGCTTTTTCTTGCACATGTCTCATCTTTTGCCACTCGATTGTGATCAAACCGTCCCCTTTGCGAACTGAATCCGTCACTTCCTTTGAGCCCATTTGTGTGTTGAACACTTGATCACGGCTGTTCATTTCGAAATTATGGCAATATATAAAAAAATATTGACATTGATCGGCAGTGGACCTATAACGTTCATGTATGAAGCCATTACAAGCGGCGGGTAACACAGGTCGCGCTCTGCCGCTGCCTGTGTGCTTTCTTTAAACGAGAGAGGGTGAACGCTCATCCATCGCTATCTGTTTGCACACAAATGGAGCTTATGTTTTTTTATCGTCGCCTGTGCACTGGACGCGTGCATGAAATTATTAATGGCTTTCTTATTTAGTAAAATGATGGACGCCGCTGTCGCATTGAATATGCATGCCCTGCTGGGGCTCATGGGCCTCGGAGCGGGCGTTACCATCGGCCTGGCACTCACTCAATTTTTGTTCGAATTCACCCGTGCTTACTGGATCCGGCGCTGCAATCTGGCCGTGAAGGCGGATTTGTTTCATGCCATCGTCGGCAGCGACTTGAACACATTTAACGCTAAGCACAGCGCCACATACATCTCGATTCTCAATAATGATACGAAACAGCTGGAGCTCAACTATTTTTTGACGATCGCAACGATTATTAAAGCCGGCGTGCTCTACGTGTTCGCCGCCGGCGGCATGTTCGCGCTGAATGTGTGGGCCGCGCTGTTCGCCATCGTCGTCAACGCGCTGCCGCTCTTCCCGCCGATGCTGTTCGGCCAGCCGCTGATCCGCTCGCAAAAGACGGTCAGTGAAGCGCAGGAAGCATATACCATCGGCCTTAAAGATGCCTTTGCCGGACTTGAAGTCGTGAAAAGCTTTGGTGCCGAGCGGCATCTGCTGCATCACTTTGCGGCGGACAATGCCCGCGTGGAAGGCAGCTTTCTGAGTCTGCGCAAATTAACCGCTTATTACAGCGGCGTGGTTACATTCATCGGCGAATTTTCATTCATCGCCACGATGCTCTTTCTGACGTGGCTCGTGCTGAGCAGGCAGATCAGCATCGGCCTGATGATGGCCGGCATTCAGCTGACGAATTACTTTGTCAATCCGCTTCAGCAGATCGCGCTCGGCACGACGAGCCTTAAAAGTGTGCGCGCCATCAAGACGCGCATGAGCGGCGTCTTTGACATGGCTGCGCAGCCGGCCAAGGCGCGCGTGCAGCTGCAGCGCGCCACGCCGATCGCGCTCAAAGACATCAGCTTCGGCTATCAGACCGGCAAACCCGTACTCAAGGGACTCTACTTCACCTTTGAGACAGGAAAGAAGTATGCGATCGTCGGGGCCACGGGCTGCGGAAAATCGACGATGATGAAGCTGCTCATGCAGTATTATGATGACTACAGCGGCCAAATTACCTTTGCCGGGCAGGACGCGCGCGCGGTCGACAAAGCGAGCTTGTACAAGCAGGCTGCGATGATTCATCAGAACATCGTCCTTTTCACCGACTCGCTGCGCCATAATATCACGTTGTTCGATGCTTTTTCAGATGAGGACATTCAGCGCGCCGCAGCGGACGCCGGGCTCTCGGCGTTTATCGCCCGCTTCGCGAACGGACTGGACGCGCCGGTGGACGAGAACGGCAAGAACTTCTCAGGCGGCGAGCGCCAGCGGATTGCCATCGCGCGCGCGTTTCTGCGCGAGACGCCGCTGCTGCTGCTCGATGAGGCCACCTCCGGCCTAGACAACCTGACGGCTTTTCAAATTGAAGACACCATCTTGAGGAGACCGAACATCACCGCGCTGCTCATTACTCATAAGCTCACGCCCAAGCTGCTGGCGCGCTATGACGGCATTCTCGCCATCCGGGACGGCGTGGTTGCCGAGCACGGAACATTCGACGAGCTGCTTAGCCGCCACGGCTACTTCTACCATCTCTACAACCTCGATCGACAGTCCGAGCAGCAAGTCTTAGACGCGTCACATCCGCTTTGAGCGCGCCCTGCGCAGGGCATGAAAAGAAAAACGGACTGACAAAGACTGAGCACAACAGATTGTGCCCAGTCTTTTTTCGGTCACACATGTTCTTAGGGCCTTCCTCAGGACACTGAGCAGCCGCCGCACTTTCCCCATCCGGCTGCTCAGAGGCTGAGAATCGCCTTAATGTCCTCCTCAGATAACCGTGCCAGGGCTTGATCACCGGACTCGACAACCGTTTCAATCAAGTCGCGCTTCTTCTGCTGCAAGTCATAAATCTTTTCTTCAATCGTTCCTTCGGTAATGAGCCGGACGACTTGGACGACATGCCGCTGGCCAATCCGATGCGCTCGGCCGACGGCCTGATCTTCGACCGCCGGATTCCACCACAAGTCGTAGAGAATGACGGTATCCGCCCCGGTCAAGTTAAGTCCCGTATTGCCGGCCCTTAATGAAATGAGAAAGACAGCACTTGCCCCCTCATTGAATTGATCGACAAGATCGATACGCGTCTTTGAAGGCGTCTGCCCATCCAGATAGAAATAGGCGATGCCCTCTTCATCCAACATTTGGCGAATCAGTGCCAGCATACTTGTGAACTGGGAAAAAACGAGTATACGACGTCCACTTTCCATATAGTCGGATAATGTCTCGCGCAGCTGCTCAAGTTTCCCGGACTGTCCGTCATACGCCTCGACAAACAGTGCCGGATGGCAGCAAATCTGGCGCAGGCGCGTCAGTCCGGTGAGAATTTTGATGCGGCTTTTCTCAAATCCGTCTTTGGCCAGCGCTTCCCTCGTCTCCTGCTGAATCCGTCTGAGATAGGCCATGTAGATCGCTTTCTGCCCCTGCGTCAGTTCAGACGTCTGAACGGTTTCAATCTTGTCCGGCAACTCTGCCAGGACGTCTTTCTTCAGCCGGCGAAGCAGGAACGGTCGAATCATCTGCGCCAGCTTCTCATTGGTCAGCTTCTTAAAGTCAGTGAGTCCAGGAAAAAAGCCGGGCAAGATGGTCTGAAAGATGGACCACAGTTCATTGATTGAATTCTCAATCGGTGTGCCGCTGAGTGCAAAGCGATTGCGGGCCTTGATCCGGCGGACGGATTTGGCCGTCTTCGTATTAAAATTCTTAATCATCTGCGCTTCGTCTAAAATGAGTGTACTGAACGTCTGCACACCGTAAGCATCGATGTCTTGCCGCAGCGTCTGATACGACGTGATCCATATATCGCCGCGCCGCCCGTCCCGAACTTGCACTTGCCGGTCCTCAACCGTGCCGGAGACAACCGCGGCTTGCAGACCTGGAGCAAACTTGGCCAGCTCGTTCTTCCAGTTATAGATCAGTGAAGCCGGTGTGACGATCAGCGCGGGTTCGCCGGCCGGATGCTCTTCTTTTTCTGAGAGCAAAAAAGCAATGCTTTGCACCGTCTTACCAAGGCCCATCTCATCAGCCAGTACGCCGCCGAGGCCATAATGGCCGAGCGTCTTCAACCACTGATAACCGTAGTGCTGGTAATCCCTGAGCTGTGCACGAAGCGCGGCCGGCAGTTCAAATTCAATCAACTCCGGATTCGTCAATCGGTTCAAAAAGCGGCGAAAATGCTTGCCGAATCCGACACCGGCATGCGTCTCACCGAGGATCGCCGCAATTTGTCCGCCGCGATAGAGCGGCAGGTGCAGCTGATTACGTTCGAGTTCCCCTTTGGAGACGGGCAACTCCGCAAGCAATGTCCTGATCGGCACAAACCGGTGATCCTCAAGCGGCACAAACGTCCCGCCCGGCAATCGGTAATAACGCTTCTTCTCAACAAGCGCGCGGAGAACCTGCTGAATGTCCGCTTCTTCAATGCCGTCCAGCTGAAAATGAACATCCAGCCAGTGATGACCGGCATCCACTTCAATGGCCGCAAATGGGGCGTTCTGCTCCGGCAACATCAGAGTGCGAACAGGATTCGTCAGCAGCACGTCCGCCAGTTCGTCCAGCTGAGGCAGCGTGACAAACAGAAAGCTATATATCGCTTCTTCTCCGCTCGCATAGACGCGGCGCCCGCTGACATGCAGCGACGCCGATTCGAGCAGCTCCATAATCTGCTGTTCCTTTTGAGCATCACGCACGACGATCTGATCACCGGTCTTCCGGGCGTCCTGCCCTTGCTCAAACGGCTTCACGACCGTCTGTCCGTAATGATATTCCAATTGGACGCTCAGATCGTCCGCTTCCCTGTCAACCAGTACCTTGGCGTGCAAAGGATGTGCGGTCATGCGCGCCGACACTTGTTCCGCAATGTTCAGGTCACCGACTTGCCGGAGTTCGGGCGCGACCGTCGACAGAAAGGGCTCGATCTGCCGCTTCCCGATCAGCAGCGACGCCGATCCCGACTGGCGGAGAAGGACATACAGCGGCTCAACAAGCTTCTTCTGCGCCGGTGAGAGCCGGTACAACGCATTGCCCTTTAGGATATAGCCATAGTGTGTTAAAACGTTTGCCTTGCATAAGTCAGACAGGTCAACTTCATATCGGCCGTCGGCACGCTCGCCCAAGTGAAAAGCAAACGGCACCTTATCCGTCTGATCAGTGAGGCGAACCGGCTCTCTCTGATGATCATCAAAGCATAGCTGGCACGTCCGCAGTCTCTTTAGCAATTCGGTAAACAGGATCGGTGCAACGAAAAATTGGCGTTGATGGGTGAGCGAACGGGCCCCCATATAAACATGCTGAACGTCGGCGTAATAGTCGTCAGTCAGTTGCCGATCAAGCAGTTCCATCACAGCTCTGTCTGCCGGCGTGATGTCGTGTTCCGACGGGTAAAAAGAGAACTTGTCTGTGAAGTGATACGGCTGGCTCCTCAGTACCGCTCTGACAAAGCACTGCACCGACTGCACGACATACAGGCGATCTGCCCCGCAGCGCATGCTCAGCATAAGCCAGCCGTCACGCAGCCGCAGCGTCCATTCGACTTGCAACGTCTCCCGTTGCGCACCCGCCAAGTTAAGCTGATCCTCCTGCTGCAACTGGACGTAGGCGTCAATCAACCGGCCGGCTAAAGCTTCTTCACGGCGCTGCCGCTCAGAATCCGTCTGGTGAATGATACGATCATTTGCCGCCACCTCCTCAAGGGAGGTCGTCCGCTGGTTTGGGACGCGTCTGCCTGTCTGAGCGTATTCATATAACTCCAATAAAAGAGCCGCCGCGTGCTGACAGGGGGACGTGAGTCCGGAGACTGCCTGGCAGCTGCAGGAGCAATCAAAGACATTGCCGGTGAAGTGGATGCGAACCGTGCATGTCTCTTCGCCGTCAATCTCTCCGATGAAGCAGTCCGAACCCCGGTCAAAATAAAGGTTGTGGACATGCCCTCCCGTATAATAGTGATAGCCTCGCTGAAACACCGCGAGAGAGAACGCTTTTTTAATCATGTCTTCCGTTAAATGAACAACCATAATGAATGGATACACCCACCGCATCTATGTCTTAAAATCAATCCGCTTATACCCTGCACAAAGCATGCCGGTACGAATCGTCCGGCAAGTTCCGGCCGTTGTGCCGACCGCTCATCTTTGGCGCACTCGCACCCCTGCCGGCCGCTGTGCTTCCCTGTTAATCATAGCATATATATCAACTCACTCGCGACGCAGGCAGCAGGCATACTCGCCTTTTCATCGGTATGCATAATGAGGCCGATGATGCCGGCAAACGAGGAGACAGCCGCAAGCAGAGCGGGCAATCCCGGTTAATAGCCCCGGTACCGTCCAAAGTCAAACACTCGCCAAACTACAAACGGCCGGCGTTGACAGTATACCCCACTATCACCGGTGATGCCGAGAATTAGCTGCGGGCAAATGGGAAAAACTAGTTCAGCATGAAAAAAAGCTGGGCCACTGCGCCTGCTCATTGAAAACACGGGTACTTCAGCTTCGCCAGTTGCAGGCGCGCCGCACGTCTGCCCAAACCGGCCAGCGGCATGCTCTTCCACAAAGCACGCTCACGCTTAATTGGGTAAGGGTCCTGCTGCAATTGCCAGTTTGTCGCGCGGACCGGCTGAGTTTGCGTTATTGTGATCTGTCGCCCCGCTGAAATATTTTAGATTTTTTCCGTTGGTAAAAAAGAAATATAGTATTTGGTATACCAAATATTTATAATAGATTTATCCCATAAAAAATCGGAGCTGAGCCGGTTGACACGCTTTTTCTATCTTCTTGCCATCTTTAGCTATATTCTCACAACACTTCTCCCGCACCGGAACCTGCTGAACGCCTTGCTTTCGCTCGCCTGCCTGCTGGCCGTTGTCGCCAGCTTCCGGCGTGCGCACGGACTGGCTTTCCTGTTCGGATTCAGTTTCATCGCCGGCGGCACCGCCCTGCTTATGCTGAATCACAAAGGGCTTTGGTCCATCGCGCTTTGCTTTGGCAATATGATTCAGCTCGTGACTTTGTTTGCGCTCATCCCAATCTTGGCGCTGCCCGTGCAGAGCGGCGGCTACGCCGGCGACGTGCGCGGCTTCATCCGCAGCCATGTGCGCGGCAGCGGGCGACTCTACGTACTGACCTCTTGCGTCGCCTACTTCTTCAGCTCTTTCATGAATTTAGCGGCGCTGCCGCTGAGCTACCGCGCCATCGCACCGTCCGTTCAAGAAACGGTTGTGCCCGACAAAAAGCGGTACTTGAGCCGGGCGATCACTCACGGTTACGCCATGCCGCTGCTCTGGAGCCCAATCACCCCGATTGTCGGCACCGTACTCGAACTGACCAGCACGCCCTATACACGCATCCTTCCCTTTCTCATCGCGCTCAGCGCCATCGGCCTGCTGATCGATTGGCTGACCGGACTGCCGCTCGTGCATCTGTTAAGAAGCAGCACCCACGCCAAAAAGAGTACAAACGAAACGGCGGCCGCCGCTGCGCCAACCGGCAATTATTCGATGTTTCGGCTGCTGCACATTGTCTTGGCTGTTCTTATTTTAAACGGACTCGTCACGGCGCTGCAACACGAGCTGCCGGTCAGCTTCCTCTTTCTCGTCAGCCTGCTCGTCATTCCGTTTGCCGGCTGCTGGAGTCTTTTGATCGGACAGGTCCGGTCATTTTCCAGGCAAGTGGGCCAGCACTTTCTCACCTACATCCCGACCATGCAAAACCAATTTTTTATTTTCCTGTCCGCCGGTTTCTTTATTACCGCACTCCATATTTCCGGGGCTGATCACACTGTGACCGGCTGGATGAACGAGGTCATTGCTTTTTCGGGAACACGCGGCTTTCTCGCCCTTCTGCCGCTCATCCCGTTCGCTCTCGCTTTTTTCGGCCTTCATCCTGCCGTGGCGCTGGCGCTCGTCTCGACATCCATTCATTCAGAAATATTGCATCAAGCGCCCGTGGCTGTGACCGTCGCGATGCTTGGCGGCGCCGTCCCGGCTTTTCTGATGGGGCCTTACAATGCCACGCTCGGCATGATGTCGGGTCTGGTCGGTGAGAAACCGCTGAGGCTCTCCAACTGGAATTTCAAATTCACGGTCGCCTATCTTGCCGGGCTGACGCTGTTCATTCAGTTGCTTTATATCGCCTTTAACAGTTAATTCATGTTCGCACCCGCCTCAGCGGGTCATGGCAGCTTCCAAGTAAGCCGCTCTGGCGCGCTCGATGTGTTCGGCTGCCGCCTGTTTGGCTGCATCTGCCTTGCCGTCTCTGATCGCCGCAAGCGTCGCACGGTGCTCCGTCATCGCCAGCTCGAGCCGTCCCGGCCGGCGGTAACCGGCAGTGGCAAAGGCCTGTACATAATCATTCAGATCAGCGAGCATGCTTTGCAGCCGTGTATTGCCCGACAGACTGTACTGACAGTGACAGACAGCCAAATGAAAAGCAGCCGCTTCCTCGCGCGTCCCCGAGAGGAATGTGTCGATGCGGCCAATCCATGTCTCACATAATTGCGCTTTCTCACCGTCGATGCGCCGGGCGGACAGTTCAGCAGACAGCGCCTCAAGAGCGGAAAGAATGTCAAAAATATCAAGCAAGCGCGAGGCGGATACGGTTTCCACGACAACCCCTTTGCGTGGCACGGTTCGCACAAGGCCCTGTGATTCAAGCCGGAACAACGCTTCACGAATCGGCGTGCGGCTGACATTCAGCTGCGCGGCAATATCGCGCTCAACTAAGCGCTTTCCCGCCGCGAAACGCCCTTCAAGAATCATTGCCCGCAGCTGTCTGTAGATGGCCTCGCGCATGGGCACAAGTTGATTCGCATTCCAGTCCTCCATTATTTTCCATACCTCCGCCGTCCATACCTTCTTCTATACCCTAATTATAGCTGTCTCGCGCCACACAAAAAAGAGCAAGCGGCTTCACCCCGGCCGATCACTCTTTTTTAACTGCTATTTAGAAAAACTTGGCTCTGCCAAGCCCTTTGAACAAAGGCAGAGCCTCAGCTTTTCTTAGACTTAGTCCCGCTGAAATGTTTATACTTTCTTAACGTATTAGAAAGTCGTCTGAAATCCCGTGCTTTTTAGCCGATGCCGGCCGCTGTGGAGCCCGGCATCTTAAACGGCGATCCATCGACCTTGAATCCCAGTGAAAAAGTCAGATGACTCGCTGCATGGAACGCCAACTGCCGATCACGTCAGAGGCCGCGACGACGTGCCCAAAGAACTGTCCGATATTCTGCAAAGCGGACTGGTGCGCCTGCTCTGAGAAGGCCGCTGTGCAGTCAGAGAGCAGCACAACATTGTAATCGAGCATGAATCCGTCTCTGGCCGTCGATTCGACGCAAACGTTCGTGCTGACGCCTGACACGAGCAGTGTTTTCGTATTCAATGTATGCAAAACCGAATCCAGCTTCGTGTGAATAAAACCGCTGTAACGGTGCTTCGTGACAACCACATCTTCCGCTTTCGGAAAAATGCGATAGAACTCACAACCCCACGTTTCTTTTCGGCAGATGTCCGGCTGATCCATGCCGCGGATACGGTTGATCCATGGCGCCGAATCCGTACTCCGTTCATGAATGGTCCGCAGAAAAATGACCGGCACCCGGTAACGGTGCGCTTGGTCAACCATATTCTGAAGGCGCGGCACCATCTGCTCCACTGCCGCAATGCTTAATCCCTGTTTAGCCATGCTACCTGCCGAGTCGCAATAATCATTCTGAACATCAACGATAAGCAACGCTGTTTCTTCCGGATTCACAAGTTGTTCCAGTTCCACTGAAATGCTTCCCTCCTCTCGTTTAATGATTCGCTTTGTTCACAAAAGTCATGTTCACGAGCTTATTGTAGCTATACCCGCCTTTATACACCCCTGTCTTTGCCACAACATCAAGCGGCTTGGCGACAGCCGCACGGCTGATGATGCCGTCCTTGCTCCACAGATGGTCGTGATAAGCCCGGTCCATAGCTGCCTGCAAACTCTCTTCAGACGACGTCGGGAATTGCGCTTTGAGAATTTTGAACGCCTGTTTTTTATCGGTATTCACAAGTTTCAAGCCTTTTAGCATAGCGTCGACAAACTTCTGCACCGTCTTTGGATCACTTTTAATCGTCGATTGCTTGACACTGATAACCGAGTAGGCGTAGTCTCCCAGGTTTGGAAACGCATAGAACGGTTCGCTCCACGCCTTCTTATCCAATCCTTCATTGATCTGCGGCTCGGCGCCGTTGGCAATATCATCCTTGCCTTGTGCAACAAGTGACACAACGGCAGACGCATCGGCCGGTTCATCCAGCTTGACGTCTTTATTCGGATCAAGCCCGAGCTTAAGCAGCAACCAGCGCGTCAGCAAATTGGGACTGCCGCCAAAGCGTCCGGCAGCAATCGACTTGCCCGTGAGGAAGCTCTTCAACTGAGCATCGCTCGCTCCGATTTTCGGTGCCGTCCACTTCTTACCGGCCATCAGATAGACATTGGCGCGATTGACGACATTGCAGACTGACACGATGGGATCCTTGCTGCCTTTGTTAGCCATTTGATTCGATTCCGGCCCACCGATGTTGCCCCACACATCACCGCTCACAAGTGATGTGACATGGGCGCCGCCGGTGGCCGTCGTCACCGACACATCCAGCCCTTCCTTTTTAAAATAGCCTGCTTTTATCGCCGCATAAAGAGGCAGATACGCGATCAGGTGAACCGGCTCGGCAATGACGATCTTTTTCGGCGCGGCTGCCGCCTTGTTGCTCGACGGTGACGACTGGCAACCGGACAGGGCAAGAGCAAACACCAACACGAACATAATCAGTCCATATACCATTTTTTTCATGAACGAATTCCCCCCGTTTTTTAAAGGCATTTTTAGTGATGGTTCCGAAGCAGCAGTTTCTCTAGGCAGCTTGTACAGCCGTACATCGCAATAGCCAAAACAGACAAAACAACGACCCCGACCCAGACAAGATTCAGATCCATAATTTGACCGGCATATAAAATCATGCGGCCGATGCCTTGGCGTGAACTGATGAATTCGCCGACGATCGTGCCGGCAAGCGCAAGCGCTATACTGATCTTCAGCTGGCTGAGCATCCACGGCATCGCTGAAGGAACGACGACTTTAAGAAAAACGTGGCGGCGCTGGGCTCCGAGCGAAAAGAGCATCTTCTCCAGATCGTGATCGACATGTCTGACGCCGCTGCTGGCAGCCAGCGCCGCGACAATAACCGTCATCAGAAAAGCGATGACCGCTTTGGACTCAAAGCCGATGCCAAACATGATAACAAGCACCGGAGCAAGTGCAAGCTTAGGAACGGCATTGAAAGCGACAAGATAGGGTTCGGTCACTTTTGAATAAAAAGCCGACCACCAAAAAGACAGACCGATCGCCGAACCGATAACGGTGCCGGCGACAAAGCCGATGATCGTCGAGCCGGCGGTAAACAGCAAATCCTCCAGCAAAGTCCCTTGCACTGCGGCCGTCCAACCCGTCATGACGATCTGAGCCGGGCTGCTCCAGTAATAAGCATCAAGCCAACCAATCGCCGTCAAAAATTGCCAGGCAGCAACCAGGGCCACGCCGACAACGCACTGGCCGGTGATGACCCGGCGTCTCGTGCGCGCAGCCTGTTTCTCTTCATCGACGATCATTAATTTTGCAGGCTGCATATCCGGTTTGGCAACAGGTGCTGCCGGACTGACGGACAGGCCATCCGTCATTAACTTATCTGCGTTCATCTTGCTTAAGCTCCCTTCACTCAGTCTTGATAGTTCAAACGTGCTGCTCAACTTTCAGTGACTCCAGTAGATGTGTCTTCAGCGACAGGTAGGTTTGTCCGGTCAGCGACTGTTCATCGCGCGGCCGCTCAAGCGGCACGTGCACGCGTTCCTTCAAGTGCCCCGGCCGCGCTGAAAAAACATAAATTTCATCTGACAGATAAATGGCTTCATCAATGTCATGCGTGACAAATAAAACCGTTTTCTTAAAATCGTCCCACAGCTTAAGCAGCCAAGTCTGCATAAGCAGTCGCGTCTGCGCATCGAGCGCGGCAAACGGTTCATCGAGCAAAATGAGGTTCTGATCATGCAGCAGTGTCCGCAGCAGAGCGGCGCGCTGGCGCATGCCGCCCGACAATTCAGACGGAAAGTGGTTCTCAAACCCTTTCAATCCATATTTCTCAAACAGTGGCAATGCGCTCTGGCGCGCCCGTTTCTTTGACATGCCGCGAATTTCAAGTCCGAGAATGACATTATTGAGAATCGTCCGCCACGGCAACAGCAGATCCTTTTGCAGCATATATCCGACGCAGCCGCTTTTGCCGATAATCGTCTGACCGTCCAGTTGAATGTTCCCCGTTGTCGGTTCAAGCAGACCGGCAATAATGTTGAACAAGGTTGATTTTCCACAACCGCTCGGTCCGATAATGCTGATGAACTGGCCGGTTTCTATGGTCATGTCGGTCGCTTTGAGTGCACAAAACGTGTTGCCACCTTTTCTGAAATACTTACTGACCCCCGAAATCGCTAATTCTCCCATGCAATCACGCTCCTTTTCCATCTCTTGCTACCGATACTGCCGCCGGTTGTTGCCCGCTCAGCACTGCCCAGCTGTCCTTTTTTGCTGTCTATGCTATAACCGCCACACTTTCTCTACATAATAAAAAGACAACCATCGAAACAATCAGACACAAGTGTCTTGATTAATTTACGACGGTTGTCCTGCACTCACATTAATGAGTTCATTCGACCAGCCCTGTTCAATTCAATTCCCGATCCAGAAAAATCAACGTCCCGCTAACCTCTTTGAGGGGATCGTAATCTTTCAGTATCAGTTTTACACCAATCCCAAAACTTTGCTCAATACGTTCGGCAAGCAGCTGCTTCGAACGCTCGATCAGCAGCCGGTCTACCGTTCCGGACAGGTTTTTATCCGCCTCATCAAGAATCTCCAGAACAGGAATGCGCTTGTGCTTTGCAACGATAATGATCTTATCCTCAAACACACTCACCTTCTGTTCTGTCACGCCGACCTTGAAAACCATCTGATTCACGAGATTATAGTGCTTCATAATCTCTTGTTTAAACAGACCCAAGGATTCTTGTAACGCTCTTACAATGAAGACGGCACCTCCCTTGTCCATTCACACATTCAATATTGAATAATCTAATTTTAGCAATTTTTTCACCATTTTCTATTATTCTGTCAGAAGATATGACATAGTTTTTTAGTCACAGCTACCGAGATATAAGCTTGAAGATGGACGACCGGCGCTCTTTTGAAACGATGGAGCGCCGGGTTCTTCCCCCACATCGGCAGACACAGCGTACGGAAGCATCAAAAAAGCTTGGCTCTGCCAAGCCCCTTGAACAAAGGCAAAGCCTCAGCTTTTCCTAGACTTAGTCCCGCTGAAATTTTTATACTTTCTTAACGTATTAGAAAAACCGGCAAAAGTGCGCTCGGTCCTTTAAGGCAACCGCGCCTCGGCTGCGCTAGTCGGGGGCGCACCGCGATCCTTCTCAGCCAAGTGAGCATCTGCGGGGAGCTCGCTCGGCACGAGGCACGACATGGTGGCTACTTTTCCGCCAAACGGCGTTTACTGAACTGCGCAATGGCAAGACTGCCGAGCGACAGCAACAATAAACCGAGAAAATAGCCGCCGAGAACATCACTCAAATAGTGCTTGCCAAGATACACCCTGCTCAAGCCGATACATGCGGCAGCGAGCAGTGCCGCCAAAACGATCAACAGACGAAACCGGCGGGCATGTACAGACGGCACAATCACAACTGCCAGTGTCACAAAGCACGCGAAAGCCATCATCGCATGATCGCTCGGAAACGAGAAATGCGCACCGGGCAACGGGCGCGGACGCTGAAACAGGTTCTTCAGCACGCCGTTGGCTCCGTATGAACAAACCGCCATAAAGACAAGCAGCGCCGCCCGGTTGCGCAAATCGGCTGCCGTCGCAGCCCTTTTCGAAACAGTGGACAACCCTAAGATAAAAAGTGCGGCAACAATTGAGGCGACAAGCAGATGTGCCGGTGACACGATGCCGTCTACATCCTTCAGCAACTTCTTAGCCGCATGTGTCCAGTGCTGCTCGCTCCACAAAAAGCAGTCATTATCGATCGGCTGAACGATGCCGGTTTTTACAGCGGCCGCTGTAACGGCAAAACCGATCAGTCCGGCAACAGCGCCGGTTTTCTGAAGCACGCATGATTTTAGCGGTTCCATTTTTTCGCTCCCTATGTTTGATTAAGTCACTGAAGCCTTGTCTGACACCTATACAGCAGGTATTCTGCAAGGCGCGGGCAACCGCCCGCATCTTTTACCCATAACATTTCGCTGAATGTCCAGCAGAACTAGGGAGCCTTAATTTTTTCATGCAAACAAATGCCCTATACGACAGAACAGCGCACGTGTTCACGGACGCTGTTCTTAAGCCTTCGATGTGTGCCAATCCGCACGTTCCCGCCTGAACTCAGACGTTAGCTGTTTGTGCCAGCAGTTTTTCAACGGCACCGGCAATATTTTCCGGCTTTGCCGCTGAGCCATAGCGCTCGACGACCCGTCCGCTGCGATCAACAAGAAACTTCGTGAAGTTCCACTTAATTGCTTTGCCAAGCATTCCGCCCTTTTCACCTTTCAAATACTGATAGAGCGGATCGGCCTGCGCGCCGTTTACGTCAATCTTTGCAAACTGGGGGAAAGTCGTGTGGTATTTGAGCGTGCAGAACGCGTGAATCTCTTCCTCTGTTCCCGGCGCTTGAGACGCGAACTGATTGCATGGGAAGTCAAGAATTTCAAAACCTGACTCACGGTATTTGTCATAAAGCTGCTGAAGCCCTTCATATTGCGGAGTGAAGCCGCACTGCGTCGCGGTGTTCACAATAAGCAGCACCTTGCCCCTGTAGGCGGCAAGCGACACCGGTTCGCCGTTCAGATCTTTCACTGTCAGATCATAAATACCCATCATTGTATTCCCCCCATGTATACTTCGTACGCTAACCTTGCACAAGTGATTCGTAAAATCGTCTCATTCCAGCGGCAAACGGCTCATGCTTGCCGATGAATGCTCAGTCTGCGCCAAGGCGGCAGTCATCGCAGAAATGGCTTGCTCGAGGTGCGTATTCAACCGCTGAACGTGCCGCAAATAGATGCCGTATGCGTCCGAACTTAGCTGCTGCGTTGCTGCGCACGCTTTGACACTCTGAAACACGTCGTCTCTGCGAAGTCGCCCGGCCTCCGTCAACCGGATAATCAGCTGTCGCTTATCTGTCGCCGGAGTCATGCGGACAATCCAGCCTGCCGACTCCAGCCGTCTTAAAAGCGGGGTCAGCGTGTTGCTGGCCAGATCAAGTTGCCTGCCAAGCTGTTTGAGCGTCACACCGTCTTGTTCCCATAGGGCGAGCAGGACGGCATACTGCGAATAAGTGAGTTTATACGGCGCAAGCGCAAGCTGATAGAAGCGCGCAAACAGGCGGTTCGCATTGTAGACTGCAAAGCACAGTTGATTCGACAGCCTGATGTCTTCCTGATCTGCCAACCCCTTCTCTCCCTTTGTCGTCTGTTCAGTTATTTTTAATCGTGCACGATTATTTAACAAAAGTATACCATGGCAACTCGGCAGTTCGCAACTTTTCAATTCGGATGTGATGCGTTTACGGCCCGGCTTGCTCAATTATCTGCTTCCGGGTGACGTCCTTCTCGTTTGGTTCTTCATACGTCAGGTCCGGCTCCACGATCACAGATCGGCACTTTTTTCGTTATGTATTGGCACGGGCGACCTGTTTTTAATTTTTGCCAAACAGCGGTATTTGCCGTATTATTAATATTTGAAACGTCTGAATTCGTGTATCGTTGTCTAAACTACTATTTGGCGCATTTTTCTATAACAGGGGAGCCGTCCAAAGCAATGTGCCGCTTCGCCTGCTTACTGTTTCAGGGGTCCCGACCTTTGCTTGTTTCTTAATACAGGGCACTGTCAGACACAGCGTATCCTTTGAGAGACTGCACAGAAGCTGCCTTGGCCTACGTGCCAAAGCTTGTTCATATAATAAGTTGTAAAGCCCGGGACACAGATCAGAAAGCCCATCGTACACAATAAGGAAAGAGAGGAGAAGACCGATTGTTTATCCGTACCGAATCTTTCAAAACCTTTATTCGTCTGTATCCGGTGACGGCGCTTATCCTGTTGATTGACCTTGCCGTCTACTTTTTTCTTTTCGCTTGTACTTACTTTAACATTGACCCGTCGCTGGCCCTTATATGTGTTCGACTATTTGCGCGGACATCGGCAATGCTCGACAACGGTTGGTGGTGGCAGCTGATCACACCGATCTTTCTTCACACCGACTTTGTACATGTGCTGTTTAATACTTTTACACTTTTCATTTTTGCACCGGCACTTGAGAGCATGCTTGGCAAGGTCCGCTTCAGCATTGCGTTTCTCGGCACCGGGTTGATTAGCAACGCGCTCTCGATCCTCATCGAACCGACGATACAGTCTTACGGCGCAAGCACGTCGCTGTATGGATTATTCGGCCTCTATCTTTTTTTGATCGTCTTTCGCAGTTCGTTCATCAACCGGCAAGACCGGCTGATTGTTTTAGTATTTCTTGGCTTTAATCTCATTCTCTCTTTCGTCGATTCCAGCGTCGATCATATCGGCCACTTAACGGGACTGATGGCCGGATTGGCTCTCGCCCCGATGCTCTGCAGCGGACGTATCCGCACCGTTGATCACAAATAATTGAATTTTGCGAACCGGACTATCATAATGAAAAAGGATGCAGCAGTGAAAATGCTTATCTTAGAGTAAATGAGGAGCTGTTGACGATGGCATTTGTCATTACATCGGCCTGTGAAAATGAAAAAGCGGGCGAATGTATCGAAACCTGTCCGGTGGATTGTATTGTTGAAGGCGAGAAAATGATGTATATTAATCCGGACTTATGCATCGAATGTGGGGCTTGTGAGGCGGTTTGTCCCGTTGAGGCCATCTATTCTGAAGACGAAGTGCCGGCAAGCGAAACGAAATACATTGAGCTGAACCGTAACTTTTTTAAAAATCTTTGAGGAAGTGCCGGCTGTGTCAAATCGCTCAGGGAATGATGCTCCGGTAGCCGCAGGCGTCTCTGCATGAACCGTTCTGCAACAAACGGGCTGTCGGGGCAGGCAAAGTTACTTTTTTTGAAAAAGCGGGGCGCTTAGCGCTCTGCTTTTTCAGTAGCTGTTAGAAAAGCTTGACTGCGCCAAGTCCCAGTAAGACAACAGTGCTTCGGCTGCTTCCTTAGCGAGGCGTGCGCGAACAGTCAGGAGTCTGAGGGAATCCCCGTCCACACACGGAAAAAGTGGACAGGGCCGCTACAGGAGTGGCGGACCCAGCATGGCAAGATCCACTCTCCGATCGCCCCTCCCCCCTAAAAAAAGAAAGCGGGCATGCCCGCACCACTTCCACCATTCCCATTTGAGATGTTCTGTTTATTTTGAGAGAATTTGCACCTTCACCGTCCGTCGTCCCCATTGCAGAGCGTCAGCATTGCTGTTGAAGAACAAGTCAATCTTCTGTCCTTTGATCGCTCCGCCGGTATCCGCTGCGACCGCATAACCATAACCTTCCACATACAGTTTGGTTCCAAGCGGGATAACCGACGGATCCACGGCGACAACTTTCGCATCCGGATTCTGAATCAGATTGATACCGGTAGCCGTCGTCCCCGAACATCCATTGCAATGTGCGGTATATGCTGTACTGTTTGCATAGAATTCTCTGACCGTCGATACGGCCGGCTGTACATTCGGAGGCGCAGCCGGCTGGGCAGGCGCTGCTGCCGGCTGCGCCGACGCGGTCGCTGTCAAAGCAGCGGCATCCGGTGATTGCGGCGCAGTCGGAGCGGAGGAAGCCGCGGGAGAGGCTTCTGCATGCAGTTTGTCACTCGTTAATTTTTCGATGCTTCCCCACGTCTCGGGCCCGACAATGCCGTCAACTGCAATATGCGTCGTTTGCTGAATACGAAGCACAGCCGTGCGCGTCAGCACTCCGAATATTCCATCGTCATTGCCGCTATAATAACCAAGATCTGTAAGAAACTGCTGCAAGTATCGCACATTCTCGCCGCTTGCACCGATTGACATCAGCCCCATTTGCCGATGGACAGACGCAATTAGCGATTGCTGCGTCGGCCGGTCAACCGTTCCGGTTACCTCCAACCCAGTTGCTTTCTGATAATTTTGAACAGCCGTCTCTGTTGTGCTCCCGAAATAACCTGTCTGCGTCGATAAAGGGTAATTGCCCACTGCCTTAAGGATGGACTGAACGGTCCGAACCGCTTCACCATGCATTCCCTTTTGCAAAACCATCGGATTGGCAATGAACTGCGCAGCTGCACCGTGCGGCAAAATAAAGAACGTGGAACTGAAAGTTGCGGCGATGGCAACACCTTTTGCCAGTGTTTCAGCAGCATTCACGTCTCATTCCCCCCATTGTCGTCTTTCTCTTACTCATATGACAACAGCCGCGCAGTCATGCTTTACATTTAAGTAACAGTTCGAAAAACCATTGCTTCTTAATGGTCTTTTTGCTTCAGCGCTTTATCAATATCCCGCTCTAACTTATGCAGATCAAGCGCATCTTCACTTGGCTTTCCATCGATCAACACGGTCGGCGTACCGGAAACGCCAAGCTCTTCGGCAATCTGATTGTCATTATCAACCGCACGTTGGCGGGAATTGATATTCAAAGCGTTCTGAAACGCCTTGCTGTCAAGTGAAGGCACTTCCTTCTCAGCAATGTCCATCAGCAGCTTTTTTGTCAGCCACGGTTTGGATTCACCCTCCTGTGCCTTGAATAGCGCTTGATTAAAATCAAAGAAAGCTTTCGGATTCTGCTCATACACTTCCTCAGCCGCATTAGCTGCCAGATTGGATAACGGCCCAAGAATAACATCATTAAAAAAATAGATGCTGGCCTTATTGGCATTTACATATTTTTGTATGACGGCAGGAAGAATCTTCAAATCAAACGTTTTGCAATATGGGCAGCGATAATCCGTAAAAATCGCCAAACGCACCGGAACATCGGTGCTGCCAATAAAAGGTTGGTTGCTATAGTTAATGGCAGTCGTTTGCGATACGCGATGTGTTTCCATCTTCTTATGCAGCGCCGCGCGATTTTTCTGCATGGCCGAGTAGCCCATAAAAAAGATGGCGGCAATGAAAAGTACAATAACACCTGAACTGAACAGCAGAATCATTCGTTTGCGATTCCGCACTTTCGCAGCCTCATTCGGTTGCCGGTGACCGTCACCGTTCTCACGCATCGTCTTTGTCCCTTCGTTGTTACTCCACCGACAAGTTCTGTACCAACCACATATTATCCATTATGCCTTTTGCTTGCTGATCTGATACAAGGCATCGACCGTGACAAACGTGTAGTGCTTGATCGCTTCGGGCAGCACGGCTTCGAGTGCTTTCAACGTATTCTCCGGAGCGTCATCATTAGCACCGGGATTTTCCCCATCATCATGCAGACAAATGATCGCGCCGTCATGCAAATGTTCTCTTATTCGCTTCGCCAGCCGTTGTGAACCGAGCGCGCTGCGCCAATCGCCGAGTATTGCCGACCAGAGAACCGGGCGAAAGTCTCGAGTCGAACGGAGAAAAAATAGATTGAGATGCCCCCACGGCGGACGATAGTATACCGGACGTTCTCCCGTAATCGCAGCGACCGTCTGCGTCGCTTGCCTGCACTGGTCAGCCGTTGCCCGCGGCGAAAGGAACCAATTACTGATATGACGTTCGTGATGCGTCGCGATTTGGTGAGCGTCCCGCTGCATGCGCTTCAGCAGTTGTGGATAGCGGCCGGCGTGCGTACCGACGACAAAGAACGTGGCATGTACGCCATAGCGTTGCAGCAAATCAAGCAGGCGCGGCGTATAAACTGGATTCGGACCGTCGTCAAAGGTTAGAGCGCAATAAGCCGTTTCTCCCTTAGCCGTCTGTCGCCTATATCCACGAAAACAGAAGGGTCGCAGAACGAGTGTCGGCAAAAGTGCATATATGATAAAAAACCCGGCGATCATTACCAACATAACAAGGATAATTGATAAAACCATCATGCCATCTCGCCTTTCAAGGATATGTCTATGTGTGGAGTCAACATCCAGGACGGATAAAGGCCAACCCGCACACTCACTCTTTTGTTATACCGTACACAGCGACACTTGCCAAGCACCTGTATACGCTAAAATAGCCGCTTCTGCCAACCCTCATCGTATTTCTTGCACCATTCATTGCGCACTCGAGCGACAGACGTCATTGCTCTCCTTCATCGGTCGGCAAGTCCTCCGCGAGCCGTTCAATCTGCCGTTTATTTGGCACTTCAACTTTTGGCAGTTACCAAACTTGTATTGTTCTAATACTTTAAGAACGTTTATTGATTCCAGCGGGACTAAATCTAAGAAAAGCTAAGGCTTCTGCCGTCGTCCAAGGGACTCGGCAGCGCCAAGTTTTTCTAATACTTGATTGTAGCGGATGTCCATATACTATAATTAAATAAATAAGGAAAGTTTGGCTAAGTTAGGACTCTTAACGCAATAATACGCCGGTTTGCTCATCGCAGACGCGTCACAAGACGCTTAAACAAACGAATATTCGGGAAAGGCCTTCTCGCAGAACACCGTCGCGCACCACTTATGTCATTAAAACAAAGACAAAATTTTATTTTTTATCTATGGCAGATATGGACCGGGTGCGAGAACGAACTGAAAAGTGCAGTATAACAAACATATCAAGACGTTCTCAGTGCGCACTGCCAGAACAGTTCGTTGTCGGTTCATTTCAAGACCCTTTTGCCTTACCGAGGGCACATTACCATGAAGTTTTTCGCGAATTTTCATGGACATACGCTGCACAGACGGTTAGGATAGGAAGGTACCAGAATGTTGTTATTCGCGAAGGCTTGCGTGATTTTTCACTTATTGTTCGTCTAGGTGCGTATTTGCGCTATGATAAAAAGTGATGGTTTTATTTTTAAATTTCGTAGATGGGGTGTTTGATGATGGGTAGGGTGAAAGTGCTGATACTGACGGGATCATACGGCGGCGGTCACGAACAGGCTGCGCGTGCACTCGAGCAGGCATTTAACGCTGTTCCCGATCGGTTCTCCGCAGATGTGCTCGACGTCACCTCGCTCATGCCACAAACGCTTGACGCTTTGGAAAAACGTGCTTTTTTGGCGGGAGTGACTCATTTCCCCTCGGTCTATCACTTTTTCTATCGATGCACACAAAAGAATAACCCGATGTCCGCATTTATTAAGGCGTTCACAACGACCGGCATGGCAAAATTAATTCCGATCATCGAATCCGCTCGGCCAAACTTAATTATCAGCAGTTTCCCGCCCGCCGCAATTATGGTTTCACGGCTGAAGCGCGCCGGACATTTTATTGATCTGCCCTTTTTAACTGTTATTACCGACTACTCAGTGCACAGCACATGGGTTAATGCGTTCACCGACGCTTATCTTGTTGCCTCAGACGAGGTGCGCCGGCGTTTGATTGCGATGCATGTTGATCCGAGGCGCATACTAGTCACCGGTATTCCGATTCAACCTGATTTTTCTATGAAATCAAAGCGGGCGCTGCTCCGCCAGAAATATGGTTTTTCAGACAGGGATCAAGTGCTTCTTATTATGGGCGGCGGATGCGGTATCTTCGGCCACTATACACCATTTTTAAAGCAGCTTGAAAATGGACACGTCGATCATTTGCATGTCATTGTTATCTGCGGTCATAATGAAAAAGCGGTGGAAATGTTCAACAGCTACAGCCAAACGTCAAAGCAAGATATCCGCGTTCTTGGATTTGTGAATAACATGAACGAATGGATGGCCCTTGCTGACCTGTTGATGACAAAGCCGGGTGGTTTGACTGTCTCAGAAGCCATTGCATCGGAATTGCCCATGTTGATCTATCGTCCGCTCGGCGGACAGGAAATGGACAACACAAAATTTCTTCTTCGTTCGGGTATGTCAGTCGCTGCCTTTAGTGCTGCTGAATTGATTACGATGCTGACCGACTTGTTGCAGCATCCGTCCGCGCTGGCAATTATGCGTGAGAATATGAATACATTTAGCCATAATCAACAAATTTCCGCAGAAAGGGCCGTTACCGCAGCTACGGCAATGTTTGCCGAGAACCCTGTCGCGATTCACGAAAGCAGCATGATTGAATTTGCCTAATGTAAAATAATACGGCTCAGCCAAGTCCCTTGGGCGATGGCTGAGCTTTCGTTTTTTTTTTAGACTTGTTCCCGCTAAGATCTATACTCTCTTAACGTATTAGAAAAACCGGGCAAAAAGCAGCCCGGCCCTTTGAGGCAACCTCGCCCCAGTTTTGCTAATCGCGGTTGCCCTCGTCAAACAGGCTGGCGGAACCTGCTGTCCCTTCCAATGAATGCTTGACTGTCTTGACTTCTCCGCAGCCTACCAGCATGATGAACTTGATTTCTCATTGATTGAAAAACATATACATCATTTTAGCCAATTCAGCCAGCAAGGCACGTCCACATGTGATGACGGCAGGACTCTCAATACTGAGCGCCGTGCTTTTCGCGATAGGCACGGTCAGTAATTGCAATCAGTCGCAACAATTCAAGGCAAAGTATGATAAAACTGCACCAAATGCCAGCCAGCAAATAATCGATTAAGAGATCACTCGGCAGCTGGCGGCTTAAGCTCAAAGCAGCCACACCGGCAGCGAGCAACAGTGCCGCACCGCTCAAAGCAAGAAGCAGCGTTAGAAAATAACGTCGTGAGTGACGCGAGACGAGGTAAACGAAGTAAGCGCACAGAACAAATGTCATAATTAACCCGCTATCAGGTGAAAATGGATTGGCAGAGCCGCCGATGCGCGAGATAAGCCGACTGATCCACGATGGCAAGAGTACGGAGAAGATGAGACCGCCCATGATCAACAACATGGACATCTGCAGCTCCAGCTTTTTTTGCTGACCACGAAGCAAAATCCAAACGTAGATCAGCAAGCAAACAATAAGAATAGTCCACGGATGTGTAAGAACAATGAGCTGTTGAAGAGCCTTTAGCTGTCCGTCTGACAAAAAAGCATGCAGAAGCAGCAAACCGTCACGATTAAAAGTAAGCGCCCGGTAGTGGAAAAAGTGTCCGAGGCAATTAAAAGTTGTCACAAGCAGCGCCGAGCACACGAAGGCGGCACCGCTAATCAATAACTTAAGTCGAAAGCGCGACTGTACATTGACAAAAAAGCTGCGATAGGCAATGACAGTCCAATGCTTGAGTGTTGCTGCCTGACTTTTAATAGCATAGCCTGCCGTCAACAGTCCAAGTACGATGATTAGCAAAACTGAAAAATACGATTTAGCCGCAGTGGTCACCAATGCATACTTCGGACCAAGCGCCACCCCGAGACTGATGAATGTTAGCACCCACACGGCGCCGCCAATATAGGCATAAACCATATAAGTACGAAAATTCAGTCGCGAGATGCCGGCCGCATAGCCGATAAGATGGCGTACACCGGGAATGAAGTTAGCAATCAGCAACAGCTTTTTGCCAAACGTCTCAAAGCGCAGTGACATCTTATCCATTCGTTCAGGGGTTAGATGTACATACGGACCAATTTTGCGAAAGAAAGGCGCACCCAGCTTTCGACCACACCAATAAGTAGCAGTCGTGCCAAGCAGACAGCCGGCAATGCCGGCCGTCAGTGCCAGCCACAGATCCAACTTTCCCGTGTAGACAAGATAACCGACATAACTCATCGCCAGTTCATTGGGCAGCGGCAGTGCCAACATCTCCAAAAAGAGGGAGATAAAAAGCACAAGATAACCATATTCGTGGAGTAGCCCGATCAACGTGTCCATCGCTCAAACCTCCGCAAGGCTGTGATGCATCACTATCATCTCGACTTTATTGTTAACAGATCAAACGTTTCTCACACCAGTATCACGTAAAACCGACGCGGCCAAAAGAAAAATTAAGCCTCCCGTTAGCTTTTTACCTGCAAACTCAAAAAGTGTGCCGGAAAAGCTGAGCCAAACCGGCATGCACCAATACACTTGCAGCAAGTACCGAAGTGGCCGGTGAAAATGTTCTTTTTCTATTTTCCATTGGCGGACATGCACCTTTCCATTCACAGTGAAAGGGTGAACCGTGTAATCGGTGCAACGTTTATTTAAAGAGAGAGGCAATGGCGTGTCCGATCGCGATAAAGAAATTACCAACCGCCCGGACAACCTGTGCAAAAAAACCGCTCGCTTGGCCTGAGTGCGCCAGCTGACTGACCTTATCTTTTAACTGCTGCATTTGATCGCCGACCTGGCTCCAGTTAATATGCATATTTCTCATTTTATTAAACAAATCGGCGAGCTTCTGTAAATCAGCATTGCTGAGGGTCACACCGACTTGATCGGCCGACTGTTTTACAATTTGCTCCACATCCGCTTCAGACTTTGGTGCGTCTTTAGCCATATTCGTCTTGATCGCCGTGATCAGATCAGCTGCCTTCTGCTGCCCGATACCGCTCTGGCTGCCAAGCTGCGCCGCTGTAACAACTTCCTGGTTGGCCACCTGTTTTGTGGCATCCGGAATCGTCTGACCCGTCTCCTGCTCATAAGCCTTCATCAGTCCGGTCAGTGCGGCTGTTCCTGACACTGGGAATGGAGCCGTCACATAAATATCAGCGTCTTTAACACCTGCGGTCGCCAGCGCATTAATGTACATATCCTTTGTGACGTAGGTAATATTGTGTGTGCTCCCTGTCAGGCCGGAACCACTGCTACCAATTGTAATTTTTGACGAACTGATGGCCCGCGAACCGATTTCTGCGCTGGACAGATAATGATCCAAATATTGATGCTCTTCACTGTTCGTCACCGTCACTATTCTCGCGCTGTTTGCATCGACGTCCATTTCAGTGAGCATCGCTTGGCGCTGACTGCTCGTCAAATCTGCACCGAGCGTTACAATGACGTCTCCCGGCACTGCATCGGCAAAAGCCGGCCGCGGAGCCGCAGCAATCAGCAAAGTCAAGATAATCATTAAAGACAGACCAACTTGTCGTTTATTCAACGTCCACCCCTCCAAACCGCTGAAATCTCAGTTCTTTTAAACACATGGAAAAAATTGACTGCGCCCATTGTGCAAAACACGTCCTTCGGCAACGTTCACCGCGCATTCTCCGGAAGAAGTCAGTGCCTGCTGAATATCACACTCAGTCCGTTGGCACCAAGGCGCTGTCGTCGCATGACGTGGATCCGCCAAAGCCATATACTTATACTTTCTGAAAATATTCAAACAGCTTAATGAGGACACATCTTTTAATGCCGGGCCCGCCCCAGAAAGTGATCAAAAACCGGCGATCCATATTAGGAGAACCAACACGTGCAATAAACGGTTCGTTCATTATTTTTTACGTCGTCTGACAGACAGTCGTTTCATCATCTGTACAATTATTCGCAGGTCGCTCTTTTTTTCGGGTCGATGCCATGGACAAAGCCATCGGAAACAATGCCTATTGCCGCACAGATCGTTTGACGTTGCCGTTCCTCCCGCTGGTGCTTTTATGAGTCGAAGGCTTACAAAGTTGTTATATGCTTTAACAGCACTTGACTCTGCCAAATCTTTAGATGACAGCAGGGCTTTCACTTTTCCTTAGACTGGGTTCCGTTAAAATTTTTAGACTGTTTTAACGTATGAAAAAAACGTATCCCTCTGTTGCTCCAAAGGCATACGTTCTTTGATTTATTCATTTCTCCGCTTTAGGGGAGAGAAGTGCTTCAGAATAGCCGATTGCTGATTATTCTCCGCCGTCGCTGACGACAGCAGGTTGAGAAGCAACAAACCCTTTTTCGTGTGGATGCCGCATTTGATAGAGAGCCTGCGCTTCTTTATTTTTATCGAAAGCCCTTTCACTTTTTGCAATGACAATAGCCGCAATTCCGTTGCCGATTAAGTTCGTAATGGCACGCGCTTCACTCATGAAACGATCGACGCCCAGCAGCAGCGCCAGACCGGCAATGGGAATAACGTGCATAGCTGTGAGCGTTGAGGCCAGCACAATAAATCCACCGCCGGTCACGGCCGCTGCCCCCTTGGACGTCAGCATGAGAATGACCAAAATCATCAGAATTTGTCCGAAGCTAAGTGGAACCTGGAACACTTGCGCAAGAAACATGACTGCCATCGTCAGATAGATGGACGTCCCGTCAAGATTGAAAGAGTAGCCCGTTGGAATGACAAGACCGACGACCGTCTGCTCACAGCCAAACCGTTCCATTTTATCCATCATTCGTGGCAAGGCAACTTCTGAAGAACTTGTGCCAAGCACGAGTACAATTTCGTCTTTAATGTAACGCAGATAAGTAAACAAATTAAAACCGGCTATTTTGCAAATTAAAAACAGAACGACAAAGATGAACAGCGCCATCGTGCAATAAACAGAAAGCATTAACTTAATCAGCGGAGCGATTGTTTGCAAACCAAAATTACTGATTGTGTAGGCCATCGCACCAAAAGCACCGATTGGAGCGGCATACATAATGAATCCAATAATTTTGAAGAAGACATGGGACAGTCCTTCAAAGAATTGAACAAGCGGTTCACCGCGTTTGCCAAGAGCGGACAGAGCCATGCCAAAAAGTACGGAGAAAAACAAAATCTGAAGAATATCGCCCTGCGCAAAAGCATTGATCGCATTGCTCGGAACGATATTCATAAAAAATTGTCCCCAGTCAATCGATTGGGCTGCTCCCCCGGTTGCTGCGGCCACATTGCCATGCGGCATCTTTGTAGGATCAAGACCCGCGCCCGGCTTGAGAAAATGAGCAACTAACAAACCGATGGCAAGAGCGATGGTCGACACAATTTCAAAATAAATGAGCGCTTTGCCGCCGACTGCACCCACTTTTTTCATATTTCCCATTTTTGCTATACCTACAACAATGGTCAGAAAAATGATGGGACCGATCAGCATCTTCACCGCATTAATAAACGTTGTGCCAAGTCCTTGGAGATGCGCGCCGACTCCGGGAGCAAAGGCTCCGACAAGAATACCGGCAGTAATCGCGACAAGCACCTGAACTGTCAAATTCTTAAACACATGAAGCACCTTCAACTTACTCCACCTCTTTCTCCACTAATTATTCAAGCCTAAAATTCGAAATTTGTATGTCGTTTATTTGTATATAGTATAACACATTTTCTGTTATATGACACAATAAAATAAATTTCTCACCGGCGAGGACTTTGCGACATGTAGCGTTCATACTTTCGGTACCTAATGCCTGTTTCAGAAATTATTAGAAAAACTTGGCGAGGCCAAGTCCTTTGGACGTCGGCGGAGCCTTAGCTT
>JBDNZQ010000009.1:0-96480 GCA_047722915.1 Sporolactobacillus sp.
TTGTTCAGTTTTCAAGGAGCATTCCGTTGCCGTTACTCCGTAACAGCAACTTTTAAATGATAACATGATACCTTGAAAATGTCAACATTATTTTTCAAGATAACATTCAGGTAAAACGACAGAAATATTATATATCGAAAACATGACATGGTCAATATTATTTTCAACATTAACAGTTCCGCCTCAAAAACAACGTTATTTAATTTATCACGAAATAAAGATCACGTCAATCAAAAAAATGAATATAGACCTGCGAATCATGTGCCCGATCCAGGCGTAGCTATTGAAGGCTCAGAAGATTAACCAATGACTATTGCACTGTCTCTAAGATTTCAAATGAATCATCAATGCCATCAAGAGGCAGTTTGCCTCAGAGCGGATGCCCGCAACACATCGCGCCCGCTGCGTCCAAAGAACGCAGCAGGCCGTTAAAATAAATGCGGTAGCTACACAATCCACTAGTACAGTAAAAAACACCCTGCCGTTGATAGAAACACCGGTAAAGTGTAGCCAAGTATCTTCATTATAGAATTCAAGTTAAACGCAGTCGAAAAAAACCGTAAAACGGACAGCACAAGGGCCGTCATCTCAGTGCACCCATTCCTTGGTGTACCCGAGCGTTTTCTGAAATATACAGGAGAGGCAAAGGCCCACCGTATAGCCGGTTTAAGCCACGGCGCCAACCGGGATTTGCAGCATTCTTCATGCAACGGCCCGACCATTAATCTTGAGTGTTGTGCACAATCTATATCTAAAACTCAGGCGGCGCTCATCAGCTCATTGCCTTAAAACGTTGCAGATCCCCGGCCGCTGTCTTTCCCGGTACAAACTCCAGCGTCTGGTCAAGCGGCTTTTCCTTTGCAGAAATCGTATCCGGTCTCACGCAGTAAACAGCGGTTACACTGCCGTGTGATGAGCGGTACTTCTCGACATGGCTGCGGGCCAACCCGCGATCATAATAACCGGGCACGTATTTATCAAGCAATGCTTGCATAACATGCGTAGACTCATCCCACTCTGCGACTTGGGTCACTTTCCCGAAAATCATCACGCTAATATAAGCCGTGTCGGTGCGTGCAGGTACCGGATGGGAAATTGTGCCGTATTCCTTGCACACGGTAAAAGAGCAGTGCGCATCCGCACCCATCAGTTCTGCCTTTTTCCCCGCATCGGCGCCGTGAAAATAAATCTTCCCGTCCAGCCACACATAGTTAAGCGGTACAACGTATGGATACTCCTTGTCAAAAAGTCCGAGATAGCCCACCCGTCCTTCGATTAACAAAGCGTTAATTTTTCCTTCATCTGTGCATTCTAGCTCGCTGATCCGCATCTTTGCATCCTCCCTCGTCTCTCCTGCATTTTCCGTCAGTTAACCCGCTTGTCTGAACTACATAATCACGCTTGCCAAAAGGCTGCTGAACCAGCGCCGGCTGCCTGTGCCAATCCGTTTGCAAATAACACGCCTTTGATTGGCAATGATTGTAACATGATCTGCGCTCTTTTAAAAGTACAGATTTAAACTATTCGAAGGATGCACCGCCCGATGGATCAGAAAATACAACTTGCCACCGGATTGATTGCCAAACTTGACACACTGCTTTCTTTCCGGGCCTTACCACTACTCTAACATAGAATAGAAAACAGGCGAATGAAAGAAGACGACCGGCTGTCTTCTATCCGCAATCTGGTCGGCAGGTCCACAATCAAGCAAGACACCTGTGCTAAAGAGCGCAGCCATTGCAGGGTGCGCTTCAATAATTAAGCCCTTATAATACAAGCGCTGAGCATGTCAAAAAACATCGGGTGTAAGACGTTTCCTGCATCAACAACAAAAGCTGCCGGATGATCCGCCAGGCAGCTTCAATCTTTTAAAAAAATTAGCAGGATATGCACGTCTTCTCACTCAGCAGCAGACGATCATGCCGCGTTTCCCTTAACAACAGCCGGCTGTTTATCCTTCTTCTTTGCCGACCGCCAGCGCATCGCTTGGATGATGCACGTTAGCTTTCTGACATGCCGGGCACAGGCCGTACACTTCAAGCCGGTGCGACGAAACGACAAATCCGGTCACTTTGGCGGCCAAATCTTCCACTTCATCAAGACCGGGATAAAAAAAGTCGACAATCTTACCACATTGTTTGCAGATCACATGATAATGTGGTTTCGTCGAAAAATCAAAACGGCTTGACGCATCACCGTAAGTCAGTTCTTTGACCATACCCGTCTTCTTAAACATGCGCAAGTTATTGTACACAGTCGCAACGCTCATATTGGAAAACCGCCCCTCCAACGCTTTATAGATCTCATCTGCCGTTGGGTGGGTATGTGAAAGAATCAAATATTCAAGGACAGCATGACGCTGCGGCGTAATACGTATACCGGAGTTTTTCAGCAGCTCAATGGCTTTGTCAATCTTCATCTGATCATCACTCAACCGCCATGCACCTTCTTCCCATAGTATCAAAACGAATTATCAATTTAAAATTGTTCTAATTACATTTTATTGTACATGATAGTAAAACATAATGTCAAATGATTACGCTTTCTTAATTGTTTTGTAAATCTGTACCAACGGGCCACATTATTAAGAAAAACCGGGCAAAGTGCGCCCGGTCCTTTAAGGCAACCGCGCTTCGGTTTCGCCAGTCGCGCTCGCACCGCGAGCCTCTTCAAACAGGACAGTGTCTGCGGGACCTGTCCGGCGCGCGTCTCCCGCAAGGCGCCCTCGCACCTCCGTTTTTCCCGGCATGACGGCAACAATCATATACTTTCTTGACTTGTTAGAAAAACTTGGCGAGGCCAAATCCTTTGAGACGAAGGCTGAGCCTTAGCTTTTTCTTATACTTAGTTCCGTTGAAATTGATATGCGTTCTTAACGTATAAAAAAGGGCGGCTTATAAATCTTGAATGGAAAAGATTAATAAAGTTAACCCTTTAAAAATCCCTACTTCGACATCACCAGCTATAGATGCCCGCCAGTTTCCGCTCGGCTATCTTCTTGCCAGCGTCCGGCCAACCACGCAGCACGCCATAAGGAATACATCCTGATGGCGTTGTTACCTAACTGGCATTTACTTATTTAAGAAAAAATTAGACATTAAAGTGATTCCACCTCAACTTGCCTATCCGTTGAATGGCCGCTCATCAAAAAAATGTAGGTGAATGTCTCACATTCACCTACAGAAAGATAGCCAAAAAGCGCCGTATTTTCTGCGGCAACCGCCTTTTACAACGCAGAGCCGCCATTGTCTCAAACCCACCGCCGATTGTATCAGCAGGGTCCATCACAAATCACTGTTCATTCAACTGATTTTTAACATAGTCGTACACGTCCTCGACGTGTCCCGCAACCTTCACCTTCGGATAGACTTTGACGATTTGTCCCGCCTGATCGATGATGAATGTAGAGCGTACAATGCCGTAATAACTTTTGCCGTAATTCTTTTTCAACTGCCAGGCCCCATAAGCTTCAGCCGTTTGGTGCTCCGGATCGGACAGCAGGATAAAGGGCAATCCGTGCTTTTCGCTGAAAGCCAGATGACGTTCAAGTGAATCGGCGCTGATGCCGAGCACAACTGCACCTAGATCCGCAAAACGCGCATTCTGGTCGCGGAAATCACACGCTTCGGTCGTACAGCCCGGTGTCATATCTTTCGGGTAAAAATACAGAACGACCATCTTTCCCTTAAAATCGTGGAGCGACAAGGGATGTCCCTCAGTTGATTCCAGCGTAAAATCAGGCGCCTTATTTCCCTTTTCAAGCATCGCAACAGAACACCTCTCATGACAACGTGTTTTCTTCTTCTTATTGTCGCAAAACTTTCCGACGCCGACAAGCAATATGCCCATGTGCTACAACACGCCTTGCTGCTCACATGCCTTGATAAGAAGCACTTAGCCACTTCAGTGCCATACAAACTTCTACCGTCATTTCACGTTCACTTCCACTGCCCGTGTAAGCGCAAAACTGGCGCTTTTTTACTATTATCAAGTGTCACTTTGCACAGCTGCATGCTTTTAGAGCAAATTACGCCTCTAGTCGTATCGGCAAATACGGCGTGGGCCGCTCCCCGGACAGCGGAGGGCATCGTAAAATAGAAGCAGAAAGGAGGACGACATTCGATGAAAAAATTTCTGCTTGCGATGCTCGCTTTCATTTGTGCGGTTGTCCTGTTGTTTCACGTCGGGGCAATGGCAGTGCTGCTCATCAGCCTCGCGATTCTCTACTTTGCTTTCAAGCAGTTTGTCCGCGCATCAGGCGGATACAAAGTGCTGTGGGCAACGATCGGCATCGTGGCGCTCTGCTTTTCGCTCGGCAACATCCCGTCGCTGATCGGTTTAGCAGCGCTGGCCGGCCTTTACTTCGTCTGGCATTCATGGAACAAAAAAGCTGCTGTACACCCTACTTCTGACGATCCGTTTGACAATTTTGAAAAAGAGTGGAACGACATGCGTTACTGATTCGCCGTCAGCGCTGCACATCGGAACACGGAACGGACCCGCAGCTGATGCCGCACGGACGGCAAATTAGAAAAACTTGGCGAAACCAAGTCCTCGGACGACGGCGGAGCTTTGGTTTTTCTTAGACTGGGTCCCTCCGAGATTTTTATACTGTCTCAGCGTATGAAAAATGATCCTAAAAGAATTTGATGAGGAGCGATACAAATGAGCCATTTTCTCAACCGCTTAAAAGATTCAATCTCAGCCGACTTGAATGACATGCTCGACCAGAAGGAGCAAAAAAATCCAATTGCTGTGCTTAACCAACACTTGCGCAATTGCCGGCATGAAGCAAAGCGCGTGCGCGAATTAATTGACCGGCAATATTTATTGAAAGATCAGTTCATGCGAGACTACCATGAAGCTGACGACATGGCGGGTAAACGCATGCAGCAGCTTAACATCGTGAAGCGCTCAGCTGATCGCGAGCTGCAAACGCTCGTACAAAGTGAGCATGATGATTATGTTCAGAAGGCAGCACGCTTAAAAACGGCCTATGAGCAATGCGTAAGACAAGTTGAACAACTCGAACAGAAATACGCAGACATGCAGCACAAACTTAAAGACATGCACTTGCGGCGAATGGAGTTGATGAGCCGGGAAAACATCGCGAACGCCGAGCGTCACATGAATCAGGTAATCCGGCCGTCCAGTGAATTCGGCCAGGCGTACTCTCATTTCGAGGAAAGTGAGCAGTATCTGGAGCGCATCGAACGGAAGATTAACACCGACTACCAACACTGCACCGTTGATGCCCGCGTCCGCCAGCTGGAGAAGGAGCTGGCCGCACAAAACAAAACCGATCAATAAACGGCTACAGTTTGCTGATGGACTATAGTAAAATAAGAGAAGCTCGGCTCATACCGAGCTTCATGTTGTGTCGGGTAAGTTATAGAAAAACCAAGCACAAAACGCTTGGTCCTTTCTAAGGGGGATGATTCGGCTTCGCCAGTCGCAAGCGCTGCGCGTCTCCTCAGACAGCCGGCGGGCGGCGGGTTCTCACTTGGCCCGCGTCTCCCGCAAGACGCCCTCGCGTCTCCGCTTTTCCCGGCACGGCGGCAACAATCATATACTTTCTTGACTTGTTAGAAAAACTTGGCGAGGCCAAGTCCCTTGGGACGGCGGCGGAGCCTTAGCTTTTCTTATACTTAGTCCCGCTGACATCTTTAAACCGTCTTCAACGTATTAGAAAAACTTGGCGAGGCCAAGTCTTTTAAGGCAACCGCGCTCCGGCTGCGCCAGTCGCGCTCGCCGCGCAAGGCGCCTCAGACAATTTAACATCTGCAGGGCATCCGGCACGCTTTCTCACTGTGTATGCGCCATCGCATGTTTTTGCCGTGCCGCGCGCGTCGACCAAATTCCATATTTTTTATGCGTAAGAAAGGCAGGTGTTCCCCCTTGTTCCGGTCCTTCAAATCTGATCATTACAGCTGGTTACTTGTGGCCGGACTGTTTGCACTTGTGCTGCAAACAGTATTCGGCGACTGGGGATTCCTGATTCCGGCAACACTGTTTGGCATACTGTTTTATTACGGAAAAAAACATTTTGACACGCGGAGCGGAAAACTGCTGTTCTTTATTGGGCTGATTGCTCTTGCGCTCATTCTGATCAGCACGCTCTTCTTCCGCATCACCGTGCTCATTGCCTTTCTTTTCTTTGCCTATGATTTCGTGCAGACAAAGAGGCGGCCGCTGACGCTGCGTCCCGACCGGGCGACGTCCGGCGGTGCGACGACTCATGCCTCTTTCATTCGCGCCACACCGGGAAACAAATGGTTCGGACGAAGGGAGCACGCGGACGGCGACTATGAGTGGCAGGATATGAACTTTCAGCTCGGTGCCGGCGACATCGTGCTCGACCTGAGCCGCACCATTCTGCCAAATAAGGAGGCACTTGTTGTCATTCGCCATTTCGCAGGCCGAGTGCGTATTCTTGTGCCGTTTGGCGTGGAGACATCGGTGCGCTACTCCGTCGTGTGCGGCAGTCTGAATTTTTTTGGCAGCGAACATTGCCGGATGATTAACGAATCCGTCGCCGTGCAGACGGATCACTACGCTCAGGAGGAGCAGAAGCTTGCCATTATTATATCCGCTGTCGCCGGAACGCTCGAGGTGAAGCGGATATGAGCCTGTTAAAGAGGCAACTCCTCAGCGCCGTCTTTTTTTCACTCGGCTTGTCGATTCTGCTTCTCTGGCTTGTCTTCCTTTGCTTCCCACCGGAAAAATGGGAACTGCTTTGGCAGCGGCAGCTTTTGCACATGCCGTTCATTGCGTTCGTGTTCGCTGCCGCATTACTGGCCGGATTGTTTGTCGGACTGATTTCCTACCTATTCTGGCGAAGCCTGCTTGTCGCACTGAAGGAAACGCTTGACGATATGGCTTTGGGCACGTTGCCGTCCGGCAAAAACATGCTGGACATTGAAGAGGCGAGACCTTTGCTGGAGAGCGTTCACATCCTTTCTGAAAAACTGACCCGTCAAACCGAACTGGCCCAAAAAATGGCCGGCGACGCTGCTGAGAAAGAGGAAAAAGTTATTCAAAAAGTCGTGTCTGAGGAGCGCAACCGCCTCGCCCGCGAACTGCACGACTCCGTCAGCCAGCAGTTGTTTGCCGCCTCGATGCTCATATCAGCCGTTACCGAGCAGCGAGCAGAGGCAACAGACACTGAAAGCAGGCAGCTGCATCTGGCTCTGCAAGCTGTCCAGCAATCACAGCTTGAGATGCGCGCATTGTTTCTTCACCTGCGTCCCGTTCAATTGCACGGAAAAACGCTGGAAGACGGCATTCAAGAGCTGCTTAATGAACTGCGCCTGAAGGTTCCAATGACCATCCACTGGAAGGTCGAGCCGGCGGTGCTCGATAAGGGAATCGAGGATCAGCTGTTTCGCATTCTTCAGGAATCTCTGTCCAATGTCCTGCGCCACAGTCGCGCTAAAAGTCTGACCGTTCTGCTGATCGCGCCGCCCGGGCGCGTGATTCTGCGCATCACCGATGATGGCATCGGATTCGACACACAGACAAACAAGCCGGGTGCTTACGGTCTTTCAAACATGCGGGAGCGAGCCGAACAGATCGGCGGACGCCTGAAGCTCGTCAGCGTGAAAAATGAGGGAACAAGTCTGGAAGTCAGCGTCCCGCTTCTGGAAAAGGGGGAAACAAACGATGATCCGCATCGTTCTGATCGATGACCATGAAATGGTCCGCATCGGTGTCGCCGCTTATCTGTCGGCCCAACCGGATATGAAGATCGTCGGCGAAGCCGCAAGTGGAGAAGAAGGGGTGCGCCAAGTGCTGGAGAGGCGTCCCGACATCATATTAATGGATCTAGTCATGGAAAAAATGGACGGTATCGAAGCGACACGGCGCATTATCGCTGAATGGCCGCAAGCTAAAATTATTGTTGTCACCAGCTTTCTAGATGATGACAAAGTCTATCCGGCCATTGAAGCGGGTGCTCTCAGCTACTTGCTCAAAACGTCCAAGGCCGGGGAGATTGCCGACGCGATTCGCAAAACACAGGCCGGCCAATCTGTGCTTGAGCCGGAAGTCACTGAGAAAGTGCTGTCGCGCATGAAAGCAAAACCAGAACGCGTTCTGCACGACGCACTGACCGCACGTGAAATCGAAGTTCTGCTCAAAATGGCAGCGGGGCGAAGCAATCAAGAAATAGCAGACGAGCTGTTTATTTCATTGAAAACTGTCAAAGTGCACGTCAGCAACATTCTCAGCAAGCTTGAAGTGCAGGACCGTACGCAAGCAGTCATTTACGCATTTCAACATAATTTGTGCCAGTGAGGACAACGGACATTCACTGCTGCGGGCGGGAGGCAACATGGCACAGCGAGTGGAACTGTCTGCCGCTTGAGCGCTGCAGAGCATGAATGCCGGATAAAAAAACATCGAAAAGCCATCGCGAGTGCGACGTTTTCCGATGTTTTCCGCTTACCTAAAGGGCGCCGGACGCCCTCTGTTCGCGTTTCTAGGTGATTACTGTTTATTTTGCTGTGACTTCTGATTCTGCTGACGAACTTCCTGAGCGTTCGTTTCGCTAGCGAATTCACCGCCGAACTGTCCATTTTTAGACTGGGCATTTTGCTTCTTTACTTGTTCAACGTCAGTGCCCACATTTGTCTTCTTGGCCATTAGTATCACCTCCACGCCTCTTAACTTTGACAACTTTCATCACTTTTATGTATTTGTTTGCTATTTTTTTTACAATGTCCGCTAATTTGCTAACCCCAGCCATCAATCGATACGATGGGAAGCAGCATCCGTGAACACTTGGCGGACTGCAACGCTTCATCCGTCAATGCTTGTCTTCAGCCAATCGATCACTTTCTGGTGGGCGACAGGGAAAGGATAGTGCTCCAGCTCTCCTTTTGCCACGCGGCGCTGATTGCTGCGTAGCGACAGGTCGGCGGGCAATTGCAGCCGATACAGCGATAAATGCCATGTCAAATGGCTGAACTGATGCACATAGCTGAGCGCCATGTTCTGAATGTCAGATGCCTGCGGATATGCCTTCATGAGCATCTCGCGCACAGCAAGCCGCGACGGCTGCCCCCCGGTTTCAAGCATCGGAAATTGCCAAAGGCCGGCAAGCAGTCCGCGCAGCGGCCGCTGCTCAATGATGCACTGCCCGCTGCGGTCTTCGGCAAGCAGAACGGCATAATAACGATCAACGGGCTTAGCTTTTGCACGCTTCACCGGATAATTAAGCTGGGTGCCCCGCACTTTCGCCCGGCAGTGTCTCTGCACCGGACAGTGCTGACAATCAGGACTTTTCGGCCGGCAAACCATCGCTCCAAGGTCCATCAGCGCTTGGCTGAAAGCTGAAGGCTCCGCTTCTGCGATCAACGCACCGACGAGGTCCGCAAATACTTTTTTGGACTTTGCTTTGGCAATGTCCGCGTCGATTTCAAAGAGGCGTGACATGACACGCATGACGTTGCCGTCGATGGCCGGCTCCGGACGGTGAAAGGCAATGCTGAGCAAGGCCCCGGCCGTATATGGACCGATGCCGTGCAGCCTCAGCAGCTGATCCTTGTCTTGCGGAAGCTTGCCGCCATATGTGGCGACGACTTCGCGCACGCCAGTCTGAAGATTGCGTGCTCGCGAATAATAGCCAAGTCCCTCCCAATCCTTAAGCACTCGCTGTTCATCCGAATCAGCAAGGGACTCCGGGGTCGGAAAGTCCTTGATAAACCGTTGATAGTAAGGAATGACAGTCTCTACCTGCGTCTGCTGAAGCATCACTTCAGAAATCCAGATATAATAAGGATTGTTCGTTTGCCGCCACGGCAAGTCGCGCCCGTTGCGATCGAACCATCCAAGCAAATCATGATTAAAGGCATGGATGTCATTGACGTTCACGTCCCCGTTCCTCCATCATCTTTTTTGTTCCCGCGCATACGTTGATATGATATAGTGAATTTTTGTGATTTCCAATACTAACCCTTTTATTATGCTTGAATTTATGTGACAATGAAAGGTATAAGAAACCAAGCAATGTTCAATCGGAGGAGGAACAGCTTTTTCTATGGATACGGCAACACACATTGTCATCGGTTTTGGTCTGGCCGGCTTGGCAACGCTCGATCCGGCTGTTGCCGGAAGCGCGGCAACAATGCAGGCAGTGACGCTCGCGACGGTCGTTGGTTCCGTGATTCCTGATATTGACACTGTGCTTAAACTAAAAAATAACGCCCTTTATATCCGCAATCACCGCGGCATGACGCACTCATTGCCTTTTTTGGCCATGTGGTCATTGCTCTTGGCAACCGTGTTATCACTGGCTATTCCGGGTTCAGGCGGTGCATCGCTTTACCTGTGGTCACTTGCCGCCGTTTCACTGCATGTCTTCTCCGATATATTCAATGCCTATGGCACGCAGGCGGCGCGCCCCGCCAGTCAGCGCTGGATCGCCCTTGGCATCATCAATATTTTTGATCCGTTTATTTTCAGCTTGCACATCTTGGGTTTCTTGCTGTGGCTTGTGGATGGTCACCCCGGTCAGACATTCGCTACCATTTATGGTGTGATTATTGTTTATTACGTTCTGCGCACATGGCAACATCACCGTACAATTCAGGCAGTGCGCCGCCAACTTCCGGGTGCGGTGAATATTCTGCTGTCGCCGACGCTGCGCTGGTCACGCTACCACATTTGTGCCGCCAGCCGCACGCGTTATTATGTCGGCAAGATGGACGGAACAAAGCTTCAGCTGATCGACACCTTCGTTAAGCAGCCCGTCGATTTGACAAGCGAGGTCATGTGCTCAGCACTGAATGATAAAAATGTTCGCGCATTCCTGTCGTTTTCTCCTATGTACCGCTGGAGCATATCTGAGCGGAAACACCACTGGATTGTGCAATTTACGGATTTGCGCTATGTTTCAAAAGGCGTCTATACGTTCACTGCAACTGCCGAAATTAACCAGGATTTGTCTGTGCGCAGTTCCTACACGGGCTGGGTGTTCAGCGAGCAGAAGCTGGAGAAGAAACTCGTTCCGACCCACGTTAAGTAACAATACAGCAAAAAGAAGCGCTGGCAAGTGTTGCCTGCGTTTTTTTTGGCGTTCTTAAATGTATCAGAAAAACCGGGCACCCACAGCCCGGTCGTTTTAAAGGACTTAGCCCAATCAAGTTTTTCCTATCCCTTGATTCCGCTGACCTTCTTATCCGTTCTCAGCGCGCCAAAGTGCCGATCGGAAACGGCTTTTGCTCATCCCCAGTCACTTGCAGGCGACTGGCTGTCACCGTCGCTCAACAATGCCGTGATGGCATCGGCGGAAAAGCCCTTCTGGTAAAGGTACGCCCGAATCTTCACCCGGGCGTCATCGCCGCTCAATTTTTTATACTTCTGTGCCGCCTTTTCCGCTTGATAGATGAGTGCATTCTTTTCGTTATCAGCAAGAAAGTCGGCAATTTCTTCAATCACTTGCGCGCTGACTGCCTGTTCATAGCCGCGCTGCATGAGCAGTCGGCTGAGAACAAGGCGCGCCTCTGCCGCCGATTTCTTATTTTTTACGGAAGCTGCTTGCTTGGCCAGATACTTGCGCGCGTGATCAAGCTGCACGTCTGCCGAATAAAGCTCACAGGCCGCCTCAGCAATATCCTGCGCAATGCCGGCCTGCAACAACTCCCGGTAGACAAGCTGCGGACCTTTCGTTGACAGTTCCATGCGCGTGCGTACAAATGATAAGGCAAACGCACGGTCATCAAGCAGCTTCTCTGAGCTGAAACGCTCCATAGCAGCCATAATTTGTGTCGATGTGAACATCTTTTTCTGCAAATAGCCGCGCATTTCCATTTTGCTGCGCATGCGGTAGGACAAAAAGCGCAGCCCGGCACGGTAGGCAAGCACCGTCCCGGCTTCATGAAGCAGCTGCGTGTACTGCGCTGAACTGAGTTGCTGGCCTTTATGAAGACCCGCCTGCACGAGCACATCTTCCTGCACCTCAAGCGACTGTTCAGATCCGTCCGCATTTGAAAACGTCACATTGTAAAAGCCTTTTACATTTTTTATCGCTTCAATTCGAGCGATTTCAGGCAAGCCATTCCACTCCTCTGTTATCTTGTTCCAAATATAAATACAGTGACTTAGGCAAGCCAATGACGACAGGCTCATACCAACCGACTCCAGGTGCTTAGACATCTTGTTGCCGCTGCCTGCCTTCTATTGCGGAGTAGTCCGGCAAGCTGTTCTGACAGAATCTGAGTGACTCTTCGCTTGAGCCTGCCCTGAATCACGCAAAAATCCACGTACAAGACCTGACGTATGGCCAAACATTGGTCAGAGCTGTTTCATAATGATACATAACATAGATGCACGATCAAATCATTCACTTTGCCCAATTCCCTGCTGCCTTGACAAAGTTTATTGACATAAGCCTATGCAGCCATCTTTTGCTTTAGTTGTATCTTATCACAATGATCACGATGCGTCAGGAACTTTTAACCATTCCCCTCACCCTGATTAAAAAACAGTCCCACTGTTCTCAATTTATTTCTTATCCGGGCCTTACTTGTGCTTCATCTAAATTTGACAAAAATCTTGTAAATTTCATTTGCGTTCAAAAAAAGTTATGCACATTAAGTTCTACTTTTCTGAATATATGAGGACGAGTCTTCCAGAAATGTCAATAACTTTGTGGATAAGTGGATAACTCTGCGATCCGTTGATTTATAAAGGTTGCTGTTCCCTCACTTTTTTGTTGATAACTATTCACCATTCTGTGGATATTGTGGATAAACGCTTTCTTCGCGATTATGAGTACCTCTCATTTTGTCAACCCTGTGTATATCTCTGTGGATGACATGTTTCATTTATTTTTATAAAAAAAACATCTTTTTTTACAAAAAATGAGTTGAATTTCTTTTTTATGACATTTTACCGATCAATCATGCCAACTCACCGTCTGCTGATGTTCGCTTCGGCGGGGCATGTCCCATACGTTCTCAGCTAAAAAGGTGAACCATCCGACGCAGCGGACAGCTCACCTTCTCAGATTCATGGATTGAGCGCGGGAGGCATCGTGCGTTTCGCGGTCAGGTCGTCCAGACTGCGAAATTGATAACCTTCCCGTTTAAGTTCTTGAATGACACGAGGCAGCGCATCCGCATTGTCTTTCAAAACAGTATGCAGAAGAACAATCGCTCCCGGATGCATGCGCCGCATAATCTGGTCGTACGCATAATCAGCACCCCGCTCGCTGCCCCTAACCCAGTCTTTATACGCTGCCGACCAGAAGACGCTGATATAGCCGGCCTTATCCGCCAGACGCAGCGAGCGTTCACTGAACGTACCGCGGGGCGGACGCAAGTAGTGCATCTCTTTCTTCCCCGTCAGTTTCGTGTAGGCCGCTTTCAGCCTATCGAGCTCGCTTTGATAGCGTGCATCATCAATTGCTGACAAATCCGGGTGGCTCCACGAATGATTACCGACAAGATGCCCTTCCCGCACCATGCGCCGCACAAGTGCAGGCTGAGAGTCAATATAGTGGCCGGTGATAAAAAATATGGCCGGAACGTGCTCACGCTTGAGCGTATCAAGAATGGCTGCGGTATGGCCGGCTTCATACCCGTTATCAAACGTCAGAAAAATCTCTTTGCGATGCGTATTTCCAATGAAAATGCCGTTGTAGCGATTGAGCAGCCGCAAGTACTGCGGTTCGGTTGTTGCCGGACGATGATTGGCGGCGGGCTTGAAGTACCAATCTGCTGCCTGCGCTGGTTGCGGCCCGATTGTCAAAGCGGCCATCGCAATGAGCACTGCAGACCATTTTCTGTTCATTGCACCGCTCATCCCCCTCTCTGTTTTTACAGTCATCCTTAGATTGGACAAAATGGGGTAATTTATCACGGCGCATCGCAGAAAAGCAGGTTAAAATTAAAAATTTTTAAGGCATAGGGATTGGGCTTCTCTTTGCCGCGATGGCCTCAGATGAGTTAGAGATGGCCAAGCCACGCGGCATACCTTATCCAGCACGTAGGTTATCCTCCACATGCAGCACTTGCCCTACAAATCAGCAGCTCGATCGTGCCGGCTTTAGCTGTAAATCAAACACCCGTCAGTCAAATACGTGCAACCGGCCGATGCGCTCAACGGCTTCGACAAGCCTCTCAGGTTCGCTCAGCAGACCGATGCGAACAAAGCCCTCACCGTTCCGGCCAAATCCGACGCCGGGTGCGAGAACGACATGGGTCTTTTCCAACACTTCCTCGAAAAAGGACACCGATGTGTACCCGTGCGGAACAGGCAGCCAGCCAAAAAATGAACCTTGCGACGGGGTGGCATGCCAACCTATTTTTTCCGCAGCTCCGAAGAAAGCATTGCGCCGCGCCTCATAGCGCGCAACGAGTTCTTGCACACACGACTGCGCTCCAAGCAATGCCTTGGCGGCTGCCTCTTGAATCGCTCCAAAAAGGCTGACATAATAATGATCTTGAATGAGTTCAATCGCTTCAATAACGCTGCGGTTGCCGAGGGCAAAGGCGACGCGCCAGCCCGCCATATTATACGTTTTCGAGAGCGTATACATTTCAATGCCGACATCTTTCGCCCCGGGTGTCTGCAGGAAACTGCGTGCACGCTTGCCGTCAAACCCCAAGGCCCCGTAAGCAAAGTCATGCACGACGCACAGATGATGGCGCTCCGCCACCTTCACGGTTTCCTCAAAGAAATCCGTCGGTGCATTTACAGCCGTTGGGTTATTCGGATAATTCAGTATCATCATCTTTGCGCGTGCCAGCACGTTTTGAGACAGTGAGGCATAATCCGGCAAAAATGCATTCTCTTGACTGAGGGGCATCGGCTCAACCTGTAAATTGGCGAGCGCGAAGCCCGACAAGTAATCCGGATACCCCGGATCAGGCATGAGCACCGTATCACCGCTGTTAAGCAGGCACGAGCCGACCTCGACCAGACCTGTTTTCGATCCAAAGAGAATAGCCACCTCATGTTTCGGATCAAGTTCAACATCATATTCCCGCTTGTAAAAAGCGGCGATGGCTTCCTTCAAGAAATCATAACCGCGAAAAGGGGAATATTTGTGATACAGTGGATTTGGCGCCGCCTCCTGCAAGGCTTTAACAATATGCGGCGGCGTCGGACGATCAGGGTTGCCCTGCCCAAGATTGATCACGTCATAGCCTTGAGCAATGGCCGCGTTGGTCTTAATCACAAGATCGGCAAAAAACTGCTTGGGCAAGCGCTCAAGCGCATCGGATTTGGCAAATTGAATCATCAATATACACGTCCCGCTTTCTCTGCGGTTTACCCGCCATTTTCAAATGAGCGGTCAGCCGATATAATAGTAATGCTCAATGCTTTTATTGTCATCGAAAGCTACGGCTTTGTAAAGGCTGCTCAATCAATGATTAATTGAACTTTTCTATCGGCCCAGTCAAGGGCAAGTTCATTTGAACCGGCACCGAGCAAACGATGCAAAGAACAGACCCACTCCCCAAGGAGGGACACCTATCATGAAAGTTGCGCTTATTCAGCTTGATATTGCTTTCGGCAATCCCGATCAAAATTATCAGCACGCCGACTCACTGATTCAGCAGGCACTGCGCCAGTCTCCTGACGTGATCGTTCTGCCGGAACTATGGACGACCGGCTATGATCTCACCCGTCTGGACACGATTGCCGATAAAAATAGTGAAAGGCTCAGCCGCTTTGCGTCCGCGCTCAGCGCAAAATACAATGTGAATCTGATCGCCGGTTCAGTTGCCTGCCGTTCAGGTGGCAAAGTAACGAATACACTGAACGTTTTTGACCGCAGCGGCTCCTGTACGAAAACATACAGCAAAGTCCACTTGTTTCGGCTGATGAAAGAAGAACGCTATTTAGCTGCAGGCGAGAAAGACGGACTGTTCACGATTGACGGCACGCCCGCTGCCGCCTTCATTTGCTATGACATTCGCTTCCCTGAATGGCTGAGAAAGCACGTGCTGCTCGGCGCTAAAGTCTTGTTCATTCCCGCTGAATGGCCGCTTGCCCGCCTTGATCACTGGCGCACGCTGCTCATTTGCCGTGCCATTGAAAACCAAGCTTTTGTCGTCGCATGCAACCGCAGTGGGAGCGATCCTGACAATGCGTTCGCCGGCCACTCACTCATCATTAGTCCGTGGGGAAAAATTATTGCCGAAGCCGGCGAAACAGAGGACGTGCTGTGCGGTGAAATGGATCTTGAAGACATTGAATTAATCCGTCACCGCATTCCCGTTTTCGCTGATCGGCGTCCCGCTCTTTACGACCGATAAATTCGCCTTCTTAGCGGTTCCTGGGCCGCAAATAAATGAGTTGCCGCTAAACAAACAAGCGGGCATCAGCGCTCGGCTATTGCCAGGCAACGTCATCCGCCAGTTTCAGCGGTGCCCTCAGCAACTGTTGATCGTTGAAAGGATAAAAACATGTTCACTCATTACTATTCACATGTCCGTTTTGCCTTGCTGCTCAGTTCAGTGTTCATTTGCGGTTTTGCTGAAGGGATGCTGCTGCCGCTCATTTCCTCTGTGCTTGAGCAACGAGGCATGTCAGCTTTGACAAACGGTATGGGTACGACTGCTCTTTATATCGGCATGCTCATCTGCGTCCCCTTTATGGAAAAACCGATTCAACAAACCGGCTACAAGCCTTTCCTGTTTGTCGGCCTGCTGCTCATCACGGTATCACTATTTCTTTTCCCCATCGCCGTTAATCTTTGGTGGTGGTTTCTTCTGCGCTTTTTTATTGGCATCGGTGACAGCATGCTGCACTTTGCTGCTCAGACGTGGATTGTCATCAGCAGTCCGGAGAAAAAGCGCGGACGCCATATTGCCTGCTATGGCCTGAGTTTCGGCCTCGGATTTGCCGCCGGTCCGCCGCTTGTCGGACTGCTGACTTATGGCCTGTGGGTGCCATTTACTATCGCAGGCAGCAGCTGCCTCATTGTCTGCCTGCTGCTTCTCTTACTCAAAAATGAACAGCCGAGCGCACCAGCAAAAGGCCGGCAGCGGCACACCATGCAATGGCCTGCCCGCTACCGTGCGGCCATTGCCGCCGTCTGGTCAGGCCTCGTGTCAACGTTCAGCTACGGCTTCATTGACGCTTCACTGAACAACAGCTTTCCGATCTTTGCTTTACGAAGCGGCTATTCCGTCGATGACGTGGCTTTTGTTCTGCCGGCCTTTGTCGGCGGCGCCCTGCTGACGCAGCTGCCGCTCGGCGTACTTGGTGATCACATGGGGAGACAGCGAATGATGCCGCTTCTTACAACCGGCAGTGCTGCCCTGTTTCTGCTCGCCGGCTGTTTCTATCATTCATTTGCCGTACTGTTTGTTACGCTTCTGGTCTCCGGCATGCTGATCGGATCACTTTATTCGATGAGCATGGGCTATGTCAGCGACATGCTGGAGACGCCCCTCTTGCCGCTAGGCAATATTCTGCTCAGCTTTTTTTACAGTATCGGCTGTATTCTCGGTCCGCTCAGCGGCGGATTCACGATCAGCCGCCATCCGGATGGGCGGCTTTTTTTCAGCCTCAGCTTCATGCTGCTACTGATTAGCGCCAGCATTCTGATTCATCAGTTTTGTCGTCGCCGCTCATCCTATGCCGCCGGTGTACGCCGGCATAGAATGGCACGCTGAAGGTTTGGCGATGTCAATTCTTAACCCGCTTCAACAGCGGTACCCCTGCCAAAAGGAACGACGGTCGGTTTCGCGCGTTGGTCCTTAACTCCCCCCGCAGCGCATGCATAGAATGAAAGCGTAGTGGCGTGGCGAAATTGGAGGGACAGAAATTGAAAAAAGTAATGGCGCTGCCCGACCTTAATCAAGCAACGCATTGGATTAACGAGCCGCTCGATCCGTCATGGATCAACGGCAAACCGCTGATTATTCACTTCTGGTCGATAAGCTGCGGGCACTGTCTCGTGTCACTGCCGACACTGCTTGCAGCACGTGAGCATTTTGCCGGACGGCTGCGGATGATCGCTGTGCATATGCCGCTGTCTGCGGCCGATTGCGACGTGCCAAGCATTGCCGCCGCGGCTGCCACAGAGAGGATTACCGGCCCTGCATTGATTGATAACAACCGGCTTTTAGCCGCAGCATTTGATAACCGCTATGTTCCGGCGTACTATTTGTTCAACGCCGATCACATGCTTTATGAGTATCATCTCGGCGAGCGCGGCGTTGATCGAATTATTCGTGCTGCCGACCGAATGCTGGAGAGCTGACCAGTTGGCGTTAGCAGCGTGTTGCTAACGCCTGTTTTTTAGAAAAACTTGGCGAGGCCAACGGCAGAGCCTTAGCTTTTCTTATACTTAGTCCCGCTGAAATCTTTAATCTATCTTAAACGTATTAGAAAAACTTGGCGAGGTCAACGGCGGAGCCTTAGCTTTTCTTATACTTGGTCCCGCTGAAATCTTTAATCTGTCTTAAACGTATTAGAAAAACTTGGCGAGGCCAACGGCAGAGCCTTAGCTTTTCTTATACTTAGTCCCGCTGAAACCTGTATATTTTCCTAGTGTATGTGAAAAATAATTTTCCTTCGACAGCGATAGACCCACAGCAGCAGACAGCCGATGAATGCACCGGACATGTTCAGCAGGAGGTCGTCGATGTCGAAAATGCGAGCGGCAAAAAAATATTGCGCGTTCTCAATAATAAAACTGAGTGCAAAGGCACCGGCCATGGCCTTCAAAAAAATCCGCTGCCTGACGAGCACGAGCGGAAAAAGCACGCCAAACGGAACGAACAAAACCACATTGCCCGCAATATTCTTGGCAATCAGCAGCGGATTTCGGCTCGCCAGCATTAACCGAATGCTGGCAAACAAATGTAAATTATTCGACCGCCCGTATGTATAGTAATTATGCGTGAACAGTGTGAGCTTTAAAAGCAGAAGCAGATAGCCGAGAAAGCAAAATTGGAGCAACACGTGCTGGCTATTTACCGGCTTCACGTTCATTACCTGCTTTCCTCAAATGTTATCCATAAGTGCACTAACTTAGACCGGAAAATATTAAACTGCGCTGACCCCTTTATTAGAAAAACTTGGCGAGGCCAAGTCCTTTGGACGACGGCCGAGCCTTAGCTTTTCTTATACTTGGTCCCGCTGAAATCTTTAATCTGTCTTAAACGTATTAGAAAAACTTGGCGAGGCCAAGTCCTTTGGACGACGGCGGAGCCTTAGCTTTTCTTATACTTAGTCCCGCTGAAATCTTTAATCTGTCTTCAACGTATTAGAAAAACTTGGCAAGGCCAACGGCCGAGCCTTAGCTTTTCTTATACTTAGTCCCGCTGAAATCTTTAATCTATCTTAAACGTATTAGAAAAACTTGGCGAGGCCAACGGCAGAGGCTTAGTTTTTTCTTATACTTGGTCCTGCTAAAATCTATATACTTTCTTAACGTATAAAAACAGCACCGAGCCGCCGCCTGTGCCTTTTACCGGCTCAAGTTTGGTAAAAAAGTGATAAGCCTATTCCTTTGTTAGAAAGCCTTAAATACGCCGAACCTTATAAAACATGGCGCTTCGGTCAGCCTGCCGCGAATGAATACAGTCCGGCCGATACGCGCTTTCTTGCGGTGTAATCTGTTCTCTCTAGCCACATGTTTCCATGTATACGACCTCACGAATAGGCCAACCGGTACGAAGTGGCTGGGCTTCCTTTTACCTTATGATAGTTGCGGGCAAATATATGTATATTTCTTAGAATGGTACTAATGGCGCTGCTGACATAACCGGCATTTTTATGCCCTATGCTGCGCTCGGAGCAAGCTGTATCCGGCTTTAAAAAAGATGATTAGTGATCACGCCGCGCCAGTAACCGGCGGATAATGGCGTTGATCTGTCCGCCGGTAAGCACCATAATTGCGCTGAGATAAAACCAAAGCATGAGAATGATGATCGCTCCGAGTGTGCCGTATGTCGCCGAGTAATGACCAAAGTAGCGTACGTAGACGGAAAAGGCGTAAGAGGCCACCTGCCATCCCGCCGCTGCAAGTGCCGCACCGACATATACTTCCCGCCAGCGCAGCAGGGTGCTCGGAGCAAGCTTATAAAGGCAGGAGAAGATAGCGAAGATCAACAGAAAGCTGACGGGAACACTGATGAACCACCAAAGTGAGATAAATGGATCGTCGAGTCCGATAAACTTGAACAGTAGTTGGGTAAGTCCGGCCAACACAACATTAATAACAAGTGAAATAACAATAGCGGCGACCATGAGCAGTGTAAGCCCGATTGAAAGCAATCTCGTGTGCACAAATGAACGCGTTTCCTTGACACGATAAGCATGATTGAGCGCGCGAATCAGGGCATTCAGCGCATTTGAAGCCGACCATAAGGTTGCAAGTGCCCCCACGGACACAAGGGAACCGCTTTTTTTCAAAATTTCAGGTAAATTGTCCCGAAGCAAGGTGACGACTTCAGCCGGCATAAACTGACTGATAAATCGAAACAATTCGCGCTCGGGTAAGCCGGTGTAGGGAACAAGAGCAAACACAAAAATGGCAAGCGGAAAAAGCGACAACAAGAAAAAATAAGCCAGTGTTGCCGCCAAATCCGTCGTTTGGTCCGTCATAAATTGTTTGACAAACAGCCGCGTGATATCAAACGCATAGCGACATCTTTTTTTCCCCATCTGCTTCCCGCTCCCATTTCCCGCAGGCGTCAATCATACCTTCTTATACTGTCGGCCGTTCTGTGCTGTTTGTATTAGTCTCTCCTATTGTGCCGACTGAGACGCCCTGAGCGCGCGGCACAGTGACCTGCCTGTTATTGAGCAATGACGATTCATCTTCAAGCCGTGCCACAGCGTCTTGCTGAGAGTCGACGAGCAACGGTTCATTCAAATCCGCCATATTCTGCCCATAGCGTTTGATCTTTCCGGCCATTTCCCCAAGCTCACTGCCGGCTTCCATCACATACTGGTACGTGTTGCTGCCACTGGCCTGCGCTTTCTCCACGCTGTCGACCATCTGCTGAAAGTCACCGGCTATTTCCCGTGACAGTCCTTTAATCCGTGTGCCTGTTAACGACAGATAGCGACCCACTCGAGCCGGTTCATGATAAATGGTACGGATGAGCCGACCGCCGCCGTGGGCGGCCGTGTTCAAACGGTGTCCCCAGGCGCTGCGCGTCTCGCGGCTCAGCAGTGAAAGCGCACCGCCGGCAATGCTGCCGATCAGCATGAATTGCCCGAGTCTGCTTCTACCATAGACATTCATTGTGATCTGCCTCCTTGCAAAGTCTGACATCCATAATGGATGTGTTGTTAGTCTGTGCAGAGACGAGGTGTCTATGTGCAGAATGTGCTGGCAGTTCTCTCCTTTTAGAATAACGATTGATGCTGCTGCGATGCAACTGTTACCTTTACAAAAATTTAGAAACTTGGCTCTGACAAGTCGTTTAATCCATTGTGCCCCCGGTTTTTGCCAGTCGCGGGCGTGGCAGCTTTAGCCATTATGCATGTTCACGGTTTAGACTGACTAGTGCTGTACCCGCTATAATCGGCTGCTGATTCAGCCCTTCTCTTTTACGGTCCCGTTTTATTTCGGTTATAATGACTTTAAAGCTATTTCTTAAAGAGAGGGGACAAACATGTCAGACGCGAAAAAGCAACTGACGGACGTCATCGCCGTTGCCGCCGGGGATCGCCCGGCTGACATTGTTTTTAAACACGGGCGCATCGTTGACGTTCTCAGCGGCACGCTTACTGAGGGGGACGTCGCTGTTACGAACGGTCAGATTGTCGGCATTGGCAGTTATCATGCAAAGACAGTGATCGACGCACGGGGAAAATGGATTTGCCCGGCATTGATCGACGGACATGTGCACATCGAGTCGTCACTGCTCGCTCCCGGCGCCTTTGCTGATATCCTTGCCGCCCGCGGGGTCGCGACGGCCATTACTGATCCCCACGAAATTGCCAATGTGCTCGGCACGGCTGGCATCCGCTTCATGCTTGCGCGTGCCGAAAAAGCTGTGATTGATATTCGCGTCATGCTGCCGTCATCTGTACCGGCAACTTCTTTTGAACATAACGGAGCAACTTTAACCGCAGCGGATCTTACTCCCCTTCTCAGTCATCCGCATGTCCTCGGACTGGCTGAAGTAATGGACTTTCCGGCTGTCCGTCATGCCGACCCGGTCATGCTCGATAAGCTGTCGATGGCGCAAACACACGGCCGGCCGATCGACGGACACGGAGCCGGTCTTGATGCAAACGCTATTAACATCTATGCGGCGGCCGGCATCACAACCGATCACGAATGCACATCGATCGCCGAAGCCGCTGAACGGCTCACGCGCGGCATGTATGTCATGATCAGGCAGGGGACGCTCGCCAAAGATTTACCGCAGCTGATTGATCTCGTGAATGAACGAAACAGCCGGCGCTTTTTGTTCTGCACGGACGATAAGTATCCGGATGACCTAATGACAGAAGGCAGTGTCGACGCTAACGTCCGCCTGGCCATAGCCGGCGGCACTGACCCCGTCATTGCCGTTCAGATGGGATCGCTCAATGCCGCCGAATGCTTTCATTTATATGACAGAGGTGCTATCGTGCCGGGACGGCGTGCCGATCTGCTGCTGCTTGATGATCTGCGCACCTTTAGCGTTGCGGCGACTTACATCGGCGGTGTTTGTGTAGCCGCAGGCGGGGAACGGCTTCGTGCGCCGGCAGCGACCAGTCATGCGCCAGCGGTCAAGCATCCGCTTCACTTTCCGCCGCTTAGCGCGGATCAGTTGCGCGTGACCCTCACTGCAGACCAGAAGGCTCACGTCATCGGCATTATTGAAAACAGCCTTGTCACGCGCGACATTGTGCGCAGCGTACCTGTTCGCGATGGTGCTTTCATCTTTGATGCTGCATCGGGTGTACAAAAAATAGCTGTGATTGAGCGCCATAAAGGACTCGGAACGGTCGGCGTCGGCCTTGTCGAAGGCTTCGCAATGCATGAAGGGGCGATTGCCACTACCATTGCCCACGATTCACACAATATCGTTGTCACTGGATGCAGCGACGAGGACATCATGTTCGCCACCGAACGTCTGCGTGCAATCGGCGGTGGCATGACCGTCGTGCACCAGCATCACGTGCTGGCCGAACTTTCTCTGCCGATTGCCGGATTAATGACTGAACAATCAGGCTCAGAAGCTGCTGCTGCTCTGAGACTGCTGCGCCGGGCAGCCTCACGTCTTGGAGCGCCAAAGACATTCAATCCATTTCTGACACTGTCGTTTCTCAGTCTGCCCGTCATTCCTGATCTGAAACTGACAGATACGGGACTATTCGACGTTCGACGCTTTCAACACATTGCGGTCGGACAATCTTAAAGGAGCGTAACGTCGTTGCCACTGCCTGATTTATTCATCAAAAAAATGACGCATCTGCTTGGAGCGGCCGAAGCCGGTGTCTTCTTCTCGTCTTATGACAAACCGCGTCACTTTGGATTGCGTGTCAATACGCTGAAAACGACCGCACACGATTTTGTCCAGCTGTTCCCGCAACCCCTTCAACCCGTCGCGTTCTGCAGCAACGGCTTTTATTATAGTGCCGAGGCGCGTCCGGGCACCCATCCGTTTCACCAAGCCGGTCTCTATTATATTCAAGAACCGAGTGCGATGTACGCCGCTGACTGCCTTGACGCGCAGCCCGGTGAATGCGTGCTCGATTTATGCGCGGCTCCGGGCGGCAAAGCGACTCAGCTCGCCGCTGCGATGTCCAATCAAGGACTGCTTGTAGTCAATGAAATTTTCCCGAAACGTGCCAAGATTCTTTCGGAAAACATCGAGCGCTGCGGCGTGCGACATGCCCTTGTGACCAATGATGCACCGGAAACCCTCGCAGCTTGCTTTCCCAATTTCTTTGACAAAATTCTCATTGATGCGCCGTGTTCAGGTGAGGGCATGTTCCGCAAAGACCCCCAAGCCGCTAATTACTGGAGTCCGGCACATGTGGAAGACTGCGCGCAGCTGCAAGCGACCATTCTTGAGCAGGCCTACCGCCTATTAAAGCCGGGGGGAACGCTTGTATATGCGACGTGCACGTTCTCACCGGAAGAGAATGAACAGACGATCGAACGTACTTTGCTGGCACATCCCGATCTATCCGTCGTCCCTTTGAAAAAAAAGGGCGGAATAGCTGACGGCCGACCGGAGTGGTCACTGAGCGGACGCGACGATCTCACCTATGCGGCGCGGCTCTGGCCTCACCGACTCGCCGGGGAAGGACATTTCGTCTGCAAGCTAACCAAAGAAGAGCAAATTATCAACTGCAAAGCGGCTCCGAAAATGTTCAAAAACAGCGCAGCTCCTCCCGGCGACTATCGGGCATTTGAACAAGAGACGCTTCACCAGCCAATCGACGGCTCATTCTGGCTCTCCGGCAGTCAACTCTATCTGCTGCCGTCACACTGCCCGGACTTCCGCCGGCTGCATGTGCTGCGCGCCGGACTCCATCTTGGCACACTAAAGACAAACCGTTTCGAACCCAATCATGCTCTTGCTCTCGCCCTGTCTTCCGGCGACTTTATACGTACAGAGGCCCTTAACAGCGAACGCTGCGCCCGCTACTTACGCGGCGAGGCGCTGCCCGGCTCCGAGGCGACTAAAGGGTGGTGCGTCGCCACCCTTAGCGGATTCCCGCTTGGTTGGATGAAATCAAGCGGCGGCCTTCTGAAAAACGGCTACCCAAAGGGCCTGCGCCGCCGCATCGTCGACGAATTAATCACTGAATGACAAGTACTGAGCTTTACTCTGCTACGAAGCACTTATAACACAATAAAAAGCGAGGCATACACTGTGCATGAATTGAAACGAGGGGACAGTGTCGGACTGATTGCCTGTTCCGACGGACTGACTGAGCGCGAACGGCCGGCCGTTGAATCTATCACCGACTGGTTAACGAGCTGCGGCCTGAACGTCCGCGTCGCGCGGACACTTTACCGGCAGGCATCGACACCCTTCAGCGGTTCTCCGCAGGCGCGCGCCGCCGAACTGATGCGGCTATTTGCTGATTCAAATGTGCGAATGATCGCCGATGTTTCCGGAGGTGACAGCGCAAATGAAATTCTGCCTTACCTTGACTTTTCGCTGATTGCCCGCTCACCTGCTTTTTTTGCCGGCATCAGTGATCTGTCCGTCTTAAATAACGCTTTTTATACACGCTGCGCGCGCAGCAGTCTCCACTACCGCGCGATGAATCTTGCCGGCCGCCACGCGCAAGCGCAGCGGCAGTGGTTCACTGCCACACTGCTTAGCCGGGCGTCCCAGCCGCGACCAGCGCTCTGCTGGCTGCGCGGACATATGATGCGCGGCACGCTCGTCGGCGGTAATATCCGCTGCTTTTTGAAATTAGCCGGCACCGATTATTTCCCGAATCCTTCGGGAAAAATTGTCTTGTTAGAATCTCTGGGCGGCCTCGCGGCACGCACAGCTTCGCTGCTGGCACAGCTCGACCAGCTCGGCGTCTTTCAATCCTGCGCCGGCGTGCTGCTCGGTACGTTCTCACAGCTAGAGCGCAGCAATGAAACGCCGACTGCCGCTGAGCTCACGCTGCGCATCACCGAACGCTACCGCCTGCCCGTTGCTCAGACGATGATGATCGGCCATGGCAGCGACGCCATCGGTCTTTTCATCGGTGATGAGCTGAGTCTCGGCACATCGGGTGAGTGACAAACGCCGCATGTGAACAAAGAAATGACGCCGCAAGGCAACACCCACTCTCGCCAGCAGCACCAGCATATGCCTTATTCCACTCAAAGCAGTCAATCCATCATTGCGGGCATGCTCCGCAGAAGCTGCCCGCGCAGCTTTTTGCAAGGCACCGTGAATGCCCGTCTGAGGACCTGCATGAGTCAATTCATGTTAGAAAAACTTGGCTCTGCCAAGTCCTTTGGATGAAGGCCGCGCCTTAGCTTTTCTTATACTTGGTCCCGCTGAAATCTTTATACTTTCATAACTTACAAAAAAAACGCGTGCCTTCACGATTGGCACGCGTTTATCACTTATTTTATTGCTCCGCGATTTTGTCTCCGCTGAGCTGCTTTTGGCGGATACGAGCCACCACGCACTCATAGAGCTGATTAATGCCTTCGCCGCTTTCGCACGACGTACGAAACACGGCAGCTTTCGCATTCAACTGAAGTGCATCCTGCTCTGCCTGTTCGAGGTCAAAATCAAAAAAACGGCCCATATCCACTTTGTTAAAGATAACCCAATCTGCTTTTGAAAAAAGCAGCGGGTATTTGACGAGCTTGTCATCACCTTCAGGAATACTGACAATGCCGACCTTGACGTCCTCACCGACTTCAAATTCAGCCGGACAAACAAGATTACCAACATTTTCAATGAACAGCACGTCAATATCATCAAGATTGAAATAGCCGAGCATCTTCTTCATCGCCATCGCCTCAATATGGCAGGCACCGTTTGTGTTCAGTTGGACGACAGGAATACCCAAGGCATCGAGTTTTTCAGCGTCGATTTGTCCTGCAATATCGCCTTCAATCACAGCCGATCGGTACTGCGGCTGCAATTTTTCGATCAGGCGGAGAATTAGGCTCGTTTTTCCTGCACCCGGTGCCGCCATAATATTCACGGCAAGTACGTTCTTCTCCCGCAGCAGCGCCTTCACATCGTTGCTGCAATCTTCGTTCCACTCCATCAGCTGCCGAACGACCTTAATTGTATTCATCGCTATCCCTCCGCGGATTTTGACAATCACTTGACCCCTTACAAAGACAACTTCATGATTCTATTATATAATAATTTTGCTTGCGGCAGACCCGCAGAACCTTTTTTCGCAGCGCCCTGCGGAATGTTTTAGAAAAACTTGGCGCTGCCAAGTCCTTTGGACGACGGCTGAGCGTTAGTTTTTCTTATACTTGGTCCCGCTGAAATCGATAACCTTTCTTAACGTCTTAGAGAAACCGGGCAAAAAGCGTCCGGTCCTTTAAGGCAACCGTGCTCCGACTTCGCTCGTCGCGGATGCACCGTCAACCACCGGCAAAACAAAGACGGAACAGCGCCTTCACTATCAATTAAAAACGGAGCTTATGATCGAATAATGAAAAAAATTGCGGTTTTTGACGGACAGGGTGCCGGTCTCGGCATCTCTTTTATTAAAGCATTACGTCAGTCGGCCAATAGCGCGGCAATCATCGCTCTTGGTTCCAATACCTATGCGACGGCTAAAATGGTCCGCGCCGGCGCAACGGTCGGCATCAGCGGTGAAAAAGGCTTCATTGCTTTTTGCCGCCGCAAACCGATCGACTGCATCGTCGCGCCGATCACCGTCATCGAGCCGGGCACACTCGGAGGAGAGGTGACACGCGCAATGGCGCATGCATTTATCGACTTGACGTGTAAAAAATATTTAATTCCGCTGCGCCGTGAAACAATTATTATTCCCGGCACATCCGAACTGGCGATCAAAAGCTGCATCGCCGCCATCGTCGACGATATTTGCCGGCTATTATAATGCTCGCTTATCGAAGCTTCAATGTATGAAAAATCTTCATGTCCATATAACGTGCGGCCAGTTGACGGACAGTTGTCGCGCGAGCTTGCAGTTCAGAGCGCTCATCAGCGGTCAACGCGCGCAGTTCGATTGCCGGGTTGCCGGCTGCGAACGTTCCGGCGTGCACCATTTGCCCTTTTGTCACGACGGTTCCGGGAGCCACATATGCACCGCTTCCCACTTGCGAACCGCTCAGCAATACCGCGCCTGTACCGATCGTGGCCCCATCTTCAACTGTGCAGCCCTGGAGCACTGACCGTGCGCCGATAACAGCCTCGCGCCCGATCGATACCGGAGCCAGCGCTTCACTGTGTACAATCGTGCCGTCTTCAACAACCGCCCCCTCCTTAATCCAAACGTTAGCCAAATCACCGCGCAACACTGTGCCAAACCATACAGACACCCCGGACTCCACTTTGACTTGACCGACAATTTGAGCATCAGGCGCGAGTTGTGCACCTGCAGAAATATTGGGCTGATAGCGGCCAAATCGGTACATGTCTCTCTCTCCTGTCTGTTGTGGTCTGCTTTACTCTGATCATAACGAAAAAACGTAAAAATAGCGAATGTTGCTGCTTTATTTCTGTTCTTTTTCGCACTGCATGCATTAGAATAGAAGTATTCAAATCTTAGGCAGACATGGGAGTCGTCAGTGCTTACTTAGTCCGTACGCTTTTTTGCTGCCATGATTTGCAACCGTTGACAAACACTGTGCCTGCCGCTCCAAAGAAGGTGGGGAACGTGTCCGAAAGATCTGTTGTTTTCTTTAATTTCGATCACTGTTATCGCTATCAAGACAAACTAACTCATCTAACAACTGCTCACTGGATTGATCTGAGCTCGCTGCGTGGCACAAACCTGTACTGCTCACCGGAAGCTTTTTCGGCAATCACGCAGGCAGCAGCCAATGTGCCGAGCTCTGCCCTGCATTTTCTCGGTAGCGGCAACTGCCACTATGTGACACTCGCCATGCTGCAGAAGCTGCGCCATCCGTTCACGTTGCTGCTGTTTGATCACCATACCGATCTGAACCGCGGATGCATCGGCGACTACCTATCGTGCGGATCATGGGTACAGCACGCTTTGCGCTGCCTGCCGCTCCTTAAACGTGCGATCATCATCGGCCCGGAGTGGGAAGCGGTGCGGCATGTTCCGGCTGACGTGCGCTGCCGCACCTTCATTCTGCCCGAACGCCGGGCGCGAGGCGCTGACTCGCTGCTTGCGGCAATCAGCACTGACTCCGTCTACATCAGCATTGATAAAGATATCCTCTCCCGACAGGATGCCCGCACAAACTGGGATCAGGGATGCATGAAACTCTCCACACTCTGCCGGCTGCTCAGCCGGCTGCTGCTCTATTACCCGGCCGCAGGCGTCGACGTCTGCGGCGAGCTGTGCCCGCGTCCGCATGAGCAGTTTACCGGCGCTGTGCGCATGGCGCTGGCGCTGAACGAACGGGCGAATTTGGCACTTTGCCGCTGCTATTTAGAATGTAGAAACAGGCAGATACCCAAACCAAGTCTTTAGACAGCAACCGGATGTTCACCTTTTTTAAATCGAAATCACTGATTAGGCTTCGACTTCTTCAAAATTTAAAGGTAAGAAAAAGTCCGATTTAATGATTGAGGAGTGGCCCTCACATGTCAAAAATCACTAGGCCGGCCTTAGAGAATTCGTTAAAAAATATGCTGCTTAAAAAGCCGGTGAACAAAATTACAATTGCGGATATTGCAGCAGAATGCGGTATTAACCGAATGACGTTCTATTACCATTTCAAGGATATTTATGATCTCATCGAGTGGTCGTGCATGGAAGACGCCGCTAAAGCGCTTGCCGAAAAAAAAACATACGAGACATGGCAGCAAGGATTTCTGCAAATTTTTCAAGCTGTTCTGGACAATAAACCATTCATTCTAAACATATATCAGTCAGTCAGCAGAGAGAAAGTTGAAACTTACTTATATTCACTGACTCAGCCATTGTTACTCGATGTTGTTGAAGAAAAAGCCGCAGGAATGGGCGTCAGGCAGACCGATAAAGAATTTATCGCTGATTTTTACAAGTATGCGTTTGTCGGCCTAATGCTGAACTGGATTAAAACAGGAATGAAAGAAGATCCACATCAAATCATCGAGCGACTCAGTGTACTGATTAAAGGGGATATCGCAAGAGCGTTAGCTCGATACAGAGCCAACTGAGCTCATCCCGCACCTTGCTCTATTACACGAAAATTATTTCTTATCAATTTGAACGCGATGATTAACATTCGATCATCACGCTTTTTTTGTTTATACTAACACGGATTGAAATTGGGTAGAATTTAAACAGTAAAAAATAGCAAACAGGCGATGGGGGAATCCAGATGTATTATTCCAGCGGAAATTACGAAGCGTTTGCACGTCCTGAAAAACCGAAGGATGTTGAGCACAAATCGGCCTATCTTATCGGCTCTGGCCTGGCCGCTCTGGCCGCGGCGTGTTTTCTCATCCGCGACGGTCAAATGAGCGGTAAGCGTGTGCATATTCTTGAAAAAGACCCAATTCCAGGTGGCGCCTGTGACGGATATAAATACGACCAACTCGGCTACGTCATGCGCGGCGGCCGTGAAATGGACAATCACTTTGAATGCATGTGGGACCTGTTTCGTTCGATTCCATCGATAGAAACCGAGGGAATAAGCATCCTTGACGAATATTATTGGCTGAACAAACATGATCCAAACTATTCTTTGATGCGGGCGACTGTCAACCGCGGGGAAGATGCGCACACAGACGGGAAATTCTCTCTTTCCGATAAAGGCGCACTCGAAATTATGAAGCTCTTCTTTACACCAGATGAGGCATTATATGATAAACGAATCAATGAAGTCTTTGACGATGAAGTACTCCATTCGAACTTTTGGCTGTATTGGCGCACGATGTTCGCCTTTGAAAATTGGCACAGCGCGCTGGAGATGAAACTTTACATTAAGCGATTCATCCATCATGTGGGCGGACTGCCTGACTTCAAAGCCCTGCGTTTCACCCGTTATAATCAATATGAATCGATGATTCTGCCGATGATCAACTATTTAAAATCGAATGATGTCCAGTTCCACTACAGCACAAAAGTGGTTAATGTGTCTTTTGATATTCAACACGATAAGAAAACGGCGACGTCCATCGCAGTAATACGTAACGACACTGAAGAAACCATTGCCCTCACTGAAAACGATCTGGTCTTCATCACAAATGGCGGATGCGTTGAAAATTCAACGCTTGGTGATCAGTATCATTCTGCCCCCTTCCACAGTGAGATCAAAGAAGGCGGCGGTTGGGATATGTGGCGTAAAATCGCTGCGCAGGATCCTAAATTCGGCCATCCAGATAAATTTTGCATGCAGCCTGAACAAAGCAACTGGATGTCGGCTACGGTAACGACGCTGGATGGACGTATTCCTCCCTACATTCGCAACATTTGCAAACGTGACCCGTTCAGCGGAAAGGTTGTCACCGGTGGTATTGTAACTGTCAAAGATTCGAATTGGCTGCTGAGCTGGACATTCAATCGCCAGCCACAGTTTCGCAGCCAACCGAAAGATCAACTCGTTGGATGGATTTACGGCTTATTCAGCAACAAACCCGGCAATTATGTCAAAAAGGCGATGCGTGATTGTACCGGAAAAGAAATTTGCATGGAGTGGCTCTATCATATGGGCGTCCCTGAGGGTGAAATAGAGAGCATGGCAGCATCAAGCGCTAACACGGTGCCGTGCATGATGCCTTATATTACCGCCTTCTTCATGCCCCGCAGCGCCGGCGACCGCCCGCAGGTTGTGCCGGAGAAAAGTGTTAATTTTGCTTTTATCGGTCAGTTCGCCGAAACTGCGCGCGATACCATCTTCACAACCGAATACTCTATTCGCACAGGCATGGAAGCTGTCTATACACTACTGTCTATTGATCGCGGCGTGCCGGAAGTGTGGAACAGCACCTACGATATCCGTGATTTACTGAAAGCCACCGTCCAACTGCGTGACGGCAAACCGATCACTACAATGAATCAGACGCTAATTGAAAAGCTGGCATTGAAAGCCGCGCTCAAAAAATTAACCGGAACTGATATTGAGAAATTGCTGAAAGCCTACGATGTCATCTGATCTATGCATATTAGAAAAACTTGGCGCGGCCAGGTCCTTTGGACGATGGCTGCGCCTTCGCTTTCCTTAGACTTGGTCACGCTGAAATTTTAAAACCGTCTTAACGTATAAAAAAGAAAAGAATACACCGTCACTTTGCCGCACTTTCTGTTTAGAACAAATGGGAATCAAAGCTGAACCCCAATTTCTCTTGCTCTTTATTCCTGCATTCCCGCGCTTTTTGAACGCACAGCAAAAGCCGCCCTCCTCTGACACAGGATCGGCGGCTTTCGTGCCTACAATGACACTGACAACGGTTTTACAAATAATACTTCCGGCAATCTCATTTAACCGAGCTGTTTCAAGCTTTCTCGATTGAAAGCGGGAATGTCAGCTGGCGTTCTGCTCGTTACCAGATGGCGGCAGACCACGACATCTTGATCGGCATAATGGGCACCGGCATTGACCAAATCGACAGCAATTGAGCGATAACCGGTGACATGGCGGCCTTTGAGCACACCGGCTGTGATGAGCAGCTGTGGGCCGTGACAAATGGCAAACACACTCTTGTCCTGCTCCATAAATGCTTTGGCAAAAGCCACAAAGCGCTCGTCATCACGCAGACTGTCCGGAGAATAACCGCCGGCAATTAGAAGTGCATCAAATTCGTCCGGCCTCACGTCCTCAATCGTCCGATCAACCGTGACCTTTGTCCCGTGTTTGCCGGTAAGCGTTCCGTTCGTCTTGGCAATGACAACAACGGTATGCCCGGCCTCCCGGTACGCTTGGGCAGGTTCGGTAAATTCTGTGTCTTCAAAATCATCTGCCAGAACAGCGGCAATGATTCCAGCCATATCTATCAACCCCATTCTCGCAACTTGTAATCACCGATTACAGCCGCGATTAATCTTTTACAGAATAAGCCCTAAAGCACAATTGTTCAAATCATTTGTGTTGGTGATTCTATTTTTTCAGTCACCGATCGTTTGAATCATCCACTGACAAGCCTTTTCATCAAACGATCGAACTTGGCACGGTAAGACCGAGCACCTCTGCTGTCGATGCAGACACGCTGGCAAGTCGCTGCGCATCCTCAGCCAGCTTAATACCGTAGGACGGAATAATGGCCTTCAGCTTCGGTCCCCACTTCTTCATTCGATCAGGGAAGCATGTCTCAAGCACTTCCAGCATAATGCAGACAGCCGTCGATGCACCCGGTGACGCGCCAAGCAGCGCGGCTACCGAACCATCGGCAGCGCTGACTACTTCTGTGCCGAACTGCAGCGTACCTCTGCCTCCGGATGCTGTTTGTTTAATCACTTGTACGCGCTGACCGGCGGTGACTGTGTCCCAATCATCACTGAGCGCCTCCGGAACGAATGCCCGCAACGCGTCCATGCGCTGCCGCTGCGAGAGCATCACCTGTCCGAGTAAATAACTGACAAGAGAACGCTGCTTGACACCGGCAGCAAGCATATTTAATACATTATGTCCGGTTACCGAACCGATGAGATCAAACCAAGATCCGTTCCTCAGAAATTTCGGTGAAAACCCGGCAAACGGTCCGAACAGCAACGTCTGCCGGCCCTCGATGTAGCGCGTATCCAAATGGGGAACCGACATTGGCGGCGCGCCGAGTGATGCTTTGCCATAGACTTTCGCGTGATGGCGGGCAGCTGTTTGAGAATTTTTGCAAACGAGGAACAGACCGCTCACCGGAAAGCCGCCGATGCCCCTCGCTTCGGCAATACCCGTCTTTTGCAGCAGCCGCAAGCTGCCGCCGCCGGCACCGATAAATACAAAGCGTGCCACACGGCTTGTCGCCTCTGCGCTGTCCACCTGATGCGTCCGGATATTCCACCGTCCATCCGGCAGGCGCTGAATAGCGTCGACGCGGCTGTGGAAATGAACCGGTACGCCTTGACGCTGAAGATTGTCAATCAAAAGGCGCGTCAGCGCACCAAAATTAACGTCAGTCCCTGTTTCAATACGCGTGGCCGCCACCCGTTCCTGCCGGCTGCGCCCCTCCATGACAAGCGGTATCCATTCAGCCAGTTGGGCCGGATCATCAGAGAAGCTCATCCCCTTAAAAAGTGGACTCGCGCTCAACGCTTCGGCACGCTTCTTCAGAAACGACACATTCTGCTCTCCCTGAACAAAACTCATATGCGCAATCGGCATGATAAAGTCCTGCGGGCGGTGAATCTGGCCACTGGCTACGAGGTAGGCCCAAAACTGTTTGGACAACTGAAACTTTTCATTGATTGTCAGTGCCTTCTTCACATCAATTGAGCCGTCACTTCGTTCGGGTGTGTAGTTCAATTCACAGAGCGCTGAATGTCCGGTTCCGGCGTTGTTCCATTCATTCGAACTTTCTTCTCCCGCACCTGCCAGCTGCTCAACGATTTCAATATTGAGCTCCGGTGATAGCGCTTTCATTAAAGCGGCCAGCGTCACACTCATAATGCCGGCGCCGATCAAGACCGCATCCGTCTCCCCCTGCATGCCGATCATCGCACTCCGTCCTGATTAATTTAAGTAAATAGGTGTATAAAACACCGTCGTACATACAGCTGAAAACAAAAAACAGCTTGAGACAAAAAAATTTAGAAAAACTGGGTTCTGCCAAATCTTTAGATGACGGCGGAACCTTAGCTTTTTCTTAGACTTAGCTCCGCTGACATGCTGAAACTTTCTCAACGTATAAAAAACAGCCAATACTTTTGATAAAAAAGGCTTCTTTTTTCATTATAGCGCTACCAATATTTGTTGCAATCCTCTTTTCCCACTTTCGTCTATGTCAAATTTGTAGGCGTCAGATATTTCGAAAAGCGCTATTTTACACTGAGTTAGTCGCAATTTAAAGAAGGAACACCGTATAACTTGTGATGTTCTTCCACCGGCCCGTTTCGCCGTGATGGCTGTCTACCTCTGGTTGTTAAAGCCGCTTGGATGGCCGACTCTCACTATTGGTGAACTGAATATAGCGACAAATGTGTTGCATAGATCGTAACCTCCAAGCGAATACACTTAAGTCGCTGTCTAATTGCCCGTGTCGTATCTATATATAAAATCTGCATTATCGCGCGCGTGTCAATAATACACGCAGCGCGATAATGCATGTTGAATATATACTCAATGAATGAATTTGTAGGATTTTTTAATTAGATTGTTCCATTGAAATGCTTTGTTCTTTTTGAAAACAGACTCTTACCAATGAGCCCAAAAATGTGATGCTGGAAATTAACGACAGTAACAATAAGTCATCGACCAAATCTCTGCCGCCGAAAAGTACGGTCAAGTACCCGTCAGCAATATAACTAGCAGGAAAATAGTCACTGATACTTTGATAAAACTGAGACAGCATCACTTTCGGAACAAGTACACCAGAGGTAACAAGTTGAACTGAAAGAGAAATAATGTTGATCAGCATACCCGCTGGTCCAAAAAGAATGAGCATCATTTGCGTAAAACAAAGAAAGGCGAAATAGACAAGAAGTTCAAATAATCCTGTTTCAAAAATCGATGTTTTAAAATCAACACCAAATAGTTTCATTAAGATTAAAGTGGATAAAGCGAGAATAAGGGACATTCCTATGTTAATGACCTGCTTAGAAAAAAATATAGGCCACTTACGAAATGAACGGTTTATTTTTTCTGAAACAGTGGCCAAATTTAAGCTCATAATCATTGATCCAACAAATGAAGCAAGCAGAACTAACAAGGGGATCATTGTTACTGAAAAATCTTTAGCCTCGTTTGGTTGGACAATGTTTGATTTGACAGCAGTCACACGGACGGATTGTAAAGCCCGTGACAAGTTAGCTGTTAATTTTTGGGCAATCTCTTTCTGAGCTATTTGCTGAGGTAGCTGATGTGATAAATTATTTATTACTAATGCTCGTTGATAAGAATAGATTTTGTCATTAACGTTTTGCGTAATATTTTTTGCTGCATTATTCATGACTTGTTTAGCTAGTGAAGCATTCGCTTGATTGATAAAATAAGTGATTTGAGGATGCTTTCTCTGTTGAAGGTTGCTTGAAAAATTTCTAGGGATGCTAACAATCATATCTAATTGTCGATTTTTCATTGCCCTTTTTGCAGTATGAATTTGCTTATATATTTTCACTTTAAACGGAAGATTCTTTTTTAATTCATTTTTGATCGTATTCCCCAATTGTTGATCAGAATTAACAAGACCAATTCTTAAATGATCGGTGCGATTAGTCACTCCATGATAACCAGTCGTCCACACACAAAAGAAAACGAGCATAAACACGAATGCCACAATTATTCCAACAATGGTTTCTCTGTATTTAAAAAATTGTTTAAAAGTGTCCACAATAACCCTCCTCGAAATGGCAAGATAACGAATGAAAATTTTCAATGTCAGACATGATGAAAGTTTTAACAAGGTGCAATTGCTTTTCCACAGTTTGTTTAATTAAAACCGGCCGGTTTGTGTATTCAACAAATGCCTCACATGTGACATATAATGCACCATTAAGTATAATTAACCCTTGTTAAGGAAACAAGGGAAATCAAGCATGATACTGTAAGTGCTACATTCCGATAAAATTGTGACAGGAGATCATTTCAATGGATGGCAAACAACGAATTGCTGAACAGTCTCGTTTATGGTTAGTTGACGCATTTTTTGAACTGCTTCATGAACAAAGCTACGACGCGATTACAATTACTGCAATCGTGGATCGAGCGCAGCTATCACGGCGGACTTTTTATCGATCGTTCAGTTCAAAAAATGCACTCTTAAATTATTACAGCCAACTTCTATTTAAAGACTATCTTTCACAACTACAGTCTATGAACCCATACACTTACAAGAAAGTCTTAGTTATCTTTTTTGAATTTTGGTGGTCAAAGAAAGAGCGATTGTGTCTGCTTATTGATCAAGGGCTTTTTTACGCACTCTTGTATTCGGCAAGTAAGCATTCTGAAAAAATTTATAGCCTTTTTAAGGCTCCATGGCATATTGTGGGCAACGAATATGAGAGTCAATCTATCATGCGTTTTGTGACGGGAGGGTTTTGGAATGTACTCTATTATTGGGCGACTGAGGATGAACCGAAAACACCTGAAGAAATGGCTGACATAATAATCAAAGGAATAACGGCTTTAAGTAAAGGTATTTCGGCAGAGCAGTAATTGTCCATCTGTATTTTTAGTTTTAATCCTGCATTCCTGAAATGTATAACGAAAAAAGTTTCAAAATATTGATGCATAGCCGTTTATACCCGTTTTACACACTCGTTCTACATGTCTATTTGTAACGGGTGTTTCAAAGAAAAAATGGCTTTAAATCAATAATTCTACTCAAACATCGTTACAGGCTCCAGAAATTCAAGATGAATATTTGATTTATTCTTTTGTCTCACCAGCAGAAACTTATTGACCTTTTTTGGTTGTAATAGTAATGCCTGCCCTTCTTTCAATCATTTTTTGATCATATATCGCTTGTTTAAGCTCATAAACAACGTGAATCTGTTCGTCCTTTTTTTAGAGGGTTGCATGCAGCTCATCCTGCAAAAAGATACTGCCCTTAGTGGTCAAAAGAAGCGCTCTTTTTTCATTAGTCTTGCGCACAACGAGTTCTTTACTTCTAAATGAATTAAACAGTGCTTTGCCTAATGCACCGCCTAAATGATGCTGCCTTTCACTCCAATCAAGACACTGAGTAGAAAATCGACGCTTTTCTTGGTGCAATGTATCTATGCTTATTTCTAATTTATTTTTAAAAAAATGAATCCCTTTCGCTGTTACATCGTATCCTCGCAAATGATTTTCAATCAATAGTTTATTTTTCAAAAGTTGGTCAGTAATAAGCACGCCAATTTTGCCTGCCATATGATCATAACAAGAACGAAATTGCCTGATTTTTTCGACCTTTAAGGACTGTATTAAGCTTTTGGTATTTCTCTCTTGAGAAACTGGGCTAAACTGTTCAATTAATTCAGCCACCTGTGGATTCACCAAAAAAAAGTAATGAAACCGACCGGATTTTTCCATCCTCACCCAATTATTTTGGCAAAAGCCTTTCAGATGATAACAAGCCGTCTGGGGCGTGATGCCAGTGGTTCTGGCTAATTCCAATAATGTGTGTCCACGGCCATCCATCAATGCATCTAGCATTAAAAATTTTGACTCGTTTGATAACGCTGATGCTATTTTTGAAATATCAGGTAATTCTTTAGCCATGACAATGCACGTCTCTCTTTTTTAGGATTTATCTTAATTATTCCATATTTCGATGAGAATGGAAACCACTAGGTCCTATACTTATACTTCTAATGATTATAAAAGATGTGGGGCCTGTAAATGACAAACATTTTAGAGGTTAACAACATCGTTAAACAATACGGCGATTTTTTAGCAGTTAAAGGGATCTCTTTTCAGCTTCAGTCTGGAAAAACGCTCTCAGTGGTATTGATGTCTCGAAAAATCCACGCCTAGCTAAACGGGAAATCGGTGTTGTGATGCAAGACGATCTGCTTGATACGACACTGACAGTCAAAGAGAACATGATCGCTCATGGCATTCTATTTGACCAGCCAGTAAAAATCGCCTCTCAAAAGGCTGACCAATTATTGGAGTTTGTCGGATTATCTAATTACAAAGACAAAGAAACCAATAATCTTTCTGGAGGTATGCGGCGACGTTTAGTTTTAGCGAGAGCTTTGATTAATGATCCGAATTTGATTATTTTAGATGAGCCGACGACCGGTTTGGACATTCAATCGCGACATGTTTTTTGGCATCGAATCAATGATCTCAAAGAGCAAGGTGTAGCTGTGTTGTTGACCTCTCATTACGTCGATGAAATCGAAAGGCTTGCTGACGACGTCATGATTATTGACCATGGCGCAGTTTTGGCACAGGCACCAGTTACGAGTTTGGCTAAGCAATATGGCTATGAGAATTTAGAAGAGGCTTACTTGAAAATGACTCATTTTAATGAAGGGCAGAAGAACATTGAACAAACTCTCAATTAGAAGCGTAAGACACGTTGTATACCGTAATTGGATGAGCTTTAAAAAAATGCTTAAAATTTCTATTTTTCCTAACCTATTTGACCCTATTTTGTATTTGGCAGCAATGGGGTTGGGATTAGGACAATTTGTCGGACGTATTGGCGGAATGCCTTATCTTAATTTCATTACATTAGGATTAATCGCAGGAACAGCCATGAATTCAGCTAACGCAGAAAGTACGGTTAATGCTTATATTCAAATGAGGCTGGATAAAACGTATTACGAAATGAGTACTGGCCCGATTAGTTTACCCGATATTATCGTCGGCCAAGCGATTTGGGCAGGAATAAGAAGTGTCATCTTCGGAACGGCCTTTATGGTTATTGCCATGTTACTCGGGACGATCAGCAGTCTTTGGGCAATCTTAATCCCAGTTGTTTTATTAATTACCGGAATATTATTCGGATTTTTGGGATTAGCATTTACGTTGCTCGCGCCGACCCGTGACTACTTGAATTATTATGGGATGTTGGTCATCCAACCGATGTATATGTTTTCGAATACGTTCTTTCCATTACAAAGTGTTGCGACATGGTTGAAAACAGTTGGGTGGTTTTCACCATTAACACATTCAGTTGGATTAATCCGTGGATTGGCAGTAGGAAATTTAAATGGCCAATTAGGTAATCTTATATGGTTAGTCGTTGCTTGTGTTTTGATTTCATTTATTCCGATTAATTTAGTAGAGAAAAAACTGATCTATTGAGTTTTTAGTAACTGTGTTTTAATAATGACATAATGTTTTATACTTTCCCGAAAAACTTTTAAAATCCAATGCTTTCTTAAATCCCGCAAAGTAACAAATTCGTTCAGTTGCGCTTGATTATGAATGCCACACGTATCAATAGCTGTTATTAATACCATTATTCTGGCTTCGCTTAACAATGCAGTAAAAGAGTACCTGTCCCAAAAACAAGTATATCCCGCTGTTGCCGATCAGGATGAGCCAGTCCAAGCCGCCTATCGCGCGTCCATCGAGTACTGCGCGTGACATGGCAATGCCTTTTGTCAGTGGAAAAAACTGGCTTGATAGTTGAACAAACCGGGGCATTTTATCCAAACTGATAAGCGATCCGGTAAAAAAGAGGAGCACATATGACAGAATACTTTCAAAAGAAGCAGTTTTTGTAAAGCGCAAAGTTAACGCTGTTAGAATAAGTGAAAAACCCATTAAACCAATGATGGTCACTAAGAAAATGGGAATAATCGACCAATTAAAGGCCAAAGAAATGTTCAGAGTGACTTTTATGATGACCAGTAGGAGGATTACTTTACATAGATTGAACATCAGCCACACAAACGTCCTTATAATAGAAAGACCACCGATGCTTAGCGGTTTAATAAGCAACTGTTCCAACGTGCCTTCCTGCTTTTCCGATGATATAGTGATTGCTGCTTCACTGACAACACTGCTCCCGAAATACCAATACAGGTAGCCGATATAGTAACTATGCCCTTCAGAATGGCCGAATCCATAAAAAAAAGCAAAAAAAATAATATAGGTGACAATTAAACTGACAACTTGATCGGGATAGTAAGTCAGGGCTTCTGCGCTATATTTTTTTAATTCAGCTATATATATTTTGATAAGCATAATTAGCCCTCTCGCTTCACTGATTGTTTTTCATAAAAACGGAACATAACCTCTTCAAGGCTAAAGCTGTCTTCAAACAAATGAACCAGTTGATAATTGTTCGAAGCAAGGTACTTTATAAAGGATTGTAATTCATCATAATTTTGCACATATAGATTCAAATCGGTGCCATTATCACTGATTTTCAACTGAAAATTTTCAAAAAACTTTGCGACCTCTTCTCGAGTCAGCTTTGCCTGAATGCGCAAGTGATACTTGTTATCCGAATAATAATGCTTGAGCTGTGCAATATTCCCTAAAAACAAACAATTACCCTTGTCTAAAACCATGACCTGATTGGTCAACTGCTCGATCACGTCCAGCTGATGAGAAGTTAAGATAATGGTTGTATGCTCCTCTTCCGAAAGACATTTAACTTTTTTGATGACCTCTTTTTTAGCGTGTATATCCAGACCTAACGTCGGTTCATCTAAAAAAAGAACGCGTGGCTTATTGATTAACGCAACAATAATAGCCATTTTCTGCTGCATGCCCCGCGAATAATAACCAACCTTTTGATGGCGTTCATTATATAAACCAAAAAATTCCAGCAATTCTCGGCCGCGTATTTTTAACTCTTTATCACTATAGCCAAACAGTCGTCCAAAGTACATGATGTTTTGGTAACCCGTCAGATACCAATAAAGATTCCGATTTCCTTCCAACACGGCGTTAATTCTCCTGTAATACACGCTGTTATTGATTGCTTTTATATTTTTCTCATCAAAAAAGATCTCGCCGCTTGTTGGGTTAATCAACTTCAACATCTGCTTAATTAACGTCGTTTTCCCGGCCCCGTTGTTTCCTAAGATACTAAATATTTCTCCCTCGTTAATCGAAAAAGTAATGTCATGATTGGCAATATGCGGTTTTTTAGTGTGAAATGTTTTTGAAAGATGACTGACCGTGTATATCACTCTATTGGACATCTCCCCATGTTAAAAAATTTTCCCGAATGAGCGCAATATCGTTATTTTCAAAACTATGCTTTGGACATTCAAATCCGCTGATATGATTGATATACGGGCAGCCGCCGTGACACACCGGCTTGAATGAACATGACAGACATTCTTTTTTTAAATTGGACGATTCAATAAATTGGCTGATTAAAGAGTCATCATACGATCTTCCATAATCATCAACAGAAGTTATTCCTAATTATATAGTAACGGTGAAAAGCTGTTAACTAGCGCACGGTAGCTACCCCATCTGCTTAAATCATTGATACTGTTCATTGGGCAGGGTAAGCGCGATGGAGTGTTGTGTACACCGCCCATGCCAACAACGGCTTGCTGGCTAAGCTGTACATTTTAGTGACAGTGCATTAGCTCACTGCCTCTCGGATTGTTCAGGGCTTATTTTGCTCGACTCATTGTAACGCGGAGTCAGTCAGCTCTTCTCATACGTTCACTCGAAGTGAATCGTATAGCTCTAAAATCTGAGCTACCCTGCACCAGTGCATGTCATCCTTTTTATTTGTTACAGTCAGCACACATTCATTACCCATAGTACAGCCGGACCGGTGAAGCGGTCGCGCCCGTGTTTTAAGCCCGCAGTCTATTTATTAGTCGTGCCAACTGTTGGCACAGCAGCAGCCGGCGCTGCTCCCCCCTCGGCGCCGTTTTTGTATTCAGCCGCATCATGCGCTCCTCACTGTCCGCTCGCCGGCCGCCGGCTTAATCGATGGAAGCAAGTGTTCATTTATAAAAACAGATCAAATTATCCGTTGATCACTCGACGTCGTGTGAACTCTGTTCTCTTTCGAGTCCGCCTCTGACCAAGACACGATCAGCTCCACGTTTGACGAATTCAGGTAATTAGTCTATCATAAATCGTAATCATTACGTTTTGAAAATTAATAAATAATCAGCTTGGTGAATGCACGCGCTGACACGTTCCCCTTTGCGGCCGCAGATAGGTGCGGCAAACGGCGTTCAGCGGACAGAAGGGCAACAACATTCATTCGATCTTTATCTTTAAGGAGCGTGTCAAGATGAAAAAACATTTATTTTTAGCGGCTGTTTCAGCCATCTGTTTTGTGCTTCTGACTGCCGCATTGTCAGGGTGCGGCAACGCCGCCGGTTCGGCAAACGGAAAGATCGTCGCGATCGGTGCTGAAAACGAATACGCCGACGTGATTAGCCAGATCGGCGGAAAGTACGTGGACGTCACGGCGATTATGAGTAACCCGGAAACGGATCCGCACACGTATGAAGCCAGCACAACGGATGCCTCGACAGTCTCAAAAGCGACGCTTATCGTGCAGAACGGCCTCGGGTACGATGATTTCATGAACAAGCTGGAAAAGGGCGCACCAAACAGCAAGCGCCAAGTCATCACTGTCGCCAAATCACTCGGCTACGCGGACGACACGAAGAATCCGCACCTTTGGTACGACCCGGACACGATGACCCGTGTCGCTACACTTGTTGAAAAGGAACTCATCAAGCAGCGCCCTGCGCACAAAAGCTATTTTCAGAAACAGCTTCAAATATTCAATCAATCCCTTAAAAGTTGGTATAATGAAATCGATCAATTGAAGCAGACGTACGCAAAAACAGGCGTCGCCGTCACAGAACCGGTATCGGATTATCTGCTTCAGGCAGCTGATCTTGATATTAAGACACCATGGAGCTTTCAAGCAGCGGTCATGAACGGCACTGATCCGTCGCCGCAAGACGTGAAGACTCAGCAAACTTTATTTGCCGAGAAAAAGGTCAAGGCATTTCTGTACAATCGTCAAGCCGTCGACGATGCGACGACCGCGCTTTTGAAACTGGCGAAAGCAGCTCATATTCCGGTCGTGGGTGTCTACGAAACGATGCCTGCACATGACCACTACCAACAATGGATGGAGGCCGAGACAAAGGCGATCACCAAGGCATTCCAAACAGGGGCCTCAACCGAATCGCTGAATGACTAATGACAAACCAACAGACCATTCTTTCACTTAACCATATCAAAGTCACATTTGGGAAGCGTGACGTGCTTAAAGACGTCACGTTTTCTGTGCATGCCGGCGAGTTTATCGGTGTTATCGGACCGAACGGTGCGGGAAAGTCAACGCTGCTGAAAGTGATTCTCGGTCTGCTCGCTCCGACAGTCGGTACTGTCGCGACCGGTCAGACGGCGCGCAGCGGATCGCTCATCGGTTACGTGCCGCAGAAGCTGTTTCTCGATCCAAATTTGCCGATGCGAGGGCGAGACCTTGTCGCTCTCGGCCTTGACGGCAACCGCTGGGGCATCCCGCTTCACCGCAAAGCACGCCGCCAACAAGTGGACGCCATGCTGGAGGCCGTCGATGCAGAGCGCTTTGCTGATGAAGCCGTCGGTCGCCTCTCCGGCGGTGAACAGCAGCGCCTGCTGATCGCCCAGGCGCTGCTCAGCGGACCGAAGCTCCTGTTGCTTGATGAACCGCTCTCTAACTTGGATATTAAAAGTGCTTATGAAATCGTCAGACTCGTCGCACGTATTTGCCGCGCACGCGGTGTTGCCGTCCTGCTTGTCGCTCATGACATGAATCCGCTGCTGGAGGCGATGGATCGCGTGCTTTACATCACCGGCGGGAAGGCTGTTCTCGGTACGGTAGACAGTGTTTTTCAAAAAGACGTGTTGAGCGCACTCTACGGTTATCCGGTTGACGTCCTGCGCGCGAGCGGCCGCATTCTTGTGATCGGCGGCGACGGCGCGCCGATCAACACCGATGGCCCGGTACATCGCGAAACGGAGGGATTGACTTGAATGCTGTCATACAGACCGTGTTTGCGCACGGTTTTTTTCAGAACACTCAGGTTATGAACGCATTGTGGATCGGCGCGATCGTCGCCATCCTCTCCGGTGCGGTCGGTATTTTCGTCGTCCTGCGCGGACAATCCTTTGCCGGGCATGCCGTCGCCGACTTTGGCGGCGCGGGAGCGGCGATTTCCTTTCTGCTCGGTGTCGATACACTGTGGGGGTTCCTACTATTCGGCGTCCTTTCTGCCATTGGCATTGAAATAGTCGGCAGTCAAGCCAAGGAACGTGATCTGGCGACCGGCATCGTTCTGTCCGTTGCCCTTGGGCTGGAATCTTTGTTTTTATTCCTCGACACGCATTATACCGGTCAGGCGGGTGCCCCGATGATGATTCTGTTCGGTTCGATCTTTCTCGTCAAGTCATCGGTGCTGCCGGTGCTGGCTGCATTGACGACTGCTTCTGCACTCGTACTGATCACTATCTTCCGTCCGCTGCTGTTCGCATCGATTGATGCCGAACTGGCTCTGACACGCGGCGTGCCGGTGCGCTGGATTCGCTTCATCTTTATTATCCTGATGGCTCTGGTCGTGGAAGAAACGTCGCTCTCGATCGGCGCATTGATGAGCAGCGCGCTGCTCATCGGTCCGGCGGCGGCTGCCATGCATCTGACAAAAAGAATTGCGCCGGCCATGCTTTATGCCGCATTAATCGGTCTGTTCTGCATGTGGAGCGGCATCGTACTCGCTTATGACAGCTTTAACTGGCCGCCTGAGGGCAGAGGGTGGCCCGTCAGTTTCTTTGTCTGCATGCTTACTCTTTTTTGCTATTTGGCCGCCCGGCTTTCCCGTCATCGCCGGCGGGCAAAGGAGGCGCCCGCACATGCCTGACTTCACCATGCTCACGCAGCCATTCTTGCTGCACACGTGGGTCAGCGGTACAATCGTCGCGGTTATTGCCGCGGTGATCGGCTTTTTCATCGTCATTCGCGGATCGGCTTTCGTCGCCCATGCTTTGCCGGAAGCCGGCTTCGCCGGCGGGGCCGGGGCCGTGTATCTGCAGCTCAACCCACTATACGGTCTGATCGCTTTCTCCGTCTGCGGGGCGCTGCTCATCGGCAGCATGAGCAAAAAGGCGCATCATGATGCCATTACGGCACTGATGCTTGTCACCAGTCTCGGCATCGGCGCACTCTTTCTCGGCCTAAGCGACCGGTATGCAAGCGGGGCTTATGCGCTGCTGTTCGGCCAGATTGTCGGTGTCAGCACCGATCAGATCACCGGTACTGCCGTTGTGGGCGTGCTTTGTCTCATCGGGCTGGCCGTGCTGTTCCGTCCGTTGCTGCTCGCAAGCGTATCGCCGGACATTGCCGCAGCGCGCGGCGTTCCGCTGCGGATGCTTGAAGCGGCGCTGCTCGTCATCGTCGCGCTCGCCTCATCCGTCATTGTTCCGATGGTCGGCGCGCTGCTCTGCTTCAGCCTGCTGATCGTGCCGAACGCGGCCAGTGTGCGACTAACCCGCACACCCGGTTCAGCGCTGCGGCTTGCGCTCCTTGCCTCCGTGCTCGACGTCTGGTTGGCGATTGCTTTGGCTGTGCTCAGCGGCTGGCCGATCGGATTTTTCGTCTGCATGATCAGCGCTGCTTTTTACGGATTCGCCCGCATCCGCCCATCGCTTCACAGCCGCCAAACGGCGCATGCTGCTTTTAAGAGCCCGCTAAGGAAGTCCGCCCGCTGAGAAGGCAGCGGCCGCGCAGCACATAAGCCATCTCAGAAAAATATCGGATGAACAGGCGGAGCGCGGCGCCGCATGAAAGAAGGCGCTGCCTGAGTGGACTTGATTTTACAGGCAACAGGAGCGCTTGAGCCGAGTGGAGGGTGCGGCGCTTGCCCGCAGGTTCACTCGCTCGTTTTACTCCATCCGCTAATATCCATTTGTTCCCCGCACGGCAACGGAGCCGCCCGTCACTTGGGCAGCTCCGTTCTTTTTTACCCGGCTAAGACTTGCGTTACTCAACAACCGAAGCAAGCGCCTCGTGCAGCACGCTGCCGATTCGCTGCATGCCCTCGACGATGCGCGCCTCCGGCATGTTGGAATAGTTCAGCCGGAATGCACTCCTATCCGATCCGTTCGGGAAAAAGGGGTCGCCGGGCACAAACGCGACATTGTTCGCGAGACATTTTTCAAACAAAGCGTTCACATCAATGCCCTCAGGCAGCTCGACCCAGATGAACAGTCCGCCTTCTGGCGCGCTGTGCCGAAGCGACTTTGGAAAATAGACGTCGATGCAGGTCATCATCCGCTCGCGGCGTTCGCGGTAGACAGCTTTGATCTTCTGAATATGCGCTTCGATGTCGTGCAGCTCCATGTACTTGGCAGCCACGCGCTGGGCAAAGCTGTCCGTATGCAAATCAGCTGATTGTTTGAACGACACATATTTGCTGAGCACCTCCGCGTCGGCGCAAATCCAGCCGAGGCGCAGTCCAGGTGCAAAAATTTTCGAGAATGTGCTGAGGTAGATGACGCGTCCTTCCGTATCGAAACTTTTCACCGGCGGAATCTCCGTGCCTGCGAACCGGATGGCGCCGTATGGATTATCCTCGACAACAGCCATATCATACTGATTCGCAAGCGTGATCAGTCGTTTGCGCCGCTCATACGACAGCGTCCGACCGGTCGGATTCTGAAAATCAGGAATAGTGTAGATGAGCTTTGCCTTGGGATGCTGCCTGAGTGTCGCTTCAAGAGCATCCATACGCATGCCATCCTCATCCATCTCTACTTCGACAAATGTAGGGCTGTACGCTCTGAACGCATTGATGGCGGCAAGATACGTCGGACTCTCGCAGATCACTTCATCACCGGCGTCAAGAAACAGTTTGCCGGTCAGATCAAGCCCCTGCTGCGATCCGGTCGTCACAAGCAGATGATCCGCGTCGGTCACGATACCGATCGCCGCAAGCCGTTGCGCAATCGCCTGCCGCAGCGACAGAAAACCTTCCGTTGTGCTGTATTGCAGCGCCTGCTCGCCCGCTTCATCGAGCACCGCCGCACAGGCCTCTTTCATTTCCTCGACCGGAAAGAGCTCCGGAGCCGGCAGACCGCCGGCAAAAGAAATCACTTCAGGGCGCTCGGTCACTTTCAGAATTTCCCGTGTTGCCGAACTCGTTACCGTTTCAGCTCGTTTTGCAAAATGCATGTCATTCAACCTCTTTCTGTTGATGTCTTAGAACTATGCCGTTCTTCAGCGGGCACTGCCACGTTGCGCACAAAACGGTCGTGAAACTGTGATTCCGGATCGCTAACCCGATAAGATAGGAGCTCGGACAATTATCTGTCCCGCCATACTCCGCTCCGGCATTCGCGCACGTTTCAGACGAGCGGCTGCACGCCGGTCGGCTCGGTATCTGAACCCCCCTGCCCGCCCAGTTTCTTGATCGCTTTGATGAGAATAGCGAGTCCGGCAGCGAGCCGCTCAGGCGTCTCATAGGTATAATTCAGGCGCAGCCAATGTTCACCGTCGCTCGGCTGAGGAAAAAATACATTTCCCGGGGCATAAAGCACACCCTGACCGGCACAGAGCGCCAGCAGTTTTTTCTGAGGCACGCGGTATGGCAATCGGCACCACAGATAAAAGCCGCCTTGCGGACACTCAAAGTCGATGTGCGGTGCTTCGTTTTTCAGCTTCGCAACTGCCAGATCCCGCTTCTGCCGGTAGACGGGCAGAATGCGTCGCAGATGTGCCTCATACTGTCCCCCGCGCAAATAGTGATCGATCTGCATCTGACTGTCCGTGTTCACGTGCAGATCCGTGATTTGCTTAAGCAGCATGAATTTCCTGAGTACCGGCTCGGGTGCCGTCAGCCAACCCATGCGAAACCCGGGAAAAAGTGCCTTTGAAAAAGTGCTCAGATAGATTACGTAACCATAGTTGTCAAGCGCCTTGATCGGTGGCAGCTGCTCACCTGAAAAAAGAATATCACCATAAGGATCATCCTCAAGAATAGGGATCTGGTAGCGGTAGGCAAGCTGCAGCAACCCGATGCGACGCCGGACACTCATCGTCGTTCCCGTCGGGTTATGAAAGTTCGGGATTGTGTAGATAAACTTTGGCTTATAGCGGGCAAGCTGCGCTTTAAGTACATCGATCCGCAGCCCTTCACGATCCATCGGAATACCAATGATTCGTGCTCCGCTCGCTCTGAAACACTGAATCGCCTGCAAAAAGGTCGGTTCCTCCACGACAACCGCATCGCCGGGCGACAAGAAGGCACGTGCCGTATAATCAATGCCCTGCATTGAGCCGGCAACGATCATTGTCTCCCTCGGCGTCACCGTCAGGCCGCGCCCTGCCATCAGTTGACACACACTTTCGCGTAGCGGATAATACCCTTCAACCGGGCTGAAATTCAAATGAGCGCTGCTGATCGGTTCATCCCGGCGCACGTCTCTGAGCGCCGCCACCGGATAAAAACGCGGATCACCAATGCCGGCCGCAAGTGAAATCATGTCATTCCGACTGCCGGCCGCCATCATTTCACTCACTGTATCATTAACATCGGCAATACGCTTGTCAAACAAACCGTACCACGACATCGGGAACACAGGCGATTTATCGCCGACCGCATCCGGAAAGCGCTGACCGGTCACAACCGTCCCTCTGCCGATCTGCGCGTTCACGAGTCCAAGTGCCTTTAATTCCTCATAAGCACTGACAACGGTCGAGCGGCTCAGTCGGTGCGCCTCGGCAAATTTGCGTTCCGAAGGCAGCACGAAGCCGTCGGGAAGCGTGCCGGCCAGAATTTGCCCCCGGATTTGATTAGCGATCTGCACATAGACCGGCGTTGAATCATTCCGATTGATTTCTACTCTCATCGCGCTGTCCCCCCCGGCGGCTTACAGAACATAGTCTCATCATAACCAGACCAATTCCGCTTGAAAAGCACCAATCGGAATGAACATCGCCAATCCAATTTTTTCAATGCACACAAAACGCGGGCAAGTACAACTCTTTTGCTCTGGGCTACACTTTATGTCCACTTGCCCAGACGCTCCACAACCCTTGAACACGCCATCAAGAAGCTCCCCTGCTGCCTTACTATTTAGAAACGAACTATATGTGCTTAACAAAAATGATCTCTAGCGACGCTCCTTCAAAACGTAGACTGCCAGAATCCTTGTACTTTTGCTTTCGATAAAGTGCTGTGCTTGTTCGTCAGACAAAATAGAGGCCATGACTATGTGATAGCCTTTATGTTTCATTTCCGATTCCCAGAAATCAACACATTTTTCCCCGATGCCTAGTCTTCCTGTACAGCTTATCAATATAAAGCACATTCATAAACGGCGTATTACCCTAAAAATAATTGAACCTCAGCCAACCGACGATTTTATCTTCCCGATTTTTTGCCAGAATGATTTCATTGTTTATTCATTTATTTCTAACCAAATCCTTTGACATGTGCTGATCACGATCAACAATATATTTAAAATCTGAATCGCTCGCGTGGCCAATCTTCATTTAAGAGTACTCTTTTCTCCAAAACGGCAGCTGAGCCTTAGCTTTTTCTTATACTTGGTTCCGCTGAAAGCGATAGACTGTCTTTAACGTATTAAAAAAACCGGGCAAAAAGCAGCCCGGTCCTTTAAGGCAAACTCGGCTTCGACTTCGGTTTGGCTAGTCGTTGGCGCACCGCGAGCTTCCTCAGACAGCCCGCGATCTGTGGGGCGCGTCCGGCACACTTCTCCCGCGAGGCATACTCGCGCCTCCGCTTTTCCCTATATGACGGAAAAAATTATATATTTTCTTAGCGTACAAGAACATAAGCGCTCCGTCCACTCAAAGCATCTGCTGCCTGTTCAGCCTTGCCAACGCTTGGCGCCCGGATAATCAAGATGGAATGCATCAAGCAGTTTCATGATCTGATGATCGACGAGATCGCCAATCGTGTGCGGGTGATTGTAAAAAGCAGGGATTGGCGGAACGATTTGTACACCGATCCGGGCAAGCTTCAGCATATTTTCAAGCTGAATGGCATTAAGGGGCGTTTCGCGCGGGCAAAGAATAAGCTTGCGCTGCTCTTTGAGTGCCACACTTGCCGCCCGCGCAATCAAATTATCATCGTATCCGTTGGCAATAGCGCTTAGAGTCTTCATGCTGCACGGCACAACAATCATGCCGTCTATAGGGAACGATCCGCTTGCAACCGGCGCTCCCAGGTTATCAACCTCGTAAGAAGCTTCATAAAGGGGCTCAAGCTGGCTGAACGTCATATTTAATTCATTGGCTAAATTCACCTTCGCCCATTTACTGAAAATCACATGGGTCTCAACATCAGTCTGCCTGTGCAGCGCTTCGAGCAGACGAACCGCATATATAATACCCGAAGCGCCGGTCACGCCAATCACAAGTTTTTTCAATTCTTTATTCCTTTCAAGTCGCTTGTCGCCATCTTTGCGCATAACCGGTCTACCAACTGATCACTAAGCACGGTCACGGCCTCAATCTGCGCGTGAGTGATCCGATCAACATGCACGCCGCCAATGACAATGACATGTCCGGCCGTCGCTTTCGACAACCGTTCGGCCATTCGTTCGGTCAGCTGCTGTTCGCGATGGCCCGGGAAACTGACTGTCACTGTATCCATCTGCTGCGAGCAGGCTGACAGTGCGCCTAGATGAGGCCGGTCGCCGCCGCTGATCACAACAAGCAGATCGCTGCCGACAAACCACGCACGCAATTGGACAGTGACGCCTTGTGCACTGCACTCGCTGACAAACATCGGCCTGTCCTCCAACTCATAGACTCCGCAATAGCTGTGCACGAACATCCCACGCATACCTATCACGTTTGTTAAAATCATTTACACAACCGCCTCGCCCATTCAAGCGGTCTTCTTTACGCTCACGAGCCGTTCATATTGTCATTTGACAAATAGCTTTTGAGCCTTGCCAGCGCCGGATTAAGCTCCCGTCGCTTCGCCACAGCAAGCAGCAACCGGTTTGTCGTTTTTTCAACAAGCGGTTTGAGCGTCACATTCGCACCGACAAACGGCTTGATCGAGCGCACAGGCATGAGCGACACACCGCCTGTTTTGTCAATCATATCGACAATCGTTTCAATCCGCGTATGCGTCAGCCGAACAGCCGGCGTGTACCCCGCCGTTCGGCAAAGTTCAATAACACATTCATAGATACCCGAACCGGGCGCAAGCAGAATAAAAGCTTCTCGTTCCAGATCAGCCATGCGCACGATACTGTGCCCCGCCAGCCAATGTCTTTTCGGCAACACCACTTGCAGCTCATCGACAGCCAGCAGCTCCGTATCGACTGCCTGTGCGGGTGCCTGCATGTCCCGGACAATAGCCATATCCAGCTCACCGGACAGTAATTGCTTCATAATCTGTTCACCTTCCCGCTCGATAAGGTGAACATCAATCTGCGGATAATCATTGATAAATTGAGCCAGCCGATCTGTAATGCCATATTGCGACATAATTGGAATACTCCCGATGAGGAGCGTCCCTTTCTCCACATTGCGATACGCCTGCATGTCCCGGCGCATCTTTTCATACTGGTGAATGATCGTCTGTGCATAAAGATAAAAAGACCGGCCCGCATCAGTTACTTTCAATTGCCGCCTGTTGCGTGTATTAATCAGCTGTAGGCCGAGCTCATCTGCCAGCAAGCGCAGCTGCTTTGAAAGCGAAGACTGCGAGACGGCAAGAAGCGCCGCCGCCCTTGAGACATTTTTCTGCTGACAAACTGCGATAAAATAACGAAGTTGATCAAAGGTCACTGCGCGTCCCACCATTCCATTCCCCACATCATCTCAGTGAGCACTGATTGGATGCGTACATTCACATTATACCCTTTCAGAATGCATGGAAAAACTTGGTGAAGACAATGCCGGCATCCGCAGAATCTAAACGTTTTGGGCATGCTTTGCCGCTCACATTCGTAGTCCATCGCCAATCGGGCTGAAAAAAGCGCACAGAAAGGCCTGGCCTGTTTCCACATCACCATGTCGCAGTAAGCTCACCCGGCGCAGAAAGACACATTGCCGATCCCTTGAAACCCGGCAGAGGCTGCAAGGCGCGCGGCAGATCCGCTCGTTGTGCTCCGCTTCCTTCGGCAGCCGATACATCATCTGAGGGGAAAGGGCGGCATGCCTTGTTCACTTGAGAAAGCGTTCCCAGTTCTTCACATCCATAAAATGGGCGCGCTTAAATCGATCTTTTTGAGCAAAGGGAACCGTGCAGTCAAAAATGGCCTTTGTCGATACAGCATCGGCCATAATACTCGGATGGTAGGCCGGATGCTGCGTCGGATCAAGCGGATGGCAGTGCACTCCGGGAATCATAACTGTATCCAGGTTCGCTTGATAGCGTGTATTCAGCGCCCAAAGTACATCATTCGTGTCAAAGATGTCGACATCTTCATCGACAAGAATGATATGCTTTAATTCGGAAAAGGCTGAAAAAGCAAGCAAAGCCGCCTGCCGCTGCCGGCCCTCATCGCTTGGTACCGACTTCTTAAATTGAATTACAGCCATATACTTGCCGCCGCCTGAAGGATGCGCGTAGACATTCAGTACCTTGCCCGGCATCGCCCGCTCAATCATCTGCAAAATACTGGCTTCTGTCGGTATTCCGGCCAGATTGACGTGCTCCTCGCTCGGTCCGATTACGGTTTGCATGATGGGATGACGGCGGTGCGTCACAGCTTTGACTTTAATGATCGGCACTTGCGACTGCGCGGGGCCCGTGTAGCCGGGAAATTCCGGCATCGCTTTCCCCGTCAGCGTGTGTTGATCTTCCCTGACGCGCACATGGGGCAAAAGTTCGCCCTCAATAACAAACTCTGCACCGGCGATCACTTTCTGCGGCACCGTCAACGCCTTGACAAGTCTGACCGCCTGTCCGCGGAGCGCTCCCGCAACGCCGAGTTCATTGTAGCCGAGCGGAGTCGTCGGCGGCTCAAAGCACGCGCCAATCTCAATGGCCGGATCAAGCCCAATATTAATGGTCACCGGCATCGGTCGGTTCAGCGCCTCATACTGTTCAAAGAAAGCGCCGAGATGCCGGCCGCCCGGTACGATATACATGGAAATTTCATCTTTGCTTTGCAGGCAAAGGCGATGAATGGTCACGTCCATTTTCTTGCCTTCCGGATCAGATCCCAATACGAGACCCATCGTAATATACGGCCCGGCATCTTCTTCTGTATTCGTCGGCGCGGCGACCAATTGACGAATATCAAAATTTGCCTCACTGGCCAGATGAACAACTTCCTGCGCCGGAGAGGAAGGCATCTCCTCGGTGATCGCATCGATGGGATGTTTCACCGCCTCATTCAGCAAGAAGCCAAGCCGCTCCGGACGCTGGCCGAGCAGCAATCCGACACGTGTGCGGCTGGCGAGCAGCCCGATTAGAACACGCGTGTCCGGGAATCCTTGCACCTGATTAAAAATCATGGCAGGTCCTTCTTTTGTCGGCCGCTCAACTGTACCGCCAGCACCGACATAACGGTAGACTCCCGCAAGCTCAGCCATCGGATCAACCGGCTCATTCGTTTCTATTAATTGCCCGTCGTGCTGACGCAAAAGGGCCAAGGCGCGCCTTAAATCGAAATCTTCGCTCATGTATCTGCATCCCAATCTTTATAAAAGTGACTACATATACTTTTATTTAATCACGCCGCACGCTGAAATCAATTCAAAGTCATACGTTTATTATTCCATATCGGCATAATAAACAATTAATTTTTCTTCTTTCATTTGTTGCCAATCATACGTAACCCTTCTGGATTTTCTTAAAGGTATAAATCTCAAGCGCATTGGCTGTCAGTTCCGTTTGAACGACATAGTCACCGTGAATGGGCGCTTTGATCAGTTCCATTCGTCGCGTCACTATCTTCTCGAGATACGCTTGACATTCATCATCAAAAGCTTCAATACTTCCGAGCCGAAGTTGTTCATTAATTCAGGATACCAATCAGAGGCTGAGCAGCTCATCATCGTTCCGTAATCAGCTCTCGTCAAAAGTGCATAATTAGCTACCAATGCACCGAGTGAACAGCCAAGCATTGCGCGGCCGGCAGCGTCCTTCCGTACCGAATAGTTCGCCTCCGGATGCGGGATCACAAAGTCACCGATCCAGTCCAAGTACACATCCGCTTTGCCGCCAAAGTCGTGGGCCATACCTGGCAATGGCTGCATCGGCCACGGCGTATAGTCATCGAGGCAATCAAGCGGTTCGATTGCAACAAATACAAATGCCGGCTCGCTGGCAAACAGCCACACGCCAATGTCATGCAGCACTTTATCGCCGTCATTGGCAAAGATAATTGGCAGCACTTGAGCGGCTGTCATGCGCGGCAAATAGACACGCGCATGCCTTCCTTAGACTGTCTTCACGTATACAAAAAGGAGAAGCGGCTCCCTTTCAAGCTCGGCTTCTCCATTACCACTCACACGCCATCAGTATCTTTTATCATCGGCTATCGGCGGGCAGACAGGCGTCAATCGCCACATGGATCGGTTTCGAGCGGCGTGCCTCTTGGCAAGAAGCAGCGGTACCCTTCCGTCGCCCGTTTGGCTCATTGATTGGCATGTGCCGGGCGCTTATCGTTGCTTGCTGTTCCAAAAACAAAGGGCTCAGCACGCCGGCATGTCCGCCTCGCATGCCTGTTTTGCTTTATTGACCGATGTTGGTGATAGCGGCAAAATCATTGTCACTGAGCTTGATACCCGAAGCAGCAATATTCTCCCGGACGTGCGCCGTCGATGACGTGCCCGGAATCGGCAGCATGACCGGCGAGCGCTTCAACAACCAAGCCAGCGCAATCTGTGACGGCTTCGCCTCGTATTTTTGCGCAATGGCTGCCAGCGGTCCGCCCGCCTTCGCCAGTTCACCGGTCGCAAGCGGAAACCACGGAATAAAGGCGATGTGATTTGCCTCGCAGTAGTTCAGTACATCTTCTGAATCCCGTTTCACGACGTTATACAAATTCTGTACAGAAACGATCGGTGCAATCGCGCTGGCCTGCTTCAGTTCTTCAACGGAAACCTGGCTCAGCCCGATGTAGCGAATTTTGCCTTCACGTTGCATCAGCGCCAGCTCGCCGATCTGATCGACGAGCGGAACTTTCGGATCGATGCGATGCAGCTGAAGCAAGTCGATGCGCTCAACGCCAAGTGTGCGCAGGTTGAGCTCGACCCCCTGACGCAAGAACTCAGGACGCCCGACCGGCACCCAGCGTCCTGGTGCCGGCCGCGTAAAGCCAACTTTGGTTGCTATGACAACGTCATCGGGATACGGCGTGAGCGCCTGCTTCACCAATTCATTTGCCGTATACGGCCCGTACGCCTCAGCCGTATCAATAAAGTTCACGCCGAGTTCGACCGCCGTCTTCAAGACGCGGACGGCTTCCTCAGGATCTTTCGGATCTCCCCAAACCCCTTGCCCCGTCAGCTGCATCGTGCCATAACCCAGCCGGTGCACAGGCAGTTTGCCACCCAACTTAAAAACACCCGAATCGGCTGCAGAAATATTCTGTACAGTCACCTAAACCACTCCTCGTATGATAGATTTTAACCGTCCCTTGTGAATCCTTTAATGGGTTGGCCCTCTGGACATGCTTCACATCTGATCGGCCTCGTGCGGCGTCAGAGCCATCTTGCTCTGTTCCGTCCATATCTAATCGTTTCAATCCCACAATCTATGCTTTTTTCATGCATCCATCTCCTTCACCCTGCTATAATGAAGTATAGATATTGGAGTATACTCCATGTCAAATGAAAGGGATGACTTATTAATGGGCTATTCCATCAGTGCCTTCTCGACACTCACAGGCCTTAGTACCGATACACTTCGCTACTACGAAAAGGAAAAGTTGATTGCGCCGGCACGTGATGCACATAACCGCCGCATCTATTCAGAGGAGGACAGGCAATGGGTCATCTTCATTCTCAAATTAAAAGCGACAGCCATGCCGCTGCGCGAGCTCAAGCGGTATGCAGCGCTCAGTGTAGCCGGAAAAGCGACGGCAGCGCAGCGGATGAACATGCTGCTCAAGCATCGCAAGTCTATTCTCGCTCAGGAAGAACGACTGCGCGATAGTCTGTCCCATCTGGATTACAAGATTGATCTGCTGCGAAACCAGCTCGATCCGGTCGCCGGCACGACGCTTGAAGCATAATCCTGTGCACTGCCGGCCAGCATTTGACGCTATGGCGTTCCCGATCTCTCCCGTCTGGCGGCAAACAGCTTCTGTTTGTTCAAACCGGAAAGCGCGGCATCCGTCCGTCTGACCGCCAAAAATGAAACGGCATACCGACGTGCCGCACTATTTAAAAGTAATTGACTGGTGGTAAAGCCCTGCTGCCTTCAAAAAGGTTAAAGCAATAGCTTTGGCTCTTTCCCCTGAAGCGCCGTCCTCACCTTCGATATTTGCCGCAAAGAAAAAGCAATGATCCATTTGGTCAACGGCACCGACAAACCAGCCGTTTACCGTTTTTTCGTTCTCAAACCCTGTCCCTGTCTTTCCATATAAAAGCGTGCCGTCTGTCTCAGCAACTTTCAGTCCTGCCTTCAAAGCACGGATGTTCTCCGCTTTAAAAGGCAAGCTACCGCCAAACACTTTCTGGAGCACCTGCACTTGCTCAACCGGCGAGATCATAAGCGTCGAATTATACCAATAGCCGCCCAGCGGACCGGATAAGTTGCAGTTTCCGTAGCCAAGGCGGGTGTAGAAAGTGAGCAGCTTCTCCGCGCCAATCCGGCGATCAAGAATTTGAAAGTAATCATTCACGGACTGTTGCAGCGCCGCGCTCAGATCAAGCTTTTGCCGGTATGTTCCGGCAGCGCTCTGGCGCCGCAGCTCAAGCGTTGAAGCCTCAGGACGAATGATGCCGTGTTCCAAACCCGCCAGTGCCGACAGCACTTTATACGTCGAGTCCGGTGCTCGGCGCTGCGTGGCGCGCATGAACCGGCTGACTATTGTATAACGCCGCATCAGCGGATCAAGAAGCACAAAACAACCGCGAAAATGACCGAAGATGGTACCGGCCGACGCATACTTGACGCGCCGGGGCGAGAAGACGCAATAAGGTGCCAACTCGCAGTCTTGAACACCGGTGCTGTCAATCACAGGCATGACAAAGGGATCCTCGCTTCCGTCAAATACAATCAAACCTTTCGTTTCAAGGGCATTCAGCGCGCGATGAACGTCAGACTGGTCAATTGTGTCCCTCTGCGCACATCTCCTTGTCACTTCATTGATCGTCAGCGGCGCAAACGTTTCGACAAATTTCAGCACATCCCGTTCCATCGTCGACAATTCACATCTTGAGGCCATTGACCCCACCCTTTCCTGCCCCGCTCGCATTGCCGCCCACTTTGCAGCATGGTCTACATCTATTCTCATATCCGGTTGTTTATGCCCGCCGGGTGACCCCTTACCAAAGTCTGTGCCCATGCACATGGGGCGTCCCCTCTCAAACGGCCGCCCCATGCATTCCCGCCGCTCAGTTTGAACGCTGCGTATTCTGCAAGACACGCCCGTACCCTCCGGCGGACGCGTTGCAGTAACACAGAATGGAAAAGCGTCCGGCAGAAGCCACCTTTATGGTGAATGCTGCCGAACGCTTATGAACATGGCTGTTTGTCGTGCCTGCGCCTTCGCCGGCGGCATGGCGACATGCCGGACGATATTACAGATACTTCACGATCTCGCCAAGCGGCCGCCGTGTTTTCGCGCGGTGCGGCTGTTCACCGCGATAGCCGAATCCTGCCATGACTGACACACCGAAATGCGTTGCATCAAAAGCACCTTCTTCGACGAGCAGCCGGTCAACCGCCTGGCGGTCAAACCCTTCAATCGGGCAAGAATCAATGCCGAGATAGGCCGCAACTGTCAGCATATTACCAAGCACAATATACGTCTGCTTGCACGCCCAGTCAAACTGCGCACGGTCACTTTCAAGCAGGCGAAAGTCGCTCTCTTCGAAGGATTTGAAGGCTTCGCGCCGGTCTGCCAACACGTGATCCGGCAGACGCTGCACGTCCCTCATCACGTGCGCGAGATACTCAGCGTTATACAGCGTATCCACCGGCTTGCGAGCAAGCAGAATAACAAAATGACTCGCACCTCTCAAGCTGTTTCGCGCGCCCCAAGCCACCGGATTCAGCTTGGCTTTGATACGCTCATCCCGCAAGACGATGAGCTGCCACGGCTCAAAGCCGAACGAGCTTGGCGAGAGCCGCGCTGCTTCCAGTATCGTCGCAAAATCCTCCTCCGACACCTTTTTGTTAGGATCAAATGCTTTACAGGCATACCGAAAGCGGAACGCCTTCAGAATTGTCTCGTTTTTACCTGCCATGTCTCGCACCGCCTTTCCTCTGTGCCACCATCCTAACATTAGGATACGATAATTGAAGTACGCAAAATATTGATATATAATATACAAAAGTAATCATTACTATCTTTTTTATATACATGAATTGTCAAACTAAGCGCAACACTTGATGATAAAAGGCCTCAAAAGGCGTTTGCCACCCCGGGCATTTGCGCGGACGGTGATTGAGTTCATCAACTGATATGTTGGACGGCGGCATCGGAATCCTCCTTTAGATCATGCGGCTTTGGAAGATATTCGCGCAGTAGTCCGTTTGTATTTTCATTGTTGCCGCTGCCAAGGCGCACGCGGGCAGGGCTTGGATGATCAAGTCAAGTGAAAAAATTAGGACCAGCTTTCGTCCAGAAGTTCAATTCCATTGACAATTAATCTATTAGCGGAGAACGAACAATGAAACACTACTCACTGACACCCGATTGTGCAGACGGCATCTGCCCCGTGGAAACGACACTGAATTTGATCAGCGGCAAGTGGAAGGGCATCATTCTTTACCGCCTGCTCGGCGGAAAGAAGCGCTTCGGCGAGCTGAAGAAGATCATGCCTGCCATCACCTATCGGACGCTGACGCTCCAGCTGCGCCAGCTTGAAGCAGACGGCATCGTGACGCGCACCGTATACGCCGAAGTACCGCCCCGCGTCGATTACGAGCTGACCGCTCTTGGCGAGTCAATGCGCCCCATTATCCAGAGCATGTATGACTGGGGAATGGCTTATCAGCAGCAAGAGCAGCGGCAAAATGTAGGGCTTGAATCCCCCATGGACACGAAGTGAAAAGCTGATAAAACGGAAATATATCTGCGAAGAGTGGGTGGAGTATGCATGTTAAACAAAGTGATCAGTTACCGCGAACACTGTCCAAAGGCCTACGTCATCACTGAAATTTGTATCGCGTTAATCGTTATCGGCATTGTACCTTATTTTATTTTGCCACATACCGCAGAGGCAGTCGCTTTAGAGATTGTCATCGCAGTGATCGTTGGCAGCATCCTTGGTGCACTCCGGTCGCCTTGGATTAAAAAAAGCGATAACAGGACGATCGACATTGGATTGTTTAGACGGCTGAAGCATTCTAACGACCGCTCTGCGTCTAATTCCTTCTTGATATAAAGCAACTGACCAATTATCTTTTGAGAAGAAATGAACCGGACATTCATTCACTCTAGCCCGCTAATCATGCCAAACCATCCTTCTCTGCGCCAAAATGAGGATTCAATTGACTGATTGCCGATCCGCTGCCCGAGCTTCAGATTTCTTCCTTTTAAAGATTAGCGATGTTTACATCTAATGTTGCTTTTTAGCAAGACGATAATCTAAGACAAGAGCACCACGTCAAAGCTGTACGAATTGGATCCCACAAATTCCCATTTATTGGTATGTCCGCGCAGGCGAGCCTGGTAGGGCAATAACCACGATTCCTGTTGACAGCGCCTAAAAAATTAAAGACAAGTCTACAATACCAAGACGGCCACTACACTTTGATAGACAAACTGAGTACAGCCTACACTATTCATGCATTTCTTTGAATAGCTTTACCCTTTGCCAGCGGCAGTCTCCTAAAAAAACAAATGGTGTTACTCCTTATTTCCGCCCCGTCCAACCTTTGTATCCGCGCTTTTTTGCCGATCCGTGAAAAGTCCAAAGACGGATGACAATAAAATAAGAAGACCAGCCACATCAAACGTTTTTGTAAAAGCCACAGTCATTCTTTCTTTGACGGTTTGTCGGATGTTGCTAACTGCTCGCTTTAATTGAGGATATTGGCCTTCGTACGTGCGCAGCCACATGTCGTTAGAGCGCTGGTTGTTGCTAATACTTTTGTTAGGGGGGCTTGCTTTTAAATCGTTCATTGCAATGAAACGTGCTTTATTGGATACTTGAAGTGCATGCAAGCTCGCCATCGCCTGCTGCTCGATCTGCACTTTTGCTACATCAATATTATGATTCATCATGCCGACGAGCAACGCAATGCCAAGACAAGTCCCCAATTGTCTGGCCGCGTTAACGATTCCTGATGCCATGCCCGCCTTGGCTTGCGGAATGAATTGAACGGCTGAAACGATAGATAAACTTGTCAAACCAAATCCGAAGCCTAAGGTAATCATGTCAAGAATCATGACAGAAATGGGTGTATTCATTCTGAGATGCACAAGCATCAATACACTTACGCTCATGAGAGCGGTGCCGCTAAAAATGACAGGACGATAGTCATAGCGCCGGGCAAACCAGCTCCCTAAAGGCATGGCCACTATTACCGCCAACGACGTGAACATAATAATGAACGCCGCGTGAAGCGCAGTAAAATCTCTGACGTTCTCCAAGAAAAAATTAAAAATGACAGACGAGCAGACGATGGAAAAGCCGCACATAAAATACATCACTGTCGATACCGTAAATGTTGATTCGTGAAAGAGGTTGAATTCAATGAATGGTTCGTTCGTTTGCCGCTCAACTACCAAAAATAAAACAAATGAAGCTAATGCACCGATTATCATCGACACTATTTTGGCAGACATCCATCCAGCATCATAACCTTTAAGCAAAACGAAAGTCAGAAAGAATAGACTAATCGATAACAAAAACATGCCTTTCATGTCTAGCGTCTGCGTTATGGTATTGTCATAGGATTCTGTAAAGCAAATACGCGTAAGCACAATAGCAATAAGCACGATAGGAACATTGACAAAGAATATGACATGCCACGTCATCCACCGAATGAACAGCCCTCCGATCGGTGGACCCGCTGCAGCAGCGATTGCCGAAACTGCACCAATCACGCCTACGGCTTGATTGGCTTTCTTCCTACCAAAAAATTCAACAGACAGCGGAATGAGAACCGGTGTTGCAATCGCTCCTCCCAGGCCTTGAACACCTCGCATGGCGATGAGGAATAGGAGTGAATGAGCCAGTCCGCACAAGACCGATCCAAAGCCAAATAGCGTTAAGCCAATGAGCATGATTCGTTTTCTACCCAATTGATCGGCCAACTTTGATGCAGGAATCATAAAAACAGACAGAATGAGTACATAGATTGTGCTAAACCAATTACTGTTTGCCAAATCGGCATTAAAATCAGTTGTAATTGTGGGTAATGCAATATTTGTGATCGTTGAGTCAAGAGTGACAATAAACATAATTAAGGACAGAGCGACCAGTCCTGAGAAGTCCCTCATTCTTTCTTTTACCACAGTGAACCCTTCCTCCATAAAGGTATACATGTAATACAGTTTACTATGTAAACTGTAAATCAAAAATTTTTTATTGCTCATTACTTGCATCTATTCTTTCTGACATCATGTGGTGCAGAACCCTTTCTGTTTCAGATCCAATACCCAGTAACTGAAGCAAGACTTGTTCTGGCGTATCCGTGTAGATGGCGCTAAGTTCATGCATTAAATCTTTACGGTACGTGCGATGTCCTTCATAGGCTTTCTGACCAGTCGTCGTTAAACTTAACATTATTTCATTTTCTGAATATGGAGCAAATTGTTTTATAACCAACCCCTTTTTTACAAGTCTTTGTACCATTTTCGTCGTAGCACCTTTCGTGACATTTAGGTGCCCGGATAATTCAGTGAGATTGCTACTTGGGTGATCGCCAATCGCTGCAATTGTGTGTATTTCTGACGGGTGCAGCAGTGTGTCCGTCCCGTATGAATACGTTGTTTTTTCTATTGTGTTATAAAGACTGACAATGCATTCAAATTGCTTAATGATCGTGGCAGTGAGCACATCACGCTCCATAAGTATCCTCCACAAACTGTTTACCTAATAAACATATTTTAGATCATACCGGTTATCAAATCAATACTTATTTCCAAACGGCTGATGGCTACTTGCCGCAAAAGCCGGCAGGTACAAAAAAGTCCGGAACCCCTTGTCCTGCAAAGGCACCAGACTTTTTAATGTTTTACACTCATCAAGTGAATACGAAAATTATTCTTTACAGCTCAGCCACTCGCATCTTTGTATGAATCGACGGTCTCCATCTTTCAATGATCTGAACGTTTTAAAATATTTTAGCCTTAACACCGTAGACAGCATAATTGCTTTAATGATGGCCTTGTTGTCAACCGACTCCTTTCATTTTCAAATTTAAGAGACACCGTCCGGCGCTTTCAAATGATGTTTTTTTAGTCTAGCTTCAATTCATCCATGTGCTTTTGACGAGACTTTCCCCACGCCTGCAGCTTCTCACGAAGAGACACGCAAGCCGGAAGAAAGAGCGGCATGAAGATGAAAACAAGCAATGCGAGGCCAATGATCACTGTCGTCGCCAATTCCGCTTGAGACGTGATCTGCGAAGGATACAAAGCCGCAAAAGTGGCCGAGAGAATAATCGCTGCCGACAGAATCACGCTGCCTGTACCCGCCGCCGCATCAATCATCGCTTGACTGGTTTCCAACCGCCCGCCTTCGCGGAAACGCATAACAAGAAAAATGCTGTAGTCGACCCCAAGAGGAATCAACATAATGAAAGAGAAAAATGGCGCTGTCCACGTTAAGCTGCCAACGTGGAATACATAACCAAAGAGCAGCTGTGTCAATGTGTAAGCCGTATAATACGATATGGAAAGAGCGGCCAGAATGAACATGGGCATCAACATTGAGCGTGTTATAAAGAACAACAAAATCATAATGCCGATCAGCATCAAGATGGTGCTTCGGAAAAGATCGCTGCCGGAAACCAGTGACAGATCCCTGTTCTGCGATGAGACACCGGTCATACCGAATGTCGCGCCTTTCAAGAAACCGCTTTGCAGATCGACGCTGAGGACATGCCCTATGTCTCCAACCACATCGATGGCCCGCGCTGAATAAGGGTCGATCGACAAATAGACCGTGATTTCTGCAATGTGACGATTGTTCGACATGTAGGCATCAAGTGATTTTTGGAAATCTGCGCTTTTAAGTTGGTCATCCGGAATATAAAAGATTGAGTGCGATTCCTGAGATGCTGACAGAGCGTTTAAATACATTTCAGCCGACTCGATTCCGCCCGATACGTTCTCAAGTCCTTTGGACGCGTCATTAAGCCCCGCGGTCAGCTCGGTCAGCTGACCCGACAGACTTCCGATCCCATTAATCAGCTTAGTCTGGCCAGACTGGATCGTACTCGCGGCACTGCTGAGCTGCGCGGCACCGCTTGTCAGCTTCTCTTGCCCGGAAGCCATAGTCGCAAGTCCGCTGTCCAGCTGCTTCGCACCGCTGTCCAATTGGGCAATAGCCGCCGTCATCTTGGCCTGACCATCAGACGCGCTGATCAGTCCCGTACTGAGCTGCGAACTGGCTGTTTCAAGAGCGGCCAAACCGTTAGACATTGCATCTAATCCAGTTTGTGCCGCTGAGAGGCTCTGGCTGGACGTCGTGTTTGTCAGACTATCCAGTGCACTCTGCACACCGGCAAGGCTACTGTTGACTTGACTGAGAGACGACCCGATAGTCTTCGTGTCCGTCCCAATTACGCTGATAAGTTGCATTTCAGATGCATACTGCGGATCCGTCGGTGACAGCAGCTTGCCAAGTTCCCCGACTTTGTCACCGATGTCTGTCGTGGGGCGGCCAACGCTGGCCATCGTCGTCCCGACGTTTCCAAGATCTGTCTTGACGGTCTGCATCGCTGTATTCATGGCAGCCGAACCGGCATTCATTTGATTGAGCATGTCCTGCAGCTTGGAAAGATTGGCGGACACACTTTGAATACCCTGAGTGATTTGCTGTGCACCGGGTGCGCTGCCGCTCATGCCGCCAGTCAGTGATTGGCAGGCTGTTTCAAGAGCATCAAGATTGGACGACAACGAATTGGCACCTTGCTGCAGGCTGCCCGCGCCGGACGACAGCTGCCCGGCTGAGTTTTGCAGGGAGACGATCCCTGTCGCAAGGGCATTCATTCCTGCTTGCAGATGCTCGAGCGACCCACTGTCAGCCGATGAAGACTGCATCTGCGCGGCTGCACTTTGCAAGCTGCCTTTAATTTTCTCAATTCCGCTTTGAGTACTGTTCAGACCGTCGCTGAGCTGTTTTGTCTGATGATTCAAATACAGATTATCCAGCTTTGAACCCTTAGGCCGGGTCGCGCTGTACACCGACTGAACCCCTGATACCTTCGTCAGATCATCATCCAACTTGTCGATGGCTGCGAGTGCCTCTCCGCTGTCCATTGATGAATGGCTCTGAATGAGTACATTGACCGGAAACAGTTTGCCCGGCCCAAATGCGTTGGAACTGATGTTGACGCCCTTCACAGAATCATAAGAAGGAGCAACCTCGTGCAGGTTATCATATGAGAGATCAGTTTTATACAGAAAAATGATCGGAACCGTCGCAATTAATATGGCCAGCAGGCATACGACCGGTTTCCTAACCGAGAAAGAAGACAGGTTTTCCCACAATCGATTGTGCGAATGGCCGGCATGGGATGTCATTGGCCAAAAAAGTCTTGGCCCGAGCAGACCCATCAGACATGGCAGCAGCGTTGTGAGCTCCAGCAGCAGAACAGCAACGGCAATAGCAACCGCCGAAACCGCTTGATAGATGGAGAATTTCGCAAATCCGAGAACGGAAAAACCGATCAGAACCGTGAGCGAACTTAGGAATACGGTTTTCCCCGCTGTGTGATAGGTGCTTACAATAGCATCCTGAGTGGATTTCATTCTGAGTTCTTCTCGAAAGCGCATCATAAGCAGAAGTGTATAGTCCGTTCCTATGCCGAACAGGACAAGAATGAGAAACGTCGATGTGGAAGACGAATAAGGGAAATTCAGTTGATCAGCGAGCTGCGTGACAATCCCCTGCGCGCACAGAAACGTAAGCGCAATGGAGAAAAGCGAGACGACAGGTGCGACCGGTGAACGAAACACGAGAAACAAGATAAGAAAAATAGCTGCGAATGTAAAGTATTCTGTCTTCTTCGTACCTGCCTGCGACGTGGCGATCATGTCATTGTTGATGAGGTCACCGCCTGTTAAATCATGCTGTACAGGGACAGCGGATAGCGACTTGTCAATTCCGCTGCGGATCGTATTGATACTCGTACCCGTTTTATCAACGGTCAAACTCACGAGCACGGTCGTTCCATCCTTCGACACCATCTCATCTTTCAAATTCTTGTTATCGAAATAGTCTGTGATATTTTTGATATGTAGGAATGCTTTATCGCTTTTCAGTTGATCGACGCCCCGATGGATAGCGGTAAGTTGAGTGTTCGTCAGCGCTTTCCCGCGATGAAATACAACAAGAAGATTGGTTTCCTTTGAATGGCTGCTCACGTTATTCTTTTCATTTAACAGATTGTTACCAACAAAAGATGAGTAACCGGACGGAATCTGCGGCTGACCTTTGTCAATGGCAAGCTGGGTCAGGTCGGGCATGAAGTGATTAAGTCCGACGGCCACTATAATCCATACGCCGAGCAGCAACCAGCGCCATTTGATCATTTTTCTCATGTGGAACCCTCTTTTCTTGTACTTATCGGTCGCGACCGTTTGGTCTATACTGTTAAGTATTATATGACCGAAATGTATTGCTGTCAAAGCATCCTCTATTAAATTTGAAAAACGCCATGGGAGGATTGTTGCCGCGCCAACATAACAGGATGTATAATAAGCCAATGAAAGGGGTTTACTATGCCGAACAAAACGTTTGATCGTCTGCCGGATGAAAAAAAAGACGCAGTCATTCAAGTTGCCCTGAAAGAGTTTACTGCCCATGACTTTACATCCGCGTCTTTAAACGACATTATTGCTGGCATTGGGATTGCCAAAGGCAGCTTCTATCGCTATTTCAATACGAAACAAGACCTGTATGATTATTTGATCGCTTACGGCCTTGAAAAAAAGAGACACTATATTGACAAAATCAGAGAACCGGCTGACGATCTCTTTCAAATGATTTCACGCATGGCCAGCGGCTATATCCATTTCAATTTAGAGCATGCAGAACTGGCCGCATTCATGCAGAAGGCGGCCAGTGAGAACAGCGTCGTGCGTGATGATTATCTTTTTTTGCAAAATCGCCAAATCTTGATCGATAAAATCAAAGAAAGCCAAAAGCACGGGCTGATAAACACCCGATTCAGCGCAGACTTCATCTGTTTCTGCATTTCTGAGCTGCTGACACGCTCTTCGGATTATATTAAAACTAACTATTTAAGGGAAAAAGAGATTTCCGACTATTTGCTGCATCCTTCAAGCGAGCAGAAAAAGTTGGAGAACGACATTCTCCTCTACTTTCAGCAGCTCGTTGAATTTTTAAAACACGGATTTGATTGTTCTGAAGGACAGGCAGCGTGCGGATACAGGCCGTCAACTAAATATTGACCGTCTCAGCTTATAATGGGCCTAAGAATTAAGACACGAAATAAGGATGTGTTAAGGTGGGTTTATGAAACGACAATTATACTCCCAAACCTTCAAAGTCAAAGTCGTGCTCGACATTCTGAAGGAGGAAAAGACGTTAAACGAATGATCTACCACATACGGTGTTCATGTCAATCAGCTTCGACAATGAAAAAAGACAGCTCTAGACCAGTTCTTCGATCGTCAGCGGAATGATCAGAGCCGGATGCAGGGGGCATACGAAGAAAAAATTGAACGACTCTATGGCGAAGTCGGACGTTTAACCACGGAACTCTCGTGGCTTAAAAAAAAATCTGGCTACGACGATGTCACGCGATGAACGCCTGATTTTAGTCGACTGGGAAGATCCGGAACTGCCCATCAAGAAACAGTCGGAGCTTCTCTCGCTGAATCGTTCAAGCCTCTACGACATGCCTATTCTGCCTTCATCTGAAGACCTGAGCATCAAGCCCCGCATTGATGCGTGGTACACCAAATACCTGTTTTATGGCTCTCGTCGGATCACCCATGTGCTTAATCAAGAAGGCGTAATGATTAATCGCAAAGCCGTTCAACGGCCTATGCGCGAGATGGGGATTCAGGGGATTCATCCCGTACCCAACCTGAGTAAACGCCAGCAAAATCAGTCCGTTTATCCTTTAAGAGCGTTCATGCCTGAATTTTTACGTCGCCCAGCAATAATTGATGCAGCAGTGGTTCATCTAGGGTAATCTTTAATTGAGACATCCCTGAGTCTTTCCTTTAGAATTTGGTTTTAGACGACTCTATTCAAACTGAGATGCTGGGCTCCGGTTCATTTTCTATGAAAAAGATGAAAGAAACAAGGGAAATCGAATCTCGCTGTTTTTCTGGAGGGAGGCTGGCCAGCCCCGCTCCAGAAAAACAGAACTCTTTGCTCATTTCCTCATATTCAGATCTGGACTTAACTCTAACTACCGATCTGCGTTTAATTCCTTCTTGATATAAAGCAACTGACCAATTATCTTTTGAGAAGAAATGAACCGGACATTCACTTACTCCAACCCGCTAATCATGTCAAACCATTAGCCATCTCATGATAGTATTATAAGATCAGATATTATGGGTAGTGACTCAACACGCCAAAATTAGAAAATCAAGAATTAAAGCTTCTGTATTTCGCAAACATTCTTCTTGAGAAGACGGATGACGAACATCCTCTGCCCAAGCAGGAGATCATTTGTGAACTCGAGCAAAATAATGTGGACGCTCTCGTAGGTATCCCTTAATTTGAACATAGAACCAACCCGATTACCTTCTTCTATACGATTACGAAGGCTTTTATAAATAGGCCTGGCCCTATCTTTATTTCTCTACATTTCAATGGTCGTTCCTTCCGGTATGTTTTCTATCAGCCAATACAAATCATCCTGCAAAACTCTAATGCAGCCAGCTGTATGTTTATCATGACATGATATAGATGTCTTTTCACGGAAATCGTCTATATTCACTTCCATCGAATACATGTCACTATGGATAAAATAATCTTCAAATACAACAAGATAACCGAAGAATTTCACCTGATCAAACTTAGGATGATAGGGACTAATATATTCAGATGACGATACTTTCTCAATGTTAAAGATTCCTGCTGGAGTCTGTGTCTGTCCATCACCGCCAAAGATGCAGGGCATAATCTTTGCAAGCTCATACATAACATAATCAGATGCATCGAAGTCTTGTTTTATCGGGTAATTATCCCAAAGTGCTTTGGTATCTGTACTTTCATAAATTTCCAAGCAGCAGGATTTTCTATTAAGCTTGAGATAGTATCGATTATCGGTTTTTTTATTAAGAATTCCACGTACAACTATATACATAAGTTATCCTTCTTTAAGTAAATCTTCAAACGCATTACAGATTAAAGCATTGGTACACAGCTTCGAATTGTCATTATCAATTGCTGATTTTATTTTCTTTAAAACGCCTTGCTGATTTTCAGCGTTTTCTAGCATCCACAATCGCAAAACTTGGCTGGGCCAGGCGCGAAAATCTTTTTCCCATTTAAAAGAACTTTTACAGACAACGCTATATGCAAATATTCCAACAAACAAATGCCATTTTTGATTTGCAGATTCTCCATGGTTCAGAGCCGGATTCAGTAAATCGATGTCTACATCTTTCAAAAAATCAAGATCCGGCATTTGGGAACGACAACAAATGGTTCCAATATGTTCTTGGTCTTCTCCAATGATTTGAATTGGAAACTTGGCTCTTTCTATGTTCTCCCAAGCCTCTATTACATGATAAAGGCTCTCATTATCTGCATTTTCACAAGAGAATTCCTTTCTACAAAAATTTTCATACAATGTCAAATATGCATTTCCAGATTCTTTTGGGGGCCATTTTGCAAAGTATTTTAAAGTTAATGCATCCTTGCTTTTATCTTTATAGAAATCACATATATTTTGATTACTTCTCCTATTGCTCATTACAGTTCCCTCCACATCAATAATTTATGATTTACACGTCTCCATTGCGCTTTTTCTTGGTCAAAAGCATTTTGATTAGAAATGATCCAAAAACTAATACAGCCACTAATGCAATCACAAAGCTTACCAGCATGTCCGTTCTGCCTGTAGATATGTAATCTACAATTTGTAATGTCGATCCAATAATAGAAACAAATCCAAATACAGCAATAACCATACCTATGGTACCTTCTCTCTTTGAATCGATTCGCTCTTGTTCCTCATCGAGAAGATTTATTTTTTCTTTTATCTCCGCAATCGTTTCATTTATTCCATTCAGCTCTATAAGCTGGCGATATGTATCACATACATTATTCCAACGTGATATCTGCGACGGAGCAAGCGTTCCATATGCTATAAACTCCATTGCCTCTCGCTTCAAATCCTGAATGCTTTTCTTTAGAATCACAGACTTATTCTTTGATATATATCTTTGATGTATTTCTTCATTTAACATCATACATGTATATTTCTGATACATTACAAGTAGGGTAAGCAATAAGTCATCGCTAGCTTTATCTACAAGCGGGGTCTTACCTTTTGCATAAGCATAAGATATTTCCTGAGATGTAATCGAGCAACCCCAACCATAATCCTCTGAATTTACATCTCTTGCCCCAGTCACATACGCAATATCTTTCTCCGATAGGTCTTCGAAATCACGAGATAAGTCAATGATTCGATGTTCGTTATAAGTTATCTTTTTTATGATGTCAGTCTCTTGAAATCTATTTGGAACATATGCGACATTAAGTCTGTATGCTTCCTTCAAGATAAAGCTCTGCGATTTTTTATTTGTAATAAACCATTGCATTTTGGGATTTAACTGATTCAATATCTTATCACTTATATTTTGCAAGAATAAGGACTGAACACTTTTTAGTTCGTTATTCTCATCTGTATATCCTGGATAAATAAATTTATACATAGAACCGACATGTCCATTATAAAAGGATAAATATGCAGAGAGAAATGCTATACCATTGTCAAATACAAATAATTGCAAATCAGTAACTGATATTTCCGTATCTAATTGAATAGGGGCTAGATTAACGTCCAATTTATAACGCCGAACAAAATTTTCATCCATACTACACTTATTAGCCAATAGTTCAATGAAATCATTTGACTCAAATGGAATGGACTGATTTCCCATGATGAGCATATCTTCTAATTCAATTTTTACATCGTACTTGAGCGGTAAAATGACAAACATTCCACGCTCAATACCATCTCTATTCTCAACCGGTTCCCAATATTTATCCATTCTGCCATGTCTCCCAAAACAATTTGGATGGTTTATATGCTCGACGAGTGTTTAAATACTCTTGTGTAAATAGATTTAAAAAACAATTAAAAAGTCAAAGCCTTCCTTAATCAATTGCAAGGATGCTACTCCCAGTTCATGGATCGATTAAAGAGGTGGAAAATTTATTGAAGTTTTTAGAATTTCTGCCTTCTATCCATGCAAGCAGTTACAGCACGAACATGATTGAGTCGTTTAATAAAAAGTTAAAATGGTACAGCAAAAGAAAAAGAACAATTTTCAAATGAGGATTCACTGGATCGCTTTCTCGTGACCCAAATGCTCAATTACAACACTGTATTTTTAATACACTGTCATCGAAGATTTAATCCATGTTTCACTGAAAGTTGCTTAATTGAGAAGGCTGCTATTTACACAAAACGCTTGACACTCCCAAATTTTGTAAATAAATCAAAACTAATAATATTTGTTTATCTTTTACATCATTATATCATCTGCTAATTTACAAAAAAATTGCTTTTCCTAAAGCTTCACAACTAAAACTTGAAACATCAAAATTAGGCCTCAACCCTTGTCACATCAGCGATTAATGCAAAAATAAAAGCATGAACGCCGATAACTCGGTATAATTGAAGTGTCGAGTCCCAATTAATCGAGGAGCGTTCATGCCATGAAAATTATATCACGAAACGGCCATCCATCTCTTGGAATTTTAGCTTCAGTACAATCATTTTTTGTTCGATTTCACTTGGCTCAAATTACGAGGGCTTCAAATGTCACAAAAGCAAAGGGTGTTCCCTTTCACGTGTTGTTCTGCTATTTGATCAGCACCATTTTTTCAAACAAGTCCACCTATCGTGATTATCTGAACCATCAGGATCAGCTAAATTTCTCGGATAAGACCTTTCGAAACCTGCTTAATACGGGCAAAATTAACTGGCAACTGTTCCTGATTCTACTCTGTCGTCAGATCATTCGGTTCATCAAACCCTTGACGGATCAGGAGCGTCGGAATGTGTTCATTGTCGATGATTCCTATGTACAAGGAGCCCATGCGAAGCGAGTGGAACTGTCAGCGTTTCAGTTCGATCACGCCAAACACCAGCATGTGCGCGGCTTTCGTTTTCTCCAACTGAGCTGGAGTGATGGCAACACCTTTCTTCCGGTTACCTTTTCCCTACTTTCTGGCCGGAACCAGGTCTGTGGCGTGCGCTCGGTCGATGGCCGAACCCCTTCCGGAAAACGTAAGCTTCAGGCTCAGCGTAAAGCGACCGATGTGGTTTGTGAACTGCTTTCACCCGCCCTAAATCACGGTGTCCACGCTTCGTATGTCTTGTTTGATTCGTGGTTCTCAAGTCCCAAGATGTTTCATCAACTGCGTGGGGTGAAGCTTCATACCATCGCCATGGTGAAACGATCGAAAAAAATTTTTTATCGATTCAGCGGTCAACTGATGGATGCCAAAGACATCTTTAAGACTCAGAAAAAACGTCGTGGTCGTTCACGCTATCTGCTCTCTGTTACTGTTGAAGGGGATAAGGCCCTCCCATTTAAATTGGTTTATGTCCGCAACCGCCAAAAGCGGAATAAGTACCTCGTTTTGGCATCAACCGACACCCAGCTTTCTGAAAATGAAATCATCCAACTTTACGGAAAGCGCTGGTCGATTGAAGTGTACTTCAAGATGTGTAAACAGTATCTCCGCCTGGCGCGCTATCAAGGCTTATCCTATGACGGCATCTTTGCGCATACGGCTTTTGTTGCCATCAGTTACTCACTTCTTGCCGTACAGCATCGTGAACAAGCCGATGATCGGACGCTTGGTGAACTCTTCTACCTGATGGGCGATGAGTTGGCTGATCTAAGTTTTACCGAAGCCATCCGGCAATTACTTAACCTGTTTCAAGAAGCATTTGATGATGAGTATGTACTCTCTGAGAAAGTCGTTGAGCAGATTATCGAAAAATTTCTTGGGGAGTTGCCCGCCAGCTGCCGGAAATTGCTGACAAAGGCGGCATCCTGACCTATTTTTTCATCGAAACCGCAGAGCTGTCATGGGATTAGAATGCTTTTTCAACTTTCAAGTTTTAGTTCACAAGTAAAAAAGCCATACACAAGGAATGGATTGATTTTGGCGACAATTCAAATGAATTTTAGTCTTCTAAAATCGTTTAATTTTTATTAAAGCGGCATAAAATCAACGTTTTTCAGTGTATAGATTGTCGCTTGATTATTCCCACTCTGTTTTAAGTGTACAGTATATAAGCAAAAATGCAATATAATCAAGGCTTTTGGACAGGGCTTACGCATTTAAAAATTAGAAAATTATTCCTAAAAACGGTACACTATAAAAAAAGCGTCTTTTAAGGAGAGGCAGATTGTCAAGCCAAGTGCAACAAAGCCTCTCGAAAGGATTCCTGTGCAGTTTGCCAGCCTAAACATCGACGGGGACGTTGGTTGATGAGTTGAACCGCCTGGTCAACCTCTGCCTGAGTCACCGTGGAAAACCGTGTACCCTTGGGGAAGAATTCACGAATGAACCCATTGTGATTTTCATTCGTGCCCCGCTGCCAAGAAGCATAAGGATCCGCAAAATAGAATTTGAGAGACCGCTCAGTTTCCAGTGCGTCGCTCTTGGCAAATTCCTGCCCGCGATCCACAGTCGCCGTCTGAAAGGCATCGCTGGGAAATCGCGCGCACATCGTTTCAACTGCGGCATTCATCGCTTCGGCTGTCCGACCTGGAATGAGCAAGGCCTGATCGTAGCGCGTCTGACGCTCAACGAAGGTAGCCAGGCAAGCCTTGTCCTTCCCGCGTGGAGAAACCACCGTGTCCAGTTCCCAGTGTCCAAACTGGCGACGATCATTGACTGTCTCTGGTCGCTCGTCAATCGAACGATCGGCTTTGATCCGTCCGCGGGTTTCTAACCTAGATTCCCGTGCTTTTATACCAAGGCCATGAAAATCCTTGATATTAAGGCATTCTTTACAAATAATAGCCTGTATAATTATACCAATAAAAAAGGGACATCATGTTTGAAATCCTTTACTGATGCGGTTTTTCAGACACCTTGGTATAATTTTCTGGGAATGCAGGTTCTAAAGAACGTTTCCGTTTACCTTTTTGGCGCAACACTTGACGATAATCTACCAGCAAAATACCAGCGTAGAGCCAACGGTCAATGGTTTTAAAGCAGAGACTGAGCGATTGGCTCAGGGGACGGGTCTATCCAAATTAAGCCCATTCTACAGATCGCAAAACATAGAAAGTTCTGTAAAACGGGCTATTTTAATTCAAATTATTCTACCTCTTTATTTCATGAAATTATCCATTCAAGCCAGCAACTTTTCTCTGTTTCCGATTAGCATCATCAGCTACATATTTAAGCACGATCTTAAATTCTTTTCTCGTAGATTCTTTTGATAAACGATAATAACTATGACCATACTTAGCAACGATGGCTTCTGCTTCCTCTTTTCTAGTCATTTAACTTTTCCTCCAATTCTTCAATAGTGTATTTCTCTGGTAAAAATAAACCCACATGATCCGTATCAAAATGAATTTCTGTAATATTATTTTGATAATCCTTCATTACTATATTTAACTCTACCTCATCACCAAACATCTGCTTTACATTTTTAATATTTTCACGAGATCTAAAATATGCATTAATAAATCGTTCTTTAGGAACGACACGCCCTTCTTTATCCTCACGTGCTTTCGTAAATTGCCAAGCAATAATTGGATCTTGATAAACATAATAAATTGTTACATCGTAATCTCTTCCAAGTGCTCTCTCTATATTTTTTGAAGCTTTACTAATCGCAAAAGTGCCATCCAAAATAAATGAATAACCCTGTTTCAGCAAAAGAGTCAAACTATGATCAACCAACCACGATGCACCCTTTTGAAAATCGCTAGAATTATCTCCTTTATATCCCGGGAAAGCTATACGGAATTCATCAGCATCAATTCGGACAAGATTGTGATCAACTAATTCAATTAATGAAGTCGCTACTTCACTTTTACCTGCACCTGGACTACCTGCCATAAAAATAGCAAATTTGTCCTCAGAAATCGACTTATTCATAATTAATCTTTTTACAAACTCATCCTTATGTGCTTTTGCATAGGCTAACGATTCATTCATATTATCATTAGACAATTCCTTACCTCCTTTCTTGGTGGGAATGGTGGGGGTGATTGCCTTAAATTCAGATTATTTCACACATTCTATATTTTAATAATCCCTTTAAAATAGGCTTTTTCACTTCAATTTATCCTACGTATTTATTCCCACTCAATCGTTGCCGGCGGCTTGGAGGTGATGTCGTAGACGACGCGATTGACATGTTCGACTTCGTTGACAATCCGTGTTGAAATCTTCTCGAGCACATCCCACGGCATGCGCGCCCAATCGGACGTCATACCGTCGATCGAGGTGACGGCGCGAATGGCAATGCAGTGGTCATACGTGCGGCCGTCGCCCATGACACCGACGCTCTGAATGTCTGGCAGCACCGTGAAGTACTGCCAGATATCACGTTCGAGACCGGCATGCTTCACTTCGGCGCGCAAGATCGCGTCGGACTCACGGACGATCACCAACTTGTCTTTTGTCACTTCACCGAGCACGCGAATGCCGAGTCCCGGTCCCGGGAACGGCTGACGCCAGACGATGTCGTCCGGCAAACCGAGCTCGGTGCCGAGCGCGCGCACTTCGTCTTTGAACAGTGTGTTCAGCGGTTCGATCAACTTAAATTGCATGTCGTCCGGCAGACCGCCGACGTTGTGATGCGACTTAATGTTCTGCGAGGAACCGCCGGCGCCGCTCTCGACGACGTCCGTATAGAGTGTGCCTTGCACGAGCCATGCGATGTCGGCAAGCTTGTTTGCCTCTTCTTCAAAGACGTAAATAAATTCATTGCCGATGATCTTGCGCTTCTTCTCCGGATCGGATATACCGGCGAGTTTGCCGAGAAAACGTTCGGCTGCATTAACGTGGATAAAGTTCATGTGGAAGCGATTCTGGAATGTATCAATAACACCCTCGGCCTCACCCTTGCGCAGCAAGCCGTGATCGACGAACACGCACGTCAGCTGATCGCCGAGCGCCCGGTGCACGAGCGTGGCGGCAACCGATGAATCCACACCGCCGCTCAGCGCGCACAGCACTTTGCTGTCGCCAACCTGCTGGCGAATGCTGCGGATCTGATCGTCAATAAAGTGTTCCATCGACCAGTCCTTCACCGCGCCGCACACATCAAAGATAAAGTTTTTTAACAGCTCATTGCCATGCGCCGTGTGGCGGACTTCGGGATGATACTGCACGCCGTACATCTTTATTGCGGCATTGCTCATCGCCGCGACCGGTGTCGATTCACTTTTTGCTTCAACTTTAAAGCCGGCCGGCGGCGTGCGTACGAGATCACCGTGACTCATCCACACCGTCTGCTCAGTCGGCTGGCCTTTATGCAGCACGCTGTCCGCATCGGCAATGATATCTGCCTTGCCGTATTCACGGTGGTCGGCGCGGACAACGTCGGCGCCGAAATACACGCTCATCAGCTGCATGCCATAACAGATACCGAGAATCGGCACCCCGAGTTTGAAGATGGCCGGATCAATCGTCGGTGCGCCCGCATCATAGACACTGCTCGGTCCGCCGGAGAAGATCAGCCCTTTCGGCGACTTGCTGCGAATTTGATCGGCTGTCGCCGTATAAGGAACGAGTTCGCTGTAAACGCCAAGATCACGCACCCGCCTGGCGATTAACTGGTTGTACTGGCCGCCGAAATCGACGACGAGAATGATATTCTTCGACTGCTCCATTGACTGCTTGCACCTCATTTATTGATTTGCTACCCAAGGCCATACGCTCAACGCCGCAATCGACGGATTAGAAAAATTCCGAGAAGCCAAGCCCTTTGGGCGAAGGCCGCGCCTCAGTTCTTCTTATACGGGATTGCGCTGAGATCTTTTATCCTTTCAAAGCAGGCCGCGTGCGCGCCCGGTACGCGGTTGGCCACGCGCCTATCGGCCGTCAAGTCATCCCGCGCTCATATCCGCGCATCCACAAAGCGCGCAACTGCCATGCAAGGCCTCGGTCCGTATCCATTAACATAGTCGAGCTTTATGTCTTCATTCTAACAATCCATAGCCATCCGGGCAACTGTTTAATCCGTGTTTTTCAGACATGACTTTCCCTGTTCCCATCTGCACATCGCAGTGCTCGACTGCCCTGGAATTTTTTTTAGTTAGCCGGTGTAGGTCGCAGAGATTCTAAAGCACTATACCGCTGCACCGACTATGCCGCAACCGGAGAGAAAAATGAGCAGCGGCGCACCTCGTTTGCCGCCTCTTTCATCCCCACACGCGGATAGGCAGTCAGCCTGACAGCCTGCATTCGCGGATTCTGCAACACTGTTGGAGTGGAAGCCTTGACTTAAAGCCACTTTCGCTTCGAATCACTCGCTATACCTGTCCATTGTTTCATCAGTGCGTAGAATCGGGGCAGGCAGCCATACGTCAACTTTTTAAATAATTGATCGTTTTTCATTCTGAAAATTTAAACTTTTAAAATAGAAAAATGCCGCTCGGCTGGGCACGTTTCGCGTGCTGACTGCGAACTTAACCAGCGCTTTGGAGAAATGGCGTAAAAAAGCGACCCTTCATCGAGAAGGGTCAATGTGTGCTGTTCATAAGGGGGGAAGAAACAAGCTCTTGCTTTAACATGTTTAGCTTAACAAATATTTCTTAATAAGAGCTTAATCTCGTGATTTTTTTCATTTTTGACGCGATCGGATGACCGCTTTGGCCGATGATCACTCACGGCAGCGGAAGCCGTCCATGCCCCAAGGAAGGGGACCACCCTCTCATCGAAGCGGACTGAGACCTCTTGACTTCATGTCTTTGACAAGTCAAGAACGGCCAGGCCGCCTGAGTCTCTCCATATATCCCGCTTTACTCCTGTCCGGATGAGCAGTGTCGATGATGCATCGAATGGGCGTCTTTAAATACTTTAAAAGGAACTTTCAGATGGATAATCCCGTTCGAGTACGGTGCGACTTCGTATTCTTGAAAAACAATCGTGATGCCGCCCGGGCTGAAGAAGAACTGTGTGCGTTCCGGATCGACACCCTTAAACGACTCAAGGAAAAAATCGTAGCGCCCCTGCTTTTTTAAGTCAACCATCTGCTGCTTTAGACTGGCATTCAATTTCTGCCATTCTTTTTTTCCGTGCACAACATCGCCGAGTGCTAAGCGTTTGCCGTCTTTAAGACGGTAATTATAGACGGTTTCTTTATGCATGCCGTGTGCGCCGCCGGTATACGTTTCATCTGTAAAGGATACACTCAACCGGCAGTGCGCATTAAATCGAACAGCCGGTTGTGTATGTGCATAGTATGCGCCGGAAGCACTGATGAACTGATCGTGCGCATATTGCTGCTTGTATTTGCGATCAAGGGCAGCAATGTTCTCGGCGTGGCGGCGGAAGACGGTGTTGATCGTCGCCTGGACATCCTGATTCGGAGCACCGGCAATGGCCGGATAAAACACACCGTCGCTCAGCTTTTCAATTTTAACCGTTACAGGAGCCGCGTGACAATGCTGATCACCGGCGGCAAACGAAGTGCCCGCCGGCAATAGCGCGGTAAGCAGCACACTCAGACAGGCGGTTATCTTTAAAGCGAATGGATGGACATGCATGACTGAATTCCTCTTTTCATCAGATATTCTGCCAATAGTTTCCCCACCATGCCAATAATTATCAACATCCCCAGTTGCTTTCTGCTCATATGTCGGCAAACATGTGTCGAAAATAAATGATCCGGACACCGTCTGACTCCTATCGAATAAAACAAAAGGTTCGAGGCGCCGGGCGGCACATGCCCTGCGCAGGACTCGCCAAGCGCTTGCCAAGATCCATCAAGCATGCTCTAATGAACTCTAGGCCCAGTCCGCACCGGCGCCGCGAATGACGAATATCTCTTTGAAATTCTACTATGAAACAAAGGCGTGCACTCGATTTGGTAATCCAAGCGCATGAAAAAAAGATCCTTATCGGATCTAAGAAATGGGGGGAATGACTGTAACGGTGTCCCGAGTGAGCAAGCCTGCACTGATCAACTGATTGCAGCTGTCCGCTGGTCAAATAGATGATGAGCTGCAAAATGAGAAAACAATTGTCGATCCATCTCATTTATGGCTTAAACGCTTCACCCGATCAACTCTACACGTTCTACTCTACCAGAAGACACGGCGCCCTTCCTCATGCTGGGGTATAATTTACCCCTACGTCTTTAGACGGATATGTGCGGCGGCACGAGCAAGTGCACGGCTCTCGCTGTCGTTAAGTTAGATGATCACTCATTGTACAGGAATCATTCGGGGGATTTGTCTTTCTCCATGTGTTGCCCTTCATTTGTTGGCAAGCGCGTTCTACACCATGCCTCATCGCGCTCCTCCTGCCCCATGAATAGGGCGGCGGATTTCATCAAATATGGTGGACACAACGCCTTAGTCCTAAGAACATCCTAAAAGCAACTGTCAATTTTCCAAATCTGACCAGTCGTCAACCCTTTTTCATTTGTAAACTACTCGATTTTAAATACAGCTGCATTGTTTTTCGCTGCGCGCCGTAAAAAATGTAAAGCTAACAATCCATGCGCAAATGCTTCAATCTTCTTTGAGCATTCTTTAGAAAAGTGAGTATGCTTTGTTTAAAAGATAGCAACCGAGGAGATACTGATCAATGTGACATATATCATCCCCCCTCATTTCTCGGAGAATCTCCGAGATTTTTTTGTACGTTAAGAACGTATATAGATGTCAGCGGAACCAAGTATAAGAAAAAGCTAAGGCCCCACCTTCGTCCAAAGGACTTGGCCTCGCCAAGTTGTTCTAATGCATGTCGGCAAGGGCATGCCGCCCCTTCCAACCGATTAAGGCAGCATTAACATTCTGTCTACTCGGTAGCCGATCATCGCCTCGTTCGATTGATCAGCCGCTTCGGCACAACAAATCGACCGGCACCAAGTTGTTCCGAATCGTTGACTAACTTCGCCGCCGTTCAGGAAACTGCAAAGGGGGAATAGACGCATCGAAGGCTCGCATCTCATAGTGACTCTGCTTCAAATAATTGAGCAGCGGCGCAAGGTAGCGATACGTTTGTAACCGGTCATGCAGGAGGATGACAGGAACTTCTCCATTGCGATGCAGGCGCTTAATCTGCCGTATCGTTTCCGCCACGAACCGCCAATCCTTGTATAGCCAGTCGCGGCTATCCACATTCCAATCCCACATGATAAAGCCATGGCGGGCAGTGGCCTGGCGATATCGGCTGTTCATGAACGGATAGCTGCCGTACGGCGTGCGGATAAACGGTGTGGTGATCTGTACCGTTTCGCGAACTATTTTTTGATCGGCTGACATCTCCCGCACAACGGAGTGCTTGGAGCGATACAGTAACTTGTAGTTGTGGCTCACACCGTGTAGTCCAATTGTGAATCCTTCCTCTTTCATTCGTCGAACGCTCTGCGGATGCTTGGCCACTTGCTTGGCAAGCAAGAAAAAGGTCGCCTTCGCCTGATAGCGGTTAAGCAGATCAAGTAAAGCTTCAGCATTGTTTGACGGACCGTCATCAAACGTCAAATAACAAACTGATGGTCTGCGGGATTGCGCCGTGAAGCGATGAACGGGCTTCGGGAAACGCCCATTGACATGATAGCGGCTTTGCAGATCAGCAACGGCTGCCGTTTGTGACGGCGGCGTGATGCAGAAGCAAAAAAACACGGCTAATGCAGCGCATAGACGCATAAATCGGCATTTTGAATTTAAAGACGACGACATGACCATCCATCTCTCTGCCTGCAAATTATTCTTATCACAGTAGTATCTCCATCTCATGCCGAGCCATACGATCAACTCTTGTAAAATCCGCCTGCTCACATTAGCTTTCCGATTGTCGGCAAAGGGACGAGGCGAAAAAAAGATAGCGGTGCACCTTTTGCACACTGGGTGAATACCCTGTAATCGATTGTTACAGCATGAGTGATCCGCGCGCCGTAAGAGTATGCCTGCTTATACTGCATATCACTTCCTTTGACTTTCGGCAGACATACCGCAAAAAATGATGTACTCATACCTAACAGGGTATGGTTACAGACGCACTCATGTTGTTTCACTATTTCTTGAACATTTAAATTTTTTTAAGCGACAGGAGGTTTTTCTATGGTAGAGTGTCTTGATTCATTTGCAAATGGCGACCAAGAGCCGGCGCTTCCCGCAGAGCGCTCGACCGGTGCTGCCGCACTGCCTGCTCCCCAAGAATCAATTCAAAAATTAGCCAATCGTTACATGAATCAATACGTGATGGCGCATAGCAGCGACGGAACAATTGTCGAAGGAATTATTGTGGAGACAAGTGATCAAGGCGTAACGATGCTCGTCGCCAATACAAAACTTGCAGAAAGCAGCCGGCAGTTTGGCCGCGCTCCCGGTTATTTTCGCTTTGCACCTTACCGGTTTCCCTGGCCTTTCTTTCGACCGCCGTTCTTCACGCCCTTCATCTTCCCGGCCTTCTGGATCTAAGCGCAGATCATTGCCCTGATCGGACTTGTCAGTCTTAGATGCAGTCCGCAGATTGACAACCTATTTCAGTCAAGCGACTGTTACGTCATCTATGATGGAAAAATCAAAAAATAGGCGGCTGTCACATGCTCGAAGGCACGTCCTGCTCTAACGATCAAGCAATTGGCATGTTCTTGTAGTTGAATTGAAACGCGGGAGTGTTTATCGAATCCGCGTGTCTGCGCGAATAGACCGCGGCGCTTTGCAGAACGCACGGCATACTAAACGACCGCCTGCTCAAGCAGGCGGTCGTTTAGATTGGAAATCGCGTTAATGAAGCATCCCTGTCGCGCGAGCAATGGCTCTTGCCAATTTTTCTTCGGGAACTCACCGCCATGGAAACATTCATGTACAACTGCTCAACACCCAGATTGAGGTTAGGGGCGGCAGCTATTTGTTTCACTGCCTACCGCTTCACTGCATGCAAAAAGATACCCTTCAGACTTAGCTTACGCCTGAAAGGTATCTCAGAAACCGACTGTATTTCTGCCTTGATGGCAGAGAAGCGTTTGTGCTTTCCCCGCCCCTTTAACTCAACAGCCTGCTTAAGGCCCTATTACAGCACAGGGAGTGTCAGCAGGTCTTTATTACATCATACCCATGCCGCCAGGGCCGCCGGCCGGCATCGCCGGTTCCGGATGCTCTTCCGGCTTATCAGCAACAACCGACTCCGTGGTCAGGATCATGGCCGATACGGAAGCTGCATTCTGCAGTGCGGAACGCGTTACTTTCGTCGGGTCAACGATGCCGGCTTCAATCATATTCACCCACTGGTCTTTCGCAGCGTCATAACCGATGCCCGGCTTCTGTCCCTTAAGCTTTTCAACAATGACAGAGCCTTCAAGACCGGCATTCTCAACGATCTGACGAACAGGTTCTTCGAGCGCGCGAATGACAATGTTGATACCTGTCTGCTCGTCACCGGTTGCGTCCAGTGCCCTTACAGCGCTGAGCACGTTGGCAAGTGCCGTACCACCGCCGGCAACAATACCTTCCTGAACCGCTGCACGCGTCGAGTTCAGCGCATCTTCAATGCGCAGCTTGCGTTCTTTCAGTTCAGTTTCTGTTGCTGCGCCAACTTTGATAACGGCAACACCTCCGGCCAGCTTAGCCAGACGCTCCTGCAGTTTTTCTTTATCAAAGTCCGATGTCGTTTCAACCAACTGAGCTTTAATCTGGCTGACACGGCCGCCAATCTTATCACTTTCGCCGGCGCCTTCAACGATCGTCGTGTTGTCTTTTGTAACAATGACCTTGCCGGATGTACCGAGCTGGTCAATTGTCGTTTCTTTCAGTTCAAGGCCGAGGTCACTTGTGATGACTTGGCCACCCGTCAGAACGGCGATGTCTTCCAGCATCGCCTTGCGGCGGTCGCCGAAGCCCGGTGCCTTAACAGCAACGACATTGAATGTGCCGCGCAGTTTGTTCAGTACGAGGGTTGCCAGAGCTTCGCCTTCAACATCCTCGGCAATAATCAGCATCGCCTTGCCTTGCTGAACGACCTTTTCAAGAACCGGCAAAATTTCCTGAATGTTGGAGATTTTCTTGTCAGTGATCAGGATGTAAGGATTGTCAAGAACCGCTTCCATCTTGTCCTGATCGGTTACCATGTAGGCCGACGCATAGCCGCGGTCGAACTGCATACCTTCGACAACGTCAAGCTCCGTCGCAAAACCTTTCGACTCTTCCAGCGTAACAACGCCGTCTTTGCCGACTTTCTCCATAGCCTCAGCAATCAATTCGCCGATCTTTTCATCATTTGCTGAAATCGCAGCCACTTGAGCGATCGATGCCTTGCCCTCGATCGGCTTCGAAATATTTTTCAGTTCGTCAACAGCAGCTGTCGTCGCTCTTTCGATACCGCGGCGAATGCCGAGCGGGTTTGCACCGGAGGCGACGTTCTTCAGTCCTTCACGAATCATTGCCTGCGCAAGAACCGTTGCAGTCGTCGTTCCGTCGCCGGCTACATCATTGGTTTTGCTGGCCACTTCGGACACAAGCCGAGCGCCCATGTTTTCGAACTTATCTTCCAGTTCGATTTCCTTGGCAATCGTCACACCGTCGTTTGTAATCAGCGGTGAGCCGTATTTTTTATCAAGAACAACGTTGCGACCTTTTGGCCCAAGCGTAACCTTTACTGCGTTTGCTAAAATATCCACACCGTTCAGCAGCGAGCGGCGAGCTTCTTCACCGAACTTAATTTCTTTAGCCATTGTTAATGTTCCCTCCTGATAAGAATAGGATGATCAGATTTTCACTTTTTCGCTTCAATGACAGCAAGAATGTCGTCTTCACGAACGGCAAGATACGTCGTTCCGTCATACTTGATTTCCGTTCCTGCATATTTTGAAAAGATCACCTTGTCGCCCTTCTTGACATCCGGAGCGATGCGTTCGCCTTTGTTGTTGGGTTTGCCCGCGCCGACGGCAACGATAGTGCCTTCTTGCGGTTTTTCTTTCGCTGAATCCGGAAGCACGATGCCGCTTGCGGTCGTCTCTTCCTTTTCCTGAGGCTCGATAATGATGCGATCACCGATTGGCTTTAACATGAAAAAATACCCTCCTTAAAAAGTTAAGTTAAGGTCGCTTTGTTAGCACTCACTTCTCGTGAGTGCTAATCCATTTAATATAATAATCAACCCGCCCACATTTTGCAAGTCTAAATTCAAAAATTAACAGACAATCTATAAAGCGCTGACATTAATCCGTTCCGCATTTCCTGGGCGCTGTGACTTATGGTATGGTTAAGGGGTATGTATTGCAAGACTAGCGGCAGGCGCCTTGTCTGCCGAAGCAGGAGGTTTTCAAATTGGCCAGGCGCTACTGCGCAATCATCGTTGTCTATGCCCTTTGCCTGCTCGCCCCGCTGACACCCGGCTTTGCCGCCCTGTCTGGTGCGTTATTCGGATCTGCACACAGCAGCAGAGTGATTTTGTATGCCCTTATTTTTCTCATAGCGCTCGTTGCTGTGCTTTCTCTATTATGGGCCGAGCGCTCACTGCCGCGTGCCCCCGGCGCCTCAACGACCGAGAAAGTGCTCTGGGCATGTCTGGGTCTGTTCGCGCTTTATGCTTGTGAATTCGCTGCCTTAATGATCCTTTCGATCGTGACCGGACAACCGGCGCATCTGTCACAGCATTCCAAAAATGTGGTGGACATGACGAACACGGCACCTGTCTTCTTGTTCATTGTCGCCATTGTCGGCCCGATTCTTGAAGAAATTATTTTCCGTAAAATCTTTTTCGGCAGTCTGAGAAAGCACATGCGCGGGGTGCCGGGCTTCTTCGCTGCTGCTGTACCAAGTTCACTCGTCTTTGCCGTGCTACATATGGATATTCCATTTCTGCTTGTCTATTTTTCCATCGGCATGCTGCTCTGCTTCGTCTATGACCGGACACGGCGCATCTGGGTGACGATGTGTATGCACGCCGAGCTGAATGCAATGGCTTTGCTGTTCAGCTACTTGCTGAAGTTGCAGTTCATTAGCTTGTTTCACTGATGCGGACGAGCCTTAATGAATGACAGAAAGCCAGCCTCGCCGCGGCAAAACGTTGATCGCAGTGAGACCCGCCGCAGCCAAACCCCGGTTGGCTTTCTGCTCGCTGCAAAGCGCCCCAGTTCGCCGGTTCTACTTATCCCGCACGTGGCCGTGCATTCGCGCAAGTTCCGGCTGAGCGACGGGAGCGTCCTGAAATCAGCCAACAAAACAGCGTCCGCCGCTTTTCAAAAGGTTGGACGCCCTTTTGTTGACTGCTTGATTAATCCTCGCCCAGACTGCCGTCCCATTCTGTCAAAATTTCCGGCCCGTCCTTTGTTACCGCAAGCGTATGCTCATACTGCGCTGAGAGCGAACCGTCGATCGTACGGGCCGTCCAGCCGTTCTCATCCACCTTTGAGTGCCAATCACCGACGTTGAGCATCGGTTCGATGGTGATCGTCATCCCCTCACGCAGTCTGAGCCCGCGTCCGGGGCGACCGTAGTGTGCAACGGGCGGATCTTCATGCATGGTCGGCCCGATGCCGTGACCGATGAATTCACGGACGACGCTCAGCCCCTCGGCTTCGGCATACTGCTGAATGGCGTAGCCGACATCGCCAAGCCGATTGCCGACAACAGCCTGTTCAATGCCGCGGTAAAGTGCCTCCTTTGTTACTTTTAACAGATGCTCTGCCTCCTCGGATGGCGTCCCGACCGCGTAGCTCCAAGCCGAGTCCGACAATGCACCGTTTAAATTGACAACAAGGTCAATCGTCACAATATCGCCGCTTTTCAGTGCTTTCTTATTCGGGAATCCATGGCAGATCTCGTCGTTAACTGAGGCGCATGTGGCGAACTGATAGCCTTCAAAGCCCTTTTCTTCCGGCGTCGCACCGTGCTTCTCAAGAAATGCATTGACGAATTCCTCGATGTCCCACGTTGTCACACCGGGACGAATCAGTTTGGCAATCTTGCGGTGTGTCAGGGCAAGCAACTGTCCCGACTTTTTCATCTCCGCAATTTCATGCTTTGATTTTAATTGAATCACTTTATGACTCACTCCTATATCGTTGACTGGAAAAGGGAGGGATTAAGCAGCAAAGTCAGCCCCGCTGCTTGGCGAAGCCGTTATTCCTGTTCCCCTTGCTTTTCCCGGCGTCATTTGAAAGTTTCTTGTTCCCCAGATGCCCACAAACCAGTGTACCACAAAAAAAAGAGCACATCAGATTAGGCCGTGCTCTTCCGATGAATGATTTAAAAAATAGATCAGTGCCTGAAGCTCGACCGTCATGTCAACATAGCGCACATAGGCATTATCCGGAAGCGAGAGACGTACCGGGGCAAAGTTCAAAAAACCGCGAATGCCGGATTTGATCGCCGCCTCGGCCGCAGTCTGCGCCTGATCCGCCGGAACCGTCAGAATAGCCGCCGAAATGCCCTCATTGTGTTCATTAGGCAAATCACTCATCTGATGAATTTTTGTGCCGCCGACGTACAATCCGGTCTTGCGCGTGTCCTTATCGTATGCTTTGACGATCTGGGTGTTATTGTTTTTATGAAAATTATGATTAAGCAGTGCTGTGCCGAGATGTCCGACCCCGATCAACACAACTTTTGATAATTCATCCTGATAGAGGATTTTTTTCATAAACTCCATCAAATGCCGAGTGTCGTAACCATACCCTTTGCGCCCGAGCGCCCCAAAATAAGAAAAGTCCTTGCGTACTGTCGTTGAATCGACCTGAACAATTTCACCAAATTCCGCTGAGGACATGCGCGTTTTGCCGATAGAGACCAAGTCTTGCAGCGTTCGATAGTAAAGTGGAAGACGTTCGGCGGTTGCCTGTGGAACCTTTTGCTGAGCCATGCGAGTCCCTCCATGAATCGTTCAATTTGTCAGACATAGGCAATGCACGTCACTCACTATATGTCAATTGCTTTTCTCACTCGTACTCAAAAAGCATACATGGTGTTGAAATGGCTTTCAAGTCTGCGTTCTCACTCATCTGAACAGTGCTTGCCGAACAATCGGCGAATACGCTAAAATAGAGGGCAAGCAGATGGCTGCTTTTTCATTTTTTGCTGCCGGCATGCACGTGAATGAGGTGACCGATATGATTCTTCTGCAAGCGCAATCGATCAGCAAGTCGTTTGCCGCTGAACCAATTTTAACAAAAATTTCACTTGAAGTGCAGTCAGGTGAACATGTTGCACTGGTCGGGCGCAACGGCGCCGGAAAATCGACGCTGCTTAAAATTATCGCCGGGCTTATCAGCGCCGACAGCGGTGAAATCATGATTCCCAAAGGGCAAAAGGTTGGCTACCTGCCCCAGAATGCAACGCTCAATTCTGAAAAAGCGATCTACGACGAGTTGCTGAGCGTCTTTGAACCTCTTGTCAACATGGAAAATCGACTTCACGTCCTAGAAAAGCAGCTATCGGAGGTGCCGGACAGTCAGCAGCTGCTGACGACTTATGACGCGCTGCTGGCCGATTTTAAGATCAAGGGTGGCTATACGTACCGTGCGGACATACGCAGCGTGCTGAGCGGCCTGAAATTTGATGAAGGCGCGGATTCAAGACCGGTCTGCAACCTCTCTGGCGGCCAGAAAACGCAACTTGCCCTCGGAAAAATACTGTTGCTCAAACCCGATTTGCTGATTCTTGACGAACCAACCAACCATTTGGACATCGACACGCTGACTTGGCTGGAAGGTTACCTTCAGCATTACGCTGGCGGCATGTTGATTGTTTCACATGACCGCTACTTTCTTGACAAGGTCGTTACAAAAGTCTATGAAATTTCCGGACACGCAGCAAAAAAATACAGCGGCAATTACACGCGCTATTTGCAGCTGCGTGAAGCCGATTATGAGCAGGCACTAAAGAATTATGAAAAGCAGCAAAAAGAAATCGGACGCTTAAATGACTTTGTTCAGAAGAACATTGTTCGCGCATCAACGACAAAGCGGGCACAAAGCAGGCGCAAGCAGCTTGAAAAGATTGAGCGCATCGAAAAACCACGCGGCGACGAGCGTGCGGCCGTTTTTTCATTCACTACCGCGCGTCAGAGTGGCCGCGACGTGTTGGATGTAACCGACCTTGCCGTCGGTCATAACGGGTCTCCAATCATCAGCAGATTGAATTTTCGCATCGCTCGCGGTGAACGCGTGGCAATCGTCGGACCGAACGGAACAGGAAAATCCACTGTTCTGAAAGCCATTGTCGATGACGGTACACGAATCAGCGGCAGCATTCGACTCGGCAGTCAAGTGTCGATCGGTTACTACGATCAGGAGCAGACCGGGCTGAACGTGGAAAAAACAGTGCTGAACGAGCTTTGGGATGACTATCCGCTTCAGACAGAAAACGAGATTCGCAGCATACTCGGACGTTTTCTTTTTTCAGGCGGTGAGGTTGCCAAGCCGGTCGGCGCATTGAGCGGCGGTGAAAAGGCACGGTTGCTGCTCGCAAAACTGATGATGCGCCAGGATAACTTGCTCATTCTCGATGAACCCACCAACCATCTGGACATCGACAGCAAAGAAGTGCTTGAAGCAGTGCTTGCTGACTTTTCCGGAACGATTCTCTTCGTCTCCCACGACCGCTACTTCATCAATCGTATTGCCGGCCGCATTCTAGAGCTCTCACGCGCGGGTATTCAGGAGTACCTGGGCGACTACGACTACTACGTCGATAAAAAGAGTGAACAGCGTGAGCTCGCCTTGCTTGAGCAGCAGGCAGCCCCGATGCAAAAGCAGGCGCAAGCCGACCCCGAGACCGCCGGCCTGCAGCAATTCCGACAAACCAAAGAGCAAAAAAAAGAGAAACGGCGGCTTGAGCGCGACATCGAACGATTTGAGCAAGAGATTTCACGGCTTGAAGCAGCGATAGCGGCCGATCAGCAGACGCTTGCCGACCCGGCCGTCTACAGTGATATGAAGAAGGCAACCGAAGCTCAGGAAGCGCTCAACGCGCATGAACAGGCGCTGAGTGAGATGATGAACCAGTGGGAAAAGGCGCAGCTCAGGGCAGAGCAGCTTTAAAATGAATGCAGAAAGGGGTCAGGTCGCTCTGCGGCTTTGCTTGCTTTGTCAGAGCCGGACTGCCGGCAGCAGGGACGAGCATAGGCGTCTGAATCAGTGTTGAAACGCCTTACCATATTTATTTCTTCTCCCGGGCTCTTCCTTGCCGCTGGCAAGACGCCGGCTTCTCCAACTTCATTACCGCCAGAAAGACTTGATCCTGCTAAAATCGATAGACTTTCTTAACGTACAAAAAAAGCTCGAGTACCAACTATCGGCACACAAGCTTTTCTTAGATACGTCTACCCGCCATCGGTCCTTCCCTTACCCGCCGATCAGATTTGACTGCTGCACTGTGTCAAGTGCCGCCGCCTTGTAACCCGCTTTGGCAACCGCAGCGAGCAGACTGGCAACCGGCACTTGCTGACTCATATACACCTCGGCCCGCTTGTGGCGCAAGTCAACCGCCGCGTACACACCGTCAATGTCGTTCAGCGCGTTAGTTACATGCATGCGGCAGCTGGCGCACCTCATGCCCTCAATGGACAACAACTTCTTAAATGGATAATGCGTTAAATCTCGATCTGCCGGTTCAACATCCCTCGCACTGCCGCACGCACCGTCGCCGCAACACCCCGATCGCATACTTTTCCACGAGCGCCGAGCGGCAAAGACGCCGAAAACTGCAAGAAGCAGACCAATGAGTGCCGTTATCATTTCCACCAGCCCCTTTCATCTGAGTAATGCAAGCCGCCAAACGGGCTGCAGCAAATCAGCACACAGCCGACTTCTTTCCACAATACATTCGTAACATCTTCAATCGGTCGAAAGCGTCCCGAACAGCTACCGATTATGTGACGCTCGGCGTTCGACTATCAGCGCCGGGCGCTCGGCGCCGGATGCCAGACGGCGCGCAGTACTCAGGCGCTCGGCCGATGGCTTTCGCATACCGGCTTTTTGCAACTGATGCGCCGGACAGAGGCCGCGTGCGCCGCAGTCTGCACAAGCGCCATTTTTACAGACCGATCGGATGGCCAGATAATAGAGCACGCCAAGCAGGAGCAACACTGCCGCTGTTGAGAAATTCATTCGCCTGCCTCCTCATGTATTCCTTAACGACTTCTTGCGTTGTCCGGTTAAGACTGTGCATTCACACCCACACCGCGCCGGAACCAACCGCCGCTGCCATAGGCCGGACGGATGAGCAAGAAGATCACGATGGCAATTAAGACAAGGGCAATAATCGGGCCAACGCCAAAAGTTTTGCCATAAAAGAGCACACCACCAAGCTGGTTGGCTGTAAAAGCCATGGCATAGCCAAGCAACATCTGGTAGCCGATCGCAATGAATGTCCAGCCTTTGCTGTTCATCTCGCGCGAGGTTGTGCTCATCGCCACGATGCACGGCGGATTGAACAGGTTGAACAGCATAAAGGAAAAGGCGGCAAGCGGCGTAAACATTGATGTAATGCCGGCGGCAAGCGCATGCGAATAGCTGTCATCAGATAGCCCGTTCAGCACAGCCAGCGTACCAATCGCATTCTCCTTAGCCATCAGCGCACTGATCGAGGCCACCGCGCCTTTCCATGTGCCAAAACCGAGTGGGGAAAAGAACCAGCTGAGCGCGTGCCCGACATTGGCAAGCATGCTATTTTCAATGTTGCCAACCATCTGAATTCTCCAATTATAGCTCGACAAAAACCAGATGAGCGTACAGGCAAGAAAAATAATCGTTCCCGCTTTGAAAATAAAATGCTTTGAGCGTTCCCACATATGAATGAGTACGCCTTTCAAGGAAGGAATGCGGTATGCCGGCAATTCCATCACGAACGGCTCCGGTTCTCCGGCGAACAATCGAGTCTTCTTTAAAATAATGCCTGAAACGGCGATGACAGCAATACCCAGTAAGTACATAACCGGTGCAATCCATGTGGACTTCGGGAAAAAGATAGTCACAATCATCGTAATGATCGTCACTTTCGCCGAACAGGGGATGAACGTTGTCAACATGATCGTCATCCGGCGATCCTTCTCGCTCTCGATCGTGCGAGTCGACATGATGCCGGGCACACCGCAGCCGGAGCTGATTAAAATCGGAATAAACGACTTACCCGACAGTCCGAAGCGACGGAACATCCGGTCCATAATAAAGGCGATGCGCGCCATATAACCGGAATCTTCAAGAATGGATAGGAAGAAGAACAGGATCAGCATCTGCGGCACAAAGCCGAGCACCGTGCCGACACCATTAATAATACCGTCAACGATCAAGCTGTTCAGCCATTTTGCCGTGCCGAGAGCCGTCAACAGCGTCGTCGCTCCGCTCGTAATCCAATCACCGAACAGCGTATCATTTGTCCAGTCCGTCACAGTTGAACCGATCGTCGTCACTGAGATATAATAGACAAACCAAATGATGACAAGAAAAATGGGGATGGCAAGAAAGCGGTTAGTAACGATCTTGTCAATTCGATCAGATGCCGTCAGTTTATGCGCCCCTCTGTGAATGAACGACGAGACGACATCGCCGATGAAGTCATAGCGCTCGTTGGTAATAATCGTTTCGCTGTCGTCGCCCTGCTCTTTTTCTGCCGCTTGAATCAGCGCCTCAATGCTCTGGTGGGCGGCTTCACTCAGTTGCAGAGCCATGCTCACTTTTTCATCGCGCTCAAAGAGCTTGACTGAAAACCAGCGTTTCTGCCTGTCTTCGATGGTATGACCAAGCAGCGAAGCAATCTGTGACAGTGTCGTTTCGAGCTGCTTATCAAAAATTTCCACTGATACTTGCGGCTTTGCTTCAGACGCCAACTTCTCAGCTGTTCGGACAACATCTTGAATGCCGATACCCTTTGATGCTGACGTTTCTACCACTTGGCAGCCAAACGAGCGCTCCAGTTTCTTCAGGTCAACGCTGCTGCCCGATTTGCGCAGGATGTCAATCATATTCAGAGCAATGACAACCGGAATACCAAGTTCAAGCACTTGAGTCGTCAAGTAAAGGTTGCGCTCAAGGTTCGTTCCGTCAACGATATTAATGATGACGTCCGGTTTTTCATTCACGAGATAGTTGCGGCTGACTACTTCCTCAGGTGTGTACGGAGACAGCGAGTAAATCCCGGGAAGATCCGTGACAATAACACCCTTTTTTCCCTTAATTTGTCCCTCTTTTTTCTCGACTGTCACACCCGGCCAGTTACCGACATACTGGCTGCTACCAGTCAAAGCATTGAACATTGTCGTTTTCCCGCAGTTCGGATTGCCAACAAGTGCAATTTTCATGTGCCGTCCCCCCTATCAATTAACCAAGTTCGATATTTTCAGCCTCACTTTTTCGAATGGACAGTTCATAGCCGCGTACTGTAATTTCAACCGGGTCGCCGAACGGTGCGACTTTCCGAACATATATCGTTGTACCCCGCGTAATGCCCATGTCCATGATGCGCCGCCGAATCGCGCCGCCGCCTTTAAGCGCGCTGACAACTACCGTTTCGCCCGGCTTTGTTTCACGTAAACTCCTCATGTGCATGGTCTCCCCCCTCTAAAATCAAACAGCGTCGCACGTCTGCCGCGGCGCCGTTTGATTTTTTATAGTTACAAGCCTATTATTAATAGGTCATTACCCGCCTGGCCATTGCCTGATTAATCGCTAATCTGGCGCCTTTGAGGCAAACGATGACATTGCCCCCCGATTCGGAGAGAACGGTCACTTCCGCATCGTCAATTAATCCCAGTGTGTGCAAAAAGCGTTTCGTCTCATCCTTGCCTGATACTGAACGAATGCGTACACTTTCGCCGGTGTGGACAAAGTTTAACGGAAGTGCCGGTCGTTGTGCTCTGACTGGCACCGAGTGACTGATCGCCCCGCCCACGAAGCCGCTTGCACACCTATTATCATTGTCCACGCTCAACCGCCCCTCTCATTTATGTACCCTGAGATGCTCATCGTCGTTATCATGTTGCTTTTGCCTCTTCATTCATTTTATTGATAATGATTATCAGTGTCAATATGATTCGGAAAAATATTGCTTTGTTAACATTTTTGCCACATTCAGCCTGCTATCTCTTTTTGACTCTACCCCCTGTTAAAATGGTTCCAGCGCCAAGTTGGCATCAGCATTTAGCGACAGATCAGCGCGTGCTCCCTTTAAAAATTCTATCGTTCCTGCGGCGGCAATCATCGCCGCATTATCCGTACATAACTGCAGGGGGGGAACAATAAGGGGTATGCCGGCCGTGCGTGCTTTTGCCTCCATTCGCGAGCGAATGGCATGATTGGCTGAAACGCCGCCGGCAATAAGCAGCTGCTTTACCTCATAGCGCTCAGCCGCCTGCATCGTCTTGCGCACGAGCACATCAGCGACACTGTCTTGAAAGCTTGCAGCAACATCCGCCTTATCGACTTGGTCGCCGACTTGCTCGGCGTGATGAACATAGTTAATAACCGCTGACTTTAAACCGCTGAAGCTAAAGTCGAGTGATCCCTCTTCAAGCCAGGCCCGCGGAAATGGCAAGGCCGCATGAGCGTGCCGCGATAGCCTGTCAATCTCCGGCCCACCGGGATATGGGAGGCCAAGCGTGCGAGCAACTTTATCAAAAGCCTCACCCGCGGCATCATCCCTTGTTGTTCCAACAACCTGATAGTGACCGTGTTCACGCATCAACACCAGTTCGGTGTGTCCGCCGGAGACGACAAGAGCAATTAAAGGGAATTGCAGTTCGTCTACAAAACGGTTGGCATAGATATGTCCTGCAATGTGGTGAACGGGAACAAGGGGCAGATGGTGAGCAAAGGCAAGCGCCTTGGCCGCGTGAACCCCGACAAGCAGGGCACCCACAAGACCGGGTCCTTGCGTCACGGCAACCGCATCAAGGCAGTCCCATGACACATCGGCCTGCTGCATTGCCTCTTCAATCACAAGCGTTATTTGATCAACATGGTGGCGAGAAGCCACTTCCGGAACAACCCCGCCAAAGCGGCGATGAATATCGATCTGAGAAGCGACGGCATTAGAGCGGATAATGTGACCGTTCTCAACGACCGCTGCCGCTGTTTCGTCACAGCTCGTTTCGATGCCAAGCACCATTGTTTTTGTTGAATCTGTCGATTGTTTCATAGCTTCAACCACATCACAAGCGCATCCTCATTATTATTGGTATAGTAACTTTTACGAATTCCACCATTCAGAAATCCAAGTTTGCGATAAAGATTCTGAGCCGCTTGATTACTGACCCGGACCTCAAGGCTCATCGATCTTGCACCGCGCAGACGGGCAAATGACAGGACGTACTTCATTAGCCCTTCGCCAACCTTGTGTCCGCGGAAATGGCTGTGAACAGCAACATTCGTAATATGTGCCTCATCAATAATGATCCACACCCCGCAATAGGCAATAACTTGTTGCAGGTATTCAGCAACAAAATAGGTTGCAAAATGGTTGTTCTCAAGTTCATTGTGAAAAGCGCGCTCAGACCACGGTACGTCGAATGCATCATGTTCGACAACGAGCACCCCATCAATATCTTCCACGCGCATCTTGCGAATTGACACTTCGGGCTCCGTCATGACTGGCGCTCCAACCACTTGGCCTCTGCCTCGGACAACCGCAAATATGAGGGAAGAAAGTGATGAATATCATTAACAGGCGCCTCTCTTGCACCCAGCAGCGCAATGTCTGCCGGCCGCGGACTGTTGACCAAACAGTCGCCTTGCACTGCCCACGGCAGTCGGAGCAGCTCATCACTCCACTTTGGCAGATCCCCGCTGACGAACAGTACCGGTTGATGCAGCTGTTCAAGCAAACTGAGCCACTCATTCATCATCACAAGCCGATCTTTCTGAACGCGGCGAACGCGCCCTTGTTCAGCAAAGTACAGCCCTGTAAACACCTGGCCGCGACGTGCATCCATGAAAGGCACAATATACCCATGAAATGCCCGGCCGCCTTGGGCAGCGGTTTCAAGACTCGAGACACCTACCAGTTCCTTATCGAGCGTCCATGCCAGCGTCTTGGCAACTGTCACACCAATCCGCAGACCGGTATATGATCCGGGACCCTGCACAACGGCAATGCGATCGACATCCTCGAGCGCAGTACCCGTCTCCTGCAACAATTGGGCAATTGCCGGCATTAAGCGCTCAGAATGATTTCTGCGGCTGTTGGTCATCAGTTCACCAAGCACTTTTGTCTCTGTCACAATCGCGACACCCATGATAGAGTGAGAGGAATCAATGGCCAGCACTTTCATTGTAATCAATCTCCTCACATAACTGTTCCGCCGCCGCGCCAACGGCATCCAGCACTAATTTTCGATCCTGCTCACCTTGACGGATAATCCTAATTTGTACATAGCTTTCCGGCAACCATGACTCGATATTTTCCGCCCATTCAATCACAACGAGCCCATCTTGGTCAAAGTAATCCTCAATTCCGATATCCTCTTCCTCGCTTATACGATAGACATCCATATGAAACAGAGGCATCCGGCCGCTGCGATATTCTTTCACGATTGTAAAAGTCGGACTGTTGACTGTCTCACGTACACCTAAACCCCGAGCCAGTCCTTTTGCAAACTGCGTTTTGCCCGCGCCAAGGTCTCCCGAAAGCGTGAAAACCATTCCCTTTTTTAACTGTTGAACCATTCGCTCGGCAAAGTCCATCGTCTCCTCAGGCGAATGCGTTATAAATTGCCTCACATCATGCACCTTCTTTATCCAAAGACGATTGATTTTTATGCATGGATAACATCTATCACTTTCAACACGCTCGATCTGTCACAGGTTTGGCTCGGACGTTCGTTCAAACACAAGTGAATATCGGCACAATTAAGATGCGCAACACTCTGCAAAAACAGCCCGCTTCCGCTCACCATCGCGCGGGTCCTTCCACGTCTCTGTTCACAGACACGTGGGCGCTCTTGATACATCATCGGAACACGAGCTCACAAGGGTTTGTTTCCACCCAATTTTTTAAGACAGCTAAAGCCGTAAAGGATTTACGAAATTTGTTTAAATGAACTGTAGGCACCGGTGCACCGTCTCTAAGAGTTCAAATTCATTGATAATCTATATGGCTGCTAAGGAGCAGCTGACCACATTGGATGCTAGAATCATTTTAACGGTCTGCAAAGCACGCAGCAGACAGTGAGCATGAATGTGCATTCTACAACAACTAGGCGGTCGCAGAAGCGGCATGCCCGGCAGGCGTCAGACATTCTTACATGCTTAAGGAGGATCACCGGACGCCCGCGGCAAGCGAGTCTCCGGAGCATTGTTACTCAAAATGATGGGGTGTGGCTCGATATTTCTCAATAGAGAAATATCGGGGTGCTACTGCCCTTTACTCGCACAATCAGCCGGCAGCAAGCCCCGCATACAGCAGAAAAAAGAGCACTGTAGATTTTAAGGTGCCAACTCGTTCGCAAAATAGCAATCAATGGCCGCGATCCCTCGGATATGATCAACCCATACCCGTTGGTGTATGGCAGTTATACAGTAACAAGTGCTTTGACCACTTATTTTTCATTGTTTGCCGCTTGCCTTTGTCATTGTATCCGCTCGTGCACTACGTCAACCTGATGCAGGTGCTAAATGAATCATTTCATTGAATCAACGTTATCATTTACAGTGTATCATAACTGCGGACGGCACGAGCGACAATTGCCTTAAAAAGTATACCCATCAAATGTTAACAGAGACACCGTCCCTGAATGGGGACGATGTCTCTGTATCCATAATGCCTGGCAGTGACCTACTCTCGCAGGGGGA
>JBDNZQ010000010.1:0-93617 GCA_047722915.1 Sporolactobacillus sp.
GAAGGGAAGTAGGCTGCGCCAAGTTTTTCTAATACGTTTAAGAGGGTTTAAAGATGTCAGAGGGACTAAGTATAAGAAAAAGCTAAGGCACAGCCCTTGTGAAGGGAAGTAGGCTGCGCCAAGTTTTTCTAATTAAACGAATTTGCCGGGTGCCGCTGCCAAAGCGACAGAATGTGCGAATGCATGGCGAATAATTACATAATAGAGGAAAAAGAGGAATCGATTGCAAATCTATAAAACTATGAAATGAATTTTGGGAGAGGGGCCCCGAGAAATTATGAAATCAACAGGGATCGTGCGAAAAGTCGATGAACTTGGCCGCGTTGTCATTCCGATTGAGTTGAGGAGGACGATGGGAATTAAAGAAGGCGATCCGCTTGAAATTTTTACGGAGGACGACCGAATTATTTTCAAAAAATATGTACCGACAATGGCTTGCCAGATTACAAATGAAGTATCTCCGGACAACCTCGTATTGGCGAACGGCAAATTGATTCTCAGCCGGGAAGCTGCGAGGGCAGTTGTCGCAGAAATTGAAAAATATATCGGTGATGATATTAAAGCCTAAGCGATTTGGCAGACACTTTTTGGCGGGCTGCCCGGTTTCTTACCCTGCTATGCTGTCATTTTTAATCAGGACGGACGCGCCTTAGCGTCTGTGCTGTTTTTTTGTATGTGAAGAAAGTTTAAAGACTCCAGCGGGACTGCGTCTAAAAAAAGCTAAGGCACGGCCTTTGCGAAGAGAAGTAGGCTGTGCCAAGTTTTTCTAATACGTTTAAGAAAGATTAAGGACTTCAGCGGGACTAAGTATAAGAAAAAACTAAGGCTCCGCCGTCGTCCCAAGGGACTTGGCCCCGCCAAGTTTTTCTAATACGTTTAAGAAAGATTAAAGATGTCAGCGGGACTAAGTATAAGAAAAACTAAGGCTTGGCCGTCGTCCCAAGGGACTTGGCCTCGCCAAGTTTTTCTAATATGGGCTGGTTCCGGTTATTCATACAAAGGCGGCAGCGGTGACACCGGCCGAGTTGAGCGCGCGTATCGGATGCTGCTGAATGGCGATGGCGCGCGACTCATGGCCGCTCATAAAATTAAAATAGGGTCATCCGATCACTGAAAGTGTCAATATTCTCAGATTTCGACTTGTCTTGATTTGTGTCCTGCAGAAGAAGCGCGCGCACCTTGCCTATACCACCTGACCTAAGAAAGCTTGCGGCAGGCGGCCGGAGCATCGGGCTCTGAGGGATGAGGCGCGGCAGTGACGGGAGAAAAGACAAAAAAGTAAGTGAAAAAGAATGTCCGTTCGCTTTTTTCGTGCTTTTTGCAGCAATTATGCTATAATTTTGTTATTGTCTGTTTTATATGACAGACGAAGTGTTTCTCTTTTTGCTGTTGCAGGAAGGAAAAATTGGATTTCTACAAAGCCTTTGCCTACAGTGCGCGTGACAGTCGAGCGCTGGCCGCTTCTGATTCGCATATGCAGGCGTAGCGAAATGATGATGAATGAAAAAATAATGTTTGGCAGCATACTTGTGTGACATTCCGGGGGGCTTAGCATGGACTTTCAATTAGTATCGCAATTTGAGATGCAGGGCGATCAGCCGCAGGCCGTTGAGCAGCTCGTGCGCGGCATTCGGGCGGGGCAGGCGCATCAGACGCTGCTCGGCGCGACGGGTACCGGCAAGACATTTACAATGTCAAACGTCATTGCCCAGGTTAAGAAGCCGACGCTTGTCATCGCACACAATAAAACGCTTGCCGGCCAGCTTTACAGTGAGTTCAAAGAATTTTTCCCGCATAATTCGGTAGAATACTTTGTCAGCTATTACGATTACTATCAGCCGGAAGCCTACATTCCGCAGACCGATACGTATATTGAAAAAGATTCGAGCATCAACGATGAGATTGATAAGCTGAGGCATTCGGCGACGAGCGCGCTGTTCGAGCGCCGCGACGTGATCATTGTCGCCAGCGTGTCATGCATCTATGGCTTAGGCTCACCGGAAGAATATCGCTCACTCGTCGTGTCCCTGCGCAAAGGCATGGACATTGAACGCAATGCCATGCTGCGCCGCCTCGTTGACATTCAGTATGCACGCAATGATGTCGATTTTAAGCGGGGGACCTTTCGTGTGCGCGGTGATGTTGTGGAGATTTTCCCGGCGTCGCGCGACGACCACTGTATCCGCATTGAATTCTTTGGTGACGAGATCGAACGAATGATGGAGATGGACCCGGTAACGGGCGAGATCGTCGGCGAACGCGAACATGTGGCGATCTATCCGGCATCGCACTTCGTCACGGGACAGGAAAAGATGCGCAGAGCTATTATAAATATTAAAGAAGAGCTGCGGCAGCAGTTGGCGATTTTAAAAGAGAACGGCAAGTTGCTGGAAGCCGAGCGCCTTGAGCAGCGAACAAATTATGATTTGGAAATGATGGAGGAGGTCGGCTTTTGTTCAGGCATCGAGAACTACTCGCGCCATTTGACCTTCCGCAAGGCGGGTGAGGCGCCGTATACGCTCATTGATTATTTTCCAAAAGATTTCCTCGTCATGATCGACGAATCGCATGCGACACTGCCGCAGGTGCGAGCGATGTATAACGGAGACCGGGCACGCAAAGATGTGCTCGTTGCCAATGGCTTCCGGTTGCCGTCGGCCAAAGATAATCGGCCGCTGACATTTGCCGAGTTTGAAGAGAAGGTTCATCAAGTCGTCTACGTGTCAGCGACGCCGGGTGATTATGAACTGGAGCATTCCGGACGGCCCGTCGAGCAGATCATTCGCCCGACCGGGTTGCTGGATCCGGTCATCGATGTTCGGCCGATTAAAGGACAGATCGACGACCTGCTTGACGAAATTCACAAACGCACCTTGAACAATCAACGCGTGCTTGTGACGACGCTGACGAAGAAGATGGCAGAGAATCTCACCGACTATCTCAAAGGAATGGGCGTTAAAGTTAATTATTTGCATTCGGAAGTCAAGACACTTGACCGGATTGAGATTATTCGCAATCTGCGCCGCGGTGAGTTTGATGTGCTCGTTGGTATCAACTTATTGCGCGAGGGACTCGACATTCCGGAAGTGTCGCTTGTCGCCATTCTTGACGCCGATAAGGAGGGCTTTCTGCGTTCGGAGCGTTCGCTGATTCAGACGATCGGACGGGCGGCGCGCAACGCGGATGGCAAGGTCATTATGTATGCTGATAACGTCACTGACTCGATGCGCTCGGCGATGGATGAAACCGAGCGTCGCCGCGAGATTCAGCAAGCGTTCAATGTGGCGCACCATATGGAGCCGAAAACGATTGTCAAATCGATTCCAGATTTGATTAAGGCGACGTATGACATCGACAGCGGCAATGAAAGGAAGAAAAAGAAAGTGAAGATGAGCGCATCCGAGCGGCGCAAGGCGGTGGCTGCGATGGAGAACGACATGAAGAAGGCGGCGCGTGCGCTTGACTTTGAGCGCGCCGCTGAGCTGCGCGACATCATCTTTGAACTGAAGGCGGAGGGATAAAGTCATGGTCTTGGAAAATATTGTCGTCAAAGGTGCGCGTGAGCACAATCTAAAAAATGTCAACGTGACCATTCCGCGCGACAAGCTTGTCGTCATTACCGGGTTGTCCGGTTCGGGCAAGTCATCGCTTGCCTTTGATACGATCTATGCGGAAGGGCAGCGGCGCTATGTCGAGTCGCTGTCGGCATACGCCCGCCAATTTCTCGGGCAAAGCAACAAACCGGATGTCGACGCGATCGAAGGACTCTCCCCCGCCATTTCCATCGACCAGAAGACGACGAGTCACAATCCGCGTTCGACCGTCGGAACGGTCACGGAAATCTACGACTATTTGCGCCTCCTGTTTGCCCGCGTCGGTCATCCGTTCTGTCCGAACGACGGCACCGAAATTACCTCGCAGACGGTTGAGCAGATGGTTGACCGTGTGCTTGCTTTCCCCGAAAGAACGCGCGTGCAGATCATGGCGCCCCTTATAGCCGGACGCAAAGGAACACAGGCGAAAGTGCTTGAAGACATTAAGAAGCAAGGCTATGTGCGTGTGCGCGTCGACGGTGACGTATACGCACTGGAAGAGGTGCCGGCGCTCGAGAAAAATAAAAAGCATACGATTGATGTGATGATCGACCGGATTGTCGTCAAGCCTGACATCGGGAACCGGTTGTCGGACTCGCTTGAGACGGCGCTGAAGATCGGCGACGGCCGCGCCATCGTTGCTGTCGTGGACGGCGAAGAACTGCTGTTCTCCGAAAAGCATGCCTGCCCGGTCTGCGGCTTCTCGATCGGCGAACTTGAACCGCGCCTATTCTCCTTTAACAGCCCTTTCGGCGCCTGTGCGGACTGCGACGGCCTCGGTTCGCGTATGGAAGTTGACCTTGATCTTGTGTTGCCGGACCGCTCGCTCTCGCTTGCGGACGGTGCCGTTGCGCCGTGGGAACCGACCAGTTCGCAGTACTATCCGCAGCTGCTCCGCTGTGCCTGTGCGACGTTCGGTGTCGACATGAATGTGCCGGTGTCCGAACTTCCAAAGGACAAGCTCGACATTGTGCTTTACGGAGCGGGTTCGCGCCGCATCCACTTTCATTATGAGAACGACTTTGGCGAGACGCATGATAAAGAAATGCCTTTTGAGGGCGTTGTTGCTAATGTGGCGCGCCGTTATCGCGAGACGAGTTCAGACTTTATTCGCGAGCAGATGACGCAGTACATGATGCAGAAGCCGTGTCCGACGTGTCACGGCGACCGGCTGCGCCCGGAAGCGCTGGCTGTTAAAGTCGGCGGCAAAGCCATCAGTGAGGTGACGGCTTTGCCGATTCGCAGCATGCTTGAATTTTTCAACCGTGTCGCACTCTCGGAGAAAGAACAGATCATTGCTCGGCTCATCTTGCGCGAGATCAAGCAGCGGACAAGCTTTCTGATCGACGTTGGTCTTGATTATTTGACGCTCGGACGCGCGGCCGGCACGCTGTCCGGCGGTGAGGCGCAGCGCATTCGGCTGGCTACGCAAATTGGTTCGCAGCTGATGGGTGTTCTCTATATTCTTGATGAACCGTCCATTGGGCTTCATCAGCGTGATAATGACCGACTCATCCATGCGTTGAAGCGCATGCGCGATCTCGGCAATACGCTGCTTGTTGTCGAGCACGACGAGGACACAATGCTGGCCGCCGACTGCATCATCGATGTCGGACCCGGCGCGGGTGAACACGGCGGGCGCATCACGGCGCAAGGCACGCCCGCGCAGCTGATGGACGACCCGCATTCACTGACGGGGCAATATTTGTCCGGCAAAAAGTTCATTCCGCTGCCGCCGGCACGCCGGCCGCTGACGAAGCGGGCGATCAAGCTCAGTGGTGCGCGCGCCAATAATCTTAAGAATGTTAACGTGTCCTTTCCGCTTGGCATCATGACGGTTGTAACCGGTGTCTCCGGTTCGGGGAAAAGTACGCTCGTCAATGAAATTTTATTTAAAGCGCTCGCGCAAAAACTCAACGGTCGCCGCGAGGCACCCGGTGCTTTCAGGACGCTGCGCGGCATGGAATACATCGATAGTGTGATTCAGATTGACCAGTCGCCGATCGGCCGAACGCCGCGTTCGAATCCGGCAACCTATACCGGCGTTTTTGATATGATCCGCGATGTGTTCGCGGCGACGAATGAAGCCAAAGTGCGCGGCTATAAAAAAGGACGCTTCAGCTTCAATGTCAAGGGCGGGCGCTGCGAGGCGTGCAGCGGTGACGGTATCATTAAGATTGAGATGCATTTTCTGCCGGATGTGTATGTGCCGTGCGAGGTGTGCCACGGCAAGCGTTACAACCGCGAGACACTGGATATTATGTACAAAGGGAAAACGATCGCCGACGTGCTTGACATGACAGTCGAGGAGGCACTTGAATTTTTTACAAATGTACCGCGTATCAAGCGCAGATTGGAACCATTGTTTGACGTCGGACTCGGCTATGTGCGGCTCGGCCAGGCAGCAACGACGCTCTCCGGCGGTGAGGCGCAACGTGTGAAGCTGGCTGCCCAACTGTATCGGCGAACGAAGAGCCATGCGCTGTATATTCTTGACGAACCGACAACGGGACTGCATATCGACGACATTGCCCGCCTGCTCCGCGTGTTGCAGGCACTCGTCGATAACGGCAACAGCGTGCTCATTATTGAACACAATCTTGACGTCATCAAGTGTGCCGACTACCTGATCGATCTTGGCCCGGAAGGCGGCGACGGCGGCGGAACGATTGTCGCTGCCGGCACGCCTGAGGAGATTGCCGCGACGCCTGCGTCATACACCGGCCGATACCTAAAACCGATTCTTGAGCGCGACCGGCGGCGCGCCGGCGCTCATCAGGCCGCTCAGATCGACGCTGCTGAGCATGCGGGTTCTGGTTTATGACAGCAGGGCAGGCGGGCGCTGATGCTTGCTTTTTGCCGGACGTTAGGAAAGTACAGAGGCTTGCCGGCGGAAGCAGGTCTGAGAAAAATGCGGGATCAGCTTTCGGCCAAGGAATGTGGCACGGCCGGGTTTATTCCGCAGATTCTAACTCGTCAGACACGCGGGGACTTGTTAAACTGCGCAGTAAAAGAGTATAGTTGTAGTGAGAGTGTGCAAGCCTGTACGGAGCGCCAAATGTTTGATTTCATCCGGCAGGAAGCTGCGAATTTTTGACGTGGGCGCAGGCGCTGAGGTGACAGGAAAGCACAGTAAGGAGAAAAATAATGACAAAACGACTTGTCCGTTCGCGTACGAATCGCTTTCTGGGCGGCGTGCTTGGCGGAATAGGAGAATACCTAGGCGTCGATGCGACTGTGATTCGAATCATTTTTGTTGTACTTGTGTTGGCAACATTATTTTTCCCCTGCATAATTGGCTACTTTCTTGCCTATCTTATTATGCCTGAGGAATGAGAAAGAGGGGACGCACGTGCTGAGAAGAGGAGTGGCTAACTGGCTGATTAACTGCATGGTGAATATGGTCATTCTCATGACGCTGGCCGGTTATTTGCATTCGATGGTTCATATTTCAGGCATCGGTGCGGCTTTTGGGGCAAGCATTGTACTGTCACTGCTCAATACGTTTGTGCGGCCGATCTTAATCTTCTTCTCATTGCCGGCGACGATTCTCACGTTCGGCTTTTTTATTTTTATTATTAATGCTTTGCTGCTGCTGTTGACGGCAGACATCATGGGTTCGAGTTTTCAACTGGACGGTTTCTCCAGTGCTCTGATCGTTGCCGTCATCATGGCGGTCTGTCAGATAATTGTTCACGCACTGATCATCAAACCGTTGCGACAGTCATAAACGGATGAACAAAACGGTGAAAGGCGGATGACAATGGCTAAAGTGCGGGTTAGCGAACTGATTGACCATTTTAAATTAAACCTTGTAAGCGGAAAGGAAGGGACTGACCGCGAAATTATTGTCAGCGATATTTCGCGTCCGGGCCTTGAGATTGCCGGTTACTTTACGTATTATCCACGCCGCCGGCTGCAAGTGCTCGGGCGGACAGAAATGTCCTTTTTCAATGAGCTTAGTATTGACGAGCGCTACAAACGGACGTCGCAGCTTTGCACGGAAAAGACACCGTGCATCATTATTTCCCGAGAAATTGAGATACCCGAACAATTTATTGTATCGTCAAATAAGCGCCATGTTCCGGTGCTTTCATCCAAGCTTCAGACAACGCGGTTGATCAGCATGATTACTAATTACCTTGAGTCGCGTCTTGCTCCGATGACGTCGGTGCACGGTGTGCTCGTTGATGTCTATGGCGTCGGTGTATTAATCACAGGAGAGAGCGGTGTGGGCAAGAGTGAGACGGCGCTTGAACTCGTCAAGCGCGGACATCGCTTGGTGGCCGATGACTCGGTCGAGATCCGTCAGCAGGGGGAGTCTGAGCTCGTCGGCAGTGCACCGGAGTTGATTCAGCATTTGCTTGAAATTCGCGGACTTGGAATCATTAATGTGATGACACTGTTTGGTGCCGGTGCTGTGCGAACGTATAAGAGTGTGTCGCTCGTTGTGCATCTTGAACTTTGGGATCAGAGCAAAGTGTATGACCGGCTTGGTCTTGATGAAGAGCGAATCAAACTGATTGACACGGAAATTCCTCGGCTCGTGTTGCCGGTACGTCCCGGACGTAACCTAGCTGTTATTATTGAAGTGGCGGCAATGAATTTTCGTTTAAAAAACATGGGCTATCACGCCGCTCAGCAATTTTCCGAGCGGCTGAACGATGCGCTGCGTGATCGATGAGGATGATTTGAGATGACAAACACGATTGAACCGATCAGCCGAGTCGCTTTTCAGATCGGCAGTTTTTCTGTGTACTGGTACGGTGTGATTATTGCAACCGGTGCGTTGCTTGGGCTGCTGCTTGCGATTCACGAGGGCAAGCGCTGCGGGCTTCATAAGGATACATATGTGGATTTGATGCTATTTGCTGCGCCGATCTCGATCGTGTTCGCGCGGGCTTATTATGTGATTTTTGAATGGTCTTATTTTTCCAAACATCTCTCAGAAATCATTGATATCCGAACAGGCGGTATTGCGATCTATGGATCACTAATCGGAGCGGTGGCAACGACAATCGTCTTCTGCGTCGTTCGGCGGATTCCGTTTTGGAAAATTGTGGATATTGGCGCCCCAAGTGTTATTCTCGGGCAAGCGATCGGGCGTTGGGGAAACTTCATGAACCAGGAAGCACATGGTGGACCGACGACGCGCGCCGCACTGGAAACGATGCACTTGCCGCGCTTTATCATTAATCAGATGTGTATTGACGGTACGTATTATATTCCGACCTTTCTCTATGAATCTCTGTGGGATTTTGCCGGATTTGTCATGCTGCTCATTGTTCGGCGCTTTAATCTAAAACGAGGCGAGCTGTTCATGGTCTACGTCATTTGGTATGCCCTCGGTCGCAGTTATATCGAGGGGCTGCGCACGGACAGTCTGATGCTCGGTTCACTGCGCGTGTCGCAGGGACTTGCGGTTCTGCTCGTCTTCATCGGTGCGGCGCTCATCGCTTATTGGCAGCTGCGTCAGCCCAATCGTCCGCGTTATAATGATTAATGTCGATTTTTGTCTTTTTCACACTTTTCATAGCAATTTTTATCCGGATTCCGCGATTAAAAAGAAGGATTTTCGGTATACAGGCGGCGAATATTATTTATAATGTTAAAAAAGCTTGGCTCTGCCAAGTCTTTTGGACGAAGGCAGAGGCTTAGCTTTTCTTATGCCTAGTCCCGCTGAAATCGATAGACTTTTTTGACGCATTAAAAAAACTTGGCGACACTCATATTTTCAGGGGACCGCACCAATCCTTCAGCGGCAACAAAGCAACGGGCGTACACTCGCCACGCGCGCACGAGATCCTTTTTGAATAGATTGGCATCTTTACTTTAGCGCCGCAACCGGCACGCTGCACCCGTGAGCGTCTTGCGCCTGTTTCATCGGTCGACGACTAGGGTTATCAATAGGCTCATGCGGCTCATGGCAAAGAGGCTGCTGCTTTTCTATCAAAGGAAGATGGTGCAGAGGTGCACCCCGGCAAGTGATAATAAATGAACGGACGTTGGAACATGTTTTGTCGTATTTGATCAGTAGTTGGCCTCGCTGTTCTATTGTCCAAGCCATTCATGGAGGTTCGAATCATTGGCAAATCAAAATCAGCGCAAGCACCGACAAATTATTCCGCTGATTCTTTCACCTGAATCGTACTACCACAAGGGGGTACGCCTTTACGAAAAAGGTGATCTGAACCGTGCAAGCCAGTTCTTGGCACGCGCGTTGGAGATGAATCCTGATAATGTGGAATTTCTCTGCCGGCAGGCGGTTGTACTCGCAGAATTGGAATGCTATGAAACGTCGAATCAGTTGCTCAGAAAGGTCATCTATGAGCTGGATGCGCCGGTGACAGCCTGCCATTTTTTCATGGCCAATAATTACGCGTATCTGGGTAATCTCGAAGCGGCACTCAAAGAAGCGCGTCACTACATCCTCAGCGATCCCGAGGGCGAATATGCCGAGGAAGCGCAGCAGCTGTATCATGCGTTGACCGATGATGTGACTGACGATGAGTCAATTTATGACGTCCCGGATTATGTCGAGCTGCACGATGCCGCTGTCGAAGCACTTGATCAGGGGTTGTTTGATAAGGCTGTGCGTCTCTTTGAAGAAGTTACCGCTACTCAGCCTGATTTTCTGCCGGCCCAGAACAATCTGTCAGTCGCTTTTTTTTCACTCGGACAGCGAGATCAGGCGGTTCGCGCGGCGGAACAGGTGCTCGCCTGCGATCCCGGCAATATTTATGCACTTTGTAACTTGGCAAGCTTTCATTATCAGACGGGGGAAGAAGCCGCTTTTAAGTCCGTCTGTAACCGGCTTGAGCGTATCAGCCCACTCAACGCCGACTACTGCGGCAAACTCGGTTCGACGTATCTGAACTTTGGCATGGACCGCAAAGCGCTTTTCTGGCTGAATACAGCTGAGCGCCGCGGTGTTCAGACAGATCAGGTTTTTCACTTCTGGCAGGCGCTTGCGGCTTGGCACCTCGGCTATGTCAGGACGGCAAGACGTCGGTGGCAGCAGGTCGATTATTTCAGCGCGAAGCCGTTTCATCCGTTCAAATATGAGAAGATTCAAGACATGTTATTTGCGCCGGATGCCCGAGAAAACTTTATGGTGCGTGAACTTGTCGTCCATGAGTTGAGCGGCGGCGATCCGGCTTACCGGCTATTTGCCTTTTTTTACTTGCACGCGCGCTTTCCTGAGACCGAAGTCACCGATCTAAAGCTAACCGATCCGTCATTGCACGGGCTGCTTGAGCGTCTGCGGCGTGAGGAAGAAGAACAGCAAACGGATGGCGGATTGGAAACATTGCGGCATATCAGGCGACTGTGCGGCGGTGAGCGCAGGCTGCTTGAAGCACCGGAATTGTACCGCTTTTGGCTTGCAACGGATGAGCTCGCCCTGTTGCAGACGCGCCATGCGGTTGACTGGGCGGCCGCGCTCGTTTATCTGCACGGGAAAGAATATGGCCCGCACCTCTCGCAGCAAAGTTTGGCCGCGCAGGCGGATACGACAGTGTATCGCCTGAGGCAGTGCATTGAAATGATCAGGCAGGCATTTCAGTCAAGCAAATGAAGACCGCAACAGGCACTGATCGGTTGTTCAGGCAATTTTCTGGACGCCGACTTTTTTTTTCATTAGCATAGAGAATAATAAAAGAAGCAGCGACGCATGGATGTGTCCTTGGAAAGGAACGGGATCGGAATTGGCAGACGAAGCAAAAGTTTATGATGTGATTGTGGCAGGAGCGGGTCCGGCAGGTATGACGGCAGCAGTTTATACATCGCGTGCCAGCCTTTCAACGTTGATGATCGAACGCGGTGTTCCCGGTGGGCAAATGGCCAATACAGAGGCGGTGGAGAATTACCCGGGCTTTGATTCAATACTTGGACCCGATCTCTCCAATAAAATGTTTGAACACGCCAAAAAGTTTGGCGCAGAGTACGCCTATGGCGACATTAAAGCGATCCGTAGCGAAGCGTCATATAACGTGGTCGATTGCGGCGGCAAACAATACAAAGCGCGTGCAGTCATTGTGGCGACAGGCGCGGAGTACCGCAAACTCGGTGTGCCGGGTGAGAAAGCATTGGCAGGACACGGCGTCTCCTATTGTGCGGTCTGCGACGGCGCCTTCTTTAAAGAGAAAAAGCTTGCCGTCATCGGCGGGGGGGATTCGGCTGTCGAAGAGGCCGTGTACTTGACACGCTTTGCGAGCCGCGTGACCGTCATCCACCGGCGCGATCAGTTGCGCGCTTTGAAGATCTTGCAGGAACGGGCTTTTGCCAATGAAAAGATTGACTTTATCTGGAACAGTGTCTGTGAAGCCATCAATGGCAAGGACGGAAAAGTCAGCAGTCTTACGCTTAAAGATAAAAAAACAGGAGAGCAGACTGAATTTCCTGCCGATGGGGTGTTCATCTATGTCGGTATGGACCCACTGACAGCGGCTGTTCAGGGGCTTGGCATTACCGATGGGGATGGGTACATTGTGACGGATGACAAAATGCAGACGAAAGTGGACGGTATTTTTGCGGCCGGCGATATTCGCAGCAAGGAACTGCGGCAAATCGTCACGGCGACCTCAGACGGCGGTATCGCAGCCGACAGTGCGGCTAAATACGTTGAAAAATTGAAGCAAGCGGCGACTGCGCCCGAAGCCTGACATGAGGCGCCTGCGGCGACGGTTTGCTTTAACTGAGTTTTAACGTGTCTGTCATTCGTATGAAATACAGAATGGCTATACTGAAAATATGCAGAAAGTGGCTGAGTGCAGTTGATTCTGCAGATTGATCCCCCTTTTTTTGAATAGATACCGTTGTTTTAAAAGACAGTGCGAAGATCAAAGGCGCTGTTTTTTTTTACCGCAACTTGCTGTTGTCGCCATTCGGCATCTGTAGGCAAAAAACAGTCAATCTGCGTCTGCCTGTGCGCGGGGACGATGCCTTTTTCACGGCCCGGCCGCTCTCGGTGAGGCCGAACCTTCGTCTGGTGAGGCGTGCTCAAGACTTCCGGCGAGCGCTGTTTTCGAGTATACTAAAACAAATGAAACACATGTATGCTGAGAAGCGGCAGCGAGGTGGGCGCAGCATGAAAACGATTGAAACGGTGATTATTACTGGTATGTCAGGCGCAGGAAAAACCGTCGCGACAAGGGTGTTTGAAGATATGGGCTATTTTTGCATCGACAATCTTCCGCCGACGCTGCTCCCGAAATTTATTGATCTCATCAAGGATGTTGATGCCCAGAAATTCACAAAACTGGCGCTTGTTATGGACTTGCGCGGGGGTGAATTTTTTGACTCCTTATTCACGTCACTGGACGCATTCAGCACATCGGAACGTATTCGACCGAAAATTCTTTTTCTTGACGCCCGCGATGAAGTGCTCGTCCAGCGCTACAAAGAAACGCGCCGCGCTCACCCGCTGACCCCGCGCGGGCGACCGGTGGAGGGCATCCGTCTTGAGCGCAAGAAACTTGAAGAAGTGAAGGGACTTGCGCAATATTACATTGACACATCGGATATGAGCACGCGTAAGCTGCGCGATCAGATCATTGAGTATTTTGGCAAAGAGGAAGAAACGTTTCGCGTCAATCTGCTGTCCTTCGGATTTAAATATGGTCTGCCGATTGATGCAGATCTCGTATTTGACGTCCGCTTTCTCCCGAATCCTTACTACATTAAATACATGCGTCCGCGCACCGGACTTGACGCGGATATTTCTGAGTATGTGCTGAAGTGGACGGAAACCCAGCAGTTTCTCAATAAACTGATGGATTTGCTGACATTCATGCTTCCGCAGTACAAGCGCGAAGGCAAAGGTCAGCTCGTCATTGCCATTGGTTGCACCGGCGGTATGCATCGCTCGGTCGCACTTGCAGAATGGATCGGCAAGCAACTGAATGCGGATTATCCGGTGACCGTTGCGCACCGTGATATTAAAAGGGGAAATTGAGCAAAGATGGCAAAAAAGAAGAAGGTCGTGGCCATCGGCGGCGGAACGGGTCTGCCGACGGTGCTGCGCGGGTTAAAGCACTATCCACTTGATATCACAGCGATTGTGACGGTAGCTGATGACGGCGGAAGCAGCGGCATGCTGCGCAGCGAACTGCAAATGCCTCCGCCCGGCGATATTCGCAACGTGCTCGTTTCACTGTCGGATGTCGAACCGGTATTCGAAAAGCTGCTGCAGCACCGCTTTAAAACGGATGCCGGACTGAACGGGCATTCGCTTGGCAACCTGCTGATCGCGGCTCTGACATCGATAACCGGAGACTTTGTCAAAGGTGTGCGCGAACTGAGCAGAATACTGAATGTCCACGGACAGGTGTTGCCGGCTGCCGATCAAAGTATTGTGCTCGGTGCTGTGATGAATGACGGGTCGGTCGTAGAAGGCGAGTCATTGATTCCGAAGGTTAACAAGAAGATTGAACGCGTTTTTTTGAAACCGAACCTGATTCATCCACTGCCGGAAAGTCTTGAAGCGATTCATACAGCCGATCTGATTACGTTTGGACCCGGCAGTCTGTACACGAGTGTTATTCCCAATTTACTCGTCCCGGACTTGGCGCAGGCCATTGTCGATGCTCGAGCGAAGAAGGTCTATGTCTGCAATGTAATGACGCAGCAGGGAGAGACGGACGGATTTACCGTCTTCGATCATGTGGCGGCCATTCGCCGCCACGTGCCGAATTTGGCAATTGATGCTGTGCTCGTCAACAATCAACCGATTGCCGCCGATATTTTGCGGCGCTATGCCGAAGAGGCGGCTGAACCGGTGTCCGTTGATCGCAAGCGGCTGGAGGCGGCCGGCATTCAAGTCGTCAGTGCACCGCTTATCCGGACGACGGGCGGCGTACTTCGTCATAATGAGGCGGCCATCGCTGCTCTGCTTGTGTCACTTTTTCTGGAAGTGTGTCCGGCCTCAACGCCGGCGACCGACGGCATGGCTTGATTGGGCAGAGCCGGCGTCGCTGATTTGTGAAAGGGGGGATCGCTACGTCATTTGCTGCCGACACTAAAAGAGAATTAACGCTGCTGCAAGTCAAAAACTGCTGCGCACGTGCCGAACTGGCCGCGCTGACGCGCATGAATGGCTTTATTTCCATCCGTAATCGGCAGATTGAACTTGATATTGCGACGGAAAATGCCACAATTTCGAGGCGTATCTACCGCCTGATCCGGCAAATTTATCCGATACCCATTGAAGTGCTCGTACGCCGTAAGATGCGCCTGAAGAAAAATAATGTCTACATCGTACGCTTGAAAGAAGGCGCACGTGACTATTTGCGTGATCTTGATATCATCAGTGCAGAAAGCCAGTTTACCCGCGAGATCGCACCCGCTCTTGTTGCCAGGGACTGCTGCCGCCGCGCTTATTTACGCGGCGCTTTTCTTGCAGGCGGCTCGCTCAATCATCCGGAGTCTTCCTACCATTTGGAAATTTTCTCAAATTATGAGGACCATACATATTCCCTAGCCAAACTGATGAATACGTTCGCATTGAATGTAAAGGTGCTGCCGCGCAAAAACGGCTACATCATTTACATGAAAGAGGGGGAGAAAATCACCGACTTTCTCAGCATTATCGGTGCCAATAAGGCGTTGTTTGACTTTGAAGACATTCGCATCGTCAAAGACATGCGCAATTCGGTCAACCGGCTGGTGAACTGCGAGACGGCTAATCTGAATAAAACGGTCGGAGCGGCCATGCGGCAAGTCGAGAATATCCATCTGATTGAACAAAACCTTGGCCTTGATGAACTGCCGCAGAAGCTGCGTGAGATTGCGGAGCTGCGTCTTCAACATCCGGATGTGACACTGGCAGAGCTCGGGGAGCTGGCCAGTCAGCCGATCAGTAAGTCCGGCATCAATCACCGTTTCCGGAAGCTCGAGCAGATCGCTGAGAAGCTGCGGGGAGGCGGCTAAGCGGGATTTCTAACGTGTGGGGACGCCTGCAATCAAAGCGGCGGACAGGGTAGGAACAAAATACAGTGGTTTGCACGCGACCCGAAGGCGCCGGATCATCGCATGCCTGTTGTCTAAGAGTCTGCCTCTTCTTTTGTTTAACATGCTGAGAAAACGGATACAATATTGGCATGTGAAGCAAACTGCCAGGCGGCGGAGCCCTGTCGCATTCGCCGCCGGTGGACAGGAAGGAGCAAAAACCGGCATGATTCAGAAAAGGGTAACGATCGGCCTGCCGCACGGGCTTCAGGCGCGCCCCGCCGCACGTCTTGTGCAAGAAGCAAGTCAGTACCGTGCCGCGCTGACACTTGAGACAGACGGCCGTGTCGTGAATGTAAAAAGCATCATGGGTGTCATGAGCGCCGCACCGCTCTGCGGTGAAGCAGTCCTGCTGCGTGCCGACGGCCCGGACGAAGCTGCTGCCATTAACGCGCTCGGTGCTTTTGTCGAGCGGAACGAGCAGTAGTCGGTAGGTTGCGTGGCTTGTACAACACCGTCTTATTCAAAGAAGCTTGGATAGGTGGCTAAGGCCGCCTTTTTATGCGTCAAGAACGTCTAACGATCTCGGCAGGACCAAGCATAAAAAAAACGGCGCTGCTTGAGCGCCGCCTGGTGCGGGATAGTGCTGCATGGTTATGATTTCGCTGTGACGAGAATGTCGTCAATCAAACCGTAAGCCTTGGCCTCTTCAGCCGACAGAAAATGATCGCGATCAGTATCGCGGGCGATGACATCGTACGGCTGGCCCGTTCGTTCAGCATAGATATGATTTAACTTTTCGCGGATATTCAGAATGCGCTTTGCGTGAATCTCCATATCGGATGCCTGACCCTGCATGCCGCCAAGCGGTTGGTGAATCATAATTTCGCTGTTCGGCAAGGCATAGCGTTTGCCGATTTCACCGGCTGTGAGCAGAAAGCTGCCCATCGATGCGGCCATGCCAATACAAATGGTCGACACTTTTGGCTTGATAAATTGCATCGTATCGTAGATCGCCATGCCGGCCGTGATGGAGCCGCCCGGGCTGTTAATGTAAAGCGAGATGTCCTTCTCAGCATCCTCGGCCGCCAAGAAAAGCAGCTGAGCGACAACCGAGTTGGCGACATTGTCGTCAATCTGCGTGCCGAGCATAATAATGCGGTCTTTCAACAGGCGGGAGTAGATGTCATAGGCGCGCTCACCGCGGTTTGTCTGCTCAATGACTGTCGGAATTAAAGGCATGCAACATTCCTCCTCAATTCAGTGGTTTAAATTCATTTTTCCTCTAACCAACGTCTATCATACCTTAATGGTCAGTATAGGTCAAATCAGGTGCTGCTTTAAAGCCACCGCGTGTCCGGTCGCTTTTGGTGGGCGACTGGCGGCACTTGGGGGCTGATCAAGCGCTCTTGCCCGGCCGCCGCCGCCGCGCGTACGGTTCTCATCCGTCTTTCGCATAAGGACCCGCTTGCCGCTTTGAGTTATCGCCGCGCAGCACACGCGTGATAAAGGCCCCCTTGCCTGCGGTATACGACGGTCGATCGTCGGCAAAGCGGGCGCACAGGCGCTGCTCTGAGTTCCTCATAGCCATGGGCGAGCTCGGGAGATGCGATAAGCAGATCACGGAAGCGCACCATCGCCAGCAAGTCCGGGTGCCGGGGCAAAAAGACGTGCAGATGTTGAACGGACAGCCTACCGTCTTTTCTAAGAACAAATAAATGCCGCCCCGGCGGTGACGACTCACCACGATCATCGTAGCCCGCTGCCAGCAGCCGGTCTACCGCTGTTTTCCCGAGCGCTTCATCAGTTATCAGTGCAAGGTCAAGAATCGGCTTTGCGATAAGGCCGGGGACAGCGGTGCTGCCGACATGCTCGATGTCACTGATGTGCGGTCCAAGAATAGTCATCAACATAGCTTTTGCCTGCAAAAATTCAATCTGCCACGCGCGATCATGCTCTGCAAGGTATACTTTTCCCCGTTCAACGCCTTGCATATGATCGGCTCCGTTTGCCTGCAAAAAAATAAAAAGACGCGAGTTCATGCCTCCGTCTTCCTTCCTGCATTAAGAAAAATATAAACTTTACCGCTAGTGATTGAATGCGCCCGAAGGGATTTGAACCCCCGCCACATGGTACCGGAAACCATTGCTCTATCCAGGCTGAGCTACGGGCGCATGATTTATGAAATGGCTGACAATAAATGATTATAAGTGATCTGTTGAAAAGAAGCAAGGTTATTTTTTCGATCTGACGGTGTTTACCGATCCTGTTTGTTTTTTAGTGCGTTAAGAACGTATATAGCTTTCAGCGGGACTAAGTCCAGGAAAAAGCTAAGGATCGGGCGTCGGCCAAAGAATTTGGCAGAGCCAAATTTTTCTAAATTGAAACAGAGACAGATGTGGCTGCACCATGTGCAAGAAGCGTGCCACATGAATTTTGCAAGCACCGCCCTGTACGGACAATAGAGAGTATTCGCCGCTGAGGTTCGGCAGAAGGTCTCACGGCTAATGGGGCGATGCACAGTCTCTGAGGCTTTCCGAGGAATCATTAATGCCTTGCCGTCAAGGAACAGTTTACCTAGCGGCTGCCGACAACAACTTGCGCTCGCTGCGTCCAACGAACGCGGCAGCAGATTAAACTTCATGCGGCGGCCACGGCGCACGGGTCGCCGGCGGGTCCGCAGGTTGCCCGAGCTGCTCCGCATCGCCGGCGCGGCGTGCCAGCGGTACCGGGCTGTGCCGTGCATCTAAATCATACGGTCTTTTGACAAAGTGCCGGTTCTTTGACATTGTGTTATGGCCGCCTGCCATGTAATATATAACTGGCGGCGCCATGCGTTCATGTCGAAAAATGGTGCAGCGGAGGAGATGATCGTTCAATGAGTGCAGACTGTTCGCCGATTCCCAGCCGAAGACCGAGTCGCAAGCAGCTTTGCGGGAGGGCACGTCGATTAGCCGGCGCTTACCATCAGCGGTCATTCTTTGACCGCTGCGCGGCATGCCGTGCCTTCCTCTAACAATGAGGAGGCAGCCCAATGATTGATATTTACTGGACAAATGAACACGACGAACTGGTGAAGCAAAATGAACTGAAAAAAGGCTGCTGGATTAATCTGACGCGCCCCTCAGAAGCCGAAATTCAGAAAGTTGTCCGAGGCACAGACATTCCGCCGGACTATATTCGCGATTCGCTGGATGACGATGAGCGCTCACGTATTGAAAAGGAAGACGACACCGTGCTGATTATTGTCGACTTCCCAGTTGAAGTACAGGACGAATCGGACTCTGCCCCTTATAATACAATTCCGCTTGGTATTGTGGTAACATCGGATTACTTCATGACGGTGTGCCTGCAGGAAAGTGCAATTATCGACGATTTTATCCGTAGCCGCATTAAGAACTTTTTCACTTATAAAAAAACGCGTTTTACGCTTCAAATCCTATACGCTATTGCCCGTTACTATCTGCGGTATTTAAAAACAATCGACCGGCGCACCTCGCGAATCGAGCATGAGCTGCACGAGTCGATGCGCAACAAAGAATTGTTTGATTTGCTCAGCCTCGAGAAAACCCTTGTCTACTTCACGACGTCGCTCAAGTCCAACAATATTGTCATGGAGAAAATGACAAAGCAGCGGTTTTTGCGCATGTACGAAGACGATCAAGACTTGCTTGAGGACGCCATCATTGAAATTAAGCAGGCCATTGAGATGTCGGAGGTACACAGCAACATTTTGAGCGGCATGATGGATGCCTATGCCTCGGTCATCTCAAACAATGTCAACGTCGTTATGAAATTTTTGACAACCGTAACGATTGTACTGTCGATTCCGACGATGGTTGCAAGCTTTTGGGGAATGAATACAGATGCCGTTCCTTGGCAGCATGCACCGCACGCTTTTTTCATTCCGATCAGCCTCGCCCTGCTGCTCGCCGGTATTGTGGCGCTATTTTTCTGGAAGAAGCGCTATTTTTGATATCATGGCATACTTTGGACTGCCCGCTGCTGAGTCGTGACTGAGCGTCGGGCGCTTCTTTGCTGTTCTGACCGGTGTGGCACGCGAATAACCATGCGAAACAGAAAAATTGGTATAATAGCAGTATCGGCTTATCCCGTTAGGCTCGCTCGCGTGCAGCAGGTGTCGGCGCTGCGGCATGGCAGGCGAATGAGACTGGAAAAGCGGGCATAACCGCAGGATCCATCCAAAAGGAACATCGGCGCGGAGCCCACCGCCACAGACTAAGAGGAGCAGCAGCCATGCGCACGGAACTCGTACAGAAGCAGACGTTCAAATTGAAAATGACGCCGCAGCAGCTGCAAGCAATGAAGATGCTGCAATTGAGCGGTGAAGAGCTGACAGGCTATCTGCGCGACAGAGCGATGGAGAATCCGTTGCTTAATGCCGATGCCTTCAGCGGTAACAGTGCATATACAAGTGCAGACGCAGCGCGCAGCACGACAGACGTTATTGAAGAAACACTGGCTGATCGCGCTGACTTTCGCCGCCTGCTGCAACGCGAACTCGGTCAAACCTATGCTTCTGCGCGCCTTCGCGCGGGTGCCGGTTTGTTAATCGAAGCGCTGAACGAAGCGGGTTATCTGGATGATGAACCGCTCGCGCTGCTCAGCCCGTACGGATTCAGTGCGGCGGAGGCCGAGGCGGCGCTGCACCTTGTACAGACGCTTGAACCCGCCGGTGTCGGCGCACGGTCGCTGACGGAGTGCCTGCTGCTCCAGCTCAGACGTCTGCGCCCGCGCTGCGCCCTCGCCGAGCGCATTGTCGGCGAGTTCAGCACTGTTTTTCTAACCGGTAAATGGGAAGCGCTTGCTTTGCTGCTGGCGTGCAGTGAAGCAGAGATTAGCGCCGCCGTTGCGCTCGTGCGCGGACTCGATCCGCGTCCGGCTGCTGCCCTCGCCGATGATCTATTGCCGTGCACTGCTCCGGACTTGACGTTTGCGGCATCGGACGGTGCCTTGCACTGCCAGCTGAACGATGAGCTGCTGCCGGCAGTCAGCTATGAACGCGAGGCCTACGAACAATTGATGCAAAAAGCGGATCGCGCTGCCCGTCGCTATTTGCGAGAGAAGAAAGCGGAAGCGGAGGCGCTGCTGGCCGGTCTCTCGCGCCGCGGAGCAACGCTTTTGGCCATCGGCGAGTTAATTCTCAAGGTGCAACAGCGCTATTTGCTCAGCGGTTCTGCCGCCGATTTGCGGGCCTACACGATGAAGCAGGCGGCCGGGCAGCTCGGCGTCCATCCGTCGACGATCAGTCGCGCCGTCGCCGGTAAGTACGCCCTGACCCCGCACGGGCTCTTAGCCCTTAAATTATTTTTTCCTCGACCGTTACCAAAGGCAAAGCAGCCGGTCGCGGCGGCATCGATCCGGCAGGCCATCCGCACCCTCATCGCAGCCGAGGACAGGCGGCACCCGCTTTCCGATCAACAGCTTGCCGAGCGCTTGCGCTTAAGCGGCATGATTTGCTCGCGCCGCGTCGTTGCCAAGTATCGGACGCAGGCCGGGCTATGCCCGGGGGCCGCTCGGCGCGAACGGTATTCTGCAAAAGACATGACATAGTGATTGCATGACTGGTCTTTTTTTGTCCCGATTGTTCATATTAACGTATCCGTTAGGCAATTGATGACTTGTATATACGGAAGTGGGGAATACTGCAAAAGAATGGGCAGCCGGATGCAACGGGGGCAGATTAACGTCGGAACTGTTATACTTTTCTAAATTAACAGACGGATATTAACTTTGACAGACCGGCATTTGCAGCCCGCTTTCAAAAATGTGACGACTTCGCAACCTCGGCTGTTTCTTAACAAGATTTACATGTTTTTTGCTTGTAATGCTCAAAGATAATTGGTATTATGAACGTGGAGCAGATGGGACATAAAATGACTGTGCGGGACATTTTATGACCGCACTGTACTGATTGAGGGGAATGCGGTGAATGATTTATTTGATCTTCAGAAGAAGCTCATCCCTGATGTCTTAGACATTATGTCCAGCCGCTACCACGTTCTCCAATCCCTTCATTTTCTTCAGCCGATCGGCAGACGGGCGCTGGCTTCCCAGCTTGGGATGACAGAGCGCGTGCTGCGGGGCGAAGTCACCTTTCTCAGCCAACAGGGCCTGATCCGAATGGCGTCAAGCGGCATGTATCTGACGAGTCAAGGCGAGGCCGTTGTCAAGGCGTTGAGTCAGACGATGAAGAGCATTTCCGGTCTGAAGGAAATGGAACGGCAGTTGGAGAGCCGCCTGGGCGTTTCTAAAGCTGTCATTGTGTCCGGCGACAGCGATCGATATGCCTTGGTGAAAAACGAGATTGGGTTTGCCTGCGTGAAAGCGATTGAAAGCTGTCTTGAAGCGCACAACGTCATCGCCGTTACCGGCGGGTCGACGTTGGCCGCGGCGGCGGAGATGATGCATCCGTTCAAGAAATATCATGAGGATCTTCTCTTTGTATCGGCTCGCGGCGGACTGGGTGAAAAGGTCGAGAACCAGGCAAACTCGATCTGTGCCAAAATGGCGGAAAGAGCCGAGGGACGCTACCACTTGCTTCATGTCCCTGATCAGCTCAGCGATGAATCGTACCACAGTCTGATGGAGGAACCGAGCGTCTCGCAAGTTCTGCAACTGCTTCATCGGGCGACGATTGTTGTCCATGGCATCGGCAGTGCGAAACCAATGGCGATTCGCCGGCGTGCCGGTGAAGAGGTTCTGAACAAGATTGACAGTGCGCATGCTGTGGCTGAGGCATTCGGCTATTTCTTTGATCGGACGGGCCGTGTGATCCACAAGGTGCGGACGATCGGACTCCAGTGGGAGGACCTTTTTGGTGCAAGGTCAGTCATTGCCATAGCCGGAGGAAAGTCTAAGGCTGAGGCAATCAAAGCTTACTTTAAGAGGGGTCCCGATTCGGTGTTGATCACCGATGAAGGGGCTGCGCAAGAGATTTTGAAAAACTTTTAAACCATCTAGGAGGTCATTTTTGATGACAGTTAAAGTGGGTATCAACGGTTTCGGACGTATCGGACGTCTGGCTTTCAGAAGAATTCAGGATGTTCCGGAATTGGAAGTTGTTGCGGTTAACGATTTGACGGATCCGGCAATGCTCGCCAACCTGCTGAAATATGATACGACTCAGGGTCGTTTCAATGGCGAAGTTAAGGTTGAGGAAGGCTACTTCGTTGTTAACGGCAAGAAAGTCAAAGTTCTCTCAGAACGTAACCCGGCTGACCTGCCGTGGGGCGAGCTCGGCGTTGACATTGTGCTCGAATGCACAGGCTTCTTTACTTCAAAAGATAAGGCTGAAGCTCACCTCAAAGGCGGCGCGAAGAAAGTTGTTATCTCCGCTCCTGCTAAGGGTGATCTGAAGACAGTCGTATTCAACGTTAACCACAACACGCTTGACGGCTCCGAAACCGTTATTTCCGGCGCTTCTTGCACGACGAACTCACTGGCTCCGGTGGCTAAAGTTTTGAATGATAAATTCGGTATTGAAAAAGGTTTGATGACAACCGTTCATGCTTACACCGGTGATCAGATGACGCTCGACGGCCCGCACCGCGGCGGCGACCTGCGCCGTGCCCGCGCAGCTGCTGAAAACATCGTTCCGGCTTCTTCAGGCGCCGCGGCAGCTGTTGCTCTTGTTATTCCTGAACTCAAAGGTAAATTCGACGGCTCCGCTCAGCGTGTCCCTGTTAAGTCAGGTTCTGTGACGCTGCTTTACGCAACACTCGCAAAGTCGACAACGGTTGAAGAAATCAACGAAGCCGTTAAAGCCGCTGCCAATGAAACGCTTGGCTACAATGAGGACCCGATTGTTTCGTCTGATGTTATCGGCATTACTTACGGCTCGCTGTTCGATGCAACGCAGACGAAGATTCTCGATGTTGACGGCAAGCAGCTCGTTCAGGTTGTTGCATGGTATGACAACGAAATGTCCTATACGTCTCAGCTCGTTAGAACACTTGAATATTTTGCAAAGCTCTCTAAGTAAGAGTGGCCTTGCATCCTGAATAACTTTGAATAGCGGAAACAATTGCGTTTCCGCTATTTTGCGGCGCCGGAGATACCGGCCGCGGCGCGCTGCGGCTGTTCGAAAGCGCCCGGAAAGGGAGGGTAAACAAATGGCAAAGCAAACGATTCGTGACATCGATGTGAGCGGCAAAACCGTTTTTTGCCGTGTTGACTTTAACGTGCCGCTCGATGGGACGACAGTGACGGACGACACCCGCATTCGTGCGGCGCTGCCGACGATCAATTACCTGATTGAGAACGGAGCGAAGATTATTCTTGCCTCGCACCTTGGCCGCCCTACGGCTGAGGACAAGGAATCTTTCCGCCTTGATCCTGTTGCGGCCCGTCTTGGCGAACTGCTCGGCAAGAAAGTGGAAAAAGTCGATCAAGTGGTCGGGCCGGAAGTCGAGGCGGCTGTTGCCAAGCTAAAGGCCGGCGACGTGCTGCTGCTCGAGAATGTCCGCTTTGAAAAGGGCGAGAAGAAAAACGATCCGGAACTGGCGAAGGCTTTTGCCGCGCTCGCTGACGTCTATGTCAACGATGCATTTGGATCAGCGCACCGTGCCCATGCATCAACCGAAGGCATTGCGCACTATCTGCCGGCTGTTGCCGGGTTCCTAATGGAAAAGGAACTGCGCGTGCTGGCGGCGTCACTTGACAACCCGCAGCATCCGTTCACGGCGATTATCGGCGGTGCGAAAGTCACCGACAAGATCGGTGTTATCGAAAATTTGCTTGACAAAGTAGACACGCTGATTGTCGGCGGCGGCCTTTCTTATACGTTCGTGAAGGCTCAGGGTTATGACATTGGCAAGTCGCTGCTTGACGCTGAAAAACTGGATCTGGCCAAGCAGTTCATCGCGACGGCTAAAGCAAAGGGCGTCGATCTGCTGATTCCGGTTGATGCGGTTGTTGCTGATGAATTTTCTGAAACGGCAAATAAGAAAGTCGTTGATATTGACAGCATTCCTGCCGGATGGATGGGGCTGGACATCGGTCCGAAGACAGCCGCTCTCTATGCGGACGCCGTTAAAAAGTCAAAGCTCGTTGTCTGGAACGGACCGATGGGTGTATTTGAAATGGATGCGTATGCGAAAGGGACTGAAGCTGTCGCTCAGGCACTGGCTGACGCCACTGATGCAACGACGATCATCGGCGGCGGCGATTCGGCAGCGGCGGTTGAAAAGTTCCATTTGGCAGACAAGATGAGCCATATCTCGACCGGTGGCGGCGCGTCGCTCGAACTGATGGAAGGCAAAGTGCTGCCGGGTGTGGCAGCGCTGAACGACGCCGATTAATTTTTTGCACGTGAAGAAAGGACGGGTGTGTCATATGTCACGCAAACCAATTATTGCCGGAAATTGGAAGATGAACAAAACAGTGAAAGAGGCACATGCTTTTGTCGAAGCAGTGAAAGATAAGGTGCCGGCTGCTGATGTTGTTGATTCGGTCATTGCTGCGCCATTCGTTGCCCTTGACCGGCTTGTGGCCGACGCCAAAGGCTCTGATCTGAAAATTGCCGCTGAAAATGTACATTTCAAGGACTCGGGAGCGTTTACGGGAGAAGTCAGCCCACTGATGCTTGAAGATCTTGGAGTGAATTATGTGATCATCGGCCATTCAGAGCGCCGCGCGTTGTTCGCCGAGACGGATGAGAGCGTCAATCAGAAGGTGCTTGCGTCTTTCGCCCATCATCTGCTGCCAATCGTTTGCGTCGGTGAAACGCTTGATGAACGCGAAGGCGGTCGCTGGCAGGCGGTTGTCAAAAATCAGGTCACGAAGGCTTTTGCAGGCGTTCCGTCCGATCAGGCTGTTCGCGTTGTAGTGGCCTATGAACCGATCTGGGCGATCGGCACCGGCAAGTCAGCCTCCTCGGCAGATGCAAATGAAGTGTGCCGCTTTATCCGTGAAACGCTGAGCGGCCTGTATGACTTGGCAACGGCTGAGCAAGTGCGTATTCAATACGGCGGCAGTGTCAAGCCGGCAAACATTGGTGAACTGCTGGCGCAGTCGGATATCGACGGCGCGCTTGTCGGCGGCGCAAGCTTGGAACCGGAATCGTTTCTTGCGCTTGTCAATGCAGCGAAGGACTGACTCTTTGTTGACCGCTGGATAAAGTATCCGGATAGGTATTTAAAAAAGTGAGATGGGAGCAGCTGCTCGCCGGGCTGCTCTGTCCGGACAGAGCAGCCGGCAGCGGTTTCCGTTTCTGTCAAGCGATTCGATCATTCAAATTAAAGGAGAGATACACATGTCTCAGATTGTTGAAGTGTACGGCCGCGAAGTGCTCGACTCGCGCGGCAATCCGACAGTCGAAGTTGAAGTTTATACAGAAGACGGCGGTTTTGGCCGCGCGCTCGTACCGAGCGGTGCCTCAACCGGTGAACACGAAGCCGTTGAACTCCGTGACGGTGACAAAGCCCGCTACGGCGGCAAAGGCGTACTAAAGGCTGTGGCCAATGTCAATGAACAGATCGCGCCGAAAGTTGTCGGCATGGAAGTGCTCGATCAAGTGGCTCTTGACGCGGCGATGATCGCGCTTGACGGCACACCGAACAAGGGCAAACTGGGTGCCAATGCCATTCTTGGCGTATCACTGGCTGCTGCCAACGCCGCGGCCAATGAACTCGGCCTGCCGCTCTACCGTTACCTTGGCGGCGTGAACGGCAAAGTGTTGCCGACGCCGATGATGAACATTCTCAACGGTGGCAAGCACGCTGACAACAGTGTTGACTTCCAGGAATTCATGATTATGCCGGTTGGTGCGAAGTCGGTGAAAGAAGCAGTCCGTATCGGCGCTGAAGTGTACCATGCTCTGAAGGGTGTTCTCTCAAAGAAGGGCCATCTGACCGCTGTCGGTGACGAAGGCGGTTTCGCTCCGAACTTGAAGAACAATGAAGAAGTGCTTGATACGATCCTTGAAGCCATTGAAAAAGCAGGCTACAAGCCGGGTGAGGACGTTAAGCTGGCGATTGATCCGGCCTCATCTGAGCTGTTTGAAAACGGCGAGTACAATTTCAAGGGTGAAGGTGTTAAACGCACAACCGATGAAATGATTGAGTATTATACGAAGCTCGTTGACAAGTATCCGATCATCTCGATCGAAGACGGGCTTGACGAGAACGACTGGGAAGGCTGGCAAAAACTGACGGCGGCGATCGGTGACCGCGTACAGCTTGTCGGCGATGACCTGTTCGTCACAAACACAGACTACCTGAAGAAGGGCATTCAGCTTGGCGTGGCCAACGCGATCTTGATTAAAGTTAACCAGATCGGCACGCTGACCGAAACCTTGAACGCGATTGAGATGGCTCAAAAGGCCGGCTATACGGCTGTCGTTTCACACCGTTCCGGTGAAACTGAAGATACATCGATCGCTGACATCGTTGTTGCAACCAATGCCGGTCAGATTAAAACAGGTTCATTGGCCCGTACGGACCGCATTGCCAAGTACAACCAGCTGATCCGCATCGAGGATGACCTCGAAGGTGCGGCACAGTTCCTTGGCAACGAATCGTTCTACAATATCAAGAAATAAGCGGTACGAATGCCGGAAAGTCCTTCGCTCTTAACAGGGCGGAGGACTTTTTTAATAACAGAGATTGTAAAGAAAATATATCATGTTTGCCGTTGTATCAGGAAAAGCAGGGGTTCGAGGGCGAGCGCGACTGGCGAAACCGGCGCGCAGTTGTCTCAAAAGACCGGGCCGCTTTTTGCCCGGTCTTTCTAAATACGTTAAGAGCGTCTGTGACGTCAGCGGAACTAAGTCTAAGAAAAACTAAGGCTCAGCCGTCGTCCCGAAGGACTTGGCCTCGCCAAGTGTCTCTCATTCAACAGGTGAGCGGGGTAAGTCAGGCATATTCAGATTCGGTTTGTTTAATCGTTACTGTCGTGCCCTTGTCGATTTTCGAAGCGACGTCTAGACGTAACGAAAGCCGGTCAGCGACTTCTTTCGCTAGGAAAAAGCCGAGACCGGTTGCTTTCTTCTCGCGGCGGCCGTTGTAGCCGGTAAACCCATGTTCGAACAGACGCGGCAAATCTTCTTCTAAAATGCCGATGCCGGTGTCACTGATTTGGATCGCCTGCGAGTCGATGGTGATGCTGATTTTACCGCGTTTCGTATATTTGACAGCGTTGCTGATAATCTGTTCAAAGGCAAAACAAAGCCATTTCTCATCGGTTGTCCAAGTGGCTTCGCCTGCAACAGTAACACTGAGATTCTTACGAATGAACAGCGGAGCGAATTTGCGCACAGTAGATTGGACGAGGGGTTTAATTGGCACGCGGGTAAAGCGGTAGTCCGTTTGCTCATGATTCAGCCGCAAGTAATGCAGCAGCATATCAAGATAATTTTCCAGCTGGAACGTTTGATCCTTCACGTCATCTTTCGTGAAATCACCGGTTTGCCCCATCAAATCAAGGACGGATAGCGGGACCTTCATTTGATGGCTCCAGATGCGGACAACATCGGTTAAGTCCGTATCAAATTTCGTCATCGCTGCGATTTTTTCTTCATAATAGCTTTTTTGCTCCTCAAGCAGCTGCAACAGATCGTACTCAGCTTGCGACTGCGCCGATAAATCAATCTGCGGGACGATTTGTTGCAGACGCTCAGCGTGACGGCGTCGAAACAGGTAGTAATCATAGCTGCTGAACAGGGTCAAGACGGTCACACCAAATAGCAGGCTTGACCAGAACGTGTGCATCGGCAGCCCGCGCAGATAGAAGGTCAGACCGATGACGGCGATAACACAAAAAACAGCAGAGATATAGGGCTTGCGTTCACGCCAGTACATAGCCGACACCCCGCACGGTGGCAATAGAATCAAAGCCGATCGTGTTTAATTTCTTGCGCATGCGGGCGATATTGACTTGCAGCGCATTGGCATCAATATAGTCATCTGACTCCCAGAGCCTGGCCAGCAGCACATCTTTAGACACCGTTTGATTTGGCTGTTCGAATAACGTGCGCAGCAGCTTAGCTTCGGTTGGCGTCAAATCGACCTTGTCATGCGCTTTTTTCAATTCGCTGCCTTCTAGAACAAAGCCGTTAAAGGTCAATTGAGACTGGGAAAAATTGTACGTTCGGCGCAGCAAGGCATTGATCTTTGCCTTCAGCACATCGATCGAAAATGGTTTGGTGACGTAATCGTCGGCCCCCATATTCATCGCCATCACTTGATTCATGTCGTCGTCCGCCGAGCTGAGAAAGATGATTGGGGTGGTCGTTTTTTTGCGAATTTCAGTTGTCCAGTAAAAGCCGTTGAAGTAGGGCAAACTAATGTCCATTAAAATTAAATTCGGATCCTCTGTTTCAATTTCCTGCCGGACGCTGCGAAAATTTTGCGCGGTAATAACGATGTAATCCGTCAGTGCAGACTTTAGCTGCTGCACAAGCGCTGCGTCGTCTTCCACAATAAAAACTTTTGTCATCAAAAACGCTCCTATGTGATCAACTATCTTCATTCTACTGATTATCCGAGGTCGGAACAAATAATTAGAAAAACTTGGCTCGGCCAAGTCCTATGGATGACGGCCGGGCCTTAGCTTTTTCTTATACTTAGTTCCGCTGACATCGATAGACTTTCTTAACGTATTAGAAAAAAAGCATCTCTCTTTAGAGAGATGCTTTGCCGGCACTTAACGCTCAACCAGTCGATAATAGGCGCGACTCGTCTGTTTATAAATGATATAGTAGATAGCGGCAATGACCGCCAAGGTTCCGGCACTTGTGGCCAGCAGTAGGCTTAGATGCGTCGTTCCAAACAGACTAATGAGCTTTTGAATCATGAGAAAGGCGAAACCAAAGTGAAAAGCGGCGATGACAATTGGCAGGAAGAAGACGAGCAGCACTTGTGAACGAATCGTTTGCCGCACTTCCGCACGGCTCAGCCCGACTTCCTGAAGGATTCTGAAACTGCGTTTATCCTGCTCGCCTTCAGAAATCTGCTTATAGTAGATGATGAGGGCCGTGCCGAGGATAAAGGTAAATCCCAAGATCAAACCGATGAACAGGAATCCGCCGGCGAAAGCGAAAAATTGCTTCTGCACGTCAGCATAGCTTCTCACAGATGGGGCAGAGCCGCTAAGCACTTGCCGATCCCCCTTCTCAAGGTGTTGAATCCCCTTTTGTCCATTAAAGCGATAGCTAGATAAGGCCAGTGCGAGCTTCTTCGCCTCTTTTGCAGGCATGTCGGCATTAATCGTTGTTTCCATATGAAGCGGGGTGTATTGACCGCCCGCCGCCCTGAATGCAGCATCGAGAATTGGCTGAATCTGCGCGTTCGACGGCACAATCAGAATGAGCCAATTGGATGCTGTCATTGAAAGCGATGGAAAGTTGCGGATTTGATTAATTTTATGGCTGATGTTGAAGGTGTGTGTGCTAAACGTCACTTGCCGCTCATTGAACGTGCCAATGACCGGATAAGCGATGGCTTCATTTTCGTGCAGGTGAAGGGAGTTTCCACTCAGCTGCTCGTAAGTATGGGCAGTCATGAAGTTAACGGCGGTTAAATGGGAAAGGTTTTGCTTCATGTCAAATTTCCCGTCGATCATCGATCCGAGTAAACTGCCGGACATCTCGTAGCTGATTCGATGCTTCAAAGCAATCCCATTGGCTTTTGCCACATGATTGATAAAGGCGTTGCTGCGCTGCTGCGTTGTATCAACTGTTATGATGGTGTTGCGAACGAAGTAACCATGTAAAATACCATCGATGCTGGCGTAAAGGCCGACGGTTGTCGCCAAGGTAACGACAGTCATTGTCACAAGAATCGTGATATTGGCAAGACCAATGGCGTTTTGCTTCATGCGGTAGAGCATGCTGGACACCGTAATGAAATGTTTCGGTTGATAATAATAGTTTTTATTCTTTTTCTGCCGTTTAAGCAACCAAATGGTAAAGCTCATATAGAACAAGAAAGTGCCGGCAATGACAAACAAGACAGCAATAAAAAACTTTGTCAGCGCATCGAGCGGCGTTGTCACTGTGACGGCAAGATAATAGCCGATGGCGAGTGAAACGATGCTAAGCAGCGCAAGTAAACGAGAGGCTTTCGGTTCTTTTTCGCCCTTATTTACATTCCGAAGCAGGTCGAGGCCGGATTGCCGGTGGATCGAAATCGTGCCGATAATCATCAGCAGCAGGTAAATAGATGCGAAAATGATGGCCACAAGCGCGACGGCGAGCGGACTCCACCGCAGGTCAAAATAATTAGCGCCAAGCAGATGAATTAAAATGAGATAGAAAAATTTAGCCAAGATAATGCCTAAGACCGTTCCGGCAATCACGGTCACAAGGAGCATGAAGAATAGTTCTAAAATGGAGATGCGGACGATCTGGTTTTTTTTCAGACCAAGAATATGATAGAGTCCGAATTCTTTTGTCCGCCGTTTCAACAAGAAGCGATAGCTGTAAATCATAAAGATAGTAGCAAAAAGCGCCAAAATTATAAAACCAAAGCCGAGCAGCAGCGTAAAGCTTTGTGCGCCTTCTAGTTTTTTCAAGCTCGGGCTAAATAATATTGTGGCGATAATCATATTCATGATGAACATGACGACGCTCGAGAGACAAAAAGGGAGGAAATGACTGGCAGATTGGCGGATATTACGGCCCGCTAATTTCACGTAAAACAATTTATCGCACCTCCGTTCCGAGAAGATTGGTCATTGTCATGCTGATTTCCTGCATGAACGTGGCGGGCTCTCGATGGCCGCGGTAGAGTTGATGGAAGATGCAGCCATCCTTAATAAATAGCACACGTTTGGCATGACTGGCGGCGATGGACGAATGCGTGACCATGAGGATCGTCTGGCCGGCTTCGTTAATTTCTTCAAGAAGAGAAAGCAGACTCTCGCTATTTTTAAAATCAAGGGCGGCGGTCGGTTCATCTGCAAGGACCAGCTCGGGTTCGGTAATTAAGGCGCGTGCGGTAGCGATGCGCTGCTTCTGGCCACCGGATAATTCGAACGGCTGCTTGTTCAGCAATTCGGTAATATTTAGTTTCGGAGCCAGCGCTTCTAAGCGTTGTTCCATCACGTGAATGTTCTTTCGGCCAAGAACGAGCGGCAAGACAATATTATCGCGAACGGACAGTGTATCAAGCAGATTGAAGTCCTGAAAAATGAATCCTAAGTGAACGCGACGAAATTCAGCCAGTTTGTTTTCTTTAATTCGGGTGACCTCTTGACCGTTCAGAATGACCGATCCGGATGTTGGTTTTTCGAGTGTTGCCAGCGTGTTCAGCAAGGTTGTTTTTCCCGAACCACTTTCCCCCATGATGGCGATGTACTCGCCCTTCTCGACGCTAAAAGTTACGTCCTGCAAGGCGGTTGTTTTTTCTCTGCTGAAGCGAGTCTGGAAGACTTTCTGCAAGTGATTGACTTGTAATAACATGTGATCGGCTCCTATAACTGATTTGATTTGATGTAGTTAGTGTACAGCCGATCACATCGGTGCTAGCTTACAGTCTTAATGCCCGGTCTTACAGAATTGTCAGCTTGGCGCGAATGGAGACCGATGATGAGCATCAAACCGTCTTAAGAGACGACGGGCCGATCGATAGCGGAGCAATCAGAAGCATTTACATTTGCATGCTCTTCCAGAGTGTTCAGCTGCTTCTGTCCCGGCCGCTCGGCGGCGAGCGTCTTCATGACCGCCATCCATGCCGCTTGATGATTCCCTCCTAGTTTGGAGAAAATCGCTTTCATTTGTTCGCGCTGAACAGTGCTAAGCGTTGTTTCTAACTTTTTCCCTGAATCGGTTAAGTACAAATTTTTATAACGCTTATCAAAGGAAGCCTGAACAGTGCGGATTAATTGTTTATCTTGCAGTTGTCTTAACGGCAGATTGAGTGCTTGCTTAGAGACTTCCAATACGGACAGCAATTCGTTGACTGTAATGCCCGGCACGCGGGCAATAAAATAAAGAATCCGGTGATGGACTCGCTGTATGCCATATTTTTCAATGATTTGATCCGGTTTTTCTGTAAACGTCCGATAACCGAAATAAAAGAGCTGCAAAACTTCATTCAACTGTTCGTCTTCTTCATTCAAAATGTTCCGACTCCTCTCGTCTTGGATTAGTAGTATACCATAACCCGCATGTATTGACACTTATTAGGTCAATATATTTGACCTAAATGGTGAAATCCATTATGCTGTTTATAGGTCAACAGCATTGACCTTGTTAGAAAAAATATGCAAAAGTGAGGCGCTTGTCACATGATACAGACGTATACGATTGGACGATATCTTACGGACAGATTGGCAGAACTCGGCATTCGTCACATCTTCGGCGTTCCTGGCGACTATAATCTTTCATTCCTTGACACGATCGTGCAGCATCCGGCTTTGGAATGGGTCGGCAATTGTAATGAATTAAATGCGGCCTATGCAGCAGATGGTTACGCAAGACTGCACGGCATTGCCGCATTGGTCACAACGTATGGTGTCGGTGAGCTGAGTGCGGTGAACGGCATTGCCGGTGCTTATGCTGAAGAAGTACCGGTAGTTAAAATTACGGGATCACCAACGACTAAAGTCACTAGCGAAGGACGACTTGTGCATCATACGCTCGGTGACGGTGACTTTCAGCATTTCACGAGAATGTATCAAGAGGTGACCGCCGCGTCGGCTATTTTGAACGCGGATACGGCTTGCGAGGAAATCGACCGGCTGCTGCGGATATGTGTCGATGAAAGCCGGCCGGTTTATATGAATCTGCCGGTTGATGTACACGGCTTGCCAGCTGATCCGCCGATTGCCCCTTTGCTGCGTGAAGCGCAAGCAGCGCAGCCGAAAGTCAATCAAGAGCTGCTTGATGCGCTCCTCCCAGCCATTGAGCAGGCGAAAATGCCTGTCATTCTGGCTGATTATCAAGTGGCCCGTTTCCACGCGCAGCAGGCGCTCCAGCATATGGCGAAAGAGAGCGGTTTTCCGGTCGCGACATTAAGCATGGGTAAGGGGATTTATAATGAGGAAGACGCGCAGTTTATTGGTGTCTACAGCGGGAAAACAAGTCCTGATTATTTGCGTCAGCGTGTCGATACAGCAGATTGTGTCCTTTTAATTGGTGTCAAACTGACCGATTCGATTACAAGTGGATTTTCGCAAGGATTTAATCAGGAGGCTGTGATTGCCATTGAGCCGAATAAGGTCATCTATCAAGGGAAAGTATTTAATGGGATTCGCATGGAAGAAACATTGGAGCTGCTGGCGGGGCATTTGCAGCCGCGCGCCAGAGAGGCCCTGAATATTGTCTCCTTGACTGAACGAGCGGCTCAGAAAGGCGAGACGTTCTATTTTGAACCGACGCGGAAATTGGAACAAGATCGTTTTTGGAAAATGATGACGTTATTTATTCAAGAAAATGATGTTGTCATTGCGGATCAAGGGACGTCTTACTTTGGATCCGAGACGATCCCTCTCAAAAAAGGCGTATCGTTCGTTGGCCAGCCGCTCTGGGGATCGATTGGTTATACGCTCCCTGCTCTTCTGGGCACGCAGCTCGCCAATCAAGAGCGACGGAACATCCTTCTCATTGGCGACGGGGCGTTCCAGCTTACGTTCCAAGAACTCTCCACAATGATTCGTCTGCACCTTCATCCGGTTATATTTGCCATCAATAACGATGGATATACGGTTGAGCGTTCGATTCACGGACCGGAAGCAGGTTATAACGATATTCAGATGTGGCATTATAATCAGATTCCTGCCGTTTTTGGTGCCGATGATCAGGTGAAAAGCTATCAAATAACGACTGAAGGCGAGATGGCGGATGCATTGAAAGATATGATCGCCCATCCGGATCACTTGCGCTTTGCGGAAGTGATCATGGGGAAGATGGATATGCCGGCATTGCTTAGCGTACTTGGGAAAATTTTTGCGGCGCAGAATGATTGATTGGCGAAGTGTTCGGCAAACCACAGCAGGGACGGCACGCGGCAACCCGTGTGCCGTTTGTCTTTGCACGTTAACCAAGAGTATAAAGATTTCAGCGGGGCCAAGTATAACAAGTCTAAGAAAAAGCCAGGCTTCTGCCGGCGTCCCAAGCACTTGGCGCAGCCAAGTTTTGCAAACTTGTTTTTTCCCGTCAGATTTGACGCATGCAAATGGATAGGGACCATAAAGTATAATGACAAAACATTATATAGAATTTATTTGAAATAAGCTGTGAGGTTTATCATATAAAATGGGCGGTGCTTCGATTACAATGAATGCAAATGTGAATTATCAATAAATTTTTCATAAATTTTCTGTGATTTTATTTTTTGTTGTAAAAAAGTGCAAGGAGTTCAAGAAGACAGCACATGAAAGAAGGCTGCCATTTTTGGCTCGTTGCCGGCCTGCTAAAGCGAAGGCGAAACAAGCGCCACAGGTTTAGACGCAATGCCGCGAATGTTGTCTGTCCAAGGTAAGCTGCGTGCGTCACGGGTGTAGGCGCTCGTCATCATGAAATCGATACCATTATTATTCTTGCGCAGGTACATGAGAGAGACTGACTATGCGTAGAGCGAATGCCGGCAGACTGATTCGATTTGCCGCATTCTCTTTATATAGTAATTAACAGTGAGGTGGGGGATCATGATAGCGGAGAAAGAACCGACGATCTATGAAAGCGCTTTACGGCGTGGATTTTCAAGACGCACTTTTCTGAAGATGTGTGCGGCTTTGACGGCGGCGATGGGGCTTGACTACTCGCAGACGGCAAAAGTTACTCATGCGATGGAAACAAAACAACGGGTACCGGTCATCTGGCTGCAGATGCAGGATTGCACGGGTTGCTCGGAATCTTTTATTCGTTCGCTGTATCCAAAAGTTGAAAATGTCATTTTTAACATGATTTCCGTTGAATACATGGAAGTGCTCTCAGCAGCTGCAGGTTTTCAGACTGAAGCTGCTGAACAGAATGTCTTGAAGAAGTATGCCGGCGACTACATTCTCGTCGTCGAAGGCAGTGTGCCGAGTCTTGCCGGGACGCTGACGATCGGCGGCCGTTCCGGCCTTGACTTGCTGCAGGAAGCGGCCGCTCATGCCAAGGCTGTGCTGACCTTCGGCACGTGCTCGTCATGGGGCGGCATCCCTCATGCCAAACCGAATCCGACCGGTTCGCAGCCGGTGTCAGCTGTGCTTAAAGGCGTGCCGATCGTACGCGTTCCGGGGTGCCCGCCGATCGCCGAAGTGATGACCGGTGTGATTGCGCACGTCGCCACGTTCGGTGTGCTGCCCGAAACGGATTCACTCGGTCGGCCGAAAGCGTTTTATGCGCACCGTATTCATGATAAGTGCAATCGTCGCGCTTATTTTGACGCGGGTCTGTTTGCGGAATCATTTGATGATCCGAATCTGAAGGCCGGTTACTGTCTTTATAAACTCGGCTGTAAGGGACCGACGACCTATAATTCATGTGCCGAAATGCGCTGGAACGGCGGTACCGGCTACCCGATCATGTCGGGAAACCCGTGCATCGGCTGTTCAGAACAGGACTTTTGGGATAACGCACCGTTCTATTCGCGTTTCTCAAAAATTCCGTTCACCCAGACAACGGTTAATCCGGAAAAATGGGGCGCCGGCATCGTCGGTGCGGCTGTCGTTGCGGTCGGTGCTCATGCCGGCATAACGGCGGCTGTCAAGCATCATAAGGAGAAAGAGCAGAACAGGAGTGATCGCAATGAGTAATCGTGTTGTCGTCGATCCGGTGACCCGTATTGAAGGGCACTTACGTATTGAAGCTGATGTTGCCAATGGTAAAATCACCGATGCTTTCAGTTCAGGTACGGCCGTGCGCGGTATTGAATTGATTGTTAAAAATAGAGATCCCCGTGACGTCTGGGCGTATGTGCAGCGCATTTGCGGCGTCTGCACTACCGTACACGCGCTGGCTGCCATTCGTTCGGTCGAGGATGCGCTCGGTATCCGCATTCCGCAGAACGCGAATTTAATTCGCAATATCATGCATGAAACGCTCTGTCTGCACGACCATGTCGTTCATTTCTACCATTTGCATGCTCTTGACTGGGTGGACGTGCTCAGCGCGCTGAAGGCTGATCCGGGAGCGACGAGCACTTTGGCTCAATCCATTTCGCCATGGCCAAATTCGTCGCCGGGTTATTTCAAGACGGTGCAGCAGACTATCCAGAAAGTTGTTGACAGCGGCCAGCTCGGCATTTTTGCCAATGGGTACTGGGGCCATCCGGCTTATAAGCTGCCGCCGGAAGCGAACTTGATGGCTGTGGCTCACTATCTTGAAGCACTCGACTGGCAGAAAGAGATCGTCAAGATCCACACGATACTCGGCGGCAAAAATCCCCATCCGCACTATCTTGTCGGCGGGATGGCAACGCCGCTGGACATCAATATGGACAACGGCATCCATTCGGAGAAGTTAGAGTTGATCGATCAGCTGATCAGCGGCGCCAATGATTTCATTAATCAAGTCTACGTGCCGGATTTGCTGGCGATTGCTTCTTTTTATAAGGACTGGGGAACCGGCGAGATCGGCGGTGGCTTGAACAACTACCTTTGTTACGGCGATTTCTCCACACAGGATATTCATGATACGAAACTTTACCGTGTGCCGCGCGGTGTGATCTTAAACGGGAACTTAAACGAAGTGCTTGACGTCGATCCGCGTGATCCCGAGCAAGTGACTGAAACGATTGACCATTCATGGTACAACTACGACGGTAAAGGAACCGGTGAGCGCCATCCGTGGAAGGGCGAGACTAACCTTGACTATTCGGGGCCAAAGCCGCCCTATGAACACTTGAATACGGATGCCAAATACTCCTGGCTCAAGTCGCCGCGCTGGAAAGGGCATGCGATGGAAACCGGACCGTTGGCGCGCATGATTGTCGGTTATGCAAAGAACCAGGGCAATTACCGTCCGCTTGTCAATGATACGCTGAAAAAGCTCGGACTGCCGATCAATGCCCTGCATTCTGCGCTCGGACGCACGGCGGCACGTGCGCTGGAGGCGACACAGATTGTCCAATGGCTGCGTGATGACTACAACAGCCTGATCGGCAATTTGAAGAACGGCGATCAGACAACTTTTGATAATTCAAAGTGGGATCCGTCCACGTGGAAGTCACATGCGTTCGGAGTCGGCACAGTCGAAGCACCGCGAGGATCGCTGGGTCACTGGATCGAGATTGAAGACGGCAAGACGAAAAATTATCAGGCCGTCGTACCGACGACGTGGAATGCTTCGCCGCGTGACGGCAAAGGAGTGATCGGGGCTTATGAAGCAGCGCTGAAAAACGTGCCGGTCGCTGACCAAAGTCAGCCGCTTGAAATTTTGCGCGTCGTTCACTCTTTTGATCCGTGCCTGGCCTGTGCCGTCCATCTGACTGACCTGGAGAACCGTACACTGACTTCAGTTCATGTCGAGTGAGGGGGGACTTATACATGAAAATGTCAGTTCAAAGCCAGAGTGCTGCTGCTCCAGATAGTGGCGTGAAAGTACAAAAACCGGCAGCTCCAGAGCGTTCGGCAGCAGACAGCCAAAAGAAGCCGATTTATGTGTGGGAAGTCCCGATCCGTTTTTTTCACTGGGTCAATGCTGCCAGCATTATGATTTTAATGTTCACCGGCATTTTCATCGCCCATCCGTTCATTACGCCCGCGAACAATGGCGAGGCGTACTATCACTTTTTCATGGGATGGGTTCGCGATATCCACTTTTTCACGGCTTTTATATTCACGGCTAACCTGATTTTTCGGGCGTACTGGACGATTAAAGGCAACCGCTTTGCCAAAAGCCAGATTCTGCAGAAGCGTTTCTGGATTGATATGATTGAAGTGATTAAGAATTACCTGTTTATTCCAAACCGCAAGCCCCATTACATCGGACACAATCCGCTTGCTCAGCTGTCTTACTGGCTGTTTATCGGCGTGGGTTCGGTCATCATGGTGCTGACCGGGTATTACATGTTGTTTCAGCCGCAGCCGGATACTGTTTACGGCAAGGCGTTCGGTTGGGTTGTCTACGTCTTCGGCGGCAATGATTTCAATGTCCGTTCGTGGCACCATTTTGTTGCATGGGGATTCATGCTGTTTGTTGTCGTTCACGTCTACATGTCGATTCGCGATGATTGGATGGGCAGAAACGGTACGATGACGTCTATTTTTACCGGTTATAAGTTTGAGGAAGAAGCAGTGATTAATGCGCAAACCGGTAAAGCAGCAGCCTCAGATGTTGAGAAAATAACCATTCTTGGAATCGGCAATCCGATATATGCGGATGACGGACTCGGCATTGCTGTGTTGCCTGAACTTGAGAAGGCATTGGAAAATGTGACCAATATCGAAATTGTTGACGGCACAACGGAGGGTATGCAGCTGCTCGCGCCCGTTGAGGCGACGAACGCACTAATTGTTATTGATGCCATTAACGCCGGCCAAGCGCCCGGCACGCTTGTCGAACTTTCAAAAGAAGACATTCCCGCCTTTAACGGTATAAAAATGTCCGTGCATCAGATCGGCTTTCAGGAAGTGCTCTCGGCGGCGCAGCTGCGCGACCGGTTACCGGAGAAGATGGTCATGATCGGGCTTCAGCCGGCGTCGCTTGAGCTGAAAACGGAGATGAGCGACAAAGTGAAGGCTGCTCTGCCGCAGCTTATTGCCCGCGTTAATAAGCAAGTCGCTGCGTGGCGCGCCGAACGATGAACCGGCGGGATTTTTTCAAGGAAATCGGCCGCAGCCTCATGCAGACCGGCAAAGAAGCTGTTTCACCAATCGTTGAGCATGACATTGCGAAACTGAATTTGGCGGCTGACATTCTCAGCGGCCGCGATTGGTATCCGATCACCGCTCCGGCCGCAGGTTATGGTGAACAGATGGTCAACGGAGAAATCGTCGGACTGTTCCGCGGTGAAAAGGGCGTTGTTGCTTTTGACAAGCAATGCTGCCAATGTCGCCAGCTTGTTCAATGGCTCAGCTATGCAGGGGAGCTGCGCTGTCCGCTTTGCGGGCGCAGCTATTCACCTGCGGAAGAGGCGGGAGATCTCGCGCTAAGGCTGTATCCGGTCAGGGAGGATGCTGCCGGATTCTGGGTTGCTATGCCGCAGTCATAAGGGGTTTTGCGCCATGCATGAGATGGGATTAATGGAAGACGCTTTGGAGATGGTAGCTGCCGATGCGAAAGCACGAGGCATGAATACCGTAGATAAAGTGTCACTCATTGTCGGTGATTTGAGCAATGTGCTGCCCGACGGGTTACGCTTTGCTTTTGAAGCTTTTTGCCGCAGCCGGATTATTCCGACGCTGTCTGAGACCGCAAGTCTTGAGATTATTCCAGAGAAAGCTTTGGCACGCTGCGCGCTGTGCGGCACGACTTACGAGCCAAGCGAATACTTGGCGCTGTGCCCTGAATGCGGGAAGCCCTTTGGCGTGCTTCTGGCCGGCGAAACGTTTAAAATTGAGTCATATGAAGGGGGATGAGCGAGTGAAAATTACATTAGAAAAAAATGTAATGGACAACAACGATCACGCAGCGGCGTTTAACCGACAGTTGTTTCAACAGACGAAGACGCTTGCCATTAACATCATGAGCTCTCCCGGCGCCGGTAAGACGACTATTCTTGAGCAGACCATTCGCCGGCTTGCGGGACGCTATCGGATCGGGGTCATCGAAGGCGACATCGCGACTGAACGCGATGCCGAGCGCATTCGCAAGACGGGCGTTCATGCCGTTCAGATTGCCACCGAAGGCGAGTGTCACCTTGATCCGCGCATGGTGGCGAAGGTGCTGCCTGAGCTCGATTTAGACGCGCTTGATATCCTTTTCATTGAGAATGTCGGCAATCTTGTCTGCCCGTCTGAGTTTGATCTTGGTCAGCATCATCGGATTGTCGTGCTCAGCACGCCGGAAGGCAATGATAAAATTCCCAAGTATCCGCTGATGTTTCACGTCACCGAGCTTGCTTTGATTAATAAAGTCGATCTGTTGCCATATGTCTCATTTGATCTTGATAAAGCAGGCAAAGACTTGCAAGCTATTAATCCGCAATCGCGTTTGCTGCCGATTTCTGCGAAAAGCGGCGAGGGCTTTGACAAGTGGATTACCTGGATTGAGGCTGCCTACAAACGATGCGCGGCGCAGTAGAAGTTATTGTTCGCGGCCGCGTGCAAGGCGTCGGCTTCCGGCCGTTCATTTACCGGCTCGCTGCGGAACGTGATGTGGCCGGTACGGTCCAGAACAACATGGATGGTGTCCACATTTTCTGGGAAGGCGAGCGGGAGGTGCTTAAGGCACAGATTGCGCGCATTCGCCGCGAGGCACCGCCGCTTGCGCGCATCGACGATATGACGGTGCGGTGGATACCGACACGTGGTTTGACCGATTTCAATATTGTTGCCAGCGATCTGTCCGGGCAGTCCACGCTTGTTATCCCGGTCGACGCGGCGACGTGCGACGATTGTCTCAGAGAGATGCGTGATCCGGCTAACTTTAGGTACCGCTATCCATTTATCAATTGTACGCAATGCGGCCCGCGCTATACAATTATTGAAGGATTGCCATATGACCGTCCTCTGACAGTAATGAAAGATTTTCAGACGTGTCCGCACTGCAAGGCAGAGTATGATGATCCGCTGAACCGCCGCCATCATGCGCAGCCGATCGCCTGCCCGTCGTGCGGTCCGCACTGCTCCTTTCTTGATGGAGACGGGCAGCTGATCGCCGAACGAGACGATGCGGTAAAGGCGTGCGTCTCCGCACTCGAAGGGGCGGCCATTGTGGCTATTAAAGGCATCGGCGGCTATCACCTCGCTTGCAATGCCAGTGATGCGGCTGCCGTTGAGCGGCTGCGGAGGCGCAAGCACCGACCCGGCAAACCACTTGCGGTCATGGCTCGTGATGTCGCAGCGGTGCGCTGCATTGCCGAGATGAGCGAAGCGGAGGAGAAGGTGCTGCTCTCCCCGGCGGCTCCGATCGTTTTGCTGCGCAAGCGAAAAGCGGCCGGCGAACGGCTTGCTGCCGCGGTCGCTCCCGGGGTGGCGACCCTCGGCGTTATGTTGCCCTATGCACCGCTTCATCACTTACTTTTTGACGACGGAAGCTACGACTTTCTCGTCATGACAAGTGCCAATCCATCCGGTTTGCCAATGCTCTACGAAACGGCAACTGCCCGCACTTATCTGGCGGGGATTGCGGATTATTTTCTCGATCATGACCGGACAATTCTTCATCCGGTCGATGATTCAGTTGTGCGGGTCAGTGACGCGGTGCCTTTTTTTCTGCGACGTTCGCGCGGCTACGTGCCCGACCCGATAACGGTTGGGGCAGCGGTGGACGGCATCGTTGCGCTAGGCAGCCAGATGAAGAATACGTTCGCCATCGGTCGAGCCAAGCAGGTGATCATCGGACCGCATCTCGGTGATTTGGATGCCGAAGAAAGTTTGACCCACTATGAACAGACGCTGCACCACTTGCTGCATTGGACCGGTATTACAGTGCAAATGGTTGCCCGTGACGCACATCCGCTTTTCAGCACGCGTCCGCTTGCCGAAACGTTTGGTTGCCAGGTGATCGATGTCCAGCATCACCACGCGCACCATGTGTCATGCATGGTCGATAACGGGCTTACTGCTCCGTGCCTTGGGCTGATACTTGACGGAACGGGTTATGGTGAGGACGGAACGATTTGGGGATTTGAACTGCTGTACGGGGATGCCCATGTTTATCGCCGGTTGGCTCATTTGAAGCCTGCACCGCTGCCCGGCGGTGACGCCGCCGTTCGCGAGCCGTGGCGCGCAGCTGCCGGTCTCTTGATTGACTGTTTCGGCAGCGAGGGTGAACGTTTTGCCGCTGCCTTGTTTCCGGAGTATGCGGCGAAATTGCCCGTGCTTGCGGCAATGGTTCGGCGCCGCGTCAATGCACCGCTTGCCGGTACATGCGGCCGTCTGTTCGATGCGGTGAGTGCGGTGCTCGGCATTTGCCGAAAGGCAGACTATGACGGACAGGCCGCTATTGAGCTCGAGGATTGTTGTATCGGTGAATCGGCGGCGGTGCCTGCGTATCCGTATACACTTGAAAACGGCGGCGCTTTGCAGACGATCGACTTTTCGCCAATGATTCGCCGCATCGTCTCCGAGCATTTGAACGGTATTACCAATGCCTGCATTGCCGCCCGTTTCCATGAGACGGTTGCCGAGGCCTGCTGCCGCGTATTGACCGCTGCGGTAGATATCGAACCGGAACTTGGCAAAACCGTTGTTCTCTCGGGCGGGAGCATGAACAACAAGCGGCTTGCCGCACGGCTAGAGCAACTGCTTGGTGAGCACGGATTCATTGTGCATAGACATCATCGTTTTCCCGCGGGCGACGGCGGTCTCAGCGTCGGACAGCTCATGATTGCGGCCGCCCATAATTGTTGATTCGTGATATATTTGTACTTGAAGCCACTTGAGAGGCCCGTACGTTCTTATCATACAGGAGAAGCACACGCATCCTTGCACGGGGCGCGCGGCTACCCGGTTGATATGCCGATAAAAAGAAACAGCCGACGGTTTGGTATGCGTGATGAAACGATAAGGAGGATGAGAGTAATGTGTGTAGGGGTTCCGGGAAAGGTCATCGAAAAAAAAGAGTATTCAGCTTGGGTTGATGTGATGGGAACAAAGATGGAGGTCGGTATCATTTTTGTACCGGAAGTTGAAATTGACGACTATATCATCGTTCATGCCGGCCAGGGCATGTCGATCATTGATCGTGACTTTGCGCAGGCCAGCATCAAAGAATGGGAGAAGATCGCCAGTGCGAACGCTGTTTGAACCGGAAGATCCGACTGTTGCCCGCGACCTTGCCAAGCGCGTCATTGACCTGGCCGACCGTTATCGCCGGCGCACCGGCACGATGCCGACCTTCATGGAGGTGTGCGGCTCGCACACGATGGCGCTTGCCAAAAGTGGCGTGAAACTGATTCTTGAGGGGCATGTACGCCTGCTTTCCGGCCCCGGTTGCCCGGTATGCGTGACCGATCAGAAGCAAATTGACGCCATGATTGAGGTCGCTGAATCCGACGGGCGCATCGTCTGCACGTTTGGCGACATGATTCGGGTGCCCGGTTCCAAACGCACGCTGCAGAGTGCCAAGACGGAAGGCCGCGACATCCGCATTGTCTACTCACCGCTTGATGCGGTGCGGATTGCCGAGGAGAATCCGACGCGGGAAGTTGTTTTTCTCGGCGTTGGTTTTGAGACGACGGTTCCGGTTTTGGCAGCGGCACTCCAGCTTGCCGACAGAAAAAATTTGACTAATTTTACGATGTGGGCAACGACAAAGCTTGTGCAGCCGGTGCTGCGTACATTACTGACGGAAAAACACGTGCGTATTAACGGCTTTTTGCTCCCAGGACACGTATCCATAGTGCTCGGGCAGCATGCCTACCAATTTCTGGCCGATGAATTTCAAATGCCGGGTGTCATCAGCGGCTTTGAAACGGTCGAGATGCTCAGCGCGATTTATAAGCTGGTGAAGATGCTTGAGGACGGACATCCGGCGATCGTCAATAATTATAAAAGTGTCGTTCGCGAGTATGGCAACCCTGTCGCACAGCGCATCATGTATGAATTTTTTGAACCGTGCGACGAGGCATGGCGCGGCATCGGCGTCATTCCGAAGAGCGGGCTGGATATTCGCGAGAAGTATGTGCGTTTTAATGCCAAGCAGAAATTCAATGTTACCGTTGGTGAGCCCAAAAAAACATTGTGCCGCTGCGGTGACATGATCTGTGGTCTTGCGACGCCGGATGAATGCGTGCTGTTCGGCAAAGCCTGCACGCCGCTGCATCCGATCGGCCCCTGTATGGTTTCAACTGAGGGTGCGTGCTCGGCGCACTATGCCTACATGCGAAAGGAAGGGTGAGAACATGGACCGCAAAGTCACATTGGCCCACGGCGACGGCGGCGAACTCGCCCATCAGCTCATTCAGCAAATTTTTGTCCATGCATTCGGCAATACAAGCGAATCGCATTTTGATGCCTCGTTTCTTGAATTGACGGGCGGTCAAGTCGCTGTCACGACGGATAGCTTTGTTGTCAAGCCGCTGTTTTTCCCCGGCGGTGATATCGGCAAAATTGCCGTTTCCGGAACGGTTAATGATTTGGCGGTTTCTGGGGCGACGCCGTTTTATTTGACAGCCGGCTTCATTATTGAAGAAGGTTTTTTGCTGGATGACCTGCGCAAGATTGTCGAGTCACTTGCCGAAGAGGCCCGGTTGGCCGGTGTGCGGGTCGTTGCCGGCGACACAAAGGTCGTCGAAAAAGGCGGAGCGGACGGGATTTACATCAATACGACCGGAATCGGCGTGCGGCCGGCGAACCGTCTGGTTGACCCCGCCCGCATCGCAGAGGGCGATGCCGTTCTGACGAGCGGGACGCTCGGTGATCACGGTATCGCCATTTTGGCCGCGCGCGGTGAACTCGGACTGGTAACTGATTTAAAAAGTGATTGTGCGCCGGTGAACCGATTGACCGAAGCTGTTCTGAATGCGGGAGCGGATGTGAAAATGATGCGTGATCCCACACGCGGAGGCGTGGCAACGACGCTCGTCGAAATTGCAGAAGACTTTAGCGTAACAATTGAACTTGAGGAGGCTGCGCTGCCAATTCGCGATGAAGTGACGGGAGCCTGTGATATTCTTGGCTTTGATCCGCTCTATCTGGCGAATGAAGGCAAGGTGCTTCTCATCGTGGCCAAGGATGATGCGCCGCGCGTGCTGTCTATTCTGCGCACGTTTCCCGAGGGGGAACACGCGGCGGAAATTGGTCGTGTCAGCAGCGCAGCGTGCGGCAGGTTGTTGCTGGAGACACCGCTGGGCAGCAAGCGGCGTCTGCATCGCCTGTCAGGAATGATGTTGCCGCGCATTTGCTGAAGGCGGGAAGAAGAAGGCAACGGCTGTAAAACGATAAATACATTCGAATACCATTTCAAAGGGGTGTAACAGGCTATGAATCCTTTCAACATTGGCGTGCCGGGATTAATTATGATTCTGATTGTCGCACTGGTCATCTTTGGCCCGTCGAAGCTGCCCGAAATCGGCAAATCTTTCGGTAGGACGCTGCGTGAATTTAAAAAGGCAACGCAGGGACTTGTCAATGAGGAAGAACCGGAGAAGGACGACAAAAAGAAGACTGTAACGGAAAGTGAAGCTGTCAAACCGGAGGCAGTGAAAGACGAGCAAAAATAAAGAGGGGGCGTGAGGGCCGTGGCGGCACAAGATGAACAGGACACCAGCATGGCGATGATGGGACATTTACAAGAACTGCGCAAACGCATTATTATTGTACTCGTTGTCTTTGTTGCCAGTTTTGCGTTTTCGCTTTTCTTTGTTCAGCGTCTCTATCGCTTCCTGATTGCCAACCTTACGCATATTCAGACGAAGTTGATTGTTCTTGGGCCGACTGACATTATTAAGGTCTACTTTATGATTGCCGGCTTCATGGCGATTACTTTGACATTGCCGGTCATCCTCTGGCAGCTGTGGCGGTTCGTTGCGCCGGCGCTGACGCCGCGTGAGCGCCGTTTTTCCCTTTCTTATATTCCCTTTATTTTTTTGCTTTTTGTCGGCGGAGTGGCATTCGGCTATTTTGTCGTGTTTCCGAATATTTTTCACTTCTTGGTCCGCATTAACGGTGGGATGTTCAGCATGCTGTTTACGACGGATAAGTATTTTGGGTTCATGGTTAATCTCGTATTGCCGTTCGGCATTTTGTTTGAACTGCCGGTTGTTGTCGTTTTTCTGACGAGTCTCGGCATCCTGTCACCGAAGCGCATGCGAAAGATGCGAAAGATGGCCTATCTCGGACTTGTCATCCTGGCGACGATGATTTCACCGCCGGACTTCGTCTCGCATTCACTTGTCGCTGTTCCGCTGCTGCTGCTTTATGAGGTCTGCGTTTCTGTATGCGGCTTTGCTTACCGGCGCCGGCAGCGGCGTCTGGCGGCGGCAGAACGCGAATTGAATGCAACGGTTTGACGGTAAGCCGCGCGGCAGGATAAAGAACAGGGCCTTGTAAAGTGCGGCGCCGCTGCGGAATCCATCAGTTCAAAATCGGTTAAAACGCTTGATATGTAAGCGCTTTGCACGTATAATGAAGGTATTGAAAACATAATAGTATTCGGTTTGTTTGCATGAGAAAACCGCAAAAACAAGAGACAGAGTCTCGTTTGTTTTTGCGGTTTTTTGCGCGGTAGCAGGCGCTCTGGCTTGCGAACAGCCCCGGCTGATCTGGATAAATGACAGGGCGATCCGAGAGACAACGGTCGGGAAGATGGGTGAAAAAGCAGCAAAACAGACAGGCACATCGCCCAAAACAAAACATGACACATGTGAACCCGATGTTTGAAAAAAGGGAGGACGTAGGATGAGAACGATTGTGGAAACGGACGTAGCAGTCATCGGCGGCGGAGTCACCGGTGTCGGCGTTCTGCGGGATTTGGCACTGCGCGGGATCCGCGCCTTGCTGATCGAACAAGGAGATCTCGGACACGGAACATCGACGCGCAATCACGGTCTGCTTCACTCCGGCTGCCGCTACGCGGTGCGCGATCCGGAGGCAGCGGCGGAGAGCTATCATGAAAATTTAATTATTAAGCGAACGGTTCCCGGCTCGATCGAGAAAACGGGGGGGTTATTTGTCAAGCTGCCGGAGGACGAAGACGGCTATGCATCAAACTGGCTGGCCTCCTGCCGGTCACTCGGCATCCCGGTTTCCGAAGTGCCGCTTGCTGAGGCGTTCGCCGCCGAACCGCTGCTGAACAAACGGGCTGAGGCCGTGTACGCGGTGCCTGACGCAGCGGTCGACGACTTCACGCTGCTTGTTGACGTGGCTGCTGACGCAGTGCGCCGCGGCGCACAAATGCTGACGTATCATCGCGTGAGGCAGCTGCTCGTTCAGAACGCGCGCGTGACCGGTCTCGTTTGCCGGGACGAGGCGAGCGGAGAGGAGACGGAAGTACGGGCGAGCATCGTTGTCAATGCCGCCGGCCCGTGGGAGAAGCAGATTGCCGAGCTGGCCGGTCTGCCGTTCACGCTGATTAATAATAAAGGCATGCTGGTTGTCTTCAATCGCCGGTTTAACCACCGAGTGATTAACCGGCTGAGAATGCCGGGTGACGGTGATATATTTGTTCCGGCTCACGATGTGACAATCTTTGGAACAACCGGTATTAATGTCGAGGATCCCGATGATACATCACTTGAGCGTGCCGAACTTGAAGGCATGCTGGCGATCGGCCGCGCGCTGATTCCCACGATTGACCAACTGCGCATCATTCGCGCATACAGTGGCAGTCGCCCGCTGTATCAGGTCGATAGCGTAGCCGACGGCGGCAGCGGCCGCAACGTCACACGCGGTATGGCGCTCATCGACCACGAAGAACGTGACGGACTGGGCGGCATTGTGTCGATCACGGGCGGAAAATTAACGACGTTCCGGCTGATGGCCGAAAAAACGGTCGATCTTGTTTGTGCAAAACTCGGCAGCAGCGCTAGTTGCCAAACAGCGGATGTCGCTGTTGCCGGTCGCCGAACGCAGCGCTTTGAAACGAGCAGGCAACTCTCACCGGCCGCACGTACGAAACTCGGCAGCTGGGCCGGTCTTCACGCGCCGGATATCGCCAAACAACTGAACGATAAAGCCGGTGCGCAAACTATCTGTGAGTGTGAGCAGGTCACATGGGCAGAAATTCAGGCGGCTCTGCCTCCAGATGGGCATTTCCGCCTTGGCGATATACGTCGGCGCACGCGGCTTGGCATGGGACCGTGCCAGGGCACGTTTTGTCAGTTCCGCGCCGCCGCACTGGCAGTCAAGCATCGAAAAGTGACAGCTGAGGCCGCCTGTCGATCGCTTCAGCGCGCATTGGCGGAGCGAAAAAAAGGTATGGCGGTCGTCGCAACCGGGGAGACGGCCAAACAGCTTCAGCTCATGGAAGCCATCTATCGCGTGTCGCTTGGACTAAAAGAAGAGGAGGAGATCGCTCATGTATGATTGCGCAGTGATTGGTGAAGGACTCTCCGGTCTGCTGACGGCGATATGGCTGCGTGAGGAAGGAAGAACGGTGGCACTCGCGGCTTCCGGAACCGGCAAGATCGTCCAGTCAAGCGGGCTGTTTGATCTCATTCCCGGTTCGGATGCCGGCATGGAGCGCTGGATGCAGCTGCATCAGTTGGATGACGCTGCCCCGGGTCATCTTGAAGCAGCGGTCGATCGATTCAAGGCCACTGCAAAAGCGGCGGCTTGTCCGTATGCCGGCGATGCCTTGCATGCTGCAACGGTCATTTCCGGCTCCGGCCGTCTGAAAAAGACGGGGCTCTACCCGGTAAGCGTTCTGCCCGTCTCCGGGGCAGAAAAAATAACCGTTGTCGGCTTTGACGGATTGACAGACTTTCAGCCGGCATTTGTCGCCGCCAATCTTGGCCGTGACCTTCCGCACGCCGACGTGAAGCACATGAGTATTGACCTCGGATTGCAGACGCAGCGAACGCTGACGCAGCTGGATATCGCCCGTCAGCTGGATGACGATGAGGCGCTTCGCCAGCGGATCATGACGGTCCTCTCCGAGAAGCCTACATCGGCCGGCGCTGATCTGCTCGTCTTTCCTTCGGCGCTTGGCGTTCACAGCTGGCGCGATCTCATGACCGGCATTGGCACGCCGATGACAGAAGCGGCAGGATTGCCGCCGAACGCGGCAGCCTTCCGCCTTTATCGCGGGCTTCGACAGCTGGCTGTCCGCCTCGGCGTGCGTTTCTATCTCGACGCGACCGTCTTTGCGGCAGATGATGAGGGCGGGCGGGTAACAAGTGTGCGTTACCGCTCCGGTGGTCGTGAACAGGCGCTTGCTGCTGACAATTTCGTGCTGGCGACCGGCGGCGTCCTCGGCGGCGGTTTAGAGATGCTGGCCGGTGCGTGCCGGGAGACAGCGCTTGGCCTTACTGTCGATGGCTTCGGACGGCCGCTAGAGACGCCTGCGAATGTCTGGACAACCGGCGCCGCCTGTGGTTTGCAGGAAACGATATACGGTATTACCGGCGGCATGTACAATTTGCTGAGCGTTTACCGCACGGTTGGCGCTGTCATGCGCATGAAAGAGGGGAGTGTCAGTCATGCCTGAATTGAGCTTGCTTGACGATTCATATGAAAAGTGTCTGAAGTGCAATGCCTGTGTCGCCGAATGCCCTGTATCTGAACATACCCTTGCTTTTGGCGGCCCGAAGCATCTCGGCCCTGAACTGCGCCGGTTCGTGTCGAGCCGCGCGGGGATTGATGACGCCCGTGTCGATTACTGCACATTATGCGGCAACTGCGAACTGTCATGTCCGGAGAATGTCCATGTAGCATCGCTGATGGCCTACGCAAAAATGATACACACCGAGAAAAAAGGGACACCGTTTCGCGATTTCGTACTGAGCAATGCAGAACTTGTCGGCAAACTTGCTTCCACCTTTGCGCCGATCACGAACGCGACAATGAAAATCAAACCTGTGCGTCTGATTATGCAGCAAGCGATGCATATTGCCGCCGATCGTCAATTTCCAGCTTATCGCTTCAAAACGCTAAACCGGACGTTCAGCAGATCCGGCGCGGCGCGCGGCGCTAGTCACCCGGCTGAATCCAATCAATCAATGAGAAAGGTTGCTTATTTCGCCGGCTGCTACGCGACATACAACGCACCTGAGGTCGGCGAGAGCTTTCTGAAAGTCATGCGCTTCAACGGCATTGAAGTCATCAAGCCGACACAGAAATGCTGCGGAGTACCGATGATGGCTAACGGACGAATGAAGCAGGCACGCAAGAACGCTGAATTCAACACACGGCAGCTGCTCGCCTATGTGCGCCGCGGCTATGATGTTGTCGCAACATGCACGAGTTGCAGTCTGGCACTGAAAAAAGAATACTTGTCGCTCGTCGGCGGAGCGGATGCCAAGCAGCTGGCCGAACACGTGTATGATGCCGGCGAATACGTTCGAATGCTGAAAGAGACAGGTGAACTGAACGAACAATTGGCCTCGGTTGAGGAGACAGCGGGTTATCACACGCCGTGCCACTTGCGGGCGCAGTCGATCGGTTCACCGGCGCTTGACATACTTGAACTGATTCCCGGCTATCAGATTCAGGATCTCGGCAGCGGTTGCTGCGGACAGTGCGGGACATTTGGCTTCAAAAAGGAAAAGTATTCCATATCAATGCAGCTCGGCAAAGAAATGGCCGATGCGGTATCCGAACTGGATGCGAGCGTGACTGTGACGGAATGCGGCATGTGTAAGAACCAGCTCGATCAGCTGACAGACAAACCAGTGAGGCATCCGATGCAAATTCTTGCCGCTTCTTATGAAAAGGCCGCTGCCGGGAAACGTCGGCTTACTGCGTCGGTGGCGCGTTCATAAACGCGTGGTGAAGATATTGGCGTGCCGAATGGAATCCGGCCTTTCTTCGGACAGCGTTGCTTTGAGTGACCGCTGAATGCCGCTACAATTGCGAGCCATATGGGCCGCCTGCGCCGATCGCCGCATGACTGGCAACAACAAATCGTGCCGATTGCCTGCCCGGTTTCACCGCGAGGACGCTCTGCCGCTGCCATGATGCATGGTATGGCGGCTTGCTGAAAACAATTTCAACTGTTGCGGCATGGGATATATTGTTTTTTGATCAATATCAGGCGTGCCGGCATTGATAGCGCGAGAATGATTCTGTTGCACGGCTCATTCAGCAACGCAGCGGGGAACCATACGATAAAGAGCTTCTTGCTTTCTATTGCTCTTCCATCAGGCATATGATACATTATAAAGATACGGAGTGTGTTCGGATAAGCTTGACCAGAGGGTGTGGTCTGTCAGAATCATGACCCTTGTCTGGCCGCGACGCACTTTATAATTTTTGGCGGTTTTGCAGAACTGGGGTGCGTGTTTCGAATGCATATGCTATTGGTTGTTGTAACGATTGTTTCTGCTTGCATGATGATTGCACTTGTACTGATTCAGCGGGGACAGAGTGACGGATTGTCTGAGGCGATTACCGGCGGCGCTGAGCAATTATTCAGCAAACAGAAGGCTCGCGGCATTGAAGTCGGGCTCAACCGCTTGACTATTTTCTTTTCGGTACTTTTTTTTCTAGCAGCCTTCCTGCTGGGCTATTATTTTAAATAAAAACCGGAAGAGCGGTTCGAGTCAAGGGATCGCCTCTCCGGTTTTGTTTTTCAAGGTAATTGTCCGGTAGCGCAAAAGCGCGGGAACGTCTCGTGCGCGCGGCGGTTGACAAGGGGGGATTGCGGTGCGGATTCGCTTGCCGAGCCCCTTTTTCTATGAGGAGGGGCCGCGTGCCGTGCTGCTGCTGCATGGCTTGACAGGTAACTCCATCGATGTTCACCAACTCGGTCTTTTTTTGCGCCAGCGTGGCTATACATGTTATGCACCGCAATACCGCGGTCATGCGTCGACGCCCGAAGCGCTGCTGAGGAGTTCGCCGGCCGACTGGTGGCAGGACGTACGGCGTGCTTACGGTGAGCTGAGCACCAAAGGCTACAGCGAGATTGCTGTTTGCGGGCTGTCGATCGGCGGGCTATTTTCACTGAAATGTGGTTACACTTTTGCTGTAAAGGGCATCGTGCCGATGTGTGCACCGGCCGTCGTGAGCAGCGCTGAGCGCTTAAGCGCCGGCGTGCTCCGCTATGCAGAAAAACTGAAGCGCTATGCCGGCATCGGCGATGAAGAGATAGCAGATCAACTTGAGGCGATCCGTGCTGAATTGCCGGCATTTATTGCCTCGATCGACCGGGAAGTACGCGTCGTTCAGCGTCACCTTTCTGAAGTTATCGCCCCCCTCTTCATTGTCCAGGCTCGTCGCGATGAAATGGTTGACAGCGGCAACGCATTTAAAATTTATCAGGCGGTCTCCTCAGCCGTTAAGCATCTCAAATGGTATGAACAATCAACACATGTCATTACGCTTGGCCCGGAAAGGCAACACGTTTATCAAGATATTGCGGACTTTTTAGCCAGTCTGAACTGGTCCGAGTGAATAAGGAGGTCTATCATGACACAACCATACGCGCAGCAGATTCTTGACTTTATGCGCGACGAAGTCTACCGGCCGATGACGCTGATCGAGCTGGAGGAAGCACTTGACGCCAAGCAGAGCGATGACATCGCAAGCGTTGTTAAGGCATTAAATGAACTCGAAAAAGAAGGGCAGATCGTCTGTACGCGTTCAGAACGGTACGGCTTGCTGGAGAAGATGAGCCTGATGAAAGGGCGCGTACAGGCGCACCAAAAAGGGTTCGCATTTATTGTGCCGGAGGATGACAAGCTTGACGATGTCTTTGTCGGCCCAAATGATTTGGATGGCGCGATGCATGGCGATACTGTTGTCGTGCGTGTGTCTTATAAAAAAGATGAGGCACGCGGCGACCGCGCGGAGGGCACCGTCATCCGCATTCTTGAGCGCGCGGTGAAGAAAATCGTCGGCACATACAACGCGGGCAAGCATTTTGGCTTTGTCATTCCTGATGACAATCGGATTACAAATGACATTTTTATTCCGGAGAACGCGGAACACGGCGCGATGGAAGGTCATAAAGTCGTCGCTGAGATTACAAAGTATCCCGAAGGACGCAAAAATGCAGAGGGTATGGTGACGCAGATTCTCGGACACAAAAATGATCCGGGCGTCGATATTCTCTCGATTATTTATAAGCATGAGCTGCCGCTCGAGTATCCGCCGGAAGTGATGGCGGAAGCGGAAGCCGTTCCCGATGCGATCAGTGAGGCCGATCTTGCCGGCCGCCGCGATTTACGCGGTGAAACGATTGTGACAATTGACGGTGAAGACACGAAAGACATCGACGACGCCGTTACAGTCAAGAAGCTGGCGAACGGCAATTATCAGCTCGGCGTTCATATCGCCGACGTCAGTTATTACGTCCGTGAAGGCCAAATGCTTGATGAGGAGGCCTACACGCGCGGCACGAGCGTCTACCTTGTCGACCGCGTCATTCCGATGATTCCGCATCGGCTCTCGAACGGTATCTGCAGTCTGAATCCCGGCGTTGACCGGCTCGTGCTCAGCTGCGAAATGGAAATCACGCCGGAGGGCCTCATCGCCGGGCATGAAATTTTTCCGTCGGTCATTCGCAGCACTGAACGCATGACCTACACGAATGTCAGGAAAATTTTGCAGCGCGAGGACGAGTCGGTACTCGACCGGTACCGCGAGTTGATTCCGTTCTTTGATCTGATGGGCGAGCTTGCCGGCATTCTCGAGAAGCGGCGCAATGCCCGCGGTGCCATCGACTTTGACTTTACGGAAGCGAAGATTATTGTCGATGAGACGGGCAAGCCGGTTGATGTCGTCATTCGCGAACGAACGATTGCCGAGCGGATGATCGAGTCCTTCATGCTCGCTGCCAACGAAACGGTGGCCGAGCACGTGGAGAGGATGCGCCTGCCGTTCCTGTACCGCGTTCACGAAGAACCTGATCCGGACCGGCTGAAAAAGTTCTTTGACTTTGCCCGCAACTTTGGTTATGTCCTGAAGGGGTCGCCGGAACATATCCATCCGAGCACGCTTCAAAAGCTGCTTGCCGAAGTCAAGGGCAAGCCTGAGGAAGCGGTGATCAGCACGGTGATGCTGCGCTCGATGGCTAAAGCGAAATATGACAACAAGTGTCTCGGGCACTTCGGCCTCTCGACCGATTACTATACGCACTTCACGTCACCGATTCGCCGTTATCCGGATTTGACGGTGCACCGCCTGCTGCGCAAGTACGTGTTTGAACATCAGACTGATGAGGCGACGCAGGACTACTGGAAGGCGAAGATGCCGGAAATTGCGAGCCATACCTCACTCTGCGAGCAGCGCGCAGTTGAGGCTGAACGCGATACCGATGACTTGAAGAAAGCAGAATTCATGCAGGATAAAATCGGAGAGACGTTTGACGGTGTGATCAGCGGCGTCACGAACTTTGGCCTGTTTGTCGAGTTGCCGAATACGATCGAAGGGCTCGTGCACATCAGCTATCTGACCGATGACTATTACCGTTACAGTGAAGAAAACATGGCGCTGATTGGTGAGCGCAGCGGCCATCTGTACCGCATCGGCGATCAGATTCAAGTGCGTGTGCTGGATGTGAATCTTGACGAGCATGCCGTTGACTTCGAAGTTGTCGGCATGAAGCCGCAAAAGCCGCGCGTGCGCAAGTCGCGGCCGACGATTATTCAGAATAAAGCACCCGGCGGCGCTTCGCAGCGGCCGCGCAGCAATGCCAGCAAGCCGGGGGGCAACGCCGGAGGTCGCCGCTACAACGGCAAACCCGGCGCGAATAAGGGAGGCGGCCGCCAAGATCGCGCTTTCAGCAACCGGCCGCATTTGCAGTCGCGTGAAAAGAATAAGTGAGCAAAAGCCATGACATCCCGTGCATGGCTTTTTTATACAATAGGAACGTATATAGATTTCAGCGGAACCATGTCTAAGAAAAGCTAAGAAAGTCTAAAAGATTCTGCGACCTTTAAATCATTAAATATAGGCGTGCAGGCGTGAGAGCGCTTTGCGGGATCAGCGTACCGAGCGGGACCCGGCAGATTTTAACCTTCCTGAGAGGACTCGCGCAGTACTGTTGTCTTAAAGGGTCTGAGGATGCTAAGTTTTTCCAACAAGAGGAGAAGGTGGACGTGAAATTTGCTATAATAAAACCATACGTCGAGAGCGCTGCATGCGATAAGCCGGCGCGGGAAGCGAAACGACACCAAAGAATAACTGTGTGGTGGTTGATTGGGACTCCTCACGGAAAATTCGTCGCTGCGAAATGACAGGCGAAGATTTGCTGCCGCCGGAACATGAGCCGGAAAATATTTAGTACGCCTTGCGAGAAACGCTGTGTAAAACGCTGGCGCGACCGCCGGGCAACGGCTCTATTCAAAACGTTCAATGCAAAGGTACGATTGTGTTTGGTTTTGGTCGGGTCGACTGTCCTGCATCAAAACTTACACGTTTTCAAGCACGCTCACGCCGTGCGGATCAAAGTTGGCAGTCCACTCTTTATCAGGCTGTCCTTATAAAAACGGACCAATTATTGGCCCAACAAGGGGGAACGGAGAGGCGTGCAATCGGTGAAGGTGCTGCGCGGCTCCGTCAATGGCAAGAAAGTTATTGTTGATAAAGATGACTTCTCACAAGATATTATGTCATTGTCCGCTGTCGACGGATGGGAACAATCCCTTTATCTATTCATTGCGAATAACTTACATTTGAAAATGGGTTTTGTTAGAACAACTTGGTTCTGCCAACTCCTTGGACGACGGCTGGCCCTCAGTTCTTCTTATACTTAGTCCTACTGAAATCTATATACTTTCTTAACGTACAAAGAAAGAGATAACAGCCGAATACGCATGTGGTCAGGATCGGTGCTGCTTAAAGTCTGAACCACTGAACGGTGTTATCTATCTTGGTAATGCCAGGCTATTTCAGTATACTGAGTTGCCTCAACGGGTTGATAAATGTCCTTTTATTGATTTTGCGCGGCGGGATCGTGTGTAGAAATACAAGTGCTATTAGGACGAGGGGGAACAAGGGCATGATTCGACTGATTGCAACCGACCTTGACGGCACACTTTTGAATCGGCAGCATGAGATCAGCTGGGAGAATTTGAAAGCACTGCGCTATGCGCGTTCGCGCGGGGTGACGCTTGTCATTGCATCGGGAAGAGCGTTTTTTGACATTCACAGTTTGTTGAAGGATGCAGATCTGAATTGTCACGTGATTGGGACGAACGGGGCCACCATCCATACAATCGACGGCCAGTTGCTCGGCGCGGATTATCTCGACCGTGCGGAAGCGCTGCGCATAACCGACGAGCTCACACGCGGCCATTATTATATCGGTGTAACGACGGAGAACAAGATCTTTGTGCCCAGTGAAGGACTGAATTGGCTGGAGGAGGAATTGACACGCCTTGGCATCCATGAGGACCGTTCAATCGGCTTTCAGGGTGCTGCCGGTCGCAAAAAAGTTTTTTACCGACTTTATGACGACTGGCGCGAGATTGAGGCGTCCGGTGAAGACATTCGCAAGATCATTGTCTGCTCATACGACGACAAGAAATTGGCGAACGCCCGGCAGACGTACGAAAAAGTCCACCGGTTCAGCATCGTTTCGAGCGGTGTCGGTAATTTTGAGATTATGGCTCCAAACGTCTCAAAGGGTAATGCGCTCGATCACTTGGCGCACTATCTCGGTATTCCGCTTGAGGAGGTCATGGCCATCGGCGATAATTACAACGATCTGTCGATGTTTGCCGTTGCCGGCATGCCGGTCGCGATGGGCAATGCAGATGAGGCCGTTAAGCGGCAGTGCAAACGCGTGACGCTCGACTGCAAACACAACGGCGTGGCGCGCGCCATCTACGACGTGCTTGCCGAGCCGAAGTCACTCGACCGTTGAAGAACTGTGTATTTGCGCCAAATCGATGTGTGCACGCCGCACGCTCACGTATTGTACTCAGTCAAGAATGGAAGGAGCCATCAAACCAAGTGAATGCTTTAATTAGAAAAATAGGCAAATATGTTCTAATTTGTGCTGCTGCCTTTGCCGTTCAATGGACCTGGTATCAGGTGGCAGGGACGGGGCCACATTCGGCGGATGACATGTTGTTGACTGCTGCTGCCTTTACTGCGGTTCTTTTTCTGCTTGATCTGATACCGCGAAAAGGGCGCGGCTGAGCGCTCCACATACACGGTGGTATGGCTTAAGGCTGCGGCGTATTCGGCATGAACTGCATGGCACTCGCAGCGGGAAGACGGACCGGTGAGCATCGCGACGTTAGACGGCCGGGAAACACACGGCAAGACGATTAAAATTGAAAAAAGGCAGGCATCGTGCAACATGTGCCTGCATCAGGTGGGAATATGGCAAAAGAAGAAGCACGTGTACTTGCGCAGAATCGTAAGGCACACCATGATTATTTTATTGAAGAAACCGTTGAATCTGGCATTGTGCTGCAAGGCACGGAGATTAAGTCGATCAGGCGCGGCAAGGCCAACATTCAGGACGCGTTTGCCCGCATCGAGAACGGCGAAGCCTTTCTCTACAACATGCATATCAGCACCTATGAGCAGGGCAACCGCTACAATCACGAACCGCTGCGTACGCGCAAGCTGCTCATGCATCAAAAGGAAATTCACAAGCTGGGCGCTGCAGCTGACCAGCCGGGTTACGCGCTCGTGCCGCTGAAGGTGTATTTAAAAAACGGTTTTGCCAAAGTGCTGATCGGTCTCGGGCGCGGCAAGAAAATGTATGACAAACGGGAAACATTGAAAAAGCAAACGGCCGAGCGGGAGATGGCGCGTGCTTTTCGCCATGGGCAATAGCAGGGCAGAACCACACGTTGCCGGCCGTACACGAGAAGATTATATCTTGATTCACAAATGATTTTGTGATAAAATATTTGAACTACATCAAGTCATTGAACAGACTGCAGCAATGCCCTTGGGGACGTTTCGGATTCGACAGGGGCAGGTCGGATTTAAGCGGCGAGCCGAGGGGGTCGGCCTCGTTAAAACGCCAAAGCCATTAACTGGCAAAGCTAACAACAACCTCGCTTTAGCTGCCTAATCAGCTTTAGCGGTCCCTCCCTTCATCGCCCATGTGGTAGGATCGGGGACTCACTCTAGTGGGATACGCCGGACGTCTGCATCCTGAAGGCTAAGGAAGAGAACAATCGGGATAGCTTCGCGAAAGCCCGTCTGCGGGCCGACGCCGAAGCGAAAGGCTAATGCGCAGACTACGCTCGTAGACACTTAAATTACGATGTTTCTGGACGTGGGTTCGACTCCCACCGTCTCCACTAATAAGATGCTATAGTTTTTGAGAAGCCTTTGAAATCGTTGATATGATGCGGTTTTAGAGGTTTTTTCATTTAGCCAAATTCGATTGTTCTCGATAGTTTTTGTTATTTTTCCGGCTGCATTTCAGTTCGTTTTGACGTTTTTTTGATTGGTACGACATTTGATGCCAGAGGCTGGAATAAATCTTGCATAATGGCATCCGTGTTTTAATTATCCCTCTGAGCAACTTCTTTCAGGACGTGAGTGCACTGGTTCAATAATATTCGCATCCATGGGTCACTGGATGATCTTACGCCGACTGAATACAAGATGCAGTACCTTTAAAAATTTGTTCGATTTAGTGTTGACATACCATAATCTTTAAGGAGAATTAAATACATGGATAAATTAGTCATTCGAAATGAGTCAAAAAATGATTATAGAGCGGTAGAAGAATTAACAAGAGAAGCATTTTGGAATTTGAATTATCCTGGATGCGATGAACACTACTTACTCCATGTCATGCGTCAACATGAGGACTATATTCCACAATTAGACTTTGTGGCAGAAATTGATGGGCATTTTGTCGGCAATATTATTTATACAAAGTCAGAATTGGTGGATGAAACGGGGTACAAGAAAGACATAGTCACATTCGGGCCCTTCAGCGTGTTACCCGCATATCAGAGGAATGGAATAGGGAAAGCCTTGTTAGCCCATTCGTCTGCCAAAGCTTTAGAAATGGGTTACGATACAATAGTCATATTTGGTAGTCCAAGTCATTATATTACAAGAGGATTTAAAAGCTGCAAAAAATACAATATCTGTGTAAAAGGCAATGCTTTTCCTTCAGCAATGCTGGTGAAGGAGCTGAAGCCTTTTAATCCGGATGGGAAAAAATGGACGTTTTATGAAAGCCCAGTGTTTGAAATTAACCCAAAGAATGCGGGCGAATATGATAAATTATTCGAGCCAAAGGAAAAAAAATATCAATTAAGCCAAGAAGAATTTTATATTTACAGCCATTCATCAATTAAATAGGCCCATTGCACAAGTGTATCAAATATTTTTTATTGAGTGCTTACGGTCAAGCGTTAAGAAGGCATGTGTGTGCCGAAGGGCGTGAAAGCTGACACTTTTTCAGGCCGAACGTTTTAGTGAACGTTCGGAGCGTCTTGTTGACGGCAGTATTTGTGATTAAGTCAAAGGCTTTGTTAACGAATACTAAGTGCAGTCATGAGAGTGGAGATCACTTGCTGGGGTGAGGATGTTCTGCCCGCTTTAAGAGGCGCCATCCATTTTGAACACTCTCGCGAGAGTGCACTTGACTGCCTACGGATGCTTGGGCTGTGAGGTCTGGTTTGGCGATCACTGATTTTAAACACATCTCGCGGCGCGCCTGCCTCCATTCTGATGTAAACTCTCACGCCTCCCCGCACGTCCTGCACTTGAGCAGCCCGGTCGATCACGCCGTCACAAATTCGATTGATTCCAGCGCTGCTCGATCTGAAAATGTTTCCATATAAAGTAGGAAAGTCCCCAGAAACCGATGAACAGAATAACAAGGGCATAACCGAGCCAGTTAAAGTCAATGCTTTGTAACCAGCTCCAGAAATTTCCCTTCAAATTCAGGACGGTCGCGGCGACTTGCAGCAGTTCAACGACGCCAATGCAGACCGCTGCCAGCACCGATGCGGATGTGATCGTCAAGTTGTAATACACTTTGCGCACAGGCGTGTCGAAAGCCCATGTGTACGCGCCGGACATCATGACAGAATCTGTCGTATCCATGACATTCATGCCTGCGGCAAACAGAATCGGCAGCGCGAGCAGGCCGATCATCGACAAATTCGATTTTGCCGCACCGGCCGAAAGTGCAAGCAAAGCAACCTCTGTTGCCGTATCGAAGCCGAGGCCGAATAAAAAGCCGATCGGATAGATTTGCCAGCTGCTGTTCACAAGTTTGAAGAGCGGGCCGAACAGTTTGGCAAGAAAACCGCGGGAAAGCAGCAGATCTTCGAATTTCTGCTGATCAAACTCATGGCGCTTCAGTTTTCTGAACATTTTCTCCAAGTCAAACAAAATAAACAAGTTAAACACAGCGATCAGGATGAGAAAAGCACCGGATATAACGGAACCGACAATGCCGCCGACCTGTTCGAACAGGGGCAAGTGCTTCTCTGCCCAGCTGACCGAGAGGCCAAGGGCTGCCGCCATTAAGAAAACGACAGTGGAGTGGCCGAGGGAAAAGTAGAATCCGACGCCCTGTGGTTTCTTTTTTTGCTGGATCAGTTTGCGTACCGTGTTGTCAATTGCTGCGATATGGTCAGCGTCAAAGGCATGGCGCAGCCCCAGTGTGTAAGCCAGAATGCCGAGTCCGAGCAGAAACGGCGAACGGGCAGAGGCGATGAACAGGAAAGAGAACCCAATGATATGTATGACGAGTGTTCCGCAATAATAAGGAAACCAATCCTTTTTTAATCTTTTTTTCATCGGCCTGCTCCTCCAAATGAGCATAATAAAAAACCACGAAAAGACTGACTACACCGTCAGCATGCTACCTTCGTGGTTAGCTTACTTTTATTTTGTTCAGCAATTAGAGCAAAGTCCATTAACAGGCTATTGGGCGACCAAACGATCAAAGCGTGAGACGCCTGCGACACCGGCACCCTATCTTATTAAAAGCGGCGCGGTCAACGGTTTGCTGATGAGCGTCACAAGCATGAATTAAGACCCAACATGGAATTTCGTATTCCACTTCAGTGATCGTATAACGTTTTCACAAAAATGTCAATGCTAGATCGGGTGCTCATATGGGAATGACAGGCGCAGTTGACCAACATGTGCAGTGCATAGCGATATTTTGTCAACGTTTCCTTGTCAGATGGACGTGCAGGCAAACTAGAAGAGATGGCTCTTGCTAACGATGTACATGAATTAGGGCCTATCTATCGGGCAGCCGCACAGCGGCGGCATCACGACGACGGACTGCCGGCGAGAGGTGTGTCAAGAGGGAACAGCGCCCCTTGGCCGGCGACCTGTGCGCCGCTGCACATCTGCTGTCACAGGGTGAACATGACGGTCTTACACCGCGGTCGTGGCGGAGGAACCCGGGGTGGTTGTGCAAAGGGGAATATCGTTCTTACAGGTGTGTGACGCCCGTTAGTCGGTCAATACAGACAGATTGCATGCGCCGAATTGAATGACCGAAATGAAGAAGAAACGGCAGGCATGTCCGTGTTATAATGGCAGCAACGGGGGTGCTTTTTTGTATTTTGCTTACGGCGGCGTGGAAATGGATTATCTGAAAACACGCGATGCGCGGCTTGGCGCTGCGATTGATCAAATCGGGCAGATTGAACGCGCGGTCGATGAAGATCTGTTTGCCTCGGTCATCCATCATATCATTGGTCAGCAAATTTCGACACGTGCGCAGGAGACGATCTGGCAGCGCTTGCGTGCGGCTGCTGGTGTGGTGAATGCCGATACGGTGGCGGCGCTACCGCCAGAAGATTTGCAGCACATCGGCATATCGTTCAGAAAAGCGGGTTATATTAAAGACTTTGCTGAACGGGTGAGCAGCGGGCGTTTCGATATTGAAGCGATCAGGCGGTTGCCAGACGAAGGCGTGATCGAGGCACTGTCCGCGCTGAAAGGAGTCGGCGTGTGGACGGCTGAAATGTTGCTGATTTTTTGTTTGCAGCGGCCCGACGTTGTCAGCTTCGGTGATCTGGCCATTCAGCGCGGCATGCGTATGCTCTATCATCACCGTGCCATCGACCGGCGGACTTTTGCTAAATATGCGAAGCGTTATTCTCCCTACGGCACGGTGGCCAGTCTGTATTTGTGGGCAATCTCGGGCGGCGCAATTGCCGGGATGCGCGATTATGCGCCTAAGAAAAACGGGAGGCAGCGAAGAGATGACCGATGAAGAGAAGTGGAAGGCAGTTGGTCGGAACGACGCGTCTTATGACGGTCGATTTGTCTATGCCGTCAGCTCGACTGGCATTTTCTGCCGTCCGTCGTGTGCGTCGAAGCTGCCGCTGCGCGAGCATGTGCGTTTTTTTTCGTCAACGGCACAAGCCGTTAAGGCGGGATTTCGTCCGTGCAAACGGTGCCGAAGCGATCTGCCCGTGTACCGTCCGGCTGCTGAGCTGGCGCAATGTGCCAAGGCCGTGCTGGCTCATTCATTCACCAATAAGGGGGCACTCTCCGCATTGCCGGCTCAGCTCGCCGGCTTTCTGCCGTGTTCCGGCAGGAAGCCGGCATGACACTGCACGGTTATGTGTGTCAGATGCGGCTTGCGGAAGCTCGCCGGTTGCTGAGGATGACCGATCGACCGATACCGGACATTGCGGCGGCGGTCGGCTTTGACGGATTATCCGGATTTTATCGCCTGTTCACGCGGAAGACGGGACGCCCGCCGGCCGTGTATCGGAGGGAGCATCACCAATGACGCATTATGCCTTCTATCCGTTTGCCTTTGGGTTGCTGAAAGTCGGCTATACTGATCAGGCGATTGTGTGTCTTGACCGCATCGATCAAGCGGATGTGCCCAGTGAACGTTCATCACTTTCTGAGACGGCCTATCAGCAGATCAGTGAGTACCTTGACGGGCGGCGTCAGGTGTTTGATCTGCCGTGCATCGCGCAAGGCACGCCGTTTCAACAAAGCGTTTGGTCGGCCCTGCGCCGAATTCCTTATGGTGAAACACGAACATATAGGCAGATTGCGGAAGCTGCCGGCAATCCGAAAGCTTGCCGTGCGGTCGGCATGGCCAATCACCGTAATCCGCTGATCATTGTCGTTCCGTGCCACCGCGTGATTGGCAGCAGCGGCCGTCTCGTCGGTTACGGCGGCGGCCTTGACATGAAACGGGCGCTGCTTGAACTTGAGGCGCGGCACGTTCGGCGGTGCTGAGCATCTCATCTATTCGCAGGAAAAAAAGAGGCGTTCATATGACTGCATGGCAGTGTCAGGATATTTTAAAATTAAGTGTTGAACAGTGGACGGCGGCCCTTAAGAATCCGCACATTTTTAATGAACAGGCGTTGAACATGGTTTATTTTGTGTACCGTCAAAAGGATGCGCAGTCAACGGCGACGGCTATCGCTGCTTACTTTTCTGAAGACGGGCCGACGATTTATCAGCAGACGATTACAGCTTGCAATCGGCATGTGGCCAAGGCATTGTACAAACGCTATCACGTCGAGCCGCCGGTAGGTGATGACGGCTACAGGCGTTACTGGAATGTAGTGTTTGACGGCAATCCCGAACAGCCAAAAGACGCGTCCGGTCACTTTTACTGGCGGCTGCGCCCCCACCTGAATTTGGCGCTGAGCGCCATGACTGCCGGCGCGTCATCATTGCCTAAGCAGTAAAATGAATGGATTGTGCCGCGGCTCAAGGAGGGACCCGATATCAAAGCGAACGACAAGGCGGCGGCCGAACATAAGCGACACCGTTTTTTTAGAACAAATAACAGCCAGCTAGCGACAGTCATTCTTCTCATCAACTTTGCTGCTTTTGTGCTGGCCTACCACTTCCGTGTGACGTTTGCCGGACAGCTGCTGATGAGCGGGTTCGGTGCCGCGCTCATCGGCGGACTCGCTGACTGGTACGCGGTAACGGCTTTGTTCGGCCGTCCGCTTGGTGTGCCGTGGAAGACGGATGTGATCCGCAGACACCGGGGGCAGCTGTTTGCCTCGCTTACCGACATGGTCAGCGACGAGTTGCTGACGACCGAGCGCCTGAAGAAACAACTCAGCCAAATGGATATTGCCGCTCTGCTGCTGGCTTACTTGGACATTGAGGAGGAGCGCACGGCGGTGAAAGCGATGCTGCATGAAGCGCTCAGACAGGTCATCCGGCGCAGTGACGCTGGCGCATCGGCCGACTGGATCAGCATGCTCGTGCAGGAAAATGCGGGGTCTGTCAAACTTGCTCCCCTGCTCGGACAGATGATCCGTCAAGCGCTGATCGCCGGAGCCGATGACGATCTGTTTGATTTGGCAATTGAACTTGGCGAGGGTGTGCTGGCTTCTGCATCGTTTGCCTCTGTTTTACATGAGCTGGCGGCTGAGGCAAAGAAAGCGTATGAAACAAGCCATCCGGCGCGGCGGCTAATGGATGCGCTGATCGGTTTGTCTGACGGAAAGCTCGCTGCAGTGGCCCGAGCTAAGTTGGACGATTGGCTTAGCTGCTGCCGCGCCCCGCAGACGCGCGCACGGCAGGCGCTGCGTCTCTGGCTGGAAGAGACGGCAGCGCAGCTGGACGGATCGACAGACCTTGCGCGCCGCGTGGAAGCATTTAAAATGAAGTGGATCGGTGAGAACAGCATGATGGAGCAGCAGATCAGCCGCTGCTTTGAAGCCGTCAAACATATTGCTGACGCGCAGCCCTGCCTGTTCAATGAACGGCTGCACGTCATTGATCGGTTGGCTGGCAGCCTGCTGGCGCACTTCCGGCACGACCTGCGGCGGCAGCGGCTGTTCAATGACTTTGTCGTTCATTTGATGATGCGTGCTGCCGGCAGCTGGAGACGCCAGATCAGGCAGCTTGTGCAGGAAAATTTGCGGCGTGTGACTGATGATCAGCTCGTTGGCCTGATGAAACGCAAAGCGGGCAACGATCTGCAGTTCGTTCGCATCAACGGGTCGCTTGTCGGCGGACTGACGGGCCTGCTGATCTATCTTGCGACTTTCTGGATTGGGTGAATTGAAACGATGAGCAAAAGCAAGGTGAGCTTTGCCGACTGGCTGCTGTGTGCGGCGGCCACTCTGTTTGTGAGTTCAGTGGCGATAAAAGCGTGTTTTCCGGATAGTCTATGGGCGAGCTGGCTTTGTTTTACAACAGAGGCTTCGCTCGTTGGCGGCGTTGCCGACTGGTTTGCCGTAACCGCCTTGTTTACACGGCCGCTCGGTTTTCCGTGGCACACAGCCATTATAACGAGCCACCGTGAAAAGGTTATTGCGGCGCTCGTCAATTTGGTCGAGCGGCATTTGCTGAGTGCAGCAAGCATCAGCAGAAAAATCAGCCGTCAGTCGCTGATTGCGCCACTGATTGCGTTTATCGATCAAAGTGAACTGCCGGCATGTTGGATCGCGGATATGCTGGCCAACGGAGCACGCTTTTTGAACGAGCAGCCGGGAGCGCGTGTGGAAAAACAAATTAAAGAACGTCTGGCGGCCGTTGAATTGGCGCCGCATATCAGCCGCATTCTGCGCTGGGCCGCCCGCAAGCCTGCAAGTCGGCAGTTGATTGACGACGTGCTGGAGCGGGCGATTGCCGCCGTTCAAGAGCCGTCTTTCCATGCTTTTGTCTGCCGCGAACTGCAGCAGGAAATCGGGAGAAGGAATGAACGCGGCACACGCCGCTCCGCTTTGTGGCGCCGCCTTGCTTATCAGACCGCACAAAGTATCGATGCCATCAATATAGATGAGGTGGCCCGCGCCGTGCAATCGGCCTTTGCAGACACTTTAGGCCGGCTGCGTCTGCCGCAGCATCCTCTGAGACAGGAATTGATCCAAACCGTTATCCGCTTGGCCGACGACGTGCAGAAGGATGACGCGCTGTGCCGGATGATTGAGGACTGGAAGGGGCGAGCTCTTGCTCACTTGTCGATGGCGCAGGAGCTTGAGCATCTGATGCGGTGGTTCGCCGATCAATTGATGAAAAAGGAGGCACCACTCGAGGGGATGCTGAGTCAGAAAGGGGCAGAACTGTGGCAGTGGCTTAAGCACAGTCCGGCGGCACAGGCAGAAACTGACCGGCTGATGAAGCATGCGCTGCTGCGCCTGCTCCTTGTCGAAAAGCAAACCATCGGCGGCTTCGTGCGGCAGGCACTCGATGAATTGAGCAGCGATCAGCTGTCCCAATTCATCAATGAAAAAGTTGGCGATAATTTGCAATGGATACGCGTGAACGGGTCATTGGTCGGTGCATTGATCGGTGCGGCCTTGTTTGCTTTCATTCACTTCGTGTTTCCGTTCATCCCGTTTCTCTGACACAGGATAAAAGCAGTAACACTCCGAGAAGCGGCTCTCGCCGGGGCACTGACCGTCGGTGCAGCCAATCTGCCATGTAGACTTGACGTGCGTTCAAGCGGCATGAGGTGTTTCTGCCCGGGCGAAGACAACAGCAGCGCTTTGAAGAATGTTAAGTTGAGAGGCTGAGTTAAATTCTTTGATAGATGTAAAATGCTTTAGTCAGAACAAAGGATCAATCCAGAGAAAAAGGCCCCGCTTCAGCACCGTCATGTTGTTTGTTTCGCCTCATTCGCCGCTGCTACGGTTGGAGTCACAGCATATTCTTCGTAGACCAGTAAAAAGAACAAGACACAGCAGATACTGCATGGCTTGCCAATTATATTTTTAATCAAACCATCTGGACGATCTTTTCATTTGCCGCAGCCGCATTATAATAGTAAAAAAGTATGATAGTTCTCTGTAAGGAAGAGACAGAGCGGGCAGATGGGACGGGGACCGAAGATGATTGATGTTGTGAACCTCTGTTTTAACTATCAGACGTATGAACGCCGCTCCGGCATAAAGGGCGGCATTCAGGACTTTTTTCACCGGCAGACGGTGCTGAAGGCGGCGCTTTCGGGCGTCTCTTTCACGATTAATGACGGTGAGATCGTCGGGTTGCTCGGCAAGAACGGGGCCGGGAAGACGACGCTGACGAAAATTCTGACGGGACTTGTGCATCCCTCCTCCGGACAGGTCCGTGTGGACGGCTTTGTTCCCTATGAGAAGAAAAGTAAGTTTCTGATGCAGATCGGGCTTGTGCTCGGACAGAAATCGCAGTTGAACTGGGATCTGCCGGCGATGGCCACGCTGCGTCTGCTGAAAGCGATCTATCACCTGTCCGATGCGAATTTTGACAGCCGGCTGGCCGAACTGCTTCATTTGCTTGGCCTGGAGGCGCTCATCGACACACCGGTTCGCAAACTGTCACTTGGCGAGCGCATGAAGTTTGATTTGACGTGCGCACTCCTTCATCGCCCGAAAGTGTTGTTTCTTGATGAACCGACAATTGGTTTGGACTGGGAAAGCCAGCAGGCGGTTCACACCTTTTTAAAAACGGTGAACAAGCAGCAAGGCACGACGATCATGCTGACGAGCCATTATATGAAAGATATTGAAGCACTGGCTGGCCGCATTCTGATGCTGAGTAAAGGAGAGCTCGTCATTGACAAGACGGTTGATGCGCTGCTCAGGCAATACAGCGGGCAGACCGTGCTTTCGCTGCTGACGGGCGAGAAGCGCGACTTCAGCTACCCCGGGACTGACGTGCGCGTAACCGATCGCGGCATGGACATTGTGTTTGCGGCCGATTCTGCGGTGCGGACCGATGACGTGCTTCGCGCGTTGCAGCAGCAGGATATCGTCATTGAGTCCGTGTCGACGAGCCGGCTGCCGCTCGAAGACATTTTATATGATGTGTATCAAAAGGGAAGTGCGGACGTTTGAGAACTTACGCACAGATTTTTATCACTGAATTGCAGGCAGCGTTCACCTATAAATGGAACGTGCTGGCACAGTTTTTTGTACCGGTCTTTCAAATGACGTTGTCCCTGCTTGTTTGGCGGGCCGTCTATACGTCAACGCGGCAGACCGTCAGCGGCTATTCATTGCAAAACATGAGCACTTACGTCGTTGTGACCGCATTAATCGGCGTCCTGTGCTCCATGCAGCACAGTTACCGGCTGACCCGGCTCGTCCGCTCGGGCAACTTGTCGTTCATTCTTCTGCGGCCGTATCGCTATACGCTGGAATCGCTGGCCACCTTTCTGGGCAGCAAAGTGACCGAAGGCGTGCTGTTTGTCGCTCTTCTGCTCCTTTTGGCGGCAACCGGCCTGATCACACCGGCTGTGCCGTCGCTGCTTGCCGTCTTGCTCTTGCTCATGAACTTTGCTCTGCTGTTCTGTCTTGTCTGCTTGATCGGTGACCTCAGCTTTTGGCTGATTCAAATGTGGCCGCTGCGGCCGCTGTTCACTGCACTGGCCAGTCTGCTTGGCGGCGCGCTCTTTCCGCTGGATGTCCTGCCGGCCGCGCTGTATCACGTGTTGCAGTGGAATCCGTTCGCCCTGCTCTTCTTTGTGAATGCCAAGCTGCTGCTCACACGATGGCCTTCTCCGACTTTGGCCGCGGACTTCATCGCGTCGGCCGGTTGGGCGATCGTGTTTTTCATCCTCCACTTGCTGCTCTGGAAAAATGGATTGAAACGCTATGAAGGCATGGGGGTGTGAGGATGTCTTTGCACTTGATGAGTCAGCTGTTTCGGCAAAGTGTGGCGACGTTTTTTGCATATCGCATGACGTCACTTTTCGTTATTGTGTTCGGCAGTCTGTTTTCAGTGATTGAAATTGTGACCGTGCTCGTCTACTACCAATTTACAGACGACATTGCCGGATATTCGCTGCCGCAATTTTTGCTCGTCATTGCCTCGTTTGAATGCATTAGCAATCTTTATCAGTTCCTGTTTGTTTCGGCACATGAGCAGATGGCCGATAAAATTATCGGCGGCGAGCTCGACTATGATTTCATTCGCCCGGTTGACAGCCAACTCTATAACAGTCTGAGCGGTTTTGATCTGGCGAGCGGCATCAACTTGATCATTCCGATCGTACTGCTCATCTATGCTGTCCCGAGAGCCGGTCACCATGACTGGTTGCAAGGCGTATGCTTCGTGCTGTTTCTCCTGATTGGTACTTTTATGTATTATTTAATGAACCAACTGTTTGTGGCTCTGTCGTTCTGGGTGGAGCGCCCCGGCAAGCTGCTCGGCATTCCCGAGTATCTTTTTGATCTGGCAAGCCGGCCGCGCAGCGTATATCCGCGCGTGCTGCAGCTGCTTTTTGCTTGGATTCTGCCGATCGTCGCCTCGACGAATCTGCCGGTCGACGTGCTGCGGGGACAGATGGGCGCTGCAGAAACGATCGCTTACTTGACCGGCATTGCCGTGCTGGCCGCTCTTGTCCGCCTGCAGTGGAAGTGCGGCATTGCTCGCTATCAGTCGGCCAACTAGCGAGGCGGTCGGCAGCGCAGCGCCGCCGATTTCCCAGGAAATGGGGCGCAGCTAAAAAAATTCTGGAAAACTTTGTGTTTTTTGTTCTAGATTCCGCCTGTCCTGCATAGACTGATTGAATACGAATCAAAAGGGAAGGCGAGGCTGGGATATGAACACAGAAAAAAGCAAACTGAGGTACTTATCAGAACACGGCTGGAAACCGCGTCGCTATACGGCAATGAACCGCAGCAGCGTCGTCTGGCAGCTGCAGGTGAGTGACGGCTTTAATCAGCTGGAATCGACGCTGCACATGCTGGAGATTGAGCGGATGGAGCTGAGGAGTCTGGCCGGACATTGCGACTACGTTGAAAAGCGGATGCGCCGCGAGCTGGAACGCATGAACAACTGGCATCTGCCGGCGGCGGAGTAACGCGCATGCGCGGGGCTTGACAATCGCCTGGCCGGGCCGTTATGATGAAAGCTATGGAAATGAATACGTTTGTGTTGTGCGGAGGAGCCTGTCACTGACAGGCTCCTTTTGTGTATGACCGACGCATTGACCTGAATTGTTGCGCTAAGCGGGCATAGCAGCAGTGCAAATGATGCCCGGCTTGATAACCGCTTGCCGCTTCGGAAAAAAGTCTGTCCTGCTGTTGATTGGGGCGCCGACGGGTGTTTCATGTTCTGGCGCGGTGGCAGCGAGTGGGATTGATCAACGGGTGGCTCCGGAAGCGGCGCTGCGGACAAATCGTGCACCATCTTATGATGACTGGATGAGAGAAGGGAGAAAGAGGAATGGATCATCAGGCTTTGCTGGCGATCGGGTTGTTCGTCTGCGCTTATGCTTTCATTATTACCGAGAAGGTTCACCGCACGATTGTGGCCATGCTCGGCGGCGCATGCATGATCGTGTTCGGCGTTCTCAGTCAGCATGAAGCGATCGCACATATTGATTTTAATACACTTGGTCTTTTGATCGGCATGATGATCATTGTCTCGATAACGGGCGAAACGGGAGTGTTTCGCTGCTTGGCCATCTTGGCGGCAAAGAAAGCCGGCGGCCGTCCGCCTGTTCTTTTTATCGCCTTGGCTGTCATGACGGCTGTTGGTTCTGCCTTTTTTGATAATGTGACGACCGTGCTGCTGATCGTTCCGGTGACGTTCAGCATGACGCGCGCGCTGGGAGTGACGCCGGCGCCGTTCCTGATGACTGAAATCTTGATGTCGAATATCGGCGGAACGGCGACGATGATCGGCGACCCGCCGAATATCATGATTGGCAGCGCCGTCAAAACGTTCAGCTTCATGGATTTCATCTGGAATCTAATGCCGGTCATTGCTGTTATTTTTGCAACGGTAACGCTCATTCTGCTGTTTGTCTACCGAAAGGCATTGCGCGTGCCAAGTGGGGCTCGGGCGCGCATTGCAGACTGGGACGCGGCGGGTGAGATCACCGACAAACCGCTGCTGATTAAAACGCTGATTGTGCTTTCGCTGACCATTCTCGGCTTTTTCCTGCACCAGTCTCTTGGTGTTGAACCGGCAACCGTCGCGCTGCTGGGTGCTTTTCTGCTGCTGCTGCTCTCCGGAGAGTACGGCGTTGAGCGGGCGCTTGCGCATGTGGAATGGCCGACGCTCTTTTTCTTTGTCGGCCTGTTCGTGCTGGTGGGCGGCCTGATCGCAACCGGCGTCCTTGCGCAGCTTTCCCGCTGGGTGCTAGAGCTGACCGGCGGAGAGTCCATGGCGACGTCGCTGCTTATTTTGTGGCTGAGCGCTTTTGCCTCCGCTTTCATTGACAACATTCCGTTTGTCGCCACGATGATCCCGCTCATCAACGACCTCGGGCATATGGGTATCGGCAATCTTGAACCGCTGTGGTGGAGCCTGTCACTTGGCGCCTGTCTCGGCGGGAACGGTTTGCTGATCGGCGCGAGCGCGAACCTTGTCGTTGCCGGAATGGCAGATAAGGAAGGTTGTCCGTTGACGTTCAAGCATTACATGCGGATCGGGTTGCCGGTCATGCTGCTTTCCGTGGTGATGGCTACTTTTTATATCTATTTCCGCTATTATTTTTGACTGGACTGCTCGGTAAAATACTGATGCGAATGCCGTGTGCCGCGAATGGCAACCCACCCACCGGCATAAAAGTGACAGCGCCCGCATAAATATAAAAGCTGCCGGCAGAGGGAGAATATCGTCACAGACGCGGGCTGCCAAGCGGAAAGGGGCGGTGTCATTTGCAAATCCATGTCGTGAGAAGCGGTGACTCGCTCTGGCAAATTGCCGAGCGTTATCGCGTGCCGCTCGTTCGCCTTGCCGCGCTGAACGGGCTTGTTGCACCGGAGCGGCTTGTGCCCGGCCAGGCGCTCGTCGTTCCGGCTAAGCGGCCGGATTATGAAGCCGTCGGTCCGGTCATTGAAGTCAATGCGTATGCCTATCAGCCGCCGGAGGAAGCCGTGCCGATGATCGGCTGGTTTGGCACGCGCCTCTCGGCCGTTATTCTATTTGCTTATCAAGTGACGCCTGAGGGGTCCTTGCAAGCCATGGACGACGTGCGCACGATCGGTGCGGCTTATGCGCAGAACACCGTCCCTGTGATGTCCATTATCAACTTTTCGGAAAGCTCCGGTGGCGGCGCAACCGCGCATACGGTTTTTACCGTACCTGCCGCGCGCGATCGGCTGCTGATGCAGATCGCTGAGGTCATCCGCCGAAAAGGTTATCTCGGGTTGAATATTGACTTTGAAAACGTCCGGCCCGATGACCGGACGGCTTACAATGCTTTTCTTCAGCGCGTCGTTGATACGCTGCATCCGCTCGGCTGCCTTGTCTCCACGGCGCTGATGCCCAAGACTGCCGATGATCAGCCGCGTGCCGATGACGTGGCTTACGATTATGAAGCACACGGGCGTATTGCCGACTTTGTCGTGCTCATGACTTATGAATGGGGTTATCGTTCCGGGCCGCCGCAGGCCATTTCGCCGATCACTGAAATGCGCCGCGTCGTGACCTATGCACGCTCGGTCATGCCTGCCGCTAAAATATCGCTCGGTTTTGAAACGTATGCGCGTGATTGGTTGATCCCGCACCGCACCGGGCAGCTGGCGGAGACATATAGCCCACAGGAAGCCGTCCTGCGCGCCGCGCGCTATGGCGCGGACATCGGTTATGATGAGGAGGCACAGGCGCCATTCTTCCGTTACACGGACGAGGAAGGGAGAGAGCATGAAGTATGGTTCGAGGATGCGCGCAGCGCCGAGGCCAAGTTTGATCTTGTGAAAGCTTTCCAGTTGCGCGGCATCAGTTACTGGGTGCTCGGCTATCCTTTTCCACAGAATTGGGCGCTGCTTGAAAGTCACTTTACCATCGGACGCTGGCATTAATGTGCGCTTTGTATGAAAAGAAGCGGGCTTATTCTGCGAGTAACCGCGGCAAGCGTAGAGGCGCCTCGCATAAAGCGCCGGCGGAGGTGTGACTGCGCGTACACAGCGGGACGCCGTATACGCGCAGTCATCGGCTGATGGCCGTTTTTTCGTCAAATCATTCAAAGAGAGGCGGCGCGCTGCGCGTTGCCTCCATCATTTTTAGGCTGATTTTTCTCATGAGTTAGCGTATAATGATTTTACAATTGACAAGAAGAGGAGCCGGTGAGATGGACAACAGGCTAAGAGTCGGTGTGCTCGGCGGAACGGGGTTCGTCGGTCAGCGCTTTGTTACGCTGCTCGATCAGCATCCTTACTTCAAACTGACGGCAATCGCTGCGAGCGGTCGTTCAGCGGGAAAAACCTATGAAGAAGCGGTCAAGGGACGCTGGAAGCTCAAACTTCCGCTCCCGGAAGCTGCCAAGACGTTGCGAGTGGAAGACGTTCAGGACATTCAGACAATCGGCAAACAAGTGGACTTCGTATTCTGCGCAGTCAAGATGCCGAAAGATGAGATAAAAGCACTTGAGGAACGCTATGCGAAAGCGGAAATTCCGGTGATTTCGAATAACTCCGCTTATCGGTCGGCACCTGACGTGCCGATGGTCGTTCCGGAAATTAATGATGAGCATCTGGCGATCATTGCGACGCAAAAAAAGCGGCTCGGGACGACTTACGGTTTCATTGCGGTCAAGCCGAACTGTTCAATTCAGAGCTATGTGCCGCCGCTCTCAGCGCTGCTCGACTTTGAACCGGAGAAGGTCGTCGTCAGCACGTACCAAGCCATCTCCGGCGCAGGGAAAACGTTCAAAGACTGGCCGGAGATTGAAGACAATGTCGTACCGTTCATTGACGGGGAGGAAGAGAAGAGCGAGCAGGAACCGCTGAAAATCTGGGGCAAGATTGAACATGGCCAGATTGTTAAGGCTAAGCTGCCGGTCATTTCCACGCAATGTATTCGCGTGCCAGCCTCCGACGGGCATTTGGCCAGTGTTTTTGTCACGTTTAAAAAGAAGCCGACGATCCAGCAGATTCTTGAGCGCTGGGCGGGTTTCAGCGGCCGGCCGCAGGATTTGGCACTGCCGAGTGCCCCGAAGCAATTTCTAAAATACATGGATGAGCCCGACCGGCCGCAGACGCGTCTTGACCGCGATTATGAGCATGGTATGGGCGTGACGATGGGACGGCTGCGCGAAGATACGATTTTTGATTACAAGTTTGTCTGTCTGTCACACAACACGCTGCGCGGTGCGGCGGGCGGTGGGATGCTGACCGCTGAATTGCTGAAGGCGGAAGGCTACCTTGTGGCGGTGCCCGATGATGTTAAAGCTGAGCGTCTGCAAACCATTGCTGATTGATGAGGATCAATACAAAGCGTTAAAAGCTTCCTATGAAGCCGAACTGCTGCGCAGCAGCCGGCCGATCAGGAAGCTTTTTTACAGGCTAAGGGCATAAAGATCTTGTAATCTTTGCATGAATTAAAAACAAGAGTGCAGGTGTGAAGGCGCCCGCGGCAAGGCTTTCCAAGTTGATGTCATAATGATTGTCCTAAGAGATCGCCTCAAGACCATGTATTCAAAAATCGGCGGTGTTTGTTTGTGTCAGCCGGCGCTGCACGAGCAAGCGACAGCTTTGATCGGCTACGATAACGAGCGTATCGCCGGGGCGCACAAGTGTATCACCGTGCGGAATAATCTCATGCTCTCCGCGCCGAATCGCAACCAGCAGACTGTCTTCAGGCCAGTGAATATCACGGACTTGGCGATCAGCAAGCCGGCTTGACGCAAAAACTGGAATTACGATAGATAGTTTTAAGAAAATACACAGCTCCAGTTCTAAATCGAAAAATTCAGAAAGCACTAAAGACATACTTCTGTTATATGGGCTAATCCCTGCCTCCAGAAATTTTTTAGTCTAAACTTAAAATTGTTCGTTCGCCGTGGATCGTATAAAATTAAGAAATACAAACTGTATAAAACTAAGCAAAAAAGTCGATTGAAAGTTCCGGAATATTCATTATATAAGAATTTTTTCGATATCCTTAAATTTATCAATGCAATAATCTGCAACTCTATTAAAATGTTTTTCTTGCCTTGTCATATAACATTCGGCAAGAATTGTATCCATTCCAACCTTTTTTGCACCAATTAATTCATCATCGCCTCCATCTCCAATAAAAATACTTTTGTTAGGACAGGCATCAATCTCTTTTAATGCTAAGGTATAAATTCCTTTTTGAGGTTTCATAACACCATATTTGAATGAAAAAACAACCTTTTCAAAGTAGGGGGCTAACTTTGATTTGTTCCAATATTTTACATCAATTACATCAGCATTACTGATTAGGCATAGTTTAATTTCTGCTTTCTTCAAATTTGATAAAGTGTCGATCACATCTTGATCTATATTTCTTAGTGCATTTTTAAATCTTTGCGTTCGAATTTCAAGAATTTTTTCAACTATATTATCTGATATTTTAATGTTTCCCTTCAAAAGAATTTTACTAATAATTTTAGAGGGTTTTTTTTCCATTCCCAAAACCCTTTCTCTATATAGATCCTTATCTTCTGAAATAAATTCCCATTCTTCTCTACTAATATTTAATGCATCATATTCTGTCACAGCACCATAATTCGGAGTGATTAAAGTAAAAAACAAATCAAAAAAAGCATACTGATACCTTTTCATAGTATTTTCCTCCCTAAAAAACTAAAATTTTATACAGCTAGATTGCAATAATAAATTAGTCACCTGGACATCCGGCGGTACCACTGGGTTTGTTCCTGCCGCCTAGGCGGCGGGAACAAAAAGCAACTCAGCTCGCCAGTTTCTGTAATTCCATTTTGAACGCTTCGGCAGGTGTCCGGTAGTTCAGAATCTTCCTTGGAAGATGGTCAATGGCTCGAATCATTTGGCGCTCGAGTCGATCATTTTTCCGCTCAATACATTGAGCTTACTGCCGATCGTCGACTGTTCGAGCAGTGACTGATAGATTGGTGCACCGCCGAGTGCATCGACGACGAGATAGGCGACGAGCGAGACGATGGCCAGAGGCAGAAGGTGTTCAAGTGAACCGACCATTTCAGTAATCAAGATAATGGCTGTGAACGGCGCTTTGCTGATACCGGCAAAATAGCCGGCCATGGCGACGATGATCAGATTGGTCTCATACGTCGCGGGAAGCAGTCCGAGTGCGGACATGGCAGCGCCGTAGATCGCCCCGATCGTGGCGCCAAGAGATAGGATCGGCAGGAATATGCCGCCCGGGAGCCCGGAACCGTAGCAAATCATAGAAAACACAAAGCGTAAGGCAAAGATTCCGATCAGCAGCAACAGGCCCGGTGAAGCGTGCGACAGGTGGATAATCAGGGCATTGCCACCGCCGAGCAGCTGCGGGCAGAAGAGCCCGACTGGAATAACGAGCAGCAAAGGAATGATGCCGTGAAAGGCGCGGCTGATCCGCGGGATCTTGCTATATAGAAGCGGCATGACGAGCAGGGTGCGCTGGTAGAAATAGCCGAGCAGTCCCAGAATAAGGCCGACTGCCAGTAAGTGCCAGTACAGGATGAGCGGCAGACTGCCTGCGACATGCATATGCAGCACGGGCTGAAGACCGAACACATCAGATGAGATAAAGTCGGAAGCAATCGCCGCCGTTAAAGCGGACATCCAGATGAGGGGTGAAAAGTTATGGTAGATTTCTTCAAGCACGAACAGCGTGCCGGCAATCGGCGCATTAAAAGCCGCCGAGAGTCCGGCTGCCGCGCCGCCGGCAATCAGAATTCGCCGCTGCGTTCGCTCAGTGCCGCTGTGCTCAGCGATACCTTGACCGACAGCTGATCCTAACTGAATGGACGGACCTTCGCGGCCGAGAAAGAGCCCGGCACCGATACCGAGCACACCGCCGATGAATTTGCGCGGAAGAATGCGCTGCCAGGCTGTCTCCAACTCGCCGGCGAGTTGACCTTCAACTTGCGGGATGCCGGAACCCATCGCGTTAGGCTCATGCCGGATCAGAAGGCCGATGACCAGTCCAATGCCTGCGCTGGCAGGAATGATCAGCCATAAAAGGGACAAATGAACGGCAGCGATTCGATAGATGTACTGCCAGATAGTTAACGACCGTTCAATGAGTAAGCGAAACAGACTGACGACAAGGCCGGCCGCGCTGCCGGTTAACAGGGCTTTGGCGAGCAGCATGAGCCGGATATGGGAATCTGATGTCTTCTTTTTTAAACTCAACTTTGTCAAAGCGACTACCTGCCATTTCCTCAGCCAGACGGACAATCAAGCAGCATTCAATCAATTGATTTTACTACAAGTATAAAAAAGCAAAAAAAAAATCACAAGACAACAGGCGATTGTGCGCATCAAATTGTTGCGCGACTCTGTCGGACAGCACAACTCTTAGTTAATACGTGCCATTTGCCAGTCAACAGCAAAAGCGTTCGCGAAGAGCGCAGCCGGAGTGCGGTGCAGAAAACCGATCAAAAACAATAAACCGCAATTTGGCAAATAGTAAAAAAATAATCAATATATGCGAGAAGACTATATACTGACCACCATATGTAGTATAATAAACGCAATCATTCAAGAACGTTCCGGAATGAGCAGTCATTCCGCAGAAAGAGAGGCTGGGGCCGATGATTGAGTTAAAAGAAGATCCGATGATGCTGATGGTCAAGCATACGATGGATCTGACCAATATTGAAAATGAAAATGCAAATTTAGCGGAACAAGTGTTTTCCGCGCGCAATGTCCGCGTCGCGAACAGCGTAACCAAACAGTACGCGATGGATTATTTATTGTCTGATGACGTTCGTCAGGCGTTTCAGGATAATTGGATCTATATTCACGATTTTAACGCTTATGCGTCCGGCAATCATAACTGCCTGACATTGGATTTGTCGGAGGTGCTCACGGGCGGCTTCAGAACGAATAATGCCGACATTCGTGAACCGAACTCGATTGCCAGCGCGATGCAGCTGACGGCTGTCATTATGCAGTGCCAGAGCAACTTGCAATTTGGCGGCATTGCGGTCGGCACGCTTGACATTGATCTGGCCCCTTATGTTGACAAGTCGTTCCGCAAGCACTATCGCACCGGTTTGAAATATATATATGATGTGGTGGAGGGCGCAGATGGAAAGGATGAGCGCTTCCTTGAGACAAAGGCCGATTATGCAGCCGACCATCCTTATCGGCGCGCGCTGCTGTATGCGTGGGACAAGACGGCTGAGGAGGCCCACCAAGGAGCCGAAGCGCTCATTCACAATCTCAACAGTTTGCAGTCGCGTGCTGCCGACCAGCTGCCCTTTACGTCGATCAACTATGGGACTGACACGTCGCCAGCCGGACGGCTTGTGTCAAAGAGCGTGCTCGACGCGACAATTGAAGGCGTCGGCGCGCACCATCTGACCCCCATTTTTCCGGTTCAAGTGTTTCAGTATTACAAGGGAATCAATGATCGTCCGGGCACGCCGAACTACGATTTGTTTCAGCTTGCTTTGAAATGCTCGGCGCTGCGCATGTTTCCGAATTATGCAAATTGCACGGCAAGCTATTTCAAAACACCGACATGTAAGCAGGAAATTTTTAATACGATGGGTTGCCGGACACAGGTGGCAGACGATCGTTTCGGCATTGTCGGAAACCAGGGACGCGGCAATATTTCACCGGTCACGATTAATCTGGCCAAGATCGGCATTGAGCATGGGATATGTCTCGGCAAGCATGCGCAGCCGGACATTGCCGGATTCTGGGGTGAGCTTGACCGCGTGCTTGGCTTGACGGCAAAGGCATTGTACGAGCGTTTTGAGTATCAGGGCCGCCAGCCGGCCAAGTCGGCGCCGTTCATGTATGAGAACAAGCTGATGAAAGGCAAAGCGCTTGATCCGGATGAACCGGTGCGTGACGTGCTCAAACACGGTACGCTGGCGATCGGTCTGCTTGGCCTGTCAAATGCGATGGCGGCTCTTTTTGGCAAGCACCAATTTGAAGATGATGACGTGTGGAACTTTGCCTATTCCGTGTACAAGCATGTGGAGACGTTCAAATGTGAGATGTCGGAAAAATACGATTTGAACTTCTCCGTTTACTCAACACCGGCGGAGAACTGCTGCTACTCTATCTATAATCGACTTGTTGAGGAGTACGGGGAGATCGACGGTGTACTTGATCACGGCTATTTGACTAATTCTTTCCATTGTCCGGTCTGGTATCCGATCTCTGCCGAAGAAAAAATGCGTAAAGAGGGCCCTTTCCATAAAATATCCCGTGGCGGCGCCATTACTTATGTAGAAATTGATTCGTCGACTCAGCATAACGTTCCGGCGATGGAGCAGCTCGTTCATGAAGCGATGGCCGATGATATTTCTTACTTTGCGATGAACGTGCAGATCGATACGTGTCGTGCGTGTAGCTATCAAGGGATTATTGATCATGAATGCCCGCGTTGCGGCAGTACGGATATTGAACGGTTGCGTCGCATTACCGGGTATCTGACCGGCAGTGTGGAGCGGATGAACGAAGGAAAGCAGCGGGAAGTGGCTGACCGTGTCAAACATACGGATGCCGCTCATGTGTTGTTCGATTGGAGAGAGTGACGATGCCTGCGCCCGTCACCCCGGTGAAAACAGTGCGTGTACTGCAAGTCTATCGTGATTCAGTTGCTGACGGTCTCGGTTTGCGGACGGTGATCTTTTTTGCCGGCTGCGCTCAGGAGCCAAAATGTCCGCTTTGCCATAATCCGGAGTCATGGGTAGCCGAATCAGGCAAAGTGCTCACGATGGAGAAGCTAATCGAGCTGTCGGTGCAGACAAGCAATAATGAGATCACCTTTTCCGGCGGCGATCCGTTGACGTATCAGTTCGATGCCGCGCTTGAGGCGGCACGGCTGCTCAAAACACAGTATCACAAGAATATTTGGCTTTACACCGGCTATCGCTGGGAATTCGTCAGCCACTCGCTGCGGCTGTCGCAGATTCTGCCTTACCTTGACGTACTGGTAGACGGCCGTTTCGTTGCTAAACTGCGTGACATCTCGCTCAAATTCCGCGGTTCTTCCAATCAGCGGCTGATCAATGTGCCGGAGAGTCTCCGGCAGAATAAAGTGGTTGATATTGTGAATCAGATTGATTGAACACACGACTTTGTTGCGCGGGCGCGCAGCAGACCGTGTGTTTTTGTGTTCAGCGATGTCTGGGTCAAGTTTTGATAGATCTGTCTGCACTGATTGTAGCTTTTGTATACGTTAGGAATGTCTATCGATGTCAGCGGACTAAGTCTAAGAAAAGCTAAGGCTCAGCCGTCGTCCCAAGGGACTTGGCCGAGCCAATTTTTTCTAATGTGTTCTGCGCTCCTTCCTTTGTTCACCCAAGAATCTGTGAGTCCTTTTGGCGGGCCGCTGTTTGGTTTGGGCGGCGGCCACGGGCAGGATGAAGAATCGCACATGGCACAGGCCGGTGCCGTGAACGGCTGCAATAAAAGGTCGGAGATTATAACCCGTTAGGTCTTTCTTATGACGGTGCATCGCCCCCTCTCTTCCATTTGTTATGCAGTGTTTCAAGAAAAGCGGAGACGCTGCGTTGTTGGGCCATCATCGGTAAATGGACGATAGAGAATGTCCGTCGAAAAGTTTGCCCGATGATTGGAATGGTGGCGAGACGGCCGTCGGTCAAATCCGTGCGAATGATATGACCGGAGAGAAGCGTCAGTCCGTCAACCCCCTGAATCAGAGCTTCCTTGATACCTTGGCTGCTGTTGATCGTCATCATCGCCTTCGTCTTCAGTCCGTTGGCGCGCAGAATGTGTTCGAGATATTGACGTGTACCCGACCCCTCCTCGCGAATCAGCCAAGTCTGATTTTGTAGCTCAGCGATACGTACAGACGTTCTTTGTGCAAGCGGATGGCGTGTCGGAGCGGTAATGAAAAGCTCGTCATTCATGAAGGGCTGAATGATCAATTCATGATCGTCGGTTTGTCCTTCGATGAGTCCGACATCGCTCTGCAACTCGCGTACCGAAGTGACGATGCGCTCTGTATTAGCGACCGTGACGGTCAGCTCAAGCGCCGGGTAGCTTTGTTGCAAGTCGGCAATAAGGCCGGGTAAAAGATACTCACCGATTGTCAGGCTGGCACCGATGCGGAGCTCGCCTTTCACGAGATTGTGTTGGGCGAGGATCTCTTGGCGTGTTTGTTCATAGAGAGCGAGCAGCTGCTTGGCTCGGTGATAGAGAATCCGGCCGCTTGGCGTAATGGCGACGGCTCTGGATGAACGGACAAAGAGCGGAGTTCCAAATTCTGTCTCTAAAGTTTGAATGTGCAGACTCACACCGGACTGCGATATGTGCAAATATTCAGCTGTCCTTGTGAAATTGCCAATGTCAGCGAGAGTGACAAAGGTCTGAAGAGCATCATAGGGCATACGCTGACTCCTTATTGTTGGAATAGTCATGCATAACTGGTGGACCGGGTGTCTAAAATCGCTGGCTCGATCATTTATCCATTGTCGGCAGAGGGCGGCTTACACGACAATCAACCGTTTACTCTGTTCACGAACGGGAAAAATAATGAAGATAAATAGGATAGATCCACAATACACCTGTGAATCGCTGCTGCTTCACTTGGTTGTTCCAACCGGCAGGCAGAAAGAATGAATTAATCAGAAAAACTCATAGATGCAATGATATATATGTATTTTACTGATTGTTTTTGTTCTGGTAAAGTGTAAGAACATGATGCAGAGAGAGGGAATGGGTTTGTCATTAGTCTTGCCAGCACTACATAAGAAGAACAAACTGTATTTTTTAACGGGCATCGGCTTGACGCTGCTCATCGCGCTGCTTGCTAGGTATATGGCCGACTTGCCTTATGCCGCCGTGCTCGGGCAACTTGTCATTGCCATACTCCTTGGCATCCTCTGGCGGGCAACAATCGGCCTGCCGCAGGCGTTGTCGGCAGGAGTTAATTTTTCAAGTAAGAAATTGCTGCGCGTTGGTATTATCTTTCTTGGCATGCGATTGAACTTAGCTGATATTTATCATGCGGGGTTGAGCGTGTTTCTGTTTGCACTTGTGCAAATTACGTTTGCACTGATTGTTGTTTACGGACTCTCTCGCGCCTTCGGTGTTGAAAAAAAGCTGGGCATGCTGACGGCCTGCGGAACGGCGATTTGCGGAGCGGCAGCTGTCGTTGCCGTTGCGCCGCAAGTCAAAGCCAGTGACGATGAAACGGCGGTCGGTGTCGCGACGGTGGCGATACTCGGTACACTTTTCACGCTTGCTTATACATTGCTTCATCCGCTGCTCGCACTTTCGGCGCGCGGCTATGGCATTTTTGCCGGAGGTACGCTGCATGAAATTGCTCATGTTGTCGCGGCTGCCTCAGTCGGCGGGGCGGCTGCCGTGAATATTGCGGTCATCGTCAAGCTGACGCGTGTCGCTATGCTTGTGCCGGTGGCTTTCCTTGTCGGTTTTTGGGCACAACGGGGAGAGAAGAAAGAGAACCGGTTCTCATGGTCTATTTTTCCATGGTTTATTCTCGGTTTTCTAGTTATGAGCGGGGTGAACACACTGGGCGTTGTGCCGGCGGCGGTAGCCGGCGGACTCGTTAACTTCGCGTATTTGCTGATCGCGATGGCGATGGCAGGGCTCGGATTGAATGTGCATCTCCAGACGTTCCGGCGCCTTGGTGTGCGCTCTTTTATGGCGGGATTGGCCGGTTCTGTGTGCTTGTCTGTACTCGGTTATACGCTCGTTCGCTTGCTTGGATTAAATTGAACTGAAATGAAAGCTTCTCCTAATAGAGCGGCGTTTGCTGGAATCATTGCCAACCCCGCCCGCGTGCCGGAGGAAGACATACGGATCGCGACCGGTGAGTTAAATGCTCAATTTGAAACACCGTCATCATGGCAAGCGCAAAGAGTGGATGGAAATTAATTAATTTGTGCGGCCCGGCACGTATCTGAGCATTTGCTGGAGTGTCATGCGGTTTCCGTCCCCTTTTTTGCCCGTTAAAAACGTATAAAAATGTCAGCACAACTAAGTTTGGGAGGAACCAAGTCTAAGAAAAAGCTAAGGATCTGCCGCCGTCCCAAGAACTTGGCAGAGCCAAGTTCTTCTAAATTGCATTGCGAAAACATGCCGCCACCTGTTTTTTAACAGGGGCGGCATGTACGTTTTTTTATCTCTCTTTTGCCAAACGGTCAGCCAAATCGGCATGTGATTGGATATGCGGTGTCTCCGGCCGGGTGTGCCCGTATAAGTTCAAATACAAAGTATTGATTTCCTCACCGGTAAGGTCGCCGCTTCTCAGCAGTTCGCGGGCAATCGCATGCACCAGTTCGGCATGCCGATCGATCAGTGCTTTCACTTGCTTCATCTGGTCGCGCAATAAGCGGTTGATCTTTGGGCGCAGCTGCTTGAGTCCGTCAATCGGAGAGCCGGCAACGAGCCAACTGAACAGTTCGTCGCCCATGCCGACCGCACCGAGGTAGGCACCGGCAAGCTGCGTGGCTTGCTGTAGATCTGAGGTCACACCGTTCAGTTTCTTGTGCAGGAATAGCTCCTCGGATGCACGCGAAGCCAGACAGACTTGCATTTCCGCCAGCATTTCACTGTCGCTCTGATTGTAGCGCTCGTGCGTCGGCTTTGTTGCCGCAAGCCCGAGCGCACTGCCGCGGCGGACAATTGTCACTTTCCAGACACGCTCGTGCGGTTTAAGCAAGTATTGAGCCACCGCGTGGCCGGCCTCATGGTAAGCGACATTGCGTTTTTCGTCGTCACTCATCGACCGCAGCGGCTGCTTGAGCCCCCACTCATAAGTTTCCATCGCCGCCCGAAAATCATTGTAGCCTGCGTATTGTCCACCGCGTTGATGAGCGAGAATGATGGCTTCATTGACGATGTGCTTGATTTGCGCCGGACTGTAACCGACAGTGTCAAGCGCTGCTTTCTGTGCCGTGAGGGTGTCGTCACAGTTCACTTTCGCTAAATAATACGCAAAGACGTCGACGCGCCCGTCGTAATCAGGCGGGTAAACCCAAAGTTTGCGGTCAAAGCGGCCCGGGCGCAGCAGCGCGGGGTCGAGAACATCGGGCAAGTTGGTTGCGCCGATCGTCAAGACAGCGCGGCGTTCCGCTTTCTTATGGCGCAGACCGAGTGCGCGCAGCAGCTTCGCCACACGTGAGTGGTCAAGGTTCGGCGGGTCCATCTGGAGCAGCAGTTCATTGAGCAGACCGGAGCCGCCCATGCCCAGCATTGCTCCGAGCCCGCCGCCACCGCCCGCTTGGCGCGACATACCGATGGCATCGATTTCATCGATGAATATAATACAGGCACCGTAAGGTTTGGCCAGCTTGCGTGCTTTGCGGTAAAGCTGCATGACTTTTAAGTTACCGATACCGAAAAACATGTTTTGAAAGCTCGGCGCTGAAGCATATGCGAACGGTACTTGCGCTTCGTTGGCAATCACTTGTGCCAGATAGGATTTTCCTGTTCCCGGCGGTCCGCAGAGCAACATTCCGCGGATGGCTTCGCCGCCCATTTTTTTAAAATCTTTGACACCGCGCAGCAGCGTGACGACACGCCGGGCATTATCGACAATCTCGGGATTGCCGCGGTAGTCATCCCAGCTTGATCCGGTTTCACCGGGCATGATCCAATAGGTGCGGCCTCTGGCGAGAAACCAAAAGAGCGCGGCAAACTGGATGATAATGAACAGGACGGCAAAGAACAGCTGGAACAGCAGATTAAAGACAGTTGCTGCAATGTTTTGTGCAATGGTGCCGCCGAGCCAGAGCGATGCCACAACAATCGCCGCAAGTACAAAAAAAATGAGTACATTTCGCCACATCATCCGGCGGTATTTTGTCATGATCCCACTCCCTTCATGATGGCTTACGTCTGACTGCCGGATAACTGATCGTTGCTCAAGACTGAAACGTATGCTGTCAGCGGTGGATAGAGCGGCACGCTCGGGCTGCTCTATCCACTACGTCTCCAGTTCCTTTCCCCGTCATTCAGCAAAAACACCGGTTGACTGATCCAGTCCACGCTGCGCCGGTCGGTTAAATCATGGCCTGTTTCCATTATAGTAATCGTCATCCATAAATCCTACAAAATTGAAATGAAAAACATAAATGAAACGATTTCTTAAAAATCGGGTCAGTCGTTGACTTTAATTCTCAGATAAAATTGATGAGAGAAACAAGGATGATGAGTGGGACAAGTCCGACCCGGCAGACTCTAGTCGGTTCGGGGAGGCTCGCGACTAGCGAAAGCGCAGCAGCGGACCTTTAAGTACCGGGAGCGACCAAGTTTTCTTTTTTTTGGTATTTGATCGCAAGGCAAGCTGTGTTATTTTGTATACATGCGCTTTATTTTGGAGCAGTTGACCTATGCGCTAAGACGGTCGAAGAAAATTAGCAGGACAAAGTATAAGAACGGGCTGAGTCCCGAACAGGTGACTGCAATTTGGCTTCGCACGGCTTCTCTATTACTGAATGATTGAACATCAGGAGGGTGCATCATTTGAATTATTCAGAAAAAGTAAAAGCAATCACACATTCACCCATTCGCGACATGATGGTGCGGGCTGCGGCGCTCGAGGATGTCATTTCTTTTGCGGTCGGAGAGCCAGACTTTCTCTCGGCACCCAACGTGATCGCTGCGGCTAAGCGCGCGCTTGACGCCGGGGAAACCAAGTATGCGCCCGGTGCCGGACTGACCGAACTTCGCGAAGCCTATGTTGCTTATTTGCAGCGGACGATTGGCGTCAGCTACGGAGCAGGTGACTGCCTCGTGACGACAGGCGGCATGGGCGCGTTGTTTCTCGGTCTGACCGCGCTGCTGAATCCGGGCGATGAAGTCATTCTCAGCTCGCCGTATTGGACGAATTACGGGCAGCAGGTTATGCTTTGCGGCGGTGTACCTGTGTGCGTGCAAGTCAACGAGGATAATCAGTTTGTTTTGTCCGCACAGGATATTCTTCGTGCGATGACACCAAAAACGAAAGTGATTTTACTGAACTCGCCAAGCAATCCGACCGGCAGTGTCATGGATGAGGCGTCTCTGCGCGCCATTGCCGCCATTGCTCAAGCGCATGATTTGTTTGTCATCAGCGATGAAGTCTACCGCCACATCTTGTTTGATCATCGGCACTACACAAGCATTGCCGCATTGCCGGGCATGAAAGAACGAACGCTGATCGTCGATAGTTGCTCGAAAACACATGCTATGACCGGTTTTCGTGTCGGTTTTGCGACCGGACCTTCTGAGCTGATCGCCGAGATGACAAAAATTACTGAGGACGTGTGGAGCTGCGTCAACACGTCGGCACAGTATGCGGCTCTTGAGGCGCTGACTAACGGTGACAGTTATCGGGACAGGATGGTGTGCGAGTATGAGATGCGGCGTAATTATATTTATGCGCGCATCCAGGCCATCCCCCGCATCTCATGCGTCAAGCCTACAGGTGCCTTTTATCTTTTTGCCAATATTCAGGCAACCGGTCTGTCCTCATGCGAGTTTTGCGATCGGCTGCTTGACGAGCAGCATGTCGCCATTGTTCCGGGGGACAGTTTCGGTACCAATGCATCCGGTTATGTGCGCTTGTCGTATGCGACATCGATGGCGAACATTGAAGAAGGCATGAACCGGGTCGAGCGCTTTATTGCCGGTTTGTAATACTTGTTTGTTATTCATGGAGCTTATTCGCTTAAATATGGCTGTTACTTTGTTAAGAGATTTCGATAAAGAGCCATCACTTGTGGCATGAGCCGGTTTGTTTTGGCCATGAGAGTTCAACCGGCACCCGTCGCATATCCGATTACATTTTTAAATCACCAATTGAGGCGGCGCGGTCGTTCATTTATACTTGTACGTTAAGAACAGTTAAAGGGTTTAACCGGGCTGGTTATTAAGAAAAAGCAAAGAATATGCTGTAGCCGGAAATGGCTTAAAAAAAAGTGTGATTAATGCGTTCGAGCGAGATGGAAGGATACCGTAGAATGTCTTCTAGAAGGAGGAGTTATCGTGACGTTTACAACGGCAGAGGCGGCACTGCTTACAGAATTGACCACGTATCGCCATCATCTTCATGCCCATCCGGAACTGTCGGGGCATGAAGTTCAGACGACAGATTATATTGAGAAGATTTTGCAAAAATGGAATATTGATATTGTGCCGACGACTTTGCCAACCGGTGTCATCGCTGAAATTGGCAATCGCGACAAGGGGCCGACGATCGCACTGCGTGCAGATATCGATGCGCTGCCGATCAACGAACTTGCCGAGGTGTCTTATCGCTCGCGAAATGCGGGTGTTATGCACGCCTGCGGCCATGACGTGCACACGGCCTCACTGCTCGGCGGCGCGTTTCTCCTCAACCAGAGTGCTTCGGATCTGCCCGGATGTGTACGCTTGATTTTTCAGCCGGCTGAAGAGGCTAATGAAGGCGCGCTTCAGGTTATTCGTGCAGGGCATCTTAACGGAGTGGCGGCGATTATCGGCTTTCATAATCGGCCGCAACTGGCGGTGGGCAAGATTGGTATTCGTGCGGGAGCCATTGCCGGTGCGATTGACAAGTTTGCGGTAACCCTGCGCGGCAAAGGGACGCACGCGGCTCATCCGGAGGCCGGCGTTGACCCGATTGTTGCGTTGACGGCAGTTGTTTCGGCTTTGCAATCGATTATCAGTCGCAATGTGCCCCCACTGCACGGGGCGGTCCTCAGCGTGACTGAACTCCATGCCGGTAATGTTTGGAACGTCTTGCCCGCGGAAGCCGTTTTCAGCGGCACTGTGCGCACGCTGGAAGCCGCAGATCGTCAGCTGATACATAGCCGGTTTTCTGACATCGTGACGCATACGGCAGCGGCGTACGGGGTGGAAGCTGACATCGACTGGCAGAGCGGGGACCCTGCGGTGACGAATGATCAGCGACTGTCGGCCATTGTTGCCGATGAATGCCGCCGCTTTGCCGATGTGTTCACGAACTTGCCGTCGCTCGGAAGCGACGACTTCGCCTGCTATCAGCAACTTGTCCCCGGGGTGTATGCTACGATCGGTGCCGGGGGCAGCGAAGGATTGCATCATGGTGGTTACACAGCCGATGACCGCACGCTGCTCTACGGCGCACTGTTCTTTGAACGGAATGCCAAACGGCTGCTGCGGGAGTTCGCGGACGAAGGCGGCGTGAACTGAGTAAGGTCGTTGGACTATTGTGGTGCCGCATGGCATGGACGGCGGGGTTGCAAGAGGCGGGTTGCGCGCTGCGCCCGTAAAAAAAACTGAGCGAAGCCAAATTTTTGGACAAAGGCTGAGCCCCACTTTTTCGGATAATCGGTGCCGTCTCTTTTTTATACGTTTAAGAAAGTATAAGAATTTTAACCGGACTAAGTATAAGAAAAGCTAAGGTTCCGCCGCCGTCCAAAGGACTTGGCAGAGCCAAGTTTTTCTAATAGCTTCTTAGACGTATAGAAAAAAGGAACAGGTGCGGCCCGCCATCCATGACGTGTATCCCTTTGGCGGAAAGAATAAAAATGAATAAGGTAGCAAAAAGTGAAGCCACGCGGTTCTCTCAACACCGCGCGGCTTCAAATGTCTCTGCGATTTCTCACACGTGACGCATGTGTAGGCGTAAAATCCGAGGAAAAAGAACGTTGATCCTTACAAAAGACGTTGTGCCTGTTCACGTCGTTCTCAGCTAAAAGTGCCGGTCAAGATTTGGCTGAAACCGGCGCCGAGACTTAGAACATAGCTTATGAGCCGTAAGTTGTCTGGCGAACAGCGGCTTTTCTCTCTGTATCAGCGGACCCAGCTGACGATATCGCTGAGCGGCTGCCTTGTTTTTGGACGCGGCTGCTTTGCGCGATAGCCGAAGGCAAGCATGCAGGCGATGCCCCAATCGTCGTTTGCAATGTTCTCGTCTTTAAGCCATGCGTTGACTTTCGCCATATCAAAGCCCTCCATTGGGCATGAATCAATGCCGATTTGAGCAGCAGCCGTCATCATGTTGGCGGCTGCCAAATAATCTTGGCGGCATCCCCATTCGAAAAAAACACGTTCGTCGCCGGTCAGCGCGAAATCTGATTTTTGAAAGTTATCGATGGCGCCGGTCATCATATCCTGAACGTTCTTCGGAAGTTGTTGAATATCCTTAAGCATGTGCTGGACATGAGCAGAGTGTGCCGCAAGCTCTGAACTCCGGCGTGAGAGAATAAGTACAAAATGGCTGGCGGTTTTTAATTTATCGACGGCTCCCCAAGCGATCTCTGCCAATTTGTTGCGCAGGTCCTTGTTTTGTAAAACAACAAATTTCCATGGTTCAAGTCCGAACGAACTCGGCGATAGGCGGCCTGTTTCCAGAATAAACTGGAAGTCCGCTTCGCTAATCGTCTGAGTGGGATCAAATTGTTTGCAGGCATGACGAAAATTCATTGCACTAAGCACCTGCGCTTTAATTTCTGCTTTGTTGAGCGTTTGCATGCTGATCTTTTCCTCCTTAAAATGTATAGCCGACAAACCGCTGTAACAGCATTGGTTTCAAGAACAGTATAACCGGGGATGCCAATTTTGAAAAATATTTTGGCTTGCATCATGAACAATCGGCACATTTCTGTACGTTAAGAAAGTCTATCGATTTCAGCGGGACCAAGTCTAAGAAAAAGCTAAGGCTCTGTCGTCGTCCAAGGACTTGGCAGAGCCAAGTTTTTCTAACTATTTATTTGAAACCCAATCCATTTCGTTAAATGGCGCTTCTGTGCGGGACGAAGTCGTTCGGACAGAGACAAGCGGACGTTTGTAGGCATTAGGGCCTAAACATCAGGGTAAAATAAGAGAAAAGGCTGAAACGATATTTGACTGGGTAATAAAGCATGATAAAATAAAAGTGCTTTTTGGCTGCATGAGTCCATACGTGGCATATGCAGATCATGACAGATACGGGGCGTTGCCAGTGGCATTCTATATTCAAAATTCATTGATTGGGCTGGCTATTCTTGCGCTTATTTTTTTTAACATGCCGAAGAAAGAAGACCGGCGAGCTGATGATCACATTTTCATTGCCGCGCTGGTCGCGGTTGGCGTGTTGCTGCTGCTTGAACTGTTGGTCGATACGTCGACTAGTGGGAAACCGATAGTTGGCAGGACGGGAATGACACTTGTTCTTTTTATTTTTTTTAGTCTTAACCCGCTTCCGCCTGCACTTTGGGCGCTTTACGCGTGTAGCACGATTCATCACGGTAACATGCCGTCAAAGTTGTTTTTAATGGGTGCCGGTTTGCCGATCATGCTTAATCTTTTATTTTCCTGTGCCAGCCTGTTTAATAACTTCACTTTTTTTGTAGACGCGGGCGGGCGGTACCACCGTGGAACTGATTACTGGCTGATGCCGCTGACGTGCTACGCTTACTTATTTTTCTATGTCAGTGTGATTATCCGCCATCGAAAAACGATTTTAAAGAATGAATTTTATGCTTTGCTGCTTGCCGCCCTACCTTCGATTATTGCCGGCGTGCTGCAAAGCCTTTTCTTTGGCATGAACTTGACGTGGATCGCCACTTCTTTTTCAATGTTGATTATCTATTTGCGTATTCAGAGTGTTCAAGTTCAGCTTGATTATTTAACGGGACTCTCAAACAGACGCGGATTTGATCGCCATTTGAAAATGTTAATCCACGACCGAAAAAAGCGATCGTTCGGCGGTATGCTGATCGATTTGGACGGCTTTAAAATTATTAACGACACATATGGACACGATCTAGGCGACCGTATACTTGAGTCTGCCGGCGACATTTTGCGCAAAAGCATTCGGCGCAACGATGTCGCCGCCAGAATCGGCGGGGATGAATTTGCCGTGCTTGTTGACGTGGACAGCGCTGTAGAACTGGCACATGTCGTGGCGCGCATTGAAAATAATATCCGTGCATTCAATGAAAAGTCTGACTATCCGTGCCCACTCAACTTTAGCATCGGAAGCAGTCTTTACCGACCTGAGACGGGTGAAAGCAATGCTTTTTTCCGCGACATTGATCAAAGGATGTACGAAGATAAGCGAAGCAAGCGGCATTAAGCTGTTTGCCAGGCAGCGCCCCTGACTCTGATCACTAGAGCGTGCTTGCCTGGAGCCTTGAGTTGTCTTGGAAAATGAGAGGCCGATGCATGCGGTGTGCGAGTGACGGGACGAAACCTCATGGCAGCGGCGAACACTGCGCAGTGTTTGATTGGTTCACAAAATTGTGTGCGCCGGACCAGCGGCAAGCGATTGTTTGTTGTCTTCCTGCCTGAAAGAGTGAGGCGCCTGCTGCTTGCGATGCAACATCAAGCGATACGCTTTTCATTCAGTTAAAGCGTGATAAAATAGAACAAATAGGGATTTGCTGCACACGCCGTGAGTCTCTTATGGAAAACGGATAAAGTCGGTGGGAAGTGGCATGATTCATTACTTACAGACAATTGGTGTCGGTCTTTTTATTGTTCTTCTCGTGTTTATTAACCAACCCCGAAAGAACAGACGTGACGCAGGCCAGCGGATTTTTCTTGTGGGGCTGGTCGTGCTGACTTGCTTATTATTTTTGGAAATTCCATTAGACGTGACGAAATTGACCAGCGCTAAGACAGCTTTTCAACAGCCGTTGATGACGGGAGTTGTCTTTCTTTTTTTTGTGCTGAACCCTGTTCCGGTTTTGCTGTGGATGCTCTATGTCGATAGCTTGTCACAGAAAGGAGGAAGTGATCCGTTAAAGCGATATTTTCTTTTCCTGCTTATTCTTCCGGCCGCGCTTAACGCCCTGTTCTCTTGCATCAGCCTGTTTGTACCGTTTACGTTTACTGTCGGTGCGGGTGGCCATTACCATCGGGGTCCGCTTTACTTGTTCATGCCGCTGACGTGCTATGTCTATCTTATTTATTATGTGCTCATAGTTGCTTTCAGGCGCAGGAACTTGCTGCGCCATGAAGCGCGTGATATGTTCTGTGCCGTACTGCCGACAGTTGCAGCCGGCGTGCTGCAGAATATGTTTGCCGGTTTGAACATCGTGCTTGTCGCCATGGCCTTTTCGATGTTATTCATTGCTGTGCGCGTACAAAGCGTTGAAATTGATTACGATTACTTAACCGGTCTGCTGAATCGGCGCAGCTTTAATGCGCGGCTTAACAATTGGACCGGCAATTTGAGAAGCAAGGGGGTCGGCGGTATTTTTATTGACGTCGACGGCTTTAAACATATTAATGACGTTTATGGGCATCAGGCGGGTGATCAGGCGCTGGAAGTTGTTGGAGAAACACTGCGCTCGCTTCTTCGGCGACACCGCCGAGAGCTGGCGGCACGGATTGGCGGCGATGAATTTGTCTTGCTCTTTCGCACCAATCATCCGGAGACCATTGTTACAGTTGTTGATCGGCTGATGGCTGGTTTTTCTGATCTGAATCGTCGCTCGCGTCTGTCTTTCGCGCTTGGTGTCAGCGTCGGTTGGGATTTCTATCCGCCGGGGCAAGTGCCCGATGCCCGGCAGTTTGTCAAAAATATTGATCAGGCGATGTATTCGAATAAACTGCGCAAACGAAACGACTTGATTCAAGCGAAAGAAGATGATTAACTTGAGAAAGCGGCGGTTAATGGCTGCCGTTGCTGCGGCGGCGCTGGGTCTGGGCATGTTTGTCTGTTGGGGACAACCGGCTGAGGCGCGCGCCGGCGGCGGACATGGCGGCGGAGGGGAAGGTGTAGCCACAGCCACCGGCGGTTTCTCATCACCGCGCACGCACGTGGGAACCGGAGCTTTTGCCGGGGGTACGGCGCTCAGTCAGTCGTCACCGCTTTCGGACATTGCCGGTGCCGCGCTCTTCTTAGGGCTCCTGGCGGCTTTCCGCCGTCGGTCTTTGCCGTTGCTTTTTATCGGCATCGATAATTCAACGGGGCGCAATCTGAGGTTCTGGAGGGACAGGCGGTTGAAACAGCGGCTTTGCCGCTGCTACTGCGAAGTCCAAAAAGCCTGGTCAGCCCGCGAACCAGCTCAGGCTGCTGACTACATGTCGGAAGGGTTGGTCGAGGAGCATCAGCGATCGTTGGCTGCAATGATGGCCGGAGGTGAGCGCAACATTGTCAAACAGGTGCGCGTGACCGGTATTCAGGCTGTCTACGTGTCTCCGGACGAGAATGATCTTCGCGTCCTCATGTCGGCGAGTATGATAGATTACCATCTGAATAAGGACGGGAGAATCATTGAGGGCAGCCGTTTCGCCCGCGAACGGGTGAGAGAGGGCTGGCGCTTTATCCGCCGGGACGGCAGCTGGGTCGCTGACCGTATCAACAGTGATGTGCCGGAGTAAGCGACTTTTTTATGAAGATAAGGAATATAAATATTTTGCAAAATTCAAACGAATAAATGTCAGAAGCGTAGGTGCGAGGGCACCTGTGGAACCAGCGTGCCGGACGGGCCCCGCAGACACTGGCATGTTTGAGGAGGCTTGCAGTGCCAGCGACTAGCGAAACCGGAGCGCGGTTGTCTCAAAGGATCGGGCTGTTTTTTGCCCAGTTTTTCTAATACGTTTAAGAAAGATTAAAAATTTCAGCGGGACTAAGTATAAGAAAATCTAAGGCTCAGCCGTCGTCCAAAGGACTTGGCCTCGCCAAGGTTTTCTAATACGTTTAAGAAAGATTAAAAATTTCAGCGGGACTAAGTCTAAGAAAAGCTAGGGCGTGGCCGTCGTCCAAAGGACTTGGCCTCGCCAAGGTTTTTTAATACGCTTGAATTGTCAAATCAAGTGCAACACTTGGTGATAAAAGGCCTCATAGGGC
>JBDNZQ010000011.1:0-85112 GCA_047722915.1 Sporolactobacillus sp.
AGTTGGGGGATCTCCCCCTGCGAGAGTAGGTCACTGCCAGGCATTATGGATACAGCGACATCGTCCCTCTGAGGAGGAATGATGTCGCTGTTTATTGTTTAAATGGAAAACGCTGATTTCCGATGTTCGGAAATCAGCGTTTTTTAGGCTAAATGCCTGCAAAAAAAATTCTTAACATTCGAATTTACACTCTAAGCGCCCACCTGCTAAAGCAGGTGGGTTCAGATATAAATAGCTGCAACTTAAAGCCGCCGTTCAAGAATGAAGTCTTCTGAAAGCCCTTGTGCTCATAGCACACTGAATTCCCACTGAACCCAGTCATCAATTTTGAAGAGGTCGCCCTTGACTTTATTTGACTGACTTGCTCCACAATGTCGGATGATTTCTTCCGTTACGTTGCTCCCATACCGTTTTTTTCAGCTCTGAAAACGCATCCTGCAGCGGTCCGGGGCAGCATCCTTTTAGATCCTGCATGATTTTACTGGGTACAAGGCTCGGTGGATATGTTCTTTCCGCACGCTCTCCTGCAGGATTGTCATTTCTCTGGCCTCCACATCCTTTCCGAATCAGTTTACGCAACCGAATGACGATCCGGCCCGCAGCACCTGGTATCGGTATTTGGTATGTTCAATTTTTTTGGCAGTAAAGCATGGTATCTTAGTTTTTGTTTAGCAGTCAGACACTTACAAAAAAAGCTGAATAAGTCTCGAACCTACATGTTAAAGTTTTTTTCATCTAAAAGATAAAATATGTTCAAATTGTGTCTAATTAATGATAAAATTGTGAAATAGATAGAAAGGTGATTACCTGCCCGCAAGAATGGTATGAATCAAAAGAAAGAAGATGTGGAAGGTGAAAGTATCCTTATTTGCCACGTGTTTAGGGGAATTATTTTTCGTCCATGTATTAAAAAGCACGACAGAATTACTTGAACGCCTTGGCTGTAGCGTTAATTTTCCGGAAAAACAAGTATGCTGCGGCCAACCGGCGTATAACAGCGGATATGTGCAAGAAGCAGTAGGACCAGCCAAACAAATGATTTCAGCTTTTGAAGACTCAGATTATGTCGTGTCTCCATCCGGATCATGCACAGCGATGTTTCAGGAATACCCCTGGCTCTTTGCTGATGATCCAAAGTGGTCCGCCCGTGCACAGCGTTTGGTGGATAAAACGTATGAATTGACATCATTTATTGTGAATGTTCTTGGCGTGGAGGACGTGGGCGCAGACTATCATGCGCGGGCCACGCTGCATACATCCTGTCATATGACACGGCTCCTTGGCGAACATGATTCCCACTACCGGCTGCTTAACCACGTGAAGGGATTAGAACTTGTAAAACTTCCGCATCATTATGACTGTTGCGGTTTCGGCGGAACATTCTCTGTGAAGATGCACACGATTGCCGAACAGATGGTTGATGAAAAAATTCGCCATATTGAGGAAACAGGGGCGCAGGTTTTGATTGGCGCTGATGCGAGTTGTCTGATGAATATCGGGGGACGCATCAGCCGATTGGGGAAACCGATTAAGGTTATGCATATTGCAGAAATTCTGAACAGCCGATCTGGAAAAGGGGGGAACGCGTTGTGGCAATGAAGATTGGGCAGCTATCATTTGATGAACGCGTTCGTGAGGCCGTTGACGATACTTACATGGTTAATGCCGTGTCTGCGGCGCAAGATGGGTTGCGCGATAAGAAACTGAGCGCCACGATCGGCGACAAAACACTTGGGGATTGGGAAACTTGGCGTCTTGCCGGCGAAGAAATTCGCCGGTTCACCATTGAACACCTCGACTATTACTTAAAGCAGCTGAGTGAGCGCTTTGCTGAAAAGGGTGGGCATGTATTCTTTGCAAAAACGGCTGAAGAAGCACAACGCTATGTTAGAAAAATCGTTCGTGACAAAAAGGCAAAGTATGTCGTTAAAGCAAAATCGATGGTTACTGAAGAAATTAGCTTAAATGAGGCGCTGCAACAAGAAGGCTGTACGGTGTTAGAAACAGATCTTGCCGAGTATATTCTGCAAGTGGATCACGATCGTCCGTCACATATCGTTGTGCCGTCTGTGCATAAAGAGCGTCAGAAAATACGTCAGGCTCTTCAGAAAGTCGGATATACTGGCGGTGATCGCCCGGAAGACATGGCTGCTTTCGTGCGAAGGACGCTGCGTGATCAATTTCTTCACGCAGACGTCGGCATTACCGGCTGCAACTTCGCCGTTGCCAATACGGGCAGCATTTGTCTTGTGACCAATGAAGGTAATGCAAATATGGTAACAAGCTTTCCGCCGACTCAGATTACAGTGATGGGGATGGAGCGCATCGTTCCGACGTGGGAAGAGCTTGATGTGCTTGTGACTTTGCTTTGCCGAAGCTCGGTCGGGCAGCGCTTGACGACTTATGTGACAAACATTACCCCTGCCGAGCAAAAGGATACGGTCGACAGTCCAAAAGAGTTTTACCTTGTCATTGTCGATGGTGGGCGCTCGCGGGCGCTTGGAACTGAATTTCAGCCTGCTTTGCATTGCATTCGCTGCGCGGCTTGCTTGAATGTCTGTCCCGTTTACCGCCATATTGGTGGACATGCTTATGGATCAATCTATCCTGGGCCAATCGGCGCAGTATTGTCACCTATTCTTGGCGGCTACAAGACATATGGAAAGCTGCCTTTTGCGTCCAGCTTGTGCGCAGCCTGCACCGAGGCGTGCCCCGTGCGTATCCCGCTGCACGAATTGTTGATTAAACATCGCGCGCGGCTTGTTGCGGGAGCAGGTAAAGATCCGTTCTTAGAGCGAATTGGCATGAAAGTATTCGCCATCGGCGGTCAATCACCCACTCTTTTTAAAACAGCGGCAAAAATAGTTCCAACCGTGCTGAAACCGATTATTCATCATAACGTCATCCGAAAAGGGCCGGGACCGCTTAAACCATGGACGTCGGCCAGAGATTTCCCTGCTCCAAGTAAGGACAACTTTCGTAAATGGTTTGCAGACCACCAATCCAGACAATTAGGCAGCGGTACACAGGGTCATCAAGAAGCAGGTGAGGTGAAGTGAGCGGCAGCATTGAGAACCAGAGCAGTTTTTTAAAAGAAGTGGCTAAAAAACTTGGGCATAACGATATAAGCGCTCCTGAACGTCCGGTTTGGCACCATCAGCCGCAGTTCTCCGTGCTCAATGCATGTTCGCCTGAACAGCTGCGGGAGCACATGACAAGAGTCAGCGGTGTCACGCATGCAAAAACGGTTGAAACGACTTGCAACGATCTTGATCGGGTACTTGAGCAAATGATCGATGAATACGGTGGCGGATCCATTGTCGCCACGCAAGATGAACGTTTTGAAACACTTGAGCTAAAAAATTTATTGGAGCGGCATCATGTTTTTCAATGGGATCCAAATGTAGGAAAGCATTGCATTGACAGGGCAGCGGCGGCCAACATCGGTTTGTCCATCTGTGATGTGATGCTAGCGGAATCGGCAACCGCGGGATTTTTTAACGATGCTTATAAAGCACGCAGTGTTAATTTGCTGCCGACTGTGTCACTCGTCATCGTCCCACAAAGTGCTATTGTTCCTCGGTTGACTCAGGCAACATCTCGCATGCAGGCGTTAGCGGAACAAGGGCAGCTTACTTCACCGTATGTTAATTTTATTTCTGGACCGAGCAACAGCGCGGATATTGAAATGCGTCTTGTCGTTGGGGTGCATGGCCCGGTAAAGTTGGCTTATGTCATCGTGTGTGACCGCTAAAAAGTGATGATGTAGATGTTCAGGCGTCTTGGATGAGTATGTTGGAAAAGTGGCTCTTTTTTTCATAAATAGAGTTAGCTGATGAGTAAGAAAACGCAGTTTGGCTATTGAGAAGATCCCAAAAAAGCTGTATTCATCTAATTTGTGAAGCTGACGGGTTATCTGCCAAGCAGTTGCGACAATGATAGTCAGCATTATCCATTAAAAAAATTTTAGAAACATAATTTTGTTAGTGTAATCTCATTATGGTTTTATATTTTTTTAAATGTCAATAGTTGAAAGCGTATACAATGTGAATTTTATGTGATATTATAGTGACGAAATAAAAATCAAGCAAAAGGGGATGGCTCTTTATTATGAAAGCCGCAGTATTAAAGAGTTATAAAGATCCGTTGGTTATTGAGCAAGTCCCAGATCCGGAAATCTCAGCGGACGGTGCCATCATTGAAGTCAAAGCATGCGGTGTCTGCCGAAGCGATTGGCATGGCTGGAAGGGAGAGTGGACTGGATTTCTCGCTCCACTTCCCCATATTCTTGGCCACGAAATGAGTGGTGAGATCGTTGAGGTCGGCAGCCGTATTAAAAATTTCAAAAAAGGTGACCGCGTGATTGTGCCGTTTACTCAAGGTGATGGAACGTGCCCACAATGTCAGGCCGGACATTCTAACGTGTGTGATCATCAGACCATGCCGGGTTTTACGTATAACGGCGGCTTTGCACAATTTGTTGCTATTCCCAATGCTGATATTAATCTCAAACGTTTACCGGATGGTGTTGAGTTTTTGGAAGCGAGCGCTATGGGCTGCCGGTTTATGACTGCCTTTCATGGCGTGACAAGCGTCGGCAACATTCATCCGGGAGAATGGGTAGCTATCTATGGTGCAGGCGGTGTCGGACTCTCAGCCATCCAAATTGCAACGGCAATTGGGGCGAGCGTTATTGCTGTTGACATTGCTGAGGATAAATTAAAATTTGCTGAAAGGCTCGGTGCAGTCGCGACCATTAATAGCCGTACGGTCGATGCACCGGAGGCCATTAAAGACTTAACGCATGGCGGAGCCAATGTGTCGGTCGATGCGCTTGGCATCCAAGATACGATGCTCAATGCAGTGAACAGTCTGGCCAAACGAGGACGTCATGTACAAATTGGCATGACTGCCTTTGGACGCGAAGGGATGCTGAAATTGCCAATTAATGATTTGATTGCTCGCGAGATCAGTTTCAACGGATCGTTTGGTATGCCCATTCAGGAATACACAGGAATGCTTCACATGGTTGAGAAAAAATATTTGCGGCCTGCCCGCCTCATCACACGTGCCATTTCGCTTGAAGGTATCGATGCAGCATTCAACGATATGACCACTTTTTCAGGCATGGGGGTCACCGTTGTCGACGAATTCAGGGAAAAGAAACCAGCACGGGAAGTCCACTTTGAAGACGGACTGGTTTCCGCCATTTAATTCAGCCCAATCAAAATGACAGAAAATGAGCACTGGGAGTCCAATTAAGCGGCCTATCCAGTGCTCTGTTTTTGTTTGATGACGGTCGGCTTCGGCCTTTATTCGCGCGTTTGTCCGTTCCCTTCGACAAGGTATTTAATCGTTGTCAATGCTTTTAAGCCCATCGGTCCGCGTGCGTGTAGTTTTTGCGTGCTGATGCCAATCTCTGCACCGAAGCCGAATGCCTCACCGTCAGTGAAACGTGTGGAGGCATTGTGATAGACGGTTGAGGCGTCAACGCACTTAAAAAATTGTGCAACGTTGTCAGCGGTCTCGGAAATAATGGATTCGGAATGGCGGGTGCCAAAGTAATTGATGTGAGAAATTGCTTCGTCGATATTTGCGACGACTTTGACGGCGACAATGTTGTCCAGGTATTCAGTGGACCAGTCGTCGGCAGTCGCAACTGGAAGGTTTGGAAACAAAGCAGCTGCGGCCGGGTCGATACGGCACTCGACGCCTGCTTTCACCAATGCCTGGATAAGCTGCGAGCCGCGCTGTGCCAGCCAATCCTTGTGAACAATTATTGTCTCGATCGCATTGCAAACGGATGGGCGCTGCGTCTTGGAGTTAAGAGCAATCGCAATGGCCATCTCTGGTTTAGCTGAAGCGTCGATGTACAAGTGGCAGTTACCTGCCCCTGTCTCAAGCACAGGTACGCTCGCTTTTTCAACAACAGTTTGGATCAGCCGCTTGCTGCCGCGCGGAATAAGCACATCAAGGTAGCCGTTCAAATGAAAGAAACGTTCTGCAGTTTCATGGCTCGTATCCTCCAGTAGCATGACAGCATGCTTAGGCAAACCGGCTGCCCTTAATGTGTCTTGAATGACAGCAACGATGGCACAATTGGATTCCAAGGCAGACGAACTGCCGCGCAGATAGACGGCATTACCCGCTTTTAAGCAGAGACAAGCCGCATCAACAGTGACATTGGGCCGGGCCTCATACACGATACCAACCGCGCCGAGAGGCACACGTGTCTTGCAAATTATTAGTCCATTTGGCCGCTGCCAACATTCAATTTGCTCACCGATCGGATCAGGCAATGACGCAACTTTAATAAGTCCGGCGCACATGGCCTGAATACGTGATTTGGTCAACAGCAACCGGTCAAGAAGGGCTTCGCTCATTCCGGACGATTTCGCTTTTTTCATATCACGTGCATTGACAGCAATAAGTTGATCGGATTGATCGTTCAGCTTGTCAGCAAGCAGCAGCAAAAAGTTATTTTTTTGTTTGGTCGTCACTTGGCCGAGTACAGCACCTGCTTCTTTCACAAGCTGGGCTTTAATAAGAAGTTCGTTGCTATCAATGACCGGATTCATGCAGCATTTCCCCCTGTTCACGATTGATATTAACAAGTGACGTCCACGGCACCCAGTTATTGCGATGAACGACTTCCGGACGCCCACCCGGAATGCGTTGTATTGCCTCTTCACTTGATAAATGCTTAATTTGTTGAAGTTCTGCGGCTGAGTAATTGACCTGTCCTTTGCCGATAACGCGGTGGTTTTCATCAATAATTTGAATGACTTCGCCGGATGAAAAATGGCCGCTGACTTGCCGGACACCGGCAGGCAGCAAACTTTTTCCGTCACGCAGCAGCGCTTGTGCCGCGCCGCGGTCAATTTCAATTTTACCGCAGACCGGGGAAAGCATGGCAATCCACTGTTTGCCGACTTTTAGTGAAGGACGGAGCTTAGCGGTTCCAAGATAAGTACCGTCTCCGTCCCCAGCGACGATGTTCATCAATTTGTCATTTCCCACTCCGCTGCCGATAAAAATTCGCAGGCCAAGTGATAGGCCCATCTGGGCAGCGCGCAGCTTTGAACGCATCCCTCCGGTGCCAACAGCCGATCCTTTGCCGCCTTCATTATCGCTGAGCAAGCGCGCCGGCAGCATGGACAGTTCTTTGTAGCGCTTGGCGTCGGCATAGAAGCGAGGATTCTTGTCATAAATGCCATTGACGTCGGTCAGGATAATCAGCAGTTCCGCGTGCACGAGTCCGCCCACAAGCACCGAGAGCATGTCATTATCACCAAACGTTAGCTCTTCCAGTGAAATCGAGTCGTTCTCATTAATAATCGGTATGACGGATCGATAGAGCAATTCATTCAGCGTTGAAAAGGCATGGCTGGCCTGTTCGCGGCGCTCGAAGTCTTGACGGGCCAGAAGCAGCTGGGCGACAGTCAAGCCGTGACGACGAAAAGCAGTAGCATAATTGCTGAGTAACAAAACCTGACCGACAGCTGCGGCAGCCTGTTTGCCAGCGATACTGACGGGCCGGGCCGGATACCCAAGGCTGCTGTATCCCGCTGCAATCGCACCTGAGGTGACAAGAATGACATCGTGTCCGGCATGCTTCAGTTTGGCAATAGCGGCGACATGTTCATTTAATTTGGCAGTATCCAGCCCACCGCGCATATCGCTGAGCGAACTGCTGCCGATTTTTACGATAATACGTTTACTCTCCATGGCGATGCTGCGCCCCTTCTGTCTGTCATTTTTTTCGAAATCTGTCATTTTTTTTCGAAAAATGAAAGCACTCCATCCTCAAAAAGGACGAAGTGCTCTATCACTCGCGGTACCACCTTTGTTTGTGCCTCAAACGGCACACCCTCGATGCTTCTTAACGGGAAGCCGGCGGTCCGCTTTTCACGGACAGCTCTGAGAACCGGTTCAGCAGGCAGCAATGACAGCAGCTCTCAGCATGCGCCGCTGTTCTCTTTTTTCATTCACGCTCTGCTTACTCATTTCTCTTCATTGCTCGAATTATCATTTAACGTAAATTATAGCGAAAAGGGAGAGATACGTCAAACAGTAGGTGTGTCGATTTACACAATATGGAAATTAGTAGTACTGTTTCATCTATCAGTGGAATTGAACGGAAAGCCATTCATCCGCTTGTTGACCGATTTTTCAATGCACATAGACATGCCGCCAAACGATTAACAGACCATCAGGAAAATGTTAATGAAGATGCCCGCTGTATATAAAAAGTCACCTCTAAAATGGTCGGTGGCTTTGGTGCGTCAAATAGTTTGCTTACAAAGCTTGGCGATGTTTTACCGCGAAAATCGATCAATGCCGTATGGGCCAAAAGTTTTCCACATGTGGTGGTTGAGACTGTTATGCGCGTAAGGTCAAGTGTTACCCCCTATTCAATTAGCACCATGAGCAGCGGAATAGTGAGGAGACTTAGCAACGTTGTTTCCGTCACCATGACTGCCGCATATTTAGAATCGGCGTGATACATTTTCGACACAACCGGCGCGTTTGTCATGACGGGCATGGCCGACTGGAGAATAAAAACGGCTTTCATAATACCCGGTAGCGGCGAAGGCATGACAAGCAGCGTCATCAGCAGGGGTGCTGCCAGAAAGCGGCCGATTAAAATGCCACAACAGTCACGGCTTAAATTCATCTCACGCAACCCGGCTTGGCGGATAGCAATACCGATGAAAATCATTGAAAGCGGTATGGTCAATCCGCCGATATATTGACAATCGGACAATAGAAAAGCAGGCAGTTTGATATGCAGCAGAACAAGGATGACGCCGACAATGAAGCCAAGCAGCGGTGGTGAGAATACTTTGGTGAGCGCCGTACGTAGGTTCATACGTGCATCGCGATCACCGTCTTTCTGTATGAGATATACGCCGAGCGTCCAGAAAAAAGTGGTGTTAGCCATATAAAAAACGAGGACGTAAGGCAAACTTTTCGGCCCAAAGAGGGCCAAGTTCACCGGCAGACCGACGAAAACCGTGTTTGAATTACAAAACATGGATTTGAACAATCCTGCGTGGGCAGGAGAGATGTGCAGGAAACGGACAAACAGAAAAGAGAGACCAAACAGAATGAGCATGGAAATGACTGGAAATCGTAGATCAGGAAGCAATTTGAGTAACTCGTTGCCGCTGAAGTGTGCAGTAATAGTGCTGATCATATATGCCGGTAAAGCGATTTGAGTTACAAGTCTAGCGATCAAACGACTTGCCTTTTCGTCAAACCAGCCTCGCGCAGCAAGCGCATAACCGACGCTAATCATTATTAAAATAACAAGAATGCCTTGAATGCTTGAGAGAAAAGTATCCATCAATGAACTCCCTTATGAATGGGTTGCTCCGCAGCTTTAACAGTCGAACAGCTTCGGCGACAATCGCCATTCGTCAAATTCATTTTTTTGATCACAGCCAGTGTAGCATACTCTGTGCACAGCGTGAGCACAATTTTTGTTTTTTAACAGAATCGCCGTTTCGTAAGCGCTTTTTTGGACTGATAAAATCATAGACACATCGACCGACTGACGGCCGATAAAAAGTAACGACAGTGCTTGCCGGCGGCTATCTTCTGGGCTGAGACGGAGATGCGTTGTCGCTTGCCAATGTTGCACGGGGCGCATGTTCACTTTGTTTTGAAAAATCGCAGGGGCCTATTGGAGAATCGACGTTTGTCAGAATTTGTGGGAAAATAGTAGAATGGCCATGCATCGTAGCTAAGATTTTCAAATTGATTATTAATTTATTGCCGCCAAGAGACGTTCATCGCAGCGAATGCTCATGTGACATTGCATTCGCTGCATGCCAATAACGCGACAGGAAATTAAAATATAGGCGGTGGTTACGGTGCACCGGCAGGAATAAATGTTCAAGAGGACAGGTGAGAAAGCAGTGGAAAAATCCGTTTTTGAGCAGTTCATTGAGCGACACGGTACGGCCTCAGAAAAATGGGATGGCGTTGATGAACGCTTTGGAGGACAGCATTTGCTGCCGCTTTGGGTGGCTGATATGGACTTTCGAGTGCCGGATGGGGTAACAAAGGCGCTTGAAGCGCGTGTCCGGCACGGTGTATATGGATATACATTTCGCTCACCAAGCTATCTTGCCGCTGTCTGCGAATGGATGAGCAGGCGCCACGGGTGGTCTGTTGAACCGGAATGGATCTGTCACAGCCCCGGTGTCGTCACGGCGCTCAACTTGATCGTTGACGGATTCACAACTCGCGGTGACAAGGTGTTGATCCAGCCGCCGGTCTATCCGCCCTTTCGCAAGGCGGTTGCCAATCAGCATCGTGAATTAGTGACGAGTCCGCTCATCCCATCCGCCGGTAACTACACGATGAATTTTGATGATTTGGCAGTGAAAATGGCTGATCCGGCAGTTAAACTGATGATTTTATGTTCACCTCATAATCCTGTCGGCCGCGTTTGGACAGCAGCCGAATTGACCCATTTGGCGCAGCTTGCATTGGCAAACGATGTGCTGATCGTATCGGATGAAATTCATGGTGACCTTGTTTTTTCAGGTCAGCATCATCTGCCTTTCGCTAAAATTTCCAACGAAATGGCACAGCATTCGATCATTTGTACGGCGCCAAGCAAGACGTTCAATCTTGCCGGACTGCAAATTTCTAACGTGATTATTCCTAATCCATCGCTGCGCGAAACGTATACAGCGCAGCTTGCTCGTTTCAGCCTCGGTGAACCGAATGCGCTTGGTATCGTGGCGGCAGAGGCTGCCTATCGCAGTGGCGATGCCTGGCTGGATGAGTGCCTGCAAGTAATCGAGCGACACGCTCGTACGCTTGTCAATTTTTTTGCAAACGAGCTCTCAGCACTCAGCATGTGTGTGCCTGAAGGGACGTATCTTGGTTGGATTGATTGCCGTGCACTCGGACTGAACGAACGCGCGCTTCAAAAACTTTTCGTCGAAAAGGCACATTTGGCACTGAATCCCGGCGCATCTTTCGGTGAGGGCGGAGACGGTTTTGTACGCATCAACCTTGCTTGTCCGGAGCAGATCCTCCATGAAGCAATGCGCCGGCTCAGAACTGCTGTCGGTTCGCTTTCTTAACTAACGATTAATGGCAGCTGTCGACGCTGAAACTTTTTGTTCGTCAATTCCGTAAAATAAATAATGCGCGTGTTGTCAGGTCAAGGCACATGCTCAAGGAGGATTCTCAATGCTAAAAAAATGGACGGCAGTCTGTCTTGCTTTGACATTGATTTTTGTGCCGGCAACTCTTGCTGTTGTGCCACCGCATGCTCATGTGGCAATTGCCAAAGGTTATCGCTCGGGCGTTAAGTCGTTTCATTCAACGACGACACAGACGAATAGGGGCTCTTTTTTTACTCGTAAAACGCAGACAACGCAGACGACGAACCGACCATCAGTCGGAGGCAGTTTTCTGCGGGGAGCCATCTTTGGCGGCCTTTCCGGATTGTTGCTCGGACATTTGTTTTCCCATATGGGTGGATTTGGCATGTTTGCCGGCCTGCTGATTAATATAATCGGTATGTTGGTCGTGCTTGCTCTGATTCGTTATTTGTTTGTTCGCTTTACACGTCGCCGCCGGGAGGATAATGATCAGTGGCGGAGATGATATTGACGGAACAGGAAATTGTCAACGCCATTTGTCTGTATGTTTCCGAAAAGAAACAATTGGCGCCACAGGACGTTGAAGTAGAACTTGTGTTTGACGATGATTACGGTTACTCCGCTGATGTATATGTTAAGGGGCGCAAGCAAGTGCTTGTTGAATCCAACATGATTGAAGCGGTTCGCAACTGGCTCGCCAGTGAAATGAATATTGACCCGTATGCCGCATCATTGCAATTTGCGCTGGACGAAGCGGAAGGTATGCAAATTCGCTGTCAAACGTAAAGCGCGAAAAATGCGCTTTTTTGTGTTTAAAATTAATAGTTGACTGACCATGCGTTTTTGAACATGCAAGGGTGATTTGCGGAAAAAATTAAATCGTGCTTCTTCAGCCTGCCGCTGGCTTGAGGACACATGACAAAAAAGTCGGTCGGCGCTTTAAGCGCGCCTCGGATCTTTTTTGGGCATACTGTTTTCAGCAAGTCGATCGCTGGATGTAATGAACTGAAGGGAAGACGGCGCGCAGTGACACCCTGTTTAATGAGTGGGGAAGAGCTTTTAAATGCTTATCGCAAAAAACAGTGTAGTCCGGTGGAGATTTTGCAGCAGCTCTGGCGCCGCATTGACCACTTTAATCCGGTGGTCAACGCACTTGTGACAGAAGACCGCGCGGCGGCGCTTGCTGCAGCCAAAGATTCAGAAAAACACATGATGGCCGGTGAATGGCGCGCGCTCGAGGGTGTGCCGATTGCAATTAAGGATCTGACGGATACGGCAGGTATGCGGACAACTTATGGCAGTCTCGTCTACCGCGATCATGTGCCGGAGAAAGATGCAACAATTGTGGCACGGTTAAAACAAGCAGGCGCTATTATTATCGGTAAAACCAATACACCGGAGTTCGGTCATAAAGCGACGACGAATAACCGTTTGTTTGGGGCGACGCGCAATCCGTGGAAGATGAGCAACGGCGTCGGCGGTTCAAGCGGTGGATCAGCGGCGGCAGTGGCTTTAGGCTTCTGCCCGCTGGCCGAAGGCAGTGATGGGGGCGGGTCGATTCGCATTCCGGCAGCGCTTTGCGGTGTTGTCGGTTTTAAGCCGAGTTTTGGCCGTATTCCTCAGGATAACAACCGAAGTGATGTGTTTGCAACTACGAATCCGTTCGTCAGTTACGGCCCACTTGCGCGAACAGTCAAGGATGCGGCTCTCTTCTTTGATGCTGTGTCAGGGCCTTCACTCGATGATCCGTTTGCTTTGGACGCTCCTCAACAACCGGTGGCAGAAATGTTGGTTGGAGGCGGGCGAAAGTGGCGTGTTGGCTACACGTATGATTTTGGTGTTTACCCATTGAGCCAAGCGATTCGTTCAGCTTTTGATGGCATTCTTGAAAAGATGCGGGCAACCGGAGCAGATGTGCAATATGCAGACTTTGCCCTTGCGGAAAGTCTTGATGAATATGTCTGCTTTTTTAACCGGTTATGGATGATTGGTTTGGCGGAGGCATCTGTCACGCTGATGCAAAAGCACCGACAGCAGCTTTCGCCGACACTTGTGAACATGATTGAGCGGGGACAGTACGCGACCGCGGCTGAATGTCGAACTTTGACTTTGCGCCGGACTGCGATCTGGCGGCTGTTCCAAAGGCAGTTTCAGCAGTTCGATATTCTTGTTTCGCCGACGCTCGGAGCAGTACAATACGGTTGGAAAGAAGAGGGTCCCTCAGCAGTCGACGGTATCGCTATTAGCGCCGAGTCCGGTTGGATGATGACAAGTGCTATTAATTTAACCGGGGAACCCGCTTGCTCGCTGCCTGTTGCACAGTTGCCCAACGGTTTACCGGTCGGGATGCAGTGCGTGGCAGCACGGCTTCATGACCGGCAGCTTTTTCAGTTTGCGGCATGGCTCGAGCATTTGGCTGGGTTTCAAGCCAAACAGCAGATGATGATGCAGACATGTACAGTATAAACGATTGATGAAAGCCTTTACATTTAGCTTAAAAGGACTTACAATAACACTGTAGTCGGATGTCAGTATGCTCATCATAATACTTTGCACCTAGTAATGCTACCCAACTTTGATCGACTTCAGCAAGCATGGTGTCACTGCCCATGACGCTTGCTTCTTCCGGAGAACCGTATGTTTTCGGGCTGAGGTTGACTTTTGATCCCTTGCTGCAAGGGGATCTTTTTTTATAACTGTCCGGTCTTTTTTATGCAAGTCAAGTAAAATAGTGGAAACAAAAGCAGTTCCGCAGCTAATGGCGGACAGCGTGAGAACAGGCCACAAGAATATGTTTTGTGAAAGTTACATGTTCGCTTTTTTTAGGAGAAAACGGTCATTATTTTTGAAAAGTGAATCCGATGCGGGTGGCGTGACGACGGTCGCTTTTGTCCGTTCGGACGTTCTGCGGCAAGCATAGTAGAGCCATGCAGGCTAGGAATGCAAAGAAGGTGTTTCCGCATTCGCGAAAACACCTTCTTGGTTCAACTCAATGACAATGATACGGGTTACGCCTCAGGCAACACTGGCTTTTCGACCGGACCGTTAGCGTCAAGGTAATAACGGTTGATTGGTTTCAGATCATCATCCAGTTCGTATACGAGCGGTGTGCCTGTCGGAATGTTCAGATTGATAATTACTTCCGGTGCTAAGCTGTCAAGATGTTTCACAAGTGCGCGCAGAGAGTTGCCGTGAGCGGCGATGACAACTTTTTTGCCAGCTTTCAGTTGCGGAACGATTTCTTCGTTCCAGTAAACAAGCACGCGGTCAACCGTATCCAGCAAGTCTTCAGTCAGCGGTTGCTGAGCATCGCTCAGTTCGGCATAGCGTGGATCTTCCAACTGTGCAAGATAACGCTCGTCCGTCTTTTCAAGTGCGGGTGGTTTAATGTTTGCGGAACGACGCCAAATATGAACTTGTTCGTCGCCGTATTTCTCGGCGGTCTTTGCCTTGTTCAGCCCCTGTAGCGCGCCGTAATGACGCTCATTCAGACGCCATGAATGCTCAACGGGAATCCAAGTTAAATTCAACGTGTGCAGAACATGCCACAGCGTATGATTTGCGCGCGTCAGCACTGAAGTGAAGGCAAGATCGAATGTATAGCCGTTCTTCTTTAAAATTTCGCCAGCTTCAATGGCTTCCTGAACGCCTTTTTCGGACAGGTCAACGTCGGTCCAGCCGGTAAAACGGTTTTCCAAATTCCATGCACTCTGCCCGTGACGGATTAAAACAAGTTTGATCATCGGGTTCAAACACTCCTCTCAAATTTGGAACGCATAGTGTTAAAAAGTATGCGTTATTTGCTAACTTTTTACTCAAAACGACGGCGTCAAGCGGCATGAATGACAGGCGTGTTTTGCGCACTTTGTAATTATATCATGGTTTTGAACGTGCCGTCTTTCTGAGTCTTAAAAGAATGTGAAAGTCTTTTTAATACGTTAAGAAAGTCTATCGATTTCGGCGAGGCCAAATGTTTCTAAAGTGAATAATTGTCGGACGCCTGCCGCGGTCGACTCAAACAGGCGAGCAAGCAGCCAGGTATCATGGTGATCTAGGGACATGTCTGTTTTTCTTACAAGAGATGAAAGTATAAAAGATTTTACAAAATTTGCATGAATTAAAAACAAGAGCGCAGGTGTGAAGGCGCCCGCGGCCAGCGCACAACCGGAGCATTATTAACTTAAAGGACCGGGCGATTTTTCTTATCTTGAAAAGTAAAGCCGGCCAATAATGCCGTCGATTAAAACAATAATGCCAATGAGCAGTATGATGACAGCCATTTTTTTATTTTGGTTTACTTTTCTAAAAATGGAAATGAATGAGCCGATAATCAACGCCGCCCCCAAAATAACAATGATTGTATTTCCCATGTTTGTTTTCCTCATTTCTAGTGGATGTACCATTAAGCGGCTTTGACGAATATTTCCCGATCGGCTGCTGGTGGCGATCCGTCCGTTTGCAAATGTTTACTTGATTATCAAGAGTGGGTAAATCGGCGAGTTGTTGCATGTAAAAAAACCACATCATATCTTTATCACTTATTTTATCATGTTTTTTTCGATAAAAAAGGTTATTTTCTGAGCGATACGTACGAGATTCGAACGGTGAACGCCGCTTTATTTTTAGTCCTGCGTGTGATAAAAGATGTGTACACAGCCGAATCAGTGCGTTTTAGTCCCATACCTACAGCTGTTTTTGATCAATAACTGGGTGCACAGTGTTAAGAGCGACAGGGAATAGGCAAGTAGGAGAGCAACTGACGCTGACTGCACCAGCTAATTTTTGCAGATTGAATGATGGTTCAAGTATTGTTATTCATCAGTCCCCATATTATAATGAGCGTGCTGAAAATATAGCGTCGCGCGATGTGATTGACGGCTACACATTAGAAGTAGGTTTTGAGGTCAAAAGATAAAGAGATAAAGATGGGACTGGAAATGATGGGAATGATGGAATTGCAGCACACACGTGGACACGGCGGACAGCCGCTTGCGCATGAGGTTGCCGCCGTTTGCGTCTTGGCAGGGCGCATTTTATTGAAAAATGGTGCAGAAACGTTTCGAGTGGAAGATACAATGAACCGAATTGCATGCAATTTTGCAATCAATGATGCGCAGAGCTTTGTAACGCCGACCGGCATTATTTTTTCAATTGAAAATACTGATATTACCAAGCTGGAGCGAATAAGTGAACGCGCGACGGATCTGCGCAAAGTGACTGCGGTGAACGATTTGTCGCGACAAATTGCAGCAGGTCGACTAACCGTTGCTCAAGCTTACCGGGCATTGCGTGAAATTGCCGATTCGAAGCGCGCCTATCCGGTTTGGTTGCAGATTCTAGCCGCTGCCGGTGCAAGCAGCTGCTTTTTGCTGATGTTTCTCGGCAACTGGAACGATGTGATACCCGCCTTTTTGGCTGGAGCGGTAGGGCAGGCCGGAGCCATTTACATGCATCGGCTGACAAAAATTAAGTTTTTTTCCGAATTTATTGCCTCACTGGCTGTCGGGCTTGTTGTGCTCGTCAGCTGTAAGACGGGGTTTGGCATGCAGCTCAGCCAAATCATTTTTGCGGCGGTCATGCCGCTTGTACCGGGTGTGCCGATAACCAATGCAGTGCGCGATTTAATGTCGGGAGATCTCGTGTCGGGGTTGTCAAAATTTGCAGAGGCAGCGCTTACCGCTTTTGCCATCGGTATTGGCATTGTGTTTGCACTCGTGCTGAAATAGGAGGCGAGCGTGGTGAATCTATGGCTGACGTTTGGCGTGCAAGCCGCGGCAAGTTTTGTCGCCACGTGCGGGTTCGGCGTGATCTACAATATTCCGTTTAAATCGCTCATTCATGGCGGTTTCATTGGTATGGCCGCTTGGTTGATCTATTTTTTCCTTTATGAGTGGGTTGGCAATACATTTGGGGCGACCTTTGTTGCGGCATTTGCCATTGCTGTTGCGAGCCATGTGTGTGCGCGCCTTTTCAGGCAGCCGGTTATTATCTACAGTGTGTCCGGCATCATTCCGCTTGTTCCCGGCGGTTTAACTTATTCGGTCATGAATCAAGCAGCGCACGACCAATATAGCCTTGCCCTTCATCTTGGAGAAAAAGCATTTGTTCTGTCCGGCGCGATCGCCCTTGGACTGATGCTGGCTGAAGTTCTTCACCCGTTGATCAAAAAAGCGACACAGCATCTGCCTCACGCAGCGGTGCCGGTCGCACATGTCGCACTGAAAAATAAACCGCAATGAGTGGACGCCCATGGGCACAGCGGTTAAAATAAAACAGAGAAGCAATGGACGAGGGGCCGGTCAGTTCACGTGGCTCATGGATTGACTGCACCTGCGTGTTTTTTTGCCGATTGATTTTTAAAGACGGCGGAGGCTGACTTAAGATGAAAATTGTATGTTTCGGTGACAGTGTGACGCGGGGGATTACTTATACCCGCGGTCGCTTTCGAATTGTTCATGATAATTATCCGGCATTGCTGCAGCAGGCACTGACATCTGATAAAGTGATCAACAAGGGCATTTTTAACGATAACTCCGACTTGCTCGTGCAGCGTCTGGATAAAGATGTTTTGGACCAGCATCCTGACATCGTGTTCATTTTAATCGGTGGCAACGATTGTAATTTTCGCTGGGAGCAAGTGGGTTTGCTGCCGGAGGAAGAGCATGTGCCGATCGTGCCTCTTGACCGCTATTTGAAAAATGTACAGAATATTGTGTTGAAGATTCAGGATAGCGGGGCGTTACCGGTCATATTAAGCCTGTTGCCGCTTGATCCGGTGCGCTATTACGGGTCGCTGATGAAGCAGCATTACAGTCAGGCTATCGGGCACTGGATCAGCCTTTGCGGTGGCATTGAGCATTGGCACGGTATGTATAACAGGTCGTTGGCCAAGCTGGCCGACAAAGTTGGGTTGACTTATGTCGACTTGCGCAACGCTTTTAAAAAGAAAGGCGATTTGGCTGAGCTTCTGAACGAAGACGGGCTTCACCCGACAGCGGCCGGTTACCGGGCGATGGCCGGCATTATCTTATCGGTGTTGCCGGATCTTCGGCGTAAGACGGCTCAGATGCGCAGCACGAACTGATCCGTCTTGAGGATGCAGAGGCCCACAGCGCAAGATGGGCAGCGGCCGGCATCGACTGCGCGGGCCGCTACGAGTGCGGGCAAAAGATACCGGAGCTTTGTCTTGGGTGCGAAACCGCTTCATTCTTTTATGAAATTGGCTGTTTCTGACGGATTTTTTGCGAGTGATCCGTTTTTCAAATAGTTAAATATCATATAAAAAGTGCTCCTTCTCAGCTATTAATCTGAGAAAGAGCACTTTTTATATGATGCTGCCGGCAATGCATGTTTTTTATCAGGTTAAAGGACGGGCAGCAGCCGACTTTTATTTTTGGGACTTTAAGGCAGACCGCAAGGCATCGGCTAGGTTGGACGCAAATGGCTGGTCGTCGTTCAGTTTTTGTAACAACTGCCGGGTTTCACGCTTATCGGCTCGTTTTGCCCCTTTGTCCATCTTTTCAACAATACCACATGTGCGGCATTGCAAATAGAATCCATTTTTGCCTTGATGAATTTCCATTTTTTTGTGACAGTGAGCACAGCGATGATTGGCAAGCTTGGGATCTTTGCGGCGACGGTAGTTGCACGTTCGGCTGCTGCAGACGAGAATGCGGGCACCGTCCCGATCACGCACTTCTCTCAAGTGCTCACCACAATCCGGGCAAATCAATTCGGTCATATTAGCTATTCGGTAATCGCGTGTCGACGTTCGAATCGCTTCAACAAGCGCGCTCGTCTGCGTCCTGATATGATCCATAAAACGCTGTGCGTGTCCGCTTCCGCGGGCAATGTTCTCAAGTTCGTGCTCCCACTCTGCCGTCAACTGCGGGGAACGCAGCTCAGGTTCTACGAGAGCGATGAGCTGGCGCCCTTTTTCACTGGCCCGTAATCGTCCGCCGCCTACGCGCTCGATAAGCTGCGACTGCAACAGCCGTTCAATGATCTCGGCACGTGTGGCTGATGTGCCAAGATCAAATTTTTTCATCTGTGCCAGCAAGTCAGCTTCTGAGAAGAGGGCGGGCGGCTCTGTCATTTTTTCATTGATATGCACCTTGTCAAGGTGCAACCGGTCACCGAGGGCGAAGGAGAAACTGCCATGGTCTTGAGCTGATAGCTCTTCGTCTGTCAGGGTGCGGAAACCGGGATGGATGACGATCGTTGATGCGATGGTTAATTGCTCGCCGGCAGCATCCAATTCAGCATGGACACTGTCATAGCAATAGTCGTCGTAAAAAAGTGTGAGAAAGCGGCGCACGATCAACTCGTAAAGCGCTCGTTCCTCAGTTGAGAGCTCGCGCAAACATACCGGCTTCTCGGTTGGAATGAGCGCATGGTGATCACTGACTTTCTGATCGTTAAAGACATGCCGGGCGAGTACGCGACTGCCGCCGTGAATGAGTCGGCGCGTCACGAAACCGAATGCGGGTGCGATGGCGGCCAGACGCTCTGCCATCGTCCCTTCGATATCGGCTGTCAAATACCGTGAGTCTGTTCTTGGATAGGTCACGATTTTGTGGTGCTCATAAAGGTTTTGCAAAATAGTCAAGGTCTTCTTTGCTGAAAAACCGAGCTGTCGGTTGGCCGCGCGTTGCAGCTCTGTCAGATCAAATGGGAGCGGTTGTGTTTCTGTTTGACGCACGGTTTTCAAAGCAGTGACGACGGCGTGCTGGTCGCTCAATCGCTCGAGGATGGCGTACGCTTGCTGCTCGCTGTCGATGCGCGTTTTGCTGCCGTTATGCCATGTGAGCATGCCTGCTAAAGTGGCGGCGTTAATCGTCCAGTAAGACTGTGGCCGGAAAGCGGCAATCTGTTTGCCGCGCTCAAGGATCATGGCAAGTGTCGGCGTCTGCACGCGTCCCGCTGATAACGAGTCGTTGTATTTGACCGTCAATGCCCGCGATACGTTAAGCCCGACAAGCCAGTCGGCCTGCGCCCGACATACGGCTGACTCATAAAGCCGGTTGAATGCGGCAGCCTCTTTTAAGTGAGCGAACCCGTCGCGAATGGCACGGTCGGTCTGCGAAGAGACCCACAGTCGTTTCAGGGGTTTTTGCCAACCGATATAGGCAATGATCCAGCGGGCAACAAGCTCTCCTTCGCGTCCGGCATCGGTGGCAATAATCAGTTCGTTCAAATCGAGGCGGGCGCTTAGATGTTGAATAGCGCTCAGCTGAGCGCGCGTCTGTTTAATCGGTTTGGTTTCCATGTGCTGCGGCATGATCGGCAAGTCTTCGAGACGCCACGTCTGATAGGCGGCATGATAGTCTTCCGGCATTTTAAGTTCGATTAAGTGACCGAGCGCCCACGTGATGACGTAACGGTCACCTTCAAAAAAATGTCGGTTTGTTTTTGAGCAGCCGAGCACGGCGGCAATGTCGCGGGCGACGCTTGGTTTTTCAGTCAGTACTAATGCTTTTTTCATCGCTTTTTAACCTTTCTGCATCTAACTGCCCTTGGAGCGGACATCCTTTATTATACAAGATGACGCGCCTTGTGCCGAATGCTTTTTACCTGCAGCTGCTCGGCTGCGCTAACTATAGCTTGCTGCGCATTCCAAACAGTGGGGACTCTGCCGATGGTTCGGCACGGCCCATGAAAATTTCCTGCCATGCGATATTCGTCAAGTGTCAACCGATGTGCGGACGTGCGGACTACTGAGAAGCCGTCAGTGTAGACAGTCTTGCAAAATGTCTATCTGAAATCAGTGGTGAATATACATAGTTTCACTCAACGGTTAAGCATTTTTCATCTGAAATAAATGGTCAAACAAAGTCAGAAAAATAATTTGACCTTTATTGACCATTGAACTATAATAAACTTGTAGTCAAGGAGCGGATGATAAGCTCCATCATTCAAGGGGGAGTGTACGATGGCAAATCTTTATCCGACGAAAAAGGATCGTGACGGTTTTTTTGATTTTCTGCCTTCCTGGTTTGATGAATGGGGACACAACTTTCTGCGCAACGCGGGCATTCAATCGTTCGCGGCAGATGTCGCAGAAAACGACGCCAGTTATACGGTGAAGATCGACTTGCCGGGATTCAGCAAAGATAATATTCATCTTGATTTCAAGGAGAATGTACTGACTATCAGTGCATCGCGTGAGCAAGAGACAAATGAACGCACGGAGAACGGCAGTTTCATTCGCCGCGAGCGTGCCTCGGGAGCTTTTACACGTCGGTTTATGCTGGAAAAGGTGGACGAGAAGGCAATAAAAGCGCAATTCAAAGACGGTGTGCTGACGGTTACTTTGCCAAAACGGGAAGAACAAAAAGTAGATTCTAATACCATTTCAATTGATTGAGTAGGTAACAACTGTTATTTTTCAAACGGGCGCTAACCATTCGTCCGAGAAGCCGGCAGTTTGCAGAATGCTTGGCTTTTTTGTGCGTTAAGAATGTATAAAATGTCAGCGGAACTAAGTCTAAGAAACAGCTAAGGTTCTGCGCTCTCCCAAGGACTTAGCCTCGCCAAGTTTTTCTAACCAGTAAAGAAAGTCTATGATTTTTGCTGCCATACCGGAAAAAGCGAAGGTGCGAGAGCGCCTTGCGGGAACCGCGACTAGCGAAACCGAAACGCGGTTGCTTTAAAGGACGGGGTTGCTGTTTGCCCGGTGGAGCACGCAGAGTCCTTACCAGAAGGCGACCCGCTGTGCTGTGGCAGTCCGCATACGCTTTCGCTTCACATGGCACTCATGTTGCTTTTTTTTATTTACAACATCTGTCAGACGGTTTATAATGTAATTATTCGTTTTAATGAGAGGAAGGTGAGTACTATGGAAACAAATATTCGGATGAAGTACACAGCAATCCGTATGGCTGTTTTCATGAATGTGCCGGCACTCACCTTCCTTTTCTGTTTACGCGACGTTTAATCGTCTGATCGGTATTTTGCCGGTCATTTGTCTGAGCGGTCGCAGAAAAAGGGGAGACCTCTTTTTTTGCGATCGTTTTAATTTTGGCGTTTTTGGGGTAAGGAGGCATTTTTTTGCGTATTTTCTTTGAACTTGGTTGGTTCTTTAAGCAGGAGAAATATCGTTATTTAATGGGCATTGTTTTTCTCATTGTATCCAGTTTTTTATCACTGGTTCCTCCCTATGCTGTAGGGGTGCTCGTCGATCGGATGCGCACGCGGACAATGACGGCTGCTGTCCTTGGCGAATGGATCGGCCTGCTTGTTCTAGTCGGCATTATTTATTATATAACAGGTTATGTGTGGCGGCAGATGATTTTTGGCACGGCTCAGCAGCTCGGCCGTCAGTTGCGCCGCTCGCTCTACCGGCATTTTACTCAGTTGTCACCGTCTTTTTATCAGCAGCATCGAATTGGCGACTTGATGGCACACGCTACCAACGATGTGAACGCGGTGCAGGGAGCCGCAGGTGACGGCATTTTAACGCTCGTCGATTCACTGACGATGGGCGGCATGGTAATTGTCACCATGGTAACTTTGATTAGCTGGAAGCTAACCGTTGTTGCATTGCTGCCGATGCCGATTATGGCGGTGTTGACGATGCACTACGGTAATTTGCTTCACGATCGCTTTGGAAAAGCACAGGCCGCTTTTTCAGATCTGAACGATGAGGTGCAGGAGAGCGTATCAGGTATTCGCGTCATCAAAGCGTTCGGCGAAGAAGAAGCACAGATTGAGTCATTCCGCCGAGCGTCGGCGGATGTAGTTGACAAAAACGTCGAAGTGGCAAAAATTGATGCACTGTTTGACCCAACGATTACGCTCGTTGTTGCCGCAAGCTTTTTTCTCGCACTTATCGTTGGCGGATTCGGTGTTGTACACGGCAGTCTGTCACTTGGTCAGCTGACGAGTTTCACCCTTTATCTCGGCCAACTGATTTGGCCAATGCTTGCTTTCGGCTTTCTGTTCAATACTGTCGAGCGCGGCAGTGCGTCCTATGATCGTATTCGCCGGTTGTTAGCCGTAAAGCCGACGATTGTTGACCGACCGGGCGCGAGTGCGCATGTGCCAAGCGGAGACATTCATTACGATCTGCCCAACTTTAGTTACAACAACAGCTCTGTCCCTGCGCTCAGAGAGGTGGCATTCACTTTGCCGCGCGGGGGAACGCTTGGTGTCGTCGGTAAGACCGGTGCCGGTAAGACGACATTGCTGCGCCTGCTGCTTCGTGAATTTGACTTGCAGAAAGGAAAAATTACAATCGGTGGGTTGGGTATTCAAGAGGTGACACTCGATGCCCTGCGCTCAGCCATCGGCTATGTACCGCAGGATCACGTGCTTTTTTCAGCGACTATTGGTGAGAACATCGCCTTTGCCCGTCCGCAGGCGACGCAGGAAGACATTGAGCGGGCGGCCAGACTGGCCAGCATCCATGCGGATATTCTCCAGTTTCCTGACGGCTATGAAACGATTGTCGGAGAACGCGGCGTGACGCTTTCAGGCGGCCAGAAACAGCGCATTTCCATTGCGCGGGCACTGCTGGCTGACCCGGAAATTCTCATTTTTGACGACTCATTGTCCGCTGTCGATGCGCGGACAGAGACCGCCATTCTTCAGGCACTTAAGCAGGAACGCCAGCATAAAACGACGCTGATTGTCGCCCACCGCTTGAGTGCGGTGGAGCATGCCGACTTGATTCTTGTGATGAAGGAGGGCACCATTGCCGAACGAGGCACGCACAGTCAGCTGCTGGCGCGCGGCGGTTGGTATGCAGACATGCATGAACGTCAGCAGCTTGAAGAATTAGTCGCAGAGGGAGGTCGGTCGCGTGACTGAAACGAAACAGGAGCGGAGCGTGCGAAGGCGCACTTTTTTCCGGCTTATGGGTTATTTGAAAATTGAGAAAAAGAGACTTGTAACAGCTCTGCTTTTTCTCCTAATTGCTACGGGAGGAACGGTCATCGGACCGATCTTGCTGAAAATTTTTATTGATTCTTACCTTACGCCGCGAATTTTTCCAATGGGTCCGCTGCTTGTACTTGGTGGAGCCTTCTTCATGTCCTACGTCGTGAATGCGGTCTTTAATTATTATCAGGTCATGCTCTTTCAGAAAATTGCACTGCATATTATTCAGCAGATGCGCGTCGACGTATTCAGCAAAGTTCAGCATCTTGGCCTCGCTTTCTTCGACCAAGTGCCCGGCGGCAGCCTTGTCTCGCGGATTACGAACGATACGGAGGCTATTAAAGATCTTTTTGTCAGTGTGCTGTCGGTGTTTGTCAGCAGCGCAATAACGATGGTTGGTATTTTCGTCGGCATGTTCGTGCTCGATGTGCGGATGGCACTTTTATGCCTTTTGCTTATGCCGTTCATTTTAATTTTGATGGGCGTCTACGGCCGGCTGAGCTCGGCGATCTATCATGTCGCCCGTGCTAAATTGAGCCAGCTCAATGCGCGATTGAACGAATCGCTGCAAGGCATGGCAATCATCCAGGCTTTGCGCCAGCAAAAGCGGATGCGCAAGGAGTTTGCTGCTATTAACGACGCGCATACCGCGGCACGCATGAAAAGTGTACGACTGAATGCGCTGCTGCTGCGCTCGGCCGTGTACTCGGTATATTTATTTGGCTTAATTCTTGTGCTCAGCTATTTTGGCATCGCGTCGATCGGCGGCATCGTGTCGATCGGTGTGCTGTATGCTTTTGTTAATTATCTTGACCGTTTCTTTGACCCGGTCAATCAAATTATGATGCAGCTGACAATCTATCAGGAAGCGCTCGTGTCGGCTGAGCGTGTGTTTATTCTGCTTGACGACAAGCGGATGGCGCCCGGTAAGGCGGGTCATGCGCAGCCGACGATTGCAGAAGGGCGAGTGGAGTTTCGCGACGTGTCATTCTCGTATGATGGAAAAGTTGACGTGCTGAAACATATTTCGTTTACAGCCGCTCCGGGAGAAACGGTAGCACTCGTCGGTCATACCGGCAGTGGCAAGAGCTCTATTATTAATTTGTTGATGCGTTTTTATGCGGTCAACCGCGGAGCCATTCTCATTGATGGCGCGCCGCTGCAATCTTTTTCCGACGAGGTGCTGCGCAGCCGCATGGGGCTTGTACTTCAGGATTCCTTTCTGTTTGTCGGGGATGTCGCCGGTAATATTCGGCTCAGTCGGTCGGTCAGCGACGAGGCGGTTCACGAAGCTGCAGAATTTGTGCAGGCTGATCAGTTTATCAAAAAATTGCCCGAAGGCTACGGGCAGATCATCGGTGAACGAGGTGCTTCCTTCTCAAGCGGACAGCGGCAGCTGCTCGCCTTTGCACGCACAATGACGCTCGACCCGAAAATACTGATTCTTGACGAGGCGACAGCAAGTGTGGATACAGAGACAGAAGAGGCTATTCAGCGCGCGCTGAAGAAAATGCGCAGCGGCCGGACGACAATCGCCATTGCGCATCGGTTATCGACAATTCAGGACGCCGACCAGATTCTCGTGCTTCATCGCGGTGAAATCGTGGAGCATGGCAACCACCAGTCGTTGCTTCAGAAAAAGGGTTTGTATTACCAGATGTATCGCCTGCAGAGCGGGGCAGTGGACGGCAAGGCGATCATTTTATAAATGAACATGCGCTTCATAAAAAGGCGGTCGCGGCATGATGTCGAGCGGCCGTTTTTCTAATACGCCAGGAAAGTCTAAAAATTTCAGCGGAACTTAAGTTTTAGAGAAGTTAAGGCTCTGCCGCTATCCAAAAGACTGGGCAATGCCCAGTTTTTCTTATATGTTTAAAAATTTGGCAACATTGGCAGGCATTAAAAACAAGACATAGGGGTGAGGGCACCTTGCGTGAGACACGTGCCAGACTTTCCGGAAGCATTGTCTTTTTATTACTGGAAACACGATCAACAGGCTTTGCGAACGTCTCAATGGGTATCCGTCGAGTGTGACTGTGTCCGCATGGCCGGATTGACGGTGTCGTCGGTCGATTCTGGTTTGGCAGCTTGTGGACGGCGCATGTTCTTCGGTAATTCCGCAGCAGTTTTATCGCCCAAAATCAGTGGGACGGCAGCTAAGTCAAGGCCTTCCTGTTCAAAAATATGTAGGATGGCAAGATTATATTTTTCCTTAATCTGTGTCCATTCATTAAAATCAATTGTTTTTGTGAAAAACTGGATAGATAAATCAATGCCGGTTTGTGAAATTTTATCGACATAGACAAGCTGGCCCTCGCTATAGATGTCATTGCCGCCGCCAAGCAGCTCGCGCAAGTCCGAGAGACAACGGTCAAGCTGTGCATTGTTTGATGCGGGTGACAAGGAGGCGGTAATTGTGACGCGTCGTTTGCCGATGCGTGACATATTTGTAATGGGTTGGTTGGCGAGTGTTGAGTTTGGAACGGTGACGAGCGCTTGATCGGCGGTGCGAATTTTTGTCGAGCGAAAATTGATGTCTTCGACAATGCCTTCGATCGTTCCGGATTGAATCAGTTCGCCAATGGTGAATGGTGCGTCCGTGATGATGACGAGACCGCCAAAAAAATTGCTGAGCGTATCTTTAGCAGCCATAGCGATGGCTAGACCGCCGATGCCCAGTCCGGTGATGAGTCCGGTGACGTGGTAATTCCATTGGTCGAGAATGGCAACGGCTGTGAAAACGACAACAAGGAATTTGCCGATTTTTGTCAAGAAAGGGATGAGAATATTATTGAACTGCAAGTCAAAGTGATCGTGTACTTGGTGGAAAAAAAGGCCAATAGTGTTGCAGAACAAATAGAATCCCCAGCCGATGGCAAGCGTCGTCAGTGATGAATAAATGCGGGTGACGCCATACATGGCGCTGCGGGGAACCGGCAGATAGGACAGTGAGAGGAAAAGTCCGCTGGCCATGAGCACAAGGGAAAGCGGCTTGCGAAAGCTGATTAGTAAAGCTCCGTCAATTTCACTTTTGCTTCTCTGAATAAGCACTTTCAGCAACTTTGGCATGTATTTTGAAAAAAGAATGGATGCTGAGATGAAAAGAAAAAAAATACCAAATGCAATCAAGCCGTCACTCCATGAAATTTGTGAAATCCAAGCTATTTTCTGCCAAAAACGTTCCATTGTGTTCACTCCATATGACCGTTCATTCCATTCATGATAACATGAATGATACTGTACGAAAAGCCGCCTTACATTTTTGCGAGTCGCGCACATTTTGCCAATGTGAGCTCCTCTGCTGCGGTGTCGGTATGCATGGTTAGATTGTGCAGGATGCGCGGCTTCGCAGAAGGATGGCTGCGATTACTTGATAAGGAGCATCTCCACAGCCTGCTTGGCGTGTAAAATTTAGGGGAATGGAGGGGGAGTGGACATTGATGCATAACCATGCTGTTTTTCACACAGTACTTGGCTTTTATGGTGTGATTGCACAAACGGATCGGTTGGTGTTCCATGGAATGCGCGCAACGTGTTACCGTTTGTTCTTGGCGCCTGCGTCCCTCCGGTTACAGAGCTGACAAGGCGCATGGGGATGCGCCTTGATGCGGCATTTACGGATGTGAAGACGTTCGGGTCGCTCATGTGGTGGGGGCGATCAGCTGCATGATCGATGATGGCGCCCCGCCGACGCTTTCAGTCTTAAAACGGCTGTCTGCTTGGTTGGCAGCCGCAGAAGAAGGCTGTGTGGGTGCTCTCACACACGCCGCCGTGCGCTTTTTAAGGTGAAATCTAGGACATACAGTGTGCATGCACGGCTTCAAGTGTTCCCCATTCGTCAGCAGCCGCCGCAGTGACCGGAGCGACTCGTCAATGTTCAAAAACGGTCACGGCCGGCTGCCTTCGGTGATGCCAAGGATGTCGGCCAACGGAAGATCTATCGCTAACCCGAAGGCATCGCGGCAGATCAGCAGATGATGAGCCGAATCGGACGCTTGCGGGTAGACAATTTTTTGCTTGATGACGCCACTTTTGGAGTAATAGACTTGCACGGGCCGGCGTTGCCGGATCGCCTCTTGCAAAAGGCGATCGATGCGTTCGGCTTCCTGGACGTCGATGTCCGGACGCCGGGTATCTGCCTTGACGTTCTGCATCGCTTCACGGACGGCTTTGACATGCTCGGGGAGCATCATCCGACTGGCTTCCCACCGTAAATTAGAACCTACCGACAATTTGTTCATTTCAGTCCGCCTTTCGATTGAGGTAACCTTTTTAACTTCGTGATGACAACGCCGATGTCCTGCCTGCTGTGTCCGGTGCGCTGTTCTAAATCGTCCAAATCGCTGATGCGACGCATAATTTGATCATTTAAAAGAATTTGTCGCACTTTGCGTTCAAAGTCTGAGAGCATGCTGATCTCCTCCTTAAAAGTGAATAAATAACGAACGTATATTCCTATTATAACTCAAAAAAGAATATATGTTCGTTAAATTGGATATAATTATTTTAGTCTAAGTCCTCAAATCGGCCTTATGGGGCTGTGTTTCCCAAAAGATGTTCACCTGACTGGTCGACAGCCGGTCCGTGTGACTGCAGGCTTATCGCATGGTACTGACGCGTGAAGTCTATCTCGGCTTCCGATCGCCCGTTTGTTGATTGAATGCGTGTGGATACGAAACAAAACCGGCCTTCACCGCATGAGCGAAGACCGGTTTATTCATCATTCATCACAGAGCGATAGGCGGATTATTGGGCAAAATATACACTGCCGGCAATGTTGTCCAGTGTGAGGCCCGCAGTCGATGCAAATAGGATGTCCGCATGTGCAAGTGTGTTTTTATCACCGATGCCAATTGATACTTCCCCGGCCGCATGAATGGACTGAATACCGGCGGCAGCATCCTCAATGCCGATCACTTCACCGGGCTGTAAATGAAGCAGTGAAGCACCGCGTGCAAAAATTTCCGGATCCGGTTTACCTGCTTTAAGTGTGGCCGGATCAACGACAGCGTCGAACAGCTCGGCAATGCCAAGTCCTTTAAGAATGATCGGCGCATTTTTAGAGGCGGAGGCGAGTGCAAGCCCGTACCCGTTTGTTTTAATAGAATTCAAAAAAGCAGCCATTCCCGGCAATAGATCCTCAGGGGTCAGTCCGGCGATCAGTGTCAGATACTGTTTATTTTTTTCCGCTGCAAGCTGTTCCTTCTGCTGTTCGGTGTACTGTTTCTCATGTCCGCCGGCTTTGAGAATCATCTCAAGCGAGTCCATGCGGCTGATGCCTTTAAGCCCGTCGGCGAGTGAGTCTGTCCAGATCGTGCCGACACGATTTGCTGTTTGATGCCACGCTTCGCCATGAAATCGAGCTGTATCGGCAATTACACCATCCAAATCAAGTACAAACCCTTTAATTACGTGAAAGTCTGCCATTTTCATTTTCCTCTCTCCAGCCTGTAAGTGACGCGATATGTTTTTTTCTGATGTGCGGGCAAGATGATGTCACCGAACCCATGATGATGGATGGCATCGGGCATCATCTGCATTTCAATTGCAACGCCGTTATCGGGGTGCTCATTTGCAAAGTCGGCCGATTGTCCGAAAACATAGGGATTTGCGGTGAAGATGACGGCCGCGTTTCGATCACTGTCAATCAATAACCGGCGTCCGCTGGCCGGATCGCTCAGCACAACGGCGGCTCCTTTATGTTTGGTATCGAGCAGAAAAGCATCATCCAGCTGTCCACAAGGCAACTGATTAAGATTATCTCCGATTTGCCGGGGCATGGAAAAGTCAAAACCTGTACCCGCATTCTCAATCCATCGACCGGTCGGCAATTTCTGAGTGTCCAACTCTGCATGAAAGCGACTGTTAATCTGCAAGAGGTGATTGAGCACAGTCTGTTGCCCATCAGCCAAGTTAAAATAGACATGTGTCATCGGATTAAACAGCGTGTCTGCATCGCTTTCTGCGGAAAAGGTGACGCTCACCTCATCCGTCTCATTCAGTGTGTAGGTGACCGTTGCCGCGATGCTGCCTGGAAAGCCGTCACCGCTGAGAGTATGAGAGAATTGAACCATGCCAACATTGTTTACAACCGCCGCCTGCGTATACCAATTCAACTTATCCATGCCCTTTGCACCGCCGTGCAGCAAATGATTGTGATTATTGGGCTCAAGCTGCCACCTCCGACCGTTCAAAACAAAGCTGGCGTTAGCTAAGCGTCCGGCGACACGGCCGATTGTATTGCCGAGATGGAACGGATTTGTTTCATAATCGGACAACTCATCAAAGAAAAGCACGAGGTCGCGCGGTACACCGCCAACATCTGTCACAATGAAGCGCCGCCACGTTGCGCCATATGAGATCACATTAAGAATGGTACCGCGCGCGTTGGTCAGCGTCATTTCATAAACAGTGTCACCGCTGCGCGTCAGCGTGCCAAATGGTTTTTGACTCAGTTGCATGATTCAATCCCTTTCTTTGCCCGTCGTGGCATCAGGCGTCGGCCGTTTCCTTTTTATCCAGTGTAACGTTTTTTCCGTTGACATCAATCGTCAGGCCATCACCCGAAAGCAGGCGCAGTGATGTACCGGCTGAATCGACATGAATGTCAATCACACGGCCGCGGAAGGTCAAGCGGAACTGATATGCGGTCCATTTTTTCGGCAGAAAGGGCGCGACATGCAATCGATCATTTTCAATACGCATGCCGGCGAAGCCTTGAACAATGGCCAGCCAGCTGCCGGTCATTGAAGTGATATGCAGGCCGTCTGACGTATCGTTGTTATAGTTATCAAGGTCAAGGCGTGCTGTGCGTTCGTACATTTCGACAGCTTTTTCCTCTTCATGCAGATCGGCAGCGAGAATCGAATGAATGGATGCAGAGAGACTTGATTCATGAACGGTAAGCGGTTCATAGAAATCAAAGTTGCGCTTTTTCTGATCCGGTGTGAAGTCATCAATGAAGTTCCAGATACCTTGCAGCACATCCGCCTGTTTGACATACGGTGAGCGAAGAATCTTATCCCACGACCAGTGCTGGTTGATGGGGCGCTCATCTTTCGGAATGGCGCTGGCAGGCTGAATGTCTTTATCCAGAAAGCCGTCATGCTGCACAAAGATACCTAATTGTTTGTCTTCCGGTAAATACATGCGTTCGACAATGTCCTGCCACTGCTTCTTCTCGGCTTCCGAGACATTTAGCAGCGCTTCCTGCTCTTCAGACACCTTGCCGAGTACCTCAAGCGTATAAGCGATCGTCCAGCGTGCCATATAATTGGTGTACCAATTGTTGTCGACGTTATTTTCATATTCGTCCGGTCCGGTGACGCCGTGAATCATATAGCGTTGCCGACGAGTCGAAAAATGGACACGATCAGCCCAAAAACGTGTAATTTCAGTCAATACACGGCTTCCCTCATGCAGCACGTAGGACTGATCACCCGTGTAGCGTGTGTAATTATAAATGGCAAAGGCGATGTCGCTGTTGCGGTGAATTTCTTCAAATGTAATTTCCCATTCATTATGCGATTCGATTCCGTCAAAGGTGACCATGGGGAACAGTGCCCCTTTAAGCCCCTGCTGACGGGCATTATGATAAGCGCCGTCAAGCTGCTGATAACGGTACATAAGCAAATGGCGCGTGACTGACGGATCTGTGACACCAAGATAGACCGGAACAGCGAACGCTTCGGTATCCCAGTAGGTGGCTCCGCCGTACTTTTCTCCAGTGAAGCCTTTTGGACCGATATTCAGACGGGAATCTTCACCATAGTAAGTTGAAAACAGCTGGAACAAGTTAAAGCGAATGCCTTGCTGGGCGGCGAGGTCACCTTCAATTTTAACGTCGGATTTTTGCCAGCGTTCATCCCAAACAGCGGTATGAGCGGCAAGCAGGTCGTCGTAGCTGAGCTTGCCAGTCTTTTCGTTCAACATATGCAATGCCGCCGTCAGTTTGTCGAGCGTTTCGTAGTCGCGTGAGGTGGCAACAACGACGCGCTTTTCAAACACGGTGCTTCCGCCTGCTTCAAGCGTGCCGGTAAACGCTTGGCTGATTTGTTTTTCGCCGATGAGGGCAGGCTGTGCGGCTAGATTCGACCGGTGATGCATGTCAGCGCCGACTGTGAAGCGCGGGGTGCCGAAAGGATTGGCTTTTGTTTTGGCGACCAATGCATGTTCATCAGTCGCAACGATATCCCAGAAACGCTCGTCATAATTGGCGTCCTCATTGGTGACCTCGGCGTCGATCGCCGAGATAATACCTAGATCAAAGGATGAATCGCCGATATTTTTTAGCGTGACGCGCTGCACGGACAGTTCTTTTTGCGCTACACTTAAGAAACGCTCAAATGTGACAGCAACGGCTGCCGTGCCTTTTTTCACCGTGAACGAACGCATGAGCAATGAACGTTTCATGTCGAGGCTGAGCGTGAAGTCACTGATGGAATCGACGGCCAGATCGAGCGGTTCATCGTTGATGGTCAGCGTCAAACGAATAAAGTTAATGGCGTTGATCACTTTACCAAAATATTGCGGGTAGCCGTTCTTCCACCAGCCAACACGCGTTTTGTCAGGAAACCAAACGCCGCCGATATAGATACCCGGAAGCGTATCACCGCTATAATCCTCTTCAAAAAATCCACGCATGCCCATATAGCCGTTGCCAAGACTCGTCATGGATTCCTGCAAGCGTTTGTCTGCCTTATTAAAATCATGGCTGACAACGTGCCAAGGTTGAATTTCAAATGTGCGTTTCATGAAAAAAACTCCTTTTCCTCAAGATACTTTTATGCATTTAACCGGCACGCTTATGAGCAATGATGACACTTAACATGCCGTTGGTTAATCATGAATGAGCGAGTCACCACAAGGATTGGGGAACGGCTTTCATTTCGCTAAGCAAAGGCATGAGCCGGCATTCTGTTTACTCAGCATAAGTTTCTTTAATAATCGTAACGGATAGAGCGCCGACAAGCAGCAGAATACCAGAGAGCAGCACCATCATTGGCATGGATTGACCGAGCAGTGGAAACAGCAGGAAGCTTAGGCATGAGGCGACAATCTGCGGCAGGCAGATACTGCCGTTAAACAAACCGAGATAAGTTCCTATGTTATTGCCCGAAAGTGCATTGGTCAACATCGTGAACGGGAATGTCATCATACCGGCCCAAGCCATGCCAATCAATGCGAATGACACGATGAGCATCATTTGACTGTGGATGAAGAACACAGATGCAAAGCCGATGCCACCGAGTGTGAGACTGAGTGCATAAGCGGGTTTATGCTTATTATTAGGCATGCGCGCGAGAGCAAGCGACCAAAGGACAGCGGACAGTGAATAAACGGCAGAGAGGATGCCAAACCAATTACCGGCATTTTGATAGGCAACGCTGGAAGGATCACTGACATTCCATACATTTTTCGCAATCGCCCCGGCGCCATATGTCCACAGGTATTGAAACCCCATCCAGCAGAAAAACTGTACAATCGTAATGGTCCAGAATATTTTTGGTGCATGGGCCAGCACGTTGAAAATTCCTGCGTTATTCTCAGACGCATTCACGCCCATGCCGTGATAGGCCGCATAGTCAGCAGGTGTATATTCTTTGACACGCAGCGCAGTGAAGAGGCTGCAGATAATCAAGATTATAGCACCGCCGTAAAAAGAAACGATCACAGACTGCGGGACAACACCTTTTGCTGCGCTGTTTGAGAAGCCGAGCGCTGTAAGGACAAACGGAAAGATGCAGGCGAGCACCGCACCGCTGTTAGACAGAAAGCTCTGGATCGAGTAAGCAAATCCTTTTTGCTGCTCGTTGACCATATCGCCGACCATCATTTTAAATGGCTGCATCGCAACATTGGATGATAAGTCCATAAAGAGAATAGTTGTGGCACCGAAGATGAGTGCTGCAACAGATCCAAAACCAAAACCAAAACTGCCGGCGTTTGGCAACAGACACATGACGATAACGGCGACAAGCGCACCGATAATCAGATAAGGAATGCGCCGTCCAAGCCGAGGCATCCACGTGCGATCTGAGAAATAGCCGATGAGTGGTTGAACGACAAGTCCTGCCAGAGGCGGCAATATGAAAAAGAAGCCAAGCCTTGTCGGATCAGCTCCGATTGTTTGAAAAATCCGTCCCATATTTGAGCTTTGCAGAGAAAAAGCCATTTGAACGCCGAGAAAACCAAAACTGATGATCCAAATTGTGCTGTTGGATAAGTTTGGTAGTGTGCGTTGAATGTCTTGTCTTTTTACATGAAGATTTTTTTCATTAATCATTCTACACCCTCCGCTTATGTTGCTTCGTTTGTATTTATGGCAGATAGTTCAATCGCTGCAGCAGATTGAAAGCACTTTCTATAACGCTTTCATTATAAGCTATATATATGTATAGTGCAACCGTTTGCACACAAAAAACGCACCGCATGTATATGCGTGCGAAAAAATAGATCATCCATTGGCTGTATTCCTATTCGACGCAAAGGGCAAAGAAGCGAAGTGGGCAGTTAGTTCTGAATGTCAAACGGTACGATGATGCTCCGCGTCCTTGAATGACCGCTGGCTTGATTGAACAGTAACTGCACGGCGGCTGTGCCGAGCTGTGTTGGAAAGAGGTCGACAGAATGGAACGTTTGCGCGTTCACTTGTGGCACAAACGAAAGGTTGTAGCTGATGACTGGCAGTTCTTTGCCCGGATAGTGCTGACGCCAATAATAATAGAACTGAAAGGCAATTTGATCATCTGCCGCCACCAATCCGTCGATTTCATCATGGTCAATGATGAACGCATGTAATAGGCTGTCGGTCATCTGCCGATCATGCAGGTTCATTTTGCACACAAGTGGTATCACGCCACGGTTGACTGACAAATCAATGAACCCTTGCTTTCGATCATGTTCATAGCGCCAATCATTGGTAGATTCAGCAAAGACAGGGTGGGTAGACCCCAAATCTGACAGCAGGTGATTCGTGGCCTCGGCGCCTGCTTTGTAGTTATCATTATTAACATAATAATCACAACCGGCTGTAGGTTCGCCAATAATGACAAATGCTAACATTCTTTCCCGCAGATAGTTGGCGATTGGATCATCCGGATAACTGTAAAGCAAGATAAAGCGCTTAACTTTTGCCTGATTAACCATTGTTTTCACATTGTTGAATAATTGGTCAACATGGTCGGCAATGGCGATCGATTGAATATATTGACATGATGCCAGTTTTTGATTGATTCCCCGCAAAATTTCAATGTAAAAAGGATTTTGCTGGACACTGTTTTCGGTGGCAGGAAAGACAACGCCGACGACATTGGCCTCGCCGCGCGTCAAATTTTTGGCGTTATAGTTTGGCAGATAGCCCACTGAATTCGCAATGTCCTGCACGCGCTGTCGCGTGTGTTCACTGATTCTTGGATTGTTATTTAAAGCACGGGAGGCGGTCGACACCGACACGCCCGCTTTGGTAGCAATATCACGAATTGTCAGCATGCGTTGTTCCCCCTTTTCCTTAATCAGAACACAAAAAATAGTCGCTCGCTGTGTTTTTAAGTATGAAAAATAGTGAAGAAACAGCGGCATCCAAAGGTCTTGATCTTGATGCCTCTGACATGTTCAATTAAGAAGAGACGCCAGCGGAAGGTTACACAGTATCTGAGACATTCCTAAATGTCCGCAGATGGTTCACCCTTTTATTTAGGCTGGTCTTCAGCATACTTCGATCCAGTTATAGATAGTTTACGCGAAATTAAAACGCTTGCCTAGACTTGATGATCAATATGATAACGATTTCAGGAAGAAGCGTGCCAGCCGAACAGGTGCTTTGCATACATGTAAGTCAAAGAGCTCGGCGTGTGGAACCTGTCGGGCGTATATTGTGGATCACTTAAAACTTTCAGAGCCATTGTCAGCCATGCGAGATGTTTTCCCGCGCAGGGGTGCATTCCGGTATTTGAGTGTACCGGTAAATTATCGTAAAATAAAACTGTGTTTAGTTCAGAATCGCTCGCGGCGGCAGTCCAGCGTTAACTTCATATTGAAAAATGAAACCCGTTTTTTTCGAAACTTAACGGCGCGCGCATGCGTATGAAGAAGGGTAGAAAGGTAGGACGGCAAAGAGGGCCGTGCCGCGGTCGACAAAAGCATAGAAGGAGCTGTTTTTTTGTGGCAAAAAATTATGACCTGGTATTATTAGGAGGTGGAACGGGTGGCTATGTCGCAGCCATTCGCGCCAGCCAGCTCGGCTTAAAGACAGCCATCGTCGAACGGGAAAAGCTTGGCGGCACTTGTTTGCACAAGGGCTGCATTCCGACTAAAGCTTTTTTGCGCAGCGCTGAAGTGCTTGCAACGGTACGAGGAGCCGAGCAGTTCGGCATTTCAGTGACCGGCACAATGCTCAGCTTTCATAAAGTGCAAGAACGCAAGCAGAAGATTGTCGATCAGCTCCATCAAGGTGTCGTTAAACTCATGAAAAAAGGAAAAATTGACGTTTATAGCGGTGAGGGGCATCTGCTTGGACCGTCTATTTTTTCCCCACTACCCGGAGCTGTCTCAGTGACCTACAGCGACGGACGTGAGAGCGATGTGCTGACTGGTGATAAAGTCATTCTGGCTACAGGATCGCGTCCCCGTCCGCTTAACGGACTGGCATTTGACAGTGAATGCGTCTTGTCATCGGAAGACGCGCTCGCTTTGCAAACTTGTCCTCAGTCGCTGGTGATCGTCGGCGGCGGGGTGATTGGCGCCGAGTGGGCGTCACTGATGAGGGATTTTGGCGCCGACGTGACCGTACTTGAATATGCCGACCGGTTGATACCGAGCGAAGATAAGGAACTCTCGCGCCGGCTTGCGGCCAGTTTTAAGAAACGCGGCATTCGTGTACATACCGGCGCGGAGGTGCTTCCAAATACGCTAAAGAAGCAAGCGAACGGCATCGAAATCGACGCCGTGCTTGACGGTCAGCAGCAGACGTTTGCCGCAGAAAAAATGCTTGTTTCTGTCGGCCGTCTACCGAATACATCAGACATCGGTTTGGATAATACGGCTATTGAGACAGACAAAGGCTTTATTTGTGTCAATAAATTTGGGCAGACAAAGGATAGTCATATTTATGCAATCGGCGACGTTGTCGGTGGGTTGCAACTGGCGCATGTGGCCGCACGCGAGGGCATTCAGGCTGTCGATCATCTCGCCGGTCGCGAGGTCGTGCCGATCACGCCCTTTGATGTGCCTAGGTGCATCTATACACGTCCGGAAATTGCAACGGTCGGCATGAGCGAAGGGGAAGCGCGTGCGGGCCATGCGGTCAAAGTCGGCAAAGTTCCTTTTGGAGCGATCGGAAAAGCGCTTGTTTACGGGGAATCAGAAGGCTATGCAAAAATTATTGCCGATGAGGCGACCGATGACATTCTCGGTGTTCAGATTATCGGTCCGCATGCGACAGATCTGATCGGCGAGGCGTCACTTGCGCAGCTGCTTAATGCCTCACCTTGGGAACTCGCGCAGGCTGTACATGCGCATCCGACACTGAGTGAAGTGCTTGGTGAGGCGGCGCTCGCAGTAGACGGCAATGGTATTCATGTCTAATTTCAACGAATGGGAGGGGTCGGCGGTGAAAAATCACCATCAGGCACTTGGCTTTTCAGATCAGGATGTGCTGCAAATGTATGACCGTATGCTGGCTGCCCGCCGAGTTGACGAGCGACTGTGGTTGCTGAACCGTGCAGGAAAGATACCGTTTATTGTGTCTTGTCAAGGACAGGAGGCCACTCAAGTCGGAGCGGCATTCGCATTGAACCGCGAGCGGGACTATGTGGCGCCTTACTACCGTGATATTGGCTTTGTTCTGGCATGGGGCATGAGTGTGCGGGAGATGATGCTCAACAATTTTGCCAAAGCGGAAGATCCCAATTCAGGCGGGCGCCAGATGCCCGGGCATTTTGGTTATCGCAAATTGCGAATGCTCAGTCACTCGTCGCCGGTCGGCACACAGATGCCACACGCGGTCGGCATTGCTCTGGCTGCTAAGATGCGCGGTGATGACATTGTTAGTTTTGTCACATTTGGCGAGGGCACATCTAATCAGGGGGATTTTCATGAAGCGGCTAATTTTGCCGGGGTCCACCGCTTGCCGGTTATCTTTTTGTGCGAAAACAACCACTATGCCATATCAGTCGGGCTCAAAGCGCAGCTCGCCTGCGAGCATGTCGCCGATCGCGCAGCCGGCTACGGTATGTTTGGCAGCCGTTTCGACGGCAATGATCCACTGGCTGTGTATGCGGCAGTTAAAGAGGCTGCGGATCGTGCCCACCGCGGTGAGGGCCCATCACTGCTCGAAGCGGACTGTTACCGGCTCAAGCCGCATACGAGCGATGACAACGACATGAGCTATCGTACGAAAGAAGAGGTCGAACAGGCAAAAGTGCATGACGGGGTGCTCACTTTTGCCGCTTATTTGCGCGAAGTGGGCGTGCTGACGGCAGAGAAGGAGCGGGAGATGGAGCACACGCTTGCCCTGGAAATTGATGAGGCGACCGACTACGCGGAGCGCGCGCCGTTTGCGGGTGTGGAAACGATGGATCGGTATGTGTATGCACCGGACATGCAAGGGGGCAATGATCGATGACGACGATGTCATACATAGAAGCGGTTACCGCAGCTTTGCGCGAAGAGATGACGCGCGATGAACGTGTATTTGTCATGGGGGAGGATGTCGGTCGGCGCGGCGGTGTTTTTCAAGCGACAAAGGGGCTTTATGAACAGTTTGGCGCGGCGCGTGTGCTGGACACGCCGCTTGCCGAGTCGGGCATTGCTGGCGTAGCGATCGGCGCGGCAATGTATGGCATGCGGCCGGTTGCAGAAATGCAGTTTGCCGACTTCATGCTTCCCGCTGTCAATCAAATAATTTCGGAGGCGGCAAAACTTCGCTACCGTTCGAACAATGATTGGAGTGCGCCGCTGACGATTCGTGCGCCTTATGGCGGCGGCGTGCACGGCGGTTTATATCACTCGCAATCTTTAGAGGCACTGTTTGCTAATGTTCCCGGTTTGAAAATTGTCATGCCATCGACGCCTTTTGACGTCAAAGGGCTGCTGAAAGCGTCGATTCGTTCTGAGGATCCTGTCATTTTCTTTGAACACAAGCGCGCTTACCGGATGATTAAGGGCAATGTGCCGGATGAAGAGTATGTACTGCCAATCGGAGAGGCGGATGTGAAGCGGGAAGGCAGCGACGTTACCGTTATCACTTACGGGTTAATGGTGCACTTTGCTCTTCAAGCTGCACAAACACTTGAAGCGGAAGGCATTTCCGTGCATGTGCTCGATCTGCGCACGGTCTATCCGCTTGATCGCGAGGCAATTGGCGACGCCGTGTCAAGGACAGGCAAAGTGCTGCTTTTGACAGAAGCGCCGAAAACGGGCAGCGTGCTCAGTGAAGTAGCCGCCATCATCGCAGAGGACTGCCTGTTTTCACTTGACGCACCCGTGCGGCGGTTGGCTTCACCTGATATTCCGGCGATGCCTTATGCGTCTGCGCTTGAGATGCACTATATGATTCAGCAAGACGATGTGACCGAAGCCATTCGGGAATTGGCTGCTTTTTAACAGACGGAGGGGTCCAGCAATGGAAGAAATACAGATTACCATGCCGCAGCTCGGTGAGAGTGTCACGGAAGGCACAGTCAGTCAATGGCTCGTCTCAGTCGGTGATGCGGTGAAAAAGTACGATCCGCTTGTTGAGGTCACCACCGACAAAGTGAATGCGGAAGTACCGTCCAGCTTTAGCGGTACGGTGACCAAACTGTTGGTTGCGCCAGGAGATACGCTGGCAGTCGGTGCTCCGATCTGCTTGCTTGCCACGGAGAACTCAGGGGAAGTGAAGACGGGCGTCGCGGAGAAAGAAGCCCTAGAGGCGCAACCGCAGCAGGCTTCTGGCGGTCACGGCTCGTCCGGACGCGGTGTGCGGCCTGCGGGTCGCTACTCACCTGCGGTACGTGCTCTAGCGCAGCAGCACCACGTGCCGCTTGATACGCTGCGCGGCAGCGGTCGCGGCGGTCGCGTGACGCGGCGCGACGTGGAGCGATTCCTTCAGGCAGTGCCGGCTGCTGCCACGGCACTGCCTGAGGCCGGCCCAGACAATGAAATGTGCGGCGGACAAGAGACGCTGCCTTTGTCCCACCCAAACAAACCGGCAGCACCCGGGGATCGAGTCGTTCCGCTGACTGCCGTGCGCCGCGCGATTGCCGCCAATATGGTGCGCAGCGTGCATGAGATTCCCCATGCCTGGATGATGGTTGAAGTGGACGTCAGTCGTCTCGTCAACTACCGCAATCAAATGAAACGAAGCTTTCAAGAAAAAGAAGGAAGCAAGCTGACGTATCTACCTTTTTTTATTAAGGCCATTGTGACCGCGCTTAAAGCGTTTCCACGTATGAACAGCACGTGGGCCGGTGATCAGATTATTGAGAAACAAGCCGTCAATGTCTCGCTGGCGGTGGCCGCAGAAGACGCGCTTTATGTACCCGTTATCCATCGCGCAGATGAACTGAGCGTCAAGGGGCTTGCCGTACACATTGATGAGCTGGCGGCCAAGGTACGCACCGGGCGTCTTGCCCCTGCCGACGTGCAGGGCGGTACCTTCACTGTCAACAATACCGGCTCATTCGGTTCCATTGAGTCGCAGCCCATCATTAACTATCCGCAGGCGGCTATTCTATCCATCGAGTCGATTGTCAAGCGGCCGGTCGTCATCCATGATATGATTGCGATTCGCGATGTCGTTAACCTCTGTCTATCAGTCGATCATCGCGTGCTCGACGGACTGATTGCCGGTCGTTTTCTCGCGCATGTCAAGGATTTGCTGGAGCATATCACACCGGAGAATATGCCGATTTACTGAGTTGTTCCGTCACGAAAAAGCAGAGCGTGTTCATCGGATCCGTTTCATGTTGCACATTCGTGCCGGTTAAAAGAGACTGGGTCACTCCGCGTCTCTTAAAGGCAGTCGTATTGCACTTGACTTGACAATTCAAGCGATCTTAGAAAGACTTGGCTCTGCCAAGTCATTTGGACGACGGCTGAGCCTTAGCTTTTCTTAGACTGAGTCCCGCTGAAGTCTTTATACTTTCGTAACGTATAAAAAAATGCCAGCTGCACTTGATCAAAGCAGCCGGCGTTCTTTTTTAGTTATTCACTATGCAGGCCCCATCGTTCGGCGATTAGCCCCAAGTCCAAATCTTATTTTGAACGTTACGTTGTTGCAGCTTTTTACTGTGCCGAAAAGCAGTTCACTTCAAGCGAACTGCTTTACTGTCGCTTTTCAAGCGGATGTTCATCAGCCTTTGCTTTCAGCGGTCTGAATTTGACTTCAGTGATGAGTGATACGCTGCTCAAAATAATAATCATTCCGAATAATTCACCAAAGGAGGCCATTTCGTGCAGAAAAAGCATGCCCCAGATCACGCCATAGACTGAAACGAGTAACGTGACACTTGACGTCTTTGTCGGACCGACCTGCCTGTTCAAATAAAAATAGAGAATATAAGCAATGGCCGTGCAAATTAAAGCAAGGGCGAGCACCGCGCAGCTCATGCCGATGCTCAGCCGCATGAGTCTGCCGGCGCTCGGTAAACTAAAGGGAAGGAGCAGCATGCCTGCTGCCAGCTGCTGGCCGATTGTCACCGTAAGAAAGGGCTCGCTGGCAAAGGCGCGTTTAGCATATACTCCGCCGAAGCCGTAAGAGACGGCAGCCAGCAGCGAAAACAGAATCGACAGCCAGATGACTGGGGATGTGCCAAGCTGTCCCCAGCCGGCAAGAACGACAACACCGCCGATGCCGAGCAACAGGCTGATGATTTTTTTAGTGCTGAGGGTCTCCTTAAGCCAGACGCGGGCGACGAGTGCCGTGAACAGCGGTGTGGTTGCATTTAAAATGGATGAGACCGATGCACTCAGATGCAGTTCCGAACTGGCAATCAGAGTGAAAGGGACAGCGGCATTCAGTGCCCCTAGCAGGAAATATTGCCGCCACGTGTGACGGTAGTCCGGAATTTGCCGCGCAGCCAAAACTGAGAGCAGCAGTGCAACTCCGGCGAGCAGCACCCGCAGATCGATAAGCAGAAACGGGCCGAGAACGGGAGACGCAAGCCGCATAAACAAAAAGGAGGCTCCCCACAGGGCGCCGAGAATATTTAAAACGAGGAAATCTTTAATAGTCAACCTTCATCATTCCCTTGCAGCAGATACTTTGCCATACTAAAATAGATGAATTGCACGAAACTGTCAACCACCTATCATGCATTTATGAAAGGCATGAGTTTCTCGATGCGACGATTCGTCCGCATATAATTAGGGGCAAAACACAAAAAATGACAATCTTTGTTTAGAAGAACTTAGCGCTGCTAAGTCCCTTGGGACGATGGCGGAGCCTTAGCTTGTCTTGGACGGGTTCCGCTGAAATCTTAGTACTTTCTTATCTTGTTAAAAAAACAGGTATTCGGAATTTATGGCGGAAGAAGGCTTACTAATCGCCTTCTTCCAAATTCTGAAATAAGTGTGGGAAAAGCGACAGCAAAGTTGTCTGTCATGTCATGATCAGTCACTTCAAACCAATCGAAAGTATCGTATAACATAGCTTTGTTAAGAGCGATCGAATTAAATCGTGGTTTACGCTTCTTATAAAGCTTATCATTGAACAGCAGTTTGACTCGTTGGATAGGTTATGTTTTTCATTAACGGCTATTAGGCGTTCCCAGAAGGTAGATCGGAATTCACGACACTTGTATCGTTTGCGGTTCAATTGTAGACCCACTTGCTCTGAACAAATGGTCAAATCCATAATTAGTTGTTTTCTTGAGCTGTGTCCGTACAACTTGTAAAAACCACATTCAGAACAATGTTCAGATGGTTTGATTGCTTCAGCTTTAAACATCCTATCGGTATTATTTTCTGGTGGGGGTTCAATTGCAGTTAGATTTGAAAGACATAGTAGATGTCATATTGTTCATCTTTTAAACAGAAGGTGGGAAATGTCCCTGCTTCGTTACTGTATAGGAACTAATATTTCACACAAATGATTATCAATCATTTGTGAAGTATATCTTTCTATAATGGGTTGTTCCCTTATTAATAAATGATTTCTTTCTATCTCAGAAAAAATATTGCCCCAAAATTCACTGACTGCCGCTTTTGTATGATCAAGCAAGAAAACAGCGTATTTCCCACCAGAAAATTCACTAACATAGGCTGGCTTTTCCACATTAAAATCTTTATTTATAACAACGCAAACATCATAACGGCATGCCTCTTTAGGAGTAATCTCTGGATTATCTTGCGGTATACCTAAAATTGTAGAATTATCAAATACACCATTCGATTTTGCCCATTTTTTAAAATTCTCCATTAATTCTTTGTTTTGCTTTTCACCATACTCCCCCACATTTCGAAAATAAGCAATCCTTGATTCAGGTAGTTCTTCAATAGTTATTTTCATATTTTAATTCTCCTTTCTTAGATAAGGTAATTCGATTTAAAATTTTTTTCAAGCTTTTTTACAGATTTTTACTATAGTATAGTTTAATTAATCCATTATTCCACTATATACTCCGAAGACCTTAAAGAACTTAGCGCTGCCAAGTCCCTTGGGACGACGGCGGAACCTTAGCTTGTCTTGGACGGGTTCCGCTGAAATCTTAGTACATTCGTAACGTATAAATAAGACAGGTCTAAGACTAATCTGGACGCTGGACGATAATGCTTAATGACAGACCACACTCACATCACATCAAAGTGTCCGTTTCCATTGTGCTTGCCTCTGCTGTTAACGCGCTCTAATCGTTCGATTTTTCTGCGTCGTTCATCATCTGTTCATCTACGCGGTATATGCTTGAGTTGGCATCAAGTATTCTGAAAAAAGAGAGGGTGAACGTGTTGGGAACAGTTTTAATTGTCGACGATGACCCGAACATTCGCGAACTTGTCCGCGTTTTTTTGCAGGAAGAAGGACTCGTTTGTCTGGAGGCGGCAACCGGTGTGGAAGCACTTACCGTGCTTGAGAGCGGACAGGTGGCGCTCGTTGTGCTTGATATTATGATGCCGGAGATGGACGGTTGGATGTTCTGCGAACAGGCGCGTGCTTTGTATCCCGAACTTCCGATTCTTATGCTTACCGCGAAAGGTGAAACCGCGCAGAAGGTAAAGGGCTTTCGCCTTGGCGCCGACGACTACTTAGTCAAACCGTTTGAGCCGATTGAGCTTGTTATGCGCATCAAAGCACTTTTGCGGCGATATCAGGCGGTCGCAGCTTTTACTGTGCAGGTCGGTTCACTTGTCATTGATCAGCAGTCACACGTCATTCACGATCGTGAAAAAGACTATGTCATTCCGCTAAAGGAGTTTGAGCTGCTCTTTACGCTTGCGGCTTCGGCGGGCCGTACGTTTTCTCGCGAGGATCTCATTGAAAAGATCTGGGGTTATGACTTTGCCGGCGATGAGCGCACCGTTGACGTACATATCAAGCGTTTGAGGGAACGCTTTAATTCGAATGACTGTGGATTTTCTATTCGTACGGTTCGCGGATTGGGCTACCGGCTGGAGGAGATATCATGAAAAAAGTGGCCCGTTTTCTTTTTTGGCTAGGCAGTGTTCTGCTTTTTTTCTCGCTGATTTCAAGCTTTTTTTATGCGCTGCTTAATGGAGTCAGACGGTTGCTGCACGCCGCATGGCCGTCGTTTGTCGTTCACCTGCTCAGCGCCAACCTAGGTGTCGTCGGTTTCATCAGCGTGTTTTATCTGACGGCGCATGTCTATGCTCACCGTCATCATACGCACCGGGCCAACTACTTTCAGGCACTGATGCAGGCGATACGCGAGATTTCAAAGGGGAATTTTGACATTGATACGCTTGACTTACCGGTGGCATTTAGCGAACGTTCGCGGCGGCATAATCCGTTTCAAATGCTGTCAGACGGCTTGAAAGAGATGGCACATGAACTTGGAAAAATTGATCAAGTGCGCCAGCAGTTCATTTCCAATGTGTCGCATGAGATCCAGTCACCGCTGACTTCGATTAAGGGTTTTGCCCGAGCATTGGAGAATGCCGGGCTCAGTGAGCAGCAGCGCCTTCACTATTTGCAGATTATTCAACAGGAAACCGAGCGCCTGTCAAACCTTAGCACCAATCTATTAAAACTGACATCGCTTGAAAATGATGTGCACTTGCTGGCGGTTAGCGCTTATCGTGTGGATCGCCAGATTCGGCAGTCTTTGCTGTTTTTTGAAACCAAGTGGGAAGAGAAGCAGCTTACACTTGATATCGAGCTTGAGCCCGTCGTTATTCGCGCTGATGCGGAGTTGATGGAACAAGTCTGGCGTAATTTAATTCAGAACAGCATCAAGTTCACACCAGCAGGCGGGAGAATCGCGGTGAAACTCTACGTGCGTAAACACCGCGCTTATTTTGAAATCAGTGATACGGGCATCGGCATTCGTCCGGAAGAGCAGGTGCATCTGTTTGAGCGCTTTTACAAGGCTGACCGTTCGCGCAACCGAATGATTGAAGGCAGCGGGCTCGGTCTGTCGATCGTCAAAAAAATTATTGATGTTCACGGCTGGAGCATTCGCGTGGCGAGCGATTACGGTCACGGAACGACCTTTATCGTCAGCGTGGGCTTGCCTGATGATGAAACGCATCAAACGACGGAAGTCAGCGAGAGCACGCGGTGAACCGGCAGTCTGAGGCAGGACCCGCAATGTCACAAAAAGAGGCGGCGCTCTTTTGTGCAAGACGTCTTCCAAAGGCTCAATAATTCGAGCTTTCGCCATACCGCAGAATCGACAACAGAGTCCATTGTAAACAAAAAAAACGGTGATCAAACTGCATGCAGGCACTCGCTCTTTATTTCACTGAGGGACGGAACAGTTCAAATAATCCCATGCATGCCGTGCCGATCAGAACGGCTACGGCTGTCCACATGCTCGTGTGAAAAGCAAAAAGAAAGGCGTCGTCGGCTTTCAATCGAATCGCTATTTTCGCGGTTGTAACAATTGATGAATGGTTGAGAGCAGTACGCGTTTGGCTTAATGATTCAAGTGTATAAATCTTCAATCCTAATTTGTCTGCTGAGGGAGATAAGGCGTTCGTCAGATATTGCCTATAAACCATTGAATATAGGGTGCCGAGGACACCTACTCCGACAATGGAGATTAATCCGCGTACGGTATTCGTCAAACCCGCACCCGCGCCTGCTTTTTCCGCGGAAACGGCGGCCATTGTCAGTTGCGTTGTAGCGCCCATGGCCAATCCCATACCGACTCCCGAAAGCAAAAAGCCAATCTCAATCATGAGGACCAGTGTGTGTTGATTACTCCAACTAAAAATGATAAAACCGGAGGCAATAATAAGCAGTCCGGCTGTAGCAATTGCTTTTGCGCCGAAAGATCGGGACAATCGAGCGCTGGCGAGCGAACCGATGATTGCACCGCCGGCAACAGGAAACATAAGTAGTCCCAGCATTAGAGGCGTGTTATGGCGAATAAGCTGCATGAAAAAAACAAGCACGTAAGTTCCACCGGAAAGCGCAAAGTAAGCACAAGAAATGGCTAAGGTGCCAAAGGAAAAACCAGAATTTTTAAAAAGATTGAGCGCAAGTAACGGATCTTTTTGCCTCGTTTCAAAGAAGACAAGCACCATGATCAGGATCAAACCGAGCAGCAGCGAACCACTGACGAGAGGGTCAAACAAGCCGTGATGACTTTGCCCCATTTGGACCAGCCCGTACATCAGCACACTGATGCCCGTGATGCACATGAGCGAGCCCCAAAAATCAATGGCAGTGTCAAAACGGTTAACAGATTCGACCACATAGCGTCCAATAATGAGTACACAGCATAGCACAATGGGTATGTTGATTAAAAAAATACTCCACCAAGGCAAAAATCGAATGAGCAGCCCGCTGAGAATGGGTCCGAAGGCAACGGAGGCACCGCCGGCAGCTGACCAGATGCCGAGCACTTTACTCTGTTCCTTGGAAGTAAATGTATTTTTGATGATAGCTAATGTGGTGGCTGGTACAACGGCACCGCCTATTCCCATTCCCACTCGCCACATAATGAGTGCCTCCATGTTGTCGCTCAGCGCAATGCCGCATGAGGAAAGAAGGAACAGCGTAAGACCGATTGTAAGTATTCGTTTTCTACCGAAGCGGTCTGCCAGAAAACCTGCGGGAAGCAGCAGTGAGCAATAAGGAATTTCATAAGCGACTACCGCCCATTGGAGTTGTGAATTGCTCGCCTGGAAATGCTGTTGTATAGTCTGCAGTGCAACGTTAAGAATGGAGTAATCCATCATGACCATCAAGTAGGCGAGACTGACGGCCGCAATGATCCAATTTTTTTGCTTGACTGTCCATGTTTCAGGTGTCACTCTTCTGTTTTCATTAGACACACGGATCTCATCCCGTCTTTAATTTTATATGTTTAATCATATGAACTTATTGATCAAAAAAAATGAAACTGATTGTCGCCAAAAGATCAGGACTCGATTGCCCTTTCAACGGCGGTTACAAGACGTTTCAATGAGTCAAGAAAGGTATCCGGAACGAGTGAATAATATTTTTCGGTGCTTTTGCGACTGAATGTGACTAGCTGCGCATCGCGCAAAATTTTTAAATGATGCGAGACTGCGGGTCTGGAGATATGCAGACGATCAGTCAGTTGATTCACATTGAGCGTACCGCTTTTCAATAGGATAGCAACAATTTGCTGGCGGTTATCGTCGCCGAGTGCCTGAAAAATGGGGGTCGATTGCTTAAAATTGTCAAGAATGACAGCTGAAGCAGCACACACGTCATGTTCCATGAGTAGCGCTCCGTTTCACATGATTATACGTTTAAAAGCATGAACATTATAAGCGACAACCACCCTTATGTCAAGTTCACATGGTCGGCTTTAAAAAATCTTTACATAACGGCATTTGAAGGGTGAAGATGTTGGCCGGTGAGCGCCGTTATCAGTTCATACCTGCCAAGGCAGCAATGAGTCCGCCGACTGTGGAGAGGACCATTGCGATAATCATTAAGTAAATGACAACTTTAAACACTTTTTTTGACATGAGCAGCCTCCCAGCTCTTTCGCTCTCTTGAGCGCAAAACATCCTTTTTTTATTATAGACAAGCGGGAGCTCTTTTCCAATATGAAAGATGGGCGGATAATATGATAGAATAAACACAAGGAAGAGAAGCAGAGGGTAAGCCCATGCAAGGTATTGTTAATGAAAAAAGACTTGTCGGCGAGTTGATCGAGCTGTTGAAAGTGGACTCACCGACGGGGCATGAACAGGTGCTGGCAAGTCTGCTTGAACGCAAGTTGGCCGCACTTGACGTGCGCGTTCAGCGCTGTCCATCCGGTATGGGAAGCGATAACCTCGTCTGCCAGCTGCCCGGCACAACCGCTGGCAAGACGCTTTTATTTAGCGCGCATATGGATACAGTGGCTGCCGCGGTGCATGTTCAGCCGCGCTTCTCGTGCGGGCGCTTTTCGTCGGCGGGCACGATGTCAGCACGTGGCAGTGATGATAAAACCGGTATTGCCGCTTTGCTGGAAGCGCTTCGTGTCGTTCGCGAATGCGGCCTTCCCCATGCCGGCTTGCGCATTGTACTGACAGCCGGCGAAGAGTCGGGCTTGATTGGCGCAAAAGCGCTGGACCGGGAGCTTATTCTTGCTGATTACGGATTTGTGCTCGATGGTGAGGGGAAAGTCGGAGGCATCATTGCTGAGACGCCTTATCGCCGGCGTTTGATCGTTGACGTGTGCGTATCTGAACGTTTCCGCCAGAAACGGGCACAGAAAGCATCGGCAATGGCTGTGGCCACGGCGGCTGTTGCCCATATGCCGCTTGGCCATATCACTGCGACCACCGCAGCGGAAATTGTTCGTTTCGAACGAGTGAGTGCAGATGGTGTCGATCACGTCAAAATTACTGTTGAAATTTGTACAGCCGATACGTTTGGGCTTCATCAGCAATCCGAACGAATCATAGCAGCTTTTCAGCAGGCAGCCTCTCAGGCCGGCGGCATTGCACGTGTTGACGTAGTCGAGCATTATGCAGGTTACCATTTTTCTGCGAATGCACCCGTCGTGCGCCGTGCATGTGCAGCCGTCAAAGCCATTCAATGTCAGCCCGAGCTGCTTACCAGTCAATGGGGGAGCGACGCCAATATATTCTCTGCTTTGGGTGTGCCGACGGTGGCCCTCTCAGTTGGCTTTGAGCGGATTCATACGCCCGAAGAGTATCTGCCAATGGGTGAACTTGTGAGGACGGTCAAGCTTGTTCTGGCCTTAATTGCCGGTGCCTGTGCTTTAAAGGATTCATGGCAGACACGATACAGCTGATAACCGGTTGCCGCTTAACAAGCTGTTGTTTTGGAACGCAGGCCCGCCGCATCTTGCACCGGTCTTTCGGCGGTAAGTTGTACCGACTAAGGGATGCCCGTCGTAAAACCATTTGTTCCATTTTGGGCAGCGGAAGGGGAGAGAAGCATTGCAGCGCGGCCAAGGGAGAATTATTTTTCATCTGGATATGAACTCTTTCTTCGCTTCTGTCGAGCAGGCTCATCATCCTGAATTGCGCGGCAAACCGCTGGCCATTGCCGGGCGTCAGGAAGAGCGACACGGCATTGTTGTTACAAGCAGTTACGAAGCCAGACAGTGGGGTGTGCGCACGCCAATGCTCGTCAGCGAAGCCGTGCGGCTTTGCCCGCAGTTGATCATTCGCCAGCCCGATTTTGAATTATACCGGGCAACTTCTGCGATGCTTTTTAAAATGCTGCGGCGTTATACCGAGCGAATCGAGAAGGCGTCGATTGACGAAGGCTATCTTGATATGACGGGTTATGCCGGCACGGAACCGATTATCTCACTTGCCATGCATATCCAGCGGCGAATTCTCCGGGAGATGAAGCTACCGTCAAGCCTTGGCATTTCTCCAAACAAGTTTTTGGCAAAAATGGCATCGAATATGAAAAAGCCGCTTGGATTGACTGTTTTGCGGCTCAGAGATATTCAAGAAAAACTTTGGCCGCTGCCGATCGGTACGATGCACGGTATCGGTGCAAAAACTGAAAAAAAATTGAAACGGCTTGGCATTCAGACCATTGGAGACCTGGCAGGCAGTGATCGCCTGCGGATGGCTGAACGGTTTGGCCAGTACGGCGTGAAGATGTGGGAACGAGCCAATGGTCGTGACGATCGACCGGTTGATCCGGAGGCATGGGAACGCTACAAGACGATCGGCCATTCCGTGACTTTGGCGAAGGATACCGTGTCGCCCGATAGGATCGCCGAAACTTTTGAATCTCTCGCTCAAAAGCTGGAAAGTCAAGTGAAACGTGAACACGTTGTGGCTTATGAGTTAATGATTACGATTCGTTATGCGACTTGGCAAACGGCCACCCGACATTTTTCGCTGAAACAGCCACTCTATGAAGCCAAGGCCATCAGCGAGCAAGCCCGGCTGCTCTTTCTTTCAATGTGGGCGGGTCAGGCTGTACGACTGCTCGGTATTACGCTTGGTGATTTTCAGCCGTTTGCCTCAGCGACAAAGCAACTTGATCTTTTTTCTTATACAGAGGATATTCGCGCAGAAGCACGGACTGCGCTCATTGAGGATATTCGCGCACGTTTCGGTGCGGAAGCGCTCAAGCCTGCGGCGGCGCTTATCGCCGGTAAGCCGACAAATCATGAGTTACGCAAGCGTACGGACAGCGGTCCGCTATGAGAAAGACTTGGCGGCAAGTCGCTGACCAAGCAGGCACAAAAGGAAAGACGCAGCTCGGGTGCTCGCCGTCAGCGATGGCGGGGCCTGCTCAAGTAATAGACAACAGGTGTTTAGCCCAAAGCGGAGCTGTGGAATGGAAAAGAGGTAGGGATGGGTGGACTTTACTTTTCTGGGAACAGGTGCCGGCATGCCGGCAAAGGAACGGAATGTCAGCGCACTGGCTGTTTCTTTTCCGGAATATGACGGTGATCTTTGGCTGTTTGATTGCGGTGAGGGAACGCAGCGGCAAATTCTGTATACACCGGTGCGTTTGCCAAAATTATCGGCTATTTTTATCACGCATCTGCACGGCGATCATATCTATGGCTTGCCCGGTATACTCGGCAGCCGGTCCTTTCAGACAGACGAACGATCTTTGACTGTAATCGGTCCGGTGGGAATCAGAAAGTTCATTGAGACCGCTTTAAACGTTTCAAAAACGCATTTGCGCTATCCGCTGATGTTCAAAGAGATGAATGAAAAAGGGACGGTCTTTGAAAACGCACACTTTTCAGTAACGGCCGCGCCTCTCGACCATGGCGTGCCGAGCTTTGGCTTTCGCATCGTTGAACGCGACCAACCCGGAGAATTGCGCGTTGATAAGTTGTGCGGCATGGGTATCACGCCCGGACCGATTTACCGCCAATTTAAAGAACGTGAATTTGTCACCCTTGCTGACGGGAGGGTGCTTTGCGCTGCCGACTTTCTTGGCCCGGTAAAAAAAGGACGCGTTACAGTGATTCTTGGCGATACGCGGCCGTGTGCGGAAGCCGCAGATTTGGCACAGGGGGCGGATGTAATCGTGCACGAGGCGACCTTCCGGCAAAAAGATGCTGCGCTTGCACACGATTACCATCATTCGACGTCTGTTCAGGCTGCAAAGCTGGCCAAATCGGCTGCCGCGTCAATGCTTATTCTTAATCACATCAGTTCGCGCTATCAGAAAGCCGATCAGCAAGGGCTGCTCAGCGAAGCTCGATCGGTTTTTCAGCAGACGATGCTGGCGACTGATCTTTGGACGTGGGTACTTGGACACGGTTCATCGCACCAGAGGCATTCATCTGTATAATATTCGCTTTTATCCGGCTTTGGTAAGGATTGTTCGTCGTGCAAAAATGAATATCAATTCATTTTTGAAGGCTACCCACTCAAAACAGCAGAAGGATTGTCTGTTTATGCCGTGAATGGGAAAAAATGCATCAGTTGAATTTTAATTTTTTAACATTCTGGAAACTGTCAAGGATCCGTCCCTGAATCACTGATAATACCGTATGACTTGACCGGCAACTTGTAAAATTGTTAGAAAAACTTGGCGAGGCCAAATCCTTTAGACGATGGATGAGCCTTAGTTTTTCTTATACTTCGTTTCGCTGAAATCTTTATATTTTCTTAACGTACAAGAAAAAGCCTCCTTTGCGGGAGGCTTTTTTAAATAATCAACTATACAACTATTATTTTGCTTCGGTTTCACCATAGCCATAAGCGCCGTGTTCGCTGATATCGAGACCGGCAATTTCGGCTTCTTTGGAAACCCGCAGACCAATTGTCACTTTCAGTACATACAGAATAATGAAGGAAACAACGGCTACGAACACGAAGGCTGACAAAACACCGAGAGCCTGAACACCAAGCTGATGGAAGCCGCCGCCATAGAACAAACCCGGTTTGCCGACGCCAACGATGCTGACAAGCTTCGGTGCGGCAAGAAAGCCGGTGGACAACGTACCAATGACGCCGGAGATGCCGTGAACAGAAAATGCATAGATCGGATCATCAAGGCCTTTTGATTCAAACAAGATTGAGGTCCAGTATGTGAATCCGCCTGCAAAGGCACCGATGACAATAGCAGCCCAAGGTTCAACAAATGCGCACGATGCAGTAATCGCAACGAGTGCAGCAAGAACGCCGTTGCACATTGCGCCAATGTCTGCCTTTTTTGAAAGAATCATCGCTGTGAACAGCGCGCCAAGAGCACCGCCCGCGGCTGCTAAGTTAGTCGTTAAAGCAACATAGCCAAAGAACTGACCATAACCTGCTTTGACAACGCCGGCAGAAGCAGTGGAACCGGCGTTAAATCCGAACCAGCCAAGCCAAAGGATGAATGTACCGAGGAATACAAAAGGAATATTATGTGCTGGAATTGTTTGAGCTTTGCCATCCTTAAACTTGCCAATACGCGGTCCAAGCAGCAGCGTTGCAACGAGTGCTGCCGTTGCGCCTTGCAGATGGACGACAGTTGATCCGGCAAAATCCTGCATGCCCAGTTTCGCCAGCCAGCCGCCGGCGTTCCAAATCCAGTGGCCGACAATCGGATAAACGATGATAACAAAAAGTGTACCGAAAATGAAATAGATAGATAGCTTTGCACGTTCCGCAAAGCCGCCCCATGCAATCGCCAAAGAAACAGCAGCGAATGCAAGTTGGAAGATAAAGAATGTCGCATCGTGACCGTTTGGAATACCACTCAGAAAAAATGAAGAAGTACCAATAAAAGCGTTGCCGTCACCAAAAGCAATGCCGTAGCCGAAAGCCCAAAAAGCAATCGATGAAATGGCAAGGGTGATGATTTGCTTGCCGGTGATGTGCCCGGCATTCTTGCTCTGCAAAGAGCCTGCTTCCAAGAATGCAAAGCCAGCTTGCATGAATAAAACTAAGATGCCTGCTACCATGAGCCAAATCGTGTCAAGGCTCAATGTGACTGGTGTGCTCGCTAATGTCATTCAATGAATTCTCCCCTCATCTATGATGCTCATAGTATAACATACGGTGTTACGAGATGTAACAGAAAAATAGTAAAAATATTCATTTATTTATGGAAGCCTTTGCATCCTTAACATTTTTTCCATAAAATTTAGAGCAAAAAATGTTAATACAGATGATACTTAATCGTAAAACGGAATATTTTAATTGGATTAAGCAGATAATATTCGCTGTTTTTCTAAATTGGATTACTTTTTTATTAATGTATAAATTTACTATATTTAATAAAATATGTTAAATAAATACTCATTTTAAATAATTGTATCAACATAAATTTTATTTATAACAGCATATGTTGCAAACGTTAACATTTAAAGCTGATTAGTCAAATGACTGTCCCTATTTCATTTCTCCTGAGGTATCTTGAGATGTATTGTGGCGTGACGTGGGGACGACGTGTTTTTCTATAGGCGAGCAGAGAGCAGACGGTTGGCAAAAAAAATGGATTAACTCGGCTTCGATAGGTTAAAATAGAAAGTGAAATAGTTTGAATGTCTCGCTGCCGTAAACAGGTTTAATGATTGTTGCTTAGGACTGCCGCTTTTTAAGCTGCCAAACAAGACCGGTGACCGGCGCGTGGACTTGTAAAGTAGCGTCGTATGCAAAATGATGTCCGCCGCAAACGCCAACACTCGCTTAATATGAAAAGCTAAAAATCAACCGTGTATACAGTCTTGCGCACACGGTTTTCGTTAGGACAGGAGAAAAATGCCACAATCCAAATATTTTAAATTTGCCGTCTGGCTGCTTGTTATTTTATTGATCTTGCTCGTCGCGTCACAGCTGACTTTCATTCTTGAACCGATCGGCGTTATCCTGACGTCGCTTGCTGCACCGCTTATTATTTCCATTCTTTTCTACTACTTGTTGCGGCCGCCTGTGCTTTTACTTTGCCGTTTCAATGTGCCTAAAGCACTGGCGATTCTCATTATCTATCTCATTGTTATCGGCTTGATTGTTGCGATTTTTGTAGGGATCGTTCCGCGCCTCTATAGCGAGTTTTTGTCGCTGATTAACAATATGCCGCACTTTGTCAAACAGTTCAGTCACCAGATGTATGAAATTGAAAAGAGTCCCTTCTTGAAAAAGATGGGGCTGAATAACGTGACGTTAACGAACGTGGCTAATCGCTTTTCAAAAAATATGAGCCAGATGACGACTTCAATCGTAAACAATACGCTTTCAATCATCCAGTCAGTGACCGGAACGATGCTGCTTGTCGTAACGATTCCTTTTATATTGTTCTATCTGCTAAAAGACGGTGAAGGCATGGCTCGCACACTCGTTCGCTTTATTCCCGAAGAACATCGTGAAAGGGGAAGAGATATATTAAAAGATATGGATGGGGCGCTGAGCGGGTATATTCAGGGACAGATGATCGTTCTTCTTTTTGACTTTGTGTGCATTCTCATCTGGTATTCGGCTATTCACTTGCATTACTCACTGATTCTTGCCCTTGTCATTCTTGTTACGAATGTCATTCCGTTTATCGGTTCGTTTATTGCGACCGTACCGGCGGTGATTGTAGCGTTTATTCAAGATCCGGTGCTTGCGATCTACGTTATCATCGGTGTGATTGTCGTGCAACAAATTGAAGGCAATGTCGTCTCTCCGTTCGTTATGGGCCGCAAACTTGACGTTCACCCGCTGACCATCATTTGTATCCTGCTTGTCGCCGGTAATCTGGCCGGCATCATCGGCATGCTGCTTGCCATTCCGTTTTATGCGGTCTGCAAAGTGGTCGTCACACGTGTCTACCAGTTGATTCAGCTGCGGCGCCATAATTAAGCGAAGCACGCGCGCGGATGCATCCTGCTGCATAAATGATGCTTTTTCCGCCTATGCGGAGACTGCCGGGCAGTTTAATCAAATTTGGTGAAACATCAGAAGAAGCGACGACCGAGTGGCGATCTGCGATGACAACCGGTGATTGACAGGCTTTCTTGAGCACAGCGGCAGATCGAATTAGAAGAAGTTGGCGGCGCTTTTTTTATAAACGGCTTAGAAAACGTCAACCGCGCTAAAGAGGCACAGCAAATAAACGGCACGACGCTGAAGGTTGACTTGAGCGTCGTGCCGTTTAGATTCTAAGACACTTAAAAATCTAACATGCTGGAGAAGCGTGCGGCAGATTTGTTATATGTATGTTTGACGACTTGAGCAGGATCTTGTCATGTCGGCATCAGCCGTGCTTTGCCGCTTAAGCGGTGGCTGCAGCGAGCGCGATATGCACCATGTCATCAAGCGTGTGCTCGCGTTCGGCGGCACTTGTTGCTTCACCGCTGAACACATGATCGCTGACGGTTAATACCGTCAGCGCGCGCACACCATATTTGGCCGCCAGAGTATATAGAGCGGCCGTCTCCATTTCAACCGCGAGTACGCCGCAATTCGCCAGATACTTGAGCGGTTCCATGCTGTCGCGATAAAAGACGTCAGTGGACAGGATATTGCCAGCGTGCACCGTCACCCCGCGTGTTTGCGCGGCTTGGTAGGCAGCGCAAAGCAGCCGGAAGTCGGCAGTCGGTGCGTAGTCAAACCCTTGGAAAGACAGACGGTTCATAGCCGAATCAGTCGTTGCTGACAGTGCGAGTACGACGTCACGAACGTGCAGCTTGGCCTGTAAACCACCGCAAGTACCGACGCGGATAAGGCATTTTGCACCGTATTCGCGAATCAACTCATTGACGTAAATGGCTAGGGAAGGCATCCCCATTCCCGAACCCTGAACAGAGATACGCTTTCCCCGATAATATCCTGTATAACCAAGCATGCCGCGAATGTGATTATAGGCCTCGGCTTTCTCAAGATACGTGTCAGCGATGTATTTGGCGCGGAGCGGATCGCCGGGCAGCAGAACTGTTTCGGCGACTTGTCCTATCCTTGCTTCAATATGCGTGCTCATATGTCAGTCATTCCTTTCATTCACTATCATTTAGTGTTGGTTGCGATTCAGCATACTGTTCGTATAATTCAAGCGGAAGGCCGTCAGGGTCACGAAAAAATGCAAAGCGGCGACCGGTATAAGGATCTTTCCGGACCGCGTCAACGCGTATACCATCATGTTTCAGCGCAAGAATGGCATCATCGATGTTCACAACGCCGAACGCGAGGTGACGCAGACCGCACGCTTCTGGGTACGATGGGCGACGGGGAGGATCAACGAATGAAAAAATTTCGATTTGGCCGCCTGTCCTGCTGATTTGGAGATCAAGCTTATAGGAGCGGCGTTCTTTCCGGTAGTGTTCAGCGATCACCTGTAAACCGAGACAATGCACATAAAAGTGTTTGGAGCGCTCATAATCGGAGCAGATAATGGCTGCGTGATGGATGGCTTGAACGTGCATTGGACGACCTCGTTTTTTGCATTATAGGTTAACATCAATTGTCTCAAGTATAGCAAAGCTAAAGAGCTGAATCGACCCGTTAAAAAAAGAAAATATGATTATTTGGAAGATGTGGATATTTTTTTGCGCGCATGCCTGCGAACATTTTATACTTAAAAGACATGAAAAAGGAAGCATTCCGGTTTCCTTGACACTCTTTTTTGAATGCAGCATATTTAACGTATGAGCCATGGCTCATACGTTAAATATGCATCAATGTGTGATTTCCAGAGCCGCATAATGCATGAAAAACAATAGCGGGGTGAATAGGCCATGCATGATGAGTCAAAGGCAATTCACGTGCACAGTGTCCACGGGCACGACCACAGTCACCATCACGGTGCCAATGCCAATCGTGGTGCTTTGCAACTCAGTTTCTTTTTAATTACTGCTTTTATGATTGTCGAGTTCATTGGGGGACTGATGACCGGCAGCTTGACGCTGCTGGGCGATTCCGGACACATGCTCAGCGATTCGGTGTCGCTCGGACTCAGTTTTGCCGCAGTCGTTGTCGGGGCTAAAATTCAGGCGAACAGTTCAAAAACATTTGGATATCGCCGCTTTGAAATTCTCGCTGCGCTTTTCAACGGCGTGCTGCTTCTGCTGATTTCGGTCGCCGTTGTCGTTGGGGCACTGTTGCGATTTGGTCATCCCGCTCACGTTGCCGGTAATGATATGCTCGTCATTGCAACTGTCGGACTGGTTGTTAATGTGACGGTCGCATTAATTTTAATGCGCGGCGAACATAAAGAAAATCTCAATATCCGCAGTGCGTTGCTTCATGTGATCGGTGACCTGCTTGGCTCGATCGGTGCAATTGTCGCTGCCCTGCTCATTACTTGGTTTGGTTTTGAATGGGCCGATCCGATGGCCAGCATCATCGTGTCACTCATGATTATGCACAGCGGTTGGCAAGTGACAGGTGAGTCAATCAGCATTCTCATGGAGGCAAGACCGCGTGACATTGATCTTGAAGAGATTCGCTCAGAATTGCTCGCTTTGCCCGGCGTGGCCGCTTTGCATGATCTGCACATCTGGACGATTACGTCAGGGTTCTTTTCAATCAGCTGCCACATCATTGTGAATGAAGGAGCTGATCGTGATCAGCTCCTTACCAAGGCGGAAGCGTTGCTGAATGCCCATCATCTCGGTCATGCTACAATCCAAATGGAAGGCGTACATTTTACCGGTTGCACGAGCGATTGTACGCATGAGCGCAAACTGGTTTTGCATTGAGAGAAAAAGACTTCGGCCATGAAGGACCCCGCCTTTTGACTGCGCGCAGCGAGTGAACCTGTTTTTAGGCGGCCGACTGTGTTTCGTGAATGCCGTATCGTTTCTTCGTTGATCTAAGTCTAAGTTCGGCGCTAATCTGATAAGGAGTGGACTGACGCGGCAAATCATCTGATCGCGAACAGTTTGAACAGGACTGCGATCAATGGGTAAAACATATCACGCAGAAGAACCAAGCGCTTTTTGCTTGGTTCTTCTTCAAATCATACATTCAGAAAGTATAAAAATTTCAGCGGAACTAAGTATAAGAAAAAACTCAGTCTTTCTCAAGGCATAAAAGCGAATTGAGATTAAAAAAAAACCGGTTTGATCGACAGCACGTGGACAAGTCGCAAGTGCCGTGTCTGAGCAGACCAAACGAATTCACTGTATACCGGTCGCCGGCCTGCCATTCGCTCACAGAATCGGGTCGGCAGGTTTGGCAAGCGCAGCCAGAAAGTCACGAATCTCTTCCGGAGACTTGTTATCGGCACGCAAGTGAGCGATCTTTTCGCTCTTTTTAAAAGCAAGCAAGCTTGGAATGCCAAGTACATCGTAACGTTCTGCCAGCTTGGGCAGTTGATCGCGGTCGACTGCATACCATTGAAACGGGAAGGCTTGAACAAGGTCGTCGACATATTGATTCAGCCGTTTGCAATCCGGGCACCATGATGTCTCGAATTTGACAATAATCGGTTCTGTTGTGGAGATCATTTTTTTAAACATGTCTTCGGTTTCAATCATTTTCATGTTTGTCATCGCCCCCTGTCGTTTGTCCTTATCAATTCTTTTATCTATTCTAGCAGAATTTTCTGCCGTTGCACATGAAAGGGTGCTGATCGCGGTGCAGCGACTGCCGATGCTTCGACGTCGGCATGGCGCCGGCTTTTGTGCGATAATAGTTTTATTAGGGAAGAAGGGCAGGGAAGCAAATGGGCGTCGATGCGCTTTTAATTAGTGATATGAGCAATGGGTTTGTTGTAGTCTTAGTGTAGAGCGAAAGCGCGGGCAGGCGATTGTGCCGGCGATCACTCGGCTGGCCGATATATTTGAACAGGCAAGGGAGCTCGCTATTTTCTGCATGGGCGCCCATGAACGCGGCGATGCTCATTTTCAACTTTGGCCGTCCCACACAATGTGAAGGGGGGTCTGGGGTGCACAGCTTTGGGGCACTCTGTGTGACTGGTATCGCAATCACTTGGCCGATTCCAACGTATTATTTGTACCCAAGCAAGAATATGGCGCCTTCATTGGTACCAATCTCGATCAGATTCTGCAAGTTCATCATGGCTCGCGCTTGCATCTCACAAGGATTTGTATGGATATTTGTGATTTTCCGACGATCTACGGCGACTATTCGCGCGGATACAAGACGGCTGCTTATCGCCGGGCAACAAGATATTTTTTGAAGCATAGGGCTGCCATCTTCAAAACGCAAGTTGTGGATGACCGGCCACTGGAAAAGCTGAATCAAAAACTTTTTACACACTATAAGGTGATATACCGCAATCGAGTGCGGCCGAGCTGTCGGCTGAGGGGGCATTGCTGTAGTCGCCATGGCAGCTGTTTTTCAGCATAATAAAGGCAGTGCTTCGTGCCTGCGCCCATGCAGAGGATGATGATTATGATGGCAAACGATGGTTTGACGGAAGTTAGGAAGAGTTCAAAAGAAATCTTTAAAGGGAAAGTCGTTGATATGTTCCTTGATGAGGTGAGTTTGCCAAACGGGGAGGAGGCGACACGAGAAGTTGTCCGGCATTGCGGCGCTGTCGCAGTGATAGCGGTTGATGCGGAGGGGCGGTTGTTGCTTGTGCGCCAGTACCGCTATCCGCTTGGCCGCATTATTTACGAAGTGCCGGCCGGTAAGCTTGAACCCGGTGAAGCGCCTGACGCTGCCGCCGCACGTGAACTGGAGGAGGAGACAGGTTGTCGTTGCCGTAAGCTTGAACAAATAGCCTCTTTTTATACGACACCGGGTTTTTCAGATGAAATCATTCATTTGTATTACACCGATTCAATACTTGCCGGCAGTCAGCATCTGGATGCCGATGAGTTCTTGGAAGTGCACGCTGTACCCATGGAGAAGGCGCTGGTGATGATGGGGGACGGGCGCATTGCTGACGTTAAGTCTATGTACGCCGTGCAGTGCCTGCAGCTTCGTCGGTTAAATGCCGAATTAGAAAAAAGATAAATCGTTTATTTGCAGATCAGGGTAGTCCGGCAGTCTCGGAAAATTTCAGCCGATTAGAGGCAGGGGGCACGCCGGCGCCTGCGGGAGAAGCGTGCCGAGCGAGACCCCGCAGGGCATCACTTGTCTGAGGAGGCTTGCAATGCGCCCGCGGCAAGCGAGCAATCGGAGCACTGTTGCTTTAAAGAATCGGGCACTTTTGTTCGGTTTTTCTAACAAGATGTGAAAAAAGAATAGGGAGCGGCGCTGCTCTAGCTGTCATAGTCGTTCGGGACAATCCATAGAGTAATTAATAGATTGTTCGACAGACTTAAAGAGCGGGGAGTGCTGGCCGTGAAAGAAAAAATGAATGTCGTGTTTATGCGACATTTAACGGAATATCGTTCACTATACGTTTTTGTGACGGCACTATTTTTAATGGGCATCATTTTTGGCGCAGTTGTTGTCAATGGTTTACCTTATGGCACGCGAAGCAGCCTGCTTCAATATATGGAAAACTTTTTGAGCGATTTGGCGGGCGGACGTGTGGCTGATCCGCCAGTTCTTTTGCAAGAGGGGATTGGCAATAATATTCAATACGCCGGATTGATTTGGCTGCTTGGTCTGTCGGTCATCGGATTGCCACTGCTCTTCGTCCTCATTTTCGTGCGGGGATTATTTCTTGGTTTCACTATTGGTTTTCTACTAAGCGAAATGGGCATGAAAGGTCTCGGCATTGCCATTGTCGGCGTTTTTCCGCAAAATTTGCTCGTCATTCCCGCCGATATATTTTTGACGGTCGCTGCTGTCTCGTGTTCATTGAAAATCATTCGCCGTCTCATTGTAAAAATTAGCCGCGATCCGCTGTTACCTCAAGGTATCAGCTATGCCGGAGTGTTGCTGGCTGTCACGGCTCTGCAAACACTGGCCTGTGTGTTTGAAGCGTACGTGTCACCTGCACTTGTTCACGTGCTTGTTCAATGACGGGACGGGGACATATTATGCAGAAGAAGAGGCGTTAGCCTGCTTGGGCTAATCTGGGCCGGTGGATGCAGGCAGCAGTTTGACGACTGTCAATTGATAAATAAAATAATTATAAAATGACAGTTATTATTTTTATCGTTGACGCTCTTTTCAGCAAGGTTTATAATGTAAAAGAAATGCATACGACTGTTTGTTAAGGATGGTTGCTTTACTGCGGGAGGGAACGCACGTGGAAGAGGGCCGCATTAATCGGATAAAAAAGCAACTGCATGCGCAAAAATATAAGCTGACGCCTCAACGGGAAGCGACCGTACGCGTTTTACTTGAGAATGAGCAAGATCATCTCAGCGCTGAAGATGTCTACCTTCTCGTTAAAGAAAAATCTCCGGAAATCGGCTTAGCCACCGTTTACCGAACGCTGGAATTACTGTCGGAATTAAAGGTTGTCGATAAAATAAATTTTGGCGACGGTGTCTATCGTTATGATTTACGCCGTGAAGGGGCGAATCATTTTCATCACCATCTTGTGTGCATTGAATGCGGGGCGGTCGATGAAATTCAGGAAGATTTGCTCGGCGATGTTGAGAAAGTTGTTGAGCAACGCTGGCATTTTAAAGTGAAGGACCATCGTTTGACGTTTCACGGCATTTGTCATCGATGCCAAGAAAAACATGAAGAGGAGCAGCGGCAGCTGTCGGAGCGGAATTTAGTAAAGTCCGGTATGAATCAGGCGTAAAAAACGAATGACAGGCTGTTTGATAATGAGGTCATATTTTGTTTGAACAGTAGCCGTCTGTTCTTGTGAAAGCTCCGGTTTATCTGAGAAGGGGCACAACGTTCGCGACAAGCGCGCTGGAGCACTAGACTGTAAAGAACCGGGCGATTTTTGCCCGGCTTTTCTAGTACGTTAAGAAAGTATAAAGACACCAGAAGAATCAAGGATAAGAAAAGCTAAGCCTCTGCCCTTGAACAAAGACTGGCAATGCGTCCTATTATTCTCTAGGTGGTTGCACTTAGAGTGTACATTCAAGAAGGTAAGATAAAACAAACGCTAAATGGTATTGCAAAACGTTGGCTTTGCCCCATTTGACTGATTTGAAGGGTAAACAGCCGTTGACGGAGCATGCTGAAATAGAGAAAGTTCAAGGCATGCAGCATCAGCTTCCGGCGCCATGTGAGCGGAAACAGCAGCATATTTGCCGGCGATCTGTCGTATATGTGCATGGACGGTAACTGTTTTTTTGTTGCTGCAGACGTGGCGTTAGGGGGGGAAGGAGCAATGAGGACAGCGGCCGGACGCGCAGTGGATGCGCTGAAATTTGTCGCAATTTTTGCGGGACTGATGCTATTCTTTTACGAAGCCATGCTTTGGCTTGATCGCTTTGATGTGTATTCGCACCGCTACGATAACCCGGGTAGCGATGCAGTGCAGGTCTTTCAAACGGGTGATGCAGAGCATCAACTCGGCCACGGATTAACCCGGCGCTTTCTTGAATTTATTAGAGACGGAGAGTAAAGATGACGGAGCCAGACGTCCAGCTTACTGATTTTCTTGAATACGCAGCTTGCGAGCGGCATTTGACAGCCAACACGCTGAGCGCCTATCGCAGTGACTTGCTGCAATATGCCGGGTTTGCCTTTCAGCAGCGACAGTGTACCGCTTGGCCGGACGTGGATGAGTTGGTTGTGCGCAAGTATGTGTTGTGGCTAAAAGAAAATGGCAATGCACTGTCAACGGTGGCGAGAAAAGTGGCAGCCATCCGAGGATTTCACCGTTTTTTAGTCATGCACCGTGGGTTTGCAAGTGATCCCACCTATGCGCTCGAATTACCGCGCCCGCCGCTGCGTCCGTTGCCGTTATTGACACTTTCGCAAGTCCAACAGCTGCTTGAGGCGCCTGATAGTGAAACAGCTGTCGGCCGGCGTGACCGCGCTGTTTTGGAACTGCTGTATGCTTCGGGCATTCAAATCAGTGAATTAATTGCTTTGAACTATGAGGACGTGCATCTCGATCTGTGTGCTATTCATTGCGGGGCGGTCAAAAGGAACGAACGTGTCGTGCCTTTTGGTCATTATGCCCGGCAGGCGTTAGCCACTTATATGGAACGGGATAAGCGGACTTATGAAAAATCAGGTGCGGTGCCGCTGTTCATTAACGGGCGCGGAGGACGTTTCAGCCGTCAAGGCATTTGGAAAACTTTGAAACAGTATGGGGTAGTGCTTGGCATCAGCCAGTTATTCTCACCGGAGACATTGCGACAGTCGCTGGCGGTACATCTGCTTGAAAATGGAGCAGACCTCCAATCGGTCGACACACTCCTGGGCCGTAAAAGCGTACTGCATGCCCGACAGGTGACGGCTCATTTGCCATTGAACACATTTTATCATCGCTATCATCCCCGTGCTTAATACAGGTTAAAATCTACTGAAAGTGGGATAGATTAAAAATGAAAATAAAAAGGTTGGACAGCGTGCTTCGTGTGATTGGCGATTTGCCAGGTGAGCGGCCGCGAATTGCTTTGATCCTCGGTTCGGGACTCGGAGATATAGCCGATGGCGTGAACGTGAAGCGCGTGATTGATTACCGCGATTTGCCTGAATTTCCGGTACCGACAGCCGAAGGTCATAAGGGGCGCTTTGTGATCGGTGAACTGGGAAACCAACCGGTTATTGTTATGCAGGGACGCTACCATTATTATGAAGGGTATTCGCTTGAGCAAATTGTTCTTCCGGTACAAGTCATGCATGCGCTCGGTGCAAACACGCTAATTGTGACGAATGCGGCCGGTGCGGTCAATCGCTCCTTTGCTCCCGGTGACTTCATGCTGATTAACGATCATATTAACATGCTCGGCCGCAGTCCGCTCATCGGCCCGAACGATGAGGCCATCGGACCGCGTTTTCCCGATATGACGGCAGCCTATGATCGTGAACTGATTGCGCTGGCACGCCGCGTGTCCACTGAACTTGGCATGCGCCTGCGGGAGGGTGTCTATCTGGCAACTCCCGGCCCTCAGTATGAAACACCCGCCGAAGTGCGGATGATACGTACACTTGGCGCCGATGCTGTCGGGATGTCGACCGTTCCTGAAGTGATTGCAGCCCGGCATGCAGGTATGCGGGTGCTTGGTTTGTCATGTCTGACGAACATGGGAGCCGGTATGGTGTCCACCCCGCTTTCCCACCAGGAAGTCATTGAAACCGGACAGCGCGTTCAAGTGCAGTTTGCCGCGCTGATCCGCCGGCTTGTTGCCGAACTGTAACAGACGGGGTGCGGCAAACTGTCGTTATAAGTTCTCCCGACAGTTTGCCGCCTTGAGCCGCCTTTGTCCATTGAATGAAGCTGCTGCAAGTGATATAACAAGCACAAAAATCGAATTTTACAATAATTTTGAGTTTCGAATTATTTTTTGAATGGAAAGAGGGATTCATTTGATTATCAGACCTATGCAAATAGAAGATTATAATGCTGTATACACTTTGTGGTCTACTACTACTGGAATGGGAATGCGCAGCTTAGATGATTCATTAGAGGGTATTACAAGACTTTTGGTTCGAAATCCTAATACATGCTTTGTAGCGGAACTCGACAATCAAATAATAGGCGTGATATTATGCGGACAAGATGGAAGAAGAGGTTATATTTATCATACAGCTGTAAAGTCCGATCATAGAAACAATGGGATAGGCAAGACCTTAGTGGACGCTGCACTTGAGGCATTAAAAAGGGAAAAAATCAATAAAGTTGCACTTGTTGTCTTTACAACTAATCGTTTGGGAAATGAATTTTGGAAACACATCGGCTTTGATATGCGAGAGGATTTGGTTTATAGAAATATTAGTCTGAATGCCCAAAATACATAATTGCCTCAGTATGAGCGCAATGTAAAACTGCCGCACCTGATATACAGGGCGGCGGTTTCACATTTCCATCTGTTGGCTTATTTGTTTGTTCTCTTATGGAATCTGCCCATTATACGCTGCTTTATCCCGGTTAACGTTCGGCTGAATCACGCGGTGAGAAGCAATGCTTTATCGGCATGAGCGGCGATAGAAAGCGGATGGATCTCTCTGCGTTCAAGGGCAGGCACAGCACCCGCCACTCGGAAAGCAGCAACCAGGCTACTGCTGTTAATAATTCTTAAAGATTGTAAAGATATGGTATGAAAGGCTTACGAGTGGCCCAAGGTCGTGTATACTTTTTTCTGTTCAGTGTGCGCGCAAAGGAGAAGCTTCATGAACAGCGGAAAACGAAACTTGACACGTCTTGGAATCAAAGCCATTTCTTATCTTTTCACCTTAGTTGCGGTGATCATTCTGCTGCTTAATCTGTTCTATTCTCGCGGTTACGAATCGGTAGGCTTGCGGGCATCATTCGTGTTCAAGGGGGTGACGCTGCTGGTGGCTGGAGCCGGGGTTGCCATGCTCATCTGGCGAAACCGGCAGATCGTGCGGCATCTGTCCCGAGTGCCGCCGAGGTGGGCCGTCACTGCGTTGCTGATCGTTAGCCTGCTGCTTCAGAGCGGGGTGCTGATTTTTCTAAATGTGCGTCCGTCTTGGGATTTTCGCTACCTTGTTGACGGAGCGAACTATGTTCTGCACAATGGCACGATCAGCAGCTACTTTTTTCGTTATCCAAATAATATCTTTCCGATGCTGTTACTGGCTGCGCTTGGCTGGCTTGGCACGCCGCAACTCCTTTTCTATCAGATCGTTAACATTGTGGCCATTGCTGCGTCGCAATATATGGTTTATCAATTTGTCAGGCGTCGCTGTGGTCAAGGTGTAGCCTTGGCCTGCCTGTTTGCTGCGGTGTTTGCTTTTCCGCTGATCGGCTATGCGCCGATCGTCTATACCGATACGCTGCCGCTTCCCTTTGCGATGGCAGCGCTTTGCCTGATGACGAATTCGTCGGGCGAGTTGAAGACGCACGGGTGCAATGTATGGCTTGTTTCACTGACGGTTGCCGTCTGCTTTATGTTGAAAGGTACGCTCATTGTTTTGCCCATCGCTTATGCCCTTGTTTTATTGCTGTTTGCCGGCGGTTGGCGCAAGTTCTTTTCACTGCTTCCGCTCATCACGTGCTTGGTTTTTCACTTTATTTTTTTTACCATGATCTATGATTTCGGACTCGTCGACCACGCCCAGATTAGCAAAAATGCTTTCCCCATTGCCCATTGGATACTGATGGGAGAGAATGAGTGGACATACGGAAAGTATGAACAGCGCGATGTGGATACGACGCATCGGCTTATGATAAGCGAACCCAAAGCGGCAGTGACGCAGCAGCTGCTGAATGAAACACGCGAACGCATTATGAAACGGGGCTTTCTTGGCAATCTTCATTTTTGGATGGAGAAATTGGCTATGACGTGGACGGACGGTACGTTCTACGTCGTTAATGTGCTGCGCCGATTGCCTGAGCACCCACCGCTCTTTCGTGCCTTTCTGTTCAACGGGTTGACGGCGTTCTTTGTTCAAGCGATGGCCCGCATGGCTCTTATTGTTCTGGCTGTTGGCTTTTTCAGCGCCGCCTGTCGTTCGCGTAAATGCCTGTTGAGCGCGTCAGACTGCTTTATGATGTTGACATGCATCGGTTTGTTTTTTTTCCTTTGCATATGGGAGACGCGTTCGCGCTATCTTGTCAGCGCCATCCCTTACTTTATTATCCTTGCAGCGTCCGGTTATTTTCCATCCCGGCACTTGCCTTTGATTTCCCATAACACCCAAAAGTAATACGCCACATCCGCAACGCTTGGATTGGCGTGCGCCATCTGCGCGTTCCACTTATGAAATTGTCTGATATACAGAGAGTTAAGTTTAATGACGTTTTTTGAATCAAACAGTGCTGTGAGCGCGATTTTCTTGATGCTCGTGGTTGTCAATCTCAGCAGGCCTCAACCGGCTTAGCAAAGGACGGCTCGTTCAGGTTCAGGGCGCGATCACTCGAAAAAGCCAAGCTATTTTTTGCTTGGTTTTTTGCATTCTCGTATAAAAAGAAAATTGGTGGAGAGAATGCTAATGATCAGCATAGGGAGGTAGATTCATGAAATCTTTTTTGACAGGACTGCTGGCGGCCGTCTTGCTTCTGACATGCGGCGCACCAGCCGCCCATGCCCAAGTGAAATCATCGGACAAAGCCAAAGCGACCGGTCAGTCAGCCATTGTTATTGAAGCGGAAACCGGTCAAGTGCTTTACCAAAAAAATGCCGAAAAGGAACTGCCTCCGGCAAGTATGACCAAAATTATGACGATGTTGCTCATTTTCAAAGCCATCAGTCACCATCAATTAGCGCTAAACGACAAAGTAAGCGTCAGTGAGTACGCGGCATCGATGGGCGGATCCCAAGTGTTTCTTGAACCGGGAGAGACGATGAACGTCGATGAAATGCTGCGTGCGATTGCGATTGCCTCGGGCAATGATGCATCTGTTGCCATGGCAGAGAAACTGAGTGGTTCGGTGAAATCATTCGTTGCCGCCATGAATGCTGAAGCCAAAGTTCTTGGATTAAAACACACGCATTTTGCCAATCCGACCGGGCTGCCGGTCGCTAATCACTATACGACGGCGCACGACATGGCCGTCATGGCGCGCGCACTTGCCCGCTACCCGCTTGTGTTTCACTATACGTCAAAATACGACGATTATCTTCGTGAAAATACGGATAAAAAGTTCTGGCTCGTCAATACAAATAAGCTGATTAAAACGTATCCGGGTGCGGATGGCATGAAAACAGGTTTTACAAACGAGGCAAAATATTGTCTGACAGCGACCGCTAAGCGAGAGGGTATGCGTCTGATTACGGTCGTCATGGGAGCGCCGACACCCAAGGCGCGCAATAAGGAAGTGGCCGATTTAATGAATCAGGCGTTTGCTGCCTACGAGACAAAGCAGATTGTTCCCAAGGGGAAAACAGTAACCACTGAAAAAGTAGCGAAAGGCAGTGTCAGTCACGTTGCCGTCGTCACGGAAAAACCGGTCGTTCTGCTGGCCAAACGAGGCAAGGTGCCAAAGAAGCTGCAGAAAAAGATTGTGCTCAAAGCTAAATTATCTGCGCCTTTAAAGGCGGGCAGTGTCGTCGGCTATTATATTGTCAGTGATCAGCGGCACGTGCTCACTAAGACGCCGCTTGTCGTGACAACAAATGTCAATTCAGCCTCTTGGTGGCAGTTGTTTAAGCGCAGCGCCGGCAGCATTTTTAGCCATTGATACGCTTGAGCTGAACAGACTAAAAAGAATGACGAAAATCCACTAGTTTTGCGGTTCGGCAGGGAAAGCGCTGAACGGTGAAGAAAAATATCTACAGACAGGCATTTGAGCCATGATGCGTTCCGGGAGGGGAAAACGTATGAGTCTGACAATGGATTTGGAAGTGAAATACGGGGTGCTTTGCATTCGGTTGGAAGGCGAGCTGGATCACCATACGGCTGAAGAATTGCGGCAGCGTGTCACCGCTGTCATGGATGAAGAAATTGTGCAGCATATTCTGCTGAATTGTGAAAAACTGACTTTTATGGACAGTTCCGGACTTGGCGTGATTCTTGGACGCTATCGCCAGATCGTCGGACTTGGCGGTGAGCTTGTTGTCTGCGCGCTGTCTCCTTCTGTTCGGCGGCTTTTCGAACTGAGCGGTCTCTTCAAAATTATCCGTTTTGAACCGGATGAAGACGATGCACTGCATACGCTGGGGGTGGCTTGAATGAAGAATGAAATGACCCTCCTTTTTCCGGCAATCAGTGCAAATGAGGCATTTGCTCGTGTTACGGTGGCCGCCTTTATTTCGCAAGTCGATCCGACACTTGAGGAAGTCACAGAGGTCAAGACAGTCGTATCAGAAGCGGTGACTAACTGCATTATTCACGGATATGCCAACAGTGGTGAGGGGCAAATTAAAATTCAGGCTGAGCTGGCGGATGGTGGATTATTCAGTCTCAGCATTCATGACGACGGTGTCGGCATTGCCGACCTTGAACAAGCGAAGCAGCCGTTGTTCACGACAAAACCTGAGCTTGAGCGCTCCGGGATGGGTTTTACAATTATGGAAAACTTCATGGATGACATCACGATAAAAACGGAGGTCGGCAAAGGCACAACCGTTCTGATGACAAAAACGATTACCCATCATCGTGCGCTGTGCAAATAGGGAGATGTGCAGATGAATCTGGACCGGAAAGTTTGCGCAAGAGAGTCGTTGCTTGATGATGATGAGATCAAACAGCTAATTGCACGCAGTCAATCGGGCGATCATGCGGCGCGCGACCGAATTGTGGCTAAGAACATGCGGCTTGTCTGGTCGGTTGTGCAGCGGTTTTTGAGCCGCGGTTATGAAGCGGACGATCTGTTCCAGATTGGCTGTATCGGTCTGCTCAAATCCGTCGACAAATTTGATCTGAGCTATAACGTGAAATTTTCGACCTATGCGGTACCGATGATTATCGGTGAAATTCAGCGCTTTATTCGTGATGACGGAGCGGTTAAAGTCAGTCGTTCATTGAAAGAGACAGGTATCCGCGTACGAAAGAAGCGTGACGAAATCGCTAAAAAACTGGGCCGCAATCCGACGGTCGGCGAGTTGGCCGAAGCGCTTGAACTCTCTCCTGAAGACGTCGTGATGTCTCAGGAAGCGATTAGAATGCCGTCGTCGATCAATGAAACGGTGTTTGAAAATGACGGCGACCCAATTACCATGCTTGATCAAATTGCCGATGGTGAAAGCGGTAAATGGTTTGATAAAATGCTCATTCGTGAGGCGATCGAGCGACTGAGTGAGCGAGAAAAGCTGATCGTTTACTTGAGATATTTTAAAGATCAGACACAAATGGAAGTTGCTGTGCGGCTTGGTATTTCACAGGTCCAAGTGTCACGGCTGGAAAAAAAGATTCTCGAGGAAATTAAGAGCCAGATGGCAGAATGACAAAAAAAGTATGGGTATGCCGTCTCTTATAGGTGTGAGTGCCGAGCCGCTTAGCGTTCGGCATTTTTGCGCACTAAAAAGAACAGGGCATGTTAAAGCGTCAGAATCTCATTTGTCTGAGTGTCCCGCGACAAGTCAACAACCGGAGCCCTGTTGTTTTAAAGGATTTATTAGAACAAAGTTTTTTTCTAACCTAACAGAAATTGTGACGGTGTTGCCTGCCGCTGTTTGAGCGATGCTCATAGATTTCGACGCACGGTGCATACTACTCGTATCAATGGAAACGGTGAGGAGGAGATGCAGCAATGCTGAATGATCCAAAAAACTACAGCAAGGCCATTAAACCATTTTTGCCGAAAATTCCCTACATAAGCAATTGTTTTAAAGCCTTTGTTTCAGGCGGTGCAATCTGCTTGATCGGCCAATGTATTCAAGTTTTCTATATACATTTTTTTCATTTCAGCAAGCAGGCCGCAGGGAATCCCACATCAGCTACGCTTATTCTTGCTTCAGCACTTCTGACCGGCTTTGGACTCTATGACCGTTTGGCACGCTTTGCCGGAGCAGGTTCGATCGTTCCGGTGACCGGTTTTGCCAATTCAATAACAAGCGCTGCACTTGAACATAAGAATGAAGGCGTTGTGCTGGGCATTGCCACAAATTTGTTTTCGCTGGCAGGGGCAGTCATTGTATTTGGCGTCGTTTCTGCGGCGGTGCTCGGCATTGTACGTCTGGCGATCGAACAGCTGTTTTAGCAACCTCATCCTGCCTCTGATAAAATGGGTCCGGCAGCCGCGACATGCTGTGCATCAGCCTATCCGGCAGTTGCCGGGGCGGTAAACTAACAACGTAGAAAGACTTCAGAGGGGAGAAGCCCAGACCAGTTGGATCCATTCCAATGAACAACTAGAGGATGTCACGCAGTGCCCGAACTGAATAAGGATTTCAAAACTAGTTATACAAGGAGGGAAAGTGGTGAGTAAAATTCGCGAACAGACGTGGCGCTTCGATCGTCCGGTTTACATCGAGTCAACCGGGACAACAACGGGACCGCTTGAGGGACGTGGACCGCTTGGCGGCACGTTTGATACATGTTATGCAGTTCTGAATTGCGGCGAAAAAGACTGGGTAAATGCAGAACGCACGCTGTTGCGGCGCGCGGTGAATTTTTGCTTGGCAAAAGCAGGAAAGCAGACAAGCGATATAGATCTCTTTCTTGCCGGCGATTTGATGGATCAGACTGTAACGGCTAATTTTATTGCTCGTGAACTGCGCATCCCCTACTTTGGGATGTTTGGTGCCTGCTCAACGTCGATGGAAACGCTGGCACAAGCGGCACAGCTTGTCGAAAGCGGCTATGCAGATCACGCGCTGTGCGCGGTCAGCAGTCACAATGCGACAGCCGAGCGTCAGTTCCGCTATCCGACAGAATATGGCGGACCCCATAATTTGACGCAGACGTTCACCGTGACCGGTGCAGCTGCGGCTCTGATCGGGCGTGAGAAGGGCAAGGTGCGCGTGTGTGAGGCAACGATTGGCAGAGTCATTGATTGGGGAATCGGCGATCCGAACAATTTGGGAGCGGCGATGGCACCGGCTGCCGCCGACACAATCTGGCGCCATTTTCAAGATACGGGGCGCACCCCGGATGCCTATGATTTGATCGTCACCGGCGATCTTTCAAGCGTCGGCTCGCCCCTGCTCGTTGAACTGCTCTCGGAAAAGGGACTGGCAATTCATCGTCAACACAAAGATTGTGGTTTGATGATCTACAGTCCCGATCAACCCGTTAATGCGGGGGGAAGCGGAACCGCCTGCTCGGCGGTTGTTACATTTGGCTACCTTTATCAGAAGCTAGCTGAGGGGACGATGCACCGCGTATTAGTCGTTGCGACCGGTGCTTTAATGAATCAGGCAACAACGAAACAAAAGGATACGATTCCCTGTATTGCCCACGGCATCGTTCTTGAATCGGCAAGGGAGGATGAGCCATGATTTTCTTAAATGCATTTCTTGTCGGGGGAGCCATCTGTGTTGTGGGACAGTTGCTGCTTGATGTTTTTAAGCTGACACCCGCGCATATCGTTGCCCTCTTTGTTGTGCTTGGTGCACTGCTTGATACGTTTGGCATCTATGATCACTTGATCGATTTTGCCGGTGCAGGGGCGACGGTACCGATCACAAGCTTTGGTCATGCCCTGCTGCACGGCGCCATGTCGGAAGGACATGAACACGGTTATCTCGGCATCGCCATCGGTATTTTCAAGCTGACCTCGGCCGGTATCACCTCAGCCATTTTGTTTGGATTTCTTGCTGCGCTTGTTTTCAAACCGCGCGGATAATGGGAACAAAGGAGCCCGGATATACTGATGCTTGCAGAACATACGCCGATAGACGATCAGCTGGTAAAAAATGAAGGCATACTTGATCCGCTGCTTGACTTCGGACCGCACAACTTTGATCTTGGCGTGCGCGATTTTCTGATTCTCGGACGCAGCTGTCGAATTTATTATACGAACAGTCTGGCGGATGGCACGCTCATCGCCATCCTGATGAGCGAGCTGATGCGGCTCGTGCATGACAGCTCGCACGAAAGCCATGTATTTGAAACCATCAAGCAGCACCTCGTTCACTATCAAGTCGAAGAGGCGGCGACGCTGAATGACGTCGTCGATAAAATGTTAACGGGACGCATTGTGCTGCTCATTGATGGCGAAACATCGGCCTTGATCATTGATATTCGACATTATCCAGGGCGACAACCGCAGGAGCCGGATGTTGAAAAGGTAGTGCGCGGCGCAAAGGACGGTTTTACTGAAAACATTATTGAAAGCTCGGGCCTGATCCGCAGACGTATTCGCGATCCGCGGCTGCGCTGCGAACTGATGCAAGTCGGTCAGCGTTCAAAAACGGACGTTTGTCTGTGCTACTTGAAAGACGTGGCTAATCCTCAGCTGCTGAAGACGCTCCGTAAAGAGCTGCAAGCGATTCAAGTGGACGGCATTCCGATGGCAGACAATGCGCTCGAAGAGTTTGTTGTGAAGCAAGGTTGGAATCCCTATCCGCTTGTTCGCTTTACCGGGCGACCGGATGTTGCCGCGACTCACTTACTTGAAGGTCATGTCATCATCATTACGGATACATCGCCGAGCGTCATGATTCTGCCAACGACGTTGTTTCACCATCTGCAGCACGTCGAAGAGTACCGGCAAGTCACTGCCGCCGGCAGCATGCTGCGATGCACTCGGCTTTTGGCCGTTTTAGCCTCCGTATTTCTTGTGCCGCTCTGGCTGTTGCTCGTGCAGGATCACCTGCTGCCGCAGGGGCTCGGCTTTATCGGTCCGAATAGCCACCATTACCATCTGCCACTGCTCGTTCAAATTCTTATTGCCGAGGCAGGGATTGAAGCTTTGCGTTTGGCGGCCATTCATACACCGACCTCGTTGTCCACTGCGCTCGGCTTGATTGCTGCCGTGCTGATCGGGCAAATCGCTATTCAAGTCGGCGTGTTTATCCCCGAGGTCATTCTTTACACGTCAGTTTCAGCAATTGGCGGTTTTGCAACACCAAGCTATGAATTACAGCTGGCTAATAAAATGACAAGATTGCTGCTGATTTTAGCAGCCGGTTTACTTCAGGTGCCTGGATTCATGCTTGCCGCAACGCTGATGATCGTCTATTTAGCCCATGTGACGAATTTGAATACACCGTATCTGTGGCCCTTTATCCCATTTAATCCGACTGGATTGTATAATGTGCTTATCCGCCGCGCACTGCCAACGGCAACTCTGCGTCCGAGCATCGTACGTCCGCTCGACAAATACCGGCAGCCGAAGACAAAGTGAAGCTTGCCTATCATAGTCATTGGTGATAAAATGAATTAAATTTAAACGGTATTATTTTTAACTGATAAGGAGTGCGGCACGGATCAGTGAGGGGCGGAGGATGACGAAGTTCCTGCAAGATTTGATCGCCGAAGCGGATGTTTTTTTCGCAAACGGCAGGCCGGTCTTCAGATGAATGAAGCGGCAGGCTGCCGTTTGCGTGTTGCAGCGGAGCACTTGTCGGGCGCGGTGTAAGCAAAGTTGGACCTGTGTTTCCGGACGCAGGTTTTTGTGCGTTTGGAGGAAATGGTTTGCGCAGCGTCACTACAAGCGCAGTGCAGAGAGGGGCAGATAGTTGCTAAACGGAATGGAACAGAATGAAAAAGGGCATCTCATCATTGGCGGATGCGATGCGGTTAAGCTTGCGGAAACATATGGGACACCGCTTTATGTCTATGACGTGTCAATGATTCGTCAGAACATCAACGCTTTTAAACAGGCCTTTGCAAGCCACCCGAAGATCAACTGGCAGATCGCTTATGCAAGCAAGGCTTTCTCCTCAACGGCTATGGTTCAGCTGATTAAGGAAGAGGGACTCTCGCTTGATGTCGTCTCAGGCGGCGAGCTTTATACGGCACTTCAGGCGGGTATGCCGGCAAAGAACATTCATTTTCATGGCAACAACAAGTCCGATGATGAACTTGCCTTTGCCCTTGATTCAAACATTGGACTGATCGTTGTCGATAATTTTTATGAGCTTGAACGTTTGGAAGAGTTGTGTGCCCGTTGCGGTCAAACGATGGACATATTGCTTCGCATCACGCCGGGCGTTGAGGCACACACGCATGAATTTATTATGACCGGGCAAAGTGATACGAAGTTTGGATTTAATCTGGAGGGCGGGATGGCGGATCAAGCGGTGCGCCAAGCTATGTCTGCCGAGCATCTGTCATTAAAAGGCTTACATTGCCACATCGGCTCGCAGATCTTTGAGACGGAGGGCTATGCGCGTGCGATTGCTAATATCTATGCCGCGATTGAAAAATGGATAGCCGACCCCGGATTCATACCGGCAGTGATGAACGTTGGCGGCGGCTTTGGCATTCAATATACCAAGCGTGACCGTCCACTCCCTGTCAGTGCCTATGTTGACCGCATTGTGGCGGCCGTGGAGGCGGAAAGTGTGCGATTGCATATAGATACGCCTTCAATTTGGGTGGAGCCCGGTCGCCGCATCGTCGGTGAAGCGGGCATGACACTTTATACCGTCGGCGCGATCAAGACGATTCCCGGGGTTCGTACATATATGTCGGTTGACGGCGGCATGACCGATAATATACGGCCAGCCCTCTATGGCGCTATGTATCGGGCGATTTGCGCCAATCGGGTCGGGGAGCCTTCAGACACAGACTACACGATTGCCGGCAAATGCTGCGAAACGGGTGACCTACTCATTAAGGGTGCCATGCTTCCGGCAGCATGCACGAGCGGCGACACGCTTGCTGTTTGCGCGACTGGCGCTTACGGTTACGCCATGGCCAGCCACTACAATCGTTTACCCAATCCTGCCGTTGTTTTTGTCGAAGACGGCGAAGCGACTGTTGTTGTCCGGCGGGAAAGCTATGCAGATCTGACTCGTTTTGATGTACCGCTGAAAACAAAACTTGCACACGAAGGTTAACTGTGCACAATGGTGTAGAGATGGGTATAATAAGGAAGGATGCGGCTGGCGCTTCAAATGCGGCTACCAGCCGAGGAATGTGCCGGCTGTTCATATCGGTTGTTTTTGCACTTAAAGTTGTGACAGATGAGGATGCACGGCATTATTTTTTGGCAACGAGGGGTTTGACATGCTGATTCGTTATAAAAAATGCTATGAGAAAATTGCTGTTGGTCTACTGTCGCTTCTGTCAACTGCAGCGGATATTAAAAACGTTTTTCAAACGGTGCGTCTTTATGAAGACGACGATCGTTTGCAGCTGTTTTTGTGGAAGCAGGGGGAAGACATTATAGGTGTGCTGGGTATCCAGATCATGGCTTCAGACAGGGCAGTGATCCGCCATATCAGCGTCAATCCGTCATATCGTGAAGAAGGGATTGACGTGCAGATGTGCGATGCGCTGGCGGCTTTTCTGGGGGCTGACGTCAAAATTATACCGCTTGAGGAGGCGGAAGAGACGTTGCCCGGCACAGCGGAAAAGTCGGTGGATTGATGCTCTCAAACGATTTTTTATTTTTTATTTCGAGAGGCTTAAAGATCTAGCTGCGCAGGAGCAGCGGCTAGCTAAATTAATAGAATCATCTCACCGGATTGGCTTTTTTCGTCAAAACGGTAAAAGAAAAAGGTGCGGCGCATGCATGGTCGCTGCATCTTTTTCTTGCACGATAATGGGTTTCAAGACTGTTTGCGAGCAGCTGCATGATGCTGTTTTTTCGAAGCGGCAAACCGGATGAACGGTCGCATACGCCGGGTCTGTTAGGGATGTGCGCCCGGTTCACACCAAACGTACAGTCGCAGCATGCACGCTTGAAACCTGCGTGGGCAGACATGCAAATTGTCGCTCACATGAGCGCCGCCGGCAATCTGATCAGGACGCACGACAATAAGTGAAACAGACTAATCAGGCGGTGTAACCGGATGCAGATGCTTGCCCGCGCCTGTATTTTACCTTATACTTTGATGGATCCTTTCTTATACGTAAAGGAAGAATAAAGATTTCAGCGGGACTAAATATTAAGAAAAAGCTAAGACTCTTCTGTTATTTTTAAGGGCTTGGCGAAGCCAAGTTTTTCTAACAAGCAAAGAGATGATATGATTTTTGACGTCATACCGGGAAAAACGGAGGTGTGAGGGCGCCTTGCGGCAACAACGTGCCGGGAGGCCCTGACGCTGGCCTGTTTGAGGAGGTTCGCGGTGCGCCCGCGACTAGCGAAACCGGAGCGCGGTTGCCTTAAAGGACCGGATCGCTTTTGCCCGGTTTTTCTTAATAGATGGCAAGGATAGAAACGGCGGGATGCGGCGGTGGAGTATAAAGTAAAAATTGATGCTTTTGAAGGGCCGCTTGACCTGCTGCTGCATTTAATCAAAGAGTTTGAAATTGACATCTATGATATTCCGGTGGCTGAGATTACCGATCAGTATTTACACTTTATTCATGATATGCAAGTACTCGAATTAAATGTGGCCAGTGAGTACCTCGTCATGGCGGCCACGCTGATTGCGATGAAAAGCCGAATGTTGCTTCCTCGTCCTGAACCGGTTGATGAATCGGAGGATGATGTCTTTGAGGATGCAGAGGATTCGCGCCAGATGCTCATGCGTCGGCTTCAAGAATATAAGCAATTTAAAGAAATGGCGGCCACGCTGCGTGAGAGTGAGACGGATCGATTGCTATTTTTCTCCAAACCGGCAGACGTACTCGAAGGTATCGGCAAAAATCTTTTACTTATACCAAAAAGTGAACGTTCGAGCACACATGATTTAATGCGAGCTTTTCAGCATATGCTGCAGCGGCGCAGATTAGAGATGCCGCTCACGACTAAAATTGACCGGCAGTCTCTGCCGATCGGACGGCAGATGAGTGTCCTAATGAGCCGGTTAAAAAAAACGACGACAGCGCTAAGCTTTTCGGCACTGTGTGATGCATATGACCGTTCTTCGCTGGTCGTCACTTTTTTGGCATTGCTTGAGTTGATGAAGAAACGGGCGATAAAATGCACGCAGGCCGACAATTTTGCAGAGATTCAAATCGGGCTCGGAGAGGAGGCCGGTCAGTTTGACGGATCCAATGACATGTTCGATTATTGAAGGGCTGCTGTATGTCAGCGGTGAAGAGGGGGTGGCAGTCAACCAGGTGGCCAAAGTTTTGGATGATTGCGCAGAACAAGATATTCACCGCCTGATTAAGCACATGAAACAGTCATATGATGACGACCCTGCTTGCGGCTTGACAATTGTTGATACACCTAGCGGGTACCGGCTAACGACCAAGCCTTCTTTGGCGTCCTATGTGGAATGTTTTGCGGCCATCCCCAAAGCGTCCCCGCTGTCGCAGGCGGCGCTTGAGACAGTGGCCATTATTGCCTATCGACAGCCGGTATCGCGTATCGAGATTGATGATATTCGTGGCGTGAAGTCAGACCGCGCGCTGCACAGTTTGCTGCTTAAAGGCATGATCTGTGAAAAGGGGCGAGCTGACAGTGTGGGCAGGGCGATTCTTTACGGGGTGACGCCACTTTTTCTTGATTATTTTGGTTTCCGTTCCCTTGATGAATTGCCGCCGCTGTTTCACGCGGCACAAACGCCTAACGAACAACTGGATGCCTATGATTTATTTTATGATAAATACAAAGAAACATTGAATGATCTAGAGACGCAGACGAAGGACGAATCCGTCTGAACGCATATGTTGTCATGAATCGCCGCTCTAATAAATTAGAGCGGGTTTTTTCTTGAGAGGAAAAATTGAAAAGATGTTCGGTTCTTTAGAACGCAGTGCTCCGGCTCGGCCAAGTTCTTTAAATGCGTGCTGCCACTTGTTCGAATTCACCTTTGCCTAAAGACCCTCCATTTTTTAATGAAGCCAACACCCACAATAAAATCGGTGGAAGAGGTGGGGTGTTCTGCGTGAGAATGATTCTAACAATCATATTCTGTTCCTTTATGCATAAGCATGTATCAGAAAAGGGACAGGGGTGTGAGCGGGGTGACTGTTTTTTTAAAAAAAATGCTGGTAGCGAGCGTGCTGCTACTGCTCGTTGTTCCGCTGTTTTCGCTGCACCGAACGTCCGCTCAAGCGCCGGCTGTATCGGCTCAGACCGCCGCGTTGATGGAATTAGCGACGGGTCGACTGCTTGATGCTAAAGACAGTCACCGGCGCCTGCCGATTGCCAGCATTACGAAAGTCATGACCGCGCTTTTGGCAATTGAGTCGGGCAAAATGAACGATACGGTCGTCGTCAGTCCGGAGGCCATTCGTACGGAAGGCTCGTCTATTTATCTGAAAGCGGGCGAGAGGATCAAACTGCGTGATCTTGTCTATGGGTTGATGTTGCGTTCGGGCAATGATGCATCGCGGGCAATTGCCGAAGCGGTTGCCGGAAGCGAACAGGGTTTTGTTTTTCTTATGAACGAGAAAGCAAAAGCAATCGGTATGGATGACACGCACTTCGCCAACCCCAATGGTTTGCAGAATGATGCGCATTATTCCTCTGCCTACGACATGGCGTTACTGATGCGCGAAGCAATGCGTCAGCCCCTGTTCCGAAGGATAACAGGGACAAAGAGCTACAGTGTCCCGGCAACCAACCGATCGGAGGCACGGCTTTGGCTGAACAAGAATAAAATGCTGCGTCAATATCCTTTTGCGACCGGAGGGAAAACCGGCTATACCGAAGTCGCCGGTCGTACACTGATTTCAACGGCCAGTAAAGATGGCATGGAACTTGTCGCCGTGACACTCAATGACCGTGATGATTGGCGCGATCACAGCCGTTTGTTCGATTGGGGATTTACAACGTATAAAGAAACGGTTGTTATGCACCGCGGCACGCTGAACGCAGATGTGTCCAAGCCTTATCGCGGGCATCTCTATGTCAAAGAAACGCTGCGTGTACCGCTTGCAGGCAGAGAAGCGGCACAAATAAAGAAAACATTGACACTGATCAAGTACACCGCTTTTTCGCGCGAGCGAATGAGCGATGAACCGTGCGGCAGCATGCAGATAAATGTCGGTAATAAGACGCTTGCCGAGGTGCCTGTCTACTATCAGGAGCAAGTTAAGAAGAGCAGTTTTCTGATAGATTTTGAACAGGTGCTTGCCAGTTTGTTCAGCGGAGGGCGAAGCGATGATTAATCTGGTCTGGGCGGCACTTTTTTTAACCGGTTTGCTGTATGCGGTTTGCAACGGCACAATGGAGAGCGTGAACCGATCGCTGTTTGAATCGGCCGGCTATGCGGTATCAATCTGCATTGGCCTGATTAGTGTACTGATTTTCTGGGTCGGACTCATGCGCATTGCTGAACGTTCAAGCCTGCTCAGCCAGCTATCACGCCTGTTTCGTCCGCTTATTCAGCTGCTTTTCCCGGAGGTGCCGGCGGGCCATCCGGCCATGGGCTATATTCTTTCAAATTTGATTGCAAATTTTTTCGGACTGGGCAATGCGGCGACACCGATGGGTATTAAAGCAATGGAGGAGCTCAAACGGCTCAACGATGGGGCGCGCGAGCCGAGCCGCTCAATGATTACACTGCTTGCACTCAATACGTCAGGACTGACGCTGATTCCGACAACTGTCATTGCGGTGCGCATGCAAAATAAAGCATTGGCGCCTACCGACATCGTTGTACCGACGCTGTTAGCGACGCTTTGTACGACTATTGCAGCGCTTGTGATTGATCGATTGTTCTATTATCGCCGCATGCGAAAGGGGCGCCGAAAATGACACAGCTGACAATGATGTCTGCATGGATCGTCCCCGTCCTGATTGCGGTCATTTTGTTGCATGCCATGTTTCACCGTACGCCGTCCTATGAAGCATTTGTCGAAGGCGGAAAGGAGGGCATCAAACTGGCCGTGGCAATTATGCCCCCGCTCGTCGGTATGTTGACAGCCATTGGTGTGTTCCGAGCATCGGGTGCAATGGATGCCTTAACCGGTCTTTTGCGGCCGCTGCTTGCCTTTGTCGGTATGCCACCGGAAGTTGTGCCACTTGCCCTGCTTCGGCCCTTGTCAGGCAACGGCGCGCTCGGATTGACCGCAGAGTTGATACGCACATACGGACCGGACAGCTATATCGGCCGGCTCGCCTCTGTTATGCAGGGCAGCACGGATACGACGTTTTATGTCGTAACGGTTTATTTCGGCGCAGTCGGCATTCATCGTATCGGCGATGCGTTAAAGGTTGGACTGCTTGCCGATGCTGTTGGTGTTTGCAGCGCGATTTGGATTGTCAGCTCGATGTTTGGCAGATAGATTGCTGACCCAAACAGTCCATGTACCCACTTACCCATGCCATATTGCCTCAGACGGTTCTCTCCTTTTTTGCACATTCGCTCCTCACTCCAAAAAACACAGCCTGCGGCCGCTGCTTTGCTTTTTTCGTGCCGCTGTTTTCAAATGTTAAGCTCACGTATTTCTGGTTGTTCTGGCTTGTCGTCGCCTCAAAGCATGCGGCATGAAAAGAGCGGCTTGCACCGACTGCTTTGGCACGATATGATAACGGTGAGGTGGAAATATGGAACGTTTGCAAAAAGTGATGGCGCAAGCCGGTGTGGCTTCGCGTAGAAAGGCAGAACAATTAATTATTGAGGGCCACGTGACGGTTAATGGCGAGACGGTCAAAGCACTGGGTACAAAAGTATCTGACAGTGATGCAGTAGCCGTTAACGGCGTACCTATCAACAGAGAGGCATACGTTTATTATTTGTTTTATAAACCGGTAGGTGTTATTTCGTCAGTGGCCGACGATCACGGACGGAGGACGGTTCTCGATTTTTTTCGCGACGTTCCGGAGCGCCTTTTCCCTGTGGGACGGTTGGATTACGATACATCAGGCGCGTTATTGCTGACAAATGACGGTGCTCTTGCCTACCAGCTGATGCATCCACGCTTTGAAGTTGATAAAACCTACATAGCTAAAGTGAGTCCGCCGCCTACAAAGGAGCAGCTTCGCAAAATAGCCGGTGGTCTGGCGCTTGAAGACGGCATGACGGCAAAGGCAACTGTTGAACTTTTAAAAAGCGAAAAGGACCAATCTTTTGCGTCAGTTCGACTGACCATTCATGAAGGGCGCAACCGTCAAGTACGGCGCATGTTTGCATCACTGAACCTGCATGTGCGCAAATTGAAACGCGAATGTTACGGTTTTCTGACGCTAAACGGGCTGCATCCAGGTGACAGTCGCCGCCTCAAACCGCATGAGGTGAAATCTCTGTACGGATTGATTAATGAATCGCGAAAAGCTGACAGAAAATGAACGACGATCGCAGAGTGATCGGCTTTTTTGTACTGCATTTTTCGCCAAAATTGTTTACAATGTATGTAGTCAAACATAAAAAGTGTCCTCAATTTTTGCAATAAGTGGTTCAAACAGAAGGGAAGTATTCATCAAGCTTCATTTGATTAAAGGGGAGATTGCGCCATGGCCGAGAGAAAGACAACTATTCTTGTCGTTGACGACGAAGAACGCATTCGCAAATTGCTGCGAATTTATTTAGAAAGGGAAAATTACCGGATTGAAGAGGCCGAAGATGGTGAAACGGCGCTGAATATGGCGATCGAGCAAGATTACGATCTGATCTTGCTTGATCTTATGCTACCTGGCATTGATGGTATTGAAATGTGTGAAAAACTTCGCGAATTTAAAGCGACGCCGATCATTATGCTGACTGCTAAAGGCGAGGAAGCAAACCGTGTACAGGGCTTTGAAGTCGGGACAGACGATTATATCGTTAAACCGTTCAGCCCGCGTGAAGTGGTGCTGCGCGTCAAGGCGTTGCTCCGGCGAGCCTCAAGCACCAAATTTCTGGAGACGGAAACCTCGTCGAAAGACGTTGTTGTCTTTCCGCATCTTGTGATTGATCATGACGCTCATCGTGTGAAAGTGGATAATCGGGAAGTGAGCCTGACACCGAAGGAATACGAATTGTTATACTATTTGGCGCAGAATCCTGATAAAGTGTTTTCTCGTGAACAGCTGCTGAAAGAAGTGTGGAATTACGAATTTTTTGGTGATTTGCGCACTGTTGATACTCACGTCAAGCGGTTGCGTGAAAAGCTGAACCGTGTGTCGCCTGAGGCAGCAGAAATGATCGTTACGGTATGGGGTGTCGGCTACAAAATTGAGGTTGAAGCAGACGCATGATGCTGCGCAGCATGATTACGAAGCTGTGGGCAACTATTATTGCATTGATGCTGCTTGTGCTCGTTTTTTTAACTTTTCTACTACTGCAGTTTTTTCAAAATAGCAGTTTACAGCAAACAGAGCAACAATTGGAAAATATTGCAAATAAAGCAGTGCTTTTGATTGAAAAAAAAGGAGACGGAGCCGCTGCCCGTGGCGCGGTGGCGGATATCGCGGATGTCTATCATGCGGGTAGCGCACTTTTCATTGACGGTCGCTACGTTCGACTGGCGGGCGGCAGCGGGCTTCCGGACGTAGAACGTCATTTTTTTGATGAGAACAGTCAGCTCAAGCCGGCGATCACCGGACGACAAACAGTGGCTGTTCAAGGGGTATCTGCTGCGACGAACGAACCGGTTCAACTCGTTGTTGTCGGCGTGCCCCTCGAACGCGGGCACGGTGCGGTTTTTGTCTATCAGTCGATTCAAATTGCACATAATGCAATGGATCGTTCAAAAAAATTAATCTATCTCAGTGTTGTTATTACTATTATTTTGACGACGTTCTTTGCCTTCTTCTTGTCGACACGCATTGGTTTGCCGCTGCGAAAGATGCGGCATGCGGCGCTGCAAGTTGCCCGCGGGAATTTTGATATGCCCGTTCCGGTTATTACGACAGATGAAGTCGGAGAGTTGGCCGTTGCTTTTAATGCCATGCGAAAGGAACTCAAATCCTATGTAGCAGCTTTAAAACAGGAAAAAGAGCAGCTGGCAGGCATTGTCGACAACATGGCTGACGGTGTGCTTTTTTTTGACGGAGGCCACCAGATTCGGGCGAGCAACCCACCTGCAGATCATTTTCTGAAAGCTTGGGCTTACGAAAATAATGAAAGTGTCGCTGACTGGGAAAAATTGCCGGATTTTCTTGGCGAGTGGATGAAGTATCCCTCCAATGCACAAAAACAGCACGTCCAAGAATTGTCGGCTCAAGGCCGCTTCTTTGTTATCATTCTGACACCGCTTTTTGATGCGGATCGGCTGCGCGGTGCGGTGGCTGTGATTCGTGATATGACAGAAGAACGCAAGCTCGACGAGATGAAAGAAGGCTTTGTGGCCAATGTCAGTCATGAATTGCGTACGCCAATCTCGATGATCCAAGGCTACAGTGAAGCGATTATTGACGATATTGCGGAAACCGATCAGGAAAAAAAGGAAATGGCGAAAATTGTGCTTGATGAGTCCAAGCGGTTGGGTCGTCTTGTCAGCGAATTGCTTGATCTTGCCAAGCTTGAAGCCGGGTATTTTCAACTGAATAAGCGCAATACGCGGATCGTCGACTTGTTTCATCATGCGGTTCATAAGTTTGACAACTTGGCGCATAGCTCAAGCGTCAGTCTTACCTTGACTTTTGAGTTTGCCGGCAAACGTGATTTTGTTCTTGATCCGGATCGCATTGAACAAGTGCTGACAAACTTGATCGATAATGCGCTGCGTCACACGCCTGAGCAGGGCGAGGTAGCGATAAAGGTCCGCAATACAAGCGATGATTTGTATGTCAGTGTTCATGATACGGGCGATGGGATTGCCGAGGAAGATTTGCCGTTTGTGTTCGAACGTTTTTATAAAGCCGACAAATCGAGGAAGCGCGGGAAATCAGGAAACGGTCTCGGTTTGTCAATTGCGCAGCACATTGTTGAAGCTCACGGCGGCGACATCAGTGTCCGAAGCAAAAAAGGGATGGGGACAACGTTTGAATTTACGTTGCCCGCGGTACTTGAAAAGGACTGGGATGCATCGAGCGGTCCTGAGGTATAGTTTTTCTGAGACATTCAAGTCTTCTGGCAGCCATGACGGACTCGCAAGAGATGTTGCGAAAAAAGCGAGTCAAGTACAGTCAGCCGCATGTCTGATGCGTCGCGTGAAGCTCGTGATGGGTGCGGTTAAGTCGTTCTTCTCCATTAGCCGCCAACATAGTCATGCGCTCTTAGCATATTTAGAAAAACTTGGCTCTGCCAAGTCCCTTGGACGACGGCAGAGGCTTAGTTTTTTCTTATACTTGGTCCCGCTAAAATCTATATACTTTCTTAACACTTGAATTGTCAAATCAAGTGCAACACTTGGTGATAAAAGGCCTCATAGGGCGTT
>JBDNZQ010000012.1:0-80465 GCA_047722915.1 Sporolactobacillus sp.
TAGTAAAACCCCCTGAAGTTGGATTTTTATTGTCCAACTTCAGGGGGTCATTTCATATACGGAGTGTTTTGAAAACGGACAGGTGATTCAGATGCCAAGGAAGGCCCGGGCGAAAAGCGCGGCGCAGGCCGCACCGAGAAACGGCGCGATACCCGGCACGAGAATGCCGTACTGCCAGTCGTTGTTTGCCTTGCCACCGGGAATCGGCAGAAGAGCGTGCGCAATGCGCGGCCCCATGTCGCGGGCAAGGTTCATGGCAAAGCCGGTCGGCCCGCCCATGCCCATGCCGATCGCCCAGACGAGCAGACCGACAGCAATCGGGACAATGCCCGGTGTGTGTACACGGCAAATCGCTAAAATGGCCGTAATAAAAATGAACGTATCAATGAATTCGACAAAAAAGTTGCGCGGCAAGTGACGCACGTTCGGATTTGTCGAAAAAATGTTGCGGATGGCGACGCGGTCAATGCCGGTTGAGGCCTTGAACTGATCGTAGTAAGCAATAAAGACGACGACGGCGCCGAAAACACCGCCGAGCACTTCGGCGATCGATAGCGGAATGACCTGGCTCCACGGAATGTTGCCGAGAATGGCCTGAGCGAGGACCATCGCCGGGTTAATGCAGACATTTCCGAAGATAAACAGTGAAATGGTGATGCCGAATCCCCATGTCGTGATGGCAAAGATGTGACCGGAGCCCTGATACTTGGACGTCTTCAGCACTTCGCAGCAGTGGACGCCGACGCCGAAGACGATCATGAGAGCAGTGCCGAGAAATTCGGCGATAAGCTGATGCATGACTTGTCTATCCCCTTATTTGTGGTGAGTATTGGTCGCACGGCAGAAAAACAGAGCAAGAACAAATCCATTCGGATGTTGGCAAGGCTTGTGCAATTCTTGACGTACAATGAAAGTATAGAGACAATTAAGTCATGATGCTTGTCTGTATTATCGCTATCATTTAACCGAATTTCATGGAAAACGATTCCGTTATCGTCATTTTGATGGCTGCATGAGTCGCCGTGCTCAATCGTTTCCATAACTTTTCAGTGGGAAATGCTGTCACACCGGTCCGTTTCAAGCTTTTTCTGTTATACTTTCTTTTGTAATAATGATGTAGACAGTTCTTTAAATACGCGGGGGGACACGCACAACGTGAAACAGATTGGCTTTCATACGATGACATCAAGCGATGAAACGTGTTGCCTTGCGGATTGTACGATATGGCTTGTGATACCGTTGAACGGCGAAGTGAAATGGGTAAGCGGCGAAGACGTTCGATTCATTGGTGAGCATCAGATTGGTCTGGTTGTCGCGGTAGGAGATTGCCTGTGTGCGTGCCGGAAGCAAGGTCAGTATTTAGTGATTGATATGCCCGAAGATTATGCCTGTGCTTATTTTCATAACACGGTGCAAGGACGCGACGGACGCTTGTGGGAAATTGGTCATTTGTTACAGCCGATTAAGCTATTGATTATCCATGAGTTTTTTGAAGGAAATGAGGAAGAGGCAACGCTTTTGCTCAGTTATTTGTTGCACAAGCTGACCGACCGGATCGAGGGAGCCTCATTAAAATATATTCATGGACATTTTACCGAAAAAATTGATGTTCGGGCTTTGGCCGAGATGGAGCACTATACGCCCTCTTACTACTGCGAATGGTTTAAAAGGCATATGGAGATGACACCGCTTGAGTACATTCACTTTTTGCGCGTGCAGCGGGCAAAGGAGCTGCTGAAAGATTCCCGGCTCAGCGTTGTCGTCATCGCCGGCCGGCTCGGCTATGATTATCACGCTTCTTTCACGCGCATGTTTAAAAAATATGCGCGTCTGTCGCCTTCTGCGTATCGTGCGCGGCTGAATGGTGAACAAAAGCAAGTTCAGCTGACCGAGTGAGCGCGCCGGGGTAACGCTGCGAATATGCGGCGTCTCTCAGGCCTTTTTTTGTACGTTAAGAACATCTATAGCTTTCAGCGGGACCGAGTATAAGAAGAAGCTAAGGCTCTGCCGCCGGCCGTGAAGGCAGCGGGGAGACTTTACAGAACCGGTGAAAGCAGGCGCGAGATTGATTCTTTGAAGCGAATCAGCCGCGACCGGTGCTCGTAGCCTCCCATTGTCAGCTCGCGCGAGTTGAGCAAGTCTTTGCGGAAGATGTCAACAAGCCGCTGCGCGGTCTCTTCGTGGTAGATAAAAGCATTCACTTCAAAGTTAAGCCCGAAGCTGCGGTAATCAATATTGGACGTACCGACCGTCGCCAACCGGCCGTCGACGACGATCATTTTTGCATGCAGAAAGCCATTTTCATAGAGGAAGACGTGGGCGCCCGCTTCAAGCAGCGTGCCAATATTGGAGAACGTCGCCCAATAGACGAACGGATGATCTGGTTTGTCGGGAATCATGACGCGCACGTCAACGTTTGAGAGCGAGGCGATGTAGATCGCATTAAGCAGGCTGTGATCGGGAATAAAGTAAGGCGTTTGGATGTAGACGTAGTCGGTGGCCGACAGAATCATTTTTATCATCGCATTTTTAATTTGTTCCCACTTCCGGTCCGGCCCGCTGGAGACGATCTGGATACCGACGTTGCCGGCGGCGTTGCAGTTTGCCGGTTCATTTAAATGGTAGTAGCCCTTCAGCGGCACTTTTTCACCTGATGCCTGATTCCAGTCGAGCAAAAAGCGGGCCTGAATGCTGTTGACACACTCGCCGACCAGGCGCAGATGCGTATCGCGCCAGTTGCCGAAGCGCTTCACGAGACCGAGATATTCATTTCCGACGTTAAAGCCGCCAAGATAGCCTGTTGTTCCGTCAATAACAACAAGTTTGCGGTGATTGCGGTAATTAATGCGCAAGTTTAGCAGCGGCAGCCGGCCGGGAAAGAAGCGTTGGAATTTTCCGCCCGCGGCCGTGAAGCGGCGCACGAGCCGCCGCGACAGCTGGCGTGATCCCTCGTCGTCGACGAGCAGCCGGACCGTGACGCCTGCACGCGCTTTGGTGATAAGCGCCTCGATGATTTTTACACCGAGCAGATCGCTGCGAAAAATGTAATATTCCATATGAATATGGTGCCGCGCTGCGTAAATGTCCTTGAGCAGTTGGTGAAATTTACGGCGACCCTCCGTGTAGATCGTCAGCGCGTTGTTCAGCGACAACGGTGCCTCGTCGTTGTTCAAATTGAGGTAGATCAGTTCATGATAATCGCGCAAAACGGCTTCTGTGAACGGAGCCTGCTCGTTGCGGATAGCCGCCATCTGGCTTGCGACTTTCTTTTTAGTCATTTCGTGGACGGCATGATCCCATTTGAAGATTTTATGCCTGCTCAAGTTCTGACCGAACACAAGGTAAAAGAGAAAGCCGAGGACGGGAATGAACGTCAGCACCATGATCCACGCCCACGTCGAGCTGATGCTCTTGCGTTCAAGAAAGACGACAGTCAGGGCAAGCAAGATGTTTGTCAGGATAATAATTGCAAGCACGATACTGAGCAGCGTTGTCATGCACGTCCCTTCTCCGGCGGTGCGTGAACACATCGGGATTTAATAAAATTATAAACCTAAGTTCACGCATTCTGCCAGACTAAAGTTGAGAGACCGCTTCTCTTGCGCCATTATCAGCGTTGACGGCTTAGCGCGTCCTTTTAAATGAGGCGGCAGCCAATAGGATGAGTACAATGTTCAGACATTTGTTCATGACGCTTCTTCGTCTTGATAGTCACTGGCAGCGTGGGCGTCACAAGCTGTCATTAAAATTAAAACCATTTTATCAAACCGGTAAGCAGCAAATAAAATTAGACATTAAGGGCATATTTGAATTTTTTAAGGCATTTTTTAAAGTATTAGAGCGTCATCGGATCGGGCAACAGGGCAAATCATTCGTATCGCAGGCAGCTTCAAACGGGAGCGACGGCTCGGTCGCGGTCTGTCAGCGGAGAGGGCGACTCGGCAATCGGCTGTTTGATGAAGATCATCTGAATAAAAGTCTGTCCCGAGAATGGATGATTTCAGAGTTAGCAGGATATAATATAAAGAGTTTATGAGAATCGGAGTTTGTCCGGTGTTCAAATGAAGAAGGAACCAGTGTTTGGTGAACTCAAACGATCTGATGGCAGAGGTGCGAGGGCGCTTTTTGCCCGGTTTTTCTAATACGTTAAGAAAGTATAAAAATTTCAGCGGAACCAAGTATAAGAAAAGCTAAGGCTCTGCCGTCATCTAAAGATTTGTCAGCGCCAAGTTTTTCTAAAAATGGCTGGAGCACGCAGTCAGCGAAGAGGGGGGAAAGCATGCTGAAAAAATATGGTAGTGTGATCTTTTGGACAGCGGAACTGCTCGCGTCTGCACTCTTGATTTTTGTCTTGACTAAAATTTCGTTCATCTTTGAACCCGTCGTTACTTTGATTACGACGCTTTTTTTCCCAATTCTTGTCGCCGGCTTTTTGTTCTTTTTGCTCAGCCCATTTGTCAGCCTGCTGGAAAAAGCACGCTTGCCGCGTGTACTTTCGATCATTATTATCTATTTGCTCCTACTTGGTCTTGTTGCGCTGCTCAGCGCGCTTGTCGGTCCGCCGCTTGGCGAGCAGTTGAAAAGTTTTTTGTCACGTCTGCCGCGCTATTTAAGCGATCTCAGCCGCTCGATTGAAGAACTCGGTGATACGCAAGGGTTTCAGTGGCTGGCGCACCAGGATTACTATTCGCTTGATAAAATCGAAAAGAATCTGCTCAATGCTATTGATGCATACAGCAGGCATGCCGGCTCTGGTTTCTCGGCTTTCTTTAACGTTATTGTAAACGTCACACTGACGGTTGTCACTGTCCCCTTCATCCTTTTTTATATGCTGAAGGACGGCGGGCGCCTGCCGAGTGCACTGACGCGTTTTTTCCCCCGCCAGTACCATCAAGAAGTGATTGAAATTACGAGCGACTTAAGCGAGACACTGTCGTCTTATATCCACGGTCTGTTCATTGTTGCCAGCTTTGTCGGCATCACCTCAAGCATCGGCTTTTCCATCATCGGTCTGCCATACAGTCTGCTGCTCGGTCTGATCGTTGGCATCACGAATATTATCCCTTACATGGGTCCTGTGCTTGGAGCTGTGCCGGCATTGATCGTCGCTTTGATGGATTCGCCGCTCAGCGCCCTGCTCGTGCTTACCGTCATTGTGTTTGTACAACAGCTCGACGGACATCTGATTTCACCGCTTGTCATGGGGCGGCGTCTGAACACACATCCGCTCACCATCATTGTCCTTTTGCTCGTTGCCGGCCGCTGGCTTGGTCCGGTTGGCATGATCCTTGCCGTACCCACGTATGCCATGGCAAAAACGATCATCCAACACGCCGTTCGTCTGTGGCGCTTGAAACGCAGCAGTCAAAACGCGCCGCCTAAGGCATAAGTGCGTCGATCGGCAAACGCTGGCAAATGTCACGGGTCAGTTCAATGAAGCGCAGCATGGCAGGGTTTGTGTTCGTCTTCAGATGGGCCATTGACAACACCGATGCCAGTGGATGGTCGCTGATGCGGCGGTAGACGACGTCGAGATTGAACAGTTTCTCGGCCGTGCCGGGAACGACACCGATGCCAATGCCTGCTGAAACAAGGCCGACGACCATCTGGTATTCGGTGGCTTCCTGTACGATCTGCGGTGTGAACGATTCATTTTGAAACAGAGATAAGAACTGATCATAAAGGCCGGGCCAGATGTCGCGCGATACGACAATGAACGACTGGTCGCGCAGATCGCTGAGTCTGATGTCTGTCTGTCTGGCAAGCGGATGAAGCTTTGGCAATGCCAGAGCGGCAAAACCGCGTTTGACCGGCTCGGCAGCAATCAGTGAATGACTGACCGGGGGATGCAAAAGCCCGATGTCAATGTGGCCGCCGATCAGCTCAGCCAGCTGATCCGGCGTGGACAGTTCATGAAGAACAACCGATACATCAGGAAAGCGATGGCGGTATTCGCGAATGAGCAGCGGCAGAATATCATAGCTCGCCGAGCCGACAAAGCCGATAACAAGCCGGCCAAATTCACCGCGTGCCGCGCGTTGAGCGGTATCAACCGCTTGGTTCAGGCGGTCGAAGACTTGGCGTGCCTCCACAAGAAACAGCGCGCCCGCACTTGTCAACTCAACATGGCGCTTGCTGCGTTTAAACAGCCGGACACCGAGCTCTTCTTCTAATGCTTTAATTTGTTTGCTGAGCGGCGGCTGCGTCATGCGCAGTCGTGCAGCCGCCCGTCCAAAGTGAAGCTCTTCGGCTACGGTAATGAAGTAAGTCAGATGGCGTAATTCCACCTTATTCTCCCCTCCAATGCCCAGATTGAATCGTTAAATGTTGCTGCCTTTGTGTCTGCCGGCACACGTTTTTCACGATATTCTTTTTCATTATAGTTTGATGCTGACTACTCTGCAATTAATACATTGTAGATATGACAGGATGGTGAATAATATATTTAACACACGTTATTTTTGCATGTAAAATAAACGTAAAGACAGCCGGTGCGGCAATGGCGAAAGACTGATACGTCTGAATACAGTCCATAGCCGTCGGCGGATGCAGCCTGATATGAACTGGAGAATGTCTGTCATTTTGCTCGCCATCCGGTGGAATTTTGGTGAATGAAGCTTTTGAGCCGCTGGCAGCAGTCGATTGCCGCAAGCGGCGGGCTCAGATATTGGAGTGCGACTTTTAGGGCGATGTTGCCACTTATTTTTGTATTGCAACCAATGGAACGATGGAGGAGGACGTTAATCGTGGTAGAAACAAATCATGAAGCAACCAGTCATGTAATAACAAAGCAAGCCACCGGCGCCGAGCTTGTCGTCGATTGTTTGATCAAACAAGGCGTTAAATACATCTTTGGCATTCCCGGGGCGAAGATTGACGCGATCTATGACGTGTTGAAGGACCGGGGACCGGAGCTGATTGTCTGCCGTCACGAGCAAAATGCCGCCTTCATGGCGGCCTGCGTGGGCCGCTTGACGTGCAGGGCCGGCGTCTGTCTTGTCACCTCAGGGCCCGGTGCATCAAACCTTGCGACGGGCATTGTCACAGCCAATGTGGAAAATGATCCGGTCGTTGCGCTCGTCGGTGCGGTGCCGCGTGCGGATCGGCTGAAGCGCACGCATCAGTCGATGGATAACGCCGCTCTTTTTCAGCCGATCAGCAAGTTCAGCGCGGAAGTCGTCGATCCGAAAAATGTGCCTGAGGTCATGACCAACGCGTTTCGTGCGGCCGAATCGATTCAGGCCGGAGCAGGTGTGGTCAGCTTCCCGCAAGACGTGCTGACAGACCGAACATCAGTGTCGGCGCTTGGTCCGCTTGAGAGCCCGAAGCTTGGTGCCGCATCGCCGGTCGCGCTCGAGAAGGCTGTCACAGCGCTCGCTCAAGCGAAGATGCCGGTTCTTCTCGCCGGTATGCGCGCCAGCCGTTATTCGGCGGTGAATGCGGTCCGCTCATTGTTGAAAAAGCTGCCCTTTCCGGTTGTCGAAACGTTTCAGGCTGCCGGATTAATTTCGCGTGAGATGGAAGATCGTTTCTTCGGACGCATCGGGTTGTTTCGCAACCAGCCCGGGGATCTTGTGCTTGAGCAAGCAGACGTTGTGTTGGCAGTCGGTTACGATTCAGTTGAGTATGACCCGAAATTCTGGAACGCCGGACAGAAAAAAACGATTATCCACTTAGATGAGGCGAGAGCGGACATCGACCATTATTATCAGCCGTCGATTGAGCTCGTCGGCGATCTTCCCTCGACAATCGCCGCACTGAAAAATAAGCTAGCAAACCTGAATATTGATGAAGAGCACCGTGCTTTTCTGAACCGTATGCGAACGACCTTAGATGCGTACGACGAGCCGCCGCGCTCGGCAATGACAGGTCGTGTGCACCCTTTGCAGCTGATTCATACGCTGCGCCAGCTGCTCAGTGATCAGACGACGGTGACCTGTGACGTCGGTTCACACTATATTTGGATGGCTCGCCATTTTCGCGCCTACGAGCCGAAAACGTTGCTGTTCAGCAACGGGATGCAAACACTTGGGGTTGCGCTGCCGTGGGCCATGGCTGCATCACTTGTCAACGGCCATCAAAAAACAGTGTCAATGTCCGGCGACGGCGGCTTCTTGTTCTCAGCAATGGAGCTGGAAACGGCCGTGCGGCTGAAATTACCGATTGTTCACCTTGTTTGGCGTGACGGCACATACGATATGGTTGCTTTTCAGCAGCAGATGAAGTACGGGCGGACCTCGGGCGTTGACTTTGGCCCGATCGACGTTGTGAAATATGCGGAAGCATTCGGCGCCAAGGGGCTGCGCGTTCACTCTGAGAATGAGTTGAAGGCCGTGCTGCAGGAGGGACTTGATTATGAAGGCGGACCGGTCATTATCGATGTGCCGGTTGATTACAGTGATAATGTGGCCCTTGGCAAGAGCCTATTGCCGAACCAGCTCATGTAATCGACTCTGATTTTATTGTATATCAAGGCGTTTTGGCAAGCAGATGGTGAGGCGCATGTTGTGCGTAAAAAAGAGTTCAATACAAGGCGCCGGCGGGTCTGAGAACATATGCGGTTTCCGCAGCACGTCGATGGCTGCAACACAGACGGGCCCGTGACGTCAAGTCAATGATAAAAAGGAGTGTTTGACATGGAAGAGCAGAGCGGAGCCATTTTTCAATTATCGACCATGACGTCGCTTTTGGCCGGTGTGTTTGACGGCGCGATGTCTTTTGCCGATATTCGTGCTCATGGCGACTTTGGCATTGGTACATTTGATCACTTGGACGGCGAGATGATCGGTTTTGATAATCGCTTTTTCCGTTTGCGCGGTGACGGTACGGCAACACCGCTTAAAGAAGAGGACTTAACACCGTTTTGCTCGCTCACGTTCTTTCGGCCGCAGCAGAGCTACTCGATCAATGATCCGGCAGACAAACAGACGTTTGAAAATGAATTGCATGGCAAGATGCTCAGCGACAATCTGTTCTACGCCTTTCGAGTCGACGGGACGTTTCGAGAAGTCAGCACGCGAACGGTTGCCTTTCAGGCGCGACCGGTACCGATGACCGAGGCCGTTAAAAGCCAGCCTGTTTTTCATTTTAAAAACGTGACCGGCACGATCGTCGGCTTCTGGACGCCTGTGTATGCACAAGGCATTGCAGTTGCCGGCTTCCACTTCCATTTTATTGATGAAGCGCGGCAAGGCGGCGGACACGTCATGGACTATGTGATTGAGAAGGCACATGTGCAGATTGACCGCAAAGCGTGTCAGGCACTCTACACACCGGCGACTGAAGCCTTTTTGAAAGCGAATTTGTCGCGCGGTGACCTGGAAAAAGAAATTCGGGTCACTGAAGGGTAAATGTGTGTTGATACGAAAAGAGCGTTTGAGGCGATGTGCCCCAAGCGCTCTTTTACTTATAATTCCGGGAAGAAAATGGACAGGCAGCCGATCGCAATGAGCAGAAGGGCTGCTGCGTATTCGGAAGCTTTGCCGAAGCGGCTGCCGATGCCGCAGAGACCGCAGAGCTGTCCGCAGGCGATAGTGACAAACGAGAAAATGGCGACGAGCGAAGCGACGTCTAAGGGCGAAAGTCGGCTGACACCGGCGCCGAATGACGTTCCTGCGGCATTAACGGACAAGGCGATGCCGAGGACAAAGGCTTCATTGAAAGCAATAATATTATTTGCGTCGCGATCGACCGTGTCAGCATCAGGAACCGGCGCGGCCGGATGACTGCGCAGTGAGTCGGCAAGGCTCCACACGCCGATGGCTATAATGATCAGTCCGCCGCAGAGAGTTGTGAATGCATCGGGGAGTGCGGTGCCGAGCGTCTGACCGGCCAGCAGCGCGACAAAAGACATGAAGAAACCGATGGCTGCAATCAGTACGTTGGCTGCTGTACTGATTCTTTTTCCTCTTATGCCGTAGTTTAATCCGACGGCGAAGTTGTCAATGTTTGAAGCGAGTCCGATGAACACGATGATCAGCCAGTTCATGTTGCGACCTCCTGTTGTGTTCGGCGGTCAGCACAAGCCGGCCGCTCTAAAAGGTATTGTATGCCGGTGAAATAGGCGACGTTCATGGACAGATGTGTCACGTCTGGAAGGGGGGTCAGCGTTCGGAGCAGTCAATATGTAGACTTATTTTTCAATGCAGCGCGCTTAATGGCTGAAAAACGTAGGCAGCTTTCTGAGAAGCATGTAAAATAGAATGGAAGTCGCCACGCGCGGCAATTTATACAGGGCGGGAGAAAAGACAAGTGATTCGAACGATCTTATTTGATGTAGACGGTGTATTTCTTGATGAAGATCATTATTTTGATGCGTCGGCACTGACGGTTTGGGAAGTGCTTAGCAGTGCGCGTTATTTCGGTGTGCCAATGTCTCCGGCCTTTCATCCTGCTGTTGACGATGCGGCAGTCAAGGCGATTCGTGCGCACGTGTTTGCCGAAGACCGTGTGCTTAATGTATTCAAGTCACATGGCATGAATGCCAACTGGGACATGACTTATGTGACCATTGCCGCTGAACTCATCTATATGGTCGCTCAACTTCCCGAGGCGGAAAAGGCCACGGCTCTGCCGCTTTTGCAGCGGCCGATTGATCGTGCGGCCATCGACCGACTGCGCGCGCTGCTTTGTCGCGCGGCAGTCTCGCCTGACTTTGAGAAGTTGCTGGCTGATCTTGAGGCCTCGACGGCGATGAAATCAGATTTAATCGGCTATCTGAATGAACTGGCTCTGCGCGAACTGAATCTTTCGACTGACGTTTTTCGTCCGAAAAGTGCACTTTGGCACGTCGCTCAGCACTGTTCACAGGAATGGTATGTCGGTGATGCGCACGTTGAGCGCTCGACCGGCCGTCCATCAGTGCAACCCGGTAAGCTTGGCTTTCTCAGCCGGGAGAAGACGCTGATGGACGCGAGCGATGTGCGGGCCATGTTTGAGCATTTTCGCGCGAGCGGAATCAGGGTCGGCATTGCGACCGGCCGACCGGCGCTTGAGACGCACGAGCCGTTTCGCCAGCTTGGCTGGCTTGATGTGCTTGAGGCCAATCATATTGCCACTGCGGACGATGTACTGGATGCGGAAAGGCGCTATGATGCCGCGCCGCTGGCTAAGCCGCATCCCTTTACGTACTTGCTTGCTTACTACGGAAAGGCGTGCGACGCGGTGCGCTGGACGGCGCGCGAACCGGAGAAGTTGGCACAGGGCGGGGAAACGCTGATTGTCGGTGACTCGCTGGCTGATCTGTTCTGCGCGCGCCAGATGGGCTGTCGTTTCGCCGCGGTATTGACGGGACTGTCGGGACATGCGGTACGGCCGGAGTTTGACGCGCATCATGCCGACTACATTCTTGATTCGGTGGCCGAGGTGCCTGTTCTTGTCGAGCGGCTGAACGCGGCGCAATAAACCATGCTCGGCTGGCCGCTGCTTAACTGGTCGGCGCGCGCTCGCGTTCTTTGGGTATCGCGGCGGTGTATCAATGAAATGGAGAGGGGATGTGAGCATGGTTGTGACATTGCAACAAGAGACGGCCGTCAGTTTAGCCGATCTGCTCAAGCTGTACGGAGCTGCCGGATGGACAGCCTACACGGCAGAGCCTGATAGGCTGCACAAGGCTGTGCAGCGCTCGCTCGCGGTCGTTACTGCACGTGATGGAGACCGGCTCGTTGGCTTAATCCGTGCGGTCGGTGACGGACTGACGATTATTTATATTCAAGATGTGCTCGTGCTGCAAGCCTATCGCAATCGGGGAATTGGTAGCCGGCTGATGGCATGCATGATCGAGCGTTATCAGAACGTGCGGCAAAAGGTGCTGCTGACTGAAGAGGCACCAGATGTTAGGTGTTTTTATGAGAAACAGGGGTTCGTCTCCTGCGACCGCGGTTCGCTTGTCGCCTTCGCGCGTCTCAGCCACTGAGGGCATGCACCGTTATAAAAAGGCGAATTCGGGGTCGCGTCCTGGCCGCGTGAGTGTTCAGCTGCACTCATGATTAGCGGCTCTCAGGTAAAAGTGATGGACATTTAGGAGGAAGGACGATTGCAGATTAGAGACTACCGGAAAGCAGATGAGGAAGGCTGGCTGCGCTGCCGCGTCCTCGCTTTTTTGCATACGGCTTATTACGATGATGTGTATCGCGAGAAGGATCACTATGAGCATCCGTCCATTGAACTTGTCGCCGAAGCAGGCAGTCAGATTGTCGGTTTGATTGATGTTGAGTGTGAGACGGCTAGAGGGACCGTGTGCGCTGAGTGTTCGTCATTAGGCGCCATGGTCTGGCATTTGGCTGTGCATCCGGATTTTCAGCGGTGCGGTATCGGCGAAGCATTATTGCGCGAGGCGGAACGCAGGCTTTTGAACCGGCAAATTTTTCAGCTGGAGGCTTATACACGCGACGATGACTGGGTCAATCGCTGGTACGCCAAGAACGGGTTCCGTGAAACGAGTCACTACCTGCACGTCTTCATGGAGGCGGATGAATTGGCACCCTACGTTGTGTCAACCGAGCGCACGTTCAAACCGATCACCTGCTTTGCCCATTATGCCGGAAAAGCTGAAGACGGCGTCAAAAGTACCTTTCGGCGTGTCCACGAGTGTCGCTGCTACCGGAAAGATCTTTAGCAGCGGCTTGGTTTGGTGTACCAATGGAAACCGGCGGATAAACGCGGCAGCGATGCCTGATCGGCTGACTGGCGTGCGCTCTGTTTGCCGTGCGTCTGAGCCAAGCAAGCAGCCGAAAAGCGAGCGTTCGGCCTTGTCGGCCTAACATTTTTTCAAAACAATTTGAAACCAAACGTCAGGGAGAAGGGTGCAAGGTCTGTTAAGGATCAGCCTGCGCTGCGCTTGTCCTTCCGTACGTTATGAAAAAAAGCGCTCCGCCCCTGGAGCGGTCATGGCTCAAGGGGTGAGGGCGCTTTGGTTATAAAAAGTTGCGGATATTCGTTGATTAATCCTCTGAGAGCGGCATCGTGATCTCGGCAAACTGTGCGTCATGCAGTTGCGGCACTGTCAGCAGCTGCTCGCGGACCGTTTCGGGAACGGCGCGGTCAACGGTCAGTACCATGACTGCCCGGCCGCCGATCGTTTCGCGACCGACGTACATGCTGCCGATATTAACGCTGGCTTTGCCAAGAGCGGTGCCGACACTGCCGATCATGCCCGGCACGTCGTTGTGGTTAATGTAGAGCAGGAAGCGTTCGGGTTCCATATCGAGACGATACCCATTGATGGAAATGATGCGTCCGCCAAAACCGGGCAGAAATGTGCAGGCAATCGACGCTTTGTCATCGCCGCTTGCGACCTCCAGTTCGATCAAATGAGTGAGTCCTTTGTGAGAGGCATTTTTTTGCACACTGTAAGAGAGACTGTGGGCCTTAAGCACCTGCATGACGTTGACAATATTAATCGATGTGTCAAGAAAGTAGGAGAGCAGTTCCTTGATCATTTCCCGTGTCAGCAGTCCGGTGTCTTCAAGAAACAGTTCACCGTAATAATTAATTTTGATTTTTTCAGGAGCTTTTCTGAAAATCTGCATCAGCAGCTCCGCTGTCTGTTTGCCGATGATCAAATAAGGGCTAATCTTCTGCTGCACCGCTTCGGAAATACGCGGCAAATTAACAGCGTGCTGGACAGCGCCGCTGAGGAAGATGCCGACGATCTCTTTGCTGACCGAATGGGCAACCTTCTCCTGCGCCTCGGCAGTCGATGCGCCAAGATGCGGTGTTGCAATGACGTTCGGATGCTGAATCAGCGCCGTGTTCTGCGGCGGTTCCTGCTCAAAGACGTCAATGGCCGCACCGGCGACCTTTCCGGCAACAAGGGCGTCGAGCAAATCGGCTTCATTGATGATGCCGCCGCGCGCGCAGTTGACGAGCCGGACCCCTTTCTTTGTTTTAGCAAGAAATTTGGCGTCGATTAGTCCCCGCGTCTCGGCAGTCAGCGGTGTGTGTACGGTGATGAAGTCTGCCTGAGCAGCAATTGTATCAAGGTCGGCTTTTAAAATGCCCATTTTTTTCGCACGGTCCTCTGTCAGAAACGGATCGTAGCCGAGAATCTGCATGTCAAAGCTTTTCGCGCGTTTGGCCACCTCACTGCCGATGCGGCCCATACCGACAATGCCGAGCGTTTTGTGGTAAAGTTCGACGCCTTTGTACGCCTTGCGTTCCCATCGTCCGTTGACCAGTGACACATAAGCTTGCGGAATGTTGCGGGCAAGCGCCAGCATCATCGCCAGTGTGTGTTCGGTAGCAGCCATCGTGTTGCCCGCCGGTGCATTGATGACGATAATCCCCTTCTCTGTGGCGGCGTCAATATCAATGTTGTCGACACCGACGCCTGCACGGGCAATCACACGCAGATGGTCTGCCGCTTCTATTATTCGCCGTGTGACGCGTGTCTGACTGCGAACGATCAAGGCATCGTAGTCGGCAATCACATGTGTGAGTGTTTCTTCGTCAAGTGCCGTGCGCTCGTCGATGTGGAATTGATCGTTATCGGTCAGTGCGCGAAGGCCACTCGCGCTGATCGGATCTGCAACCATGACTTTATACATAGGGCAACCAAACCTCCTCTGCGGCTTTGACTGCGCAGCCAAACAATGGAGAGCTTGCCGCGCGGCTGAGTTCTATTTCAAGAGCGCTCAGCACTTTGAGAATGTCGAACGGCGTGCAGTAACCCATGTGGCCCACACGGAAGATTTTACCCTTGAGCTGTTTTTGTCCGCCGGCAGCCGTGATCGCAAAGTTCTGCTTCAGTGCTTTTTGCAATACGGGTGCTTCAATGGCGCCGGAGCAGACCGCAGTCACGGTCGGGGATGCGTCGCCGTCCGCTGCCAGAAGCGGCAAACCTAGTGCGCGCAAACCTGCCCGGAACATGTCGCGCAGCAGGATGTGCCGTTTGACGACATTGGCGAAGCCCTCTTCCTCCAATAAGTGACAGACTTCACGGGCACCGGCAATCAGTGAAACCGCCGGTGTAAAAGGAGTCGAGCGGTCGCTCACGTACGCCTGAACGTAACGATTCAAGTCGAGATAGAATCTCGGCTGGGTGCATTGTTTGATAGCAGCCAGTCCGCGGTCGCTAAAAGCGGCAAAGGCCAGCCCCGGCGGCAGCATCAACGCTTTCTGAGAACTGGTAACGAGCAGATCAATCCGGTCGGCCGTCATATCAGCGGCGACCGCGCCGATGCAGCTGACGCCATCGACGACGAACAAGGCGTCGGTGCGCTCGGCGACGACATGGCCGAGCGCATGTATGGGATTGATGACACCGGTCGAGGTCTCGTTGTAGGTGGCGAATACCGCTTTAATCGGCACGTGCAGCGAAGTGAGGAACGCTTCAAGTTGCTCGGGGCGGCACGCTTTGCCCCAGACTATGTCAAGGCGGTGCACATGCACGCCGTACCGCTCGGCAATGCCGGCGAGACGGTCGCCGAAGGACCCGGCAACGATGACGACGGCGTGCTCGCCGGCAGCGACGGTATTGACGACGGCGGCTTCCAGAGCGGACGTTCCGCTGCTCGTTAATACGCTGACGGGGTGACGGGTGCCAAAGACAGGCTGAAGGCGCACGGCCACCTCCTCAATCAGTGCGGCAAAGTCAGGGCTGCGATGGCCGATCATCGGCGCGGCCATCGCAGCGTTCACACGCGGCGGAACCGGTGTCGGCCCCGGCGTAAAGAGATAAGTCTGATCAAGAAACATTAAAATGTCATCCCCTTTTTATACACTTGACTTGAGAATACAAGCATTAAGAAAGAATAAAGCTTTCAGCGGGACCAAGTCTAAGAAAAAAATTTAAGGCTCAGCCGTCGCCGAAGGATTCGGTCTTGCCAAGTTTTTCTATGCTAGGAAGCGAACAGAACGGTGCGGCAGAGTAAGAATACGAAGATCCGGCCGGTATAGAGCAGATTGGCCTTTGCCATGGTGCCCTGATTTGCCGAATGCGTTCGCACGTTCAATCCCGACAAATTAAAACGTCCCTTGCAGTATGCATACATACTGCAAGGGACGTTGACGACGTGGTGCCACCCAGCTTCGTCAGAGAAACACCGACTGGTTTCTCTGACCTCCATAGACGGTAACGGTGTCGGCCGGATCGGTCTACTGAAACAGTCATGCACGCATGCCATGTATGACGGCGTTCAACCTCTCAGCTCAAAAGGGCTGAAATCAGAATGATGAGCGCCGGTTCCCATCCTCGCGGCTCTCTGTCAGCTCATCGCTTTTCTGTTTCGTGGCTTTCTCATCGCTGTGCAATAATTAAATCATAACTATTAAAAATATCGCAATTTTTTAATGTGTTCAAATTGTACCAGTTCCATTGTCATTTGTAAAGTCAAAATGGTCAATTTAATGGCAATCAATGCATGTGTCTAATAGCAGGCGGACGGGCTTGCTGCCCGAGATCAAGCCGATGCGACATGCCGCATCCTGTGCGCGCAAAGCTAGGGCATGATTAGGTCAGCGGGATGCATGTCCAGATGCTGATCTGATCGACTGGATACACCGCACAACGCATGGCCCATCCGCCCGAAGCATGATGTGGCTGTAAAGTTGCGCTATGCACCTTTTTACGTAAGTTATGCGGCCGCTTTCAAACGGGAGAGGAAAAACAACGCTCGAGCACCGCAAGCAGCTCTTTCATATCGTCCATTTTACCGAGCGTCACGCGGATGCCGTCCGCAAACGGATTGACAAGAAAGCCGTTTGCTTTGAGTTGTTCTGCCATCGCTTGGGCACGGCTGGTGGTCACAAAAATAAAGTTGGTTTGGCTTGGATAGAAGGGAATGCCTTTCTCACTGAGAAGGGCGGAGACCCGCTCCCTGACACGGCGATTTTCCCGCGTGCACGTCTCAAGAAAAGCGGAATCGCTGAGCGCGGCCAGCGCAGCGACTTGACTGAGACGAGGGTTATTAAAAGGCGGCCTGACTTTGTTGACTTCGGCGATCAACCGAGCACGGCCGATGGCGTAGCCGAGACGAAACGAAGCAAGGCCATATGCCTTTGAAAATGTACGGAGCAAGAGGACGTTCGGAAAGTCACGCATGAGCTGCAATGCATCGGGGAAATCGGCTGCTGTGACAAATTCGATGTAGGCCTCATCAATGGCAATCACGCAGTCGCTCGGAACCGCTGACACGAAATCGCGCAGCTCACGCGCGTTCACGTATGTGCCGGTCGGGTTGTTGGGATTACAAATCCAACAGACGCGCGTGTGAGTGTCGATAGATCGCAGCATCGCGGACAGATCATGGCGTCCCGCGTTGTCGAGTGGTATTTTTTTCACGTCGGCGCCCTCGATGTGCGCGTGGCTGTAGTATTCATAAAATGTCGGCCATGCCATCACTGCGTTTGTACCGGGTTCAAGAAAAGCGCGACTGACAAGCACAATAATTTCATCGAGCCCCATGCCGAACAACAGCTCCTCACTGTTGATCCGCCATGTTGCCGCCAGTGCCCGGCGCAAGTCGCTGTCGTTGCTGTCCGGATATTGCGCAGGCCGCAGCGCATCGGCGATGACGGCTTCGCGTACTTTTGGGGAGGCGCCGTATACATTCTCATTGGCATCTAATTTGACAACACGTGCAAGTCCGAGACTTTCGGCAATCATTTCCGGTGTCGGTCCCGGCTGGTAGGCTTTCATATCGGCAAGATTTTTTCTGAACATGTATAGACCTCCTGAATCGCCGCTGCCGGACGGAAAAAAGCAGCGGCGGGCAATAGACTGCCCGCAAGCGAAACGCTTGCCCCGCGTGCAGGCCAGTTGAGCGGTCCGCATGCGCTCACCTTTTCTATTAAAGCATGAACAGATGCTGTGGTAAAGCGCCCCAAAGGAGCACAGCCGTTCATGCCATGTTCAGCCATTAGGCGTGCGTGGGCGCTGCAGCTGCAACAACAAAGGTCTATTCGCGAGCGGGCAAGCTGTACCAAAAAGAATTTCATCACGCGTCCGATATTTGTCAAACGGCGTCTGAGGCCGGGTAACCTTCTTGGATTAATGTTTGTTTTTATCGGGACAGCAATCACTGGCCAATTTTGTTGTAAGCGATCTCAGAAAATTATTTTCAAATGTAAGCGCTTGATGTACAATGGGTATATGTAAAAGGGAGGGAAAAGACGTGTCTGAGAGTCAATGCTTGATTCGCATTCAATCCGCCTATCCACATTTAAGCGAAAAGGAAAAGAAAATTGCTGATTATATTTTAAGTCATCCGGAAGAAACGGTGCGAAGCAGCATTAATCAGCTGTCGGCACAGATTGATGTCGCCGATGCGACGGTATTTCGCTTTTGCCGCCGCCTGTCGTTCAAGGGGTTTCAAGAAATGAAAATTGTACTTGCTGCTGATATCGCCCGGCAGCAGACGGCAAAAGCAGTCAATGGAAAGTATGCGGGCGACGACGTGATGGAACTGGCTGAGCATGTCTTTTTCGACAATATACGGACGCTTGAGAATACGTTCCAGATTTTACACGCTGATCAGTTCAGAAAAGCGGTCAGCATTTTAAGCACAGCGGCGCGCATTGCTATTTTCAGCAGCAGCGGGTCGGCCATGATTGCCCAGGAAGCGCATCGCAAATTCATTCGCGCCGGACTGTCGGCTTTCGCGCCGGGAGACGGTGAATTTCAGTTGCTGGCTGCGCAGGGCATGCGCAGCCAGGATGCGGCTATTTTTCTGTCCTATTCGGCGTCTGACAAGCGGCTGCTGCAGATCGCCAAGCTGTTAAAAGCCAAAAATTGCTCGATCATCGGACTGACCGGATTCATGAAATCAGCGCTCAGTGAAACGATGGATATTTCGCTCCATACGGTATCGCTGCAAACCGACTATCGTTCGGAATCTTATGTTGCCCGCGCGGTTCAAATGACGCTGCTTGACGCACTGTTTGTCAATGTTTTACATCAGAAAAGCATGAGATCGGTTGCAGAAAAAGATCTTGTGCAGGCCGGACAATAAGCGAATCAAGTATTCTGATGGTTTGGCGGCGGATGTCTTTTTGCCTGAGAATGGTGCAAGCAAACAGGGACTGCCGGTTCCATCGACATATCGGCGGTCGCAATATGACATGAAAAGGTGACATGCGTCCTTTATTCTGAATAGAGCCATGCCGGCAGCTTTGCCGGCATGGCTCTATTGATGAATTAAATGATAAGAATTTTCGCAGTCAGATCAAGGTAGAATTGAACGAAGGAACGCGGCAATTGAAAAATGTGCCTGTCTGCACTAAGGCAAACAAGTGCAGCCGAATCCATTCATGATTCAGGAACGGTGTCTGTACGAACGGCGCCTCCGGCGACCGGATGAAGCACGGTGCATTCAAAGGACGGGAAGGTGCGCCGGAGCGCATCGCAAATGGCGCCGCTTGCCGTTTGCGATGCGAGCGCCATCAGTGTCGGACCGGCACCGCTAAGAAATGTGCCGTATGCGCCGTTCCGTTTAGCCACCCGGGCTGTTTCATTGAAATGCGGCAGCAGGCCGGCGCGGAATGATTGGTGGAAATGATCGCTTTCCATCATGCGTCCGGCAAGCGCACCGTCATGGTTGATCAGGGCGCCAATCAGAACATTGGCCACGCTGCTACCGGCAATCGCTTCAGAAAAAGGCAAAGACGCCGGCAGCACGCGCCGGGCATCGCTCGTTTTTAATTCAAAGTCGGGAATGACGGTTACAAAGTCAAATGCCGGTGCGGGCAGGCAGACGCTGTCAACGCCTTCGCCCGCTTGAACGGATACGACGAGGCCGCCAAACAATGAGGCGGTCACATTATCCGGATGGCCTTCGATTGCGCCGGCAACAGTTGCTTTCGCTTGCGACGATAGCCGAAGCGAAAGCAGTGCATCGGCCAGCTCAATGCCGGCAATAATCGCCGCTCCGCTGCTGCCGAGTCCGCGTGCGAGCGGAATGTCGCTGCGCACTTGAACGGCCTGTGCCGGCAGCGTGCACCCCGCCCGCTTGGCCACTGCCGCAGCTGTTTGATAGATTAAGTTTTCACTGACCGGAGGATTGAAGTCCGGGCTGTCAAGGTAGCGGAATGACCACCGCTCTCCCGGCACGGCTTTCAGATCGAGGTAGCGGTCGATGGCCATGCCGATCGAGTCAAATCCGGGGCCAAGATTTGACGTGCTGCCGGGTACACGGATCGACAGCGCGTGATCGGAGCCGCTCACTGTCGCACCAGATGGATATGATCGACAACCGATGACGCATCAGCCGGAATGACGGTCGGTTCGATGGTCAGCATATCCATAGCCGTTGTCGGATCTTTGAGACCGTTGCCGGTCAGGATGCAGACGACGCGCGCACCTTTCTGGATCTTACCTTGTTTTAAATGTTTGAAGAGTCCGGCAATGGACGCGCAGGAGGCAGGTTCGGCGAACAGGCCTTCGCTGCGGGCCAGCTTGCGGTAGGCAGCCAGAATTTCATCATCGGTGACCGAATCAATTTTCCCGCCGGACTCCTGCTCGGCGGCGACAGCGAGCTTCCAGCTGGCCGGATTGCCGATACGGATGGCGGTTGCAATCGTTTCCGGATGCTCAATCACCTCATTGCGTACGATAGCAGCTGATCCCTCAGCTTCAAAACCGTGCATTTTTGGTGCGGCAACGCCTTGATTATCTCGCAGTTCTTTGAATCCCATCCAGTAGGCAGAAATATTGCCGGCGTTGCCAACCGGCAGACAAAGGACATCGGGAGCAAGGCCGCCCAGCTGTTCGACGACTTCATAAGCGCCTGTTTTCTGCCCCTGAAGCCGGAACGGATTGATCGAATTGACGATGGTATAGTCAGAATGCTTGCCGGTGTAGCGGACGATGTCAAGCGCTTGATCGAAGTTGCCGTCAACTTCGAAAATTTTGGCGCCATACATGACGGATTGCGCCAGCTTGCCAAGAGCGATCTTCCCTTTCGGAATAACAATGAGACAGTCCATCCCGGCTCTTGCGGCATAGGCAGCGGCCGAAGCCGACGTATTGCCGGTTGATGCGCAGATGACGCCGCGGCTTCCGCTTTCTTTTGCTTTGGCGACCGCAAGGAACATGCCGCGGTCTTTAAAACTGCCGGTCGGATTCAATCCTTCAAACTTCACACGAATGTCGCAACCGGTTTCCTCAGAAAGATGGACGAGCGGGATAAGCGGGGTGTTGCCCTCCATGAGTGTAAGCGCGGGTGTCTGATCGGTGACCGGCAGGACATCCCGGTATTTTGCCATTAATCCATTCCAAACCATCAGTGTTTAACCTCTTTCCACAGGGAAATATTTAGCGTTTAGTACAGCGTCCAGACTTTTTAAAGCCGTGAATGATTGCTTGAAAAGACATTTGCCCGTTTCGTGGGTAATAATTGAAATTTCGGCGATGTTTTTGCCGGGTACCGGTTCCTGATACAGCTTTTCAAGACTGATGCGTCGCTCTTTGAACAGATCGGTCAGCAGCGAGAATGAGCCGGGTTCGTCTTTCATGTGCAGACGCACGAAAAAGCGGCTGTCAGCCTGCACACTGCTGCTGGCATGCATCTCCCGTCGCGGGAGGAAGATGTGATTACCGGTCACGCCAAGCTGGATGTTGCGAATAATCGCCAGTACGTCGGAGATGACGGAAATGGCTGTCGGTCCCTCGCCCGCTCCCGGTCCGTAATACATCGTTTCGCCGAGCGTCGAACCATAGACGTAAATGGCGTTGTTTTCATTTTCAACAGCAGCGAGCGGATGACTGTCCGGCAACAGTGTCGGCTCAACGCGCACGTCAATGGCGTCGTCGCTGACTTCGGCAATGCCGACGAGTTTGATCGTAAATCCAAGCTTTTTTGCGTAGACAATATCTTCGCGTGTGACGTCGGTAATACCGCTTACTTTGACGTCTTCCATGCGCACCGGAATTGAGAAAGCAAGGTGGCTGAGAATGACCATCTTGCGGGCGGCGTCGAGCCCTTCCACGTCAGCGGTTGGGTCGGCTTCGGCAAATCCAAGGGCCTGCGCAGAAGCGAGGGCTTTCTCATAAGAGAGACCGCTATTGCTCATTTGGCTGAGAATGAAGTTAGTTGTACCGTTGACAATGCCAATCAATTTCACGATGCGGTCGGCTGCCAGACTGTCGGTTAATGTTCGCAGAATCGGGATGCCGCCGGCGACACTTGCTTCATAATACAGGTCGCAGTGATGGTTGCGTGCTTCAATCAGCAGCTCTTCACCGTACGAAGCCATCAAGTCTTTGTTGGCAGTCACCACATGCTTGCCGTTTTGCAGGGCGCGCAGAATGTAGCGGTAAGCCCGCTCTGTTCCGCCGATCAACTCGACGACGATGTCAATGTTCGGATTGTCAATAATGTCAGCGGCATCAGTGGTCAGCAGCCGATTATCAATCAGCACTTTTCGCGGCCGATTTTTGTTGCGGACGAGCACTTTTTCAAGTGTAATTTCACAGTTGACGCGTGCTTCGAGCCGGGATTTTTCTTTCGTCAGCAGGCGGACAACGCCGGTTCCGACCGTTCCAAATCCGAGCAGTCCGATGGACACTTTTTTCAACCTTGCTCCCTCCTAGAAGACATTCAGAAAGATTCATAAGCCGGGCGGGGTGGGAAAAAGCGGATCTTTTCAGCGCTCCTCAGCCGTTTTTTTCTATATATGTATTGAAAAAATCCGAATGGTTCACGTATCTGACATTATAACCCGAAGACCGCTCGACAACAAGCAATGTTTTTATCCCGATGCAGTATTAAAATACTGACGGCTGTTGTATTTAGCTTTTTTTTGCGATCATGCGGTCACGACGTTTGTCCGTTCACCGACGATAATTTAAATGATGAAATAAATTTTAATGAAAGCATTTGCAGAGTGTGCTATTATGTAAGTGCTTGCATAGCAATAATACCGTGATTCTTAGGGACTAGCTACCATGTTGCAGAGCAAGTTCTAAATCTGCGGCAGGCGTATGGCAAACACTTTAAAAGAGAAGAACCGTGAAGTTTCAAGAGAAAGAGAGATGCAAACTGATGGATGAGAAGAACACGCAGCACGTTCGTCGCAGTTTTACACTGAAAATAACGCTTGTCATTGCCGCGATGTTTTTTTCTATCGTTCCGGCGGTGATTGTTGGGGCTATGTCTTATGTCAGATCCCAGCGTGCACTGATTGCACAGATTGAAAGTGGCGGTGAGAGCAGTGTCAAAATGCTCAGTCAGACGATCACACAGACCGTTGGCAGCGAGCAGACCAAATTAAATTATTTAGCTGATACGGTTAGCGGGGCACAGCTCGCCGGTAAGCAGAAAATGTTCTTTGGAGAATTGCTTGGCAGCCAAAATCAGGCGGACAGCAGCATTGATTTTTTGCTTGCCTGTTCGAAAACGGGAGCGCTTATTTCATCAGTGCCTCTCCCGCAAAATCTGAACTATCAGCAGCGCACATGGTATACACAAGCGCTTGCCCATCCCGGACAATTAATTGTTTCTGAGCCGGTGATCTCCTCGGTCACAGGGCATCCCGTCATTTGGCTGTCACGCACGACGAGTGACGGTCAGGGCATCGTGTTGCTGGCAATGCGGATTAGCAGTTTGCAGGCGCTTGCACGTTCTTATAAAATGGGTCAAAATGGAACGCTGAATATATACAGCAGTCAGCACAATGTCATTCAAGATAAAAATCTGAAGACACTGTCGGCAAACCGTTCGGCGGATTATCTTGCAGCTGTTAAGGTCCATCGTTCAGGCAGCTACTGGACGTCAATCAACGGCGAGCCCTCCGACGTCGTTTTTGCGACAAACAAATTAACGGGATGGAAAGTGACAGGAACGATTTCGCAGCGTGAAATCAACAGGGCCACGACGCCGATTCTGACCGGTTCGCTCTGGGTTGCATTGTGGACGTCGCTCGCTTCGGCACTCATTGCATTTCTTCTCATCGGTTTTGTGACGCGTCCGCTCAACTATCTGCTTGAGCTGACTGAACGCGTGGCCAAGAAAGATCTGAGCATGCAGGCGCAGCCGAAGGGATTTAAAGAGATTAAAATGTTGGAGATTAATTTTAATCGCATGATTGCCTCGCTTGGCGAGGTCATCGGCCTCGTTGATGAGAAGGCTCAAGTGCTCGCCTCCTCATCTGAAGAACTGACCGCTTCAACAGAGGAGAACAAAGCAACGACGGATGAAATTGCACATTCTGTCCAGCAGATTGCCAAAGGGTCCGACGAATCGGCAGCGAAGGCGAAAGCAGTTTCTGATTCTGCTGTGCGAATTGCCGGCCAGGCCGACCATATGAATGAGAAAGCGCAGAAACTGCGCGACGTATCCGATCACTCAATGGCGAAGGCGAATGCGGGCAAGCATTCGATCGAGCAGACGTCACAGCAGATTAAAAGCATTGACAGTAAGCAGAAAGCGGCTGTAGACAAAGTCACTGAACTCGTCAATCACGTCTCAAATATTGCTGAGATGAACGAATTGATTGACGGCATTGCGTCACAGACCCATCTGCTTGCTCTGAATGCCGCCATTGAAGCGGCGCATGCCGGCGAAAGCGGCCGGGGCTTTGCCGTTGTCGCTGAGGAGATTCGCAAGCTGGCCAACCAGTCTTCGGAATCGTCGAAGAAGATTGCCGAGGCACTTGCGGTGTTGCAAGACTTTGCCGGACAGGCGGTAGAGACGATGAAGAGCGGGAGTGCCGAGGTGAAAAAGGGACTCGAAGCTGTGCAGGAGACCCACCGGGCCTTTACGGACGTGTCCGCATCGATGACTGATGTGTCTGCAGGCGTAACGGATATGAGTGAAGCGATCGGACAAATTACTGTTGAAGTCGCGCATGCAAATGATAATCTCAAGCAAATCAGTACGCAGCTGCAGGGAGACAGCAGCGATGCGCAGAGCATTTCAGCGGCAACGGAAGAACAGACGGCAGCGATGCAGGAAATTACGAGCAATGCGGCGAATCTGTCGGAAATTGCGGATGAGTTGCAGCGCGTTGTTCAGAACTTTAAAGTCTGAGCAGCACGTCTTACTTGCTGGGAGGAGAGCGCCGCGCCGCCGGGCTCTCAAAGCCGGCGCAGCTTCACTTTATATAGTGCAGAACAGAATCCCGCTTGCCGAGCGGGATTCTGTTCTGCACTAAGAAAGTATTGAGAACCCTCATCCGGCGGAGTTAAGTCTGAGAAATGCTAAAGCTCTGCCGTCGTCCCAAGGGACTTGGCGTAGCCAAGTTTTTCTAATACGTTAAGAAAGTATATAGATTTTAGCGGGACCAAGTATAAGAAAAAACTAAGCCTCTGCCGTCGTCCAAGGGACTTGGCAGCGCCAAGTTTTTCTAAAAGTCTATCCGTTTGGCAAGCGGTCCTGACGGCTGAGAGAAGCCCCGCCTGTCATTCGCTGAGCAACCCCAGTCAGTTCTGCTTGCGGGTGTAGAAATGATCGACAAAACGGAAAAATATTTTTTCTGAAGGCGCCAGATCGCGATCGCTCGGCTGAATCAGGCCGACGGTGCGGCTGATCAGCGGATCGCTGAGCGGCACGGTCATCAGCGTGTCAATGAGGTTGTAGGAGACGGCGTGTTCCGGCAGCAGCGCGATGCCGAAATCAGCGGCAACGAGTCCCTTAATGGAATCCATGTCCTCCCCCTCAAAGACAATGTTTGGTTCAAACCCGGCTTTTCGGCATGTCTGCACGAGCATCTCTTGCAGAAAAAGATTGCTGCGAAACGTGATAAAGCGCTCGTGCCTTAAGTGAGTAAGTGAGATCGGCCGCGGACCGGGGAGAGGGTGCGTCTTCTGCGTGAGCAGCACCATTCGCTCTTTAAAGAGGCGCCTGCTGAACACGCGCCGGTCGCCTTCCGGAAGTGGGGAGGCGAAGGCCAAGTCAATTTCTCCCTGTACAATTAAATTGATCAAGTAGGGAACGGAGCCCTGATGAAGCTGGATAGCAATACCCGGATGGTGCTTGTGGAACTCGTTAAGAATAAGCGGCAGCGTCTGCACCGACAGGCTCGTTGAGATGCCGAGACGAATCAGTCCTTGATTCGGGTCAAGGAACTCGTTAATCTTTTGCTTGGCCTTGCTGAACTCGATGACGGCACGCTCGGCATGTTCCAGAAATATTTTCCCCATTGGTGTCAGGCGAATGTTGCGGCCCTTGCGCGCAAATAGCGCAATACCGAGTTCCGTCTCCAGCAGCGTTATTTGTCGGCTGATCGCAGATTGCGCGACGTGCAGGGCTTCCGCCGCTTTTGTAATGTGCTCACGGCGAGCGACTTCGATGAAGTAACGAATCTGTCGCAGTTCCATTTTTCACGCACCTATCTCATTATTCGATGAATTAGTTCTTAATTATATATTGTAAAGATTGATAAAGAAAGTGTAGAATATAATTACCATATTTTTCGGAAAAAGACACGAGAGAAAAGAAGCCTTATTTTTCCGAAAATTGATAAAAATGGAAAGGTTAGCGGCAAACAGAAGGAAGGATGACGTTTATGGAAACGAAAAACCCACGCGAACACTCGCACGGGCTGTACCGTCCGGCATTCGAACATGATGCCTGCGGAATAGGACTTTATGCAGATATAAAGGGACGGGCATCAAATGCTATTGTTAAAACGGCCCTTGAAATGCTGAGCCGGCTTGATCACCGTGCCGGCAAGGCAGCGGACGGCAAGACCGGCGACGGAGCCGGCATTCTCGTGCAGATTCCCGACCTTTTTTTTCAGGACGTGTGTCCTTTTGATCTGCCGGCAGCTGGCTGCTACGGCGTCGGGATGTTTTTCATGCCCCAAGATCGCGCCAGCCGTCTTGTCGCGATCGGAAAGATCAAAGCCTGCATCGCCGCACGCAATCTGCGTGTCTACGGAGAGCGCGATGTACCGGTCGATGAGAACGAAATCAGCCGGCTTGCCCGCAGCAAAGCGCCGTTCATGTATCAAATGTTTATCGGCACGGCTGCACACGAGGGCGGGCGTACGCTCGATATTCAGCTTTACCATCTTCGCAAGGCGATTGAAATGAAACTGCGCGGGGACGTCTATGTAGCCAGCCTTTCCAGTCAGACACTTGTTTATAAGGGAATGCTGCGCGCAAAAGAAGTATCCGCTTTTTATAATGATTTGCAGGATGAGCGTTTTATTTCTTCCGTTGCTTTAGTGCATTCCCGCTACAGTACAAATACGTTCCCGAGCTGGCAGCGCGCCCATCCGAACCGGATGATTGTTCATAACGGTGAGATCAACACGATTCGCGGCAACGTGAATTGGTTTGAGGCGAAGGCGAAGCGATTGCTGAACGGCCGTCTGCCGCAAGTCATTGATCCGGAAGGCAGCGACTCGGCGATCTTTGACAATGTTCTTGAATTTTTGACCTATCATGGCTTTTCTCTGCCGCATGCGGTCATGATGATGGTGCCGGAACCGTGGGAAGGCAACCGGGAGTTGTCGGATGAGCTGCGCGAATTCTATGCATTTCACAGCCGCGTGATGGAGCCGTGGGACGGGCCGATGGCGCTCGGCTTCTGCAACGGCAAGCAGATCGGCGCTATTCTCGACCGCAACGGGCTTCGGCCGGCACGCTACTATATTACAACGGATGACAAAGTGGTCTTCTCCTCCGAAGTGGGTGTTGCCGACCTTGCGGCTTCGGACATCCGCGAACGCTGTCACCTGAAACCGGGTCAGCTGCTCCTGATTGATACGGAAAAGGGACGGATCGTGCCGAGCGATGAGCTCAAGAAAGAAATCTGCGACTTGCAGCCTTATCACGAGCTGATGGAGAACAGCGTCGTTCCGCTGCGAGATGACTTGGAAAATGTCGATCGAAAAGATATTTCCGACGAGCAGCGGCTTTTCCAGCAGAAAGTACAGGGTTACACATATGAAGATGTCACAAAGGGCATTCAGCCGATGGCAGACACGGCAAAGGAACCAATCGGGTCGATGGCCAACGATACGCCGCTTGCCGTACTCTCCAATAAATCGCAACTGTTGTTTGATTACTTTAAACAGTGGTTTTCGCAAGTAACCAACCCGCCGATTGACGCCATTCGCGAAGCGGGTGTGATGTCGAAAATCACCTGGCTCGGGCCGCAGGTCGGTCTGCTTGATCCGACCCACCATGTGACGAAGCAAATGCGTCTGCCCCATCCGGTGCTGAGCCGTTTCGCCTTCAAAGCGCTCAACCGTCAGACCGAGCTGAAACGGGTGGTACTGAGTACAACATTTCCCGCGTCGGAGGGCCAGGACGGACTTGAGGCGGCGGTTCATCAGTTGATTAACGATGCCGACCGCGTCATTCATGAGGGTGCCGTGCTGCTCGTGCTCTCGGATCGCGCTGTCGACGCGGAGCATCTGCCGGTGCCGTCGCTCTTGGCGGTGAGCGCGCTCCATCAGCATCTCATCGTTCGCGGGCTGCGGACGAGTGTCAGCCTGATCGTCGATTCGGGTGAGCCGCGTGACAGCCATCAGGTGGCGGCATTGATCGGCTACGGGGCCGACGCCGTTCATCCCTATCTGGCGCTTGAAACGGTTAATGGCCTTGTTGCTAAAGGCTATGTGAAACAGACGGTGAAACAGGCCGAAGAAAATTACATTGATGCACTTGTTGCCGGCATTATTAAAATCATGTCGAAAGTCGGTATTTCTTCCATTCAAAGTTATCGCGGTGCACAGACGTTTGAAGCGCTCGGTCTGTCTGATGAGGTGATCGCTCACTATTTTAAGGGGACGGTGTCACAGATCGGCGGCATCGGCCTTAAAGAAATTGCGCAGGAGACGCTGATGCGCTTTGAAAAAGCAGTGCGGGAACTGCGTCAAGGCATGCTCCGGACGCTTGAGGCCGGCAGCACGCTTCAGTGGCGCCAAGGCGGCGAACAGCACAAGATCGAGCCGCTGATCGTCCACACGCTGCAGCAGGCTGCGCGGCGCAACGATTATGCGCTCTATAAAGAGTATGCCAAGATGGTGGATGAAGCGCCGTTCTCGACCCTGCGCAGCTTGCTGACCTTCGAACCGGACCGCCGCCCCATTGCGCTTGAGGACGTGGAGCCCATTGAAGCGATCCTCAAGCGCTTCAAAACAGGCGCCATGTCCTATGGATCGATCAGCAAAGAGGCACATGAGGCGATGGCCATTGCCATGAACAGCATCGGCGGTAAAAGCAACAGCGGCGAAGGCGGCGAAGAAACGGAGCGTTTCGTGCGCGAGTCTGACGGCACGTGGCGGCGAAGTGCGATCAAGCAGGTGGCGTCGGCCCGTTTCGGGGTGACGAGTTATTATTTGTCGGAGGCCGATGAACTGCAGATTAAAATGGCCCAAGGCGCGAAGCCGGGAGAAGGCGGCATGCTGCCTGCGGCGAAGGTGTACCCGTGGATTGCGCACACACGCCGGGCGACGCCGGGTGTGGCTTTAATATCGCCGCCGCCCCATCATGATATTTACTCAATTGAAGACTTGGCACAGCTCATCTACGATTTGAAATCGAGTAACCCGAAGGCACGCATCAGCGTGAAGCTTGTCGCCAAAGGCGGAGTCGGCACGATTGCTGCCGGCGTGGCCAAAGGGAAAGCCGATGTCATCCTTATCAGCGGTCATGACGGCGGCACGGGGGCAGCGGCCAAGACGAGCATTAAGCATGCCGGATTGCCGTGGGAGATCGGTTTGGCCGAGGCCCATCAAACATTGATGATGAACGGGCTGCGCGACCGGGTCCGGCTTGAAGCGGACGGCAAGCTGATGAGCGGCCGCGATGTACTGATCGCCGCTTGTCTTGGTGCCGAGGAGTTTGGCTTTGCGACGGCTCCGCTCGTTGTGCTCGGCTGCCTGATGATGCGTGCCTGTCACCTCGATTCCTGTCCCGTCGGCATCGCCACGCAGAATCCGTTGCTGCGCCGTAAGTTTGCCGGCAAAGCGGAGGATATTGTGCATTTCATGACATTTATTGCCCGCGATCTGCGCGAGCAGATGGCCGCACTCGGCTACCGATCCATTGACGAGCTTGTCGGCCAGGCACATTTATTGCGCATTAAGAAGTCGGTGCACAATCATTGGAAGGCACGCTACCTTGACTTGAGCGATCTGCTCTATCAGGCAGAAAGCGACGTTAGCAAGCGTCACTTCAGCCGTGCACAGGAGCACCATATTGAACGCCGCTTTGACGAGCGCCACTTGATCTCGACTTGCCTGGCGACGATTGAAAGCAAGCGGCCGATCCGGCTGGCCTTCCAGCTGCACAATTCGGATCGCACGGTTGGCACAACGCTCGGCTATGTGATCTCCCGTTCGACAAACGGACGCGGCCTGCCGGAGAATACGATCCAACTCGTCTTTACCGGCAGTGCCGGGCAGAGCTTCGCCTCGTTCATTCCGAGAGGTGTGACGATGCGTTTGACAGGTGACGCCAACGATTATGTCGGCAAGGGACTCTCGGGCGGCAAGCTCATCATCCAGCCGGAGGACGCATCCGGCGTGCCCATCGATGCGCAGGCCATGATCGGCAACGTCGCCTTCTTCGGCGCAACGAGCGGCGAAGCTTATATTCGCGGTACGGCAGGCGGCCGTTTCTGCGTACGCAACAGCGGGGCAAGCGTCGTTGTCGAGGGAGTCGGCGAGAACGCCTGCGAGTACATGACCGGTGGCCGCGTGCTCATTCTTGGCGGTATCGGCCGCAATTTTGCCGCCGGCATGTCGGGCGGCACGGCCTATATCATTGCGGACAGCGGCGACGAATCGACGCTCAAACGTATTAATCCGGAGCTCGTCGACGTCCAGACGGTTCTCTCTGAGCACGAGCAGGCGCAAATCAAGCAGATGTTGCAAGAGCACGTGCGGCAGACGGGCAGCGCGAAGGCAGAAAAAGCCCTTGCCGATTGGACGGGCACGCTTGCACGGCTGATTAAAGTCATTCCGCGCGAGTATGCGGCTATGCGTACGCAAATCGAGGCGTTTGAAGCGGAGGGGTTGACGCGCGATGAGGCGGAAGAAAAGGCATTTTACTTAAAAAAAGACGGCAAAACATCGAGCGGCGTGTCTGCCTTTCAGCCGGTATAAAGCCGCTGACAGAGAGCCAATGAATAAAGAAAGGGATGGTGCGCGCAAGATGGGACAATTAATGGGTTTTTTGAATATAGAGAAAGCCAATCAGCAGGAACGTCCGGCCGAGGAGCGCATTGCCGACTGGAAGGAATACCGTTCCGGCCTTCCTGAACAGGAAGTGCGCCGGCAGGCGGCGCGCTGCATGGACTGCGGCACGCCTTACTGCCAGATCGGCATGGTGCTGAACCGGGGAACGAGCGGCTGCCCGATTCACAATCTCATCCCTGAATGGAACGATCTCGTCTATCGGGGACTGTGGCGCGAGGCCTATGAGCGGCTGGCAAAAACGAATAATTTTCCGGAATTTACCGCACGCGCCTGTCCGGCGCCATGCGAAGGTTCATGCACAGCCGGCTTTGTCAATGACCCGGTCTCGATCAAAGCGATTGAACGTTCAATCATTGATCGCGCTTTTGCCGAGGGTTGGGTGAAGGCGAACGTGCCCAAGCGGCGTACGGATAAGCACGTGGCTGTGGTCGGATCGGGCCCTGCCGGTCTTGCTTGTGCCGATCAGCTGAATCGGGCCGGTCATTTTGTCACAGTCTTTGAACGCTCCGATCGGCCGGGAGGCCTGCTCACTTACGGCATTCCGAGCATGAAGATCGAGAAGGCGGTCGTTGACCGGCGCATCCGCCTGCTTGAAGAGTCGGGGATTGGTTTTGAAACAAGTGTCGACGTCGGAGGTGACCGCAGCGCTGCGGACTTGCTTGCGGACTTTGACGCTGTCGTGCTGTGTACGGGTGCGGGCAAACGCCGCGATGTGCCGCTGGAGGGCCGTGACTTGCGCGGCATCGAGGCGGCGATGGATTATCTGACAGCCAGCAACCGTCACTTGATGCACGGAGAGCCGCTTTCGCCAGACCATGACGCCAAAGGTAAGCACGTGATCGTCATCGGCGGCGGTGACACCGGCGAGGACTGCGTGGCAACCGCGATCCGTCAGGGGGCAGCGTCCGTCGTTCAATTCGGCAAGCACGGCCGCCAGCCGGATCACCGGACCGCCGGCAACCCGTGGCCCGAGCATCCGAACGTGTTCTCTGTTGACTATGCTTATGAGGAAGCCGAGAAAAAGTACGGTCACGATCCGCGGGCGTACTACGTGCAGACGCGCCGCTTTGTCGGCAATGCGGCAGGCCATGTGACGGGTCTTGTGACCGGTTCGTTCAAAGCCGAAGACGCGGCGGAGAAGCGGTGGGAAGCGGAGCTCGTGCTCATTGCCATCGGGTTTCAAGGAGCCGAGGATCGTCAGTTTGCCGACTTTGACGTTGCCCGCGATGCCGGCGGCCGCGTCATTGCGGCGAGCGAGACTGACTATGCCACAAGCCGCGCGGGTGTGTTTGCCGCCGGCGATGCCCGGCGCGGGGCTTCACTGATTGTCTGGGCGATCGAAGAAGGCCGCCGGGCCGCCGCGTCTGTCTGCCGTTATCTTGAAAGCTGAGGAAACCCCTTATTCTAATGATCGATTGACGAGCACACGTGCGAGGAATGAAATGCCTATGCGTGTGCTTTTTTGCTGCCAATAGGCGTGAGCAGTGGGTTAATACGGTTGCACCCATAATGCGTGCTTCACCGACTTTAGCAGGCGCTTAGGATTGCCGTCCTGCTTAAGATCATGGATATACGATGGATGAATCGGAGAGGCTGTTTTATTTGAATTGGGAGGCTTAATTTTAACGGGAGTCTTCATTTTTTTCCAAGAAAAGTTGAAGAATTCACAGACGCAGTTCCATCAGTAGATGGCTTTTAGGCTTGATCATCTGACAGCTTCTTATCATTAACAATGTGATGCTTAAAATGAGCGGGATCCGTGTTTTTGAGCCAAAAGAAACACATAGCGACACACTATTGTTTTTTTGTAAATCAAACGAATTCGCTTTTTTGTCGGTCACTTTGACTTATAATATAAAGATAATGGAAGTCACAGGATATATGGATGTGGACAGGCGACGGGTCGGATAACGAGGTGAACAAGGATGGCCAGACATCGATTTTTTGCATCAATCACGGTCGGCTTGCAAGTCATCGTTTTAAAAATTGCCGACATGACACAGGCGGCGGTCATCGAAGAGGCAAGAGGCGATGTGACGATCGGCGAAGATATCTATAATCAGCAGATGATTGCCTTTCACACGGTTGACGACGTGTGCGGCGTGCTGGCCGGCTTTGTGCAGATCATGAAGGATTATGGCGTGAGCGACTATCGGGCGGCAGCGGCCAGTTCTGTACAAGAAGCCGTCAACGCCGCTTATGTGAAAGAACAGATTCGCATTAAAACCGGGCTGAATCTTGAGTGGCTGAACAATGCGGAAGAGCGCTATTTGCACAATCAGGCAGTGGCGAGCCGCACGGAGCGCTTTAGCGCGTTCATTGAAAAGGGTACGATGCTGATCGATATCAGCTCAGGCAGCCTGCAGCTGACCGTCTATAACAGGGGCAAATTCATTTTTTCGCGGAATATTAAAATCGGTCCGTTGCGCGTTCGCGAAATGCTCGGCAATCTGGAGAACTATTCCGGTGATTACGTCGACGTGATGGAAGACTATATTACAAGCAAGATTAATGGCTACCAGCAGTTTGCGCCCAAGGACGTGAAATACGAAAACTTTATTCTTGTCGGCACGGATCTGCTGGCTTTTAAGCGTGCTTTTCTGAAGTCAAGCAGCGATAAGATCAGCCGGGAACGCTTTGACGATTTATATCGGCACATTCTTGATATTCCGGTTAATGTGCTGGCCAAACAGTACAATGTGCCTTATGATTCGGCCAGCCAGCTGCTGCCGTCGGTTATGATTCTGAAAACGATGCTGGAGATGACAGGGGCGCGCAGCATCATTCTCTCTGAAGCGGACCTGGCGGACGGATTGCTCGTCGCAGAATCGATCGAGGAGGGTCGTCGGAAGCTGCCCCGTCCGCCGGCAGACGATATTCTTGATGCGGCGCACAATGTGGCGCTGCGCTATCATTGTGATCCGGCGCATATCGCAGCGGTCGAAAAGTTTGCACTGCACTTGTTTGACCGGCTGAAACCGCTGCACGGCCTCGGTAAAGATGAACGGTTGCTGCTGCATTTGGCCACCATTTTAATGGATGCCGGCAGCTACATCGACATGAATGCCCATTACGTGCATTCGTATTACGTCATTCAGTCGACCGAACTGACCGGACTCTCAGACGCGGCGCGCGAAATCGTGGCGACAACGGCGCGCTACCACAGTGCGGAGACGCCTTCAAGCGACCCGGAAGCCTTTCAGGCGCTGGGCAGTGAAGACCGGCTGATTGTTGCCAAGTTGGTAGCGATTCTGCGCATTGCCGATGCACTTGACGACAGCCGCCAGCAAAGAGTAGGAAAAATCAGTGTGTCGCGGCGTTATGACCGGATTGTCATTACGCCTGAGGGGAGCGGTGACTTATCGCTTGAGCGGCTGACATTTGAGGAAAAAGCCGGGTATTTTGAAGAAGTGTTCGGCATAAAACCGTTATTGATGGCGTAAGGGGTGTTGGGGTGAATGATCGATTTTAAGAAAACGGACTATTATACGAATCGCGAGCTAAGCTGGTTGCTCTTTAACCGGCGGGTGCTTGAAGAGGCGCGCGATCGTGACAATCCGCTGTTCGAGCGGATGAAATTTCTGTCGATTACTGCCAGCAATCTCGATGAGTTTTTCATGGTGCGTGTCGCCTCACTGACCGATATGGCCAAGGTCGGCTATGAGAAACCCGACGCTGCGGGGCTGGGGACAAGTGAGCAGCTGGCGATGATCAGCCAAGCCGTGCACGACATGATTGGCGAGCAATACTCGACGTATAACCGCATGCTGAAGAAGCTGCTGGTGGAGCAGCAGATTGATCTGACTGGGCTGAGCGATCTGTCGGACGGGCAACTTGATTTTATTGATCGCTATTTTAAACGTGAAGTGTATCCGGTGCTGACGCCAATGGCGGTCGATTCATCGCGGCCGTTCCCGCTCATTTTAAATAAAAGCCTTAACTTGGCCGCTCTTATCCGCCATGAGGGCAGCGACAAGAGTCCGCTTGACTTTGTCACGGTACAAGTGCCGAACGTTCTGCCGCGCATTGTCAAGGTGCCCGTACGCGGCGAGCGGGAGTGCTTTGTTCTGCTGGAGAACATTATCCGTCGCCATCTGGAAGAATTGTTTGTCGGCTATGTGATTGAAGAGGCGTCGTGCTACCGCGTGATGCGCGATATGGAATTGGAAGTGGATGAGGAAGATACCGTCGATCTGCTGAAAGAGATCGAGAAGCAACTGCGGCTGCGCGAGCGCGGCAGTGTCATTCGTCTGGATGTGGAAGACGGCATCAGCAAGCGGCTGCTTGAGAAACTGGTAAAAAGACTGCGCGTGAATGAGACAAACATTTATCCGGTCAGCGGGCCGATCGACTTGACTTTTTTGTCTAAGTTAACGGGCATGCTGCCGGGCCGCAGCGATCTTTGCTACCCACCGCACCGCTCGTTCGTGCATTATGAGCTGATTGAGCAATCCATTTTCGATGCGATGAGAAAAGGGGATATTTTGCTGCATCATCCGTTTGATGCCTTTGACCCGGTGATCGAACTCGTGCGCCAGGCCTCGAGTGATCCGAACGTGCTGGCGATCAAAATGACGCTTTACCGCGTCTCCGGCAATTCACCGATCATTCGCAGTCTGGAAAAGGCGGCGGAGAACGGCAAGCAGGTGACGGTACTTGTCGAATTAAAGGCACGTTTTGATGAGGAGAATAACATCAATTGGGCGCAGAAGCTTGAGAAGACCGGCTGTCACGTGATCTACGGGCTTGTCGGACTGAAGACGCACTGTAAGATGATGCTGATCGTTCGCCGCGAACAGTCGGGGATCAAGCGCTACATGCATTTTGGGACCGGAAATTATAATGACATGACGGCTCGCTTTTACACGGATATGGGACTTTTGACGAGCAATGAGCTGTTGGGCGTCGATGCGTCGAACGTGTTTAACATGCTGTCCGGCTATTCTGAACCGCCGTATTTCCATAAGCTGGTGATGGCGCCGCTGCGGCTGCGCGGCACGCTGCTTGATCTCATCCAAACTGAGATCGACTTTGCGGCACAGGGCAAGCCGGCCTACATCTATGCTAAAATGAATTCGCTCTCCGACGCGGAGATGATCGAGGCGCTCTACCGCGCATCGGCCGCCGGCGTGCAGATTCGGCTGCTTATTCGTGGTATCTGTTGTCTGAAGGTCGGTATTCCGGGGGTCAGCGACACGATTAAAGTGTATTCGATCGTCGGTCGTTACCTTGAACACAGCCGCATCTATTGCTTTGCCAACGGCGGCGATGAACGTCTGTTTCTTGCCAGCGCCGACTTGATGACGCGCAACTTGAGCCGCCGCGTGGAATTGATGTTCCCGATCGAGGATAAGGCTATTCAGGCGAAGGTGCGCGCCATCTATGACCGGATGTTGACCGATAATGTGAAGCTGCGCGTGCTGCAGCCGGACGGCAGCTTTGTCAAGTTGAACCGCCGCGGCAAGACCGCGTTTAACGCGCAGGAATTTTTTGCCCAAGATGCTGAACGGCGGATCAAAGAACGCAGCAAAGCACTGCAAGAGAAGCGAACGTTCACGCCGATTCGCGGCAATCATTCAGACGCTGAGCCCGGAAGCTGAACCGGCCGCTCGGTGCAGCTGAGGAGCATGTTTGAACGGTTTGCGCAAACCAAAAACCAAAAACCGCTATGTTAAAAGCACGTTTGCGTATCAAGACATGAACCGGCCCCCTGAAGTTGGACGATCAAATTCAACTTCAGGGGGATTTCCCATATGTTGAAGCATAAAATTTTCAGCACAATTACACATAAACTCGACAAGGGCATAGCCTGAACCGGCTCTCAGGCATCGAGCTGCCGTGATTCGGTGAAAGACAGATGCCGGCCGCTTCCCGCACAGTTCAAGAAGACAAGCGGCATCCGTGTCAAGCGTGCAGCCGGAACAGCTGCTCAGCGTTGATAAATGACAAACTTTATTTTACACTGATTTGGGTCTTTAACTTTTAAAAATCTGGACAGCTTCAATATCTTGTAGTATATTAATTGAATAAATCCTATATGTTGTGTCTGCCGGCGCGAAGGTCACCAGACGGCCGTTAAAAGGCAGGGCACAACTTTTATGTTTTGTAGCGGCGGGTGCAGGCACGGCGGCAGAGGAGATGATCAGCTTGCAGATCTACTATTCGACGATGACCGGCAACGTCAGGCGTTTTTTGCGAAAGACACAGCTTCCGTGCCAATCGATTCAGACCGTTGACGCAGTCGTCGAGCCCTATGTGCTTGTCACCAATACCGTTGGGTTTGGCGAAGTACCGGAGACAGTGAAACGGTTCCTGGGCCGGCACAGCCGTTATCTTGTTGCGGTCGCTGCCAGCGGCAATCGCAACTGGGGCAAGAATTTTGCAAAGGCGGCCGACGTCATTGCACAAGCCTATGGCGTGCCGGTGCTTAGCAAGTTTGAACTCGGCGGTACGGCCGCGGACGTAATCAAATTCAAGGAAAGAGTGACGGCCTATGACGAAGCAGGCAACCAAAGCAAAATCATACATTGAACTGAACAATGAAGTGCTCACGCGCGGTGCGGACGGCTTTTACCAACTTGATAAGGATCGCGAAGCCATCGCTGCGTTTCTCGAGGAAGTGCGCATCAAGATGCTAAGTTTTGCCACGCCGCTTGAGCGGCTGCATTATCTCGTCGGCCATCATTACTACTACGACCTGTTTGCTGAATACAGTGAAGAGGCGGTGCTGAAGCTCCATGAGCAGGCGGCCGCTTATCCTTTTCGCTTCCAATCTTTCATGGCGGTGAGCAAGTTCTATCGCGATTACGCGTTGAAGACAGATGACAAGAAACAGTACTTGGAACGCTACGACCAGCGCATTACAATTGCCGCGTTGTTTCTTGCACACGGTGATATTGATAAAGCGGAACGTTTTATGCGGGCGATGATTGAACAGCGCTTTCAGCCGGCGACACCGACTTTTCTCAACGCCGGAAAAGCGCGCCGCGGTGAAATGGTGTCCTGCTTTCTGATCGAAGCTGATGATTCACTCAATTCGATTAATTATATTGAAAGTACATCGCAGCAGCTCTCAAAGATCGGCGGCGGTGTTGCCTTGAATTTGTCGAAAATCCGCGGCCGCGGCGAAGCCATCAAAGGTGTGGAGGGTGTTGCCAAAGGCGTTGTTCCTGTTGCCCGCGCCCTCCAGTTCGGTTTTTCCTATGCAGATCAGCTCGGTCAGCGTCCGGGTGCCGGAGCGGCTTATCTGAATATCTTTCATTGGGACGCACCGGAATTTCTTGATACGAAGAAGGAGAACGCCGATGAAGACATTCGGCTGTCGACGCTGTCCATCGGACTGATCGTGCCCGGCAAGTTTTTTGAATTGGCGGAGCAAGGGCTGCCGTTCTTCATGTTTGCACCGTATACCGTCTATAAGGCGTACGGCGTCCATCTGGACGATATGGATATGGACGATATGTATGACCGGCTCGTTGCCAATCCGGAGGTGAAGAAGAAGCAGGCAGACGCCCGCGAATTTCTGAATTTGATTGCGCAGATGCAGATGCAATCCGGCTATCCGTATATTTTCTACAAAGATAATGCCAATAGGGAGCATCCGCTGCATCGGCTCGGCAGTGTCAAAATGTCAAACTTGTGTACTGAAATCTTTCAGCTGCAAGAGACGTCGACGATTACCGATTATGACAAAGCTGATCTCATCCGCCGCGACGTGTCGTGCATTCTTGGATCGCTGAACATTGTCAATGTGATGGAGAGCGGCAAAGTTCGTGATTCTGTACACGCGGGCATCGAGGCGCTGACGGCGGTGAGTGAGATGACGCAGATTGCCAATGCACCGGGCGTCCGTCTGGCTAATGAGCAAATGCATTCTGTCGGGCTGGGGGCCATGAATTTGAACGGCTATTTGGCGAAGAATCAAATTGCCTATGAATCGGCTGAAGCACGCGACTTTGTCCGTACATTTTTCTCGCTCGTTAATTTTTACTCACTGGAGAAGTCGATGCAGATTGCCAAAGCGTGCCATCGCACGTTTCTCGGCTTTCCGCAGTCCGATTATGCCGACGGTTCATATTTCAAACGCTATGAGACGGAGTCGTTTGCGCCGCGGACGGAAAAAGTGCGCGAGCTTTTTGCCAATATTACTGTACCCGAACCGGCCGACTGGGCGTGCCTGAGTGAAGCGGTTCAGCGCTGGGGACTTTACAATGCGTACCGGCTGGCGATCGCACCGACGCAGTCGATCAGTTACGTGCAGAATGCAACGAGCTCGGTCATGCCGGTTGTCAATGTGATTGAACGCCGCAAGTACGGCAACAGCGAGACGATTTATCCGATGCCGTTTTTGTCACCGCAAACGATGTGGTACTATAAATCAGCTTACCAGACGAATCAGTATCGCGTGCTTGATCTGATTGCCGAGATTCAGCGGCATGTCGATCAGGGGATTTCCACGATTCTGTATGTGGACAGCCAGACGAGCACGCGTCAGCTGGCCCGCTTGTACGTCTACGCGCACAAGAAGGGGCTTAAGTCGCTTTACTATACGCGCACGCAGCTGCTCTCCCCGGAGGAGTGCACAGCTTGCTCGGTTTAAGAGGATATGCTTCAGCGGGGGACTGCCGCGTGGCACCTGTTTTCAGACAGGCGCATGCGGGACTGAGATAAGGCGCCCAGCCAATGGGCGGGAAGTGGTCGCTCGGTCGCTCATCGACTTTCACCGCTTCGATTGATTAAAGATATAGGACGGTACATGTGATGAAAGCCATTAATTGGAACGGCAACGACAATCAAGTTGCAAAAGTATACTGGAAACAAAATATTAATCAGTTTTGGACAGAGGAAGCTTTCAAGGTATCCCGTGATTTGTCGGACTGGGACGCGATGAATGATGACGAGCAAGCGACATACGTCGAGGTGCTGTCGGGACTGACAGGACTGGATCGCGAACAGGGCGATAACGGCATGCCGCTGATCAGCATTCACCACGACAACATGCATGAGCAGGCTGTATTTGCCTGGATGGGCATGATGGAGCATATTCATGCCAAATCTTACTCGCACATTTTCTCAACGCTGATTTCCTCAGCGAAGACGGATTACTATCTCAATGAATGGGTCGCTGCGCAGCCGCAGCTTCAAGAGAAATACCGATTGATTGCTCAATGGTACGATCAGCTCTACGATAAGCGGGAAAATGTGACGCCGTATAAACGCTACATGGCGATGTGTGCGTCTGTTTTTCTGGAAAGTTTCTCGTTTTACAGTGGCTTTTTCTATCCTGTTTTTCTATCGGGTCAAGGCCGCATGATTGCCAGCGGTGAAATCATCCGCAAAATTATTCAAGATGAATCCATCCATGGCAGTTTCACCGGCATGGTGGCGCAGCGCCTGTACAATGAAGAGCTGTCAAAAGATGAACAGGCAGCGGCAGATGCGGCGATGTATGCGCTGCTTGATCGGCTGCTTGCGATTGAAAAAGCGTACACAGCAGAAATTTATACTAAGATTGGCCTCGTGCAGGAAGTCACGGATTATGTGCTTTACAATGCCAATCGCGCGCTGCAGAATCTCGGGCATGATGATAAGTATGAGCACGCACCGGTTAGTCAGATTGTGCTGAACGGCATTGATACGGGGACGATCAACCATGATTTTTTCTCCACAAAAGGTGATTATGTCGTGCCGCTCAACATCGAACCGTTGACTGACGAAGATTTCACATTTGACGACGTGTGACACATACATAAAAGAACAGATCGTTCTTTTACCGGCAACAACAGCTTGTTTCATTTTATTTTTTAAAACAAGTATGGAAATATGTATATACATCTGTGAATCTGAGCGCAGTTCATAGCACACAGGGGAATCGATCAGGCTGTGCCAACAAATAAATGAGTGCGGACCCGGTTATTTTCTCAAAAAATATGAAAACGACCACCAAAGAGACTGAACGTCTCCTCGAATACTACTATTAGGTATGTGATAGATTCGAGAAAGGGGCGGCAGCGGTATGCTTTTGAACTTTTTGCGCAAATCAATTATTATTCTCGTCACTGTGCTGACGTTTGGCGCAATCGCTCCGACATTCACGCCGCACGTTCCTGCCACTCGCTCAGGCCTGAGAGGGGACGTCCAGAATCAGAACGGGACGTCTGCTGCTCTGCAGGCCGGCGTGACCGAATCTGAACGGTTAAAAAATGTTTCCAGAAAGAAAAAGACGGTTTCCCCGGAGGAACCGGATGGCGAGCAGCAACTGCTCGCTTTTTCGCTTTATGCCAGTCAGGAGTTTGCTGCGCAGGGACTGCACAAGTTCGGCCCGCGTGTCGGTGCACGTATCGGCGATCAGTATGTCAATGATATTATCCCTTTACTTGATCATGCCATTCGCGAGGCAAGCAGCGGACACGACGGCGCTTGGGTCAGCCATCTTGCGGTTACCCATTGTCCGGCCGCGGGACTTGGGGAGCGCATCGTGCATATCTATCAGAAGGACAGCGGCAAAGAAGTGCTTAAGTTGCATGTGCGCCGGGAGCATCCGCCTCAGGAAGGGTATTGGTTCGATTTTCATTACCATACGGTGATTGATAATTTTCAGCAACACCATTCATTGAAGAAAATATATTGGGGAAAAAACACGCCTCCCAGCTGGAAGGCATGAGCGATCATTTAATGAACGGCCGGTAAAAAGAGAAGGTCGAACAAGGCGCTGCGGCGCAGCCGGTCGTTGATCGGTTGCGCCGCTAGTTGTGCTCCAATTAAGCGTGCCGGACGGCAGAGACGTGCTGCATTCCCGATAAGCGGCGGGTAGCCGCAGTCCGCATGCCCGGCGTCCATGCTATAGTGCCAAGCTGCCTGGCATCGGTGCCTTGTGATTTTGCAAGCAAAGGCGGATTAACCGACAGGCTGATAGCCGAGCCGAATAGCCGTATCCGCCATGATGCGATAACCGAGCGGATTCGGATGAATGTGGTCAAAGCTGAGCAGCATTTCCTCACGCCCAAGAAAAGCATGATAGACATCAGCAATTTTTACCATCGGGCTTCGCTCGAGTGTTGCAATTTGCCGGTTATAGTAATCAAGCCACGCATAAGAACCGGGAATTTGGGCAATCGGATTGTATAAATTAACGAGCCGCACACAAAACGGACGTGCGTCAGCGGCGTGAATTTGAAAGATCGTTGCCAGTATCGCTTCAATGACACGCACACACTGATTGATGGATTGATAGAGGGTCTCACCGTCGCCGCTTTTTAACCATTGGCGGCTGGCATGCAGCATATCGTTACCACCTGCCGTCAGTGTAATAAAAGAAGACGCTGCGACAGCTTCAGCCGTCTCCGGGCGGGACAGTTGCGCAAGAATCTGTTCGGCAACGGCACCGTTTTTCGCAAAGGTCCGTCGTTCCACTGAGCATTGAAAATGATATTCGACGGCTTCACGATACAGTTTTACAAAATTCGGCTGAAAAACCGTCGATCCAATGCCAAATGTCAGTGAATCACCGATTGCCGTGTAAAGCAAACGATCAGACAACGCCACCACCCCGTGTTCATTTCATGCTCTTAGTATATTCAAGGGGGGCTGCAAATGTCCGTATCCTTATTTCACCGACGTGTTGAAAGAGTGATGAGGGAACAAACAGATTAGAAAAACTTGGCTCTGCCAAATCTTTGGACGGTAGCAGAGCCTTAGCTTTTTCTTATACTTAGTTCTGCTGATATGTTAATGCTATCTTAACGTATTAGAAAAACTTGGCTCTGCCAAATCCTTGGACGGTGGCAGAGCCTTAGCTTTTTCTTATACTTAGTTCTGCTGATATGTTAATGCTGTCTTAACGTATTAGAAAAACTTGGCTCTGCCAAATCCTTGGACGGTAGCAGAGCCTTAGCTTTTCTTATATTGTATGTCCCTAAAATTTTAAAGCAGCCTTCATTTAATGACTAAAAAAGATGGACTCTCGAGCGGTTAAAGTGCCGCTGCGATTTGGTGGAGATGCTCGGCAGTAGCCGTGACTTCCTGTAGGTTTGCTGAAATTTCCTCGCTGGCTGCCGCTTGATCGGAACTTGCCGACAACGATTGCCTGCTTCGGCCGACAGATGCTTCAACGCGATTGTTAATGGCGTCGATGAGCTCTTTAATCTGCGGGACCGCCTTTTTTGACTGCCCCGCGAGTTTGCGGATTTCATCGGCGACAACATTAAACCCCCGGCCTTGATCGCCGAGATGGGCAGCTTCGATAGCCGCATTGAGGCCGAGAATGTGCGTCTGATCAGCAATGCCGGAAATCAGATCGGACAACGCTCGAATGTCATGGTTCAGCTGTGTGATCATGCGAATGTCTTCATAGAGCCCTTGCTCATTACTTTGGATGCTGGCTGCCGATGCTGCCAGTTCTTCAACTGCTGCGGATACGTTTGTCATGTTGTCAGAAAGTCCGGCTGCCAGCGTCTTGAGTTGGGAGGCGGTTTGCATCGGCACGATGACGCAGAAGGTGCCGTTTATTTTTCCAGTGTCTTCATCGCGCTGCGGGACACAGGAGAGGCGCACGGGCACGCCGAAAACTTCAGTGCCTGCCTCGTCGTACACGTCCTCTCCTGTCTCCATCGCCTCAGCGCATCGCAAGCGCGCATCGATCGCTGCCCCGCAGGACAAGGTATCAATCTGAAACTTCTTTGAACTGTAGACTTTGGTGATCTTCTCCTTGTCTGTCAGGAAAATGACCGCCCCTTCCGGATAGGTTTCAGCGAGTACGGGGGCAAAGGCATCAAAGGCGGCAACGATCGCCGAGCGGCGCGGCAGCGCCATCGCAAAGGCTGCGGCAACGTTGCCGTCCCGATCAATGACCGGAATTGAAGCAACGGTCATGCCCACTCCGTACAGCGAACGAGGCACCTTCTGCGTCAAAGTTTTGCGCTCGCGTGTTGCTGTTAAGATGTGGCTCATCCGATCAATTTTTTCCCCTTCATTAAATAATTTAAATTCAAGATCTTTGGAATGTCTGACCCACTCAATGTTGGTATCCTTAATAATGCCAAAGGTGACCCCCCCGGGGATGCAATCTGCCTGCACGTCAGCAAGCTGTTTAAGGTCGTCAAGCGAATCCAGAGAAAGCATGTGCCCAATCCTCCTTGGTCCTTGGATGAACGAAAATGTAACATTTCATCTATTTTGTTGTATTATTTTTTTGAAAAAAACAGTTATCTATTGAATTTCTTACGTATCAGGCACAAAAAAGGAAAAATTTATGATATGATCACTATGTTAGTAGGCATTCTGGTGGTTAATTACTACTTTTCAACCCATTTAATGGAAACAAAATAGATGAAATGTATCTTTAAAGCAAGACATATTAGCTTCAGAGCAGCGCCTGCCGGGTTATCAGCGCAAGTTGAAGGTGTCCTATTCCCATCTCTGGATTAAGCACTACCAGTGAGGGGAATGAAGTACGTGAATAAAGCACCGCGTCGAGTGGTTGATCCATCGATGCGGTGCTCTTTTTTATACATTATGCAGGTATAAAGATGTCAGCGGAATCAGGTGTAAGAAAGACTAAGGCTCTGCCGTCGTCCCAAGGGATTTGGCAGAGCCAAGTTTTTCTAAATTAATAAATCATCCTGCTGACTTGCGGTGTGCTCATCTTAATTTCCGATGAACTCCTGTGTCCAGTAGCAGCCATAGGAACCACCGGAAACATAGCCGACACCGATCGTTGTGAAATTTGGATTGAGAATATTTGCACGGTGTCCGGGACTGTTCATCCAGGCGGTCATAACGTCCTGCGGTGTTTTTTGTCCGGCAGCGATATTTTCTCCGGCGTAAGCGTAGCTGATACCGAATGTCTTCATCATATCAAAAGGTGAGCCATAGGTCGGCGACTGGTGATCGAAATAATTATGGTCGCGCATATCCGTCGATTTTGCACGGGCCATCTTATTCAATGTGTCATTTGTCGCTTGGAGTGGCTTGAGTCCGGCTTGTGCCCGTTGCTCATTGACTAACTGAACAACCTGCTGCTCAAACGTGTTCATTGCATCGTTCACAGCGGTGGCAGAAGGTGTTGTCGCACTTGACGAAGACGATGACTTCGGCGCACCTGTTGAAGGTTTGGATGCTGCCGGAGTTGTTGACGGCGCTGTGCTTTCATTGTCAGTCTGATTGCCCGATGGTTGAACCGGGGCAGCTGCTTGACCCGTCGGCTGGCTGGCTGTTGCAGTCAGCTGGCTCAAATCCACAGGAATTCCAAGATCTTCAAGAATAGTGACGAGTGTCTGCGACGGCTGAACTTTGAAGTGCCAGGTGTTCAGCAAGTCTGAAAAATCAATCTTTTTGCAGGTTTTCCCAGACAGGGAAGCTGCCTCTGCCTCATGGCCGAAAGCAATGACAGATGTCAGCATTGCGGCCATGGTTAAAACAAAGAACTTTTTTAACATGGTGTAACTCCCTCCTTGGTACATAAGCTTCGAGACTTTCAAACTAGCGAAGGGGTTGCTCTTTGAATTGCATGAAGTTACCAATCACAGCATCTGCTGCTCGGCACCACGCGCTGTTCACACTACTTTGCCGGGTGAGGACGGACAACGGATGAAAAATGCGCAATATAAGTATTAAAATATGTGTGATTTGTTTTCATATTAGTTTAATTATTAAAAGAGTATTTATATAATAATTTTGATAACGATTATCATTTTCATTTTGAGAAAATCAGTTGCAATTTATAACAATTAATCCTGATATATTAATAAAAAATTAAAAATAGAACAATGGGAACCGCTTTTAATGATACTGAATACCATTCTCAATTATCATTAAATAATTGATAAAATCACTTGATTTCTAAAACTTCGCTGTTATAATTTAAGTCATAGACAACATTTATTTTAATTTAATATTAGTTGTTTTAAAGCCTAACACATGTATCTTTATTAGAAAAACTTGGCGCTGCCAACGGCAGAGCCTTAGCTTTTCTTATACTTAGTCCCGCTGACATCTTTAATTTGTCTTCAACGTATTAGAAAAACTTGGCGTTGCCAAGTCCTTTAGGACGACAGCAGAGCCCTAGCTTTTCTTATACTTAGTCTCGCTGAAGTCTGTAGACTTTCTTAACGTATTAAAAAGCACTTCATTTTTCTGACAAACCAATAAGACTAATCCTTTGGAGAATGGCAATGCTCTAACATTCGGATGCCGAGGGCTGCAAAGCGCCTGATGGTTGGTGACGAAATAGAAAACACGGGCAGAGAGCACCTAGACATGTTATGCGGATGTGTGTCAGCTGCCGGCCGATGCACGTCTGCGCTGTCTTGGCCGCACTTCAATTGTGCCGGTCCGGGTCATTGGGCCGTTTCTGCCAAAACTGATGTACCGCGCTCACTCTGACGGTCGGCTTCAGCAGCATGCACGCGGTGGTTCGGGAAACGTATAAAAGAATACAGAGAGGGGAATGCATGATGGCCATGGCATTAGAAAAACGGGAGACAGAGGCACATGCTGAACAGACTGAGTTCACCATGTTTCGCAAGGTATGGCGCTTATTGCGCGGCAAGGAAAAAATATCGCTTGCTCAGAAGGTCAGCCTCATGCGGGCGAGCGTTATGGGTGCCAATGACGGCATCATCTCGGTTGCCGGCATCGTGCTCGGCGTTGCCGGAGCGACGACCAACAACTTTGCCATCTTTATTTCGGGCATCGGCGGTATGCTGGCCGGCACCATTTCGATGGCAATGGGCGAGTTTGTATCCGTTCATTCGCAGAAAGATGCTCAGGAGAGAGCGGTAGCCCGCGAGCAGCAGCAACTGGCCGTTGATGGTCGCAAGCAGCAGCAATTTATCGCTGACAAATTGCAGCATTCCGGTATTTCCCGGCAACTGGCCGAGCGGGCCTCAGAGGAAATGATGGCAAAAGATCCACTGACAGCCATTGTTCGTGAAAAATATGGATTTCATTTGAATGATTTGACGAGTCCGTTTCTGGCAGCGATGTCCTCGATGGTCTCGTTCACCGCCGGATCCGTTCTTCCGCTGGTCGCCATTACTTTGCTCCCGGAGACATGGAAGATTGTTGGCACGGGCATCGCAGTGTTCATTGCTTTGTTTGTGACGGGGTACAGTGCGGCGGTGCTCGGGAATGCCAATCGCGTGCGCGGCGTCGCACGGAATGTCGTGGCGGGGCTTTTGACGATGACGGTTACTTATCTTGTCGGCAGTCTGTTTGCATAAGGAGGCATGGAAGAATGACAAAAAAAGATAAAAGCAGACAAACAATGGAGCAAAAGTTGAATGTTCTGCGCGCCGGTGTGCTCGGTTCTAATGACGGCATACTGACCGTTGTCGGCGTGTTATTCAGTGTCGGTGCAGCCACAACAAACTCGTTTACCATTTTTATCGCCGGCCTCGCTGATCTGGTTGCCTGTGCTTTTTCAATGGCAGCGGGAGAATATGCTTCTGTCAGTACGCAGAAAGATACAGAGAAGGTCATTGTGACTAAAGAAAGACAGTTGAATCAGACGGATGCAGACGCTCAACAATATGATATTTGTCGGTATTACGAACAGAAAGGCGTAGCCGTTGAAACAGCAGCGGCAATTGCCGCTGAATTGATGGCTAATAAGCCATTGGAGTCAGTTATGAGCGTGAAACATGACATTGAACTTGGCCGCTATGTCAGTCCATGGTTTGCGGCGGTCGCTTCCCTGTTTGCAGCCGGCCTTGCCGGTTGCTTGCCTCTGCTTGCCCTCACCTTTCTGCCGCCGGATATCAGATGGCAGGGAACGATTATGACCGTCATTCTTTCGGTCGGCCTGACGGGTCTTCTCAGTGCACAACTCGGGCACGGATTTATCAAAAAAGCGATCGTTCGCAATGTAATTGTCGGCATAGTCACGATGGCCATTCACTTTTGTGTCGGGCGTATGCTGTGACACGCTCTTGCGGCAGAATTGGCTTTTGAGCCGTCTGTTTCCACAGATGTATGGACCGGTTGCAAGAGGATGCTAAAACATATAGTCGTGTGTGTGAAGGTTCAGATTAATCATCAGTCCGGCGGCGACCATGCTGACGATAAGAGAACTGCCGCCGTAGCTGATGAAAGGCAGACTCAGTCCGGTAATCGGCAGCAGGCCAAGCGTCATGCCGATATTCTGGAAGATTTGGTAACTGAACATGGCAATAATGCCTACTCCGACAAACTGTCCGAAATGCCCTTGATAATTCATCGTAATTCTGGTCATGCGGTAGATCATAACAAAGTAAGTCAGGACGACGACGGCAGCGCCGATAAAGCCGCGTGATCCGCCGATAATGGTAAAGACAAAGTCAGAGTAGGCATAGGGGACGGATGTATCAAGATGTGCCATGCCGCTGAATTGACCGGAACCGATTGTTTTGAGGGCACTTTGCAGCTGAAAGCCGTCACTGTTGGTGTACTTCCCGGCATCAAGCCAGCCGTAGAACCGCTCAGACTGATAGGACGGCAGCATGGCAAGCATTTTGGTAAAGAAGAAGTGCGGATAAAGAAAATAGGTCACGGCACAGAAACCGATGAGTGCTGAGGCAGGTATGAGAAAAAGCATGAAGATGCGCAGGCGAATTTTTGAAAGAAACAGTAGGGCAACGAAAATAGCTGAATACACGAGCAGGCTTCCCATGTCAGGAAATGCTTTTGCGACATACACAAGCGGAATGATATAGACGACCATTCTTAAAAAAAGTTTAATTTCATCTTTTATGTTTCCCATCTCCCGCCCGCTGGCATCAATAAAACGGCTCATTGAGCGACTGAGCATGAGAATCAGACCGATTTTCATAAATTCAACCGGTTGAAGAGATACCGGACCCAGATGATACCATCCTTTTGCTCCATTAAGCTCCGGCGCAATGCTGCTCGGCAGCACGAGGATACCGATCAGCAGCAGCAAGCACAAGCCATAAATATAGCCGGATGTCCGCTCAAAAATGTCAAGGTCAATGAGCGCAGCAGCAACCGCGACCGGAGCGGCACATGCATAAAAAACGATCTGCTCTTTCCAAAATACGCTGCCAATCACGTGAGAGACGGAGGCGATGTATAGCGTCACGCAGCTGATTGCAAATAAGATAAAAAGCGAAAACACCAGGGTGTAGTCAAGCTTTTCAAGCATTGTTTTTTCCGGATACACATTCAGACACTCGCTTTCGATAAATTGTGTCTCGTGACGACGAAATCTCCTTTCATTGTAACAGATATTTTCTTTTCGGTCGTTTTAGAACTGTTCAGACTTCCGCCATGTACGGATACAGAAAAAAGCCGGCAGTTGTATGTCCGATTGATGATCGGACGTACAACTGCCGGACAATCTGTGTTCACTACGTTGCACCTATCATGACCGCTTGAGAGCACATCATTTTTAAGCGGTGTGAAGTGTTCGCTTCCGCAAAGTTTTATTGAGGAAATTGTTGTGCGGCGTACTGTGAAAATTGCTGCGTGGCCTGAGTAATTTTCTGGGCGTCCTGAGACTCAATCTTGTACCAGCCTTTATTGAACATCAAGTTGTAGAGATCGCGCTGGTGATCACTCTCCTGATCAAAGACCGTCTTGACATCTTGATACAAGGATTGATGGCTTGCTTCCTGCAGCGCATGAACATAAGAGACGCCGAGATATTTCTCCGTCAGCAGCATGTCGGTTAGGTAATCTTTATCATTTAACTGCGGTGTGGCGGCGACTTGTGTTTCAGTATTCTGAATTGTCGTTGACTGAATGGGTTGTTTGATCATTTCATTGCACCTCCTTGAGATTGAACGGTCTGTGCATGTTTTTGAAGATGGTTCAGTATACTCCGGTAATGGTTGATGTGAAGCTGCTTTGTACGGTTCATCGCCTGCACGATGTCGCGATCCTGACAAACCGAGGCGTAATAGTTGGCCTTCTTTACGGCCTGTAAATTCCATGACAACATGTCTTCGACGTAAAGCAGATCTTTTGTAGACAGAATTTCCGGCGGTTGCGCAAAATTCATGCTCGCTTCGCCGTTTGGCTGTGTGTTCATTATTGACACTCCTGTTCTGAAAGTAGTTGATGACAGTCGGTGATATTATGTGCGCAATTGAAAAAAATAACCGTTTATTAAATTTTTGCGATATAATAAATAACGCGAGCAGCATCGCGTGTTTGTATAGCGGCATTTCGCCGGACATCAGCGACGGAGGCGGAAACATGACCATACCGAATGATTTGTTTTACTCGAAAGACCACGAGTGGGTGAAAAAAACAAACGATAGTAAAGTAAAAATTGGCATTACGGAATATGCGCAGCAGGAACTCGGCGATGTTGTGTTCGTCGAGTTGCCCGAGGCAGGGAGGACGATCGCCGTCGGTCAAGCTTTCGGCAGCGTTGAATCGGTCAAAACAGTTTCAGAACTGTATGCGCCGGTCGCCGGTACGGTTGTCGCTGTCAATGCGGCACTTGAAGATGCTCCGGAGCTTGTCAACCAGTCACCATATGATGGTGCATGGATGATAGAACTTGAAGCCGATGCATTCGACTTTTCAGGATTACTGAGCGCGGCAGCTTACCAACAGCTGACGGCTGAAGAGGAATGATTGCGGCACCGACATTGCCGCACGCATGAAGTCGGGTACGTGCACGTCTAACTTGAAACAGCAGGCCGGTCAGCAAACGACCGGCTTTTTTGTACGCTAAGAAAGTATATGGATGTCAGCGGGACTAAGTATAAGAAAAGCATATGATTTTTCCCGTCATACCTCGAAAAAGTGGAGGAACGAAGGCGCCTTGCGACAGCAGCGAGCCAAGTGAGGCCTCGCAGGTTCAAGTAGAAGACCCGCGGGGCGTCCGCGTAAGCGGTATAGTACGGCAAAAGCAACAATCAATGTTAACGGGGCCTATAGAATAGAAAGAAGAGGTAACACAATTTGTCATTTATTTGTTACCCGTTTGTTCTTCACATGACTCTTCTAAACATGCTATAAATACAATGACAGCTATTCTTCATCAAGCAGTCTATGCTTTGTGCATAACAAAAAGCATAGTTTGGTGAGTTCGGACAGGTGTGTGCAAGTACCGGTGGCGCCGCAGGTTCGCATCCTTTCGCGGAAACGCGCAGCATACCTGCGGCAAAACGCGTTGTTGTAGCAACAGAAACGCAAATCAAAGAATTGTAACAAAAATATTTGACATTGATTCAGACAGGCGCGCTTCATGCTATTTTTAAATGGTAGTTACGAATGCTTCCTGTATTCATATTTGCACATTTTTTATGGGCCATGCAAACCGATGGCATGGCCTGCGGGTTCACGATAAGCGCGGCAGCAAAAAAGCATTTTGATGAATGATACGATCTGATAAGGAAAAGCAAAGGATGGTGCGAGATGATCAATGCCAACCAGCTGCCGATGAGCGGAATTTTTAATCTTCCTCTGGAGACGAACGTCTTCAAGGCACAACAGGGCGATGAATCGCTGCGCAATATGATTATTGAATCTTACCAGCCTTTTATAAAAAAGGTTGTTTCGAAAGTGTGCAATCGTTTCATTGATCAGACGATGGATGAGTTCAGCGTCGGTCTCGTCGCTTTTAACGAAGCGATCACACAATATCAAAAGGGGCAAGGCAGCAAGTTTTTAACATTTGCCGACATGGTTATTCGCCGGCGCATCATTGATTTTATCCGCAAGGAAACGCGGCAGGTCCGCCACATTTATTTGGATCAAGTTAGCAGCGAAGACGGAAATGAAATGGAAGAGAGCTATGTTGAACAGCGTGCCGCCATTGATTATTATGAAGAACGCTGCCGCATTGATGAACGGACGGAACAGATCAACAGCTATCGTCAGCTTCTGCTCGGATATGGCATTACGTTTGACGTGCTGAGCCGACATTGTCCAAAGCACGTAGATGCGCGGGAGAATGCCAAGCTCTCAGCCAAACGTTTGGCTGAGCATCCGGAACTTGTGCGTTTCCTTAAGAAAAAAAAGCAGCTTCCGATTAAAGAATTATTGCAATTTGTCTCATGCAGCCGCAAAACGGTCGAACGCAATCGAAAGTATATAATAGCTTTAACGCTGATTTATATCGGCGGTTTCAACGCGCTGACATCATACATCGAACCGGAGGCGACGACGGTTTTGTAGATGAAAGGTGGGAAAGAAGCTGGATAATGAAGGGGTCCTGGTTTCAAGAAAAGGACGCCGTGCAGTCATTCTGACCCGAAAAGGTGATTTTCGTTCTGTCAGGCTCAATCGCCGGGCACAGATCAGTGTCGGTGAACTTGTTGGTTCGCGCCATCTGGTTGAGGAGTCAGGTGTTCTGCACCATACGGCGCTCTTTTTTGCCATCTGTTTATCGGTGCTTTGCCTCGGATCACTTGCTGAGAGCAGCTATCCGATTGAGCAGGCACCGGCTGCGTACATCGGTTTCGATACAGGCTCGGTCTTTGAAACGGGACATCGTTCGACGACGCACGTCTTATCGGTCAATGCATTAACTGATTCACTGTTGCTGACAGAAAAGGTGCAGCATTTGTCACTGGAACAGTTTGCAGCGCGTTTGATCAACCATGTGGGCAACGACGTGCGTAACCGGCAACTGCCGGTCTGTTTAATCAGTGCAGCCTTTTACAACCGGCTGACTGCGGTTGAAAAAAGAAGACTGCTGGCAGGCATCAAGCATGACTGGCGACAGTATGCGCTTCCTGTTTCCATGGATACATCGCTTCATGCAGCATGGCAGAATGAAGCGACAGTCGGTGTGCGGGCGGCGATTGTGACACGGACTTTAAATATTCCCAATGTACTCGGCCGTTTAATAGACGGACAAACTTTTGTTGAAAAGGTACACCATCTGCGCGCATTCATGGTTGCCCGCTCATTGAGAAATGCAACCAGTGACCAGATCTTGCTTTTTTCACTGCCTACCAGCGGCAGCGGCAGTTGGCGTCTCATTCCCGGGGACGTTGCCGGAAGTTTGTCAATTACGGATCACGAAGGTCTTTAGAAGAAGTCAATGTACTGAGTTTGTATCGCCTTGGCGCCGGTAAACAGTAATGATTGGTTTTGCCGGTATATGGCTGCTGTTATTAAATGGTTCACAAAATCTTAAAATGTTAACAGTAATGCCCTGTAGCGGCCAATGAGACAGCGGTGCGGCTGTCTTATCTTATAAGGTAAGAAAGTATAAGAATTTCAGCGGGACTAAGTATAAGAAAAGCTAAGGCTCGGCCTCTGTCTAAAGGATTTGGCCTCGCCAAGTTTTTCTAACACGTTTAAGACGGATTAAAGATGTCAGCGGGACTAAGTCTAAGAAAAAGCTAAGGCTCGGCCGTCGTCCATAGGACTTGGCCGAACCAAGTTTTTCTAAAAGAACCAAGCGTAATCAGCTTGGTTCTTTGCATGTCTGGACAGACTGAATCAGCCATTTACGCGCGCGTTATAATAAAAATAGACGGTCAAACAGACCGGCGGAGAATCATTATCGGTTGTCAACGTATTACAGGTGATATAAAATGATAATGAGAATAGATTGAGAATTAGCATGCCCATTATTTTGCCATATTTTTTGTCAAATGATAATAGAAAAGTTGGGGGTAATTGAGATGTCAAAACCGGAATTGAAAATACATGACCTGCATGTGTCGGTCGAAGGAAAGCCGATTGTCAAGGGATTTGAACTGGACATTCACGGCGGCGAAATTCATGCTCTGATGGGACCGAACGGAACCGGCAAGTCGACTGTCGCATCGGCAATTATGGGACATCCGAAATACGAGGTAACTGCCGGACATATTGAACTTGATGGGAAAAATGTACTGGAGATGGCGGTGGATGAGCGCGCGCGTGCCGGACTCTTTTTGGCCATGCAGTATCCGAGCGAGGTTAGCGGCGTAACCAACGCGGAATTTCTGCGGACGGCGATTAACGGCAGGCGAGCTGAGAATGATAAGATTCCACTGATGAAGTTCATTAAGAAGCTTGATAAACAAATGTCCGTTTTGGAAATGGATCAAAAGTTTGCCGAACGCTATGTGAACGAGGGCTTCTCCGGTGGGGAGAAAAAGCGCAATGAAATTCTGCAGCTGATGATGCTTGAACCGAAATTTGCCATTCTTGACGAGATTGATTCGGGGTTGGACATTGATGCGCTTAAGTGGGTCGCCCGCGGTGTCAATACAATGCGTTCCGAGCAATTCGGTTGTTTGATCATTACCCACTATCAGCGGCTGCTCAACTACATTAAGCCTGATAAGGTGCATGTGATGATGAACGGTCGCATTGTAACGAGCGGGGGACCGGAACTTGCCCTGCGGCTTGAGGCAGAAGGATACGACGGGTTGAAAGCTGAACTTGGCATTAAAGATGAGGATACCGTCAAAGCTTGATCACTGCGATGAGGAGGAGGGAAAATATGCTGACTGAACTTGAAAAACTTCCATTCAATGAAGAAGAGCTGAATCAATTTTCGGACCGGCGCTCGGAACCCAAGTGGTTTGCTGATTTTCGCCGACAATCGCTGGCAGCAGCCGAATCACTGCCGCTGCCGAATCCGGAAAAAACGCGGATTACCGACTGGAATTTTACGAATTTTACTTATGATATAGCGGTTCAGCCTGAGTGCACGTTGGAGAAGCTTCCGGAGGCCGTGCGCCGGATTGTCGGTGCAGAGAAGGCGGCCGGTGCGCTGCTTGTCATTCACAATGGTCATCCGGTCTATCGGGTTGTGCCAAAAGCCTTGACAGATCAAGGAGTTATTTTTACCGATTTGCTGAGCGCGATTAAAGAGCACCCTGATCTCGTCCGCCGCTATTACTTTAAAACGGTGCAGGCTGACCGCCATCGGTTGCGCGCGCTGCATGCGGCGCTTGTGAACGGCGGTGTTTTCCTCTATGTGCCAAAACATGTCGAACTTGAGATGCCGGTTCAAACCATCTATTATCAGGATGCTCCTCGCGCGGGTCTTGTGGCCCATACGCTTGTCATTGCCGCGGAAAACAGCAAATCCACTTACGTGGAGAGTTATATTTCAGCGGCGAATGTGGAAGGTGTCGCTAATTTGGTCAGTGAAGTGGCCATTGAGAACGGTGCTTCGCTGCAGTTCGGAGCGGTCGACCATCTCTCAGCGGAGATCAGTACCTATGTTTGCCGCTCGGCACACGTTGATACAGATGGCAATATTCAGTGGGCGCTCGGACAGATGAATGACGGTCATACACTTTCAGAAAATGAAACCGTGCTTGAAGGGCGCGGCGCTTCATGTGATACAAAAGCGGTCAGCATTGGCAGCGGGCATCAACAGGCCAGCTATGATAATTATATTCGTCATATCGGTCAAGCGACGCTCAGCCGCCTGCTGGTGCGCGGCGCACAGAAGGATGCGGCACGTGCCATCTTCAATGCACGCACGAAGATCGAGCGAGGGGCAGCGCAGGCTGACGGTGAGCAAGCACAGCGCGTGCTGATGCTCAGCGATGAGGCACGCGGCGACGCTAACCCGATTTTGCTGATCGACGAATATGACGTCATCGCCGGGCACGCCGCATCGGTCGGAAGGGTTGACCCAGATCAACTTTATTATCTGATGAGCCGCGGCATAAAAAAAGAAATGGCCGAGAAACTGATTGTCGAAGGCTTTCTGCAACCGGTTGTTGATCTTCTTCCGGTCGAAGGGGTTCGCACGCAGCTGGCCGACCTTATTGAAAGGAAGGTTGGTTAATGGATATTCAGGCTATTCGCAAAGACTTCCCGATTCTCAGCCGAGAAGTGAACGCTCATCCGCTCGTCTATCTTGATAATGCAGCGACGTCACAAAAACCGACGGCGGTGATCCGCAGCCTTGTTGACTACTATGAACATTATAATTCCAATGTGCACCGGGGCGTTCACACACTCGGCACGATTGCTACTGACCGTTACGAAGAAGCGCGTGAAAAGATCGCAGCTTTCATTCACGCAGCAAGTGCCAAAGAAATTATTTATACAAGTGGGACGACTGACTCGCTGAACCTTGTCGCCTACGGCTATGGGCGCACACAACTTAAACCGGGGGATGAAATTGTTATTTCACCGATGGAACACCATGCCAATTTGATTCCGTGGCAGCAGGTGGCAAGCGCAACCGGTGCCGTGCTGCGTTATTTTCCGATGCGGCAGGACGGGACACTCAGCCTCGAAGATGTGCGGCGCACGATTACAGATCGCACCAAGATCGTTTCATGCACGCATGTGTCCAACGTGCTTGGCACGGTGAATCCGGTTAAAGAAATGGCTGTGATCGCACACGCGCACGGCGCAATCATGGTTGTCGACGGCGCCCAAAGTACCCCCCACCAGCCGATCGACGTCAGCGACCTGGATGCAGATTTCTTCGCCTTCTCGGGGCACAAAATGATCGGGCCGACCGGCATCGGTGTGCTTTATGGCAAAGAGGCACTGCTTGAGGCTATGGAACCGGTGCGCACCGGTGGAGAAATGATTGATGAAGTGGACTTTTACCATGCGACGTGGGCTGATCTGCCTTGGAAAATGGAAGCAGGCACACCGCATATTGCGGGGGCGATCGGACTTGGGGCTGCGATTGATTACTTATCGGCGATCGGCATGAATGACATCCATGATTATGAACAACAGCTTGCCGAGGCAGCCTACGAGCAGCTGTCACACCTGAAAGGCGTGAGAGTCTACGGTCCGGTGTCGCGCGCCGGCTTAATTTCCTTTAATATTGACGGCGTCCATCCTCACGACGTATCGACCGCGCTGGATATGCAAGGCATTGCCGTGCGTGCCGGTCACCACTGCGCGCAACCGCTCATGGGTGCGCTCGGCTGTGAATCGACGGTGCGTGCGAGTTTTTATTTCTATAATACGTTGGACGAGGTGGAGACACTCGCTCGCGGAATTGAGCAAGCAAAGGAGTTCTTTGGCCATGTCTTATAATCTGGATCAGCTCTACCGTTCAGTGATCATGGACCATTATAAAAATCCGCGCAACCACGGGCATCTTGACGAGCTGAACGGCACGGCTGTCAGCATGAATAACCCATCGTGCGGTGATAAAATTCATGTGTCGGTGAGCGTTGAGAATGGAAAAATCGTTGAGGTTCGCTTTGACGGCAACGGCTGCGCCATCAGTCAGGCGTCTGCGTCGATGATGACAGAAGCGATGAAAGGACTGAGCGTTGAGCAGGCCCATGAACTGATCTATGATTTTTCTGAATTGGTTCAGGGCCGGGAACACAACGACGATCTTGAACTCGGCGATGCAGAAGCGCTCGGCGGTGTGTCGCAATATCCGGCACGCATTAAGTGTGCTACACTGGCCTGGAAAGCCATGGAGAAGGGGCTGCAGCAAGCCGTTCAGGCATCAACTGCTGATTAACGCGAATAGGACCGACCGTCAGCACGGCGAAAAGGAGGATTTCGATGGCAACCGAACAGCAGGTTCCGCAAATTGACGACTATAAGTATGGTTTTAAAGATAAGGATGTATCTGTTTACCACACGAAACGCGGGCTTAGCGAGGACATCGTTCGAGAAATATCGGCGAAGAAGCATGAACCGCAGTGGATGCTTGATTATCGGCTGAAAGGGTTGGATCATTTTTTAAAACGGCCGATGCCGACGTGGGGAGCTGATCTGGGGCACATCGACTTTGACGACCTCACGTATTATGTAAAACCGGTGCAGAATCAAGGACGCTCGTGGGAAGAGGTACCGGAAGAGATTAAGAATACGTTTGACCGGCTCGGTATTCCCGAAGCGGAGCGCAAATATCTGGCCGGTGTATCCGCTCAGTATGAGTCTGAAGTCGTCTACCACAACATGAAGAAGGATCTGGAAAAAGAAGGCGTTATCTTCATTGATACCGATTCGGCCATCCAACAACATGAAGAATTGCTTCGCCACTATTTCGGCAAGGTGATTCCGTATGCGGACAATAAGTTTTCAGCTTTGAATGCCGCCTGCTGGTCGGGCGGATCGTTTGTCTACATTCCGAAAGGCGTGGTATGCAAGACACCGCTGCAGGCGTACTTCCGCATTAACTCTGAGAAGATGGGGCAATTTGAGCGCACGTTGATTATCGTTGACGAGGGTGCCTCTGTTCACTATGTGGAGGGCTGCACGGCGCCGGTTTACTCCAACAGTTCGCTGCATAACGGTGTCGTTGAAATCTATGTTCATAAGAATGCGTACTGCCGATATACAACGATTCAAAACTGGGCCAACAATGTGTATAATCTCGTAACGCAGCGTGCGATCGTGGAAGCCGGAGGGACGATGGAATGGGTTGACGGCAACATCGGTTCGCGCACGACGATGAAATATCCGGCATGTATTTTAAAAGGAGAAGGCGCACGCGGTAATACGCTGACGATTGCCATTGGCAGCAGCGGACAGAATCAGGATTCCGGGGCAAAGATGATCCATCTGGCACCGAATACGTCCTCAACGATTGTTTCCAAATCAATTGCCAAGGACGGCGGCAACGTAACGTACCGCGGCAAAGTGCATTTTGCGCCCAATGCGCATAACTCCCGCTCGCACATCGAGTGTGACACGCTGATTATGGACGCGAAGTCCACCTCTGACACGATTCCATACAATGAAGTGTTGAATAAAGACATCTCGATGGAGCATGAGGCGAAGGTGTCGAAGATCTCCGAGGAGCAGCTGTTCTATCTGATGAGCCGCGGGCTGACTGAACAGGAAGCGACGGAGATGATCGTGATGGGGTTCATTGAACCGTTCACCAAAGAGCTGCCGATGGAATATGCGGTCGAAATGAACCGGCTGATCAAGTACAATATGGAAGGGTCGATCGGCTGACGAAGCGATCGATTGCCCGAAGCGCTTTGGCTGTCCGTATGGGGCTGCCAAAGCGCTTCGTTTTTTTTAATTGATCAGTACAGGCCGACCCGGTTGCCCTTCCTCACATGCAGGATTACAATGAAAAAGTGTGGAAACGGCAAGTAGCCGCCCGGGCGGCAAAGGAAAGGGGGGCTGTTATGCTCACGCTTCATTTATTTCATACGAATGATCTCCACAGTCATTTTCAGCGCTGGGGTGCTCTTGTGCACTATTTGAATATTGAGCGTTCTCGGCTCGATCAGTTGAACGAACCGTACTTGACACTCGACCTTGGCGATCATATGGACCGTGTCAATCCTTTGACTGAGGGACTGCTCGGTACCGGTAACGTGCAGCTGCTCAATGATGCACACTATGATGCGGTGACAATCGGCAACAATGAGGGCATTACTTTTACGAAAGCGCAGATTGGCGCGGCATACAGCACACGGGCATTTACTGTTGTGCTCGCCAATCTTTTTGAGGACAGCGGGGAGCGACCGGACTGGTGCCGCCCCTTCATGATCCGCGACATGGCGGGCGTGAGCGTCGGATTCATTGGCCTAACTGCCGCTTATCCAAAATTTTATCGCTTGCTTGGTTGGGATGTGCACGACCCGCTTGAGACGCTGCGTCCGCTTGTTCATGAACTCCGTCCGCAAGTTGATGTGCTTGTGCTGTTGTCACATGTTGGTCTGCCCTTTGACCGGCTCGTTGCCGAAGAAGTGACCGGTATTGATGTCATCATTGGTGCCCATACTCACCATGCCCTTGAACAAGGGGAAGTCGTCAACGGGACGCTGATTGCTCAAGCCGGCAAGTATGGCCGCTATGCCGGCCACATTACGATTGAATACGATCAAGATGAAGGGCGCGTAGCATACAAAGGTGCCGATTTAATTACACTGCGTGAAGCGGCCGATCCGGCTGCCGATCGGCAGGTGAAAGAGCTCAGCGCGGCCGGGATAGCCCGCATGCAACAGCCGATCGCCGTACTAAAGAAGCCGCTCGTTTCAAAGTGGTATCAGGACAGCGAAATCAGCGGTTTGCTTGCCGATGCGCTGAGAAATTGGTGCGATGCTGACATCGGCCTTGTGAATGCCGGTGCCATACTGGACGGCTTGCCGGCAGGAACGGTGACGCGCTATCAAGTTCACCAAATTTGTCCCCATCCCATCAATCCGTGTCGTGTGACACTGAGTGGCGCCCAGCTTGTTGAAATTGCCGAAAGGGGGCTCGGAGTGAGCTTTCAGAATTACGCCCTCAAAGGATTCGGCTTTCGCGGAAAGGTCATCGGTCAGCTTGTTTTCAGTCATCTCAAGTATCGCCTTGTGACGCGCGATGGCAAAAGGCATGTGTGCGATGTAACAATTGATGATCTGCCCGTCGTGTTTGGTAAAATATACAGTGTTGGCACGATCGATATGTTCACATTCGGACATATGCTGCCGCCGATTGTCTCGGCACCGCAGCAATTCTATCTTCCGGAGACGCTGCGCGACTTGTTGGCTTGGCGTTTGCAGATGGGTCCGAATGAACCGGCCGCCTCACCGATTCACGTTTAATTATGCTGTCTTGTCACTTCTGTGCCTGTCGGCGCATAGGCTGAGCTCAGAGGAGGCGTAAGTGATGATTGAACTTGAACCGGTTGTGCTTGACGGTCATTTTTTTCGCGGGGTGACTGTACGCTTGCCAAAAACTACGCTGCTCGTCGTGGCGGGAGAAAAAGGATATATTATGTGCGGGGCGCTGGATGTAGGGCTGCTTAATGAGCGACTTGCGGATCGCGGCATTATTGCCGGCAAAGCTCAGGGGGTTCACACGTTGCAGGAATTGCTGGATGCGCCGCTTGCAGAAGTGACGGTTGCGGCAGAGGCGTTGGGCGTTCATCCGGGGCTGCGTGGCAGCGATGCTTTGCTGAAGATGGTTTCCGATTCATCTGCCGAACGCTGACGTGACGACTGAATTCACTGTGGTCTGCCCTTCTAATCCCCCCTTCACTGCGCATATAGTGTGGTGATAGGGGGGTTGTCATGTTTAAAGCCAGCAGGCGCTACCGCCGGCGTACCGTGTCCTTCAAGCGCGTCTTTCTTGTCACAGTCGGTTTGTTTTCGCTTTTTACAGCCGCCGGCATCTGGCTTGTCAATGAGCAGATGAAGCCGGCGGTAATGGCCGTTGCGCTGACTCAGGCGGAACAAATCGGTAATTATGCCATTAATTACGGGCAGGGCGAGGATGTGCTGACTAACCTGTCCGGTTCGGCCGACCCCAATCCGCTTCCGGTGATTGATATGAACAAACTGATTGCCACGCGTTTGAATAAAAAGCAAGAAGTTGTCGATTATTCACTGAATGCTCAGGCTGTCAATCATTTAAAAAGCCTGATTGCTGACCGCGTTCTTTGGTTTCTGCGCGCGACTGAGAAAGGACAGATTTCGCTGACGAACGGACCTGAGAAAGATCTGCGCTATGAAGCACATCCGCAGGGAGAAGCAGTGATTGCCGACATTCCGCTCGGACAGATTTTAAACAATGCCTTGTTGAGCAATTATGGGCCGACCATACCGGTGGAAATGGAAGTTGTCAGCAACATTCAGAATGATGTGCATTGGACATACCAAAATGTCGGTATTAATACCGTTGTCGTCACGGTTTATCTTGACATCAGCGTAAAGGTTGACGTCATCGTTCCTTTTGCCATGAAGTCCGAAACGATTCAGCAGCATCTGCTGCTTGGATCACGTGTCCTGCCTTTGAATGTGCCTTATTATTACAGCAGTGGGAACGGTGAAGGCATAACGCCTGCGGTACCGATCGAGAAACCGGCTAAGTCATCCACCTCCTCAGGCAGCCACTGACTGCTTGCTTTGTTTCTGGCCGCAGTTGTTCCGCTGCCAAAAGGCGCATGGCTGAGCAGGAAGTCGGAACACTGCATTGAATGGCATTGCAACAAATGTTATCTATTTGAGGAGGCTGACGGATCGTCCGCGACTGGCGAAGCCGGAGCACCGCTGTCTTAAAAGACCGGGCTGTTTTTTGCCCGGTCTTTCTGACACGTTTCTCTCTATTTGTTAAACAACCTGCATGTTTTAAATGATGAACAGGTGCAAATTTAGCGCTACGCTTTTCCACGGATGCATACATTCTGCTATAATAAAGAACGGAAATCTTGGCAGCTTTAAAGGGTTTAATCAGCACGTGCCGTTTGAAAGCATGGTGCCGACGAACTTCAGCAGACTCTGACCTGCTCGAGACCGTTTCTTGGTTGGCCGTGCCAAGTTGCTCTAAAAATAAGATCATGTGGGGGACAGCATGAAAACGATTGTGTCCGTCGAGCGCCAGCGTTACGAAGTCATTGAAAATGTGCGCAATGGCTGGGATAACGAAGCCTTCCTTAAACGTTACAGCGATGTGCTGAGCAAGTTCGATTATGTGGTCGGTGACTGGGGCTATGAGCAGCTTCGCCTGCGCGGTTTCTATGAAGACAAAAATCAAAAATCAACATTTGACACGCGCATCAGCACGCTTGTCGATTATTTAATGGAATATTGCAGCTTTGGTTGCGCATATTTTGTTTTGCATAAATTGCCCGGCGCTCCGGCACGTTCTGAGCGGCAGGGATAATCAGTTGGCAAACCTCAATAGGCTGCCAATCAAAGACGCGCTGTCGCGCATGCGATGTGCATAGAAAAAGAGTCGGAGAAGTTGGGGGCAGAAAGATATGAAATACGGTAGTTACAAGACGTTTTTGTTTGATTTGGACGGCACGGTTTACCGCGGAAAAGAACCGATTCCTGAGGCAGTGGCATTTGTCAAGGAGCTGAAGGCACGCGGTCTTGACTATTTGTTCATTACTAATAATTCGACGCGCACAGCCGATGAGGTGGCCATTCAGTTGTCAAGCTACGGCATTCCGTGCAGCGCTGCTGATGTACTAACGACGGGGATGGCGGCAGCGCGTTTTGTAGCACAGGAAAAGCCAAATGCCTCGGTGTTTGCAATTGGTGAAGAAGGGTTGATTGGCCAGCTGAGCAAGGCGGGTTTGCGTTTTGACGATCGGCAGCCAGACTATGTCGTGTTTGGTATGGACCGGACGATTAATTATCAAAAATACGAGAAAGCCTGTTTTGCCGTGCGCGCAGGTGCTCACTTCATTTCAACCAATCCGGACGTGGCGTTGCCTAATGAGCGTGGCCTCGCACCAGGGAACGGCGCGCTGACAGCTGTCATTGCCGTATCGACGGGTGTTACCCCCGTATACATCGGCAAACCTGAGCCAATTATGATTGAGCAGGCGCTCAACGTACTCGGTGCAGAAAAGGCGACGACGGTTATGATCGGTGACAATTATGATACCGACATCATGGCAGGTATCCGCGCCGGACTGGATACAATGCTCGTGCTGACAGGAGTGACAAGTGAACAGGCATTGGCAGGCAAGCCGGCTCAGCCGACTTATGTGTGTCATGCATTGAGCGAGTGGGACTTGGACTGAGGCCTTGCGCAGTGTTTTATGCAAATATCGAGCAGCCGGGGCATATATTAAAGTGCGCGGCATGTACGGCGATGTTTCCGGAATCCGGCTCGCGCGGGAGGAATCCAGATGACCGCGGACTTTCAGGCACTTGTGTCCCGTCACTATGCCCTTGACCGGATGGGTAACCAGCAGCCGCTTCGGCTGCTTCTTCAGCCCGTCGATCACTTCTACCATCAAAATATTGAAGCGCTGGCCATTCTCGCAGAGCATGTGCATGAGCAGTCGAACTTACCTGTCTGCCGGTTGCTGATGAATCGTGAAGGCAGTCTGCGCACAGTCTTTGGCAGTCAACCCGAAGTGCTGACTCTGCTGCCGGACGGCCCGAAAGAATCGCTTAATCTTGGCGGTGATCTTGCCACTTTCCATCTGCTGACACGGGGTTTGGACCCCCGTTCTTTTCCTGAGGCAGAAGGCTATCAACGCACAGACGGGTTGGCTGCAAGTCTTGACGCTCTGGAAAATAAATATGACGCAATTGGCCGTGAAGGTGCAAAAAGTGATTTTGAACGACTTTTTTTTCAAAGCTTTCCGTACTTTTCCGGTTGCGGTGAAAATGCAGTGCAATATCTCGTTGACTGTGATTTGGATCATGCACGCGAACCGCTTGTTGTGACGCACTTCCGCTTTGCGGGGCGTGCGTCTCTTTATCCGGAGAACCCGGCCACGTGGGTGGCCGACGAGCGGTCACGTGATTTGGCTGAATGGTTACGCTTGCTTGTTTGGACACGCGACGGCGGCGAGGTGATTGATGCGGCACAGGAGGCACTTGATGCTTATGAGGCCGTATTTCCTTTGACAACGGCTTGTGCGGCACGGTTGATCGGCCGCCTGCTTTTTCCGCTCTCATATGTGGAGTGCTGTGAACGCTATCTGTTCGGCAGCGAGTATGAAGATCGATCATTGCTTACGGACGTGATGTCGGTGAACGAACAGAAAACCGAGACCTATGAACAAATCTTGACATGGCTTGCTTTGCGGTATTCGCAACTGGATGTGCCTGAATGGCTGATGAGGCCGCGACGGACTGCGGTATTGTAGAAATTGAAAAACGAACTGCCCGGCAGTCCGTTTAAAAAAATATTCAAAAGAGCGGCAAGATGACCGCCGACTTTGAGCAGGTCGCGGCGCGCTGTTACAAAACTTGCCTAACTTCTGTTATGCCCGGGACATGAATTAAAAGAGCCTGCTCGATACCGGCTTTGAGCGTGACTGTTGAACTTGGGCAATCCTCGCAAGCGCCGAGCAGCCGAACGCTGACGACCCCGTTGACAACACTGACCAACTCAACATCACCGCCGTCACGTCGCAAGTAAGGGCGCAGTTTGGCGATGGCTTCTGCTACCTGTTGGTACATGCCGCAGAAATTCCTCCTTTGTGCTAAACGCACATCGTTTACTACGTATTAGTATAACTTTTCTAAAGTGAAAAATCTATTGCAGAGCATGCTGTTTTCTGATCAACGGGTTTAGCGGGCAGAACGCCAAGTGATCGGGACTTTGGATGCTTTAAAGACCCTTAAGCAGGGTAAAAAAGGGTCCAGATGGTGACATTCATTCAATCATTAGGACTCATTATTTTATTTGTATAGATGTATTTTGCAGGCATGTTCACCTAGGTCACGCCGATGTTGGAAGAAAAAAGATGATGGCTAACCTCATCCGGAAATGAGAAATGCCAAAAATTAAATTTTTTTAACAATAATTTGTGATATTGACCATTCACGTCCAGTCGCTGATCTGATATGAATAAAGCTAAATTTGCACCTGCGTTCCCAAAATGTATAACGAGAAAGCCTGAAGATGCTGATGTATGGCCGCTTGTACCGATTTTTTACACTCGTTCGACATTGCTGTTGATAACGAGTGATTCAAAATAAAAAGGGCTTTAAATTAAACCGTCAGCTGATGATTGTCATAGAGCCAGACATAGCCATCCGCCACGCGCAGATGAATTTCCGAATATTTCCTGAAGATCCAGTTTAAGACCTCCGTCTGTCATTTCCCATATTGTGCACAACAGGCACGCTTCATGCCTTGCTCGCTGGTCGATTCCGATGTTTGTCTTTTCAGCTGAACATGCTATAGTATTATCAAGACGCTAGGTCAGACCGGAGGAAAAACATGAATTTTACTGTCTATGGTGCTGAGGCGATCTGTCCCTCATGTATGCAGTCACCGCCTTCACGTGCGACGGCGGAGTGGCTTCAGGCCGCGCTTGCACGAAAGTTTGGCGCGGAGCTGCACGTGCGATATGTGGACATTGATGATCCGCAAAATCATTGCGACGAACAATTTTGCGAACAAATTAAAAGCAATCAGCTTTTTTATCCGCTTGTTGTATCCGGTGAGGAGATCATTGCCGAAGGGTATGTGGATCTTAAAGCGGTCGTTGACTATATCAGTCAGCGACCGGACGGCGATTTTGCAGGACTGGTATGAAGAATGCATGTAGGGAGTTCTGATCGGATGTTGGATTTTCACTACAGCTGGCCGTACGAACGGGTTGCCGGTGATTATTATTTTGAACAGTGTCCGTTTTGTCAGGCGTCGCCTATTTTGCTGCCATTAAAAAAAAGCAGGGTAACAGATGCTTATGACGGTGTTAAAACCACGATCATCCTGCCATGCTGCCACGAACGGCTCGTGATCGAACGGATGGATGACGATTACATTTGGGCAAGCCACTGGCTAAGATAGAGATGGGGAGCGATTGAAGCATGCCGATACGATATCCATTCACGAAAATGCACGGACTCGGTAATTGTTATATATATATGGACGGCCTTAGTCAGCCACTTGAAATTTCTGATCCTGCCCAGCTGGCTCGTGATATTTCTGACCCGGCACGTGGCATCGGTTCCGACGGATTAATTCTTATTCTGCCGTCCGTCCAAGCGGATGTGCGTATGCGGATCTTTAATAAAGATGGCTCAGAGGCAAAAAACTGCGGCAATGGGCTGCGCTGTGTGGCAAAATATGCAGTAGAGCATCGAATGGTTGCGGGGCAGACAGTGGACATTGAGACACTCTCGGGAGTCAAACAGGCCCGCGTACATGGAAACGGCGGCGAAGTGCTGGCGGTGACGGTCGATATGGGGGCGCCCATTCTTGAGCGCGGTCTTATTCCTGTAGCTGGTGGTGACGTGTCTCAAAGCGTCATTCGCGAGGCGCTGACAGTCGGTTCAGACACTTACCGTTTCACTGCAGTGTCAATGGGCAATCCCCATGCCTTATTTTTTGTCGATGATATCGAAAAGGCACCCATTCGCCTTCTTGGTTCGCAGCTGGCTGACACGGATCCGCTTTTTCCTGATGGAGCAAACATCGGCTTCATCCAAACGCTTTCCCCTGATGCTTTCGCTTACCGCGTGTGGGAGAGAGGGTCGGGCATCACGCAGGCATGCGGGACTGGTGCCTGCGCAGCGGTCGTCGCCTCTATCCTTGAAGGACGAGCGGCGAAAGGCCAACCGCTTACGGTGCATCTGGCGGGCGGCGATCTGGTCATTCGGTGGGATGAAGCGAGCGGGCACGTCTTGATGCGCGGAGAAGCAAAAACGATCTGCACTGGGTATTATTTCCAGATGGACAATCGTTAAAGCATACATTCAGCTATAATCTATGACACAGGAGACGACCTGCTCAGACGAGTGGGCCGTCTTTTTTTTAAGTATATGAATGTCAGCGGGACTAAGTATAAGAAAAGCTAAGGCCCGGCCGTCGTCCAAAGGATTTGGCCGCGCCAAGCTTTTCTAATACATTTAAGAAGGATTAAAGATGTCAGCGGGACTAAGTATAAGAAAAGCTAAGGCCCGGCCGTCGTCCAAAGGGACTTGGCCGTACCAAGCTTTTCTAATCTCATCGACCATTAATAAAGGCTCATAGTGTGATGATGATATTAATCAAAAATGCGAAATATATATTATATATTTTGATTGTAAAAAAAGATATAAATTAAGTTACAATTAAAGCGTATTAATTGTAATGTTAACAAAAAAGACATAATATTAGAGATGAAATTATTGTGATAAAAATATCAAACATAAAGGTGGATGCCTTATGGGGAAACCAAAAATTCTGATTCTTGGCGCAGGTTATGGCGGTTTGATGACAACAGTTCACTTGACGAAAGAGCTGGCGGCAGATGAGGCGGATATTACACTCGTGAACAAGCATAATTACCACTATCAGACGACACTGCTTCATGAAACAGCTGCGGGGACATACGATGCAAATCAAGTGCGCGTGCTTATTAATCAAGTCATTGATACGCGGCGTGTGACATTTATTCAAGATGAAGTCGTTTCCATCGATCACGAGAATAAAAAAGTGATTTTGCAAAATGGCGAACAGCCGTATGATTACCTTGTCATTGGCCTCGGCTTTGAATCTAACACATTTGGCATCCCAGGCCTTGATAAGTATGCATTTGCCATTCGAAATGTGGATACGGCTTGTCAAATTCGCGATCACATTGAAAGCCAATTTGCCGCTTATGCCGGCCGCTCTGAAACGGACGGTGCAGCTGACGATAATTTAACGATTGTTGTCGGGGGGGCCGGACTGAGCGGGATTGAATTCATCGGCGAACTGGTGAACCGTTTGCCACAGCTGGCCAGACAGTATAGTGTTCCGTTATCGAAGATCAAGATCATCAACGTTGAAGGGCTGCCCATGATTCTGCCGCCTTTTTCCAGGGATCTTGCCGGCTACGCACAGAAGTACCTTGAGAGCAAGGGCGTTATCTTTCGCCTTGGTACATTTATTAAAGAAGCGACTGAAGACGGCGTGAAAGTGCAGAAGAAAGACAGTGAATCAATGGAAGCCATCAAAGCCGGCACGGTTGTCTGGACAGGCGGCGTTAAGGCCAGCGCCATTCCGTCCGCTTCCGGGTTGGAAACCAACCGCGGCAAACTTGAGGTGAATGCTGATTTAACGGCAAAAGTGGATAGCCACATTTTTCCTGTCGGCGACGTCGCTGTCATTTTTCCCAAGGAAGGTGAGCGTCCGTATCCGCCGACGGCACAAATGGCGGTGCAAGAATCAGTTTTTGTCGCACGTAATTTGAAACATTTGATCAGAAACGAGGCAACCGAACCCTTTGCCTATCATCCGCAAGGCACGCTCGCTTCGCTCGGAAACAAAGTTGGCATCGGCACGGTATTTGGCAAAAAACTGACTGGAAAGTCGGCTTCGGCGATGAAAAAAATTGCGGATGACCGTTATCTTTTACATCTTGGTGGACTGGGTCTTATGGTTAAGAAGGGCAAATTCAACTTTCTTTGAGATCTTCGAATTAAAGTAGGCAGTTTTTTGTCATGCATCTTCGGAAATTTTAGCCGCGCTGAGTTGCCGGGTCATCGCGTTGCGGCTTTGCATGTCGCATGTATCCTTGAACAGACTGTAGAGGGCGGTATGTACTTGCGGTTGGCACGCTGTGTCTTCAAGATGTCAGTGCATGTCCGCCGGTGTCCTCAAGCAAGTGGGGCCGTTCAAAAGTGATTTGTTGTCTTATACGTTGTTAAAAAAATAAAGACTGCTGCGGAACCAAATATAAAAACGCTAAGACCCTATTCTCGCCGCAAGAGCCTGGCTTTCTTCATGGGGTATCTGCCGGCATGTACAAAAATTTTTAATATTGAACAAAGCAAGACGTACAGGATCTGAAAAGGACATCCTGCATGTCTTGCTTTTCAAATTTGAAAACATTCAGTTGGGCCCATTTCTTGGACTTAAACGGCTGCCCGGTCTAGCTGTCATGTTTGTTGGACTCACCCGATGCGTTGTTCGAGCGAGCGAATCGTGTCTAATGGGCTCTGGCTGGGAAAGCGTCACTTTCCGTCGTCGATCGCCTGCCAAATGCGAATCAGCAAGTTTCGCTTGCGTTCGTCTTTGAGTCCCTGACGCACGATGGCTGTGAAAGCCGGATGTTGCTTTAATCCACTGAGCAGCGAACAATCCGCTTTGCCGTCATATGTTGTTGTATCCTCCTGAACGCGATCGGTGCGGCCAAGCAAGTAGTCAGTGGACACTCGGAAAAAGTCAGCAATAACGAGCAGCATGTCCGGATCAGGCTTGCGCGCGCCGGATTCATACCGGTTAAGTTGAACATTTGATATTAGCAGCCGCTTGGCCATCTCAATTTGTGACAGATTTCGTTCCTCGCGAAGAAAGCGAATCCTGCTGCCAAGCTGATTTCCCATCCTTGAGCCTCCGAGACGATGTTTCAATCAATGCTATAAAAAATATTAGCATGGACTGACAAAAGGGAAACGTTAATTACCAAATAGGAAATAATGACATGCTGTATATGCTATAATATGTATTAGATTTCCAATACGGTTATTTTGGAGGGGTATCAGATGCTTGTTCCTGATCTCATGAAAATGCGCCGGTTACGCAAGGAACGCATGACCTTATTGCAAATGGCGGAGAAACTTGGCTACCGGAGCCAGAACGGATATTATTACCTTGAATCAGGCATACATAAGATTTCAGCGGAAATGCTGGCACAGGTGGCGGCGATTCTTGAAGTGCCGATTCAGGATCTATTCATTGAACGCGGACAGGCAAGCGATGATCGACAATTGAAATAATTGTTTTTGATTCACCGATCACGCTATTCTTTTTTCAGCGGCAATGATAAACTAAAGTATTGAAAGACATGCTATTTGTGAAAGGGGACGTTCAGATGTGCGGATTTTGCGGCTATATCGCCAACAAGGGGGCGCTTGAGCCGGATCGCCACGATCAGAATCAGATGACTGAACGCGCAAGTATTATCGCGCATCGCGGTCCGGACGACGGTGGTTTTTATACCGATCAATATGTGCAGCTTGCTTTTCGCCGCCTGAGCATCATCGATCTTGCGGGCGGGCATCAGCCGCTGCCTTATGAAAACGAACGCTACTACCTCATCTATAACGGAGAGGTATACAATTACCTTGAACTTCGCGAAGAACTGATTGAAAAGGGCTATACGTTTAATACGACGTCTGACACGGAAGTGCTTGCAGCGATGTATGCTGACCGAGGCACAGATTGTCTCCGGTATTTTCGCGGTATGTTCGCTTTTGTCATCTGGGACAAGCAGGAGAAGACGCTGTTTGCCGCCCGCGATCATTTCGGCATCAAACCACTTTATTACATGGAAACTTCGGAGGGCCTTTTTCTTGCATCTGAGAAAAAAAGTTTGCTGACCGGTGAGGACAGCCATCCATTGTCGGAGAAAGCGCTGCAGTACTATATGACCTTCCAGTTTGTACCCGAACCCTATACACTGGCTGAAGACATCATGCGGCTTGAACCGGGCCATTATTTGTTGAAGAAGCCGGGTGAACCGCTGGAGGTGCATGCTTATTTTCAGCCGACTTTTGCGCCTGTCGCTCAGACACTTAATGAAGCAAAAGATAAGATTCAACATGTGCTTGTAGATTCTGTGAAGATGCATATGCGCAGCGATGTGCCGGTTGGTGCCTTTCTCTCCAGCGGTATTGATTCGACGTGCATTGTCGCACTCGCCAAGCGCTTTAATGAGAATATCAAGACCTTTACAGTCGGTTTCCAAAGTAAAGGCTACAATGAAATTGATATTGCCCGTGATTCGGCGGAGAAACTTGGCGTTGAAAACCACGCTGTTGAAATTACGCCGGATATGTTTCTTAAAGAGCTGCCAAAGATCGTTTGGCATATGGACGATCCGGTTGCCGATCCGGCGGCGATTCCACTCTATTTTGTCGCCCGTGAAGCACGGAAGTACGTCAAAGTTGTGCTTTCCGGTGAAGGTTCAGATGAGTTGTTCGGCGGCTATAACATTTACCGGGAACCGCTCGCTTTGAAATGGTTTGACGCGGTGCCTAATGCCGGCCGACGTGTCATGAAGGCTGTGGCGTCGCAGTTGCCGGTCGGGATGAAGGGAAGAAGCTATCTGCTGCGCGGCACAACACCGATGAATGAACGCTATGTCGGCAATGCATTTATGTTCAATGAAAGCGAAAAGAAATATCTCTTAAAAACATACAAAAGTGACGCTCCGTTCACTGATGTGACCCGGCCGATTTATAATCAAGGCGCAAATTATGACAAGGTGGCGCAGATGCAGCTTGTCGATCTGAAGACGTGGCTGCGGGGGGATATTCTTGTCAAAGCTGACCGCATGACGATGGCTAATTCGCTTGAGCTGCGTGTACCGTTCTTGGATACGGAGGTACTTAACGTTGCGCGCACATTGCCGACCTCGTTGAAAACAGCGGAGGGCACGACAAAGTATGCATTCAGAGAAGCGATGCGCGGCATCGTGCCGGACTCCATTTTATTTCGCAAAAAGCTCGGTTTTCCGGTGCCGATTCGCGTGTGGCTAAAAGATGAAATTCATGATTGGGCCGAAGCGTTGATCAAAAGCAGCGGTACGGATCTTTGGATTAACAAAGGCTATGCGTTGAAGCTGCTTGAGGACCATTGCAGTGATAAGTTTGATAACAGCCGCAAGATTTGGACGATTTTGATGTTCATGCTGTGGCATCGTATCTATATTGAGAAAAGTGTATCGGCCGACGACTTGCAGCTGGTATAAGGCTGTGCGGCTTGTCAGGTGGCGCGAGACCATGCGCATAGATTGACTGTTTTGCATTTAAAAAAGTCTGTGGACTCAAGTTTTTGGTGGGAGATGCCATGCGACTGCGGCCCATGCATTCGGCGTGCTGTGCCCTAAAAGAATTTGGGGTTCGGCATTGCCCAGTTTTCTCTATACACGCGTGTCTGCTGAAAACTTTAGGCTTTATTAATGTAAAGAAAGATCCCTTCACTGTGAGGGATCTTTCTTTACATAAGCCACGCCGATAGCCGAAAATAGGCTCAGCGCGTTTCAGTCTGATGTTCGTGGACAAATGCTTCACTTGGTTTAAACAGAAGGGTGAGGCAGTAAAGGGCGCTTAATCCGACGATGCCGTAGATAATGCGTGAGAGGGCGGCGTTCATTCCGCCAAAGATAGCCGCGACAAGATCGAATTGGAAAAAACCGATCAAACCCCAGTTGATGCCGCCGATTATCGCAAGCGCAAGGCACGTTCTTTGTAAACCGCTCATGGGTTGTTCCTCCTTTGCTCGTCAACGTTTACCTGTCCGTTGCACCGTTTAGGATCGTCGTTTTCTCATGCAATTATTCATGGCAGCGGCCGATGTGAGTACACTGCCGAAACTGACATAAAATAATCGCAGATGTGCGTTTATCAGGCAAAGGTGATGCCTTGAATTTCTTGAACAGGTTCTGTACAGTTAAAGAAGTTAATTCTTTTATCGGTTGTTCATTCATCGGTAGCGGGTACGGCGGTTGGTGCGGCGCAAGCGCGCGCCGCGCGCAAATTCTTACTTGTTTTTAAACGCATACTCTTTGCCGGTCTTTGAGCAGACGCTGATTATTTATTTAGGAGGCAGTTATTCAATGGGGAATAAGGTTTCATTTGATTACAGCCACGCACTTTCCTTTTTTTCACAGCATGAAGTGGACTATTTAACAGAGCAAGTGGCGGTTGCCCACCAAGCGATTGCCGCAAAAACAGTGGCTGGGCATGACTTTCTCGGTTGGCTAGATTTACCGACGGTTTATGATAAAGACGAATTTTCCCGTATTAAGCAAGCGGCGGAGAAAATTCAAAACAATTCAGATGTGCTTGTCGTTATCGGCATTGGCGGTTCCTATCTCGGCGCTCGTGCGGTCATCCAGACGCTCAGCCATTCGTTCTATAATGAGTTATCAAAAGAAAAGCGCCGCACGCCGCAAGTTTTTTTTGCCGGCAACAGTTTAAGCGCAACCTATCTCAGTGAGCTGTTCGACGTGCTTAAGGATAAGGACGTATCGGTCAATGTCATTTCCAAGTCGGGAACGACGACCGAGCCGGCGGTTGCTTTTCGCGTCTTGCGTGAATTTTTGGAAGAGAAGTACGGCAAGGCAGGCGCTCGCGAACGCATTTACGCGACGACAGACAAGGCGCGCGGTGCCCTTAAGACACTGGCAGACAGCGAAGGTTACGAGAGTTTCGTAATACCGGATGACGTCGGTGGGCGCTTCTCTGTGCTGACGGCAGTCGGGTTGCTTCCGATCGCTGTCGCCGGTATTGATATTGATGCACTGATGGGCGGTGCTCGTGCGGCTTCGGACGATTTAAATACGGCAGAACTTGCAAAAAATCAGGCCTACGAATATGCTGCTGTGCGCAACATTCTTTACAATAAAGGCAAGACAGTCGAAATGCTCGTTAATTATGAGCCGCATCTCCATTATTTTTCAGAATGGTGGAAGCAGCTGTTTGGCGAAAGTGAAGGCAAAGATTTTAAAGGGCTGTATCCGTCATCAGCGGATTACAGCACCGATCTGCATTCACTCGGACAGTTTGTACAGGAAGGTCGGCGTGTCATGTTCGAGACGGCAGTGCTTGTTGAGTCACCGCGCAGCGACGTGGCGATTAAAAGTGATGCCGACAACTTGGACAAACTAAATTTTCTGTCTGGCAAGACGCTTGACTTCGTCAATAAGCGAGCGGCTGAAGGTGTGCGCCTTGCCCATACGGATGGCCAGGTGCCCCAGCTTGTTGTGACGGTACCTGAGTTGACAGCCCATCACCTGGGCTATCTCCTGTACTTCTTTGAAAAAGCGGTGGCTGTGAGCGGCTTCCTGCTTGGCATTAATGCTTATGATCAACCGGGTGTTGAGGCGTATAAGAAAAACATGTTTGCTTTGCTCGGGAAGCCGGGTTATGAAGCAGAGAAGACGGCACTGACTGAACGGCTGAAACACTGATGTTTAAAAAAGCAATTTGTCTGTTCAGATGGTTTGTGGAAGGATAAAAGAACACGGGTATTTGCATGCCTGAAGACGCAGAGCGTTGTTAAGCGCCCTGCTCGCTAAAGCCAGCAGGCGTGAAGCAGCGCGGGGTGGCCTTGCTGAAAGACAGCATGGCCATTTTTTATACGTTAAGACCGTTTATCGATGTCAGCGGGACCCAAGTATAAGAAAAGCTAAGGCTCAACCGTCGTCCAAAGGACTTGGCAGAGCTAAGTTTTTCTAAATAAGTAATTTTTATAAGCAAACCTATCCCGCGCGCCCTGAGGCAGCAGCATAAAATGACAGGTTCGGCTTAAGCTTGGTGCGAGGCGCACCGCACGTTTTCACGTTTGACGCTTATCTGCTTTTCACTTAAGATAGACAATAAAGAAACGAAGCGGACGCTTGCAAGAAGGTGAGATTGTGTCAGTGAAACAGAAGCAAGGCGGTATGCTGCCGAAACTCGTTAGCATTTTGCTTGTTTTTATTCAAATCATTGTTGCTTTATCTATTTTGCTTCATTTTTTTAATGCAAATCCGACGCCATTTGTTATTTTGCTGAATCATCTGGCTGAGCCGCTGCTGCGGCCGTTTGCAAACATTTTCCATCCCATTGTCTTCGGTATGAATACCCTTGACTTGTCAGCTGTTTTTGCACTGATCGTTTACAGCGTCATTGGCTTTGGTTTGCGGCGTTTGTTTGCGCTGCTAAAGCTGTAAACATTTTTAGGGGGCTGAGGCCTTCATTGCGTGCTGAACGTCCATGCTCTCATATTTAGCATGACTTCTTTTGCACCGTCAGAGGAGGCAACGTGCGGCCGGTAACCGGAGCATAGAACTTAAGCCAAGCATGGGCTTGCAGCCGATCTGTATCGGATACGGCCTGCATCATAAGTACGAACAAGCAGGGAGCCGGAAACGCTTCCCTGCTTGTTCGTTGCGGGGAGCGCTTGTGATGCGGTGCAGCGGGTAACCCGCATGGTAAGAAAATGATGCTTGCTTCGCGGGAGAGAGGAGGAGTACCAAAAGTTCACGACAGTCGTGTTTGATGGGGCGTGTTCCTTTTTTGAATTTCATGCCATTGCATTTTCAACCGGATCTAAGAGTGATAAGATGGCTTGTCTGTCATTGACGCATTCTGTCATCCGGTCGGTGATCAGAGCAACGTCATGTATAGAGCATGCTGATTTTGCATATGAGTGATGTGCGCGGGCGGCATCTTATGTGGAAGTGTGCCGAGCGAGCTTTATTTTAGCTCGCGCCTCGGGCAGGTTGGTAAGCGTTGTAATGAAAAGGTCAACAACCGATTTGTTAAACGGACAGTGGAAATAAAAAAGACGCCGATCATAACAAGCCGCGTCTCTTCCCATTTTAAATTGTCATATTAGGTCATAAAGGATGCAGATGATCCGAGGGTTACTATGAGCATTTTCAATGCCGTTTAAACATAATGAAAATTTTGCATAGTTACAATAGGGCATAGGGACATGCTACACACTAAAGAATATACTTTTTAACATGGCACTACAGCCACATCGCCGTTTGCGCTTACCGCACGATAGCAATCTACATACACTTCGATAAACGCATAGCCACCATGTAATGCAATGGAACGAGCCTTTTCCATACCATCGGGCAGCATTTGTCCCGCCTTGTAATGCTCAATTATATTTCCTGTGAAGTCGAGCGTATGGACTTCATATGGTTTCCCCAAATAGCAGACTGCGACATAACCGATTAAAATGCCTGCCAGCTCGAACTCCGGAAATTCACTTCGGATAGCTTTTTGAATTTCTTCAACTTGTTTTGAATTATGAACGTGACCGCCAGCGTCAAGCTTGCACAGGGCATCCAGATATGCTTTCGACCGTTGCTTGCGCAGCAGACGGTTTATAGTCAAATTTTCTGCCTGTGTTTTCTTTTCCGTTTTCGGCATCTTGGAAGTATTCAGAAAGTTCTTATATTCCAAAGGATTTTGCGCCTGCTGATGCAATAAAGGCTTTGGCATGTTTCATCATCACGCTCCCCACAGTATAAGCCTCAAACCAACACCTTGCGGATCTTTGGCGCGTTTTTCTTCTCCTGAAGCTGCGCGCTCCCGATCGGCTTCCCGGAGGCAGGCACCGCTCTTTCCTTGCCCCAGTTGCGGATGGCCTCTATTTTTTCCGGGCTTGTCTGAGAAAGGGGAACGACATTGTTGATCATTGTGAGGATTGCCGCTTCGTCGAGCACCAGATCGTCGTTTGCAATCTGGCGATAGGCAAGATCCCTCACGGTGGATTCCAGATCGGCGCCCGTGAATCCGTCGGTGGCTTCCAACAAGCGGTTTGTGAAAGATCTGTCGAATGCCGTTTCCATATCCAATTTCAAATACTTTTTCATATATAGCGCAAGAATTTCCTGACGTTCCTCCGTGGTCGGCAGATCAATGAAGAAAAGCTCGTCGAACCGGCCTCTGCGCAACAGTTCGGACGGCAGCAGCGATATGTCGTTCGCCGTCGCAACGACAAAGACTTGTTTCTTACATTCTTGAAGCCAGAAAAGAAATTGTCCCACCATCCGCGTAGAGACGCCGCCATCGTTGCTACTGCCCGCGCCGGAAAGCCCTTTTTCGATCTCGTCGATCCAGAGGATGCAAGGTGACACATTTTCGGCTGTGGTAAGCGCATCTTTGAGCTGCTGTTCCGACTGCCCCACATAACTTCCCTGAACGGTCGCAAAATCCAGCCGGTAAAGCGGCAGCTTCCACTTTGCAGAGATTGACTTGGCTGAAAGAGATTTTCCGCAACCGGGTACTCCAACCAGTAAGATGCCTCTCGGAGGCTGCAACCCCCGGGTTCTCATTTCATCCCTTTTTTGCGCCGAAAGCAGCAACCGTTTTTCATCGAGCCATTTTTTGAGTCCTTCTAGGCCGCCAATGTCCTTTACACTGTCGTCCACTTCGATTTTCTCAAGCCCTGTGATATCGGAGAAAAGTCGATCTTTGGCAAACCGAATCTCGTCGAGATCTGATTTCTGAATGCGTTTATTTGCAATCAGAGCAGCAATCACATTTTCGGCCTCTATGCTTGTAACGCCTACCAACAGAGAAGCTGCCTCGCGGATGTCGTCATTATCCCATTCAACCGGAATGTCATTACGGTAATCATCAATGTACTTCCTGATAATGGCATACATTTCGTCTTCATTCGGTAAATCAATTTTGACAATCATACCTAGGCGCTGCAGCTGATTCCAGATGCTGTTGTTGGTGAGCACGATGATCATTCCGCCGGATTCGTTTGCGGTCGTAACCAAGTCCAAAATTTGTCTGGCATCGCTGTTGCCGCTACTCAGGTCGGGAATTTCTGTCAGCACCAGCGTCAAATATTGCTTCCGTTTCATCTGTTCATTCATAAAATCAACTGCGCCGTAAACGGATTTATCTTCGTTCAGTATCTTATCCGTCGACAGATCATATACGCCTTTTGATAACGTATGAACAAAAAACGAGAGAGACAAATCTTCCGAGATCTGTTTGAGAATATCCAGCGTTCTAGCCCGTTCGATGGTATTGATCGCGATAAAAGGGATTCGCGCAACCGTATAACGGTGAAGCAAATCCTGCGCAGTTTGCAAACCACTCACGTTCTACATCCTTCCATAGCAATAATATTTAGCATGTTATTCCAATACATTGACTCGATTATTTCTGACAAGGCTGGACATCTTTCCAGACCGATCTTTTTGTGCAGTATCTTCAAGCGAACGCTGCATCTTATCGCCCTGTTGCCTGATAAGGCCACGGAGCTGTGTGCGTTCCTTTTCCGGAACGGCAGGTATGTCTGCTGTCGCATACAGAAACGCCAGATCATGGCGAAGGGCTAGGAGCGCCTGGACAAGAGAGCCTTCCTGATCGCCAGCATGTAGTATGTTCTGCTGGAATTGATCGGTCGCCATATTCATGCGTGCGTTGACCGCATTCGCTAGCCTGCGTGTCAATCGCTCAGCAACGCCTGCCTGCCATTTGACTGTGCCCTCTTGCATTGCCTGCAAAACAGCCTTGTCTTCTGTTTTGGACTGCAATTTATCCAATATCTGTACCCATTCAGCATAGGTATGTGGCGGTTGAATGGAAGCCATCACAACGAGCGTCTCCTTTTCACCGCGGTCTGTGGCGGATCGAGATTCCAATCTGGAAGTCCTTCTGCGAAAACAGAGGATTGTTCCACGTCGGAGATTCCCTCTGGCGGGTCCTCTTTTTGCTCCGTCTGTGGAGCCGGTTGGGACGTCTGAGGAACTGCTGCTCCAACCGAGTTTATAAAAGCGGCTCTATCCTTCGCATCCATTGTCGTTTAACTCCTTACTGAATAATTTTAATTCTGCGGCTGCTTCCGGCTATTTTATTTAGGTGTTGTTCTGGGGAAAGCTGCAATAAAAAGTCGGTCACTTTTTGGCTTTCGCCATCTTTTTTACTGAATTCGGAACGGTAGTCGACAACCTCCGCCAAGACCGCCCGCAGTATTTGTTCGCTGCTTTGCTTCTTCTCATCAAATTGTTGGTTCAAAGATTTACGGCGGGGTTCCAGCTTGGATTTTTTTTGGAAATGGTTGATCAACATCATTGCGCCAATCACCAGCACGATAATTCCAAGTGGAGGAACAGCAATACAAAAAAGAGCTCCTAAAATCGCTATGGCAATGCCACCGCCAAAGCAAAATTTCTGAAGGCCGGTCAACTTCACTTGCGCAAGTGCTGATTGCCGTTCTGTTTCGGTCAGCGCGTCCAAATGTCCTACCAGTTCCTGCTCATTTGTACCGTCTATTGTCTTTTCATGGAACGTATCAATGTCAATGCCGACTTCATGCGGAATCTTCATGCGGTTTTGTGCTGTCAAGTCATTATAGGCATTCAGGATCCAATCACGGGAAAGCGCAATGGCATATTTCTGCATAGAAATTCCCGCATGCGTAGCTTCAGGATTCATTGCAGAATTTGTAAGCAGCTGTGTAAAATCCGCGGTGGGTTCTAATGCAGTTTGCTCAACCGCCATAGCGGCTTTTGCTGTATGCAGATCTCCATCCGACGATATAATCAATTGGTTCAGTTTTTCGTCCCGATGTAGCGGAAGCTCTTCTTCATCAAAATCTGAAACCAGGCTCATCAGGATATTGTCCAATTGCACTTTGATAGCATCTGAAGAGGATTCCTGTCCCAAAATCTGCTCAAAATAGGAAAGTACAAGAGCGTGCAGATTCGCGCCGCACAGTGTATCCTGCAAAGCTGACCATGTCGCGCTGTATTTTCTAAGATATTTATAGTCTGTATCCGCCAAAGGCTGCCGTTTCAAAAGCAGTGCATCCACCCATTGCTTAGACTGCTTTTCCGTAAAGCCCGGCTGTTCCGAAATGCGATTAAGCCATACCTGTAATTGCCGTGATACCAGTCCTTCGGAATCCGCTCCCAGCAACCCACCAGCATAGGCATTCAATATAACAATGCTCTGCCTGCCCAAATGCTCCTCGTCTTGATTGGCAAGGTAGCGCTGCACCCATCTTAAGCTGGATGGCTTGCGATCAGCTCGCCGGCAGATTAAGGCAAACAGCAGTGAAGTCTTTTCGTCGCTACGTCGGATGCTTTCTTTCAGAGCCTTATTTGCGAGATCTGGTTGATTGCTGATCCAAGCGGAAAGCGCTACGAGAGCCGGCGCAAGCCAGTAATTCGGCGTAGCCAGCATAAGGTCTTCCGTCGCGGTTTGAATAGTTTCCGATCTCACGATGCCAAGATCGTCAGCCTGCAAAATTCCCGTTGTTGTCCGACGAACCCGTGCATAATGCCCATATTTTACCTCTAGCTCCTGTCGAATCTTCACAAGCCGCGTTTCTGCAAGAGATACATTGTGCTGCTTCTCCGCTGTGTCCACATAGGCATGAAACTCATTTGAAAGCTTGATGAGGTCATCGTAAACAGTCCGGATATTCGCATCGACCGTGCTGATGTGACCATCCATTGCGTCGATGTGCTGGAAGATACTTCTCAAATTGTTTTCGATTGCGCGCAAATCCGCAGGAGCAATCGATGTTACTGTTTCCATATAAAGTCCCCCTATATAATAAAATAAAATGAGTATCCCTTTAACTCACTTCGGCCTTTATTAGCGAACATGTATTCGTTATAATTTAAGACATAAAGAATATGTGTTCGGGAG
>JBDNZQ010000013.1:0-74267 GCA_047722915.1 Sporolactobacillus sp.
GGCTCGGCCAAGTCCTTTGGACGACGGCTGAGCCTTAGCTTTTCTTATACTTAGTCCCGCTGAAAGCTTGAATCTTTCTTAAACGTATTAGAAAAACTTGGCTCGGCCAAGTCCTTTGGACGACGGCTGAGCCTTAGCTTTTCTTATACTTAGTTCCGCTGAAAGCTTGAATCTTTCTTAAACGTATTAGAAAAACTTGGCAAGGCCAAGTCCTTTGGACGACGGCCGAGCCTTAGCTTTTCTTATACTTAGTCCCGCTGAAAGCTTGAATCTTTCTTAAACGTATTAGAAAAACTTAGCAAGGCCAAGTCCCTTGGACGGCAGAGCCGATCCTTAGCTTCTCTAACAAGTAAAGAAAGTATATGATTTTTGCCGTCATACCGAAAAAGCGGAGGCGCAAGGGCGTCTTGCGGGAGATGCGTGCCGGGCGGGCCCCGCAGACACTGCCCTATTGAGGAGGCTCGCAATGCGCGCGCGACTAGCGAAACCGGAGCCGAGGTGCCTCAAAGTACTATTCCTGACGTATAAAAACGACGCAGCCGGTTGTTCGCTACATAGTCACCGGCTGTTGATTGATTGGCCCTTCTTTAGCCGGGATTGACTTGCAAACAGCAAGAGCGTGTGTATGTATATCGCATAGCCATCAAAAAAGGGACTGCCCTGTTGGTTTATCCGCACACATTTAAATTCTCGTGAAACAAAAGACCGACCCGGGTCCTCAATCGATCAACCGCCGCTGCGTGGCTCTGTCTTCCAAGGTATTAAGCGTCTGCTGCTTCAGCTGATACGTCCGAGCGTGGTGCGAGCAGGTCTTGGCAAGAAGTGTACAGCAAACTTTCTTTTAGCGACACGCAGACACGCGCCCATCCCACAGAGACCCCCTATTTGCATTGGTTCACCACATGATCGAATGCTGACCACCACTTTTCACGCCGCTCCTTCACTGCACCCTAGCGTTAGGTTGATCTGACGACAACCAGTTTGTCAATGGCTGTACTAAGCCCTTTTTACCTTAATACTTGAATACTTGTTTACCGCATAGATATTGCAAGTCTTTCGGTCAAACGCAAATTTGCCAAACCTGCCTGACAAACGTCCCCTCTGCTCTGCCGCCGCATCCGACATCATTCTAGCAACGGGCAACGTCATATGAAAACCCTTTTTAAAAACAATAATATTTTGAATAAAATCGACATTGAACATGCAGCAGCCAGAAAAAGTAGAATCACAACGTATAGTTTGCTGACACAATCGTCGCCATGTCGACAAATCGCTGCATCACTGATGGATTTTATATGTTCATCTGGAAAAAAGACATGGCTTATGTAAAAGTTAGGGCGGATGAGCATGAAAGTATTGCGGATTGACAAAGGCTTAATCAGTGTTTTTCTCGCTGCATCACTCACTAATCTGTTATTTCTTCAGCATGGCCGCACCAACCCGTATTACGCCATTGCTGTTAAAAGCATGATGAAGAATTTTCACAATTTCTTTTTTGCCGCCTATGATCCTTCAGGTTTCATTTCTGTCGACAAGCCGCCCGTTGCGCTTTGGCTGCAAGTACTGAGTTCAAAGCTTTTTGGTTATTCGACACTCAGTCTTTTGCTGCCCGAAGCGCTTGCTTCTATCATCGCCTGTTGCATGCTCTACCTCTTCGTCTGCCGGCACGCGAACCGGACGGCGGCAACACTGGCCGGAATGGCACTTGCTCTCACGCCCATATACGTCGCTGTGTCGCGCACAAACAATATGGACAGTATTCTTGTCTGCACGCTCATGCTGGCAGCCGATACTTTGTTTAAAGCCGTCAAAACGGGCAAACTGCGCTGGCTGATGCTGTGCGCGCTGCTGACCGGCCTTGGCTACAATATCAAAATGCTTGAAGTCGCCATTCTTTTGCCCGCCATTTATGTCTTCTTCTTTCTGTCATCCTCCAAAAGATCGGTACAAAAATTGGCACAGCTTGCTCTGTTCACGCTTGTCATGCTGGCAGTCGCTTCATCGTGGTCGCTGGCCGTCAGCGCTGTCCCTGCATCCGAGCGTCCCTTTGTCGGCAGCAGCGCAAATAATTCAGAATTTAATCTCGCCTTCGGATATAACGGTATATCTCGTGTCATCTCAGCGCACAGGCCGTCCGTTCCGATCCAGCGAGTATCCATCGTCAAAAAAAGCAATCCGGAGATTGGAAACCCTGGATTGCTAAGACTTTTTTCAACTCCGTTGAATAGCCAAATAGGGTGGTTTCTTATGCCTGCTGTTGCCGGTATTCTGCTGCTTATCGGACAAGCTGCTCAGAGCAAACGGATGACACGTGTCAACAAATATACCGTTTTTTGGGCGGTGTGGCTTATAACAGGAATTTTATTGTTCAGCTTTGCCTCATTCTTTCACGCCTATTACTTAGCTACCCTTGCCCCACCGGCAGCCGCGCTGACCGGAATCTGTCTGTCGCATCTGCTTAACGGTTTTTATCAGCCGCGCGGTCAATACTTATTCTTATTTCCTTTAATGCTCGGGGCATCTTTACTTTTTGATACGGTCATTCTTCAAAAGCGGGCAATGGGTACAGCAACTACCGCATGGCTTGGGGCAGTGGCCGCTTTAATGTTTGCCATCGGACTGCTACTGCAAAAAAACGTGAATCATCAGTTAAAAATGGTTTATGCTCATGCAGGATTCGCCATGCTCTTCTTAATGCCTTTGCTCTGGTTACTGCCAAATATGACCAATCTCTCGAGCGGCACGGATCCTGTCGCCGGCCCGCCGGCAAGTTTCTATTCACAATTAGGCAATGAAAAAATATTGAACGGCAACCTCGCATGGCGTAAACTCGAATTTGCACTCAAACACTCTCAGTCTGCATTCTACTCTGTTCCGCATTCTCCATTGCTCCGCTTTATCAAGACAAAGTCAGCCGACAATTCCTGCATATTAGCAGTTGATAAAGCACCGCTTTCATTTCCGGTCATGCAGTATTCAAGCCTTGATGTCTTGACCATCGGCGGTTACACGGGAAATGACCGCATACTCACACTCAACTCGCTAAAGCAGATTATTCAGCAGAAATCTATTCGCTACTTCTTGCTGGAGAATAACGACGTTCACTCTCCCAATGCACCACTTTTTAACTGGATTCGCGCACACAGCTTTAAAGTTCCTAGGCGTTTGTGGGCCGGCTCATCCCTCATACCGATGTCTAAGCCAAATGGTTTGGAGACTGAAAGCCTTTACTTATATCACGGTTAAATCAGGGCTTTTCAGTCCCTTAGTTAGACAAGCAAAGGAAATCTAAAGCGATTCAAACTAAGGATGCTGCGAGGCAAAGTCCGATTGGCCTGCTACTGCGGTCTCTTTTTGTTTAGTTTTCTAAAGTGACAATTTTTCTTATATTTATTAAAGCGGGCACCTCTGTGGATGCCCGCTTATATACGATATGCCTTATTCAAATACTGCTCGTTCACAACAGTCTATTCAATATCCGTAACCGTTCGGATGCGCACGGTGCCAGTTCCACGCCGTGCGAATAATCTCCTCGACGTCATCGTATTTCGGTTTCCAACCGAGCACTTGCCGCGCCTTGTCGGAGTTGGCAATCAGCATATCCGGATCTCCGGGACGCCGCGGGCCGATCTTTGCGGCAATGTTAATGCCGGTCGCCCGCCGCGTTGCTTCAACCATTTGCTTGACAGAGAATCCGGTCGCCGACCCAAGATTGAACTGATTCGACGTACCTGTTTTCGCCAAATAATCCAGTGCAAGAATATGCGCATCAGCGAGGTCAAGTACATGGACGTAATCACGCACATTGAAGCCGTCCGGCGTGTTGTAATCGTCGCCGAACATTTCAATATGATCACGCTGACCGAGCGCGGCCTGCAGAATGATCGGCACAAGATGCGTTTCCGGATCATGATCTTCACCGATCGATCCATCCTCGGCCGCGCCGGCGACGTTAAAGTAGCGCAGAGCCACCCATTTGATACCGTACGCCTGATCGGCCCATCTCATGATGTGCTCCATCTGCAGCTTTGATTCACCGTACGGATTGATCGGCTGCTGTGGATCCGTTTCAACGATTGGTATTCGCACCGGATTGCCGTATGTTGCTGCCGTCGACGAAAAAACGATTTTTTTCACATCGTGCGCTTTCATCGCCTCCAGCAACTTAATCATGCCGCCTGTATTGTTATCAAAATATTTCAGCGGATCTGCGACAGATTCCGGAACAATGGAACTGGCGGCAAAATGCACAACCGCATCAATCGATTCCTTCTCAAAAACGTTAGTCAATCCCGCCTCATCTCGAACGTCGACTTCATAAAAAGCAGCCGACTTCTGCACGGCCTTTCGGTGACCCGTCACTAAGTTATCAACAACGACAACATCTTTGCCCTGCTCCACCAAACGTTTAACCATGTGCGACCCGATATAACCCGCGCCGCCTAACACTAAGATTGACATACAAACCGCCCTCTCACCTTAAGACTTCCAGCGTGCTGAATGTTCATATGACCGGCACCGACGTGCATTCGCGCAGCGTCCGTCCCTTCGGTTTGACCGACTCACTGTTCTGCTCTTTAGCAGGCGGAGTCGCCTCGACCGGCCACGTCCACTTCATCATACCTCTTTTGCACCGTCGTTTCAGAAAATTTTTTCGATGTATTAAATAAATCGTTTTTTGTGCTAATCGGGTGCAACCTAAGCCCGCAGAACACCGCTGATTAATAACCCGGCAGGCTTCAGCATCATTCATGGGTTCCCCGCTGCCTGCGGGTTGTCAAATTTTTTATTTTTTTGCGCCGCGCCGCAGAGCACCTTATCCCACACGGCTTTGGTGCACACAGGGATTCAAGGCCGCTTTGCCTGCTCAATCATGAACATGGCCTCTCATCCGTGTGATCAAAACGATATACTGTGTCCGCTGCATAGGCCTTGCCCGGTCGGAGAACAACATCGCCGAAACCGTCATGATGGATGGCGTCGGGCATCATCTGCGCTTCCAGCGTAACTCCGCCATGCGGGCGCAGCCGATGGCCCGCCATCACGATTCGGTCAGAGAGACCATTTCCTGAGTACACGACAACCGCATTGGCCGTCGTCGTCATGCTGACGCGTCTTCCGCTTACCGGTTCCGCCAACACAGCGTCAGGACCGGTGCCGTGCTTATCAAGCAAGAAGGGGTGGTCATAGCCATTGACGAGCACATTTTGCCGATCGTCGGCCATCAACCCTTTTTCAATCGCCGCTTGAGCCGTAAAATCAAAAGAAGTCCCTGAAACGTCAATCAAGCGACCCGTCGGTGTTCCGTCTGGATTAATCGAGCCATAGCGGCTGCTGGCCAGCTGCAGCTCGTGCATGTTAACAGTCTGCTCAGGATTGCCCGACAGATTAAAGTACACATGATTCGTTGGATTAAACAGCGTCGGTCGATCCGTCGTTGCCTCGTAATGCAATCGCCATTGGTTCGCCTGATTCAATGAATAACTGACTGAGGCCCTAAGATTACCGGGAAAACCGTTCGCTCCGTCTGGACTCAACAGTTCAAAGCGAACACCCACTCGATCTGCCGTCTCGAACGGCTGACTTTGCCAAATCTGGCTTTCAAAGCTTGCCGGTCCGCCGTGATTCGTATTGTTGCCGTCATTGCGGGGCAGCTCATAATCGATCCCGTCGATGGAAAAACGACCGGCGGTAATTCGGCCGGCGACCCGGCCGACCGTTGCCCCGAAGTAAGCATCTTGCTCCAAATAATCTTGAAAGCGATCAGATCCGATAACAATGTGAGCTGCTTTGCCGTCCCGGTCAGGCATATCAATGTCCGTCAGCGTTGCGCCATAATTCATGACTTTCAGCTTTAAGCCATTATCATTAGTCAGCGTGTATTGCCAGACGGTCTGATGATGCAGGTGACCGAATACCGTTCTTGCCACATCCATGTCTGAAATTCCTCCTTATCCGACCGACTTGGCGAAGCGCAGGAAAGCTGCTTTGCCCGCCGCATCACGCTTATACACGCCGGCATCCTCAAGCACGCGGCTGAATACTTTCCCGACTTCCTGTTGGATAATCGCCTCGGCGTTATCCGCACTTAGCTCCGGATGACACTGCTTTATCCGATCTGCCCAGTCGCGGTGGTACGCCTCCATGTGATTGGCCTTGCCAAGCACATAGCCGGCGACTTCCTTCAGCTCTGACTTTAACCGCGGTGGCAGAATCGCCCGCCCCATCACTTCGATCAATCCGATATTTTCCTTTTTAATATGCTGAACATCCGGATGCGGGTGGAAGACGCCAAGTGGATAGTGTGCAGACGTCTGATTGTCTCGCAGCACGAGATCAAGTTCATACAAGCTGCCGCGCCGCCGGGCAATCGGCGTAATCGTATGATGGGGTTCACCGCCTGTTTCCGCACGAATGCCAGCTGACACATCCGAATACGCCCGCCAACAGTTCAGAATTTTATCGGACAGTTCGATCATTTTAACCCGATCGGCGCCGATCAGCCGAATCACCGACATCGGCCACTTGAGAATCCCCGCCGTGATGCTCTCATATTGGGGAAATGACACCGGCATCTCGATTGGCGCCTTGGCCATCGGAAAGTCGTGACGTCCGCCCTGGTAATGTTCATGCGACAGAATGGATCCACCGACAATCGGCAAATCCGCATTGCTGCCGACAAAATAATGAGGAAAGCGATCGATAATAGCCAGCAAGCGAGAGAACGTCTGGCGGTTAATCACCATTGGCTCATGCCGGCTGTCCAGAAAAATACAGTGTTCATCGAAGTAGGCGTAAGGCGAATATTGAAATCCCCAGTCTTCATTGTTTAAATGCAGACGAACAATGCGGTGATTGCTGCGCGCCGGATAGTTGACTCTGCCAAGGTAACCTTCATTCTCCATACAGAGCTGGCAGAGCGGATAGCCGCTGCTTGGCATTTTTTTCGCTAAGGCAATCTGTTTCGGGTCTTTCTCGGGTTTCGACAGATTAATCGTAATTTCCAAATTACCGTAGTCAGTCGGTGACGAAAAAATAATGTTTTTCGCTATCGCTTTCGTCTTGATATAGTCATTCGCCTGACAAAGGCGGTAAAAATAATCTGTCGCCGCCTCCGGCCCGCGCTGCTCGTAAAGTTGCCAGAATGTTGCGTTCACGCGCGAAGGAGGAGGGGTAACCAGATCCATCAGCCGGGCACCAAGTATATCACGTGCACCCTGATTATCATCGATTCGACTGTTCTTCACCGCAAGTTCAACAAGATCATCTTTGAGTGAAATTAGCGTGCTGTCGCCGACCGCATCAGCCTTCTCGTCGCTATCTTCGCCGACAAGGCCGCGCACCTGATTCATCAAGTAGCGCCGATCCATGCTTTCATAATCGCTTCTTGCGATGACCTGATCCACAAATCGAACGATTGCTTCGTTATCATTCATTGTCCTTACCCCTTCCTCATCGTCCTCAGACCATACTTGACGCCGCATGCCGACCTTGCGGAGCGTCTTACGCGCGTGAACTTCCGGCAGCCCAGAGTCCGCTGTCTGGTAGCTTAGATCATCCGTCCACGTTAGGCAACCCATAGCCATTCAGTCCCGCAAGAGCGGAAAGCATAGCAGTGACTTACAAGTCACTCTCCGCTAGACGTTTGGCTCCGTCAGCAATTTCAGCAAGATAAAAGGAAGGCGCATAGCCGATGGCCTTCTCATAGTTTTCGCCAACGTGTTCCATGAAAGCATTGACTTGTGCTTTCTCAACAAGTGCAATGGCACAGCCGCCAAACCCGGCCCCCGTCATCCGCGCCCCGAGAACACCCTTTTCCTGCCACGCCGCCTCGACCAGTGCATCCAATTCCTTGCCTGTCACCTCATAATCGTACTTGAGCGACATGTGAGACGCATTGACAAGTTTGCCAAAGGTAACTATATCGTTCTCAATCAGTGCCTTTCTGGCTCTGAGGGTACGCTGATTCTCTGATACGGCATGGCGCGCCCGCTTAAGTAAGCGGTCTTCATTGATTAAATAAGTATTCTCGTCAAATGTATCATTATCCAGCTCGCCAAGCGACTCAATCGGCAACTGTTTTTGCAAAGCTGCCAGTGCGGCTTCGCATTCACTGCGCCGTTCATTATATTTGGAATCGGCCAGTTGGCGCCGCTTATTCGTATTCATAATAATGATGACGTGATCATTCAGGCGAAGAGGAATCCGATCATAATTCAACGTGTTCGTATCCAGCAAAAGCGCCTGCCCCGCCTGGCCCATTCCCACAGCGAACTGATCCATAATGCCTGAGTTAACTCCGATAAACTGATTTTCGACAAGCTGACCGATCTTGACAAGTTCGACGCGGTCACATCCAAGCCGGAACAAGTCATCAAGAATAACTGCTGTCAGCAACTCGATCGAGGCTGAAGAGGACAGTCCGGCCCCGTTTGGAATATTACCGTAGAAATAAATATTCAATCCACTGTCAATGGCATAACCTTTTTTTTTCAGAAAATAAAGCACACCTTTGGGAAAGTTCGCCCAGTCATCGTTTTTTTTGTAAGACAGATCATCCAGGTCAAAAGAAATGACACCGGCATCGCTGAAATTTTCCGAAAACACGTTGACCTTCTTGTCCTTTCGCTTTTGAGCCATGCCATAGGTTCCGAGTGTAATCGCGCATGGAAAGACGTGTCCACCGTTATAGTCCGTGTGTTCACCGATGAGATTGATTCGTCCCGGTGCAAAGTATGCGATCGGCTGATCGTCGCCAAACTTGCTCATATAATCTTGTTTCAATCGAGTTAAATTCATAGCTTTAATCCCTCTTTTTTACTAAAATTTACTCTTAAATCATAGTTGATCGGTGCTCATTTTGCAAGCCCTTTCATCATTATTTTGTTTGACTTTGCGGGACCGAGTGCTTTCATGCATAGTGCTCCGGCTTCGCTCGTGGCGGGCGCACCGCGAGTCTCCTCAGACAGCCAGTGATCCGCGGGGTCTCACTTGGCTCACCGGTCCCGCATGGTGCCTGCACACTTCCTCGTCTATTTGGCGACAGTTTGCCAATGTCCGATTTTTTCTTGTATTCATTGAAATGGCAATCATCGATTGTTGTTGGGTCTTCCACAGCACTTCAAAGCTTCACAAAGCCAACCACTTTTGTGGTTTGTATGAGCGTGGCAAAGCCACTCCACTGAAAGTGGGCGGCCATTGTCTGCCGGCAGCAAACCGGATGAGCCCGGTCATGCCAGCCGGAGCGGCTTATCCGCGTAAGACCATACCGTTCATTCGCTGAGTATGTCCACAAAAAGCAGGACAGTGCCGTTCCCCTGTTCTGCGCAGAACATTGATTTTTTCAACCGAGCAAGAGCGGCCACTGCCTGTTTCTTTTGCAGTTCAAACTATTTGAATATATTTTTACTAAAAAGTGTTGACAGATAATTTTTCAAAGTATAATATCATTCATGTAAGCGGTAACATTTCGTTTTCCATTTTTACTTTTTTTTATTCAAATCATGAAAACAGTCAAAGCTTTCTTCTCAAATGATTCATTAACAAAAGGAGGGTGAAACGCCAAATGTCCGCATCGGTTACATTTGACAGACAAAAGCAGATCTTTCATCTGTCTAATTCTTTTATCAGCTATCTTATGCAAGTCGATGACCATCGCCTTTTACAGCATCTGTACTTTGGAAAAAAGATACGTGCCTACCATGACACGAGATTGTATCCGGGAGTGGATCGCGGCTTCTCCGGCAACGTTCCGCCGACAGACGGCAGCCAACAACCGGATCGCACATATTCAAAAGATTTGATTTTGCAGGAGTACGCCGGAAATCAGACCGGCGACTATCGGGAAGGCGCCACCATCATCCGTTCGGACAATGGCTCAACAGCGGTCGACTGGCGGTATGTGGGCTACGAAATCATCAGCGGCAAACCGGACTTGCCGCACCTGCCCCACAGCTACGTTGAATCGGATGACGAGGCGACGACACTCAACATCACGCTCGAGGATGCCGTACTGAAAGTGAATGCCGTGCTGACTTATACAATTTATGCCGAGCGCCCGGTCATGACTCGCTCCGTCAAGCTCACGAACATGTCCGGTGCCACTTATGGAGTGGAGAAGGTGGCAAGTGCTCAGCTTGACTTGCCGAAACAACCGCTTGAAGTGATCAGCCTGCCCGGTGCTCATGTCCGTGAGCGCCAGATTGAGCGGCAGAGCGTTCTGCATGGGACATACCGGTTTGAAAGCAGGCGGGGAACCTCATCACACCACATGAATCCATTTCTCGCCCTTGTCCATCCGGATACGACCGAGAATGCAGGCGAGGCGATCGGTGTGCAGCTCGTCTACTCAGGCAACCATCTGTTTAGCCTGAGCCGAGATTATATTGATCAGACACGATTAGTTGCCGGCATTAACGATTATAACTTTTGCTGGCAGCTGAAGGCCGGCGAATCATTCCAGACACCTGAAGTGATTCTTGTATACGCGAGCAACGGTTTGAACGACATGTCCAATACATTCCACCATCTTCTGCGCGAACGAGTGGCACGCGGTAAGCATAAGCTGGCCGAACGACCGATTCTCATCAATAACTGGGAAGCCACCTTTATGGCGTTTGATACAAAGAAGCTTCAGTCCATTATTGATCGGGCCGCCGAAGTCGGTGTTGAAATGTTCGTCCTCGATGATGGCTGGTTCGGTCACCGTGATGACGATACGTCCTCACTCGGCGACTGGTTTGAATATAAAAGTAAATTTTCTGACGGGCTGGGCGGCATCGTTAGCTATGCTCACGCTAAAGGGCTTAAGTTCGGTTTGTGGTTTGAGCCGGAAATGGTCTCGCGCGATTCAGAGCTGTTTCGGCGTCATCCCGACTTCGCCCTGCAAGTGCCGGAACGCGAGATGACGCTATCAAGAAGTCAATATGTGCTTGATTTCTCGCGGCCGGATGTCGTTGAGGCCATCTATGAGCAAATGATCAAAGTGCTGGATCAGCAAACCATTGACTATGTGAAGTGGGATATGAACCGACATTTGACGGAAGTTTGGTCAAAAGCCTATGCAGCGGCACAACAGGGTGAAATTTATCATCGCTACATCTTAGGTGTATATGATTTAATGGACCGCCTCGTCAGCCGCTATCCCGACATGCTTTGGGAAGGGTGCTCCGGTGGTGGCGGACGCTTCGATGCCGGTATTCTGTATTACTTTCCACAGTCGTGGACCTCAGACAACACCGACGCCGTTGCCCGTCTGAACATCCAGTACGGCACAAGCCTTGCCTATCCGATTTCCGGCATGACCTCGCATGTGTCAGCGTCTCCCAACCAGCAGACCGGGCGAGAGACATCGCTCACCATGCGCGGCGATGTGGCGATGAGCGGTGTTTTCGGATATGAATTGAATCTTGATGAGCTGCCCGAAGCAGACATCAGCCGCGTCAAAGAACAGATCGCGTTCTACAAACGTCATCGCTCACTGATTCAGTTCGGTCATTTTATCCGGCTCGACAGTCCTTTTGACCACCATGCGGCAGCTTGGGAATTTATTTCTGAGGATCGCAAGCAGGTGTTGTTCTTTACTTTTAACGTGCTCTCGGAAGCCCAATCGGAGGTGCCGGTCATAAAGCTGCAGGGGCTGCTGCCGGATAAAGATTACACGGAACCGGCGAGCGGTGTCGTCTTTGGCGGCGACGAGCTGATGGCTGTCGGGTTGTACCGCTTCCCGATCCAGAAACAAGATTTTGCTTCAAGTGTTCGCTATTTTGAAGTATTGCAATAACTGACTAAACCCTTTTATTGGAGGTCATTATGATGACAAAACATTCGATGAAGTCGCGGTTGTCCTACGCCTTTGGCGCCTTTGGACACGATATGTTTTTTGCCACGCTGAGCACCTATTTTATTATGTTCATTACGACCCATCTCTTTAATACCGGCAGTACCGCGCAAAATGACATGATGATTTCCATCATCACGCTCATCATTTTCCTGCTCCGGTTTGTCGAACTGGCTGTCGATCCACTGATCGGAAATGCGATTGATAACACAAAAACGCGCTGGGGCAAATTCAAGCCTTGGGTCGTCATCGGCGGCGGTGTTGGCTCGATTGCACTGATCACGCTGTTCACAAACTTCGGCGGATTAACGAAAAGCAATCCGGTTCTGTATCTCATTTTGTTTGCCATTATTTATATCTTGATGGATATGTTCTATTCATTTAAAGATATTGCCTACTGGTCGATGATCCCTGCACTGTCCTTTGATTCACATGAAAGAGAAAAAACGGCCACATTCGCCCGTGTCGGCTCGACAATCGGCGGTAATATTGTCGGCGTTATTGTCATGCCGCTCGTTCTGCTGTTCTCAATCAGTTCAAATCATGGAACCGGTGACAGCCGGGGTTGGTTTTGGTTCGCCGTCATCGTCGGCACTATCTCATTTGTTACCGCTGTTATTGTTGCTTTTGGAACAAAAGAAGTGGATTCGGCGCTTCGAAAAAATAAAGAAAAGACCAAGTTCAAGGACGTCTTCAAAGTACTGCTCCACAATGACCAGCTGATGTGGCTGTCGTTATCTTATGGCTTATACACCATCGGCGTGACGCTGACGAACTCAATGGAACTGTACTACTTCTCCTTCATTCTCGGTGATGCGAGCAAGTTCTCGATTCTCGCCATCTTAAATACAATCATTGGCTTGTTCGCTGTTTCAGTCTTTCCAAGCCTGGCTCGGAAATGGCGACGGAGAAATGTATTCTTTGTCGGCATCGCCGTCATGATCATCGGATTGCTCCTGTTCAGCTTTGCCGATACGTCTCTGCCGCTCGTGATTGCGGCCGCCGTGCTGTTCTTCATTCCTCAACCGCTCATCTTCCTCGTCGTCCTCATGACGATTACCGACGCGGTCGAATACGGCCAACTCAAAGAAGGACACCGCGACGAAAGCTTGACGCTGTCTGTTCGCCCGCTGCTTGATAAGTTAGCCGGTGCGGTTTCCAATGGTGTGGTTGGCTTGACAGCCGTGTGGGTCGGCATGACGACCGGCGCCTCGGCAAGCAGCATTACAAGTGCAGGGCGATTAACATTCAAGTGCATGATGCTTGGCATTCCGTTCCTGCTCGTTATCGTCGGTACATTCGTCTTCTTCAAAAAAGTGAAGCTGAACGAGAAAATGCATGCCGACATTGTTGATGAGTTGGAGAAAAAATGGGGTAAGGACTTCGAGGCATCCGGAAGCGCCGATGCCGATCATGTCGAACCGCTTTTCAATGGAACAACTGATGCATCTGCGCTTACGGTTGGCGCGCCTGTCACTGGAACGTTAATACCGCTTGCACAAGTCCATGATGAGACCTTCTCAAGCGGCAAGATGGGGCAGGGCTTTGCGATTAAGCCAAAGGACACGAAAGTGTACTCGCCATTTGACGGTCTCGTTCGCATGACTTTCTCGACGCGCCATGCAGTCGGTCTTGTGTCCAAGTCCGGTGTCGTTGCCTTGATTCACATCGGCATCGGAACGGTCAATTTAAAAGGCGATGGCTTCGTCACTTACTTTGACCGGGGCAAAGAAGTGAAGCAGGGTGAATTGCTGTTTGAATTCTCTCCAAAATTGATTGCCGAACGCGGTTACGACGACATTGTGATCACCGTCTTCACAAATTCAGACGCCTATCAGTCGCTCAGCCTGGAGTCCGAGGGCGAAGTGAGCCACAATGACGTGATCGCGCACATCGTTAAGTAAGCGTTTCATGCCGCAAGCGTCACACGGTATCTCAATCATTCGGCCAGATCACGGACGATGAAATCCATTATGAACAAGTATTAACCACCTGCGCCATCCGCACTTTAAAAGTGCCACGCAGGTTTTGGTTTACAGAACAGAAAAACTTGACGATGCCAGCCCTTTAAGGCAGCAGTGCTCCTGCTGCGCCAGTCGCGGGCACTGCGAGGCCCACACTGCGAACCGGCTGAGGGGTGCTGCCCCGCAAATGACAAGAAGCGATCACGTCGCCGAAGTGCCCTGCCTTTGATGTCAGACTTGCAACACATGCATTCGAGTTCAAACAAGGAGGTGAGGCTGCAGTGGTTTTTTCACCTTGAGACCCGATACTGATACTATTCGATTTCATTTCTCAAAGGCAAAAGAACTGCCGCAGCCGAAACGATGGCTATGAACAAAGCAGATACGAACTGGCTACAAGATCCGACAGTTTTTCGCGTCAATCGGCTTGACGCGCATTCCGACCATGTGTATTACGAATCAGAGGCAGAGGCCCAAGAAGGGCGTATGCGCCTTCGCCAAAGTCTGAACGGCAGCTGGAAGTTCAGTGCAGCAGCCAATCCACAGACACGTGTGAAAGACTTTTACCGCACTGACTTTGATTGCCATCACTGGGAAAACATCGAGGTTCCCGGCCATATTCAACTTCAAGGATACGGCCGCCCACAATACAGTAATGTGGCTTACCCGTGGGATGGCAGCTGCCAAGTCGGCGCTGCCCCGAAGATTCCGCAGGACAATAATTTGGTCGGCAGCTACGTCTGCTATTTTAAGATTAACGAAGCGCTGCAAATGCGGCCGCTTTACCTGTCCTTTCAAGGTGTGGAATCCGCCTTCTACGTCTGGCTTAACGGTCATTTTATCGGCTACAGCGAAAGCAGCTTTAATCCGGCTGAGTTCGCTCTTGGCGACGCGGTCATGCCCGGAACGAACAAACTTGCTGTCGAAGTGTATCAGCGCTCAAGCGGCAGTTGGCTTGAAGACCAAGATTTCTGGAGATTCTCAGGCATTTTCCGTGACGTCTATCTCTATGCAACGCCGCCCACTCACATTGGGGACTTGTTTGTTCATACGGATCTGGATGACACGTACCGCCATGCCGAGCTGACTGTTGATCTAAAGCTGCACGGCGCGATCAAGGGAAGCGTATCCGCGATTCTCTGTGATGAATTAGGTACAGCTGTCGCTCAGTGCCCCGATGAGGCAGTGCAGGAGAGTATGCATCTACGCCTGCATTGTCCGGATATACGGCTGTGGAGTGCGGAGGATCCCTATCTATACCGCTTGCAGCTGACTGTTCGGAATGCCGCGGGCCAGAGCGTCGAAGTCGTTCCGCAGGACGTCGGCTTTCGTCAATTTGAAATAAAAGCAAAGCAAATGTGTATAAATGGAAAACGAATTGTATTTAGGGGCGTTAATCGTCATGAATTTAACTGCCGGCGAGGCCGGGCGGTGACGACGCAGGATATGCTGTGGGACATTCAGTTTCTCAAGCAGCATAACATCAATGCGGTCCGCACATCCCATTATCCTAACCAGTCTGAATGGTACGCCCTCTGCGACACGTATGGCATCTATGTCATTGACGAGAACAATCTTGAAACACACGGGACATGGCAGCTGCCCGGCGGTACTGTGCCTGAAAAAGTGCTGCCCGGAGACAAACCCGAATGGCGTGACAGCGTACTCGACCGCGCCCGCTCGCTGCTCGAGCGCGATAAGAACCATCCGTCTGTATTAATTTGGTCATGCGGGAATGAATCTTACGGCGGCAAAACAATCCATGAGGTCGCAGCCTATTTCAGGCAGGCCGACCCATCGCGGATTGTTCATTATGAGGGCATTTTTCATGATCGACGCTATCCGTCGACGAGCGACGTTGAAAGCCGGATGTACGCACGCATTGAGGATATAGAGGAATACTTAGAGAACGATCCGCCGAAACCTTATATGAGCTGCGAGTACATGCACGCAATGGGTAATTCATGCGGCGGGTTTCATGAATATACCGCGCTAGAAGAGCGCTTTCCTCTCTACCAGGGCGGCTTCATCTGGGACTACATTGACCAGTTTCTTATGGCGAGGGACCGCTATGGCAAATCCTTCTTTGCCTATGGCGGAGATTTTGATGATCGGCCGAACGATGGTAATTTCTGCGGTGACGGTATCGTCTATGCGGATCGTTCACCCTCGCCAAAAGTTCAGGAAATCAAGTTTCTCTATCAGGCGATCAAGCTGGATGTCAGTCGCAGCGGCGTGAATGTAAAAAATCAGAATTTATTTATCGACACATCCGGATACATCTTCGACTTCTCACTCTATCGGGAGGGGGAAGCATATAAGCATTGCCGGCTGCCCGCGACGATTCCTGCCGGAGCGACGCAGTTCATCCCCCTGCCGTTCAATACGGCACTGCCGGCCGGCGAATATAGCATTGACGTCGCCGTGACTTTAAAGAAACCGACTCGCTGGGCACCGGCGGGCTTTCCGGTCGCAACAGGGCAATATGTATTTCGGCAGTCCGGTCAGGCAGCCGCGCCGGCAATGTCAAAGGCGGCACTTGAAGTGATGCGCGGCTCATTCAATCTCGGCGTTCGGACCGACCGTTTCAGCGTACTTTTTTCAAAAGAAAATAAAGGGCTGCTTTCTCTGCGCTATAGTGGACAGGAATTCTTAAAACAGATCCCCACCCCCATCTATTGGCGCGCCTTAACCGATAACGACCATGGCTGCGGATTGGGTTACAGAAGCGGTCTGTGGCTGCAAGCCAGCCTGTTCCAGCACTGCATCAGCACGTCCATCGTTGAGTCACAGCATGCGGTGAGCGTTGTCTACACGTATTTGCTGCCGCTTGCCGATCAAGCGACCGCCGATGTGACCTATACTGTCCATGATGATGAGACCATCGATGTACATCTGGACTACAACGGGCAGCCCGGACTTCCCGATCTGCCGATTGTCGGCATGTTGCTGCGAATGGACGCTGACTTTAATCAATTTCGCTATTACGGGAAGGGACCCGAGGAAAATTATATCGACCGGAAAAGCGGCGCACATCTGGGTATTTTTGAAAAAAAGGTGACGGATAACGTATCAAAATACGCCATTCCGCAAGAGAGCGGCAACCGTACGGATGTCCGCTGGGCCGACGTGGTCAACGAGCATGGATCCGGGCTTCGCTTCACTGCTCTTGATGAGCCGTTTGAGCTGGGCGTTTCACCTTTTACAGCCTTCGAGCTGCAAAACGCACGCCATGCCCACGAACTGCCGGCGATTCATTACACAAACGTGACGATTGCCGCCAAGCAAATGGGGGTTGGCGGGGACGACAGCTGGGGGGCGCCTGTGCATCAAATCTATCATATCGATGCGTCCGCTCACATTCATGTTGCATTTAAAGTCAGCGCCACTCCTCCTGCTGATTTGGCAAACTGCGTGTCAGCGGAAGGGAGGCAAACACGCAGTTACGGCAAACATTGGAACGATTGAACTGCACAGCCTGTTGAGACCACGCCCGTGTCATTGTTGCCTGTCTGCGAACGGGTGATTTTCATACAGGATATGCATGCATTCAAATGATAGACATTTGAATGCTGATCAAAAAGGTTCTTTATCGCTATGCAGCATGCGATAAAGAACCTTTTTAACAAGCGAAGATAATATATGATTGTTGCTGTCGCACCGGGAAAAGTGTCGACTTGCGATGCGCACGCGAGCAACCGAAGCGCGGTTTCCTTAAAAGCCCAGGCTGCTTTTTGACCGGTTTTTCTAATACGTTAAGAAAGTCTATCGATTTCAGCGGGATCAAATCTAAGACAAAGCTAAGGCTCGGCCTTTGTCCAAAGGACTTGGCAGAGCCAAGTTTTTCTAACCGTCAGTCAAAGGATTCGGCACGGCCGAGTTTTTCAACATTCTCTGCAACCCTCTGTTCAGAAGCCTTGACACTCCTCAGTCTTGCCTGGCTTTGCCTTCTGGGGTCGCTCCGAACTGGCGCGCTAATCATGGCCCGGCAACATGTTATGCAGTTGCTCGCTACAACCACTCATCAATGATGCCGATCTCACAGGCTACTCTGGCGGATGAGCAGCTTTGTCCCGAGTGTAACGCGTTGTGCAACCTCAAGCGGCGTCTTCATCCTTCGAATCAACAGTTCCACACCGAGTTCACCCATGGCTTCCGTGTAGACCTTAACCGTGCTCAGCGGCGGATAGAAATATTTAGAAACCGAGATGTCATTAAAACCGATCAGCGATACGCGTTCAGGCACTTGAATATTATTTTCATAAAGTGCGCGTATGGCGCCAATCGCCATGGCGTCACTGGCCACAAAAAAAGCCTGCGGCAACTGATCGCCAAGTGTTTTGATGGCCTCTCTCATCAGCTCATAGCCGGAATCCGGTGAAAAAGAACCGGTAAAAAGATGTTCCGGTTCGTGCTTTAATTTTGTTTTGACCGCTTGTACAAAGCAATCATAACGCGGATCTCTCAATTGTAAGTTCTCGTCATGCGTCGACTCGCGTCCCGCCAGCATACCAATTGTACCAATACCCTTAGCAATAAAATAATCAATCACTTGATCGACGGCCTGCTCAAAATCAATGACGACACAATCATAACCAAGCAGGAATGCATCAAAGTCGATGAATACGATATGCCTTGAAACAGCGGACAGCTTTTTAATTTCGCTGTCGCTGAACTTGCCAATCGCAACGATACCATCAATACCTTTTTTATCTGCCACATTCTCACCGGGAAACAGATGCAGAGTATTGTAATTTTCTTCCTGAAGCTTATTCTCAACACCCATTCGAATCGATAAGTAGTACAAGTCATTCAGTTCTTCCTGCTCTGTTACCCAAAGGACGATCGCAATTTTTCCGCGCACTTTTTTCCTACGTGACCGATTTTTAAACTTCGAATATTTCAAGCGTTCAGCCGTTTCAAAAATGCGCTTTCGCGTGTCCTCCGTTACGGACAACGTCTGATCATAGTTGAGTATTCGCGAAACAGTGGCAATGGACACGCCGGCCTGTTCGGCAATATCTTTTATCGTCGCCAAAAGCACACATCCCTCATCATCAAAAATCAAATAGGCCGTTCCCCGCATCATGGTTCAGCAGCGAATGGTTCTCATTTATTGAGAAAAAACGCCTGGGATCGCCCGTCCGAGCACAAGCGGTCTGCTCATGAGCGCCAACCGCCTGACTTGCAAAGGCACGCACGGTCAAAGAGGGGTAAACTGCCCTCAACCTTCAAATGAACTAATCCTATTATAGCAGAGCGCGCCATGATCGCTGAAAGTCCGTTTCAAAAATAGACGGATTACTAATGAAGAGTGCAAACTATCCGTTCCGGGCAATAGCGCATACCGATGGATACAAGCTGGGACGGGAGGCCTTGCCGACTAGTATATGAATACAATATTATTATCTCTGTGCGGCTCGCGGATCATAAGATCGTTCAAGTCAGCATGGTTAAGCCGCGATTGCCTGCTGACCTATTAAAATATAACGAATGCCTGACGGCTGCACTGCATGAATCTGCACCAGACATGTGAAATAGCCCTTTGCTTGCAGCGATGAGCGGTGCGTTGTCCCTTGTTTAATCAGACAAGAGCGGCGACAGACAACTGCTGCATGCCGAACGCGAGCGGCACGGTGCACGCATCGCCCCTTCTTTGATGTCCTATGACACAAGAGCATTGTAGCTACCGCAATATATTTTAACTGTCTGCTGCGTCCGTTACAGACAGCGAACACAATTCTAGTGCAGGCATCCAATGAGGTAAGCTGCTCCTTAACAACCGTGGATTGCCAATTAATTTGAAATTATAGAGACAATGCACTAGCATACTGTGATTTGCTGCCTGTACCTTCGAACGGATTACCAAAGATCTCCCACTCTTTATTTCTTCAGCAAGATTGACGCGACTGCATCTTATCCAGTCAATGTCTCTTCACTGCACCACTAATGAGTTTTGAAATTCCCCAATGCTACAATGATTTTTCAGCTCATATAACCAAAGTTTGTGATTGTGTCTAAAGTTTGACTATAAAATGGCGAAATTGTTATGGTATGAGTGTTGTAGGGATTTGATCAGCTGAGCGCATCGAATGAGATGAAGCCATTTGAATGACTTACTTGTTGGTATATTCGGATACAGCCAAAGTATTTGGCGATCATATTTTCAAACACTCATTTTAAGGAGAGGATATTGATGACCATTCGTCCACAGGAATTAATCAATAATCCATTTTTGAATAAAGGAACAGCTTTCTCAACTGAGGAACGGGAGCAATACGGATTGGACGGTTTGCTGCCACCACAAGTGGAAACAATCAGTGAGCAGGCTGGCCGCATGTATACACAGTATGCTCAAAAATCAACTGCTCTTGAGAAACGGCTGTTTTTAATGACTATTTTTAATACCAATCGCACATTATTCTTTTTTCTAATGAAGCAACATTTGGCTGAATTCATGCCGATCGTCTATGATCCGACGGTTGCTGATTCCATTGAACAATACAATGAAATTTATACAAATCCGCAGCAGGCGGCTTTCCTTTCCATTGACGACTCCTCAGATCCTGTGGATGTACTGAAGAATGCCGCAGAGGGACGGGATATTCGGCTGATCGTTGTCACCGATTCGGAAGCCATTCTTGGCATCGGCGACTGGGGTGTGAACGGGGTAGACATCGCTATCGGCAAACTCATGGTCTACACGGCTGCCGCCGGTGTTAATCCTGCTCAAGTCTTACCTGTCGTTCTTGACGTCGGTACAAATAATCCGCAGCTGCTCCATGATCCGCTCTACCTCGGCAACCGCCATGCGCGTGTGAACGGCGAGCGTTACGACGCGTATGTTGACCGCTTCGTCCAAGCAGTCAAGCATCTTTTCCCGAAAGTCCTGCTGCACTGGGAAGACTTCGGCCGCGCTCATGCCGCAGCGCTTTTAAATAAATACAAAGATGAACTGCTCACTTTCAATGATGACATTCAAGGGACGGGGATTGTTACACTCGCCGGTCTGCTCGGAGCAATGAATATTTCCAAGCAGCATCTGACCGATCAGATCATCATGATCTTCGGTGCCGGAACAGCAGGCGTCGGCATTGCCGAACAAATTCTGGATGAAATGCAGCGCCAGGGGTTAAGTGCTGAGGCGGCAAAAGCGCGCTTCTATTTAATTGACAAGCAAGGACTGCTACTGCGCGGCATGGAGAATTTGACACCGGGCCAGAACAAGTTTGCCCGTGATCAATCGTCTGTCCCGGAAGCTCCGCTTAATAATTTGCAGTCTGCCGTTCACGCTGTCCATCCGACTGTTCTGATCGGCACATCGACGCAGCCCGGCGCCTTCAGCGAAGCGATCATTCGCGACATGGCTGCTCACACTGCACGTCCCGTCATCTTCCCGCTTTCCAATCCGACAAAGCTGGCCGAAGCAAAGGCGGCCGACTTGATTCACTGGACGGACGGCCGAGCGCTCATCGCAACAGGTATTCCGGCAGAAAGTGTGGACTATCAAGGCACTCGCTACGCCATCGGCCAGGCTAACAATGCGCTGATGTACCCTGGGCTTGGATTCGGACTAATTGCCGCAACAGCGAAACGACTCAATGGTGAAGTATTGTCTCAAGCCAGTCATGCACTCGGCGGCATTGTCGACAGCAGCCAACCGGGAGCAGCGGTGCTTCCTCCAGTCACAAAGCTGGCAGCGTTCTCACACACCATCGCCGAAGTCGTCGGTCAAAGTGTCATCGATCAGCGGCTGAACCGCGAACCGATCACTGACATCAAGCAAGCCGTTGCCCATGCCATGTGGCACGCAGACTACACGCCAGTCAAAGCATAAAACAGAGGATCGTATGCTTTCTTAAACACATTAGAAACGCTTGGCGCGGCCAAGTTCTTGAACGACGGCTGAGACTTAGTTTTTCTTATACTTAGTCCCGCTGAAAGCTTTAGACTTTCTTAACGTATGTATGAAAAAGAAATGCCTTTTAGGCATTTCTTTTTCTGTCCACAAGGATGAGCTTGGCTGCGAAATGCTTTAGACCGGCAGTGTTTTTTCTTCATCGCTTAACCGTTTCAAGGGTGACGCCTTCAGGATAGACAGCCTCTCCATCACAATTTGCCGAATACTTGTCATACCATAACTTGGCCACCGTATCAGGGTCTGCCTGTCCCCCGCTGCCCGCTTTTAATAAAATACCTAAGGACAGATGACCGACAAAAATATGCCGCTTCGTTAATTCACTTTGCAAGTTGCTGATATAGCTTCTCAACCCGGCCTTTGCCACACTTGAATCGGCCATCTGCGGATTAGGATAGATGGCCGAGAGACCTGTCGTAAAAAGCAAAGCCCCGCTTTGTCGTTCCAGCATTGTCGGCAGCACTTGATTAACGCAATGCACAGCTGCGACAACATGGCCAAAAAAGGCGTCTTCTGCCTGCTCAGCGCGCAATTCCAGCACAGGCACCGGTCGGTAATGGCCGGCCGTAGGACTGAACTCAAGCAGATCAATCGGCCCGTATGCACGAGTGACTTCATGAAAAGCTTGCTCAATCTGATGTTTGTCATAGATATCCGCACAATGATAAGACGCGTGAACGCCCTCGCGCTCCAGTTCGGCTTTCATCGCTGCCAATCGGTCACGATTGCGCGCAATCAGTGCAACACGAAAATCGTGTTTCCCAAACTGGTGAGCTAAAGACATCCCAAGCAATCGGCCCGCACCGACAATCACCATTGTTTTCACCGTGATCCCCCCGTAGATACTACGCTTTTGTATTTACATACTGACTTTCTCTGCGTATCATTAGTATAAATTCGGCTGAGAAAAAAGAAAGTACGCACTTTTTTGTGCCCAGTCGAATGGAGGAGGGTGAAGAAAGATGACAAAAACAATAAGCGATGAAAATTGTCCGATCATCCATGCTCTAAGTGTTATCGATGGAAAGTGGAAACTGCCCCTGCTGTGGCATCTGGCAGACAACCCGTGCGGTATTCGCTACAATGAACTGAAACGACGTTTGGAAGGCATTACCAATATTATGTTGACGCGCTCACTGCGCGATTTGGAAGCCGATGGCGTCATCGTACGCCGCTGCTTTTCTGGTGCATCCCCTCACGTTGAATACACTTTAACGGCACAGGGCCAAGCATTAATCCCCGCCCTGTCAGCTGTCAAAGCATGGGGGAAACAGCTGCACCATACGTCCGCTTCCTCATGAACTCGCTGTTAGAACATATGATAGACGCCAAAGAAGGATCGGGCAAAAGCTACTCGGTCCTTTGGAACAATCAGTCTTCGATTTTTCACCTGTCGCGGGCGCGCCGCAAGCTGCATTGGACAGTCTGTCATCTGCGAGAGTTTGCCCGGCGCACTTTCTCCCGCAAAGCGCCCTCGCCTTCGAGCATTATCTGATCATAAAACAACATCAGATGTAAACATGGCTAAAGCCAAAAACCATACCGCATGAATTTTTGAAAAGCAAATAGGAAAGCATGCCTACCCATCGTTGACCGACCGGTTTGGCATTTGGACAGCACCGTTTGGTCATGCAGTGACATCTTGTTGCGGCCAATCCTTTATTTTTTACAATGCCTCACCGCTGAATTCGACACGGGATCCAGTCAAAGTCGCAGCCGGGTGCACCACGCCAAAATCAATCTTCACTTGATGAGTGCCAGTCACTTGCTTAATTGCCAGCCGTATCACGTCAACGTAGTGATCATGCAGCCATTCCTTCGAAAATTCATCTAAACAATGCACGATAAACACATCGCCTTCATGAGTTGCCGTTATCCCTTCGAACCACGTTCTGTACTGTACAGGTCTGATTGTCTTTGCGATGAGCTCAAGCACTTGATTCCACCATGCCGGCTGCTGCTGCTCGCAAAAGTTCTCGCTATTACGGGAATAATAACGCACCGTTTTTCCACTTTGCTCTGCATAAGCAATTTCTTTTCTTGTATCCTCCCCGATGCAGCCGTCAACATCAATAACGAATAGTTCATCGGAAAGATCAATTCTCTTAAACTGCAGCTTGCTTAGCAATTTCACTTGCTCGTCTGTCCAAGCCAAACAGGCGCTGCGCTTGAAGCAGGGCGGACTAATGACGAGGTTCCCTTGAAGTGTCAGTGCCGCGTGCACCCGCTCAAACTGAGTTTTAAAAGCTGTCGAACCGCTTAAGGTAATGGTACGCATAACTGCTTCTCCTCCATTTTTTCACGCATTATCTATAATTCCAAAACCATGTTTTATAGTCATCGATCAACGCAAAGTTAGCATCATCTGAACGGGGTTCAATATCAGCTAATGGCACGTACCCTGTCTTTCGACCGATTTTTATTAAACAAATAATACCGTAAAAATCGTCAATCCGCTTATCGACGTCCAGTACCTGAACCTCAATTAAATCTTCAAACAATCGTCCCGTTTCCTTCTCATATTGACCAGTAAACGGAAAAATGATCCGCTTTTTCAAGTCATTAAAATAGAGTTTCAGCGTCTTAGCGCTCACCATCGGAAGATCCTCACTCTGTTTGCCTCTCCCGATTATTTTGCTGACCCTTTTTGTATGTAAATCTTCCATTAACTGATCGTCCTCTACGTTTTTTCATTCATCCTATAAATATAGCGTGGCTTAAAGCAAACCAGCCTTGAGAAGCCCCGACAAAGTCTGATTTGCTAAACATAAATATGCCGCACCGCTTCCGGCTGCGTGGCGATATAATCATCGACAACGTTAGATTTTGCGCAGACATGCGTTTGTTCCTCATTTTCAAACGCATAACCGCATTTCGAGCATTCCCACATAATGCTCACGCTCCCTTTTATATAGATAGTATTCCCTTATAATTTCACATGCCAACTTTCCCTGATAGATTTGAATCAAGTGTACCCAACCATAATATATCTGTCCAGCTAAGTCTAATAGATCCATTCTCATCCTCGCCTGTAAAATTTATTGAAAATACAGACTGTGCAAAAGAAGAAGACTACGCTAGACTCTAATTAGAGAAAGCGTCTTTATATTTCTGCGAACCAAGGGATGCTCCGATGCTGAAAAAGGGAATCTATGAACAAATCATTAACAAAGCGATCCGCGAACAACTGAATACTCATGGTGAATGGTTGTCTTTGATTGCGCCCATTGACCGTGAGGAAGCGTCACTGCTTCTATCAAAATATGCTTCATCTGTCATTGAAAAAGGATTAACGATTTTGAAAGATACTGGTGGAGACCTGCAATCACAGATCTACTTAGTGAATCAAATTGTGAGGTTGACTCTGCAAACAACTGGCGAACATACACTTGATGCACTAACCATCGATCAACAGGCCGAACAATTGCTTGCACTCGTTGATAAAAGAAACACGATGTACGCGCTTAACGACAAATCAAAAATTATCCGTCCGGAAACATCTGTGGCTGAAAGTTCCCTGTTTACAGGTGCCCACCAAGAGCCGAACATGTTTACAGAATTAAAAAAAGAAATCCTTTCCTGCGATCAGATCGATTTGCTCGTTTCGTTTATTAAGTGGAGTGGTCTTCGACTGATCATTAACGAGCTACGTTCTTTCACACAAAACGGGGGCCGTTTGCGAGTCATTACTACGTCCTACATGGGGGCCACTGATTTAAAGGCCATTGAAGCACTAAATGGCCTGTTAAATACCGAGATTAAAATTTCTTACGATACGAAGCGAACACGATTGCACGCAAAAGCCTATATTTTTCACCGTGAAAGTGGCTATACAACCGCCTATGTCGGTTCATCAAACTTATCAAACGCGGCGCTTTCAAGCGGTCTTGAATGGAATGTCAAGATGACGGCATCTGATCTTCCTGACACACTTAATAAAATAACTGCGACATTTGAAAGCTATTGGAACTCTCCGAAATTCGAATTCTATACAAAAGCTGAAAAAGCAAGGCTCTCACAGGCCTTACAAATGGAGCTTCATCAAAATTCTGATGAAGGTTTATACTTATTTGATATTGTACCTTACCCTTATCAGCAAGAAATCCTCGATAAGCTTGATGCCGATCGAAAAGTGCGAAACTGCTGGCGAAATTTGCTTGTCGCGGCAACTGGTACAGGAAAAACCGTTATCGCTGCTTTCGATTATAAACGCTATCGCAAAGAAAATCGCGGTCGCTCGTGTCGGCTGCTTTTTATTGCGCATCGTGAAGAAATTCTAAAACAAAGCCTCACCTGCTTCCGCAGCGTGCTGCGCGATAATAATTTTGGCGAGTTATTTGTTGGGCGACATCGTCCTGAATCAATCGACCATTTGTTTATATCCATACAAACCCTCAATTCTCAATCGTTTATTGAGCATACATCTTCTGACTTTTATGATTACATTATCGTCGATGAATTCCATCACGCTGCAGCAAAAAGCTACCAAACGCTGTTATCCTATTATCGGCCGCGTATTTTACTTGGCCTCACAGCGACCCCAGAACGGATGGATGGTCGCGATATTCTTTCCTATTTCGATCAACATATTGCCGCAGACATTCGTCTGCCGGAAGCGATCGATCGTCAATTACTTTGCCCGTTCCAATACTTCGGAGTCAGCGATGACGTTGATCTCTCCAAAGTGAAATGGACACGGGGTGGCTATGACCGAATGGAGCTATCGAATGTGTATACGCTCAATCGGGCTTCCGCTGACAAACGTGCCAAGCAAATCATTCAATCGACATTAAATTATGTAACAGACATTCACGATGTAAAAGGACTTGGATTCTGTGTCTCTGTCGCTCATGCTAATTATATGGCTGAGCAATTCAGCGCACGCGGCATTCCCTCGATTGCTTTAAGCAGCCAATCCCCTGATGAAGAACGCAATCAAGTCAAGCAGCGACTCATCAGCGGAAATTTAACATTCATTTTTGTAGTCGATCTTTATAATGAGGGTGTTGATATTCCAGAAATTAACACCATTCTCTTTCTGCGTCCGACAGAAAGCCTCACTGTATTTCTTCAACAGCTCGGCCGCGGTTTGCGTCTCACTGACACTAAAGATTGTCTGACTGTCCTTGACTTCATCGGTCAGGCCAATAAAAAATACAGCTTCACAGAAAAGTTCGCCGCATTGCTGACCCATACAAGAGTTGGACTGGAGCATGAAATTAAGGAAGGGTTCACTTCTCTACCCAAAGGCTGTTATATTCAACTGGAAAAGAAAGCACGCTCTGCCATTCTTGAGAATATTCGCCAGTCGTTAGACTACCGCGCTGGTCTTGTTTCGCGTTTAACTACTTTTGAGGATGACTCTGGAAAACCATTAACACTTAAAAACTTTATTGAGCATTATCGTCAGGATGCACGCACCATTTATAGAAGAGCTAGTTTTTCTCGACTTTGCACAGCGGCTCGCGTTCGTGGTGATTTTGATGAGCCCCTTGAGCCGTTGCTGACAAAAGCCTTCGTTCGCATCTGTTCAATTGACTCTCGCCGTTGGTTGACTTTCATGATTACTATTTTGCCAAAGATTGATGAAATATCTCTATCCTCTCTATCTGACACGCAACAACGTATGCTGCGAATGCTGCAATGTACCATTTGGTCAAAAAAAGCGGAAGGCAGTACCAGTACCGAACTTCAAGAGTCGCTCATCGAACTAAAAAGGAGTCCTGTGCTGTTTCGCGAATTGATAGATCTGCTTCACTACCAATTGCATCATATTGACTTTGTCGATGAACCCGTACCAATCGGCTTCGATTGCCCGCTTGATTTGCATTGTACCTATACACGCGATCAAATTCTCATCGCTTTGGATTTTATGCGCCCGTCAACTGTGCGCGAAGGTGTGAAATATTTATCTGAAAAAGGCATCGATGCCTTTTTCATCACATTAAATAAGTCCGATAAAGACTATTCACCAACAACCATGTACCATGATTATTCAATCAGTGACCGACTCTTTCACTGGCAAAGTCAAAGCACGACGGCGGACACTTCGAACACAGGCCAGCGCTATATTCATCATCAACGGCTTGGAATCCACATTTTACTGTTCGTTCGCGACTATCGAAGCGACCGGGCTGGAACCGCACCTTATACATTTCTCGGCCTGGCCGATTATGTAAGCCATGAAGGAAGCCGCCCAATGAATATTGTTTGGCGGCTAAGAAAGGCAATACCCGCAAAATTTTTGAAGAAAACAAATAAACTAGTCACCGGCTAATAGCACACCCAAATGAGACCTGCTACAATTGCGATGACTAGTTATGACACAATCAAGGGATGGTCATGATAATGGATGAAAAAGAAATTGCCAGAGATTTAACAATAGCTGCCTTTGAAAAAGTCGTTGAGACAAACCGCAAAGGGGATTATTTGGCCACGGTCATTGCAGAGATGTATCAAACAATTTATGAAACTGTTCATTCAGTAACGAATGATTAATTTGGCGCCCGTAAAGCTGTTTCTCAGTGTGCCATCGATTATCGCTGCAATTGTGTCCCACCTTCTTTCATGCCTTTTTAACCGGATGGCGAATCACCGTCTTCCACTTTGACGGGTCGACGCGGCGGGCATCCGACAAATAAATCTCATGATGCCTGCGCGTATCCGTTATATCATTTATGTACCCGCTTTCTTGTAAAAACCGATCCATGTTGGCCACCGTTTCCGGTTCGCCATCGAACGGACCGAGGTGCATGATTTGAACGCATAACCCTTCATCGACGGTCAGAAATTCAGCCGGTGAACAATCGATCTTTTTCTTTCTCTCTGCCTCGGCAGCTGCCCAGTCGAAATCTGCCTTTGTCACAAAATCCGGCAACCGAATCACAGAGATCCAATTAAACGCCTGCTTATTTCCGTAGTCCACGCCCTGCACATCATCCTGCCACCAGAAGCCTTCAAGCGGCGGCACGACATAGTCAAAAAAGCCCTCGATTTGATGCGCGCCTTTCTTGCTCATTTTCAGCGTATAAGCAATCGCATAAAGGATGGACACGGCCTGCTGATAGGCCCCGCCCTCCTCATTCGGATCACCCTTGCCCTTGACGGCAATATAGTTAACGGACGGAACCCTGACAATTTCCGGTTTATTCTTCGGCTGATAGAATTCTTTGTACTCCTTGTTAAAATCAAATGCGGCCATACTTAACGCCTCCGTTTCTTCGGTTTGGGTTTGGGAAGTGCCGCGCATGTCACCGTTATTAATTTAACCAAGGCGCGCCGGTCATCCACGTCATCAATTACAAAATAGTTTCTTGCTCCTTCATAAGGTGCCGCTTCCTGAAGCTCTGGACACAGTTCACGGCCTGCTTGCGTAATTTTAATAAAAAATTGATCGTCACAGACGAGTGCAAAAATCTTGCCGGCGCAGTACATCCCGTAGTCGCCGAACATCTTGCGATAGGTGATATGCCCCGCTTCACTCGGCTGCTCCGCAATATAGGCGACAAAGTCCGGTTTCGATGCCATTACGCGTCACCTTTATTGAATGAGCCGATCTCGATTACATTTCCTTCCGGATCGGCGATAAAGCACGTGCGCTGTCCCCACTGTTCTGTCGTCGGCACCATCACGACCTGCCCGCCGCCTGCAACGACGGCAGCAAAGGTCGTGTCCACCGCAGCATAGTTCTCCACCCCGAGTGCCATCTCAAAGTGTCCGTTTACACCTTGTGCATAATTAAAGCTGCGTCCCGTCCTTTTCTAGGTAAACGTTATCGGTGTCTTCCGACTCCTTAATATCAAAGCCGAGCACATCACGGTAAAAGCGAATCATAGCGGCCATATCTTGTACAAAAATGCCAAATCCTTCTAGTTTCATGCAGCACTTCTCCTCTGTCTCAATCAAGCTATTTTGTGAGTGATGACGTCGGTCAGAACCGGCACACCCTATCCATTCACAACGTCATTCTAGCATGGCTAACACGACAGCTGTGTGTCATCATTGCTTATATTTTTCTTGCATATCCTTACCAATCCGATACAGCTGTCTGCGGCACACCGCCGGTTCCAAGAGCTCAGCCCCGCTGCCAAAGGTCAGAATCCAGCTAAGAATCGCGTGTTCGTCTGTGAAACCGAAAGAGAAAAGCAGCCTGCCGTCCGGTTGCTCGGTAAAGCTATCAAGTCCAAACTCTTCGACCAGACGCCATTTATACTCGGAAGCAAACAACGCTCTGACTTGACGGACACTTGGAAATACTCTTTCAGGTGACAAGTCCGGCAGAGGAACCTCTCGTTTTTCGAAAGAACTCCCGCTTTGCAGCGCAGTCATTCGGTTCAACTTGAACAGACGAAAATCCTCCCTACTCTTGCACCATCCCCACACGTACCAGCTTGACCATTGAAACACCAAGTCATAAGGTTCAATCGTGCGCTGGCTCTCCCCATGTGGTGAAAAATAATTGAAGTTGATTTCCTTTGTGCCGTCAATAGCCTGATGAATGCATTCGATTTTCGGAGCGAGAGAAGATTTATACCAAGAGGAAAGATCAATGAGGATGTGCTGATCGCAAGTCAGCATATGCGACGCACCGGCCGATAGCTTTTCCATCAGCTGTGCATAGCGTTTTGTACCGCTGACGCTATCCAAACTTCGCAGGCCCGCCAGAATCGCCTGCATATCCGACGACGTCAGCAGCGTCCGGTCGATCACATAGCCGTCCATAATCGATATACCGCCACCAGTTCCACGTGTCGTCACAAGGGGGATACCGGCTAGGCAGAGATGCTCCACGTCTCTGTTGATTGTGCGGCGCGACACTTCGAACTTTGCCGCGAGATCAGGAGCCGTCACCTTTTCCTGCTGGAGCAAAATCGAAAGAATGCCAATCAGGCGGTCAATTTTCACTAGCCAGCCTCCGTTTGTAAGATGAATAAATGCCCTGTGCCGGTTCAAGGTGGTGATACCTATATCAATCAGCAGTAAAAAATATAGGTACCCCATGATCGTTCATTCGCGCAGTACCATCATTTTCATAGACATAGTCAGCAGACTGATTTCACATGTTTTACAAGACATGTCCGGCTAATAATTCTACCATTTTTGGATCACTATGTGAGAAAAACAGGCTTTTTCCTGTATCCAATCCAGTTATTTTTTCCATTTCCTCCGCAGTCAGTTCGAAATCAAATACATGAAAGTTCTCTTCCATTCGGTCTTTATGTGTAGATTTCGGGATGACGACGACACCGCTCTGAATAAGGAAGCGCAGGGCCACCTGCGCGACAGATTTGACATGCGCTTCACCAATATTTTTTAATACCGGATTCGTAAACAGATTATTTTTCCCCTCCGCAAAAGGTCCCCATGATTCAATTTGCGTACTGTACTTTTTCATATAGGTTCTGGCCTCTGCCTGCTGATTGAAGACATGGGTTTCCACCTGATTCACGGCCGGCACCACGTCGCTAAACTGTACAAGATCAACATATCGGTCAGGATGGAAATTGCTCACACCAATTGCTCGTATCTTCCCCGCCTTATAAAATTCTTCCATCGCTCGATAGGTCCCATAGTAATCATTAAACGGCTGATGAATCAGCAGCAAATCCAGATAATCAAGCTGCAATTTTCTTAATGATTCCTCGATGGAAACCTTTGCTTTGGCATATCCGCCATTGGACATCCAAATTTTTGTCGTAACAAAGAATTCATCTCGCGGCACGCCGCTTCTTTTCATTGCGCGTCCTACAGCGGCTTCATTTCTATACACCTGTGCCGTATCAATCGAGCGATAACCAACGTTAATCGCGTCAAGAACACAGCGTTCGCATTCCTCCTGATCGGCAATTTGGTAGACTCCATAACCTAAAACGGGCATCTTTACGCCGTTATTCAGCGTGACGTTATACATTTACTGATCCTCCCTGACTCAAGTCAAATTATTCCAATTTGTCATATACATCATCCGTTACAGCTTCCAACCATTCATTGGAAGCCCCTTCCGCCGGCACCTCTACAGCCAGATGTGAGAACCATCCATCCCTTGCAGCGCCGTGCCAGTGCTTGACTTCCGGCGCAATATTAACCACGTCACCCGGATGCAGTTCAACGGCTTCTTTTCCCCATTCTTGATAGTAGCCACGACCTCCTGTGACAAGCAGAATCTGCCCCCCCTTATGATGAATATGCCAATTATTTCTGCATTCCGGCTCAAAAGTTACATGTCCGATCGTCACTCCGGTTGTTGTCAACATGTTCAAATAAGCTTGACCAATAAAATGACTGCTGAATTGTTCTGGGAGCTGACTTCCAATAGGAAAAATAACGCCATCGCTCAAGTTCTTCGAGTCACTCAGCTTTCTTTCCTCCTTTTTCTGTTTTGTTTTCTCCACTTGATTTGCAGCCTCATTGACACAGCGAAGCGCATTCAAGCTTCTGGGATAACCAATATACGGCAGACATTGGGAGATGACTTTTATCAAATACACTTTGTCATTGCCAAGACGCATATTAGCTGCCGCATGGCTGGTCAGTTGTGGTTCACAACCGCCCTGAGCGGATAAAAAACAGAAGGTGAGCATCTCACGTCTCTTATAACCAAGACCGTTCCTTGTATAGTAATCGCCAAAACAGTTGTCCGCCAGCCAATGGTTGATATGACGTGATTCAGCCGGTCCCGACTTATAAAATCCCGCCATCTGAGGACCGAAGATGGCAATCTGTGCCTCAACTCCTTTTTCTAAACGGTTTTCTGCCGTTGTTGTCGCCTGCCCTTCCAATGGCAGTTTGACGCCTTGCTCTGTCAAAACCTGATTAGTCGCATGCAGAAAGTCAAAGATTCTGCCAATACCAAGATACGCAGCAGCTTGATAGACCATCTCTTTAAGTTCAACCGGAGTAACGCCAAGGTTCATAGCAGCTTTCGCCATCACTTTATATTCATTCACACTCTGGGCGCCAATCAAGGTAGCCAAAATCACAAGCATCCGCGTCCGATCATCAAAATCGTCACTGCTTACAACTTCATCAAAAGCGAAGTTATCAAAATGCTCAACAAATTCAGGATCTGTTTCCAAAAATGGAGACGGGCTGTCTGAAAACAGATGTTCGTGATAGTCTTTAGCAAACTCTGAAATTGTCATGTTGTCCTCCAACTTTAATTTCCCGCTCTTTTGGAAAATTCTGCAGGATAGCGATCGCCGGAAATTTTTATTTTAGGCAGCGCATCATTCAAATGTTGAAGTTCTTTTTTTGAAAAGATAAGAAAGTATAAAACCTTTGCCGTCATACCGGGAAAGAGACAAAGGCGCGAGACGCCTGCGGGGAGAGAGGACAAAGGCCTCGCAAATCCTAGCCTGTCTGGGGAGGCCCCCCATTCTGAGCACGGTAAGCAGGCAGCCGCAGCATCTCCGCAGAAAGGACTAAGCGTTTTGTGCATGGTTTCTCCAATATGTTAAGAAAGTATATCGATTTCAGCGGGACCAAGTATAAGAAAAAGCTAGGGCTTCTCTTCGTCCAGAGAACTTGGCAGAGCCAAGTTTTTCTAATTAAATATTACATCATAACGTCTTGTTGCTTTGACGTGTTCTCTCATCTCGCTTATTCAAACGGCTTTAGCTTTTTCTCGGCAGTAACCATATGGCTCTGATAGTTTTCTATTTTAAAGTTCAAACGGTCTAATGCATGCTGCATGACGTCTATCCGCTCTTGAAGATCATTTCTCTGTTCCCGCAAGAGATCAACTCTTGCCTGAATGGTACTGTCACCCGCACGAAAAAGTTGCAAATATTCAATTAATTTTTCAATAGGCAAACCTGCATCGCGCATGCATCGGCTGAAAGCTATCCAGCGCAGGTCTTCATCGTCAAAGTCACGAACGCCACTTTCATTCCGCTGAATAGCTGGAATTAAGCCAATGCGCTCGTAGTAACGAATCGTATCCGCCGACACATGCGTTTCTTTACTTGCCATTTTAATATTCATCATTCTGTCAATCCTTTTGGTTAAAAGATGGTTTGGCCCTTAGAATAACAGAGCTCGACTCATTTTTTTCAGTAATTTGTGCTTAAGGGTTTGCCCGCGGCAGGCAGAACGTCATTCTCTCCTTGGGCAGGCACAAATCGAGGGCCTCGCTAACACGCCGTTTTGCAGGCACCATGTGTAATTCTCCTCGCAAAAAAGCAACATGATATTTAAACATAGCCCGCGCGTTAGACCTGCTGATTCGTCGGTCGTACAATAATTTCATTCATTGATGTATCCACAGGTGCATCGATCGCAAAAGCAATTGTTTCTGCGATACGAGTCGCGCCGATGGCAACCGCTTCGTATAATTGATCGATGCCCGGTTTTAAGTCCTGATCCGTAATACTGTTTGGCAGCTCTGTTGCAACTGCACCGGGCGAAACAATAGTTACACGAATATGGCTCTTTGCAACAGCTTCTTCCTGACGCAGCGCTTCACTGATTGCACGAACCGCATACTTAGTGCCGCTGTAAACCCCGCCGCCCGGATGCGTTTTGTGCCCGGCAACTGATGATAAGTTAACAAACTGCCCGTTTTTCCGTTCACGCATTGATGGCAGAGCAGCGGCAATACCATAGAGAACGCCCTTGATATTGACGTCAATCATTCGTTCCCACTCGTCCACTTTTAATTTGTTGAATGTTGAATGCGGCATAAGACCTGCATTATTCACCCAAACATCAATTTGCCCATAGTCATCAAGAGCGCGTTGTGCCAGTGCTTCGACATCGGAGCGAGAAGTGACATCGGTCACACAGTAGTCGGCTGTTCCTCCGGCACTTCTGATTTCATCCGTCAATACTCGCAAACGCGCTTCGCGACGAGCGCCCAGAACGACCTTATCGCCATGCCCGGCTAAGAGTTTAGCTGTTGCCTCACCGATGCCACTTGATGCGCCTGTTATCACGATCACTTTCCTTTTTACTGCAGACATTCACTCACCCCATCTCTCGATAAAAAGAATGATTTAACAGCCTTACCTTAACCCTTTAAGTGAACTCCAAGTCAAGTTGTTTTTTTTCCTTTGTAAAGCTGAAACGAAAGGATCTATTTCTTACCGCGCTCATCAATACATTATCGTGACCAGAAACATCACTTAACGGGATAATCAATCATTTTTTCGTAAAATATTTTTTTAAACTTGCAGCTGCATCACCGTAAAGAACAAATTTTGTTGTTCCTCGCTGACATCTGTCAATCAGAATATATGATTGAGACCCTTGCCGCTTAAACGTTAATTTGCCGTTATAATTATTGGCATCCCAAATGTTCTGAATGATTACCACATGGATTATAGCTTCGTCAGCATTCCATCAATTTTGCAAATGGTTCTCCAGTTGCGCACTGTCGCCTCAGCGAATAGCTTTGACGTGCGCGCTGCAAGCTTTGACAGGCGTATGCTTTGCTGACAAAGCAGGTACACGTCCCGTGCTCCAACGCTCATTCGATCAGAACCATCAACGTCAGTGCATAAGCGATTCATTTGCTCCTGTTCCGGCGGTCGATCTAAGAAATAAACGTATAAATGAGCGACCCGCGGGTCAGCCGCCTCGGCCGCGGCCATCTCTTCAGGCGAAAAAGGGAGTTTCATAATCAACTCATGCAGCGCCTTGCTGTCCCTGATAATCACGGAACTTGTAAATCCAAATCGCTCGGCAAACCCGTTCTCAATCTTATATTGCAGAGTTGCTTCGTCAAGTTCAGACGACAGCACAGCATTGCCGCTCTGAATATAGGTTTGAACACTTTTTAGTCCCAACTCTTGCAGGAATGGTTTCAAATCATTCATCTTGACAACGTTTTTTCCGCCGACATTGATTCCTCGGAAAAACACCGCGCAGTTCATTCGCTTCGCCTCCTAACAGTGATTGATCATCTGATTTTTCGAGTCGCATATGTTCAATATGGCGTGTACACTTTAAATCGGTTGCCATTTTCTCTCTAGTTTTCGCGCATCTTTTTCCACTCAAGCCGATAAATCATGCCCCGCGAACGGCATCATTGCTCATTACGCATGTGGCAGAGCCATTCAATGCTGCTTTCAGTGAACAGAGGCCTTAATTATCATAGAGCGTTTTGATCGTCAAGCAATCGTTGAGATTCTGCGCAGTGTCTGTGACCGATCAAATGGTAGTCCACTTTGTATTTGAAGTAAATGACTTACTTTTTCGTCGGAAATGCCTGCACTTGTTCTCCGGCCCGTTCAGTTGCCCGTTATCATACGCAGTCTTCAAGTGCGTCCCATCCCCCCGCTAGCGTGCGCACACTCGGTTCTCGATCATTCTGCACAAATTCTCTTGTGCAAATCTGTGCATCATGCCATAGAAAAATGAAAACGTTTTCTTTATGATAAAGACATACCTAATAAGGAAGTGAAGCACGATGGCTGAACTGAAACTTGATCATATCTATAAAATTTATGACAATCACGCACCCGCTGTCAACGACTTCAATTTGTCGATTGCCGACAAGGAATTCATTGTGTTTGTCGGTCCGTCCGGGTGTGGTAAATCCACAACTTTACGAATGATTGCCGGTTTGGAAGAAATTTCTAAAGGTAACCTGTATATTGACGGCAAGAAAGTGAACGATGTGGCACCAAAAGATCGCGACATTGCCATGGTGTTTCAAAACTACGCCCTTTATCCACATATGAGCGTGTTCGAGAACATGGCTTTTGGTTTGAAGTTGCGCAAGTTTCACAAAGAAGAGATAAAGAAGCGTGTGGAGCAGGCTGCAAACATTCTCGGCATTAAGGATTATCTGGATCGCAAACCGAAAGCTCTCTCCGGCGGGCAGCGGCAGCGTGTGGCTTTGGGGCGCGCCATCGTTCGAGATGCCAAAGTCTTCTTAATGGATGAACCGCTGTCCAATCTTGATGCCAAACTGCGCGTACAGATGCGCTCTGAAATCAGCAAACTCCATCAGCGCCTGCAGGCGACGATGATCTACGTCACGCATGACCAAACCGAAGCCATGACGATGGCCTCACGTATCGTAATCATGAAAGATGGAATCATTCAGCAAGTCGGATCGCCAAAAACCGTGTATGATTACCCAATCAATATGTTTGTCGGCGGCTTCATCGGCTCTCCGCCAATTAACTTCTTCCACGGACGCATTGAAGGCGATCGCTTTATCGGTGACGGTATTGATCTGAAGCTTCCGGAAGGAAAGTTGAAGATGATTCGAAGCAAAAATTATCAGAACAGCCCGATCGTCATGGGTATTCGTCCTGAAGATATTCATGATGAACCCGTTGTTCTTGAATCAAGTCCTGACAGTGTTGTAGATGCAAAAATTGTTATTGCTGAATTAACCGGCGCTGAATTCATGCTTCACTGTGCCGTAGGAACCCATCAATTCATTGCTCGCGTCGATGCCCGCACCGTCTATCATCCGCAGGAGACAATCAAGCTCGGATTTAATTTAAATAAAACCCATTTCTTCGATTCTGAGACCGAGCAAGCATTGACGGCAAACGATACGGCAGTCACCATTTGATCGGACGGGACCGACAGTCTGAAGTTCGGACAATAACAAGCGTCAGAATTCCTAAGTGGATGCTGGCGCTTTGACTATTACAAACATAGATAGGCAAGAACAAGTCCATCCATCGTACGAAGCGAGATGGCGGTATGCGCATAGAACTTATCCATACGGTACTGCAACGTATTGCGATGCATGTAGAGCTGTTTCGCTGCCAAACTGATATTTCCTTGCTGCTGCCAGAGTGCTCGTATCAACGCAGCACAGCCGCTGTCTTTACGGATCGCGCCCCTAACCTCATTGATTAAGTGCCACTGGTTCAGCCGTGGGTGCAGTGACTGGACAAGCGAGGATTCGACGCTACTGACCAGTTGGCTGGTGTCTAAAAAAAGCTTTTTCTGCTCCATATAAAGCTGCTGAATCTCGGGCGTGACACGGTGGCGCAAGCCGAACTGGAAATGGCAAGTGACGGAAAAATCATTAGTCAACGTATTTGCGATCGCTTCCAATTCCACATCGTCATGCATCACCCGGCAGTCAATGATCGCACCCTCAGATGCATTAAAATAAATAATGACCGCAGGCTGATTGAAAAACGCTTCGAGTGACGTACGCCATTGGCAAGCGATGGTGTGCTCCAGTTCATCATCAAGGTGAAAAAGAATAAATTGTACATGTCGACCAAGCAATTGCTCATCCGGAGGTTCACCATTCACCAGCACATCATACCAGAGTTGTCCGCCTACCGTATAGTGCGGCAACGTCTCCGTATGTGTAAAACAGGCTAGTAGTTGTCGATCATGCTCCGATAAGCCCTGTTCCGGAACGGCTACGAAATACGGCCCCTGATGAAAATAAAACTGATCGCTTTCCGGAATGAACGGCGCTCGGCTGACTTTAAGTTCAGGGAACATTTTTTTTAGCTGAGTAACATTCATCAAATCCCCCCTTATCAATTAAGAAAACTTGGCGCGGCCAAGTCCTGACGACGGCAGAGGCTTAGCTTTTCTTAGACTTGGTCCCGCTGAAAGCTATATACTTGCTTAACGTATAAGAAAAACCGGGCAAAGAGCGACCCAGTCCTTTAAGGCAGCCGCGCTTCGGTTTCTCCAGTTGCGAGTATATCAACCACCTTCTCGTCTCGCTTTGCAAACTGCCATCTATATCGAAATGCGCGTAACTATTCATTGCTACCACATTGACCAGCTTAAGCACTCTCAGTGCATTCACAGCATGAACAAGACATGACTCGCAACTAACGCGCCCGTGGGCATGGCGTCTGAGTCATGTGGAACTGCTGATCCTGAAAGTGCGTCCGGAAGAAGACACAGGCCATCATTAATGACAGACCGGCGGCCTGAAGCAGCATCATGGTTCCGAAATTAAACTGATAAAGTGAGAGTAGGGAGGCGAGCAAGGTTGGAACTGCTGCTGATAGAATGACAATCGATGACGCCTGCCGTAGTGATCGTACGTCTGATAATTTTGTCCACTTAGTCAGCCAGAGAAGCAGCGTCACAATGAAGAACAAAAAACAATTGACGAGCAGTAATGCCGCAAAGCCCAAACACGAGATCGCTAAGCGATAAAGCGGCTGATATTGAGCAAACCACAGCTGCTCGATTTGGTGAATGAACTGGTCTGCATGACCATTCAGCCGGATCACACGATTTGGCGGATAACTGACGGTAAATCCAAAACCATTCGTTTGCGCAATAATGAATTGTCTTCGCTGAAAAACAAGCGCGCTGCTATGACCGGGTACCGCACGGTGATACATACTCCCTGCCGCTTGAATTTTATTTTCAGGATCAATAGCCAAAAACACTCCTCGCTGCTCGGTTTGAAAAACAGTACGCCCGCTCCATTCTCCGTTTTCAATGACTGCCCCGCGGACATGATTGAGCATAGTTGATGAAAGCGCCGTCTCTATCTTAGGTGCGATGAGTGTCATCGAAACGTGATCCGTCCGTGCCAGACTGAGCGTCAAAGGAACAGCCATGCAGCTTGTCAGAAAAATGATGAGAAAGGCCTGTTGCCAAACCTTGAAGCGTGTCCTGCTCTGAAAAATTTGCGTTGGACGTACCATGACCATGAAAAAATGAATTGGAAATCGGTCTACTGTCTGTGGTACCTTGCTCATCAAAAATCCCCTTCTTTCCTGCTTTTTCCATTGGTCATGCCCTATCTGCGCATCAGCCTTTTGTTCCACCGGCAGTCAATCCACTCTGGAAGTAGCGTTGCAGGAAGAAAAAGAGCAGAACAATCGGCACGGATATGAGCACTGATCCTGCTGCAAACAAAGCGACATTCTGGCTGGTCGGATTCGAAATAAATTGCTGCAAACCGACAGCAACCGTCAAATTTGACTGCGAGCGCAGAAGAAAGGCGGCCAACAGGAAATCACCGAACGGCCCCATGAATGCCCACAATGCTTGAACGGCAATCATCGGCATTGCCAAAGGCAAATTAATTTGACACAGGATGCGCAGATGCCCGGCACCGTCAATACGTGCTGATTCATCGAGATCACGCGGAATAGTATCAAAATAACCTTTCATCAGCCACGTGTTCATCGGAATACCGCCGCCAACATAGATGAGCGTTAGATACCAATATTGGTCGATTCCGTTAATAATCAGCCCGAGTACAAAAAACGCTGTCAGCGCTGCCATCGTCGGTACCATCTGTATAATTAAGAAAAAAATTAAGCCATTCTTTCGCCCGATAAAACGGTAACGGCTGTACGTATAGCCTGCCAAGGTGACAATGATGACTTGGAGAACCATCGTCATCAGCGCGATAATTACCGTGTTTTTAAACCATGTCAGATAAAGTGTCTGGGTAAATAATTGCCGGAAGTTGGCAAGCGTCCACTTCATATGGAGGTCAAGGGCAAAAGCAGTGAGATTACTCCCGTTGAATGCCGTTTGTGCGGTAATCAATAGTGGGTAGATAATAATAGCACTCAGTGCAATCAGAAACAAATAGGTGAAAAATCGATTACAGAATTTATTAAAACGTCGGCTTGAACTAAGAAATTTCATCTTACATCATCTCCTCTTTGCTGAACGCATGGGTTCGTTTAAAAGCGATCAGTGAAATACCAATAACAATAATTGAGATGACAATCGTTACGGCAGCAGCAAGTGCGTATTGCGGTGATGTGCCGGTAGTCAGCTTATAGATCCACGAAATCAATATGTCCGTTGATCCAGCACCGCCGCCGACATCGCCAGGACCTCCCGAATTGAACAGATAGATGATGGAAAAGTTATTAAAATTAAATGTATACTGCGTGATGAATACCGGAGCTGTCGCAAACAGAATCATCGGCAGTGTAATCTTCGTAAACTTTTGAATGAAATTTGCTCCGTCCATATTCGCGGCTTCATACAAATCATCAGGTATCGATTGCAGCACACCAGTCACCATGACAAAGATGTAAGGAAAACCAAGCCATGTCTGAATCATGATCAGTGCCGTCTTCGTCCAGAACGGATCAGTTTTCCACGGAATGTTAGCAATGTGCACGAACGGCAGAACGTTCAGTAAGGCAAGCACTTGCTGATTAATTGCTCCGATACTATCATTAAACATATTTGAAAAACTCATGATCGTCACAAATGCCGGCACGGCCCACGGCAGCAGAAAAATGATACGGAACAGACGCTTGCCGACAATGAATGTCTGATTGGTAATGACGGCCGTAATAATTCCAAGCATAATTTGGCACGTCGTTGCAACAAGCGTCCATACGAGCGTCCACCCAAGCACGGTGACAAAGGTTGAGCGATAGGCGCTGAGAAAGAACATATTCAAGAAATTCTGCAAACCGACCCAATCAATCAGTTTGGCAGGCGGAATATGGTAGAAATCATAATCGGTAAAGGCCATGAACAGCGTCACTAAAACCGGGAAGACAATGACAAATAACATGACAAAATAGGCTGGCAGTGTCAGAAGATAAGGAAAACCCTTTTCCCACACCGTTTTTAACATCGATGCCACACTTTTATTCATCGTACCCAGCAGATTCCACTGGAAAGCGACATGGCGGGCATCATAAATGCTTAAAGCAATAACCATGACAAAAATAAAGGTCAGAATTATTTGCAATGTGCCCTCTACTAATAAGAAAAGGGAATGATCCCGAATCGGAACCGTTCCCAATGTAATGAACCCTTGAAAAGCAGGAATCCCGGCAAGGACTAACTCCACCAGATATGCAATTGTGACCAGCATAAAAAGTGAGCCCTTTAACAGTTGACCGTTATAAAACTGACCACAACCGGGAATGAGGGAAAGCCATCCTGCTTTTCGAACACTTCTTTTTGCCACGTTCTGTCTCATTTTGATCTCCTCATTTTCACTTTCTTGATTAATAGAGCCACCTTATGAAGTCCTAAACTGTGGCTGCGTGCCTTAAATGCAACGAGCGGCTATTGGGTAGTGTGTGAACCGCCCCCTGCTGGCGATGGGTTGAGAGCTAGACTGGAAAGCTTGAAGATCGTGCGCTAGCCTGTTATTTCCCGTTATATTTTTGTGCGATCGTTTTATTCAAAGAAGATACGGCATCCTCAAGTGTTTGTTCCGGTGTCTTCTTTCCCGAAGCCGCATTAAACATTGCCGGTTCCATCGTCGTCCACACCTCAGCCATTTCCGGAACCGACGGCATCGGTGTTGAGGAATCGTATTGCGCGATAACAGCCTTGGATAATTGATCATCCGATCCGTTAATTTTGGCCTGCGCCTGTGCATTAATCGGGATTTCATTAGTATATTTATAGAATTTATAAGCATTTGCCGCATTTGTGGCATAGGCAAGGAACTTTTGCGCAAGGCTTGGTTCTTTTGTATAAGCCGAAACAACCCATGCTTTGCCGCCTGCGAATGGTTTGTATTCTTTCCCGTTCGGCAGAGTCGGAATCTTAGCAACACCATAATCAATATTTGATTTCTTATATGTCGCAGCCTGCCACGGTCCGTCGATAACTGCCGCTGCTGATCCCTTTACGAATTCATTGGTAACAAAGTTACCGGAAGCTTTCACATCCTGCATACCTTTCGGCCAGATATCCTTGAACCAATGTGTCGCATACGTCACTGCCTTAACGGAACCCGCGTTACTGAGTCCAATATCTTTGGAATCGGTATTATTTTTTCCAAATACATAGCCACCGTAGCCGGCATACAAACCGTACGCGTAGTAGAAATCCGTCCATTTCACAAGAAATCCGGTGTTTTTGCCCGGCTCGCTTGGAAAAGCAAAACGTTTGTCAGCAGACAATGTCTCTAATTCTTTGAACGTTTTCGGCGCTTGACCAATCAGTTTCTTGTTGTAATAAAGGACGAGGGCTTCAACCGTTTCCGGTGCACCGTAAAACCTTTTGCCAACCTGAACTTGGCGCTGTCCTTTACTGTTCAACTCACCGAATACACTTTTATCAACGGCCAACAGCTGGCCTTGCTGGCCGAGTGCACCGACGCGATCATAGGGTGCAAGCATAACATCCGGCGCCTTACCGGCAGGTCCGTCAAGGTTAAGCGCCGTCAATTGATCGAACATGGGTTTCTTGACAATTTTAATTGTCGCATTATTGTCCTTCTCAAATCTGCCGCTGATATCCTGCACGAACTGTCCATATGCTGCGTTCGAGGAATCAACAGAAATTGTCAATACTTTTTTACCGCCGGTCGTCGAGTGGTTTGATCCGCTTGATCCACATGCTGCAAGTGTCAGCACCATCCCTGACGCCGCTAAGACAGACACCATCTTCCTTGCAAACTTCATTGCTGTTACCCCCTTTTTATGTCCTGCATGGTTATTATAAATAAAAAATGTAATCGTTTACAATAAGATACTTACGTGTTACCGCTAACAGGATGGCCTTGCTCTCAGACATCGGCACGAAGTATTCGGAACGTTCCCGCAGCAATCATCACTTCACTTGCCCGCTGCGTCTCACCCGTCCACACATCAGTCAAGTCTACTCTGTATGGACTCAGCTCAACAGACTGTGCCTCCTGGCCGCGATTAAACATAAAAATCAGTGCCCGGCCCGCCTGCTCCTTCTGAAAAACGAGCAGCTTATGCTGGTCATCAACCTTCAGCCACTGCAACTGACCATATGTCAGCAGCGACTGATATACCTTGCGCAGCCGAATCAGCTGCTTCGTGAACATCAACATATCCGCATCCTGCGCATCTTTTTCCCAGACCATGCATTTGCGACAGAGCGGATCGTTCTCACCGTCCATACCGATTTCCGTACCATAATACAGACACGGTGAACCTGCTTGAGCGAACAGAAAAACAAGTGCTTCTTTAACTCGTTCCTCATCTCCGCCCGCTTTCGTCAACACGCGCACCGTATCATGGCTGTCAAGTAAATTGAACGTCACCTCGTTGACCGGTTGTGCGTATTTCATCAAATGAGCGTTGACCGTGTGCATCACTTCGCTTGCCGTGAGTGTATCTTCGCAAAAAAATCCAAGAATCGACTGCGTGAGCGGATAATTCATCACACTGTGAAATTCATCCCCTTGCAGCCAGTTCCATGCGTTATGCCAGACTTCTCCGACGATATAGATATCGCCTTTCACCGCCGTTACCGCCTCATGGAATTTCTTCCAGAAAGCATGATCGACTTCATTGGCGACGTCAAGCCGCCAACCGTCAATATCAAATTCGCGAATCCAATAAGTGGCAATCTCGAGCAGATAGTGCTGCACTTCAGGATTCGCGGTATTGAGTTTCGGCATTTTCGGAGTAAAGGCAAACGTATCGTAGGACAGTGTCTTCTTCCCTTCAAAGTTACCATTCATGCCCTCCTGAACAGGAAAGGAGCGAATGTGGAACCAGTCTTTATAGCGTGACTTCGTTTCATTCCTGACGACATCTTGCCATTGCGGCGAACTGCTGCCAATATGGTTGAAGACGGCGTCGAGCATGATTCGAATGCCGCGCCCATGCGCCTCTGTGACCAGTTGTCTGAACGTGTCCTTACTGCCGAAATGCGGGTCAATGTTCAGATAGTCATAGGTGTCATATTTGTGATTAGTCGGCGCCGTGAATATGGGGTTGAGGTAGATGCCGGTAATTCCAAGCGTCTGTAAATAATCAAGATGATCGATGATGCCTTGAAGATCACCCCCGAAAAAATCGTCCCGGTCGGGATCTTGACTGCCCCATGGCAGCACATTTGCCGGCGAAATCGACGGATCACCGCAAGCAAAACGCTCGGGAAATATTTGATACCAGACAGTATTCTTCACCCAGTCGGGTGCCTGAAAACGGTCGCAGTCGTGAATGAACGGAAACTTGAAGAAGTAATCAGATACCGTATGGGTTCGCGCGTCGTTTGGCAGAAATCCACGATCCCCGTAAAAAATATCAGTTTGACCGTCCTGTATCAGAAAACCATATTGGAGCCGGCGAAATGGCGGTTTGACCGCCGCAAACCAGTAATCATGTAAGTCGGTCTGTGCAATTTTTTTCATCGATTTTTCGGTATGCATCCATCGATATACCCCCGCTTGCTCAACGCCGTCGAACGGATCGCCGAATATCAGCCGCACACAGGCGACATCGTCCTTTTTTGTTCGCAATTTGATATGAAGTGTGTCGTGATCATAAGCGTAAGCGTAGGTGCTGCACGGTTGATGATAGATGGCTGACTTTTCCATCAGTACCCTCTCCTCACATGGCTTCCCGTTCTTTGCCAGTTGATGATTAGAAAAACTTGGCGAAGCCAAATCGTTTGAACAAAGGCAGAGCCTTTGCTTTTTCTTAGACTTGGTCCCGCTGAGATCGTTATATTCTTTTAACATGCAAATATACTACTGCCTCAAACGGACGCAGCACAAGTGTATGCCCGTCAAACTGAGCGTCCTGATAGTTACCAAGCACACACCTTGCTGAAGAACCTTCCGGAAAAGAAACGGAGTGCGGCACGCGGCCCAAATGGCAAAGCACCCAAGCCGTGACACGCTCAAGCGTTCTCCGATAGCCGTAACAGTGCTCACCCGTTCCGTCAATTAAGCGCCATGACCCTTGAGTAAAGACGCGCTGCGTGCGCCGCAGCCGGATCAGTGCTTTGTAATAAGCTAAAATGGAGTCGCCATCGATCATTTCTGCAGCCGCGTTAAATGCTCCGTCCCCACCGTTCACACCAAGCCAAGGCCGGTGCGTTGAGAAACCGGCATGGCGCGCATTTGTCCACTGCATAGCCCCCCGAGAAGTGATCTTCGAATGCGATTGAACCGCTTTCAAAATAGTTTGCGGTGACCAGCCCAGCTCGGCGGCTAAGCGGGCAAAGGCGTCTGTCCCGCGATCCTGGTACGCACCGACACTGTCAAGCCGCAAATTAATCATGCCTAATTCTTCACCTTGAAAAATAATGGGCAGACCCTGCTGCAAGTACATTAACGTCGCGAGCATCGTCGCACTTTCCCGGCGGTAATCATGCTCTTGACCGAATCGTGACAGGAAACGAGGCATGTCGTGATTATTCCAGTACAAGGCAAAACATCCATGGCCGGAGAGCTCCTGCTGCCAATCTGCCATTGTCTGCTTGAAGGTGTCCACATTCAAACGCTCGGGCAGCCATTCATTGCCAATACGGCGCTCAAGCGGCGTCCGCTCCGTTTCAAGGGGGCGAAATGAAATGACGCAGTCACATTCACCGCGCGCCGGATCTGAGTAAAGGCGGGCAAGCCGCTGATCCGCAGAGGAAGCCTCACCAATCAACAGACAATCGGGGCGCACGCGCCGCATCCGGCGAGCAAAGTCGCGTATATAGCGATGAACACGCGGCCGATTCGCATAACATGCCTCAGCGATTGGATACGGATGATCCGGCGTCTCACCTGAAACATCAAGAAATCGGCGATCCTTGTCAAGATGGATAAAGGCGTCAAGGCGAAAACCATCGACTCCCCGTTCCAACCAGTACGAACCAATCTGCTCAAAAGCTGCACGCACATCGGGATTCTCCCAATTCAGATCAGGCATCCGCTGATCAAAAAGATGAAAATAGTATTGTCCCGTCTGCCGGTCAAACTGCCATGCACTGCCGCCAAAAAAAGAGCCCCAATTTGTCGGTTCACGTCCGTTTTTCCCGTCACGCCAAATGTAGTAATCACGATAGCGATTTGACCGGCTTGCTCGTGAGGCCACAAACCACGGATGCTGATCGGACGTATGGTTCATGACAAGATCAAGAATGAGGCGCATATCCCGCTTCTTTACTTCGGCAACAAGCGTTCTAAAATCATCTGCTGTCCCGAATATCGGGTCAATCGCATAGTAGTCGCTGACATCGTAACCATTATCGACTTGCGGAGATTGAAAGACCGGATTTAACCACAATACTGTGGCACCGAGCGCCGCCAAGTAATCAAGTCTGTCGATCATTCCTTTAAAGTCGCCAATTCCATCACCGTTTCCATCCTTAAAACTTTTCGGATAGATCTGGTAGACTACGGCATCCTGCCACCAGGTCGCCATCCACTTCCCACCCCCATCTCGTCAAAAATACCATCTCTCACCCACCAAAGCAAGAATATTCCGCAATGTTAGCGTTAACAAAAATGAACAAGCAATTATTCGACTGTCGATCCTCTGACTACTAATTCTGGTTGGAAAATGCGACCGCCAATTCGTTCGCCGTCTAACGCAATTTTCTGCAGAAGCATCTTGGCAAGTTCCTTCCCCATCTCAACAACCGGCTGGCGAATCGTCGTCAGCTTTGGCGAAGCAATGCGATCAAGAAAAACACCGTCAAAACCTGTGATGGCTACTTGTTTTGGAATATCAAGTCCCAGCTGCTGGACACCGCCGACCACACCGATAGCGAGCCGGTCCGTCGCACATACAATCGCTGTTCTTTTCTTCATATTCTGAAGAATGTCAATGACCTGAGCCTTAGCCGTGTGTGAACTGTTTTGCATCGAATAGATATGCTGTGGCAAATCACAGGCGTCCATCATTCGCCGATAACCCTTGATTCGTTCTGTCATAAACGGTTCCTGAACATCCATAGCAAAGAACAAGATCTGTTCGAATTCCAGATCGATAACATGTTGCACCGCTTTCTTTATTCCCATCTCATTATCTACATCCACAAAATCATAGCCATGATTGTTCTGGCCAAACAGAATAATCGGTTGATCGATGTGATCAATAACCGTGCTGTAATCGTCCGCACGCATGCCAGTTACAATCATGCCATCACTGCAACTGATCTGATGCGAGTGACGCGTGACAAGCTGAAGTGCATAGTGATGCGCATCCAGTTCTGTCGCCACACCTGACAGCAGGTTCATATAGTAGGGTTCCGTCGTGTCCATTTCTTCCAGAATTAACATTTTTATCACTTGCGTGCAATTGTGAGCCAGCGCACGCGCTGCGAAGTTAGGAACATAATCCAATTCCTTCATCGCCCGATAGACTAACGCACGTAACTCAGGTGACACTTTATTCGGATGATTCAGCACACGGGACACAGTCATTTTCGAAACAACAGCTCTTTTTGCCACATCTGACAACGTCGCCATAACGTCTCACCTACCTTTATTAAGGTCATCATCTCTATCATATCACGCAATGAAAACGTATCCAATTTATTTGTCAGTCTTACATTCGCTTCCTCATCAATGCGTAACAAATCAATGAAAGCATGTGTAATTATCTGGAGAATTCATCTGGGTGAAAGATAGGAATGACTGACTTTCCCCGCAAACACAGTTAGTTGGTTCTGTCGTGCAGTTTTTCGATAAAGCTCGCGCCCAGCTGAACTGCTTGAGTCGCTTCATCATCGGTCAGTGAGCGTTCTATTTTAAAAGGAGGCACAAGGATTTGTGCACCGGCGTCTGACAAAACGGTTTGAATGGTATCAACCGCAGCCGCGAAATATTGCCCATAGCGCCGATCCCCTGAACCGAAGCAAGCCGCATACGTACCTTCGAGATGGGTTGTACCGACCTCTTCCAGTAAATACTCTGCGTCTAGCGGCAAATCACCGAGACCTGCCGTAAAGCTCCCCATTAAGACGCCGTCATACTGACTTAATTCCTCTGCGGTTAAATCAAAAAGCTCTTTCACATCCGGCTCAATGCCTTTTGAGCGCACGCCTTCCGCAATCTTAAAAGCGATCTCTTCGGTATTCCCTGTTTGACTGGCGTAAGCAACAAGTATCTTGGTCATTATCTATTCGCCCTTTCATGAATTATAATTGATTATCATTATCAATTAACATATTATCATTTTTTGCGGGACAAATAAACACAGTGCGCCGCTGCCTCCTACGCATGTTCAACGGCTACCTCGACTCATATTGCAAAATGGCTGTTTCATAAGTCTCAATCTTTTTATCCAAATGCGCTAAATTGTTTTCCAAAACGCGCCGCTTCTCCAGAATGGCGTCCCGATGCACGCGAAGTATCGCAAGGCGCTCCTTCAGCGTTGCTTCTCCGGCATATCTCAGTTTGGCATAATGCTTGATCTCGCGCAGCGGCATCGCCGTTTCTTTGAGACGCAGAATAAAGTCTATCCATGCCTTGTCTCTTTCCGTGTACTGCCTTTGATTATGCGCATCTCGTTCAGGCTTGATCATTTCCTCTTTTTCATAATAACGAAGCGTATAGATGCTTAATCCCGTTTCTCGGGCAAAATCACCAATGGAATACGGCATATGATTCCCTCCACATTTTCATTTGACATAGAGTAGACTCTAGCTCTTACACTTTCAGTATAGCAAAAGGAGGTCATTCGAATTGGAAAAAAGTCGCTACGAACGTGGATTAGAGAAATTAGCTGAAGTGGATGGGGCGGTAGGCGAACAGGTTGTGCAATCGTTAAAAGAGGTGGCGCCCGATCTCGGAACGTTTATTATCGAGTTTGCCTTCGCCGATATTTATACGCGGCCCGCGCTCGATCTGAAGGAACGCGAGCGCATCACGCTGAGCTGCCTCGCGTCCATTGGCGGCGCTGAAAATCAATTGCGCGTGCATATCAACGGTGCATTGAATGTCGGCGTAACTCCGAAAGAAATCGCCGAGATCTTCATTCACTGCGTCCCCTATGTCGGTTTCCCGAGAGCGCTGAATGCCGTCGCCATCGCCAAGGAAGTCTTTAAGCAGCGAGGCCTTATCTAAGCCTGAGACAACCGGCTCTTAGCCCAAGAGCCGGTTGTCTTGCGTGAGCCATACAAGGAGAGTTGGCAGATTTATATACAAGACTTTTTTCAGATTATATACAGTACGTCAAATCAAAGTTGCAGTCAGATGCATTCACTTTCATCTTTCCGGTATGGTATAAAAATCGTAAGGCGCTCCCATAACACCAATTTATATATTCTTCTGCTTGAGCACGATTCATCTGCCCGATTTGCATTGGATAGGTTACACTTAGTTGGACAGATAAATTGAGACATCATGTGGTGGCAAGAACCCGCGCACTGCTGAAAAGTTACAAAATCCATTAAAAATTAAAGGTGGGTGTTTTATATGAAAGATAAAAGGAAAGAAATTTTCGAACAAATGAATAAAGCCTACGCAGATGAAGCTGTTAAAGACAATGCAGACTTGTCAAAAGTTCTTTTAGATTATGCTCAAGCATTGGAGGAAGGGCGCGACTATAAATTACTCTGTGTAAAATTGAGCAGTGCGTTAAATGCTTATCTACTTACGCACCATTTTAAAGCACCGCAATCAATTATTGATTTATATTATAAAGTCGCCAACGATGCAGCACAATACAGGGGCTGGGCATCAATGACTAAATTTCTGCGGTAAGTAAATGATCAAGTCGTATTCCAGCCTTAAGTTGTTTATAAAAAAACAAAATGTCGCCTGAATTAAATCAATCCCATTCTGCATCGTCTTGCACATTCTATTAGACGCGATGATAATTAATTTATGATTGGAGAGTGAGATCTCATGTCCATCTTTCCGAAAAACATTCAATTTCGCGGGGAATGGCGTCCTTACCAGCAGCGGAATTTTTGATGATTTAGATACATTAATGGTAGATCATAAGCTGCATCTTCTAGCCGCTCCTAGTTCAGGAAAAACAACAGTGAGTCTGGAAATCGTCCGAAAATCGTCGGCGCGAACAAGAACAATGCACAGCAATTCACAAAATGGATGAATCGAACTGCTGGCATGTGCCGGCTCGTCTATACTCGAAATTCTGAAGGTCGGCGCATACTTCTTAAAGCACGCACAAGCTTCTTTATGAATCGAAACGCCTATCTGCTGGATAAAACACGAAAAGTGAAAAGCAAATGGGAATAGCTAGCCATCAAGGATAAGTTCAAATGGCGTGACGATCGGCGCATGCATGGAAAGGTATCCGTAATACATAAACAGTGGACTAGTGAACCCCAACTTAAACGTAGCCGACCATTCTTTTTTTAAAAAAAGAGCCCCCGAAGCGGGATTTCTCATCTCACTTCGGGGGTCTTATTCTCTTTCATCTTTTCAAATCCGAGCGCGCGATCACTTCTCTATTTTTACTGGCAGCGAACGGCGAAGGCCTCATACGGCTGCAAATGATAATGGCTCAAATCCATTGCCAAATAGCTATAATTTGACAGGAGCACATCCTGCTGCTCGCCATAATCCGGCAAGTTCAGCACTTGTTCCACGTGATCGAAGTTAGCGACAATCAGCCACTTTTCTCCGTCAAGGGCACGCGTATAAGCAAACACCGTATCCGGCGTATCGGCGAGTAGCTGATAATCGCCAAAGACGACAATCGGATTTTCCTGACGCAGTTGAATCAGACGTTGATACGTATGAAAAACAGAATTCGGATCGCGCAGATTCTGCGCTACATTAATGGCTGTGTAATTCGGGTTCACATGCAGCCACGGATTGCCCGTTGTAAAACCAGCATTCGTCTCATCTGACCATTGCATCGGCGTGCGCGCGTTATCCCGCCCTTTCGCGTTGATCGAAGTCAGGATCTCAGCAGGCGTATAGCCCTTTGCCAGCCGCTCCTTATACATATTGCGGCTCTCGATGTCGTCCACCTCATTAATATCAGAAACGGGACAATTCGTCATGCCAATCTCTTCCCCCTGATAAATATAAGGCGTGCCCTTCATCAGATGCAGCAGAATGGCCAGCATCTTCGCACTGCGATCGTGATAGCGCGGCGAATCATCCCCCCAGCGTGAGACAATCCGCGGCAGATCGTGATTATTCCAGAACAAACTATTCCAGCCTTGGTCACTGAGTTCGGTCTGCCATTTGGAGAAAACGGCTTTAAGCTCCGGCACACGTAACGGCCGCAAATCCCATTTGTGTTTGCCCGGCTGCTTATCAAGGTCACAATGCTCAAATTGGAAAACCATCGACAGTTCATGGCGATCCGGGTCTGAATAGAGCTTGGCAATTTCCGGTGTCGCCCCCCACGTCTCGCCGACCGTCAGCAGGTCCTTATCACCAAATGTCTCGCGGTTCATGTCTTGCAAATACGTATGCAGCATCGGCCCATTGCCCGCGATCTCCTGATCCGGCTGTTTGCCAATCAAATCAATCACATCCATCCGAAAGCCGCCAATGCCCTTGTCGATCCAGAAGTTCATCATCCGCCAGATTTCTTGGCGCAGCTTCGGATTCTCCCAGTTCAAGTCCGGCTGTTTCTTGCTGAAAAAATGCAGATAATACTGCCCTGTCGTTTCGTCAAGCTGCCAAGCCGAACCCCCAAACGAGGACTGCAAGCTATTGGGTTCGTGATTCGCGACTGGACTGCGCCAGATATAATAGTCACGGTAGGCGTTGAGCTTTGATTTCCGCGATTCAATAAACCATGCATGCTCATCGGACGTATGATTGACGACAAGATCCATGATGATTCGAATATCCCGCTTTCTCGCCTCAGCAATCAGCACTTCCATATCCGTCATCGTCCCGAATTCCGTCATGATGGCTTCATAATCAGAAATATCATAGCCATTATCATCATTCGGCGACTTGTATACCGGACTCAGCCAGATCGCGCCGATGCCAAGCGTTTGCAGATAATCCAAACGGCTGATAATGCCCGGCAAGTCACCGATACCGTCACCGTTGCTGTCTTGGAAACTCCGCGGATAGATTTGGTACACAACAGTTGATTGCCACCACTGCCCTTTTCTTTTTAGCGTATCGGTCATCATTACCATCGCCCTTCTTATGTTGTTCAAAATAATTCACTTAGAAAAACTTGACTGTTTCACTTATTTTTAAGGTGCAACGTAACACCTAACGTTCATTTTTTTAACCGATTCCTATATGCGTTTCCGGATGCGACTCAGACAGGTCGTGTACTCCCCTGCACAACGATAGTGGTTTTAAGCATATGGTTGACACATTCACTCGTGCCCTGCCTAATGCCCCGCATTAAATATTGAATCGTGTAGACAGCCTTGTCTCTGACACTTTGCTTCACCGTTGTTAATCGCGGACGAGACTGCTCAGCGAAAATATTGCAGTCAAATCCGGTAATAGACAGATCATTCGGTACTCGAATGCCATTGTCTTGAAGAATATTCATGGCATCGACTGCCAGATAATCCGAAGTAAATTCAAGTGCCGTATAATTAGTGAATTGGGCACGGGCCAGGTTCTTCAACTGTATGTGCCGCTCCGACATGCGATAGTCTAATCCAAAAAAATCGTTTTCACTCAGTTCAAGCCCCGCATCCACCATCGCCTGTTTATAACCTAAAAAGCGTTGTTTATCAACGCCTATTAAGTGATGTCCGTCCGCGCAAAACGCAATTTTGCGATGACCGATCCGAATCAAATAGCGGGTGATGTCGTAACTGCCGGCAAAATCCTGAAGTCCAACGTTAATAAAACCGCTCTGCATCAGTGTCCGATCAACATAAGTGTCAATAAAAGCAAGCGGCAAATCTGTCTCTCGAATGAATGCCTCGGCATCATCCGGCAAAGCGCCCAAAATGACGAGCCCCTCAATATTCCACGCCGAAGCCAGCTTGAGGCTTTCTTTGACACTTCCGGATGTATAAAGCATCATATAATAGCCATTCTGGCGAATTTGTTCCTCTAGATAACCAATGATTTGATTGTAGAAAGGGTCGGCCACAACATTAAGCTCTGAACGGCGTGAATAGTTCACAATGACACCAATAATTCGCGACCCATGTCTCGCCAACGTCCGGCCGCTCATGTTGGATACATAATTGTTGTTCTCCAACGCGATCTTGACCTTTGTATAGTTTTCCGCAGAGACTTTATTCTTCCGTCCGTGGATCACGTTGGACACCGTTGTCGGGCTGACGCCGACTATCTCTGCAATTTTTTTAATGGTAACCATCGCCACAACACCGCCATCGTCAGTATCGGCTAGGAAAAAGCACGGGCGTCAATGTAATCGTTAACACTTCTCCATCGTTATATTATAATCTACTTTTTGATATGAGAAAAGGGATAAATTAAAGCGCCTATGCCGATATGTCTACACGTCTTCTGAAAGCCAATTTACAATAATCATATCCCATATGTTCAATTCCGGAATGATGAACCGGATAGCTCTGCCCTGCTCATGTCCCACTTCTTCATACGCACATGCAGTCGCCCGTCCGCCAAACCGATCAGGCGAGGCGACGTATACCGAAGCTACTTCGTGCTCTTTCAGTACCGTGCACGTCATATTCATCTGCGGCTTTGGCCGGTTGGCTTTACTCGTATCCCAGCCGTCATCTGCTATATCAACTAAGTTAATGAGATGAATGATAAGGTACTGATCACTGTTCTTAATTTGGCTCCATACTTTTCCTGGCTCACCGTTAGGTACAATGTCGCCGTCTCCTACCAGCTGAACTTCTGTATTGATTCCTCCTGTATAAGTCATAGATACATCGCTGAGCTCATCGCCATAGAGCAACATCCCATATCGAACAATGAAATCATAGTAACAGCGGACCTCCTGTGCAAAAGCCGGACGCATTCGTGCGTAATCCGGATAATACGCGCACGTTAGTACAGCATGCTCTTCGCCGACAAGCAAATGGTAGCCTCCGCTTGCAAAAATGGTGGCCATTGTGAGCAAGGCACCATTTTCCGCCTCGCCCACTCTTTCTGCAGGCAGCTCACGAAATGCAGGAAGGTAGGCTGAAAGAATCACCTGCTTGTTGCTGCGCGCGCGCGCGTTCTGAATCAATGCCTTCAGCTCGTAATAATGCTTCACCGGCGGCCAAACTTCAATGTATATAGCCTCTTGCTGGGCCTGCGCCGTTTGTTCCACAGGATAGTTGCTTACATTATTGAAAATGAGTGCGGCCTGCTCTCCCGCTGAGGACAGTTCTGTTTTCAACCGGTCAATGAATGTGCGGTAGCATGTGGCCAAGTCAACGTTTTCAGCCCGATTACCTTTATAACGGATAGCTTTCTTGGGAAATCCGTACTGGTCAAGATGAAGGCCGTCAAAGCCTTCATGAATAACCTTTTTAAATTCTGAAATGATCTTGACCGTCCATTGTGAATCCGTCGAAAGATCCATGATATAGAAGCGGTCAATTAAACTGAACGGCTGAGCGTCACGGCGGTAAAGCGCCCACTCCCTGTGGCTGTCAAAAAAGTCTTTCAACGCAGCATACACCGCACCGTAGGCAAGAGTGGCCATCCCCCGCCGCTGTGCCGCCTTCCTTTTTTCAGTTATTACTTCGTACGACAGCTTTCTCCCCATCGGATCAGTGAATTCGGATTCAGGTGGCACGAGTTGATCGTGACGATACATCCAGTCGTAAAATTGAACGCAATTAATATGATATTTTTGCAGCGCAGATATGTCCTGCGTAGTTCCCAGTTCAGACGCCGGATAATCACAGATAAAGCCATAGCGCGGCGAGCGCCACCAATAGTCCACACTGTCATAAGCGGTCGACTTGGCAAGCAGCAGTTGCTCGCCACTGAATACCTGAACGTCCACTCCCATACAGTTCCAAGACTGGTCACCGGCCTTGAATGGAACAGAAACAGCACGTCTCTGATCTTTTCTTAGCACCAAATTTTTTCTGATGACAGACACGACGGTCGTCACAGCTCTGAAAGTCAACTCAGCCGTAAGTGTGCAATTCGAATCGCTCTCCGCCTCAATAAGAATATGGCCTTCCTCAGCGGGGCGATATTGCGCTTTATCTGGATACACATCTAAATAACGGATCCCCATCACCATTTTCATCTCATCCCTTCACTGCGCCTTCATTCTGGCCGCCCTGCACGAAATATTTCTGGAATACGATAAAGATAATAATTGAGGGGATGAGAGCAATGAGTGACGCCGAGAAGAAGAGTCCCCACTCTGTGCCATGTTCCCCTTGAAAGAGCTGCAGCGCTATTGGAAGTGTGCGCTTGGCCTCTGTTTTAATCAGAGTCAGCGCCATAAAAAATTCATCCCATGAACCCATAAAGGCAAATATGGCTTGTGTCGCTAACGCCGGTTTCGACATTGGCAAGTAAATGTGCCTGAATATCGTCCAGCGCCCGCCGCCATCAACAACGACAGATTCTTCCATTTCTTTCGGCACCTGCTCGAAGAACCCGCGCAGGAAAAAGGTATTGCCGGCAATTCCTGTACATACGTAGACGAGCAGCAACCCGGTATACGTATCGACAAGTCCGAGAGAATGCACAACTGTATAGATCGGAATGATATTGAACAGACCCGGAATCATCATGGAAATCAGGAAAATCTTAAAGATAATCTCTTTGAACGGAAAACTGAAGCGGGCGAACGCATAGGCTGTTAACGCTGAAATAAAGACACCGAAAACGGTTGAAAGCGCAGCGACGAACAGACTGTTGGCAAAATAACGTTCGAAATCACCTTCCGTCCACGCTGAAACAAAATTACCGAAATACCACTTGAAATGGATAAAATCACTGAATAGCGCTTGAGGATGTGGTAAGACATACGCGTTTTTTTGCAACGCCGTTAAAACCATATAGATAAACGGGAACACGACGACGAGAATGCCTAAGGTCAACAGCAGATTAATAATCGTACCTTTTACCTTACTCATGATTGTTCACCTCACTATCCGTTCAGACATTTGTCTTGCCGATTTTCTTCTGCTGCGTGTACGTTAAGATGAAGACAGTGACACCCATTAGAACACTTAAAGCAGATGAGTAACCAAAATCCATAAACTGAAACGCCTGTTTGTACATATAGCTGAGCAAAACATCCGTCTGACCCAACGGGTTGCCATTCGTAATAGTATAAACTTGAATGAACACATTGAATGAACCCATGATCAAGTTAATGAATACAAAGACGGTTGTCGGTTTAAGGAGCGGCAGTGTGATCTTTCTCAGAATGGCCTTGTCTCCTGCTCCATCGACCATCGCCGCCTCATAATAATCACGGGAAATGGATTGCAGGGCCGCCAGATAGATAATCATAACCCAGCCCATCCCCTTCCAGATTCCCAATATCCAGATGACTGCCATGGCTGACCATTCATTCTCCAGCCAGTTAATCGGATAGGGAAACAAGTGCAGCTGAGAATAGAACAAATAATTGATAAAGCCATCCGAACCGCTGGCAAACAAATATTTGAACAAGTAAGAAATAACAATCCAAGACGTGATCACCGGAACGTAATAAATCATGCGGAAAGTCACTTTGAACTTCGTAACCTTAGAATTAATCAGAACGGCAAGAATCAAACCGAGAATCCATTGCCCAGGAACTGTGACAACCGAGTAAAGCACAGTATTTCTGAGCGCAATGAGCACAGAATAATCATGAAAAGCCCGGATATAATTCGCAAGTCCGATAAATTGGCTCATGGCCGGATTAATGATGTTGTACTGAAAGAAGCTCATATAAATACCTTTGACAATCGGATAAACACTGAAGACGAGAAACCCGATCAACCCGATAATCAAATAAGGGAACACGTCCCAGTACTGCTTCAAGCCCTTTGTCATTTTTCTGCCAAATGAACTCTTCGGACGAATATCCAATCCGCTTTTCTCGATGTTGCTCCGCATGGCCTTCACCTCCGCGTAGAATGGCGCATAGGAGTGACGCCTTCGACTCATCAATATGAGATCATGAAGGCGCTTCACTCTGTTCATTCAGTTGTTTTATTTCTGCTGAAGCAATGTATCCATTTGCTGGGCTGCACTGTGAAGTCCTGCCGCAACCGATGTTTTCCCGCGGTATATGGCCTCGAATGTCTTGCTGAGCAGGTCATCAATCTTGCCTGCATTACCACTCGGAATCGTCGACTTCGCTGTTTTTAATTGACGAATATATTGTTTGGTTATTGAATCAGCGTTTTTTGTCACTTTCTTCATCGCGCTCAGGTTAGAAGGCAGTTCCCCTGTCTTTTCCGCCATTATGACTTGAGACTGCTCTGAGGCGATAAATTTAGCAAACTCCCAAGCTGCTTCTGCATGCTTAGTGCTATTGAAAATCACCGTATCTTCACCGCCAAGGATGGAAATGCTGCCAGCTTTACCAGCCGGAAAAGCAGCTACCGTTGTACTTTCTTTTGCAGGCGTTCCTTGCAGACTGTAGAACCACGGCCCATCATCAATCATCAGATATTGATGTGACTTAATGCCGTCCCAAAAGCCCGGTTGCCCCCCAAGCACTGCCGGATTGACCAAATTCTCTTTGTGCCAGTCAACGATCTGCTGAATCGCACGGATGCTCGCCGCACTGTCAAGATAGCCTGTCGCTTTTGTATAGCTGGCGTTCGATAGTTTTCCGCCGAGTGACCAGAAGTACGGTAAGAAGTTCCACTGCGCCGTACCGCCTAAACCAATACCAAAATGTGTCGGATCTTTAATCGTCTTTGATGCTTCGACCAATTGATCAAGTGTTTTCGGCGGTTCCTTCAATCCTGTCTTTGTCAGCAGTTCTTTGTCGTAAATGGCAATTTTCGTGTTCACATCATTAGGCACGCCATAATAGTGACCGTTGTATAAGTTTGAATCCATCGCTGACGTCAGTTGATCGCCTTTCAGTTGACTAAATCCCTGCATGAAATCGACTGATTTAAGCGCTCCCAATTTCGCCATTTCGGAAACCCATCCTTTATCCATCCGCATAACATCCGGCCCTGAACCACCAGCCGCCGCCGAAATGACTTGCTGTTGCAGATTATTGGTCGGCATCGTGACCGATTTGATCTTTATATTCGGATACTGCTTCTCAAACAGAGGGATAATTTCATTATTGAATATTTTCTTTTCCGTATCACTGTAAGTGTGCCAGAACGTCAGCGTCACTTTTTCTTTTGAGTTGTACTTGGACGACGAACTGTTATTCCCCGAAGATTTCCCACATCCTCCCAGAACAAGTGCAAACATTAGCAGAAGACTGACCACCGGAACCAAACATTTTTTTATCATCAAATGCTCCCCCTTTGTAATAGTGTTACGTGACACCTATGGAACACACATATAATAGCACAAATTTAAAGCGCTTACAACATGAGATGCAAACTACTACTTGGTAGCCTTACACTTACCCCTCGAAGAGGATACCTGCGCCGATACACCCGTTATGCGAACGACGATAAGACCGTATTTTAGTGGCCTCTGTCGACACCGTTTATTTCTATGATCTTAACAAAGCAATCGTTGGCTATTCTGCTGCTCCCATCCATGCGGAACAACCGGCTGCTCTTGGTTATGCATCCTGTGTGCTCCGTTCTCAATAACCGTCAACAGGCCGTGGAATCGCTCGACAAATTCATCCACGAAAGAACGCACCGTTACGCTGTCTTGGCACGCGTACGGCGGGCATGCCTCCTTGTTCGATGCTGAAATTAGGCGCTGCTTTATGTGCAGATAATAGTCCCCAGCGTTTGCCCGGCATTTGTCGCTGTTTTTTCATCGCCAATACCTGCGCAGCTATCTCAACTCGCTGCATCATCATTTCAATAAGCTGTTCTTCGGCCGTTACCGCCGCTAAATACAGTATTGAGAGCCTCCCTAATTTCAATCATCTTCATCGTCCTTCGGATTGTCAACGCCGCCGGTCGTCAACAAATATGGGGCTGACGCAGCACCTCTTTATCGCTTGCCAGATAACTAATTTCTTTTGTCTGCTCAAGCGGGTACGGCATGTCATCCCAATGACAGAACTCAGTGGTTATGACTGTTGTTTTCTGTTCATAATGGCCGTCTCCCACTGGCACAATGACTTCATCACCGATATCAATTCGCAAATCATCTGTCCGATAATGATAGATTTTTCCGCTGTTCGTGAACGCCACTCCGCAATATTTGACTTCGCCCTTTTTCAGTGCGGACATGAACCCTGAAAGAGCAACAAGGCGGCCAAACCCGACTGACTGAATGAAATCGCGAATCGCTCCCATGAACTGAACGAATGGTTTTTCCGGCAAGTGGACACGGTCGAACAGACCCTTATGAGCGACGACTGTAGCATCTTCATATTCGGCTTCTAATTCATAGTGACCGGTGCCAAAGCCGGCATTATCCAAAAATTGCGCTCCTTGCCAACCTTCCGCATCGAAGCAGTCTGACATCAAACACAAAAGTATAATGGGCCCAGAATTCGGACACAAATTGAAGGAGTGCTAAGGTAGATTTATGAAAAAAAATCATACTCTAACACCTTTAAAGCTAAAGTTGTGCTCAAGATGTTGAAATAAGAAGAGTCCTTAAACGAATTGTCTTCCAAATATGGGATCCATGTTACCCAGCTGAGCCGCTGGAAGAGGGCGTCCCTGGAACAGCTGCCCCACGCTTTTGATCAGGCGCAGAAGGATCAGTAACACCTGCAGAAAACCTACCAGCAGAAGATTGACCAGCTCCACCAGGAAGTCGGCTCACCACGGAACTGACATGGCTTAAAAAATCTGGCTACGACGATGCCCCGAAGTGACCGGATACGACGGGTGGACTGGCAGGATCCGGACTGGCCAATTCAGAAGCAGGCGGAGCTGCTCTCATTAAACCGCTCTGGCCTTTACTATCAGCCTGTTCCTCCCTCGCTCAGGGAACTGGCTCTGCGGAAACTCTTTGATGAGCTGTACACCCGATATCCGTTCTTTGGCTCTTGCCGGATGACCCTTCAGCTGAACCGCGAAGGCGTGACGGTCAACCGTAAGACGGTCCGGCGCCTCGTGCGTCAGATGGGGATTGAGGGCATCCATCCGGGACCAAACTTAAGCAAACGGGATAAGCTGTCTCATAGCTATCCCTATCTTTTGCATGGATTGGCCATGATCCATCCGAACCCGGTCTGGGGCATTGATATCACGTATATCCGCTTGAATCCTAGCTGGATGTACCTGTGCGCGGTCATCGATTGTGATCAGCGAGTCACTGGAACAGACGCTCGAGATGGGACGGGTCACAAAAACCGTTAAGGGCACGCTGTCACAGGCCACACCGGAGATCATGAACAGGGATCAGGACAGCCACTTTACGAGTCCGCAGTATTTGGATCTGTTGAAAGCTCGTGAAGTTCATATCAGCATGGATGCCTGGAAGGGGGCTCTGGATAACATCATCGCGGAGCGGCTCTGGCGTACGATCAACTATGAGGAGGTGTATCTCAAAGACTACGAAACACCGAGGGACACCCGAAAGAATCTGAGCCAATCCCTGAACGCCCACACCAGTCCCTGGACTACCGGACACCGGTTTTCGTCTATTACCAGATGGAACTCCGCCCCTCGGTAACCTAAGATGGGAGCCCCTACTTCTAAGTTACAAAGTGATTCAAGGAGTAAGATCTGAAGGGGGAATACTCCTCCAACCCCCACCTTAACTATTTAAAATCTGTGTCTTGACAATGGGGCCCACTTTAAAAGGAGACGCTACTCTATTTTTTGCGCACTGCGCAGCATATTTGCGTATGTCGAATAGAATGGATATTTCCGTTGCCGCGCAATCTTCAGCACTTGTTCGCGGCAATAGCTGACTCGCTTGATGTCACAGTGCAGCGAAGACCCGGTGCAGTCACTGCTGTCATAAGTTATAATGCCATAACTGGCATTCGGATCGCCGTCATACGGGCACCCGACACTGCCTGGATTAAAAATGATATGTTGAGGTGTTTGTATATTGAAAGCAAGGTGGGAATGGCCGCACAAAACCACAGGCTCCCGCACGCCGGACAGCATCATATCCAGAAGACGGGCAGACCTATCCGGCATAATCGCCTCCGCCATATCACGCGGTGAACCATGCAGGCAACAGGCGCTGATCTGTCCGATCGGCAGCGACAACCTTTCAGGATGATGCAGCAGCCTGTGTATGTCTCCAGCGGAAAGCCATTGTTCCATATATAATCTGCTGCGCGTGATCATCTGCTTTCTCTCACGGCTTGCGGCATCGTTAGCCTTTAGCCATAGATCGGTATTGCCAAGTATCCAGCCGAGCGGCCGAACAGCCGACAACAGTTCCAATACTTCCAGGGGCTGCGGGCCTTTGGCAATCAGATCGCCTAAAAAGATGCTGCTGCGCACACCTTCCTCCAACATATCATGAACAACTGCTTGTAAAGCGACCGCATTACCATGAATATCAGATAAGACGGCTATTTTTAACATCAACGTTCAACGTCTCCTTAGTCATGTACGCCTTTATTCGCTCGGCGAGCATGATTCTTGCCGCTGCTGATCACCGCACGCAGCCAATAAGCCACCAAAGCGTACACGATGATAGTGGCCAGTACAGACACAACGGTAAGCGCCATGCCGTCAGGTACGTTACCCTGATCGAACTGCGCGTAGATATAGGACGAAGCATTCTGCATGCCGGCCGGCAGAATCAGCAGAGCGGCTACCAGCTCGCGCATGGAGAGCACAAAGATCAGCCCCCACGCAGACAATAACTGCGGACCGGCTATCGGAAGAATGATTCTGCCTAATACATACAGTCGGCGGCCCGTCGCCAGACACCCGGCATCCCGCAGAGAATGATCAATCTGTGTGATGCCGCTTTGTGCATACTGCACCGCGTAGGGTAAAAATAATAGTACATACGCCAGCAGCACCATTGAATACGTATTGTAAATGTGCAGCGGTATCCACGTGCTGTTCCAAAGAAAAATCATCCCCAGCAGCAGCACAATGCCGGGTACAGTGTTTGGCAGCATACTGACGCTACCGATGGCACGGCGCATCCAGCCATTCTGAGCGCGCACAAGCAAGCAGGCCACTAAAAAGCCCAATATAACTGTCATAACAGCGACGAGCAATGAGATCGCCAGGCTGCTCTCTAGAGCTGTCAGTCCCGCAGCATGTGGGGTCAAAGCTGCCAAATAATGAGCAAACGTCAAATTGTTCCAGTGCAAGCCATTGCCCCGTATATTCAGCAAAGACGTCGTGATAATCGAAAAGTAAGGAATACCAACCGACACCAGAAACACCAAGCTGATATAGAGCCTTGCCAGTCCCTGCCGCCATCCTCTGAGCTGATAGCAAGCCGCGTACTGCTCCTTTGTCTTGATTAAGCTAAATGTAAAGTGCGAGCTGATTACCACCTGTGTCCGCCATGCAAGCAGGCACACGACCATCAACCAAAAGGAAATGGCCGCTGCTTTGCCAAAATCAACAGGCCAGCTAGACACATATTGATAGACACTGGTCGTCATCACATGATACCCGATGGTGAGTCCGAATGTCGCCGGCGTGCCGAACTCAGAAATCGCTTTTGTAAACACAAGCAAAAGCCCGACCGAACAACTCGGAAGCAGCAACGGCACATACACACGCCGCAAGCGATATAGAAATGAAGCACCAAACACCGACGCCGCCTCGTCCATGTGATTGCCGATGCCGCAGAGGGTATCTTTCAGAATCAGGTAAATGATAGGAAATACTTGCAGGCTCATAATAGCAACCAGACCCCCGAATGAGAAAAAGTCTGGCGTAAAAGTCGCAGCCGCGGGCAGCATTTGTTCGAGAAATCCCTTTTTCTGCATGAATTCCACCCAGCCCATCGAAGAGATGTAGGGAGGGGTCATAAATGGAATGAGCAGCAGAACGTCCGTCCAGCGCCCGCTGCCGATATTTGTTCGCGCACTGAGAAAGGCGAGCGGAAAAGCGAGCAGCAGCGATACCGCCGATACAGCAACTCCCAGCCAGATGGTCTGTGCCAGCAGCACACCAACATTCGTCTGCCCCGTATCAGGCCACAGTCCATTCAAATGGAAACCGTCTGGTCCCTCTACGCTTTGCAGCATAATCAGCAGCAGCGGCAGAACAATCAGCATCGACAATATAAGAAGGGGTACCGCCGTTAACCCGGCCGTGTATTGCTTCTTTCGTTTCCATTGATCTCTTGCCGGCCTTTTATTCATTTGACACCAAATAAATCGTCAAACTTAGCACCGACCGGCTGGCTGTTATTGGCCATCCAAGTCCAGTTCACCTCAAGTGAGACAATGGCGTTCATCGCTCTGTTCCCTTTCTCGCTCATATCTTGGCGACCGGGTAGCAGATGTGCCTTCTCCACCATCTTCTGAACCGGCTTGCTCAGTAGGTAATTAATAAAAACCCGAGCATTCTGCTGATCTTTAGCGCCCTTCAAGATCAGAGCAGGGCGTGGGCTGACGATGGTTCCGCTCGTCGGATAGACGATATTAATCGGTTCCCCTTTGGCTTTATCAGCCAGCGTCATATAATCGACGGCTGAGACGACGATGCTTTTTGAACCGGTAAGCACAGGATCAAGCGCAGTATCATTAGAGTTTGCAATCGTCATGCCGTTGCTTTTTAAGTTTTGAAAATATTGCCATGCTTTATTCCCATATTGATTCACATACCCGCTTACAAAGTCCATGCACGAACCGGAAGTCGTCGGGTCCGGCATAATCAGTTGATTCTTATACTGGGGATCGGTCAGATCACTCCAGTCTTTGGGCGGATCTTTGACTTGATGGGTATTGTAGGCAATGCCGAGCGCCGAACCGCTGTAACAAAAGTAATGATCGCCACTGTCTTTCCATCCGTTTGCCAATTGATTGGCATGTTGCGCATTTTTAAAGGGCTGCGTCAACCCTTCCTGCTTCAAACCGATCGCCGATGAGAGCGAGGCAAGAATCAGTACGTCGGCATCGGGATTGTACTTTTCCGCTTCCACACGGCTGAGAATTTTTCCGGTTGTACTGCTGAATATGGTGGGTTTCAACCCCGTTTTGGCTGCAAAACCGGCAGCAATTTTCTGAATCAGCGCATCCGGGCCTGCGCTGTAGATCACAAGACGTCCGCTGAGTGTATTTGAAGCCGTGGACGATGAAGAAGACGCAGTCCCAGTCGACTGAGCGCAGCTGCTCAGGGTGATAATCATGATAACTGCCAACAGAATGCTCACCGGCATCTGTATTGCATTTTTTCTCATCACTTACACCTCGATTTTTATTTTAAATAGGAATCTTATCTTGCTCTCTAAAAGTCAGGCCAATCGTTTCACCCACTGCGTACTGACGCAAGCTGAACAGCCGCCACTCGCCAGTCTCGATCCACACGCGCAGCTCGTACCTTTCGCCAAGATAGAGGCACGCACGTACAGTGCCGGCCACCTTCGCCTGCGCCAATTCGGCAGTCATGACTTGCTCCGGATGCAGCATATGGGTCCGATCCGGCAACACATTGCAATAGCCCAAAAAATTTGCCACAAAATGATCAGCAGGATGCCGGTAAATCGCCTCAGGAGTCCCCGTCTGCAAAACTCGACCGTTCTGCAAAATAATCAACTGATCTGCCATCGACATCGCTTCACTCTGATCATGCGTGACAAATACCGTTGTCATGTGCAGGTCGCTGATCAGCCTAATTAACTCAATACGCATATCATCGCGGAGTCTGGCGTCCAGAGAACTGAAAGGTTCATCAAACAGCAGCAAATCCGGCTTGCCGATGATTGCCCGGGCAATAGCTACCCGCTGCTGCTGCCCGCCGGAAAGTTCTTGGGGATAGCGCTGCTCCAAGCCTGACAATTGAACCTTGGCAAGCGCTGCGAGTACACGTTCACGCACATTCTTTTTTTGCCTCGCCGCACGCAGTGGAAATGCCGTGTTTTCAAACACGCTCATGTGCGGCCATAAAGCAAAGTCCTGAAAAACCATGCCGACAGCACGCCTGTGCAGCGGTATGTCGATTCCTCTTTCGGAAGAATACATGCACGTCTGATCGAACATAATCTCGCCGTTATCCGGCCTTTCCAAACCGGCAAGCACGCGCAGCAAAGTTGTTTTTCCACAGCCGGACGGTCCTAAAATAGCTGTCAACTGTAAGTGCTGAATGTTAACAGTTACGTCTGTCAGAACGGGTGTATCAGCAAACATTTTGTCAACATGTTTTATTCCTATATCCATCACTTCACCTCTTCCTCACTACTATCCGACATAAATGTGTCAACGATGTTAGGCGAACGTAATGCTTATGTAAAATAAAGCTATAAGATATTTAAATTATCATAGATTTTATCTATAATTTATTGACTGAGATGTAGATGGGGGACCGACGGTATGCAGGCATTGACAAAATTGCGCGTCATGGAGCAACTGGGGAAAACGCATAAAATTAGTGAAACCGCCAACCGGTTAGGGTTGCGCCAGCCAACGGTTACTTTTCATATGCAAACACTCGAAAAAGAAACCGGGTCGAAATTGTTTGAGCAACAGCACGGATACGTCCGGCTGACTGAGGCAGGGCAGGCCTTCCTGCATTACGCGCAGGATGTTAACCATCTGATGGACGAAGCGCAGCGAACGATGGATGAACTGAACGAAGTCAAGCGTGGAAAGCTAACGATTGGCGCAAGCTATGTGCCGGCTACCTATGTACTCCCTCCCGTCCTCGCCAACTTTTTGACGACATATCCCCGTATTCAGGTGATCATGAGGATACATCCCTTTCGGCAGTTGCTGGACGCTTTGGCTCGAAGAGAAGTTGATTTTGGATTGGTATACTCAGCGGGCGAGCCACTGCCGGACTATTGCTATCAATCCATCGGCAGCGATGAGCTGGTTATCGTCTATTCAAAGAAGAGCCATTTAAACACCTGTGGAACACTAACAGCCGACGATTTGTCACACTGCGCTCTGGTGCAGCATGGACACGACTCCTCGACCCGCCAGTTTGTCGAAACTTGGATGGCTGCCCATCATATTACTGCTCACGTCCGACTAGAATTGAATTCAATTGAAGCGATCAAACAAATGCTCATGCAAATAGATGCTTACTCCATCTTGTCACGCCTTGCCGTCCAGCAAGAAATTAACACCGGAATCTTATCAGCGCAGTCTTTACCGGGCAATCCACTTTTGCGCCAGATGAATCTGATTTACTTGCGCAATCGTTTTCTGACACCGGCAAGTCAGACGTTCATCAAACTGGCAACCGCAGGCGGATTGCATGATGATCATCTGGCAACTTATAAATGAATACTTTTTAAATACGCCGGCCTGCCGCTAGAAGGGTTCCAAATCGTGTATTTTAACCACATGGTGCCGCCGACATTGATCCCTCGGAGAAGCACCGCGCGGTTCATTCGCTTCGCCTCCTATCAGTGCTTGATCCTCCGAATGTTCAGATCGCATATGTTCAATATGGCATGCACAGGTTCAATCTGTCGCGATTGTCTTGTACGTTAAGAAAGTATATAGATTCCAGCGGAACCAAGTATAAGAAAAACTAAAGCTCAGCCATCGCCTGCGGACTTGGCTTCGCCAAGTTTTTCTAATCTGTTCTTCGCGCATCATTTTACAGCGTATATATAAATAATGCCCTGCAGATTGCATAATCGCTCATTATGCATTTGCAGAGCCTATTCAATGCTGCTTCAGTGAAACGAGGCATTAATTATCATAGAGCGCTTTGAGCGTAAAACAGTCAAGGATATGGCCGTCCATCTTCTTATACAAGTCGTTCATATAGAACCCGTTCGTTAAATCGAGCAACGTGTCAAGCGCATAAACATGAAGTTCATAGAGATGAGGTGCATCTGGAGGCGCCATTCCCCCATAAAAGCTCGATAAAGACTGACTTTGCTGCCCACCTTGACTACTGATCCAGCTATTGACTCCCTGCACAAAGTCGCTGGATGTTTGGCTTTCATTTTCAAGAAGTTCGTCTTTGGTTATATTGGCAGCCAACCAATGGATCCAAGAAAACCCTTGGGTGACCGGATACGCATCTTTATCCTCCAAAACAAGCGCGTAAGACGCCGTATGGGCCGGTGGATTCTCTATTTTCAGCGGAATAGAGCAGGTGGGCACACTGTTCATATTGAATTGAGTGCCCCGCTTACCGTATTTGTCTTGAAACTTGCCATCCACGATACCTGAACTGGTGACAATCATCGGGGTAACCTCCTTTAGTTGAGGATCTGCGCAGTTTCTGTTACAAATCAAATTGTAGTCAACTCTGTACTTAAAGTAAATTACTTACTTTTTCGTATGTTAAGTATATATATAAATTTCAGCGGGACCACGTATCAGAAAAACTAAGGCTCAGCAGCCTTTATCTAGGGACTTGGCTTCGCCAAGTTTTTCTAATGGGCAAAGGAGCTTGCGAATTAAATTAGCCCTTTTTCAGCCAAAATATTTTCTCCATGATGTTCAAGTAAGTAGTCAATACCTATTTGCTGCAGAATTCGAAGTGCTGCTAGAATTTGTTCCCCCCTTCTCGTTAAAAAATAATCGACATGCAGAGGATATCCTTTAAAAGTCTTTTTATCAACGAAACCAAAATCGCTGAGTTCTTTTAACTGTTCAAGAAGCATTTTTTGTGAAATGTCTTCAATATCTTTCTCTAACTGTGACAAAGAGGTGGCACCAAGCCTTAATCGCCATAAAATAATGGTTTTCCATTTTCCCCTGATCATATCATGCGTTAATTCCAAAGGGCACGTAAACGTTTCTCTCACTTTCAAGACGATCACCTCATTAATCAAGTGACTTATGAAGTAAATAGATCCTGCACAACAAAATTATACAATCTATTTCAAAGAAATTTTGTTAAGCATTTCCATTGCTTCTCGAGGTGTTGGAACATGGAGTAAATTATGATTAACAAATTCTTCTACATAAGGATCACCACTCGTTCTGAGTAACTTCGAGGCGAGATTCAAATCATAAAATGTCTGTTTAAAATTGATCGTCGCTTGATCTGAATCAATAAAAAGCCAGTAAGCCCCAGAACGTTTTGCAAAAGGCATACCAACACTTCCAGCATTAAAGATCACTTTCTTTTCAAGCTCTAATTTAAACTGCATGTGTGTATGTCCACAGACAATAATGGGTTGTTCAACAGCTTCAAATAATTGCCCAATCCTCTTAATATCAGACTCAGGAGTAAAAATATCAGAGTCACTGAAAGGGGTTGCATGACAAAACAGGATGTTACCCATATTATCTACATGAATACTCGCCGTCCTCTCGAAACTTGAGAGAAACTCAATCTGTTTTTCAGTCAATTGCTCGGCAACCCATCGTTGTTTCTTTTTCCCCTGTTCCGACAAACCGTTTAGTTCTAGACCTTTCGATGCTTCGATAACCTCTCTGTCTCCATTCCCTTGGATAAATGTCACTTTAACATTTCTTTTCAAATTCAAAAGACATTCTAGTGTTTGAGTCGGCATTAATCCAGAGACTATATCGCCACCAATAACAACCTTATCTGGTTTTAAATCATTTAATTCATCGAGGGCAGCTTTGAGCGCAGGAAAATTACCGTGAATATCATAAAGTGCAGCAATCCTCATTTCCATACCTCTTTTCTACAATCTATACTAATTAAACGACATACTTAATTGAATGGTTACATGATCGACTGACTATCCGCAGTAAATTTCGGAACTTGTCTGTGACTTCATACGGCAACTCGCTCGTACCCAGTTGCCATTCGTGTCATATATTGATCAATTATTAAGATTGGAGTAAATTATGATCGAATATAGCTTGAACTTAAACTATTTCGATCACTTTTATGTAATTTAGACTTTACGGCGAGAGGATAAAAGGAAACTCATGAGAAATGGAAAATACTATTATAAATTAAATTCAGGTAAAGGGTATATTCAACTCGGCGTACTTATATTCAGCATGTTCACACCGTTCTTAGCATCGAACATACTGAAGAAATATGAAAGCGCCGGAATTGTCTGCTGGGGCAGTTTGATTTTTTGCCTGATATATATTGCAATTATGACATTTTGCATCATATTTGCCATCATCAATGATTCGCAAGCATTTATAACAACCCTTTTTGGCGTCGGTCTTTTGTTCATTTTAGCTATTGTATTTGTTCCATATGTTGAAGATCTACACGATGCTTTAACTGACCATTACACGATTACAGTCGGAGCGCTAAGAGAAGTGTATGTTTCTGGAACACGTGGAGGCTATCGCTACGGCATAGTCACAAAGAACGGCCTACTCACACAAAAAATGGGAGCGTTTAAACTTGGCGATCAAATTAAGGTCGAATATCTCCCGCACTCACGCTTGGTTAATCATGTTGAAAAAATAAAATAATTATAAAGGTTAGGAGGTTATCGGAAACAAAACATGAGAGAAGGCCTAACTTTCACACACATATGCTATGGCTCCTGTAGTCTGTGAGCTTAATTGGTACCGGCTATCGACCGAATGACTTATCAGTAAAAATCTAAGCCGAGTCCCTTCTATTATCACCTTTTTCTGCGCCATTTAAGCGTCGGTATATAGCTATACTAAGCCATGTCTTCAATGGCTTAACCACCCTGACACACGCGGTTACTGCCTTCCGAATACCCCTCGAAAGCGTATAAGTATTGTATCAACGCATGCGCCCTTTAAAGTAACGGATGGCAACTACTTGATCGAGCCTCAGTTCCCAAAAGGTTGCTTGGACATACTTTCCGTGGACCTCCCACGCACTTTCGTACGGCGGAGACACATTAAAAATTTTCTCCCAGGATTTTATTTTAATGAGATGTCGCTCCTTAGGAGGGAGACTGTCGAACCATGCGTCTTCTTTCTCCATTTCCTGCTCATTGGTGCAATCGCCGTAATATCCGTTATTCAAAACAATATGCCATGCGTCTTCATTGCTGAGTAAAACCATATTGTCCGGTATTTCCAGTTCCAAGCAAACCTGCTCCCCCTTGTATCCGCGAAACTCTGCGCGACGTAGATCAGGCTTTTGATGCTGCCATTCAATCGTATGCCATGCCCAAATTGGATAAAAAACGTCCTTCGGAGGCGGTCCAACACGCACGTTCATCTGTCCTGCAAGCCAGTCATACGCTGGGCCAAATCCCCACTCGGCAACCATCTCCGACAGTTCGGGAACACAATGCAGTACTTTCTCAGCTTTCAGCTTTTCATATAATCTTCTCGGCTGCACCGTCCATAAACGCATGGGTCTCACCTCGTGCAGAATAATACGTTCACCACCAGTAAGCCGCATAATCCATCCTCGGCATCTGCACGGTGATACTGGCAGTAATCCATGACAAGCCTGCGCCAAGACGGCTTATCGTTTTCAATAATGAATCGTTTCCTTTCCTCGAAAAAAATGCCGTTGTTCATCTGTGCTATGTGCTGCATTTGTCGTGCAGCTTTCATACACTATTAATGCTATTACGATGAAGTGGCTGCCGTCAGGCTAGAAACACAACGAATATAAGCATCCGTATGAATTCGAATTTGACATCGCAGGCCGATGCGCTGTTGGCGGAAATGAAAAAACAATGTTCATTCCTGAATATTTAAAAGCGCGCAGGAAATAGCCCACAACTTCGCAGCATCCTGCTCGTCCATCGCCTGTTTGGCTGGGCGGCATAATTCCGGTTTGCCGCGCGCTTCAAAGAGACCGGTTGGGCCGTAAAAACAACCGCCTTTTGCTACAGGAGACGAGGCAGCAAATAAGGCAGACTGTGCGCCCTGACTTGGCGTCTGCATCAGAGGAGAAGTCAGCCATAACAGAAACCGAACGTGGCGGGGCATCCCATGAAACAAGCCGGTGGCTGCACCGCCGGGATGAACGCCAATACTCGTAATCCCCCAACCCGCCGCAGCGCTGCGCCGCTGAAGTTCAAAGGCAAACATCAGGCAGGCTAACTTGGACTGACTGTAGGCGCCAAGTGGCGTGTACCCTTTTTCCAGCTGCAAATCGTCAAAATGAATATGCCCGCTCCGATGCGCCATGCTGCTCACACTGACGACACGGGCAATACCGCTCTTTCCGAGCAGCGGGAGCAGCCCCATCGTCAACGCAAAGTGTCCAAGATAATTCGTGCCCAGCTGCAGTTCGAAGCCATCCTTTGTCACTTCACGCACGGGAGTCGCCATGATACCGGCATTGTTTACCAGAACGTCCACGCGCTCAAACTCAGCTTGTGCCCGCTCGCAGAACGCCTTGACAGATGCAAGCGCAGCGAGGTCGAGGTGCATAAATCGCACCTTCGCGTTGGGACATGCATCTTTGATTCGTTCTACGGCAGCCTTGCCCTTATGCTCGCTGCGACCCGCGAGCACGACTTCAGCTCCCGCCCCGGCAAGTGCCAGCGCTGTTTCATACCCCAGTCCTCCGGTTCCAGTGACGATGGCTATTCGCCCCGCCATGGAACCGATTTCTGCCACAGTCCAGCGCTTACGTTCATTTCTTGTCCGCCTCATTTGCCCCGCTCCCCTCTTCAAAAATTCGCCGCGACCTATTCATTGGAAGTAGCCGTGCTGAGATGTAACACGGTATCCTACTGAACTGACGACATCAAGATTGTAATAGTTCATCTGCCGCAGTTGTTGCAAAATTTGCAACGGTTGATTCTCTCTTCAGTTCTTCGTCATCAAAAATACTTTCTATATGCCGTGAAATTGTATATTGTCCCGTTAAAATAATTAAGCAATTTAAGAGATTAGCCGGGTTGGGCCATTGGGAAGCCTTGTCAAAAGCGTTTCTTTTTGACTCAGAAACAATGACTGCAAATGGCTAGACCCAAACATGTTAGACTAACTCTCATACGTTCAGTGTAGGGGAAAGGCTCTGTTCATTCAATAAAAAATAAAGAGTATTTGTATTGCGCCGCATCGTTGGGTCAGTCTTAGTTCTTGTCAGCCGATTTTTTCTGAACGGTCTGCATGACCGCGGCCATTACATCCAGTTCATCTCGTTGCGGAGCATTCGCTTGATTGTGTCACTCACGGTTTCCTGGATGGTGAAGCGGGCATCTCCCTGCACGGACAGAAAAGCAGGGATGTGGTAGCTGCAAATTTTACGTTGAATTTTAAGAATAATAAAGGTACACTATGGAGCAGGAGGTGTTATCCATGCCGAATATTAAACCCGTATCCGATCTTCGCAACTATAGCGAAGTCCTGCGGGACATTGCGGTCGGTGAGCCGGTCTATCTGACGAAAAATGGCCGCGGCCGCTACGCGATTGTGGACATTGACGAATATGAGAAGTTGAAAGCTTCGCTGAAGCTCCTTTCCCAACTTCGCAAAGGTGAAGAGTCTGGCAAGAAAAAAGGATGGCTGAACATGGAGCAGGCGGAAAGCCTTTTGGATCAGGAAAATGGCTGAGTTGCGCGTTTCACCGGAGGCTGCGAATGACCTGCGTGAGATCCGGCAATATATTACCACCCAGTTGGATGCGCCGGCCGCCGCTCAAAAGTTGGTTTCCCGCATCCTAAAATCCATACGCAGACTGGCAGATTTTCCCGAAAGCGGTCTGTCATTGTCCCCCGCGCTAAATATCGATACAGATTATCGGGTTCAGGTATGCAGAAATTATCTGACCTTTTACCGTCTTGAGAAGCAGACCGTCTATATCGTCCGCGTTCTGTATGGAAAACGTGATTACATGAAATTGCTGTTTGGGAAACAAACCCCGCAGAAATCCGACAACTGAATCTGTCAATTCGTAAGCTACGCCGCATGGGGGAACATCTGTACGGCGCTTTCTTATTGATCTAGACCTTTCTCCCAAGCCCATGTTTCCAGTCTCCCTTGGCTAATTTGACCAAGTGTACCTGCCAACGATACGTTGACGATACACTTCTACAGATCCTTTGAAGGTGGTCAAGCCTTCATTAAAATTATCCCAATCCAAATGGTCAATATGTGTCTCTCCATTGATTAAACTGATGGCAACTTTGATTGCTTCGTTTGAGCGTTGGAGTGACGAAGGTGAAGGTATAGCTGCTTACTTATCTTTTTTTGCTTTTTGCTCCAAAGTCCTTACGCTTTCCAGATAATCTTTTTCTACACTGCTAATTGTTTTTGCTTTATATTTTTTTACTCTTTCTCAGCCCTGGTCATCGCCTGTGCATGACTGACCGTACCGTTTCCAATCAAAAGATTTTCTCCCGTTGACGTTAGAATGCCATCAAGATGCTTTGACCAGTCCCACATCGTCATCGGAATTTCTCGTTCAGCCTGTCTTTCTGCAAAATCTAGATAACCTGAAACGAGTTGTCCCATCACTCGTAGTTCCTTTTCGTTCAGATAATTCTTAGCTGTTTTTGCTTCGCGCAATGGTGGCTCGTCTCTTGAAAATGTCATCAGCCCCATAAAATCCTTTTCGGCATCTGCGCGATGATAAATTACCTCAGCTGCTGTCTCGCCTGAGACGAATTGTCAAGGACTTTTTCTTTTTTATCAAAAATAAAAGCTCTGCAACGACAAAATGATTTCGTTACAGGGCTCGTATTCTTTCAATATTTTTTATTGCAAGCGGGTTAATAATAAGTATACAACATCAGTGACTACTATCATAACAAAAGATTCATCGTGTTTTTGTTAAGTCATATCCGGCCGCATTGTTTTCACTCTTGTCATAGGCATTATCAATATACTTTGATGGGTCGCCAAGAAAATCCTCCTCCTCGACGTAAGCTATGTAAGAGCCAGTCAATGAATTTACTGTCTTGCATACATTACAGCTATACACCTTAGGATTCTGGTTAAAACGATTATTGTTAATTATGTCATATACTTTGGAAGTTTCATAAGTCATTGAAGAACAACGTATGTGTCAAGCTTTTCTCGGAACCCCTAAGCAGAGAAGAGTGACCCTTTTC
>JBDNZQ010000014.1:0-14565 GCA_047722915.1 Sporolactobacillus sp.
AGTGGGGGAATTTTTAATGACTTTGATGGGGTACTTTTAAATTACTACATACAGACTGTTGAACGTCTGAGTCAGATGACGGGCAACAGTCCTTTTATCCTATGAGTTCTTCCTACATTTGTTGTGGCGATGCCCTCCTCTCCGGGTTCACCAACCACCGGTGAACGGCAGAGCACAGTCAACAACCGCTTTGCCGGGAAAGACATCCGCTCTTCTCTTTTATTTAAGGACACGCTTAACGCTGCTTCGCTCCTTTTGTCGTCTCAGGTGAAACAATTTCAAACTTGTCCGGGAAGCTCCGGGCATTGCCTGCCCTACATGAAACCAAAGAATAATAGTCGTTCAACCGCGTCTTTCTAAGCACACGACACGTTCGAATGATGAGGCGTATCTAGTCAAACAAATAGTGAATCATCCTCTGCGGATCTTCCAGAAAACGGCGCATCACAGCCACGTGTTCCAGCTTATCAAACGTCGTCCTAACGATGCCGCTTCCTGAGAGTTCGTAAAGAGCCGCATGGGGATACGCCATGATTATCGGCGAGTGCGTGGCGATGATGAGCTGGCTGCCGCTCTGCACAAGCTCATTGATTCGCACGAGCAGCGTCATCTGCCGCTGCGGCGACAGCGCCGCCTCCGGTTCATCAAGAATATAAAGTCCCTGCCCGCCAAAGCGGCTCAGTATGAGCGAGAGGAAGCTTTCTCCGTGGCTTTGGGCGTGCAGTGAACGGCCGCCATAACCCTGCAAAAAACAGTCGTCAGCGATCTGATCAACATAGCTGGCCACGTTGTAAAAACTTTCTGCGCGCAGAAAAAAACCGTCGCGCGGCCGGTTGCCTCCGCGGATCAGCCGAATGAAGCGGTAAAGTGCGGCATGCGTCTCCTGCGTGGAGAAGGAAAAATTGCGCGAGCCGCCTTCCGCATTAAAGCCGGCACTGACAGCGAGGGCCTCGATTAAAGTCGATTTGCCGCTGCCATTTTCACCGACAAAGCAGGTGACCGGCGCATCAAAAACAAAGCGGCTGATCTGGCGGATGGCGGGAAGTGTATCCCAGTAAGCGGCCGCGTATGACGGCATGTCGCGGCGAATGTCAAAGCCGCGGATAAACAGATCATTCACCATGCCCTTTCCCCTCCCGCACATCTCACAACGTTACCTGGGTTCCCGCCGCATTCACATGACCGTCGCGTGTCAGCAGCGGAGCGTACAGGTCGGGCCGGCGGTCGCGGAAGACGCCCCATTCAAGGCGCTGGTCACGCAGCGCATCCAGATCAAATGTCTCCACAAGTACCGTCTCTTCTGTCCGTCCGGCTGATTGCAAGAGGTTGCCGCACGCCCCGGCAATAAATGACGAGCCATAAAAAGTAATTTGCGATTCATCTTCGCGTTCTGTTCCGACACGATTAGCGGCAATGACGGGCACAAGATTGGCGGCGGCATGCCCGAGCATGCATGCGCGCCAATGCGGCTGTGAGTCAACCGCAGCGTCCTCCGGTTCTGAACCGATAGCGGTCGGATAAAAAAGCAGTTCCGCTCCCATCAGCGCCATGCAGCGCGCAGCTTCAGGAAACCATTGATCCCAGCAAATACCGACGCCGATCAGGCCGTAGCGCGTCGGCCACACTTTAAAACCCGTGTCACCCGGACTGAAATAATACTTTTCCTCATACCCGGGACCGTCCGGAATATGGCTTTTGCGGTAAATGCCAAGCAGACTGCCGTCGGCATCAATCACCGCCACTGAATTAAATAAGGCGTTGCGGCTTCGCTCATAAAAGCTGACCGGTATGACGATCTGCAGTTCCTCCGCCAAGCGGCGACAATGAGCGACGACACAGCTTTGCTCAACCGGTTCTGCCAAGCTGTAATAGGCGGCCTTCTCCTTCTGACAGAAATACGGCGTGGCAAACAGCTCTTGCAGCAGCACGATCTGTGCGCCGCGCGCTGCGGCAGTGCGCACAAACTGTTCGGCTCTGTGCAGACTTTCTTCCAACACCGGCGAGCCGTGCATCTGCACAGCCGCCACACTCACTTTCCTCATATGTGCGCCTCCTTGTTGATTTGCGGAATTTGCTGCGTGGCACAGTGCACGTTGCCTCCCTCAGTGACCAGCGCCATGCCGTCAATCGGCTGAATACGCCGGTCGGGAAACACGCGATGCAGCGCCTCAAGCGCCAGCTGATCCGTGCGCGCCGCGTCGCCGCCGAATACAGGCACAATCAGTCCGCCATTCACAAAGTAAAAATTAAGATAACTGAGCGTCAGCCGCCTGCCCTGATAAAAACGCGCCGGTGGTTGCTGAATCGGTTCGACTTCAATTATCCGCCCATCAGCGTCGTGCGCGGACGCCAAGACTTCAAGATTGACACGGGAAGCCTCTGCCCCTTCATCATCCGCATCGCTGCACACTTGCATGAGCACTTTGGCTGGCGCGGCAAAGCAAGCAAGATTGTCAACATGCCCGTCCGTTTCATCGCCCGGCAGCCCGTCCTTGAGCCAGATGATGTGGCGTACGCCGAGCTGGCGCTTCAGCACCGTTTCAATCTCATGGCGGCTGAGCTCGGGATTGCGGTTCGGATTAAGCAGACATTGCTCAGTCGTCAGCAGCGTGCCGCAGCCGTCTGTATGAATCGAGCCGCCTTCAAGAACAAGCGGCACATCGATTCGCCGTATGCCCCGCTGCGCCAGGTAGTCCGCCGCTAACCGATCATCACGGTCATAAGGCGTATATTTTTCTCCCCATGCATTGAAACGCCAGTTAATGCCGGCAAGTGCACCGTCCGCTGCGACAAATGTCGGACCATTGTCGCGTACCCAGGAGTCATCGTGAGCGATGACGCATATATCGATGGCGTCCCAATCGCTGAAACGGCGGCTGAGCATAGCCTCATCCTCTCGGTTCACAAATAAAGTCACCGCCTCAAACGCGGCAATTGTACGCACGAGCTGTTCATAACCTGCGCAGACGGTCTCATAATTATCAGGGTCACACATCGAGCGCCGCACCGGCCATGACACGAGCGTTCGCTCGTGCGTGTCCCACTCGGCCGGCATACGGCGGTCGGGCCATGCTGAATTCATCGGTTCATTCCATCCTTTCCGCTCTGACAGCAAGATCAATGTATCCATTATAATCTCCCGCCGCTTCTTCCGTAAACCGAAGCAGGCCGCTCCGTTTCAAAATGGAAAGGGGACGGTTGGACGAATTCAAGCTTTTTAAGGCATTGTGCTGCGACTGCCTATGTATTGCCGGCGTTGCGTGAATCTTACCGAACAGCCCGGGCGGCGGCTGAACAACGTCCCGTATGAGCGACGAGCTTTAGACAACACCTACCCTAAAAAGGCTTGACTGCCCAAACCTTCAAGTATTCAAAGCTTTAACCTTTTCTAATACTCAATCCATTTGGAGCCTTCATACTCTCTTAATATGCGACAAAAAACGAGCGTGGCCCACGTGACCAACGCTCGCTGTCTGATGATGATTAAAGGCCTGTTATTGCCCGCATCACGCTTTGTCTTCCTTTGCGGCAGCAGCTTCTTTCCGCACCTCTGCCTTCACACCGCCATGCGAGCGCGCCGGTGACTGCGTTGCTTGACTCTTTACAGCTTGTGCAATGTCCCTAAGCCATGCCTCCGACTCACCAGTCAGTTTGCCTTCTGCATGAAGAACGCCGATTTGTCGACAAGCCGGTTCAAATCCCTGCTCAGCAGAAAGCAGCAGCAGATGCAAGCCTTCCGCCGCATCTTCATCGACGGCTTCGCCGCCAAACTGTCCATTCGTGCGAATCTGCGACAGGGTGTACATGGCTTCCGGGTTATGAAGCGCAACAGCTTCTTCAATCAAAGTGATGCCGCGCGAGGTATCTTTCTCTACATCCACGCCTTCACCAAAAGCAAGACCGACACGATAAAGAGCCGGACTGTACTTGCGTGCTGCGCTCTTGAAGAGAAAATCGAGCGCTTCTTTGTAGGTGATGTCAAGATCCGGATAATTGCCAGACTTGCTGAGTTGCCAGATTTCATACTGCGCCGCGGGCAGGGTTTGCGCAGCTCTGAACAGCCACTTATAGGCACGTTCACGGTTAACATGCGCATTCTTGAGCGTTTTGTACCCACTGAAAAAATAAGAGTAGAGCGCAAGCTGTGCATCGGCATTGCCTTTTCCCGCTGCCGCCTCCAGCAGCTTTTTCGCCTGCTTGAGCTCTTGCGGCACGTACAGTCCATCAAGCAGCAAGTTAGCCAGCTCGTACATCGCCGGTGCATAGCCGGCATCAGCCGCCTTCTGTAAATAACCAACCGCCTCGCGATGCTCAAGCAGGAATTCGTTGCCGCTCAAATAGCTGTTCATAATCCGCACCGCTGCTTGTCCGTTTCCTTCATCAGCATATTTGCGCAGCAACGCAAAGGCTCTGGCTTTATCTTGATCGAACAGGATATCTTTATAGCGGCCGTCATAATAACTCCGGCTCAGCGTCAGCTGCGCTCCCCAGTTGTTTTGTTCTGCGGCTCTGTGAATATAGGCGAGACCCTTGGCGTTATCTTTTTTGACAAGCTTTCCATCAATGTACAGATCGCCGATGCGCGCTTCGGCAGCCGGATAGCCATGGTCGGCAGCCAGTTGCAACCATTTGAGCGCCTCAGCTTCCTCCATCAAGAACTCATTGCCGTCTTCGAAAAACTGCCAGAGCCGGTACGCGGCATCGGCATGCCCACCCGCTGCTGAAGCGGACAGCATCCGGTAAGCTGTCTTTTTATCCGTCGGCACGCTCTCGCCGAGGCAGCTGCCTTCATAATAGATTTGAAACAGTAGATATTGTGCGAGCGACGCATTCTTTGCGTCGGCAGCATGCAGCACAGACAAATAATCTTTCACTTGTTCGCGTGCGATAAATATATAATTTCTCGCATAGGCATCGGCTAGCGCGGCGACGGCTGCCGCATGACCACCAGCTGCCGCGGACTTGAGATAACCAAATGCAGTGTCTTTGTCGTACCCGCTGCCCTGGCTTGTCAAACTATATTGGTAGATGAGCCAATCTGCCGATGCATTGCCTTTAGCGGCCAGACGTTCGCACTTGTCGAGCGCCGCTTGACCGACAATCTTCTCAGGCAACTCACTGGCTTCCGCTTCCTTTTGTTGCAGCGCTGCTTCCTCTGCCTGCTTCATGGACTCAATCTTGCGGTGCCAGGCTGCAGCCGCAGTCTGACTGGCCACCGCATATTGCGGCTTACTGTAGATGTTCTCGATTTTCTCTGCCGCTGACAGACTGCCCTCTTCTGCCAGCTTTTTCAGCAGGACCAAGCTGCGGTTCACAATCGCTGCATCCGCCGCATTGCTTTCTATCCAATAACCGGCTTTAGCAAGCAATTCCGCAGCGGAAAGACCACTTTTTAGATAAAGGCCGACAGCATGATCAGAGGCAATGTCCAGTACGCTGCCTTTTCCCACAAAAAGAATCAGCCGCCTGCGTTCTAGCACGTCACCGGTCACTTCGTTGTCAAGGCTGATGTCCGCCGACAGAAAGTCGCCAAAGCGCCGTTCGGGAAGAACTGCCTGCGGCAGGCTGATCGCTAAGCGGTCCTGCCGCATCGGTACCGTAAAATCAAGATCGCCGTCACCGCTGAAGTAGGTGTACTGTTCCGGCCGTTGTGCCACGTGCAGCAGCTTGTGCTCCGGCTCAGTAAAGAGCTGTACTGAAACCGCACGATGGCGCCTCAATTTCCGTCCGGCCCACTCACCATGCACCTCAAATACAAAAGTCAGCTGCGTCTGATCGTCTGAGGTTGTCAATTCCACTTGAAACAAGTCTTCCAAATTGTTCACGATCTTTCCTCCCACTTGAATATGATTATGGAGAAAATGGCGGTCAGCTTTAGGCCGACTGCAATCCCCTTTCAAATCGAATCTCTTTTTAACTATTTGGAAATCTTATACTTCTTTTATTGTAAGACAAAGTCTTTTAAAATAAAATCCATCAAACTGCACCCGCCAATTTCAGCCGCAAATCTAACATTTCGTGACAAATTTGCCGGAAAACGCGCAATTTCGGTCTTGCTTGACTGACATAGCCGCCGTCATTTAATCGTTCGTTTGTCCCAAAACCGATTACTTTTAATCACACTGTCATTGAAATGCAATCTTTGTGTCATAAAACACAGATGTCCTTTTTCACATTGATCTGTATATGCAATTCTTATAAAATAAAAGTGGTAGATTCAACATGGACAAAGAGCAGCCGACAACAAACTTAGCTGCGCCGGTTTGCACCTGCACGCTGGGCAAGGCACAGGTAGTGAGATAGAATGAATGTAATGTATAGAAAAGCTTAGCTGCGCCAAGCTTTCAGTCAGAGAGAGCCCTCTGTGAATCAGGGCTATCGACGGAAAAAACACGAATTGGCAGCTTGTAAGCAAGCGTGAATGGTTAATTTACATCTTAAAGAAGGTTACTGCCCGCGTGATGACGTTCATTTTCTACTACTCCTTGCCGGCTATTATTCTATTGACGACTAGCTTCTGCTTATCTTTGCGCCGGCCGGCTTTTTTTTCAAAGTTGCTCATTTCCTGCTGCTGCATGGTCAATGTTGCTTATATCATCTGGCGCATCGGCTTCACTTTCCCGAGTCACGGCTTTCTAAACTGGATCGCCGGCGCCCTGTTGCTTGCTGCGGAAATTGAGGGCCTGCTGCAAATGTTTGTATTTTATACGCTCGTCTGGAAACCGGCCGCGCGCTGCGACGTGCCGCTTGAGAAGATCAGGGAACTGCCGACTGTCGACGTAATGATCGTTACATATAATGAACCGCTTTCCATTTTGCGAAGAACGGTTGCCGGTGCTAAGCTGCTGCACTATCCGAGTGAACTGCTGAATATCTACGTCTGTGATGACGGCAACCGCGCCGATGTCCGAGAAATGGCACAACGCTTCGGCAGCCATTATCTCGCACGTGAAGACCATCTCCATGCCAAAGCCGGCAATCTTAATCATGCACTTGCTCACTCCTCCGGAGAAATCATCGCCGTATTTGATGCCGATATGGTGCCGTTGAACGCATTTTTAACGCGCACTATCGGCCTGTTCAGCGATCCCAAAGTCGCTTTCGTCCAGACACCTCAAGCCTTCTATAATGATGACCCGTATCAATACAATTCATTTTCCGGCAATGTGCTTCCGAATGAACAAGATTTTTTTATGCGAACGCTGCTCTCGGGCAAAGCCCGCTTCAATGCCGTCATGTTTGTCGGCAGCAACGCCCTGTTCCGCCGCAGCGCATTGCAGGCGATTGGCGGTTTTGCGACCGGTGTCATTACCGAAGACATGGCAACGGGCATGATCATCCAATCCAAGGGTTATCGCACGCTGTTCGTCGAAGACGTGCTGGCGATGGGGCTCGCTCCTGAGTCGTGGGGTGACATGCTGAAGCAGCGTGATCGTTGGTGCCGCGGCAATATCCAATGCGCAAAAAAATGGAATCCGCTCACTCTAAAGGGTTTGTCACTAATGCAACGCATTCTGTATATGGACGGACTCATCTATTGGTTTTTCGGTATTTTCAAAATGATCTATATCGCCGCGCCGCTGCTTTTCCTGCTTTTTAACATTTATTCCTTGCAGACCGGACTGCTTGGTGTCCTCGCTTTCTGGTTGCCATCTTTCATCGGCAGCCTGCTTTCCTTTCAAATTGTGTCCAAACGCAAACGAAGCATGATCTGGAGTCATATCTACGACACATCGATGGCCCCGCGCCTCGCTCTTTCCGCAGTCATGGAACTATGTTTCAACAAACAAATGCGCTTTAAAGTCACGCCTAAAGGCAAACAGTCGGGACAGCGCTACATGCAGCTGTCGACTGTCATGCCACACCTTATCATGCTCGCGCTGACCATTGTCGCGCTCGGACGCGTCGCCGCTGATCTGCTGCTTTTCCACCGACTCGACTGGCAGCTGATGGGCTTTAACCTTTTCTGGTCGCTTTATAATCTCATCGGGCTAATTATGGCCGTCGTCGTCGCTATTAATCAACCGCGCTTCCGCCGCGCCGAGCGCTTTCGCATCAACCGACCACTTGAAGTTCGTTTCAGCCGGGGCGGGGCACCCGCACCGGCAATGTTGATCGACGCCAACGAATTCGGCGCGCTCGTACAAGTACCGCTTGAGCACTTAAGCAGCGAAGCCGCACCCGTGGACATCTGGCTCAGCATTGATGACATCGCGCCGATTGTCGGACGCTGCGTCTGGGTATCAGCTCATAACTGCACGGTCTCGCTTGGCGTGCAGTTTGCCAGACTGGAGACGGAGCAATATGTCGCACTGATCGACTACCTTTTTAACGCAAACAACCTCAGACGTTCAGATATTGAGCAGCGCGGCTCCTCGTTCATCGCCACCATTCGCCGTGTTGTCGTGCATGCCATGCGCCCGCGCAAAGCCTTTCAGCGCCATGAAATTCGCAAGCCGATGAACGCACATGCCAGCATCATGCTTCTGCCCGCCGCACGCATTAATCAAGCCGCGCTGGAGGCAGCAGCTGCACTGTTTGACATTGAACAGTTTGCCGGAAACAGCCATCGAATGTTTTCAGAGAAACAGAAGGTAAAGATTATTGATCTGAGTGCCAAAGGCTGCCAGCTGCAGAGCAATTTCCCTATCCCCCTGAAAAACAGGGTCATCATCTTCTCAGACTGCCTGCAGACAAAAAGGCAAAAAGCACAAGTTGTCTGGTCAAGAAGCATGCACGGCCGCTACTTTACAGGCCTGCGCTTTCTGCAGCTTGAGCGCCCGGATACAGCCGAAGAAAAAAGGGGACAATCGTGGCTGCCAAAGGGCGGCTTTTAGTTTTGAAAGCCGCCTCTCCATATGACGCGATTTATTGATGGCAGTAGCTGCGTGCTCTGCAGCACAAAAAAGCAGCGACATTTTAATGACGGCTGAGATGAGCATGAGAGATTGGTGCCCAGACGGTCAGCCGACCCGAACGAACGTCAAATCAGTCCATGTAGTCAGATGATAATCAAATCCGTTTGTCAGTCATTACCGTCAGAAGGTAACGCGGCGACATTCAGCATATTCCTGAGTCCGAGCAATGAAAGAATAACCGGCAACAGACAGACTGTAAAGGCCCCGTTGACAGCCGCCATCGGATGTCGGTTCAGCATAGAAGGCTTACTCGCACCAAGTTCTTTAGAACAGTAATGCTTCGGCTGCGTGCTTGCCCGTCTTCTCGAGCCGGTTAACCACCCCGCTTCTTCTTCCGCAAGGCGCCATTGCACCTTTGTTTATGCTTCAAGAGAGACCGAGCTTATTCATATTGTTATATTTTTCACCTGTTTAAAAAAAGCAAACGGAACAGACCGTTGTCCCTGCTCTGCTCGCTTTTAGATTCCTTATCTATTGTTCGATTACTGATAAACGATGTACCGACAACTTGGATAGCCGCTGCAACCGAGAAATGTTTCCCCGGCGTGCATACCCTTTTCGGCACTGCGACGCAAGGAAGCTATCGACCGCAGCGTGAGCAGCGCGGCAACTCACCAGTCGTTTGCCGGACAAATATTCCGAAGCAGCATCACTGTTTGTTGCCGCGTGCGTGTGCTTAGTGGTCGCGGCATCCTCCGCATAGACAACATGTACCGGCTTCTGAACCGGATACTTCTCACACAGCTGCTGCACATAAGCTGTTTTAGTCTCTTCAACGACTTGTGAACACGGATGCAGCCGCTCGTACAAATAATTATCGCAATCGGTGAAAGATGGGGTCACAACTGGCCATGATTGTCCATACGAGCTGCGGACGACTGACAACTTTCACCACGGTCGACTGTCAATATTACCTTTTTCAACTCACGCCGCGCTAGAATTCATACGAAAAAAATATACCGTCTTATTTTGCTTGAATTAATCTGTATCTCACAAAACGAGCGATGTCACCCTTTTCGACATCCAGCCAAGCTTTATTCTTCCTGAAGCGACTTTTCCGTCGGCAACATGAGTGACAGCAATGCGGCAACAAGGGGAAGCAGTGCGAAAAAATGAAAAATGGCAGCGACACCGTACAGGTCAGACAACCAGCCAATCGCGGCGGCGCCGATACCGCCGGCACCGATACCAAAGCCGACCATGAGGCCGGAAACCAAGCCAATATTTTTTGGATACATCATCTGACCGTAGACAACAGTTACAGCAAACGAAGACAAGACAAAAAAACCGAACAGGAGCAGCACAACAACACTGAGCACCCCATGAACTTGTGGCAGCACCCAGGCAAAGGGAACCGTGCAGGCCATGGATACGAGCAACAGCCATTTGCGGCTAAGCTTATCAGAGATGCGACCGCCGATGAACGTGCCGGCAGCGCCGGCAGCCAGAAAAAGAAAAGTCAGCACATCGCCATATTTCAGTGAAAAGCCTTGATGCAGGTAAAGAAACGGCAAAAATCCGGCGACACCGATCTGCGTCCATGAGCGCAGAATAACGATGAGAGTCAGCAGGCAGAGCCCGAGGGGGTGGCTGCGTCCAAGCACTTGTTTGCGCCGTGCCTGCTGAATCGCCAGACTGCGGCGATACCACGGCAAAAAAGCAGACACGATAGCAAGTGCAGCCAGTGTGCCGAATGCAAAGAAACCAAGTCCATGCAGCCCTGTTGCCAGCAAAAAAAGCGGCAGAAGCAGCGGCCCGACCGCCTGCCCAAAATTGCCGCCGACTTGAAAAATAGCCTGCGCTGTACCGCGAGCGCTGCCGGCTGCCATATAAGCACCGCGCAAAGCTTCCGGATGAAAGATACCGGACCCGATACCTGAGACGCCGACACAGATTAACACGAGCCAGTAGACCGGTGAAAATCCGGAGGCAATTAAAAAGATACCGGTTAGGGCCACGCCAACCGGAAGAAACCAGCTGCGCGGTTTCCGATCAGTCACAATGCCGAAGAGCGGTTGTGAGACCGATGAGGTCATCATGGAAACAAATAAAATAAGTCCGGCCTGAAAATAGTTGAGATGGAATGCCGATTTATAAAGCGGCAGCAGCGCAGGGATGATACCGGTCGTCATCACGTCATTTAGAAAATGAGTGACGCTCAGCCCCCACAATTCCTTTCTGGCGGCAAGCCGCTGAACCGGTGCTTCCTTTACACGCTTAAGCGCAACATTCATTACAAGTGATCCCCCGTTTCCAGTCATGAGAGTTGTGTGTACAAACAGAGTATATTTATACGAGCATGAGAAGCGGGCGACGCCCAGCATCATCTTGCTCTCTCCGTATAATTTTGATCCGAGAACTTCGACATAGAGCATGAGAACAGTCACTGCAAGACATTGCTGCCGCTCGTCCGCCCCCTACATCTATCTGTCAAAGCGTGTCACATGCGAGCAGGAATCATGGGTCAAATCGAACTGGCACGAAGACAGGCCATTTTATGACATACATGAAGGCACCCGTGCTGCATGGTGAAACCGGATTGGTTGCGCTACAGCCGGGCGACATCGGCATTCTCAATGGCAATGAACCGCATTCACTCGAAAATAGCGGCCGGTCGTCCGGCTTTTTCTGTTATTCATCTCGATGCGACAAGGCTGCTTGCCGGCGGCTGCAACGACAGCGATGCTGTAGCCATTGCCCGCCATCTCACTGTCTTTCGTCTCTCGCTGCCTCGCCCGGCATAGTGAGCCACTTATGCAGCTTTTTGACACCATTTTTGAAGAGGACAACAGAGGCAAGCCCGGCTTTGAACCGGCAATAGCAGCTGCCGGCCCGCCTTACCCGAAATGACCGTCTGAAAGTCTATACCCCGGAACGTTTGGCCACACGCCAAACGTCAACTGCTCTGCTAAAGCACGTGTTCGCTTCACTTCACGCGTCTTACTGCGAACCGATAAATATCAGACTTATGCTCTTATGCTCTTATGAGTGAAGCACATTTTTGCCGGACGTTTAAGAAAATTGCCGGACGGGCTGTCATGCAATACGCACATTTGCTTCGCCTTGAGAAAGCGCGACGCTTGCTGAACGAGCGCCCGCTGTCAATCACAGAGATTGCGCCGACCTGCGGCTCTAGCGACTTTTCGCGTATTTTACGCGTATTTTTAAACGAGAGAACGCCATGACTCCGCAAGCGCTGCGGCGCATGTCCGAGTCGCCCGTTCGTTCGCCGCCATCGTGACTCATGAAAAATTGCCGCATCGCTCATACTAACCGGCGGAGGTATCTGCGACATGCTCATCCGGACTCTTGCAACGGCCTTGCTGCTGGCAACGTTCATTCCTGATTCGCCCACATTAATGCTTATGGATGGAAAAATTCAAGTAGCGGCCGTGCAGCCGCACGCGCTCATGCTCTCGCCTGCCGCACCGCCACTGCTCGACTGGAAACGGTTCAAGGCGCTGAGCACAGCGGTCGCACGGCAAACAGAAAAAGCATCGATCAACGCCAGAATCGACGCCAACGGCTCAATTCGCCCCGGACATACGGGACGCACGCTGCTGCGCAGCGTGTTTCAACAGCGGCTGTATCGGGCCATCTGCCGCAGAAAAGTCGCAAAGGTGGCTCTGCCGTTCATTCGCACATATCCGCGTGTCGACGTCGAGCTGCTCAGCCAGCTGCGTGCGCAGTCAATCGGCAGCTGTACGACCTATTTCAATTCGGCCGACAAAAGTCGCACACACAATATTGCGCTCGCCGCACGCGCGCTTGACAGCTACGTTCTCTTTCCGGATGAAACATTCTCCTTCAACCGAATCGTCGGCATGCGAACAGAAAAGAAGGGTTACCGGCGTGCACGTGTTATCCTCAGCGGTGAATACGGCGAGGACATAGGCGGCGGCGTGTGTCAAGTCTCATCGACCCTGTTCAATGCGGCGGCTCGCGCCGGATTACCAATCACGCAGCGCCTCTCACACAGCCGCCGTGTTCCCTACGTACCGCCTGGGCATGATGCCGCCGTCAGCTGGCCGTCCCCCGACTTGCAGTTTCGCAATCCTTATAAAGAACCCGTTCTCATCCGTGCAAGCAGTGGCGATGGGTGGATCCGTCTGACCTTCTATGCGTCCGAATCACTTTTTCCTCGGCGGCCATGCATGAGAACCGCTCCGTTAAAATATCAACCGCACGGCATCTTTAATTGATAGAGGCGCTGGCCGCTCCGGTATTGACTGTCAGAAAGTCTGTGAAAGCGGCAACGGCTTCCTCCGTCGTTGCCCATGACGTTACGAGCCGAATTGCCGTTTGCTGCCCGTCAAACTTTTGCCAGCGCATGAAGCCGAATTCATGTTCAAGCGCCGTCACAAGCCTGTCCGGAAAGATAGGAAAAATTTGATTGGACTTAGGTTCGGTGAGAAACGAAAAACCGGCGCCTGTTATGGCCTCACTCAACCGCGCTGCCATTTGGTTGGCATGCCCGGCAAGCTCAAAGAAAAGGCCGTCGCGAAACAGTTCAGTAAACTGGATGCCAAGCAACCGACCTTTGGCGAGCAGCGCGCCCTTTTGTTTGATGAGATAGCGAAAATCTGCCTGCAAAGCGGGATTGCAAATGACAAGAGCCTCCCCGAGCAGCGCGCCGTTTTTCGTGCCGCCGATATAAAATGCGTCCGTTAACTGCGGCAGATCCGCCAAGGACACATCGTTTCCCGCAGCGCTCAGCGCCGATCCGAGTCTGGCCCCGTCAAGATAGAGCAGCAGCTGATGCGCGTGGCAATACCGGCTTAGAGCCGTGAGTTCGGCTTTCGTATACACGCCGCCAATCTCCGTCGTATCAGACAAATACACGAGGCGCGGCTTGACCATATGTTCATCGCCGTGTGCATCTAGCACTTTCTGAATTGCTGCCACTGTCAGCTTACCGTCAAGCATCGCCTCAGCGGCAAGCACCTTATGGCCGGTCGCCTCGATTGCACCGGTTTCATGCACGCTAATATGGCCGGTCGCAGCCGCAATCGCCGCCTCATGCGGACGGAGAAAAGCGGAAAGTGCGATGAGGTTCGTCTGCGTGCCGCCGACCAGCATATGAACGTCAGCGGTTTCGGAACCGATCAGCTGCTTAATTGTTGCAATGGCCGCCAGCGAAAAGCGGTCTTCCCCGTACCCTTCATCCTGCTGAAGGTTGACTTGGCTGAGCGCCTCAAGAATACGCGGATGCGCGCCTTCACTATAATCGTTTTTAAAACTGAACATGCTGCTGTTCCTCCCTTGAATGTCTGATGAATAACGGCCTGATTTGACGAAGCGAGCGCGCTGTGAAAGACATGAAGAGTACATTAGAAAGTTAACTTCGCCGCGTCTTGCAAGACAACAGGGCTCCGGTTTGCCAGTCGCGGACGCGCCGCCAGCCTACTCCGATCCGCAGGACCCGCCGTGCAGCGAAGGGGCTGACCAATCAAACACGGCTGATGGGCCAAGCCGCACGGTAGCATGAGCGTGGCCTTATTCAAAGCCCGTGCAAGCGACGCGGCATCTGCACAACGGCTCTTTGTCTATGGCGGCAAAAGCGCGCCTGCACAGGGGCCACGGGGGTGGCGTAGCCCGACCGCGCCCCAAAATAACCCCCCGAGATCCCAACCCGCCAGAAAGCCGC
>JBDNZQ010000014.1:14575-65166 GCA_047722915.1 Sporolactobacillus sp.
GGGCGCCTTTTTCCCACCCGCGTCCCCGGCGCCCGACCGCCCCCCCGGGGTTTTTGTTGCCGGGCCCCCCCCGCCGCCGGGTCTCCGCCCGCCCCGCTTCATCAGAAGGCAGGCAACAAGTGTCACCGCCCCTTTCAGCCGCCGTAGTAAAATCCGCTTTCTTTCATTGTCAGAGGCTCTCCTTCACGATGAACGCCGGCATTAATCACTTCGCCGACATATATGAAATGATCGCCTTTCTCCACTTTCTCCACAACTCGGCATTCGAAATAACTAAGCGCATCTTTGAACAGCGGGCAACCCGTTTCTTTCAGATAGAAAGGATAGCCGCCAAGCCTGTCATTTTCCACGCTCACGGCCTTAAAAAAATCAGTGACCATTTTCGTTTGCCCGGACTCAAGGATGTTAACCGAAAAGACACCGGAGCCAGCGATCTGTTGCTGCGAACGCGTGCCCGCTTTTGAAGCAATCGCCACGAGCGGCGGCTCAAATGACGTTTGTGTCAGAAAGTTGCCGGCGAACGCATTGACTCCGTCCTCGTCCTTCGTGCCGATCAGATACAGTCCGTACGTGATGCCGCGCAGCGCGATTTTTTTTGCCTTTTTATCCATTGCCAACCCCGCTCCCTCTCCACTGCTGATTGTCTTTCATCAAGTATAAAGCAGCGCCGTCTCCGTTTCCAGCGCCAAGCCTAGACAGAGCTAGCGACCGTCTTCATCTACTTGCATCTTAACCGTTTTAAAACTGCAGCGTGCCGCGGTCAGTGCCTCTCCTGAAGCCAGCACATTGACATCTACCGGTACGATGCGATAAGTAAAACGAAGCCGTGTTCCCGCTTGCTGCTCAGCGGCCACCGTCGCACTCAGATAGGGCAGATCATTCAACTCCAATGAAAGTCCGCGGCAGATCAGCAAATTATAGAGGACGACAAACTGTTCCGGTGCTTGAATTAGCCGCAGCGTCCCGCCTGGCATATACAGCGATGAGAGCACGCGTCGTCGAGGCAGAAAAACGCTTTGCTGCGCCGTGGCACTACGCTCAAAAGTAAAGGTAAAATCGCCTTTTTGATTAACGTCCCAATCCATCCGCACACCGTCGTCTTTGAGCGCTTTGAGTGCCGCAGCTTCATTCTCAACGCTCAACTGCGTGTGAATATGCAGCGCCATTCCACTGCCGACATTGCATAGTTTTATGAAGAATTGTCCGGTCGATGGCTGCCTGCCGTCGCCGTCCTCATCCCAATTCTGAAACAGATTGGCATCCGATTCACCGCGATAAAGAAACCGGAAATCACGGTCACCGTCGATCAGCAAATACGGATCATTCTGCGTGCGGCTGAAAGCTGCCTGCTGCCGCGCTGCCAATGCACTCAATTGTGCTGCCCTTGCGGAGAGAAGAGCAGCTCGCCAGGCGGCAACAGCAGCAGTTGCCGCCACTAAGAGAGCGGTGAACGCTGCAAGGTCGGCGGTGTGCAACCCCAGAAACAGCCAATTAATGACAAACAGGGCTTCAAGCACTAAAAAGAGCAAAAGAATAACCAACAGTTTCGTTTGTTTCAATCGTTTCCCGCCCTTTACTTGCGTTTTAAATATCTTTCTATGTCGTCTGTCCCTAGAAGGCGTGATTCTTTCTGCCAGACGAACGCGCCAACAGTAGATTACTATGCTTTTAATTTTATAGAAAGCAAAGCATGACTGCAAATGCACGCGTTGGTTCAGCAAATTCTCGCAAGTCACCGCATGTTGGCGGATTGACGGGCGCGCGGGGCATGAGGGCTGCACGCATCGGCAAAGCAACATCTTTGAGCGGCAAAATGGCATGGCGTCGGGCCGTCACAAAGCATCACTACGTGTGTCGTCCACGATACCGTCAATCATGCGGCCTAGGCCCATTGCCCGGCAGCGGGTACAGCCACAGCAACTTTTCAATTTTTTTCGCTAACTGAGTGGACTTCGTTCTATCTGTTATATATAATATATAACAGATAGAACGAAAGGAATTGAATGCCGTGCAGCTAATCATTGATTTCGGTTCAGAGCGGCCGATCTATCAGCAGATCCGCGATGCCATTGTGACCGGCATCGCAACCGGTGAGTTAAAGAACGATGAAGTGTTGCCATCCGTACGGGCGCTTGCCGGCGAAATCGGCATTAACCTCCATACCGTCAATAAGGCTTACCGCTTGCTTCAGTCGGAAGGATTCATTGAAATTCAGCGCAGCCGAGGCACGCGCGTCAAAGCAGGCGAAGCTGCAAAAGACGCGGCTTCATTCTTAGAGACGACCGGCGAAGCCCTGCAGATGCTTGTTTCTGAGGCAATCACGCGTCATGTGGACCGCGCCGCCCTGCACCGTATGATTGATAATCTTTATGAGAAACTGGAAGGTGAATCGTCATGAGCACGCAAAACATTCAGCTTGTCGCCACTTTTCTTGTGGTCGCCATACTTTTTGCCATACAGCCGTGGATGGCCCGCAAAAATATTCTGTTTGGCTCTGTTTTTGCCGATGAGCACATCTGGAATGAAAAAGGGGCCAGACGCATCATTCGTCGCTACACCCTCAGCGTGAGTGTGCTGTCCGTCGTTCTGTTGTCAGCATTTGTGTTTGCCGCCTGCACAGGGCGGGGGGCAGACGCGCTGACGTGGATGATGGTTGCTTTAGTGCTTGGCGATACTGTCCTTTTCATCGCGGCAAACCGCCAAACACGCATGCTTAAGCGGAAGATTAAGGCCAATCAACAGCTCAGCGACAAAAAAATTATTATCGACACCGCTCAACCTGAATCGATCATCTCCCCGGCCTGGTTGTTTACGCTCGCGCCCCTGCCGCTGGCGGCGCTCGCTGTCGCCGGATTGGGCTATCAGGCGATGCCGGAGCGCCTGCCTGTTCATTTCGGTTTCGACGGACCGGACGCTTGGGCCGTGAAGTCGGCAGCCGTTGTGCTGCAGCCAATCATCGTCAGCCTGGTTCTTACGCTGCTGCTCGCAGCCTGCCGCCGCGCCCCCGCAGCGGTAAAAGGAAGTCCCGGCGCTGCCCCGGGTTACTCGGCGTATCGAAAGCAACTGAATATTGCTTTAATGGGCTTTGCCCTCGCGAGTGAGGGGTTTGCACTTCTGTTTGAAATCAGCTACGCGGCACCCGCGTTCATATCACCGATTGTCGTCGCCCGGATCGGCGGCCCGGCGTCGCTCATGATCAGCTTATTTTTAACAGTGATTCTGTTCTTTATCTTCTTCCGTCGCGTGCGCAGCCGCCGGGTAGAGGGTCGTGTGCTCGACGATGATGCTCGCTGGATTTTCGGCCTGTTTTACTTTAATCGCTCCGATCCGTCACTTTTTATTGAGAAGCGCATCGGCATCGGCTACACCGTGAATATGGCTCATCCGGCAGCTTGGTTTATCTTACTGGTCATTATTGCGCTCGTCATCCTGTTTAACGTGCTGCACTGAGCGTTTGCCAGGCAACACTTAGTGAATGAGCGCCTGTCTCAAGACAATCTGCCCGGAACACACCAGGCTGCCTAATGATTTATTTTACCCTTTAAAAAGGGGAAGATCAGTATGTATTTGTTCAAGGTGGCGTGCTTCGCGCTGCTCGTCTGCATAGCGCAGCTGCTGAGAGCGTGCCGTCACGCCCCCGTGGCCTGCCGGCGAAGGCTGCCACACGGATTCTGTCTTTTATACCTATATATACATGAAATGGAGCGTGCTGATATGCATACTTTGACCATTCAAACGTATTTGCCCTTTCTGTTGCCTTATCTTGCACTTGAGCTGCTGCTGGCCCTGACAGCGCTCATCCATCTTTTTCGCCATCCGTCCTGCCGCTTTCTCAGCCGCTGGTTTTGGGCCGTCATCATTATTTGTTTACAAATTATCGGCCCTGTCATCTATTTCACCGTCGGACGGGGTGAAGACTGATGGAGGCGCTCCGTCTGAATCACCTCGTTATGCATTTTGGCAGCCAGCGTGTGCTCGCCGGCGTTAATCTGAGTGTTCCTGAGCGTGGCGTCTTCGGTCTGATCGGCAAAAACGGCGCGGGGAAAACAACTTTAATGAAGCTGATTTTAGGCTTTCTGAAAGCGGACAGCGGCGAAATAACCGTTTGCGGGCAGCGGGCCGGCTATGGTTATGCACGCGCCAACCGATTGATCGGTTACTTGCCGGACGTCCCGCAGTTTTACAATGATTTGAGCGCCGATGAGTACTTGCAACTCATCGGCCGTGCCACCGGTCTGTCTGCCGGAGAAACTGTCGGGCGAAGCCATGAGTTGCTGGAACTCGCCGGACTGAGTGCCGGACGCAAACGCATCGGCCATTTCTCTCGCGGCATGAAGCAGCGTCTTGGCATCGCCGCAGCGCTGCTGAACCGTCCGAGGCTGCTGATCTGTGACGAAGCGACGTCGGCTCTTGACCCGGAGGGACGAAAGGACATTCTTGACTTGCTGGCATTTGCCGGACAAACCGCGTCTATCTTGCTTTCAACGCACATTCTCTCCGATGTCGAGCGCATCTGCGGACGCATTGCACTGCTCAACGGTGGCATGATCGTGCTGGACGGACAGACGGATGAACTGCGCCGCCGCCACGGCGAACGCATTGAACTTACCTTTTTCACGGACCAGGAGGCGATCCGCGTCGCGAGCAGACTGCGCCAAGAATCATTTATTCTGTCGGCGGATGTTACCGGGAGCGTCTGCATCGTGCGCCTGACCGGGCACCGCGCACATGCGCCCGCACTGGTTGCCGCCCTTGCCGCTTCCGGGGCTGCTCTGCACAGTTACCGTCCACTTGAGGAGACGCTGGAGGCGATTTATCTGGAGGCAGTCCAATGACAGCGTTCCTGGTTTTCTACCGCAAAGAATGGATCGAAGCCGTGCGCAGCATGCGTGCACTCATTTTATTCACTGTCTGCCTGATGCTTGGCATTCTCAGTCCGCTGCTCGCCAAGATGATGCCTGATTTGATGCGCAACTATAAGATCAACGGCATAGCTATTCACATCCCGCAGCCGACCGCAGTTGATGCTTTTACGCAATACATTCATAACTTTTCACAGATGGGTATGGCAGCCGTCCTGCTCACTTTCGCCGGTCTACTCGCACAAGAGTTAGCGCACGGCACGCTGATTATTCCGCTGTCAAAAGGGTTGCCGCGTGCGGCGATCATTGCCGCCAAGTACGCCTATGCCCTTTCACTGTGGAGTGTCTGCTTTGCCGCTTCGGCCGCCGCTCAATGTTTGTATACGCAGATGCTGTTTCATCACCTGCCCGCGCGTCATGTCTTGCTCTTGCTCCTTTGCCTCTGGCTGTTCGGTGCCATGCTCCCCGCTTTGTTGCTGTTGTTCAGCACCTGCGTCAAAGGGCCATTGGCCTCACTCGGCCTCAGTGCGGCCTGCATCGCCGTCTTTTTTACGGGCCAGTCTTTTGCGCACTGGGAACACTGGAACCCGCTCGCCCTTATCAGCGGCAGCGTCGGTTTGATCAGCGGGCAGACACATTCGGCAGATGTCCGCGCAGATGTCTTGGCTGCATGCATGGTTACCGGAGCCACACTGGCACTAGCCATGATTATTTTTTCACACCGGGCGCTGCGTGATTCGTGACGCAAAGCAGCGGTATTCACACGGGACAGGCGCGCTGCCGGATGCTTTAAAGTCATGGCACCGCTGTCCGCTCGCCGCATAAGCTGCCGGTGCCTGTTTCCCTCCCATTCATTATGCGAAAAGCAGACAGGTACCTGTCTGCTTTTCACATAAGCTGCCTGTTGAGGAGGAACGTCCACGCTTTTGAGGTGAGCAAACACGGCCGTCTGATTGTTTGAATGATGACACCGACGCCTCATGGCGCAGCATAATTATCCTCTGCTTTTGCCATACTTGAAAGTAAAGGGGGGGAACGTTCATGTGGCTCGTACTGCCGACTATTTTCATCTTCGCACTCATCATCTGGCGCATGCCAAAAACATTGAGCGTGCCCGTCTATTTTATGACATCCCTGATGAATATCATCGTTCAACTGATGACAGACATTTACCTACAGTTTGGTTTTCACAGCTACGGATATTTTAATCCGCATTATCTTGATCCTCGGGCTTGGCTCTTTTTCTTTATCATCTATCCGGCCGTTAACGTGGTCTTTATTAATTTTATTGATTACCGCAGCGGTCTGTTATATAAAATTCTGTACATCACGGGCTGGTCGCTGTTCGCCACCGGCTATGAGTGGGTGACGCTCAAAGCCGGTGCCTTTTATTACATTCACTGGAAACTGCTGTATTCCGCCATGATCTATCCGTTTCTCTACATCATGCTCTGGACCAATCTGCTGATCGCTCGGAAAATCCTGTCGCGGCAGCGCTAAGCATGGCGAACACACGTGCGGACGGAAAGATGTGTTTCATTTTAATGGTGGCCATCCTCCGCTTTCGCTATGCTCCGCTTTGGCGCCGGCAATTTCTTTCTTGCGCTGAGACGCTGAAAGTTATCAATGATTTGCCGTTTTTCCCCATTTTTGAACATATCCGTTATAATGAAAACATAACGGACTGCACGAAAGCGAGGATGGACGGGTTGGAACCGCAATGGTTTTACGCAAAGGCAGACACGACTTACGGTCCTTTTTCAGCCGGACAAATGCAGGCATTAGCCGCTGAGGGAAGCATCGAAGCCCTCACACGTGTCATGGCTCAGGGAATGACCGATTGGATAACCTTTGAAGACAGTGAATTGTACACGGCACACGACCATTCGGATGCAAATAATCACAAGGGCAGCGGCTTTTTTGGCAGTGCAGCCTCACGCATTCATGACATGACCGGTGAGGAAGGGCCGGTGACATTGAAGTTCAGCACATTTTTCTCTGACGTTTTTAAAAGGCACAGCAAGCGTGAGGGAGAGCGCATCTTCATTGCCGGTACAGCCTATACAACGCCGGCACTCGAAAAAGTGTCGTCTTCGTGGCCGCGGCCTTGGCTGTTTTCACGCGTGTTCGTCATTTCACTGTTTGTGTATGCGATGCTCTATTTATGTGCGCTTCTGTTCGGCAATCCTTATGCTCTTGAAGGACTGATTCTAATCGGCGCTTTCGCCGTGCCGGTAGCGCTGATTGTCTTCTTTTTCGAGGCCAACGTGCCGCGAAATATCAGCATATTCAGTGTCATCGAGCTGTTTTTTGTCGGCGGTGTTGCCGCCATTGTTGTCACGCTTTTTCTCTATCAGTTTGTCACAATTAATCATCTGAGTGCCATCACCGCCATTATCATCGGCATTATTGAGGAAAGCGGAAAACTGATTATTGCCGCACTGTTTATTCGGCAGATGCGTGTCAGCTATATTTTAAACGGCCTGCTGATCGGTGCGGTCATCGGCGCCGGCTTTGCCGCCTTTGAATCGGCCGGCTACGCGCTGACTTACTTGATGTCTGCGCCGGCCTTGTTTCAGCACATCATCTTTACCCGTGCCTGGTCCAGTGTCGGCAGCCACGCCATCTGGACAGCTATCTCTGCGGCGGGCCTGCTGATTGCGAAGAAAGACCGCCCCTTCAGTGCCGCCCTGTTTCGCGACACACACTTTCTTCAGTTTTTTGCCGTTGCAATTGCCCTGCACGCAGTGTGGGACATGCCGATCATGGCCTCAGATTTTAAATATATTATACTGATCGGCATCGGCTGGTTTTTTGTTTTTGTCATCATCAACAGCGGTCTGCGTCAGCTGACACGGATTATTCGACAAAAGGCTGGACTTCGCTAAATAGGGTGCCATTGAGCATGAACACATGGTTTGGGCATCGTGCGGCGGTTCCCCGGTTGCCTTTCACTTACTGATTGTCGTTAATTTGAAAGAAGGGGGAGGAAAGCCTGTTGGAAAAACGGGTAGAGATGAAGTTGGCCTTTTCAGAACATCATCGACGATTCAAATACCTTGCCGGTTACCGCTGCCTGCGCGCAGCCGATGCAGCAAACCGGTGGATCTGCTGTTTGAGCCGTGGTCGCAACAAACATTTTTGCAGGCGATGCGCCACCGATGACGTCGACAACATAAAATCGTTCAAGGGCAACCGGTTCGTCCGGATGAAAAACAAGGCCGCCCTCCGCCAGCCTTTTGCGGAAAAAATCACGATGCTCGCGCCGCCAGTGGACAAGTGAGCGATCGCCTTCTCCCTCTTGCCAAGCTGATGTGCATCGACCTTGTCAAAGGGGACGCAAGGGAAACGGCATCCGTTTGAATGATGCAGAGCGGCATGCCTGCACCGCTCAAAGCAGTGCTGTAAGTCCTCGGCTCGGGAGACGGTTCATATTCAAACGCATACAAAGCAACGCACGAAGCCGTCGCCGCTTTCTGTCCGTTGCACACTCGCCGATTGGCCATCATCGGCGAGTCACCAAAAGTCCACGCATCAACCCGTCCAGGTGCATCGGGATGCTGCGTGCGAAGGTCATGCCAGTCAGCTTCCGGCGTCTGATCCGTGCCCGCACTCTGCCCATTTGCCGAAGAATTATCGCTGTCCTATTCCGGATAGTCATCAGTCAGCAAGCCGCTTCATCCACGATTGACATAGCCGGCAGCCTGATAAAGCCGCACGTGGCGCGCAACAAATCTTCTGAGGCGGCAACTCATTACGGCTTTACTGAGCCCTACGCGCCTCCTCGTCGAGTGCGCGCAGCAGCGCTCGGGCGGCGCTTCAGCATAGCGGTACCACTGAATGTATCTATCATCAAGCGATTAAAAAAGCAGCAGTTTCTGCCACCTCAGCATGGCGAATGATAAGCATGTACCATCCTCCTTGATTGCACATTCAGCAGTCTCGATGAAGCTAAATGTTCATCGGCGTAACGCTGCTGAATGATTCGTCACCGGCACGCCGCAACCTATCAAAACTGTCCGGACAGCCCCACGGTCTCCCCTCGATGCGTTTCTCTCACACAGTGCCGGCACGGCAAAGCGCCGCTTTCAGTGAGCATGCATGAGATTCAATCCGATAGCGCCGATTAAAATAAAAGCGATGAATACGGCTTTCAACACGCTCACCGATTCTTTGAAGACTAAGGCACCGACAGAAACGATGAGCACAATGCCAATGCCCGACCATATGGCATAGGCGGTGCCAACTTCAATCGTCTTTAACGCCTGTGACAGCATGGCCAGACTGACAAGATAGCAGCCAAACATGGCGACACTGATCCAAGTATGCGACAAACCCGCCGACGCCTTCATCAGCAGCGTCCCTGAGACTTCAAAAAGTATAGCACCGGCAAGAAACAACCAACTCATGACCCGATCTCCTTTTAGGCATTGTCAGCCCTATTTTCAATCACAGATTAGTCATCAGTTCGTTGACAGAATGAGCAAGATGATCCGTGCGCTTGTCAAGCTTACCGACGATGTCTTCAATGCCTGCCAGATGGTCGTTCAACTTTACATAAGCGCTCTTCGTCTTATTCACCGATTCATCAATCGCTTTAAAATGCTGTTCGGTGAGCGCCGACTCGCGGGCTCCTTCATCAATAACCTGCATCGTTTTTTGCAACGATTCATTGACCAGACCGACAATTTCGGTCGACGAATCAAGAAGTGTGGAAATATCACTCATGGCCGTGTTCGTCGTTTCGGCAAGCTTGCCGATTTCCTGGGAAATGACACTGAAACCCTTGCCATATTCTCCCGCACGAGCCGCCTCAATCGATGAATTGATCGCCAGGATATTCGTCTGTCCGGCTACATCGCGAACGAGTTCAGTCACCTGTCCCATCTTCTGGGTAATCTCTTTCATGCCATCGATCATCTTCGCCGTTTCTGCAATCGACTGTGAAGCTTCTGTAGCTTTTAATTTTTGCATGCCAAGCCGATCGATACCGGCCAGTGTCTTAGCCAGCACTTCATCGCGCACGCTGTCACTGAGTGCGTTCACCCGTTTAAACTCGTTTAAGTGATCAAGCAATTGATCCACACTGTGGTTCGTACTCGCTGTAATGTCGTTAATTTCAGTGCCGACCGCACCGATGCTCGTGCGCAAATCATTGCGTCCTTCTTTAAACTTTTGATTGAGCGAACGATCGTAGGCGGTGACATAAGACTCCAGCACGACTTGTTCTTCAAAACTGAGCATGCGATCCAGCGCATTGAGGCATTGCTGCACCTCGTTTCGCCCTTTCACCGCACGAAAGATAATGTCTACGATCATACTCTGGATTTTCTGAAAAGACCCCATGTAGTAGGGGGGCGTCAGACCGATATGATAGTGCATATTACCGACACGATAGCGTCGTTCAAGATAGGCCTCGTCGAGCACTCCACTGAACATATCAAGCAGATGCGTAGCCAGCGTCTTCCGCAGTTTCTCAACTGAACTGTAGTGATCGATCATCTCGCCTAATTGTGGCACCGCGCAGATCGCTTCATAATAAGACGCAGTAATGCTGTCGATCGCCTCTGAAATATAGGGTTTCAGCCAAACAAGAATTTTCAGATCAGGCTCACCGAGTCCAAGCATTTCTATTTTTTCAATAATCTTTGGATCGTTCACAGACAGCTTGACATCCATACCTTCGACCTGTTGCAACCACGCTTCGGCACCTGTTTCTTTCCGTGTGAATAACAATGGGTTCCCCTCCGTCAGTCGTCGCCTCTTTTCGGCGATCATATGTTACAGTCAAATGCTGGGATTAAGTGCTCTATTAAAAGGATTTCTGTCGCTTGAGAGCCGAATGAATAGCGCGCGTGCCTGACATTATCGCCTCTAGCCCCGGCTTCCCACACGCACGTTCTTTAACTAAAAAACTGAATTGTTCATATTTCCTTAAGAATATGAAGAAACCTGACTTGGCAAAAAATAGATTGTTCGTTTTGCCTGAGACTCCCCCCCTCACACAGAAGAGCCTCTGCTTATGCTCGAATTGTTTTTTTAAGTTGCAATCCGTTAATCGTTTTCATTTTTCCATACTAAGACCCGCTACAATTATTATCGGCTGTCCAGTGGCAGTCATTGAGCAGCACCGATGCTTAGCTCGGATTAATGCATCCTACTGCCAATTTGTTGCCACACACGGGTTTTTAAGCTAAAAAACAACAAACTTTGAATAAAACTTAATCTAAAAAAACCGCTAAACAGCACGGCATTTCTTTCTAACGTGGCGCTGCTACGGTTCCCAGGTTTGTCACTTCATCGCAAAGCGTTTTCAGCTTTTCTTTATTTCCCAGTAGCATCGCTTCGGTGACACAATTTTTTCTTCTTTCTTTAATGTTGTCATGACTTTGTTCACTTCTTTTTTGTCAAGACCGGTGGCCTCAGCGACAGCCCCGGCGTTGACCGGTGCCGCTGCTTGTTCAAAGAACGCAAGAACCTGTTCATAGCTCTCCATTGTATACGCATCCTTAACGTCAAGTTTGATTTATTTTATAAGCAGATTCATGCTTTTGTCAACAAAAACGGTTATTATATACCCGTTATTTCTATCGTTGGTACATATTGGACACATCGTTCATCCGCTCACTTTTATATGACACTTGTCCGGCCGGCATCCGTCGGATGACCCACCGATCATTCGTTTTACGCCGTTCGTCAGTATTTAGTAGAAAGGCGTGTGCTTTCAAATATCACGTGCGTCACCCGCTGCACAACTAACCCCGGCAAAGTATCGATCCGTACAACAATGACAGTCACGTCGTTGCATCAATGCTAGATGGTAAGTTCTATGTTGATCAACGGTGCTGCTCACAAACACACGCAACAATCGGCAAAAGATGCCTCCTTGATTGACCCTCTGCATGCCAAAGCTATTTTATCACATGTTTTTAAGCGACATTGTAAAAGTATGTTAAATGGTAACGCGTATGTGATTAATAGACGTCAGGCTCTGTCACCTTTGACGGCCGCACAAGGCGCCTCAAAATTGAATTTCGCTGTCCAACTTCAAGAAAGGCAGTTCAAAAACACTCGATCTTTTAAAGATTAATACTCCGGCAACACTCGCCGCGCGTTTGCTCAGACAGCCGGTGATCTGCGGAGCCCGCACGGTACGCTTCTCCCGCAAGGCGCCCTCGCACTTATGCTTTTCCCGGTATGACGACAAAAATCATATACTTTCTTTACTTATTAAAAAAGCATAGCCCTCTTCGGTACTATGCCGGTTGTTATATGAAGTAGCTTCTATGTCATTCTGCTCGCTCTGTGCGCCGCGCTTCATGCGGTGATGACCCTGTTTCAGCACCATGCATGCTGTGCCTGTGTAACATTTGAACAACAAGATTGCTCTGAAGAAGTTCGCGCCAAGCAGCACGTAACGGATTAAACTTTGCGCATATACGCCCGAACGGTCAGCGGTGCAAAGATAATCACGATGACGACCGCGCCAAGCAGCGAAAACATCAGATCCGTTCCGACCGTTCCGTTATTGGCCAAGTGCCGGACAGCCGTAATCAGATGCGAGACCGGATTTGCGTCGGCAAACCAGCGGAGCCACCCCGGCATTGTCTTGACCGGCACGAAAGCGTTTGACAGAAAAGTGAGCGGAAACAGCACGATCATCGAAATGCCTTGCACGCTCGAGGCAGTGCGGGCAATGACGCCGAAGAAAGCAAAGATCCAGCTCACAGCCCACGCGCAGACAACGACGAGCAGACCGGCAACAATAACGCTACCAATGCCGCCCTCAGGACGGTAACCCATGATATAGCCCATCGTAAAAGTGAGCGTTGTGGCAATCGTATAGCGGACCGTATCTGCGAGCAACGCGCCGGCAAGCGGCGCGTTGCGGGCAATCGGCAGCGATTTGAAGCGGTCAAACACACCTTTGTCCATATCCTCCCGCAGTTGCACGCCGGTCGTGATTGATGTCGTAATGACCGTCTGAACGAGAATACCGGGGATAATGACCGGCAAATAATGTGCGACATTGCCGGAGATCGCACCGCCGAAGATATACGTAAACATGAGCGTAAAGATGATCGGCTGAAATGTCACGTCAAAAAGCTGCTCCGGTGTGTGGCGAATTTTCAATAAACCACGATACGCCATCGTCAGTGAGTGGCGCACGGACTGAATAAAGCTGACATGATTGCTGATCGGCCGGGATAGAGTAGACTGTGCGTCGTTCATTCGGCTGCCTCCTTTGTCACTTCTGAATGGTGACCGGTAATGGTCAAGAATACTTCATCAAGCGTTGGTTTCTGCACACTCACTTCTGCAAGACCAATGCCTGTTTGGCGCAGCGCAATCAGCAAGTCAGTGACGCGATCGACATCGGCCATCGGCGCGGTAATCTTTCCGCCTTCGGGCGAGACAGAGGCGGTCGTGCCAAGCACTCGCTCGACAAATTGGCGCACCTCCGCCAAATTCGCCGTTTCGGCAACGCGCAGATGCAGCGACGAACGGCCGACAGAAGCCTTTAATTCATCCGTCGTCCCTTCAGCGACGACGCGGCCGCGGTCAATGACGGCAATGCGGTCAGCCAGTTCATCGGCTTCCTGCAAATATTGCGTTGTCAGCACGACGGTAGAACCGAGCCTGATCAGACGCCGAATCGTCTCCCACATCTGATTGCGCGTGCGCGGGTCAAGACCGGTTGTCGGTTCATCGAGAAAGATCAGCGGCGGTTGGGCAATCAGGCTGGCCGCCAGATCAAGCCGGCGGCGCATGCCGCCCGAGAAATTTTTCAGCGGCCGTCTCGCGGCTTCCGTCAAACTGAATTCCTCCAACAGATCCTCAGCCTTTTTGCGCGCCTCCGGCCGGCTGAGCCCGAGCAGCCGACCAAAGATCACTAAGTTTTCAGTTGCAGTCAGCGTCTCGTCAACCGATGCGTATTGTCCGGTTAGTCCGATCAGCTGGCGAACGACTTGAGACTCTTTGACAACGTCATGCCCGAATACACTTGCTTTCCCGCCGTCGGGCGCAAGCAGCGTCGCCAGCATGCGCACCGTCGTCGTCTTGCCGGCCCCGTTGGGTCCAAGCACCCCGTATATGGAACCGGCGCGCACAAGAAGATCGACACCGTCAACGGCACGGTTGCCGCCGAATGTCTTGACAAGCCCGCGAGCTTCAACGGCCCACTCCTGCTGATGAATGAATGAATGATTGCTTTTTTCTGTCATGTTCATGCCTCCCTCGCTTCTCTAACTATACCGGAAATCCTGTTACCCATGCAGGAACCGAAGACCAAACTTTTCTCCGTCCGGAGACGGATCTTTTCTGTCTTGCAAGATCATGGTACGTCAATCATGTGAACAGCACATGAACGCAGCGCCGCCCAAAAGCATTGGTTTTTCTCAATCACAACACACTTGCCACTCTGCTGACAGCTCGGAAAGCCTGTCCTGCTCCATTTTTATATCCATCCCGTATTGAATAATCCTCATTTTCATGTCTGGTTAGCCGCCATAACATGGCAGTGTGTCCTTTTTTTTGCAAGCCTTAGACAATCTCTCCTCTGACTTTTCCCAAGACCTATATGCAGCATCACCATTAAATGTCACCGCTAGCTTGGAAAGTTTGATACATTTCATCTCACATTTTGTAGGAAATAGCCAATGACAGCACTTTATTGCTCATTTACGACAAATACGCGTCAGGTGTATTAACATGATGCTCTATACAACAGATCAACGATGGCACAAAAACGTATCATTAGTCATTAACTCCTATGTGCTTTACTTCTCAGGCGGACACACGGCACTTAAGTTTCGGCTCGCCGCGGACAAACCGCAACCTTCCGCAGGCAGAGAGAGAATCCTGCGAAGCTCTTTGACACCTATCTCCCGTAAGACAGCTTCACCTTTGAATAGGTTGACATCTTGCAACATCTTCATACTATCTCATTGACTAAAAAGGAGACTTTAAAACATGAACCATTCTCGCATTCAAAAATGCTCTCTCTTTCGAGCCTTTCCAATCATCTGCATGTGCCTATCGTTGCTGCTTCTGAACGCTTGCGGCGAAACTGGAGCAGGCAGAAACACCCATGTTCAGAAAGGGACGATCAATATCGGCGTCGTCAATGCGCCAACAGGATTCAATCCGATTCATACCGGGGACATCGCCGGACCGTTCATTAACCGATTCATGTTTGAATCCTTTCTCGACATGACCAAGCGGCTGCACTTTGAGCCGAAGCTCACCAGTGCCATTGACACCATCGTGGGCGACGATGCATTCGTCAAACTCGCTTCCGTCCCAATGGCAGCGTTTTTCATGGGCCAGATTCTCGGCTTTGTGATCCGCACGATCTATATAGGTGAAGATCTCGACAGATACGCCAACATCCATACTTAACCCGTTCATTTTGATATGTACTTCCATGACTTTCCTGTCTTTTCCGAATCGGCTGAACACACGGAAAGGGAAACGGGAGGCGAACGGCAGTGTGGTAAAGGAGCTGTCAGATACAAAAATATGCCCGATGGGAGCATATCCCAAAGGGCATATTTTTGTAGCTTGAATTCCGTCGATCATGCCCGGCCGCGTAAAAGCGGCCGTTTAAGATATGAGAAAATTATAATAACTCAACTTTCGCAGAGTGAAAATAGAGATGAATCGACGTGCCTCTTAGCTTTGCCACCCATTTATTTATGCCCTTGACAAAAATTGAATACATGAAAAGACACCTTCCTGTTTGGTATAGTTAATTTGACGAAAAAACACTACCAACAGAAGAGATGTCCCCTACATGATAGCGAATAAAGAGGGAAAGAATCAACTGCCAAAAGAAATAAAAGCGACTTTTGATGAATTAGGCGTTCTCAAGCATTTACGCAACGCGGGCATTACGAAAACATTTGGCTTTACGTGTGCTTATTTATTTCAACTCGTGTTCAGTCTCATCTTTGAACAGAAAAATTGGTATCGCCTTTTGGAAAGTAAAAAGGCAGCCAACTATCCTGGGAAAGACTCTGTCTATCGCTTTTTGAATCATTCTCAGTTTGCTTGGCGTCGGTTTCTCCTTTTTTTGAGTACGAGTACCATTCAAAAAGTAAGTGCACTCACGGATCACCATCGTCTGAAAGTACTCATTGTTGATGATTCCTCGTTCTATCGCCAGCGGAGTCAAACCGTTGAGCTGCTTGCCCGATGCTTTGATCATGCGTCTCAAAAAATGCGGTACTATAAGGGATTCAGACTGTTAACATTGGGCTGGTCTGACGGGGCCACATTTATGCCTATTGATTTCTCACTGCTGAGTTCAAAGAAGGCACAAATTAACGGCATCACAAGCAGATTGATAAACGCTGTTCCGGTTATAAACGACGACTGGAAGCCCTTCAAACCGCTCCTGAACAGATTCCTGCCATGATTGAGCGGGCGTTAAAAAGCGGAATCGACGCTTCTTATGTGCTCATGGATACCTGGTTTACCCAGCAGCCTTTGATTCAATCGATTGTCCAAACAGGTCTTTCGGTTATTGGTAGGGTTAAGGACACCAATCAGCGCTATCGGGTGAAGAATCAGCTCGTCGGATTGAAAACGTTATACCGTGCCGCCCAGCCAGTCACAGGACATCGAAAAATTTTACGTTCGATACAAACGACTATGGCAAACGGTGTCAGCGTGAAGGTTGTTTTCGTACAAAATCGCAAGAAGAAAAGTGAATGGCTCGCTATTCTGAGCACCGACTGCACCCTAACGGAGCACGAGATTATCCGTATTTATGGGATGCGTTGGGACATTGAAGTATTTTTTAAAACCACTAAATCCCTTCTGAAACTTCAAAAGGAATTTCAGGGACGATCCTATGATTTGATGGTCAGCCATACGACCATTGTCTTTTCACGATTTATCCTCTTATCCTGGCAGAATCGCTGTCATACCGATGACCGAACGCTCGGGGGCATGTTCTATGAACTTTGCGACGAGGTGAACGAATTGGACTGGGCGACCGCACTCATTGATCTCTTTGAAATTTTTGATGATGTCCTGAAGCAAACAAGCAAGAAGAGCAACAAATTAATTAAGCGTCAACTCACACAATGGATAGCAGCTCTGCCTAACTACATCAAGGCTTATCTGCCTAAATTAGGGTGCGAAAGTTGAGTCATTTAAAAATTGGTATGCTGAAATCATTGCTTTTATGTGATCGATCACATAAAATGACTATATAGTCAGTGATTAAGGAGTCATTTGATGAATAAGCGCGAATTGCAACGAAAGCAAACGTATGAAGCCATTCTGGCAGCTGCCGAACGCGTCTATGCGACAGACGGTTTTGTAAAACCGACGGCGCAGCAGATTGCAAATGAAGCCGGCGTTGCCCATGGGACGCTATTCCTTCACTTTCATTCACAAGAGAACTTGCTGCTGAGCGTGCTGAAAAAGTTAAACGGCACAATCGCAACAAAGATTCACGAATCTTCGGAGCTGGATGGAACACTGACAGGCATTCTTGCCACACATCTGGCCGCTATCGAGGCCAGCGAACCGCTTTATGCACATCTTGTCATGGACATGCCGCAGCTGCCTGAAGAGGCGCAGCAGTTCGTCATCTGCATTCAGTCGATCATCGCCCATCATTTGGACGAGGCCATCCGGCCATTAAGAGCAGCCAAGCAAATCAAAGACGTGCCTGTTTCTTTTATTTTCAACACGTGGACTGGTCTCATTCACTACTATTTGATGAATCGGCAGGTGTTCGCTCCTGATCAGTCTGTCATAGCAGCGCACGGCACATCACTGATCACCGACTTTCTCTGCCTGCTCAGCAATACATCAGGCAGAGAACGCGATCGGTAACCCTCATTGCATCCGTCCTAAGAATAAGAGAAACGCACCAGCATTAGGCAGTATCTCTGCCATTACACTTATTTTTTATTGAATCAAACAAATAACGGAGAGTGACAGGACATGAAAACATGTATAGCCTGCGGGATGCCGATGTGTTCTCAGGAGGACTATCCAGCCGGAGATATGTCAAAAAATTATTGTAAGCATTGCGCAAGACCGGACGGCACAATGCAAAGTTATCCAGAAAAGCTAACATCAATGATGGAATTTATTGTAAAAAATCAAGGACTTGATCCGAAAATCGCCGAACAGAGCGCCGCATATATGCTGAGTAAGCTCCCCGCCTGGAGGACTAACTGAGCCTGTTAACGTTCACAGCGCCGCCATTCGTCAGGAATACATTGGAATTAACATGCATCAACAAATGAAACAAAGAGGTATCAACGTCAAACGGACACACTACTTTGCCCATTTTATTTTAAAATGGATAGTCTGGAGGACACGGACATGATAAACGATTATGATAATTTTTTTCTTGGTGTTGACGATCTGACGGAAGCGAAACAGTACTATCACAATACGTTGGGACTTCCGGTGAAGTTTGATTTTGCATCCAAAGGAATGATCGCATTCCGCGTCGGCCGCCATGAACCGGCCATTATTTTAAAAGACAAGAAACATTTCAAAGACGTCAAGCCATCATGTTGGTTTGTTGCGGACAATGTCAATGATACCTATCGTGTGCTGCACGAAAAAGGTGTCCAATTCCTGAGCGCCCCCTTCCCGATCGCTACCGGATTGGCTGTTGAATTTGAAGATCCGTTCGGCAACCGTTTCGGCGTCGCAGATTATACAAAAAATGATGAAATGTGAACTATACCGCAAAGGGAAAGAATGTACAACAGACCTTGACACTCGCCTATCCGGCCAATTCAAGGGTTTCTTACACACATCAAAAGGCACATGTGGATACAGCCACATCCGTCATCCGGTTTTATTCATGTATAAGTGCCGGTTTTGACAAGATGTTTCTTTATTCAAAGAAATTGTAGACACGGCAAGTGCAAAAGGAGCGGTGAGGTCACCGCTCCTTTTGCATGCATGAATTTTTTCTTCAAACTGAGACTAGCTCACCTTTATCAGCGAACGACAAGCACAGCGATGGTGGCGTACTTAGCCATATAGGCCGCCTGAGTGCCAAAGTGCCTGGCAATCCCCCGCTTATCCTCAGAGCCGATAATCAGCAGATCGGCATTCGTATGCGGAATGATTTCTTTGACAATCAGCTCTCCCGGATCTCCTTCTGCCACAACGGCATCCACGTGCTCGACGCCATAATCAAGCGCTACCTTTTTATAGGTTTCAACCCGCTTCTCAAGCTCATCACGCTCGCCGTGGATAAAGTCCTTATTCAATGCTTGATACACATTCATGTCTGCTTTCTCCAGTACCGATACGATCGTCAGTTGTGCCTGATCGATTTTGGCCCGATGCATGGCATAGCGAAAAGCCAGCTGCGCATCAGCCGAATCATCGACCCCCACCAAGATATGGGAAAAATCTTCTTTCATTAACGGTGTCCCCTTCCCACTCATAAAGATGTGATGATCTGCCACACGAGTTGCAAGTTAAGGATTGTCAACACAATGGTACATAACCAACCAAGTGTGGTGACCCAAAGTTTATTGACAAAACGCTTGCCCATTATTTTCTTTGAACTCGTAAAATACACGAGCGGAATCATGGAGATCGGCAAGGCAATGCAGAGAAAGACTTGCGAATTGGTCAGCAGATTATCCAGTGCGGTTTCGTTGCCCTTGTAAAGAAGCGTACAGATCAAGACAGGAATAACGGAGATGAGGCGAGTAATCAGCCGGCGTGCCCAAAGCGGCATCGTCATATGAATGAAACCTTCCATGACGATCTGCCCGGTCAACGTGCCGGTGATCGTCGAGTTCTGCCCGGAGGCAAGGAGAGCAACGGCAAACAGAATACTTAGCACGGGGCTTGCGACCGCACCCGCCAGCTTGTTGTCTTGCAGCGCGTTGAACAGCGACGTGAATGTGCCGAGGCTCTCACCGTGCCCAAAGAACATGGCCGCACCGAGCAGCAGCAGCAGGCAGTTCACAACGAATGCGACTGACAGCTGAATATTGGAATCCCAGAGGGCAAACTTGACGGCTTTGGCGACGTCTTCTTCTTTCGCATGATCCACTTTTCGGGATTGCGCAATCGAAGAATGCAAGTACAGATTATGCGGCATCACCGTCGCACCGACGATGCCGAGCGCCATCGTCAGCTGTCCGGGATGCAGAATTTGTGCTTTGGGGATAAAGCCGCCAAACATGGCCGCAATATTCGGATTAGAAAGGGCAACTTCATAGATAAAGACGACCAGAATGATACAGATCAACGTCACGACGATGGCTTCGATCTTGCGAAAACCGAGCTTCGTCAGCAGCAGGAGCAGCAGCACGTCGAAAACTGTCAGCGTCACACCGACAACGAGCGGCAGATGAAAAAGCAATTCAAGCGCGATCGCACCGCCGATGACTTCGGCAATATCGGTCGCACAGATCGCCGCTTCAGTCGTCAGCCAAAGCACCACACCCAGCGCTTTACCGGTATGTGCGCGTGTCGCCTGTGCCAAATCCATCTGCGTGACGATACCCAGTTTGGCACACATCGCCTGTAGCAGCATTGCAATCAAGCTTGAAAGAAGAATGACAGAAATCAATAAATAACCATATTGCGCGCCGCCGCCAATCGATGTGACCCAGTTGCCCGGATCCATATAGCCGACAGCTACAAGAGCGCCCGGACCGGAGAAGGCAGCTAAAGTCCGCCAGAAACTCCCACTTTTAGGAATTGAAATGGTACTGTTAATTTCTTCAAGACTCGGACCATTGGCATACTCAATCAGTTTCCGATGCTGCTGTTCACCTTTACCGGTTACAAGTTCGACCATTCTCCCACACCTTTCATATCCTGTTTCTCTTCTTTGAAAACGGTCATTTATTCGTGTTGCAAGCCGTCACCCAGCCCGATATTCGTCATAAGCCGTGCAACAAAGTACACATTCATTGGAAAAAGTAACGAACCCTACAAGCGGAGAATCCTCCTGACTATGCCGTGATCACCAATTTTTCCAGTGATGATAGTTCTTGCATTACGAAAACCGCTCTTCCTTGCTTTCGCACCAGGCAGCGTTCAGATGTTCTTGCAAAAACGTTCATTCCATTTTTCTCACCCCTCTAAGTTATCCACCCGACTAATTTATTCTATAAGGAATTAATGTTTCCTTGCGATAACTTTAATTCCAACGTCTAATATACATCTCCTTCCCTCGGTTAACAAGCCCATTTTCGCAGTTTTTACACAATGAATGAAATAAATTTACAATCATCTTTGAAACACTTGGCTGCCCCCCTTTTTTATGGCGGCAGCACTCGGGCTCGGCTTTACCGGTCACCTGCGCACCGCAAACCCCTTCCAAAACAAGTGAACATTTGTACACATTCGCTTGTCCTATTCAAATGTGCGGTTGTTATTTCCGGAAAAAAGGTTTATATTTCATTTGGATAAATTTTATTCCTGCAGGAAACATACTTTCTAAAGGCTAAAAAAGAGAGGATGTGAACTCTATGCGACGACGGATAGATTATCGAGACGTGAGCCGTGCCAAATCAAAAAAAGAGTGGGAAATATACGTGAAAGATAAACATCAAGTACAGGAAAAAACACGCTTATCCAATTCACCTGTCATTTCAAGTTTTTGCCAACAATTAATACGTCTGAGAAAGAATCAGCAGTGCACTCAAGGGGATATAGCCAAACGGCTGCCGGTCAATCCAAGTGTCATCTCCAAAGTCGAGACCGGTCATTATACCATTTCTTTGCAGCTGCTTGCCGCGCTCGCGGACGCACTGGCCATTGAAATAAAAATTGCACCCCATTCGGTTACACTGCTTCCTCTCAGGGAAAGTCAGTAGCAAAACACCAGGCCCTCATCAAAACCATTGCCAAGCTGCCCGTTCAGACCATCGCTGAATAAGCCGGTTGATGACCGACCATCCGCCGTTCATGAAAACTGATGCCGGGCGAATCAACCATTAATTAAAATGAAAAAGGGATGAGTGATTCATGGAAAAAATTGACGGTACAATCACATTCGATGCAGATCACAAAAGCGAACAACGACTAACTATTGACCCTTTTCACATTTCCAGACATGAAGGTATTGAAATTTTCCACTCCGATTTCAGCTATTCTAACCTGTTAGGCGTTGTCAAAAAAAAAGAGAAAAGCGTGACTTTCTACCTGAACTTATATGCAGAAGACGTGTGGCAACGCTTTGCGGTTGCTCATATGCTCGGTCATTACTTTTATGATCTGGCCTCAGCCGAAGACATGCGACTTTATTGCCGGCGACACCTGTCATCTGATCATTCAAACAAACGGGAAAGCGTGGCCGATCAATTTGCCCGCCAATTGCTCCTTCCCGAAAAAGCCGTTAAAGCTTATCTTGCTGAGTCCGCTGACAGTTCAGCTTCATTACTAGCGTTTCATTTTCACGTGCCGACAACAATTGCGCAAATTCGCATGCAAGACCTTTTATCGTCGGCCGGGCAGATTGGGCAGATATAAAGCCATGACCTAACGGGAAGATGAGCGATCAATTATCGCAGCGGTCGGCCAACATTTTAAAGGCGGCGAACCGGCGCTTCAGATAAACGGACGCCGATTACAAGTGACATGAGGTGCCGGTGGGCGGCCACCGCACGATCCATTCGATTATTTTTTACCGTGAACGCGGCAATCCGCGTCGCTGACCGTCAGGTCTGTCTGCGCGGATTCCGATCGCCGCCTCCTGAATGCCCGACCAACTTGGGATCCTGCTAGTGTACGCTTTCACCGTCCTCCCCCTGATCTGCGGTTTTGAACACAAAAAAGCATGGGCAGGAGAAAGGATCCATTTCCCCGCCAATGCTTCTTTTTGATCATTCGACACCATCCGACGTCGCTTCATCGCGGCGACGCTCATGCACTGATGCGATTGACTGTCAGCTTGAGTATCGATTACTCCGCAATCAATTTGTTGCGGTAGTCATTTCTTGTTCTGAATACATCAATGACCCACATCCACACCATATGACCAATGGCTTCGGAAAAGTCTTCACTGAATGGCAGTTTCCATGTCGGCGGCGTCGTCCCCATTGCCGGCATGATGATTAAATGGAAAGCAACCCACACGCCTAGGCCGAATACCGTACCTTGACCGATCGTGATCTTTGGAAACTTGTCGGCCAAGAGGCAGTAGATCAGCGCAAAAGCAATCGAGAAAGAGAAGTGAATGATAAAGCTGACCCACGGACATGAGATACCTGAGTAAACATAGGTCAAATGCGTGATGTGCGACGGGATGCCCATCTGCTGCAGAAGCTGCTGCGGCGGGTTGGTGGCATTACGTGCCACTGTTCTCGGCGGAAGCAAGCATTCCCAGCCTAATTTAACAATGCCTGAAATAATACCGCCAAGAATTCCGGTGATGATAACGGATGATAACTTGTTCTTTGTCTTGGACATTAAGTTTGCCATGCAATCACAGCCCTTTTCATGAAGTAGTAGAAACAAAGCTTTGTTCTAAAAAAATTGTACGTCGGCATGACGGAGTTTCAACGCCCGTGTGTGTCAAAAAATTGACAGACACGTTTGTTAGGGGTGTTCAAACACGAAGATGGACGAGATTGTTGCAACCCAAAAAAGCGATAATAGCAGGATTTATTTTCTTTTTAGAATCAAGTAAACAGTGATTGACGGCACAGGCAATGCGCTCAAAAAAAGCAAATATTATCGTGACATCAGGTCGACGTTTCAAATATAGATACAAATAATCGCCATTTTGATTTTTTCTATGGACGCTTTTATTATAGAAGTAGCGAAGGGGTGAAACGATGAGCCAGTATGAAGCGTTAACTCTAAAAAAAGGGCTGACCATTCTTGACGCCCTTTGGCAGGATGACAGCATGACATTAAGTGAAGTCATGCACAAACTTTCCATGAATAAATCAACGGCGTTCCGCCTGCTCTACACACTGGAACTCATGGGTTACGTCAAAAAAAACAATAATCAGTACTCAGTCACGAACAAAATGGTCGGACGAGTGATTTCATTCAGCGCCAAACTCAACTGGACAACCGATCTGCCCTTATATGAACTAAGCTCGGATGTCGAGGAAACAGTCTATGTCGGCATCCTTCAGGCAACAAATGTGGTCATTACACGCGTCGTCTGCGGCACATGCTCCCTAAAAACGCAGTCCGCAGTCGGTGAAAGCTCTCCTGCGCATTTAAGTGCCATCGGCAAAGCCATTATGGCCTTCTTGAATACCCAAAGCCGTGAAGATCTGGTCGACCAGCTGCAGCTCATTCAAAACACGAAAAATTCATTTATCGATGCCCATCTGTTAAAAGAACACCTGAAAGTCATCAGGCAACAAGGTTATGCGGTTGACGACGAGGAGCGGGAAATGAGTTTCCGCTGCCTTGCCGTCCCTATCATGTACAAGGGTGAAGTCATTGCCGCGGTTGCTCTGTCCGGACCGGCTAAACGTTTGAACAAAAAGCTTGACAAGAAACTGAGCAAACGACTGATTCGTTGCAGTGAACAAATTTCTCAACTGCTCGAATAAGAAAAACCGGGCAAAAAGCAGCCCGGTCCTTTGCGGCAACTGCGCTCCCGCTGCCCGCTTATGAGCACTTAATTGATCTTTAACCCCGCACCCGATTGTTCACTTAGCTGCACGCCGCGCACGTCAACCGGTGTCGAAAAAACAATTTGTGTATTGGTTTTCCCAAACTTATGTAACGAATTAATAAACGCATCAAGCCGCTCAGTACTTTCAAAGATGACTTTAATCAACATGGAAAATTCTCCGGAAATACAGTCGCATTCAAGCACGTTCGGAACAGCTCTAATTGTTTGGTAAAACTCCGCCTTGTCGCCGGGATCAACCTTCACATGAACAAATGCTTTAATATGATAGCCGGTCTTCTTATAATCAATTAACGTAAAATAGTTTTTAATAATACCTGATTTTTCCATATGATGTATCCGTGCCGAAATAGTCGGCGGGGAGATATAGCAGGCTTCTGCCAGAGCCTTAATCGATATTCGGGCATTTTGCTGCAGTAGATTAATAATTTGCCGATCTATGGCATCCATTCAAAGCCACCCTCTCTTCATCCGTTTTTTATTATAAGCACTCTGCCCGTAAAAGATAAAATATTTTGTGAGATCCTCTGACATGAGTATTTTATTTTTATCTTTTTTATCGTCGATATTATTATTTATTTAAAAATAACCGGTCAAACAATTGCTATCGAATAAGTTCTGCAAAAACTATCGCCTTTTCATGATTTTTGAATTACCTTTATGCTATCAAAAAAGATGAAGGTGGAGTAGCGGTCGTGAGAGAAGAAACAGACGCATTAGGTACACGTAAGGTTCCACAATCTGCCTACTTTGGCATCCATGCTCTGCGTGCAAAGGAAAACTTTGATGTCACATCAGAAACCATCGACTTGGCGCTGATCAACGGACTGGCCATCATCAAGAAGGCCGCGGCCGTCGTCAACGGAGACGAGGGGACGCTCAGTCAGGAGAAAGCTGCGGCGATCAGCCACGCATGTGACGAGGTGCTCAGCCGCAAATTAGATCATGCTTTCATCGTTCCCCCGCTGCAAGGCAGCGCCGGCACGTCAATAAATATGAACGCAAATGAGGTTATCGCCAACCGGGCCATCGAACACATGGGCGGACAAAAAGGTGAGTATTCGCTTGTTCACCCAAACGACGACGTCAACCGCAGCCAATCGACCAACGATGTTTTCCCATCTGCAAGTAAGCTCGCGCTGCTCACTCTGAGCAGCCAACTTGTGTCTGAGATGAATCGCTTCATTGCCTGTCTGGACTTAAAGGCGGAAGAACTCAGCAACGTCGTCAAGCTCGCACGTACACAGCTGCAAGACGCTCTGCCGACAACAGTCGGTGATACGTTCAAAGCATTCGCGTCCGCACTGACGAGAAACCGCAGCGAGCTCTGCCACAGCCGAGAGGCACTCAAAGACCTGAATCTTGGCGGAACGGCCATCGGCACGTCTGTCAACGCCTCTGAGTACTACGTAAACCACATCGTCGGTGAAGTCAGCAGATGCTTCGGTGAGAGTCTTCGGCAGGCAGCCAACTTAATTGACGCCACTCAACATGTCGACGCCTTTGTGCAGCTGTCACACGCTTATAAATTATTGGCCGTCAATCTCTCTAAAATGGCAAGCGACCTCCGGCTGTTATCCAGCGGGCCTCAATTCGGATTTGGCGAACTGCTTCTGCCCAAAGTGCAGGCCGGTTCGTCTATTATGCCCGGCAAAGTCAATCCGGTCATTCCGGAATTGGTGAATCAGGTCGCTTTCCAAGTCATCGGTTACGATACAACGGTCACCCTGGCGGCTGCGGCAGGGCAACTGGAGCTGAACGCATTCGAGCCGGTGATCGTGCATAATTTGATTGCCGCCTCAAGGCTTCTGGCCAAAACGCTGCGCACCTTTCGCGTGAACTGTATCAACGGCATTCAGGCCAACCGCGCAAGATGTGCAGAAGAAGCGGCGGGTTGCGCGATTCTGGCGACCGCATTGACGCCCTATATCGGCTACAGCAAGACGTGCCGGCTTGTCGCGCAGGCGCTAGAGACACATCGCTCTGTGTCTGAGCTTGCAAGAGAGCAATATGGGTTGCCCGAATCCGCGCTGAAATTACTTGATCCGGCAAACATGGTGCATCTGTACGCACAAGATCCTGTCGGTGCCCGTTAAAACAATACTTCTATGCCGATGACTTTTCTTATACGTTAAGAATGTCTATTGATTTCAGCGGGACCCAGTCTAGGAAAAAGCTAAGGCTCTGCCGTCGTCCCAAGGATTTGGCAGAGCCAAGTTTTTCTAACATGCATCCTAATCGCGCACGGAATCTGTGAGAGACGAACGCGCCTTCGGATGAGTATGAGCGCTTCCGCTGATCGTGTTGCTAATAGGTTTGACCGCTTTCGTATCCTTTAACGGTGTGCATGCAACATGTTTGGCTGCTGCCTTTTGGAACTGGCACATGCGCCCGGTTAATGGTTTGGCTGCATAGGCCGATAAGCGCCGGTAAATACAGGTCACTCCAGCCAAAAGGCGTTATAATAAACTCAACAACACATCAAACGGAGAACGCCAATGAACAATTATCAACACTTTCGCTATTTGACAAAACGTACACCCATCTACGGCCGGCGCGGCATGGTTGCCACCACGCAGCCGCTGGCCGCTCAGGCGGGGCTTGATATGCTGAAAAAGGGCGGCAACGCCATCGACGCGGCCATTGCGGCTGCGGCCTGTCTGCCCGTCGTTGAACCGACTTCCAACGGCCTTGGCAGCGACGCGTTTGCCCTCATCTGGACAGGCGGTAAACTGTACGGCCTGAACGCGAGCGGTCCGGCGCCCCGTACTCTGTCAATCGGGGCACTCCGGGCGCGCGGCCTGTCCGCCGTTCCGACAACCGGACTCACGCCGGTCACTGTACCCGGCGCTCCGGCGGCTTGGGCGGCATGCAGCCGCCGCTTCGGTCGATTGCCGCTGCCGAGCGTGCTTGAACCGGCTATCACATACGCGGCCGAGGGCTACCCCGTCTCACCGGTCGTCGCCGCCAACTGGCAGCGTGCCTACGCACAGTTCAAAGCGAAGCTTCGGGGCGACATGTTTGCCTCGTGGTTTGACACATTCGCGCCAAACGGACGCGTGCCGCGCGCCGGTGAAATTTGGTCATCGCCGGAAATGGCCGATTCACTAAGCAAGATTGCGACAACAGCTGCCGGAGCCTTTTACCATGGCGAACTTGCCGAAGCGATCGACCGCTTCTCGAGAAAGTACGAGGGGTTCATCCGCAAAGCTGATCTGGCCGCCTTTGTTCCCGAATGGGTTGAACCGATCTGCACATCTTACCGCGGCTATGACGTGTGGGAACTGCCGCCGAACGGTCAGGGACTCGTCGTCCTGATGGCACTCGGCACGCTCGCTCACTTTCAAATCGGCAGTAAGCCCGACGCCGAAACATACCATCGGCAGATTGAGGCGCTGAAGCTTGCTTTCAGCGACGGCAAAGCCTGCATTACCGATCCGCGGGAGATGAACGGTGAAGTAGCCGCGCTGCTGTCAGCCGGCTACGCCGCATCGCGGGCACAACAGATCGGCAGTCAAGCACTGCACCCGGCACCCGGGACATTGCCGACCGGCGGCACGGTCTATCTGGCCGCTGCTGATGGCGAGGGCAACATGGTGTCTTTTATTCAGAGCAACTACGCTGGCTTCGGTTCGGGCATTGTCATTCCCGGTACCGGCATCTCCCTTCAGAACCGCGGCAGTGACTTCTCCCTGAACGAAGCGGATGCCAACTGTCTGAAGCCCGGGAAAAGAACATATCATACAATCATCCCCGGTTTTCTGACAAAGGCCGGCAAGGCTGTCGGTCCGTTCGGCGTGATGGGCGGTTACATGCAGCCGCAGGGACAGCTGCAAGTCCTCAGCAACACCATTGATTGTCTGATGGACCCGCAGGCTGCGCTCGATGCACCGCGCTGGCAGTGGCTGCACGACAAGACCGTTATGGTCGAGCCGGACTTTCCGCTTGAGGCGGCGCGCGAACTCGCCGCGCGCGGACACGATATCCGCATCGCCCTTGACGGGTCAAGCTTCGGCCGCGGACAGATCATCTGGCGCGATGCGGTGACCGGTGTGCTGACCGGTGCCAGCGAATCACGTGCGGACGGCATTGTCGCCGCCTGGTGACCGCAGCATGGGGCCATAAGACGTTCGTTCCGCACTATTTTCAGACAGCAGCAGTCCATTCGGCCGAGCCGCTCCGCTGAGATTGGTTGGTTAAGCGTGCAGCTGACTTTCAAGGAGATTAAGGAAGCGATTCCCTGACCGTTGCCACGCAGTTTATCAGATGCAGTGTTTTTCATGCAAAAATGAGCGGGGACAACCGTTTCATGTTTCATTGCTGAATTGAACCTGAGAGTCCCCGTTAAATGTGTTTTCAGCGCCTCGAATGGCCAACGGTTTGACGTGCCATTCACATGCTACCCACCACCGCAAAAAGTGAAAGGGCGTTGAAGCCAATGCACTGTCTCTAAGATTTACAGTTTAACGATTAATCCATTGTTGGCAGGGGGCGGCATGCACCACACCTGATCGCGCTCACCTTGCCTAGTGAAAAAGCGGATTATTTAAATAAATAAGGCGGATACATGCGCAAGCGGATTAGATTATTCAATCCGGCGCCGGGAATCGGCCGCACCTCGTTCAGCGCCGCTCGCATGTGGTTCAGATTACTGCGTGGTTGTCCGCTCTTTCTCCGCAAATAACCGAAGCCGCATGTGCCGCATCTTTCAGTAGTTCACGGCCGGCAGCAGGCGCATACTCATATATAGCAGCGCGGCCAGACAAACGAGCAGTATCAAGTACAGCGCGCCTGTCGTGATTTTCTCAGCCGCAGATGTCCGGTAATAGTTTTTCAATTGCCGCTGTTTCTGCCGGACGCGCCTGCTTTCCCCCTCCAGCCACTTCAGACTGTCCGGTGTCTCATCAATCGGTGTGTTTGTTAAAATGCTGATCTGTTTATCAAACAAGTAAAGCCGAACTTTTCGGTAGACACGGCTGAGCGTCCGATCTTTTTTCAAATATTCACAGCGATTCATGAGCCGCTGCATGCGCTGCTTGTCGTCATAGACGAGCAGATTGCGGGAATACAGATCGTCGCTGCTCTGCTCATAGACTGCCAGCTGCCGGGCGCGTCGCTCAAGCAGGCGGACGTAAGCCCCGAGTAAGCGGCCGGCAAACGGTTCACGCAGCAATCCGATGATTTGCAAGAAGCCGAGCAGCAGAATCAGCACGAGTAATGCATTCGGGAAAAAAATGAGGTAAACCGCCAGAACAACCAGTCCGACAAACCAGATCTTCGGTGAAATGGCGGTAACAATCCGGCCGCCGTCCAGCGGTGAAATGGGAATGAGATTCAACAAATTAATCATGGCGCCAAAGTACACCGCAAGCAACCAGATTGGGTTGATGCTCCAATCATAGAGAAGCAGTGCCAGCGCCGTCGCCAGCGTACCGAGCAGCGGCCCGCCAAAAGCAATGGCGGTCTCGTCACGTGCATGGCGGAATCCCCCCTTAATGCCGGCAGTTGCGCCGACAAAGGGGATAAAAAATACCGGCGAAGTGGGGACGCCGCGCTGCGTAGCCACAATGATGTGCCCTGCTTCATGCAGGATAAGAACATACATCAAAGCGACGGCAAACTGCCAGCCATAGAGAGCGGCATACAAACCAAAGGATAGCACCAGGCTCAGCAAAGATGACAGCTTAACGAACTTTAACACGACAACGAGAAATTTCAACTTACCAAGTACAAGCAAAGACGCTGCACCAAGCCCGAGCAACCCGTTTTTTGTCTTTTTTTTCGCCATATCCCGCCTCCTCCCATTGCCTTATGCAGCGCATTCGCTCGTTTCTTCCATCTTAACACGATATAAAAACAGCGGACAGAAAAATTGGAGAAAGAACCGATTGTCTACTGAATACATAAAGCGCTCAGGCTGTCCCTATTCACAATAGCAAAGGTGCACAAGCCATACTTTGGGCTGCCGTCCGCGTCATCCCCCCTGCAAGGAACTGCTTTTTCCGGAAGGGCGGCAAGTGATCACCGTTCAGCAACGTCAGCACTTCGCGATGACGCATGCATGCACTGATCGTTGAATCCTCGCCGAATCTATGCTACGCTCTCAGCAACTGAGGTGAATCCATCATGGATGAAGAAATGCAGATTAAAAGAGACTTTAACGAAATTGCCTCACTTGATGAGGAAGCGCTGTGGAACCACAATAACTGCTACTTTCCAAGCCTTTTAAAGCATATCCCGCGCGGTGCCCGCGCCGCACTCGACATCGGTTGCGGCAAAGGCGAGCTGTCCGCGCTGCTGGCGCAGCGCGTGCAGCGCGTCACGGCGGTCGATTTCGCCGACCAAATGATCACTTGTGCCCGTGCCCGGCACGCAGAGGCCAACATTGATTACATCAATAGCAATATTATGACGATTCCTTTTCCGGACGGTGCGTTTGACATCATTATTTCAACTGCAACCGCGCACCACCTGCCCTTCGACTGGTTGCTTGATTTTGCAAAAAACAAGTTGCGCGCCGGCGGAACGCTCATTTTACTGGACCTTGTGCAAGCAGAGACGTTCGCCGATCACCTGTTCTGGGATTCGGCCGTCATTGTCAACCTGTTCATGAATCTCATAAAGAACGGCAGGTTTCAGCAGCATGACGCACGTGCTGCCGCACTTTGGCAGCGGCATGGAGAACGCGATCACTATTTGACGCTGCGGGAAGTCAGAGCCATATCCGCCCGTCATCTTCCCGGCGCCAGTGTCCGGCGCAACCTGTTCTGGCGCTACACGTTAATCTGGAACAAACCTTAACGGCACGTTCTCAGGTTGTGACAGAAAGCCCGCGTGCAACTCAAAGTTGTCCGGCAGACAGCGCAGCGGCGCACAAGGCGACATGAATTCATCTTTGCCGCCGCATGTACGGCACCGTTTGCCGCAAGGCGCGCAACCTGCGCTGAGTGTTCATTTGATTTCATTCCTAAAACGAGGGGAAAAGATGACGAAAAATATTCTCATTCTCGATGACGAACAGGAAATAGCTGATCTTGTTGAACTGTTTTTGCTGAACGAAAATTACCGTGTCTATAAATATTACGAACCAGCTGCGGCACTTGATTGTTTGAGACGACATGCGATCGACCTGGTCGTGCTTGACATCATGATGCCTGACATGGACGGACTTTCTCTGTGCCGCACAATCCGCAGGTCGCATACCTTTCCGGTGATTATGCTGACTGCCAAGGTGTCCGACACCGACAAAATCACCGGACTGACTGTCGGAGCCGACGACTATCTGACAAAGCCGTTCAGTCCACCCGAACTCGTTGCCCGTGTCAAAGCACAGCTGCGCCGCTCGACGACATACAACAAGTCAGTCACCGATGATGCGTCGATCATTGACTTTAACGGATTGTTAATTGACAAACGGATGCACAAATGCCAATTCAATGGCCGTCCTCTGCATCTGACACCGACCGAATTCGCCATTCTGGCGTTGCTTTGCGAGCAGCGCGGCTGCGTCATCAGTTCTGAAAGCATCTTCAGCCACATATGGGGAGAGAAATATTTTGAAAACAGCAATAACAGTGTCATGGTACATATCCGCCATTTGCGCGAGAAGATGGGTGAGCAGCCCGGGAAACCCAAGTGGATTAAGACGGTATGGGGGGTTGGTTACACGATTGAAAAAGACTTATCGCCGGCTGAAACTTAAATTCATCGTACAAGTTGTCACAGCCATGATCTGGCCGCTGGTCACACTGTACTTACTGACGAACTCTCTGCTGTTCACTCTGACAGGGCAACTGTTGCGACATGTTCTTGATGTCTTGCTCGGCAGCGAGAACGGCTACTATTTTTACGTCGCATTTTTTTCCTATAATCGAGGGTACATTCTTTTCTTCACTTATATTTTGCTGGTCGCGCTGTCACTGCTCATTGTCATTAACCGTTTTATCCGCTATTTTACCACGATAGGCATCGGCATCGGTGAACTGCTGAACAACTCAGAGCAACCAATTGTACTGGCTGCGGATCTCTCAGACATTCAGCAGCGGCTGAATGCCGCAAAAGCAGTGTTGATTCGGCGAAAAAATGACGCTTTGGACAGTGAACAACGCAAAAATGATCTCGTTGTCTACCTTGCCCACGACCTTAAGACGCCGCTGACGTCCGTCATCGGTTATCTTGAACTGCTGCAAGAAGCCCCTGATATGCCGACAGTTCAGCGCAGCAAGTATATAGGCATCGTACTGCGAAAAGCACAGCGGCTGGAGACGCTGATTGATGAATTTTTTGAAATTACCCGATTTAACTTGCAGCACCTTCCGTTAAACAAGCGAAATATTCAGCTGTCACTCATGCTCGAACAGCTGGCTGATGAATTCTATCCGATACTGGCCGAACGAGGAATGCACGCTGACGTACACTGTGCGAAAGACCTGACGATCGAGGCCGACGCCGATCTTCTCGCCCGCACGTTGAACAACTTGCTTAAAAACGCAGCAGCCTACGGCAATGCCGGCAGTTCCGTGACCATTGCTGCCGGTGCCGAATCAAATGGCGTCAAACTGTCCTTTACCAATCAGGGCCACCCGCTCAGCACCGACGAACTCGCCCATTTGTTTGAAAAATTTTACCGTCTGGACTCAGCCCGCTCCAGCCATTCGGGTGGTGCCGGACTCGGTCTGGCAATTGCCAAGCGCATCATCGAACTGCACGGCGGCACAATCAGCGCCGCATGTGAAGGCAACCATACGACCTTCACCGTTTGGCTGCCCGTCACCACATCGTCTTAAAATGCAAGTCAAGCGCCATCCGCTGCACTTTTAGCGCCGGTCAATGAACGAAACAGAAGCTGAGCGGGCCTGTCCCTTTGCACCGGCCGGCCACCTGAAGTCCCACATGGCGAAGCAACATTCTATCTATCCACAATATTTAGAAAAACTTGGCTCTGCCAAGTCCTTTGGACGACGACAGAAGCCTTAGCTTTTTCTTAGACTTGGTCCCGCTGAAATCGACAGACGTTCTTAACGAATTAAGAAAAAATTAAGCTTTCGCTAAGCCAGTTTTAAAACTTGGCAGCGCTGAGCATGGTTAAATAAACCATGGAGAGGAGCTGCATGCCATTGTTTCAATCATTTACGGCTCGATTGCTTTTGATCATTGTTATTGTCATTGCCACTATTATTCTCGCCTGCATGCCGAGCAGCGGGTGGCCGCTCGCACAAAGCGGTGCACCCGAACAGCCGGTCATCGGACACACAATTACACAGATGCCGCCACTCTACAGCGCTCACGCCTGCCTCATCGATGCGAAAAGCGGCCGCGTCCTTTACAAAAAAGAAGCAGACAGCCGGGCGTTCCCGGCCTCGCTGACAAAAATGATGACCGCATTCGTCGCCATTAATCACGCGGTTGATTTGCAAAAGAAAACGGTACTGCCGGCAAGCCTTTTCAAACAACTTCAAGGCAGCGATGCATCAGTCGCCGGCTTTTTGCCGGACGAACAAGTCAGATTCATCGACCTGCTGTACGGCACGATGCTGCCATCCGGTGCCGACGCCGCGAGCGCTCTGGCAATCGCAGTCGCCGGTTCTGAGCCGGCCTTTGTGCGTTTAATGAATCAAGAGGCGGAGATACTCGGCATGACGCACACTCACTTTACAAACAGCACCGGCTTGCATGACGCCGCTCATTACTCAACGGCGGCAGATCTGGCTATCCTGCTGCGCCATGCGCTAAAAAATCCGACTTTTCGCCGGCTGATGACGGCGACGCGTGACACCGTCCCGCCGACAAATCGCCATCCGCGTGGGTTCACGCTGCAAAGCACGCTGCGCTCAGACGCGGAAGCATTCGGCGTCGACAGCCGCATCATTATCGGCGGCAAGACCGGCTACACCGAACAAGCCGGCCTGTGCCTGGCTTCCTTTGCATCGATTGCCGGCCATGACTATATTCTCGTCACGCTGGGCGCCGCCGGTACCCCGCGTACTAACGCGCACGCGATCGAGGATGCCGTGCATGTCTATCAGGCGCTGCGTGCGACAATGCACGCATGACGCAGAATGACTGTCCGTCGATCAACGTAAAGAAGACAGCCCTGTTCCAAACGGTGCTGCCCTGCATAACACATCGCCCGTGTGCCCCGGAACGGCCAGCTTACCGGCTGAGGCGGCATCAAACAACGGCTCCGGCAACGCACGGGCACACAGTTAGCGGCGGCGATTTTCGGGATAAAGCAGGCTGTCCTTAAAGATACCGTCACCCCAAATCTCACTTTCCGACAGGGTCGTTTCGATCAGTTCGACCGGCTGGCCACTAACGAGCACCATCGCGCAGCGATAATCTTTAAACGGTTGGTAAAGCGGCATCAGGATCGTTTCACCGACAAGCGCCCGCTCGATGTCAACGGTCGTAAAAGCGACGTGCGGCTCGCGCTGAATTAATTCATGCAGCGTGCAGTCCGGCCCGAAGGCATGAAGTTCAATCGGCAACCCGAGGGCATTGTGCTGATCAAGCGAGTACATGTCAAACAGCGGGCTGTATCTGACGTCAGGATGATCCTTGATGGCAGCAAGGGCGACCGGACGGCCGATATGATGGAAATGCAATGTGATATTCGGTGACATATTTTTCCCTTCCATATTTTTTTAACCGCATATGCTGTCCGGCGCGACTTGCGCGCCGGTTGCCTTGCAGAACACAAGTCGTCAGAGCGCATGGGAACCTTTCATCCTGTGCGCGAGCCCCTCCGCATGAACCCGCGCTGAACATCAGCGCAGGCCGGGACAAACCGGCTGACAAGCGTGCCGAATCAGGCGCACGAAATGCTATACATGGACCCTGTCTCAGCCTGCGGCAAGACCTGAGCTGCCGCCAATAAGCATCAACCATTTTTCAGTTGTTGTCCCGCATGCGACTGCGCGCCTTCCCGTCATTTGCCGGCAACATTCACCAGCTTCAAGCGCAGCCGCCGTTCATCCAGCGGCACGCCGAGCGTAATCAACCGCGCCCTGCCGTCAAAAACAAATCCATAATGGGTATAAAAATGAATGGCACGGCTATTTTTCTCCAGCACCCACAGCGTGATCGCTGTACAATGGCACGTGCGGCAAAGATTGACGGCAAAGTCCATGAGTTCTCTGCCATAACCGTGTCCCCAATAATCAGGCAGCAAATAGAGGGCCGCAACCTCGGCAGTATGGGGGGCTGAATCGACGTCGCGCGATGGTCCGACAGCCAGAAAAGCGGCGGGGCTCCCTTCGACGTAGCCGAGATAGTGGTACGGTGGCTGAGTCAGACATGCCGCGGAAAATGCTCTGCTGCGCGCGTCCGGCGTGAACTGGGATAAGACATGCTTTGGAATAATATCGGCATATGCTGCCCGCCACGACATTGCCTGAACGTAACCAAGATCCCCTGCCTGATTAGCAGTTGCCGGGCATATTTCCATTACATGCACCCCCTCAAAGTTCATCCGTAATGTTCTCAAGCCTTCATTCGCTTGAGAACCATGGCTTCTTCGATCATCGTGAAAGCGGTATTGACGATCCCTTTAAAACGGCGTACAACACATCATCCACAAGCTGCTCACTATACGCTTACTTCTCTATTATCATTATACACTCCCACATACGCCATGCCCGAGACATTTTTTCAGTGACATCTTCTGCTTCCAACCTTTTACGTAACGATCCGGTCGCACATTCTGACCCATCTCCCCATTTTCGCCCCGCATTCTTGTCACTTTCTTGATTTTTGACACGTATGAAGGATAATGGATAGAAGAAATAAAGCCATTCTGCTTAGGGGTGAAGGACGTGAGTCTACAAATACCGGAAGAGATTAATCTTTATGACGAGATGGTGAAAGAGGCCAAATTACATCCTAAAAAGATAGTGGTTGAAGACCCAACCGCTGCCTACACGTATAGAAAGTTTTTAATTGCAGCCAACATCATGAGCAAAAAGCTTAAAGAAACGGTCAAGAATGAGGAACGAATCGGTATCTACCTACCCAATATCGTGGCGCACTCGATCGTGTTATTTGCGCTGTTCAAAAATGAACAACAGCCCTGTATCCTCAACTTTACAATGGGCGTCCAGAATATCGTTGACTGCATGGAGACCGCCTCGCTTGGCACCGTCATTTCATCGCGACAATTCATTAAGCAAGCTGATCTTGGCTACGTTCTGGAAGAAATGGAGAAACACGTTAAAATAATCTATTTGGAAGACTTGGCCGGCTCGATTTCCGGCAAAGACAAAATAGCCGGTTTGCTTGAAGCAACCGTCTCCCGCCTGAAGAAACACAAGATGTCGAATATTATTCTGTTCACCTCCGGCACCGAGTCCAAGCCAAAAGGCGTCGTGCTGACGCACCGCAACGTCTACGCCAATATTAAGCAGATGTATGCGCATATTGAATTGAAAGAGGATGACCGAATTTTCAATCCGCTCCCGCTGTTTCATTCTTTCGGCATGACGGTCGGTGCCATTCTGCCATTGATTCTAAATATTAAAGTCTATCTCTATCCGTCACCACTGCGCTACCGTGATATTCCAGAAGCGATTCACAAAGACAAAAGCACGTTGTTCGTCGCGACAAACACATTCTTTGAAAATTATGCCAAGTACGCCACGCGTGAGCAATTTCAGACACTGCGCATCGTTGTTGCCGGAGCGGAAAAATTACAGAAAGATGTCCGCGAGACGTATAAGAAAAAATTTGATATTACCATCCTCGAAGGTTATGGCGCAACTGAAGCCTCACCGGTCATTGCACTGAACACAGATAAATATTACAAAGAAGGAACAGTTGGCCGGATGCTCCCGTTGATTGAAGCCAAGACAGCGAAAGTGGAAGGTGTTTCCGAAGGCGGCAATCTGCTGCTGAAAGGGCCGAATATCATGAAGGGCTATTTGATACACGGACAGGGCTTTATACCATGCGGTGAGTGGTACAACACCGGCGACATTGCCGTAATTGACAGCGATGGTTTTGTCCGGTTAATTGCGCGGTTGAAACGCTTTGCTAAAATTGCCGGCGAGATGATTTCGCTGAACAAGGTTGAGGAATTAGCCGCAGATTGTTTCGGCGTTTCCGCCTTTTATGCCGTCAGCATTCCTGACACACACAAAGGTGAAAAGATTGTGATGTTTACGACACAAGCAGACCTGCCTAAAAGAGAACTTAAAAAGTTCATACGCACACAAAAACTCTCGGCGCTCTACAATCCGGTTGATATCGTTTATCTGCCGGAAGTTCCGCTGCTCGGCAGCGGAAAACCAAATTACTGGCAGCTTGAGAACTCGGCAAAAGAGCTGTAATTTGCCCGGTCTGGTACCGGTTCTCAAATACCCTGTTTGTCTTGCTCTTGAGGCGAGCGTATCAGAAAGATTCGGATACGCCAAACCTTTGGCCTTGGCAAAGCCAAGTTTTTCTAACTGTACCTTCTAACCTTTCCTATCTTTTCGCCAGCTTACATACCTCCGGCACGTGAGCTTGGCGCAATAAAACATTCGTAGTCGATCATCATGCGCCAGCCATAAAACATTGAGCTGAAGCATGAGAAACGTCATAGCAATCAAATATGCATTAAAAAACAAAAAGCGTTTGCTCCCACGTAGGGCGGCAAGCGCTAATGCATTATGATGTTTTTATGACTGTCTTTTTGAATTCTTCTCCATTCGGCCGCCGGTTTCGGACATCCGGAACCGGCGGCAGTCGGCGTTCACCGACGCACGACCGACTACCGACTTGAAAGGCAACATGGATTCAGCTAAAACAGAGCGCTTATTCAGCACTGCTTGCCGACGCGCGATCCGCATGGTGGGTACCCGAGCGCCATTTATCTTTTACAAACTGACGGATATACGGAATCACCCAGTAATCCCCGCCAATTTTTCCGGCATTAAACCCGCTATAAAGCAAAATGGAGCCGAGCAGAACATAGAGCGGATTGACTGACACCGTCCCGCCGAACAAATACATGAAGTTTAAAAACAATGCGAAGAAAATAGCTGCGGTCGTCAAGACACCAATGATGAGTCCAATGCCAATTAAAAATTCACCCCATGACACAAGGAAACTGAATAACTGAGCATGGGGCAGCGCCACGTTTTTAATGAATCCGTTATAGACCGGATAGAGAACATTTTTTTCAGGGCCTAAAACCGGATTCTTAACAATACCCTGCATAAATCCGGCCGCGTTGAACGGTGCCTCATGGCCCCACAACTTGGCAAACCCGTCTTGAATCCAATTATAACCAAGGTACAGACGAATCAGCAACAAAAGAACCGATGCATACTTATTCGTTCTCAGCCAATGTACCATATACCCGTCCACCCTTCGATTCATTCATGTTTTTTACAGGTGAAACAAATAAAGTGACAGAGTTAGCACAGCACATTTGTTAATACATTCCATGGAATACATTAATTATAGCGCTTTCAAACCAAAAAATATAGTTTTTGCCCGCTTTACATTAAAGTTTTGCCGGTGTTTATCAGAAATGTGTCAGGTAAAAAAATAAGAGGTGCAGACCTATTCATCAATTAATAATTGCCAATAAGAGGTTAATCGTTTAGCGTTTCAATCCGCAACAGATCATTAAGAAAACGGCTGAGCAGACGTCGTTCATCTATGGAAAACGCTGACAGCATCTCCTCTATGCGACTGTCCTTGATCCGATGCATCCGGTCATGGACATCACAGACCTCGTTCCCACGTGCAGTGCCGCGATAGACGCGTCCCCTCCTGTCGCCATGTTCCGGCTCAATTGAAATCAGTTGTGCATCTCTAAGCCGGTTGGTGATTTTTGATAGTGTACCCGGCAAAAGACCCATCGCACGGCCGATGGACTTCCCGTTCGTATCCGGATGCTTAGCGATATAGACGAGCACATGCAGCTGCAAGGTATTCAAACACGGCCACACAAAAGAGAGGTGTGCCGCCATCCAGCACTTCTCTTTATCTGCGTCGCTGTCGAGAGCGAGAAGCTGATAATAGGCGTCAATAATCTCCGCCGTATATGGATGTTTAGTCATATTAGACGATCCCCGGTAGAAAAAATAAAGGCTGCAATCAAAACATTCAGCCTTTTGACTGCAGTATACCATATCTGAAAATGCCGCGGAGAGACGGAAAACAAGAAAAACAAGACAATAGCCCTTCGGCTGCTCCCTTTTAAGCGAACGCGCCGCCCTTTTTTTTCATCGATAGGGGTACTTCAAGGCGGACATGCTCCTAAATTGGCCCGCGTGAAGATGTTCCACCCTCAGCATGACCCAATTAGTCTTTATACCCGTGTTCAATCTCCCGCTAAATTGCTATAATTGGAAATGACCTTTTTTTTTAAAAAAAGGGTGCCGTTTAAGCGTAATATTATACATCATTCTATGACAATGGAGGCCGTACTTATGAAATGTCAGCATTGCGGAGAGGAAAATACGGACAGTGCGCGATTCTGCAAATCTTGCGGACATCCGCTACCCGCACCAAGCGTTGCCCAAGCAGCACAGCAGACACAAACCGGCAGCGCAGCAGCACCAGAAGCGCATACTGAGGATCAATCGTCCTTCACCTTGAACAGCGATATGTTTTCTCATTATTGGGGCCATCTGCTAACCTCCATTAAGCACCCCGGCAGCGGCGCCGGTAAAGGTATTGCACCTGCAATTACCACTTTTATCCTTTTTCTTGTCTTTACCGTTTTTTCAGTTATCATTCTCGTGAACAACACTATTAACCGTGTGTCAACTTTGGGCTTTGGAAGTGCAAGCAACCGTCCTCAGCTTGGCAGCAATTTCTTTTTCAACGCCTTGTTTTTGTCTGCGGTGGCACTCATCGTTTATATTCTATTAATCTTTCTGGCGCTCAAGCTCAGCCGTTGTAATTTGTCATGGCGAACAGTCGTTGCCCAATTAGGAAATTACTTTACCTTCCTGCTGAGCGTGTCCGTTTTGCTGCTTATTACGGCCTTTATGAGTGTGCAGTTCTACATGATTTTTCTCACTATCGCTATGGTCGCTTTGCCCATCGCCTGCTACATGACTATCTTCAACCTGGCAAAACAGGCCATCATTGACCCGTTTTATCTGACGATTGCCGTTCAGCTCATCTACACGCTGATTGTTTATATCGTCGCACGCCAGTACATCACGAATTATGTGATGCCCTATCTGCCGAGCAACTTGTTCGGATTTTAATCACAAAGAGGCGATTGAAATGCCAGAATTTTGCACCCACTGCGGATCGCCACTAGCACCTAATGACCGATTCTGCACCTCATGCGGCTTCCCGGTCGCTGACTCAGCGACGGAAGCCAAACTTGATCAAGATCATATTCACCCGTCTCTGGCACCGCGTGAAGGAGCAAGCGTTCCCGGCGTTCTTGTCCCGCCGGCTACGGATGCGCCGTCCCGCACTGCCAGCCATCACTCCATTAAAATAAAGAAAAAAATGGCTATTCCGATATTCATCCTTTGCGTACTGCTGATCGGTCTATACTGTGCCGGCCGCTTGCTGACAACGCCGCAGCACACCGTTCAGGCGTTCAAAGATGCCGTACGCAGTGAAAATATCGGCAAACTGAAGACGCTGATTCATCCGACGCAGTCTGACCGGGTGAACACCGCTCAAGTGCGGGCCATGCTAAACTTGTTTAAAAGCAATCCCACACTCTACGCGTCCATCACCCGCACAATGGAAGACGACGCGGCAAAGCCGGATCGCATGCCGGCCGACGGCGATCAAATCTATTCGCTGCAAAAAGAAGGCACACTGTTTTTCATTTTTGACAACTATAAGATCGACGCCATTGTCCTCCACCCGAAAGTCGAAACGAATTTGAAGGGTATAAAAATTGGCGTGCGCGGCAGCGGTGCCTCGCAGACGGCCGGCAAAGCAAGCGGAAGCGCGCCCCAGACATTGACGCTTTCCGGTGTCATTCCCGGCAAATACACCTTCTACGGCCATTCGAAAGTCATGAACATGACTCGAAGTCAAACTATTACCTCAGCTGATGACCGGGTAATTTTCTCGGGCGTTTACTTATCGATCGACAGCAATATTCCCGGTGCTCATTTGTTTGTCAATAACGAGGACACCGGAAAAACAATCAGCCAAATGAGCGAGTACGGACCGCTGCTGAAGACAGCAACGCCGACATTCTATGCCGTGTACACCGTTGGCGGAACGTCCATCCGTTCTGAGGCTACCATTAAGATTGTTTCGCCGGACTCCAACATAAACGATGACAATGCCATGACAATGAGCGACGCACAGTCAAACGGTATTGATCTCTCTTTTTCAGAAGCCGAGGCTGACGATTTTTATGCACTTGATGAGCAGAATGACAATTCATCGGCTAACAAGAAGCAATTAAACGATTATTTTCAAAGCTATTTTGACGCACTCTCTTCTGCTGTCAACGACGGCGACACCGACGATTACAGCAACTACTTTATCAGCGGCAGTGATCTCTATAATTCCAGTCTGCAGGCCGCTCAAAAGTTTAACAGCGACGGTGTCACGGAAGATAATCAATCCTATACAGTTGACGCGGTTAAATACACAGGCAAAGATACGTTCAGCGTGGATATGACCGAGCAGTGGCAAGAGAGTGTGCCCAATGCCAGCAGTTCCAGTATCTCGTCTTCAGATGATGGCTCTGACAGCCAAGATGACGGCGATAACGGCGATGATGGCGGCACAACAGAAAAGACATATACATTGAAAACCAACTATCAGCTTCAGGAAACTGCACCGGGCAAATTAATGATTATCGGCGAGAAGACCGGCAGCAAATCCTACCAATAATGTTGATCGCAGCGCTTTTGGTGCGCAAAGAAAGATGGATTAAGAGCATCTTGGTGAAGCCGGCCGCGCTTCTTCGTATACTGGCATATTGCAGAGAAGTATTCGCCCCTCTCTCCTTCGCCTCTGATTGATCTCCGGCTAAAACTTGACAGTTTTTCGCAGTAAAACGAGCAAATCCATACATTTGCCCGTTTTTTCTTGTACGTTAAGAAAGTATATAGCTTTCAGCGGAACCAAGTATAAGAAAACTAAGGCTCAGCCGTCGTCCAAAGGACTTGGTCTCGCCAAGTTTTTCTAACCTATTGTTCGCGGAAAAAATATTCAGAACGTGAGCGGTCTCTTTCAAATCGGCCGTGAAAAGAAGGGCGCCGATCGCATCATCAGCGATCAGCGCCCATTCATTCAAATGATTCCTCTGACAGCCGGCTCCCGCAGCTTAAGCAGGAAGGCGGGGAATCGTTCCCGCTTATTTCTTCTCAAACATCTGGAATTTTTCCTTGATCGTATCCGCCGAATGCTTGAACCTTGCCTCTTCTTCCTCAGTCAACGGCAGAACGGTGACTTCTTCGACGCCATGCTTGCCGACAATAGCCGGTTGACCGACATAGGTGCCATACTTTTCACTGAAGCAGGAGCAAATATATGCAGCGCGCGCATCGGAAAGCACAGCTTGACTAAGCTTAACTGCGCACGTCGCAATCGCCCAGTTTGTATAATGCTTGCCAGTATAGACTTCCCAGCCGCCGCGGCGCGCAGCTTCTTCAAGATCGACAAGATTGATCTGCTGCTGCTTGGCCAGCTCGACAATCGGGCGGCCATTCACCTGTACCGTAGACCAAGCCGCAAATTGCGATTCGCCATGTTCGCCGTACACATAGCCGGTCACATTCTTCGGATCACAGTTAAACTGATCCGACACGACCTTTTGCATCCGTGCCGTATCAAGAAATGTTCCGGTTGCAAGCACCTGCCGGCGGCTGAGTCCCGTGTTCTCCTGAAAATATTGCGTAATCGCATCACACGGGTTCATTGTGTCGATAACCACACCATGAAAGCCCGATGCCTTGACTTTTGGTGCAATGTCTTTCACAATTTCCTTCGTGTACTTAAATTCGGCCCAGCGATCACCTGCGGCTGACTCTTCCTCATAGGCATGGATATTGCCCGCGGTGATGAACAGAATGTCAGCATCAGCCAACTCATGGTAATCGTTGATCTTAATTCGTGTCCGCGTGTCAACGCGCCCCTGCATATCCTGCAAGTCAAGCTGTTCTGCCCGGGCAAGTAATTCGTTCTTGTCGATAATAACAAGTTCGTCGGCAATGCCTTTGGTGACAAGCGTGTAAGCAACTGCCGCACCGACATTCCCAACTCCGATAATTGCATACTTTCTCAAGTGCTTCATCCCCATTTCTCTGCACGACTGAACGTGACTATGTTCCTCTCTATTCTAGCATAATGCTTGGTCATGTAATCGCTATTTTTCTGTTTTCTTTCTGCCGGCAATCATTTGGGTTTGTTTCGCTTCGTAACCGCCGGCCATTTACCGTGGGCGCATGGCACGCTTTGCAGGCAGTCCGCTCAATGTATTTTTGCAGACAATGCCGCCGTCCTTCTAGTCAATCCAATGCAAAACATCCCTGTTCGAACACAGTCCCTATCTAAAGAATAGCAATCTGAGTGACTCCGAAAGCTGGACAAAACGGCGCAACGTGACCGGAAGCGCTACCCACGCATGCGTCTTGGCACCACTGTCGTCTTGATGACCGGTCGTTCTCCTGCCGAAAAGAGCGGCGAACCTTGCGAAAAATAGCTCACCCGCATGCCTTCTCGTACGTTAAGAAAGTATCGGACCAAATATAAGACAAACTAGCACTCAGCCATCGTCCAAAGCACTCGGCTTCGCTAAGTTTGTCTAATACGTTTAAAAACGGTTAGAGCTTTCAGCGGGACTAAGTATAAGACAAACTAGCACTCAGCCATCATCCAAAGCACTCGGCTTCGCTAAGTTTGTCTAATCTGCTTTTTTCACGGCATGACGCACATCCCGACGGTCAAGCCGCATAGCTTTTGGATCATAAAGGACGATCGGAACAGCTTCCTCAACGACTTCGCTGAACTTCAGTCCGTACCAGACCGCAGGCGAAGCGGTAATGTTCTGCAGAAAGACGCGGCCGCGAATGAGCAGACGTTTCAGCGCATTAATTTCCATATCAGGCGCCAGATCCATCATCTGCTTTGTCATAATAACAAACTTAAAGTCGCCGACGCGGCGATTTTTCAACGTCGTGTACTTCGGATACTGCGGATCAATGACCTTCTCATCAATTAAATCGTTAACAATCTGACGGATGTAGATGTTGACATGCTGAGCATTCTTAAAGCCGAGATAGAGCTGGACGCTGATGATGTTCCGCGTGCCGAGCATATCAACCGTGTAGGCCTGTTCATGCGGCGCATCTGTCTCATTGACCGTCACAAACCAGAAGACCTTCGCGCGCTTCGGCCGTTTGTCAAGAATGGAGTAGAGCACCGTGCGCTTCATGCGATAATGCGGCCCGACCTTCGCCATATACACCAGATTGGTAGCGAACAGCGGCTCACTCTCGTCCTCGCTGAGCTGAATCAGCTGCTTGCGGTAGTCCACAAGTGAGACGTAGTCATCGATCTGCTCATACTTGTCGCGCAGCCGGTTGCCGTAATACCAAATAACCATGATCAGCAGAATCAGCGCGGTGATCAGCAACGTCAAGTAGCCGCCATGAATGAATTTTACAAGGCTGGCCAAAAAAAACAACATTTCAACGCAACCGAAAAACAGCACCATGGCATAGGCGAGTACGCGGTTCACCCGCATGCTGATAAATTCAAACAGCAGCAGCGTTGTCATCAGCATCGTCACTGTGATGGCCAGCCCATAAGCGGCCTCCATATGCTGTGATGTCTGAAACAGCCAAACAACGGCCAGCGTGACCAGACAAAGCAGCCAGTTGATGTCGCCGATGTAGATCTGGCTGCGCACTTTACCGGGATGCCTGACGAGCATGCGCGGTAAAAATTTCAGGCCCATCGCTTCGTTAGCCAGCGTGTAGCTGCCAGTAATCAACGCCTGCGACGCAATAATGGCCGCCAGTGTTGCAATCAGCACAGCCGCAAGGCGCCATGCCGGCGGCAGCATGTCATAAAACGGATTAACGTTTTGCATTGCACTGTAAGCTGCGAGCCGGTAATGACCGATGATCCATGCGCCTTGTCCGAAATAGCTGAGCATGAGCATCCCGTAGACAAACGGCCAGCTGCCGTAAATGTTGCGCCGTCCGACATGGCCCATATCCGAATAGAGGGCTTCGGCACCGGTCGTCGCCAGAAAGACACTGCCGAGAATGAACAGCCCTGCCTTATTGACCGGGCTGAACAGCAGATGAACGGCATAATAAGGCGACAGGGCCTGCAGAATGTCTAAATGCGGCAGCATATTCATCAATCCGGACGCACCGATAAAAACAAACCAGATCAGCATCAGCGGCCCGAACGAGCGTCCGATCACAGCCGTACCGACATGCTGAATAAGAAACAGGACTAATAAGACAGCGGTGACCGCGAATACAACGATCATCTGATCATTGCCAAACTGCAAAAAACCGATTCGCTGGCCCTTCAACCCTTCAATTGCTGACGTGACTGAAACAGCCGGCGTCAGCGTGCCGTCAGCCAGCAATGCGGCCCCGCCAATCAGTGCAGGATAGATGAGCCATTTGCGGCGGTTACGGATCAGCGCATAAAGAGCGAAGATGCCGCCTTCATGCTTGTTGTCTGCCCGCATGGCAATGCCGACATACTTGATCGTCGTCATCAGCATTAGCGTCCAGAAAATCAGCGATACGGCACCGATGATGTATTCCGGCAGCGCCTGCCCCATCGTGCCTGCATCAGTAATAATGGCATTCATAACGTAGAGCGGCGAGGTACCGATGTCGCCGTAGACGATACCGAGCGTCACAAGCATGCCCGCAAAAGATAATTGCTGAACCGTTTTATTTTTTTTCATCCGATGCACTCCTGAAAGTGATATATAAACAGACTTAAAACAACAGGGCGACCCGAATGAACAAACCCGCCTTGCCCGTTGATATGAAGAAAATTATTTTACCATGGTACTGCAATTATTGAAAGACAGCACATGAACAGCTTCCAAAACAAATGGACTTTTTTTTATAGATCACCTATGCTTCAGTCAAATAAAGTTTGCAGCGGCACGCGTTTTATGAAAGCGATGCGGCAGGTGGCCGTTATTGTCCTCCCCCGTGCAAGTTACGGCAGCCATGCGCTGCTTTTTTACGTATGTCACGGCTGTCATTTTCAGAAAAACAACCGGTTCATTGAACATAACGCCTCACCCCTGACATCCGGGACGAAAGCCGTCTCATCGCCATCGATGCGAATGACGTTAACCGCATTCCGTGCAAGCTGGCGTATCGGCACACCTCAACAACAGATATGGCTCATACGACAGGCACAAAGAAGGCCTTTCTCCGCATCACAATCTTCGTCCGCAGCCCCCGTCCCCCTGACCGTCTGCCGCCGCATCCGCTGTTTCTTTATCGGTTTTCACAAACAGCCCCGTGTCATTATTCATAGTCGATGGTGCTTGTGGCAATTATTTTTCGAAGACTCGCAGGCATTAAGGGACGGCTTAGGAGACAGGGGCACGGCTGTACCCATGTTTATCGTTCTCTTAATGAAAGAGAGGGGTACCACTGCAAAAAAAGCAAAGCCACAGCGCGCGAGCACATGAGAAAGCGGGTGCTCAATAAGCCCCCCTCACAAAAACTAGCAACATGCCGGCAGAAGAACAGGCTTGCTATCCGTTGTCAAAAAGGCAAGACCCGTCAAAACAAGCAGCAATTCGTACGCTATAATACGTATCAGGAGGGCGCAGGCATGCACCGAAAAGAGATCCAAAGCGTATTGGACCATATTGAAACACATCTGTGCGAGGCGCTGACGCTCGATCAGCTTGCGCACATTGCCGGATTTTCCAAATTTTATTTCTGTCGGCTTTTTCAGCGCGAAGTCGGCGTGCCGCTTTACGACTATATTCGGAGACGGCGGCTGACGGATGCCGCGTCTGCACTGCTGCATACGGACATCGGGATACTCAAACTTGCACTCGCCTACCATTTCGAATCGCAGGAATCTTTTACTCGAGCATTCAAGAGTATCTACAAGCTCCCCCCCGGAAGATACCGTTCAGCCATCAAAGGCTTAATTCAAGGAGGCAGCATCTCAATGAATACACAGGCAAAATTTAAAAATTGGATTATTACAGGAACAGCTCCAGAAAAATTCGCAGCCAACATTGACACCGCTCTCTGTCATACGGGTTCTCGATCGGCAACGCTTTACTCGCTGGACACTGATTTATCGACCGGAGACTATGCAACGATTATGCAACAAATCAATGCTAAGCCCTATACCGGCAAGCGCATGCGCTTCTCCGGTTTTGTAAAAACAAGCAACGTCAAGGGATGGTGTGGGCTGTGGTTGCGCATCGACAACGCCCTTGGTGTAACACTAACACTCGATAATATGCAAAATCGAGCGATCAGCGGAACAACAGCATGGAACCATTACGCCTGCGTACTCGACATTCCGGCTGAGGGAGCAACTATCAATTGCGGCGTTCTTTTGTGCGGACAGGGGCAAGTTTGGTTTGACGACGCGGGCTTTCAGGAAGTGGAGCGCAGCATACCGACCACCGAATTCGTTCCTCAAACTGTTTTTCCTGATCAGCTGCTGAACGCATCGTTCGAAGATCAATAAAACCCTCTGGAAACAAACAACCGTCACACGTTACGTCTTTGATGAACGATGCAGCGGCTATTTATGTTCTGCGCGCAGCTTTCCAAGCAATAAAAAAGCAGCGGGATACTATTGTCCCTCTGCTTCTGTCCTTATTCGGCTGCACCGTCAACGAACCGCTTGCACAGCCGGTCATGTATCGCTCACACCTCTGTCAGTTCTCCACCTGCTTTTGCTGCGCCAGCACTTTGCGGTGCGACGGCAGCAGAAGCGCAACAAGCAGCGTGGCCAGCCCGATGACAAAAACAAATAGAAAGACGAGATGGATGGCACCGGCCATCGCTGCGTGCACAGATGCAGCCGTGCTGCCTGCGTGAGTTTTCCCGGAGAGCAGCGCGTTGTTGAAAATCGTTCCGAACACGGCAATGCCGACCGTTTGCCCGACTGAGCGCATCAGCATATTCGACGCCGTCGCCGCGCCGCGCATAGCCCAGCCAACGGCCGACTGCACGAGCACGGTCGTCGGCGTCAAGGCATACCCCATACCAAAGCCGACAATGACCATGATGCCGACAAAATACCAATACGGTGAGCCGAGTGTCAGGACGGAAAGCCAAGTGCACCCGCACGCCACCAGTGCCGCACCGGTGACCGCGGTAAGCTTGGAACCAATCCGGTACATATAACGACCGGCGAGCGCGGCGCCGAGCGGCCAGGCGATTGACATCGGCATCAGTGTCAGTCCTGAGCTTGTCGCACTTTTGTCCAGAATCGTCTGTATCCACATCGGCAAGTAGACGTTCAAAGCAATCACGACACTGCTGGCAAGTAGCGTCAGCAGATTGGAAACGAGAATGACCGGAATGCGGAACATGGAAAGCGGCAGCATCGGTTCGTTGACCTTCGCTTCAATAAAGCCAAAGGCGACCAGCAGAATGGCGGCAGTGGCAAAAAAGCCATAGACCGGTGCCGAATTCCACGCATACTGCTGCCCCTGCCCGGCATTTAGCAGCACATAAAGCAGCGACGACAAACCGAACGTGAAGGTGAGCGCACCAAGATAATCAATGGAGTGCTTCTTGCGTTTTTCATACGTCTCATGGAAGCACAGAATAATTAAGATCAGCGATACAAATCCGATCGGCAGATTAATGAAGAAAATCCAGCGCCAGCTGACGTGATCGACGAGAAAACCGCCCACGAGCGGTCCGAGCAAACCGGCAATGCCCCATACAGAACTGAATAGTCCCTGCATTTTCGCACGCTGTTCTCCCGGATACAGATCACCGATGATCGTGAATGTGATGGGCATGACCGCACCGGCACCGACACCCTGAATCGCGCGAAAAATAATGAGCTGCGCCATCGTCTGCGCTATGCCTGACAGCACAGATCCGCCGACAAACAGCACAACGCCGACAATAAAAATTTTCTTGCGGCCGAACAAGTCGGCAAGCTTACCGTAGATCGGTGTCGTCACCGACGTGGTCAGCGTATAAATGGCAAACACCCAGCTGATTAAATTCAGTCCGTTCAGATCACGGACGACCTTCGGCATGGCCGTGCTGACAATTGTTACATCAATGGCGACGAGTAGAATGGCAACGAGCATCGCAGCCGTCACAAACCTGCGATCTGTCTTTTGTTTCGGCATATTGTTTGTCTCCTTCATGCATTAACCGCCGAACTTCGCGGCATGTCCCTTGTCATTCTCCCACTTTTTATTTAAGATGAATAAACGGAATAACCTTCACTTATATTAAACGGAGCACTCTCCGCTTGTCAAGCAGTGAGGCGCTTAAGAAGGGACTGAGAGGCATCGCTGATAACCAACGACCCGGTACTTATAACGAGCGTTGCGACGCCGCAGCCAACCGCCTGCGCATCAAAGCCGCCGCTCTCAGACTTTTTGAACAAACAGCAGTGGAACAGGTGAGCATGAACCAGATCGCCGCTGAAGCCAAAGTCGGTGCCGGCACCCTTTACCGGCGCTACCGCAATAAAAGCGAACTTTGTACCGACCTGATTCGCGACAGCATCGAGCGCCTTTTCAGTGACATCGACGTTTACTTGCGAATGCATCGGGCGGACTTGCCGCCGGAGGAGCGTTTGAAAGGCGTGCTGCGTCTGTTTGTCCGCTTTCGCGAAAAGAAAAGCGAACTGCTGCGGGGCGTCGAAAGTGCGCCGTTCTCTTCCAAAGCGTTTGTCGGCAGCCCGATTAACGTGCATCTGCATCCGATCTTTCAAAGTCTGCTTCAAGAAATGGCCGGCACTGCAAGTCCGCCCGCTGACAGTATGTTCATGGCTGACTTAATTCTAGACCTTTTCTCCAACCATTTTTACACGCTGCAACGAGACGTGCGCGGACTCACGCCGGATGAAGTGCTTGATCAAATCAGTCAAGCTGTTTTGAATCATAGAAATTTCACATCTTGAATATTAGAAAAACTTGGCTCGGCCAAGTCCTTTGGACGACGGCTGAGCCTTAGCTT
>JBDNZQ010000015.1:0-58614 GCA_047722915.1 Sporolactobacillus sp.
AAGGAGCATTCCGTTGCCGTTACTCCGTAACAGCAACTTTTATATCTTACCATGCTTCGCCAGTAGTGTCAAGAATTCCTTTCAAATAGCAACACCTCAACAACAAACCGACGACCTAATTAATAGTACAGGACGTCGGATAAAAAGTCAACAGTTAATATTACAGATACTGTGCCAGCGACAACAAAATATTATCGATCGTCTCTTTGCTTCATCTGCGGGAATAACAGCACATCGCGAATGGACGCAGCCTGCGTCAGCAACATAACAAGCCGATCGACACCAATACCAAGTCCGCCGGTGGGCGGCATGCCATATTCCATCGCTTCAACAAAATCTTCATCAATCATTTGCGCCTCATCATCACCGGCTGCCCGTTCACGCATCTGTTGTTCAAAACGATCACGCTGATCAATAGGATCATTAAGTTCACTGAATGCATTCGCGTACTCACGTCCGCCAATAAAAAGTTCAAAACGATCACTGAAACGTCCGTCTAGTGGATCTTTCTTGGCAAGCGGAGAAATCGCGAGCGGATGCCCGGTCACAAATGTAGGCTGTATCAATGTAGACTCCACTTTCTGTTCAAAGCATTCATTGACAACATGCCCGAAGTCCATCGCCGGCTGTACCGCCACCCCACAATCAACAGCTGCTCTGCGCGCTTCCTCGTCGCTCATCTGCTGGCGGAAATCAATGCCCGTCAACTCTTTTACCGCATCGACCATTGCTATGCGCTTCCACCCGGGCTTCAGATCAATTTTCTCGCCCTCATATTCAATGTCCGTCGTCCCGAGCACCTTCTCAGCCGTAAAGGCGAACAGATTCTCGGTCAACGCCATGACATCACGCAAATCAAAATAAGCGGCATACAATTCAAGCATCGTAAACTCGGGGTTATGCTTGGTATCAATGCCTTCATTTCGATAAACACGACCAATTTCGTACACCTTTTCAAAGCCGCCAATGATCAACCGTTTCAAATGAAGCTCAAGTGCGATGCGCATGTACAAATCAATGTTTAATGCATTGTGATGAGTAATAAAAGGCCGTGCGGATGCACCGCCTGCAATGGCGTGCATCGTCGGCGTCTCAACTTCAAGATAGCCGGCCATGTCAAGATAATCGCGAATGGTTTTAATGATCCGGCTGCGCTGCACAAAACGCGCCTTTACATCGGGATTAACAATAAGATCCAAATAGCGCTGACGATAGCGCTGTTCAACGTCGCGTAATCCGTGATATTTGTCAGGCAGGGGGCGCAGGGCCTTTGAAAGAATTTGAAAGTCGACAACCTTCACTGACAACTCACCGGCATGTGTTTTGAATACAGTGCCGCGAACGCCGACAAAATCGCCGATATCAATGTGCTTAAAGAGTTCGTATTGTTCCTCACCCACATTGTCCTGGCGCACATACAATTGAATTCGGCCTGCAAAGTCTTGAATATCGGCAAAGCCAGCCTTACCCTTGCGCCTTTTAGCCATCAAGCGTCCGGCAATAACCGTTTCAACCCCTGCCTCTTCAAGCGCCTCCGGTTCAATATTGGCATAATGCGTGCGAATCGTGCTTGTATCATGCGTACGCTCAAAGCGTCCGCCAAATGCATTAATACCCTGTTCTGTCAGCTCGCGCAACTTTTCACGCCTTGCTTGAAGCTGATCTGTTAAGTCGACCTCTTCGCTCATCTTTTACCCTCCTAATATCCATTCGCCTTCTGCTTGCTCCATAGTCATGCCCTTGCTATCAGCAGAATGATCAGCCGAAAATTAGGACTGTCGGCTGATTGCCGCCAGTCCGATCACGAGTCGTATTCGTTCAAAAACGCCTTGACCTTTCGCTTATCACAAAGCTCTGCCCATCTGTTCAAGCGATCCGTCCAGCATGTACACTTTTTTCAGTATAGAAAAAATTCAAATTGGCGTCAACCCTGCACAGGGGCAGCTGTCTCCCAAGTATCGGAAGCCTCAACAAATTCGTTTAAGATTGCACGCAATGCGTCCACACTGCCACAACCGTTAATTTGTTTGCGTACTTCATTTCCGCCGCGAAGCCCTTTCACATACCAAGCCGCATGTTTGCGCATTTCCAAAACAGCTAGATGCTCCCCCTTGAGTCGAATCAACTGATCAAAATGCAGCAAACAAACGGCAATCTTCTCTTTTGCCTGCGGTTCGGGCATAAGAATACCCGTTTCCAAATATTTGACAGTCCGGTACAGCATCCATGGATTACCAAGCGCCGCCCGGCCAATCATGACCGCGTCAGCCCCAGTAGTAGCAAGCATTCGTTTAGCGTCCTGAGGAGTTTGAACGTCACCGTTACCGATAACCGGAATTGACACCGCTTCTTTCACGCGGCGAATAATGTCCCAATCCGCTTTCCCTTCGTACATTTGTACACGCGTGCGCCCGTGCAGAGCAACAGCCCTCCCGCCTGCACGTTCCACTGCCTGTGCATTTTCGACGGCAAAGATATGGTCGTCATCCCAGCCCTTGCGCATCTTTACTGTAACAGGCTTATCAACCGCAGCAACAACAGCACTCACCATTTCATAGATCTTGTCAGGATCAAGCAACCACTTGGACCCCGCATCGCACTTTGTTACTTTCGGTACCGGACAACCCATATTAATATCAATAATATCGGCTGCCGTATGCTGATCGACATATCTGGCCGCTTCAACGAGCGTCTCACGCGACCCTCCGAAAATTTGCAAGCTCAGCGGCCTTTCACGTTCGTCAATCTGAAGCATGTTCAGGGTTTTTTTATTGTGGTAGATAATGCCGCGGTCAGCAACCATCTCCGCACAAACCAGTCCGGCACCAAACCGTTTGGCAATCAAGCGGAACGCCGAATTGCAGACACCTGCCATCGGAGCGAGCACAACCCGATTCTTCAAAACAACAGGCCCTATTTTTACCATTTATATTCACATTCCTTTTCTGTCATTTTTATCAATATTTATCGCTATGTTATTTCATTGCCACTTCATTTGCCGCCCCAAGTGGTCGTATGAGCTTTTTCAAGTATAACCAAATGCAGCGCCTCATTTAAGCACGCCTAAACACTCCACCTGCAGATGCATGCCGGATCGCAAAGTGAGCCGCTATTAAACGTGATCTATTAAATGCCCTTATCAAATAAATACTTTTAACAGTATCATATCATTTTTATAAAAAAAATTGAAAAACCAGACGTCTTGATGTGAACTCCAAGTGAATGGAACAACTGCTACATCAGCTAATTCGCACATGCCTTGGCTATCCGCCGCGCTATCTCAGCGTTAAGAAACCGTAAGCATACGGTGCAAAAAATAATTTTAAAGCATGAAAAACTTCATTGTTTGTTGCCGCGGTTCATCGGTAAAGCTTTGAACAACCGAACCCGGAGCGACCTGCCGGGCATGGGGCATTGTTGCATATTTTATCGTATTCCTCCCCTGTCCGCAAACAATCAGGCACGCGCGGGTAAATGTCTTGTCCTTTTGAATGGCTCGTCTGCCGCAAGCCACCCACGCATATAGGCATTTGTTGTAAAAAACACGGAACCAGATTTAACCGAAGTTAAAAAATAGACTTATTCGCACCTCACATAGCGAATAAGTCAGCAACAGCATATATTAAATCACTAATTTTTCATTAAACAATCAGGAGAAAAACAATTCGCCGGCCCTAATTTGGGAACCTGAGGCTCTCAGGCACTGCTCATAACCGATCAAAGCAGCAGATGCCTGTTCGCGCTATCCTCGGCAATACAATGCATCCTGCAAACAAGGCCGCTGCACTTATTCTTCTGCCTGGTAGAGCGGTGTGCTTAAGTATCGTTCACCGTTATCGGGGATTATGACCAGTACTTTTTTGCCTTTACCAAGTTTTTCCGCAACTTGGACACCGCCGTAAAGTGCGGCACCGCCAGAAATACCTGACAATATCCCTTCCTTACGTCCAACAAGCCTTGCATACTCAAAAGCCTGTTCATTACTGACATCGATGACTTCATCGTAGATGCCGGTATCAAGCGTATCTGGAATAAAACCGGTGCCAATTCCCTGAATTTTATGCGGCCCGCCTTTGCCGCCATTTAAAACAGGTGAATCTTTTGGTTCAACAGCGTAAATTCTAATCGAATGAAACTTTTCCCGGAGAGCCTTACCGCTGCCACTCAGTGTTCCGCCGGTACCGACACCGGCAACAAAGGCATCAAGTGTATCGAATGCGGCGGCAATTTCTTTACCGGTCGTTTCATAATGAACAGCCGGGTTCGCCGGGTTCTTAAACTGCTGTGGTAAAAAATAACCCTTTTCATCTGCCAACTCTTGCGCCTTGGCTATCGATCCCTTAATGGCCTGCGCACCGGGCGTCAAAATCACTTCTGCCCCATAGGCTTTAAATAACTTGCGGCGCTCGATGCTCATCGTCTCCGGCATAACAAGAATGGCGCGATAACCTTTGACGGCGGCAACAAGCGCAAGGCCGATTCCTGTATTCCCGCTCGTTGGCTCAATGATCGTATCATTGGGCTTCAAACGCCCCTCGCGCTCCGCCGCTTCAATCATTGCCAAAGCAATTCGATCTTTCACACTGCTTCCAGGGTTGAAGAATTCCAGTTTCGCGTAAAGCTCCGCATCATTTTCTCCTGTCAAATGATTAATGCGGACTATCGGTGTGTGTCCGATGAGTTCCGTCACTGAATTCGCAATCGTCATGTGCACCGCCCCTTTGTTTGATGATGAATTATTCTTATTAATCATCTGTGATTTATATATTATGTTAGCAACAAAAAACAATACCGTCAATTTTTAATGATCAAGCAAAGCGGCAAGTTCTTGCTCGGAAAACAGATACTGGCTACCGCAGAAGTGACAGACCGTCTCTGCGCCGTGATCTTCCGCCATCATCGTACGAATTTCCCGAGTTCCAAGTGAAGCCAGTGATTGGGCAAAACGTGACTTTGAACAGCTGCACTTAAAACCGACATGTCTGCTTTCAAGCTGCTGATAGTCGTGATCAGGGAACAGCACCTCAAGCAGCTGCTCCGGCGTTTTTCCCGCTTCAATTAAACGCGATATAGACGGAATTGAGCGGAGACGCTCCTCAAGCGCGGTGATCGTTGCCTCTTCGGCTCCCGGCAGCACCTGCACCAAAAAACCGCCCGCTGCTTTAATGCTCTGATCAGGATTCACGAGCACACCGACAGCAACCGATGAAGGAATCTGCTCCGAACGAGCGTAATAGTAAGTAAAATCCTCCCCTAATTCACCGGAGATAAGCGGTACTCGTCCGGTGAAATAATTCTTCATTCCTAAGTCCTTAACAACGCTCAGATAACCCGAGCGGCCAACGACTCCTGCCACATCCAACTTTCCGTCGGCATTCAGTTCGGCATCAGTATGTGAATTGGTGACGTAGCCGCGCACATGCCCCTGTGTATCGGCATCGGCAACGATAATGCCGATTGGTCCGCCGCCCTGAATGGTAACGCTCAACCTTTCGTCACCTTTTAACTGCGCGGCCATCATCATCGTGGCCGTGAGCGTCCGGCCAAGAGCCGCAGACGCTGTGGCCCACGTCCCATGTCTGCGCTGAGCTTCGGCTACTGTTTCCGTCGTCACAGTCGTGAGCACGCGCAGCTGCCCGCCGCAGGCTAAAGCTTTCAAATAGTAGTCACTCATCTTTTATCTCCTCTTTTTCAATTGGTGGCAATAAATCAAATACAAACCTTTCAGAGTCAGGAACGGATCGACAACATCAATACAGTCCGTTTCATTAGCAATGAGTCGGCACAGTCCACCGGTCGCAATCACGGTTGGCTGCTGTGCCATTTGCTGCTTCATGCGTTTCACAATGCCTTCAACCTGACCGACATAGCCATACAGCAGTCCCGACTGCATCGCGTGGATAGTATTGCCGGCAATAACGGAGGGGGGTTTGACGACCTCAATACGCGGTAATTTGGACGCTTTAGTATACAAGGCTTCCGCCGATACAAAGACGCCGGGAGAAATGGCACCTCCAACATAGCGCTTTTGCTCATCAATATAGCAATAGGTCGTTGCAGTGCCGAAATCGATGATGATCAGCGGTACTTCATACGCCTGAATAGCGGCGACCGCATTGACGAGGCGGTCTGCTCCAAGTTCGCTTGGGTTGTCATACACAACGGCCAGTTCAATATCCGTATTCACACCGACAATCAGCGGCTGCAAATGAAAGTATTTTAAGAACATATGTTCAAGTATTAAGCGAAGCGAGGGCACGACTGTCGAAATAATCGCTCCCGAGAAATCGGCCATGCACAAATTGCTACTCCGCAGTAATTCGCTCACCAACATGGCATACTCATCTTCTGTTTTCTGACGGTCAGTCGACACTCGCCAATGCGCGGTGAGTTGATCACCATCATAAGCGCCTAGAACAATATGCGTATTGCCGACATCACAAGCAAACAACATAATAAATCCTCCCACCTTTAAAGGCCTTGCCACTATTCAGGCAGCCGTCAGTCTCATTGTAAAGAGAGGGGGGACATTCCCGCAACGGAAATGCCCCCCTCGTTCTCTCAACGATCTTTCATCTGTTACTCAGTCTTGCCGGATGAATCATCCTCGGGTTTCTGAGCGTCTACCGACGTCGTCGGATCCTTGGGATGAATGTGCACCTTTACATCCGATGAGCCGTCGGCACTATCCACAGTTACCGGCTTGTCTTCCACTGCCTGCTCGCTTTCATCGGCTCCTACAGATGCATAGCGACGGCGGTTGGGTTCAATATACTTTCCAGTATTATAAAGCGATATGATTTGATCCTCATCGAGCGTCTCTACTTTCAGCAACGTTTCAGCAATAAGATTCAGTTGATCCTGATGTTCAAGCAGGAGCTCTTTGCAGCGTTGATACTGCTCTTTAACAATTCGCTGCACTTCAGAATCAATTTCAAAAGCGATAGCATCACTATAATTCTGGTCATTCTGCAGATCACGTCCCAGAAAAATCTGACTGTCGTTATTACCAAACTGAAGCGGGCCAAGCTTCTCACTCATGCCAAATTCAGTGACCATCCGGCGCGCGAGACCCGTTACGCGCTGCAAATCATTGCTGGCCCCGGTTGATATTTCACTAAACGTAATTTCTTCCGCGACGCGTCCGCCGAGCAATCCACAGATTTTCTCAAGCAATTCCGGCTTGGTCAGCATGCCCCGATCCTCTTTTGGCAGGGACACCGTATACCCGCCGGCCTGACCGCGAGGAATGACCGTTACTTTATGCACTTCGTCCGCGCCATTCAGTGCAAGGCCGACAATTGTATGACCGGCTTCATGGTATGCGACGATGTTTTGTTCTTTTTTAGAAATCACACGTGACTTTTTAGCAACACCGGCAATGACCCGCTCAACAGCTTCATCAATATCTTCCATTCCGATCACTTTCTTGTTTGCGCGGGCGGCAACAAGTGCGGCCTCATTAAGCAAATTTTCAAGATCAGCACCGGAGAAGCCGGGAGTCAGCTTTGCAACGGTTTTTAAGTCGATGTTCTTATCAAGCGGCTTATTGCGGGCATGGACTCGCAGCACCGCTTCGCGCCCAATAAGATCAGGACGGCCGACAGGAATTTGCCGATCAAACCGACCCGGTCGCAGCAATGCGGGGTCAAGAATGTCAGGACGGTTGGTAGCTGCAATGATAATGATGCCCTCATTGGCACCAAATCCGTCCATCTCGACAAGCAACTGGTTTAGCGTCTGTTCACGTTCATCGTGACCGCCGCCAAGTCCGGCGCCTCGCTGGCGGCCGACGGCATCGATTTCATCAATAAAAATAATGCACGGCGCGTTTTTCTTTGCCTGATCGAACAAGTCACGCACACGCGAGGCACCGACGCCGACGAACATTTCAACGAAATCAGAACCGCTAATAGAGAAAAATGGCACGCCCGCCTCGCCGGCTACCGCGCGGGCAAGCAGCGTCTTACCGGTCCCGGGAGGACCTTCCAGCAACACGCCTTTCGGAATTCTTGCGCCGAGTGCAACGAATTTCCGCGGATCTTTTAGAAAATCAACGATTTCAACGAGCTCCTGTTTTTCTTCATCGGCACCGGCTACATCTTTAAACGTGACCTTCTTTTTATCCTCCGAATACAGCTTCGCCTTGCTCTTTCCAAAATTCATCACACGTCCGCCGCCGCCCTGCGCTTGGCTAAGCATGAAGAAGATCAGAAAAATAATAATCACAAACGGGATGACCGATGTCGCAAAAGTAATCCAGCCGTTCGTCTGTTCCTCAGGGTGCACATCAAGATTTTTAGTCATCTTTGTTACATAGTTGACGGCCTTATCACTCGCAGGAATATAAGCTTTAAATGTCGTGGTATCGCTATCGCCCTTTAAATGGCCGGTGACAGAAAATACACTTCCTTCCGGCTGAAGCACAGCGCGATCAATCTTCTCCTGCGACAAATCCTTTTGCAGCTGCGAATAAGTCAGAGCCCTAACTGTTTTATTTGACTCCGTCAACCAGCTGACGATGCCAATAATAGCAACAAAAATAACAAGATATATAACTATATTTTTGAAAACGCGATTCATTGCTTACCTCCTCCCACACCTAACACACTGTTTTTTATAATACCATACATAAAAATGTAGTCTCAAGACTACCGCACCCCTTATCGGTTATCCTTTTTTCAACCTCGCGTATCAGTTTTTACTACACTGATATATTTCCGGCCGAAGGATACCGATAAAGGGAAGATTGCGGTAACGCTCGGCAAAATCGAGCCCGTAACCGACTAAAAAAGCATTGGGCACGGTAAATCCCGACATATCAGGACTAATAGCGCTCTTGCGCCCAGCCGGTTTGTCGAGCAAGGTCACAATTTTTATCGACTTTGCCTTTCGTGTTCTAAAGAGTTCGACCAGATAACTCAGCGTAAGTCCGCTGTCAATAATATCCTCAACAATTAAAATGTCACGATTTTCAACAGATGTATCCAAATCTTTAAGAATTTTCACTTCCCCCGAAGAAACCGTTGAATTGCCGTAACTGGACACATCCATAAAATCGATCTCTATCGGTACTGTCATTTTCTTAATTAAATCCGCCATAAATGGCAATGCCCCTTTAAGCACGCCTACCACAAGCGGAAAACGACCGGCATACTCTGCGGACAGGATCTCGCCAAACAGTTCAACTTTGCTTTGAATGGCTTCTTCCGTAATTAATATTTCCTGAATATCTTGCTTCATGCTCCTGTCCTCCTAAAAACGGCAACGGAATAAATGTCAGCAGGAGCTGATGGCGTCCCAAAGCCTGCGGCGCCTGCTGAGGCTCGGATAACCGTGCACGACGCAGAAGCGGCAACCACAGAACAGTTCCCTCTGCATCGACGACAAGCGGCCAGCTGTCGCGACGACTGCGATCAATTTTCTCATTAATAAAAATCGCTTTTACTTTTTGTGAACCCGTCAAACCGGCAGTCTTCAGCCGATCGCCGAGGCGGCGGCTCCTGATCCGCAATGGTGCCGTGAACTGCAAACAGTCGATTAACAACTGATCGTCTCTGTCTGTGGCAGGCCTTTGTGCGCTGACAAGTTCAGCAACCAAACAACCAACCGGAATGACGGTCTCTCCGGGCACATTCACAAGCTGATTATAGCCGGGTATAGCAACACTTATGTTTCCAATACGGCACTGCCCGTAAGACTTCGCTGCTTGCAGGTGCCCCGGAAGGTCAAGCGTAACAGAGGCGCGATCAGACTGAACGAGCTGCAACACGCTCTCGATATGTATGGATTGATGTAAAGGCTTTATTTTTTGACAGTCATACAAGTAATTTAATATTAGATGAATTAGCCGCCTTTGTAAAGGCGGAGGCTCGGACAGCAATCTACTTATTGAAAGCGTTACTTCTCCCGGTTTTGTTGACGTCAACACTTTCGACCACTCACGCTTAGCCAAATCCAGCAAAAATGCCTCATCTTCGGCGATTCGCTCACTTTCATATTGAAACTTTAAGTGAACTGTCGGATTCTCATGCTTCAAAAAGGGGAGAACATACTTGCGAAACCGATTGCGCGTGTGCATGTCTGATGCATTCGTTGCATCCTCGCGCGCGGCAATCCCACATTGATCGCAGTAAGCTGCCAGCTCCTGCTTTGTAAAAATTAAAAAGGGGCGAATAATTTTTCCATTGCCAAATCGACGGGTCACAGGTATACCTGCTCTTGCCAAACCTGCGCTGCCTCTCACTTCATACATAAGCATCGTTTCAATTTGATCATCGCCATGATGAGCGAGTGCCAGAATATCCGCATGGCATGACTCAAGTACTTCACCGAACACCGCATAGCGAAGCTCGCGTGCCGCCGCCTCTATACTGAGAGAAGAGCTGGCGGCAAGCGACGCGACGTCAACCGCCCTCCCGAAGAAACTCAAGTCATGTCGGTGACAAAACGCGGATACAAATTCAAGATCCTCATGTCCCTCCTTCCCTCTCAATTGATGGTCGACACTGCAGACTACAAGCTCGCATTCCCATTCCTTGCGAAATTTCAACAAAAAACTGAGCAGGGCCATCGAATCTGCTCCGCCGCTTACGCCAATAACGATCCGTCTGCCGCGATCAATAAGCCGGTGTGTGTTAATGAATGCTCGTGCGCGATTCTCAAAATCCACGGCGCCCGTCCCCTCCCCGCCCGTGCTGTTCCTACTGTACCATTGATCATTCGTTTTTTACAATAGATTAACTAACACGGCGAACGTATACACGACAAGCATGATTAATGCAGCGGCCCACGCGGCTCCCCATCCGCCTGTCCCCGGCCGTGCGACAGGTGCCGGCATATGATGGGACGTACTCGAAAGCGTCTGCGAATGGGACGATTGCAGCAGCATCGATTTTAGCAGTGCTTGACGCATCTCTTCCGCATAAGCATAACGGCCGGTCAGTGCCGATATAAGTGCTTGGCGATAGGGACGCAGGGACGGCTGATTTTTCACCGTTTCCATTAACTGCTGCTTTGACGCAGCCGTCTTCGACATTCTTCCTCTTTTGGCCGCAAAAATAAGAATCATCGCACAGGCAAATAAATCATAACCGACATCCGCCTTACGGCTGCCCATCCCCCAATATCCGCGATCGTAGAATTCTGTATATTCGCGCACCGAACGACCGATACGTGTTGCACCCCCAAAATCGACACAGCGCACTTGATGGTCAACAGGCATAACAATGAGATTTTCCGGCTTAAGATCCGCAAATATATAACCGTAGTGATGCAGTTCGCCAAGCTGACGCAGCAGTTGAATCATAAAAATAACTGTCCAGTCAAAAGAACGGCGCAAGAGGGCATCCGCCGCTGAAATTCCATTCAGATATTCCATCGTACAAAAAGAAATAATCCCTTCAGGACTGATCCAGTCATCAAAATCATATACAGACGGCCCCAAGGGAGGGCTTGTTACCCGCGTGAATTGCTTGAGCACATTAACCTCAGCGGTCAGTGAGGCACGATCTTTTGCCAGCTTGACAGCCATCTTCTTCCCACCATCCATGGCCATATAGACTGTGCCCTGCGCACCGCTGCCAATCTTGCGCGTGAGTAAGTAGCGACGGCGATGCCACTTACCGATGATGTGCATGCCCTCAGCATGATCACAGATCCGATTCATCACGAGTTTCGCGGTCGTCGATTAGCGCCCTGTGCCGCGACAGCTGTTCAAAACTCGCAACTGCCTCACGCAACGCTGGACCGGTCGGTGTTACGCCGTGTGAAGCCAGTTTATCAAAGGCACGCTCAATTGAATCGAGCTGTGGTGACCAAGAAACCAGCCGACTTGTCGCATTTCTTTTCCCGGGAAATACGTACAGGCAATAGCGATTGCTGCCTACGCGAGCTGACAGACTCAGCGTCAAATCAACAAGCGCTTCACGTACGGTCGGCAGTTTGCTATGCATGCTTGCACTCGTATCCACAAGTATGCAGACGTCCAAGTCAACTGTTTCTCCAAGTTCATCAACGACCTCAATGACCTTGCCTCTTTTCTCAGGCGGCAGATCGTCCACTGTCTCTCCATCACCGAGAATACCTTGCAATTCTTGATTAATGACACCCTTCAATGTCTGTGTCATTGCTTGACGAGTAACGGTCTGCACGGTTTGCACAAGCTGCTTTGTCTGAACGATTTGACTGATTCCCCCGCCAGCATGAGCGATATCTTCGACCTCCTTCAGTCCGCGGCTATCCTCTGAATCAAATTGATCAAGTACGCCAATGACATTTACAGAAATTCCCTGCTCACGGGCAAGTGCGGCCATCGCCACCGGATCCTCACCTTGATTTGAACAACCGTCAGTAATTAATAGAATTTGCCGTAAAGTTCCTTTATGCATAGCGGCTCAGCTCCTCCCTGAATCTAGCACTATCATAGACAGAGCGAGCCTTTTCTATACTATCAATTTGAAAGCTTCCCGCAGACAGTCACTGTTCTCCGAACCCATCTTCAAGCGATAAATTATTCGGCCCGGTCCATTGTTTCAAGCGATGTACTGGCAATAATCGACGACCACTGCGGCAAGCGCTGCTTCACACGCGCGACGATGACCGTCATATCATCACGTATGGCACCGTCAGCCTGACGTATGACTTGTTCAAGCAGCAGATCGGCGACTTCCTGCGGCGCGCTCGTTTCAAGTGCGCAAATGCGTTCTTGAATCCACGCTTCTTTATTGTCCGCCTGTTTTACCGAATCAAACAGCCCATCGCTCATCATAATGAGTAGATCACCTGGTTTTAGCTGCTCGCTATGGACCTCAACATCAAACTTCTCGATCATTCCAATCGGCAGATTGCCTCCGTCCTGCATGAACACCCGCCTCCCGCGCTTAATAAAGCTGGGATTCGAACCAATCTTAAGAAATTTCGAATGGCCATTCTGCAGATCAATCAAAGCCAAGTCGAGTGTGGCAAAAATTTCCTCAGTCGAACGCAGCAATAGAATCGAATTAATGGATTTGATCGCCAATGTTTCCGGAATTCCTGATTTGAGCACTTTAGTCAGCAGTTGCAACGCCGCCCGGCTTTCAGCATGTGCCCGCTCACCACTACCCATACCATCGCTGATCGCCAGTGCATACTTACCCGTACCGATGTCGAAAAAAGAGTAGTTGTCGCCGGAAACAAACGCCCCTCCAAGCGCTGCCGTCGCTGCCCCCGTCTCCACATCCATGGCATAAGCCGAGGCAAAAATGGCCCGAACCGGACCTCCCCGCACATTGGGTGGATCTTTTCTTGAGACGGTGATGGCTTCTCCAAGAATATCCGACAGCAACGGTGCCACAATTTTTTCACATGCACCGTACCCGTCCAAGGGCAGCAGCACCTCGATGTCAACGGTTCCTGATTCAAGGCTGTATATCTCCACACTTTCCGCACGCAACCCGACATGGTTTAACTTCTTTAAAATAATGTCCTCCTGCCAATCATGCAATCCCCTCTCCTTTTGCATTTGTTTAGCGAAATTTTCCATCACCTGTGATACGCCATGCAGTTGATCAGCGACAAGGCGACGGCTTTCCTTGATGCGGCAGTTTAACAGACAGCGCATTTTAACGATGCGTTGCTCCTCCGCCAGTCGCGTCAATGTCCGGTCCGACTTGGCACAATGAACACGCCAAGCCATTCGCAATTTCTGATCATCGCATGTCCCGTGTCGTTTTAATTCACGGCTCAGCTCATTAATAAGTTGACGGGTTTGATCGGCATGGCGCACCCAGCAGCTCTGTTTTTTAAAACATTTCCGGCAGACAGCCTCCTTGACACAATCCGCCAGCTTCTCATTGACGTGCTGCACTGACTGTACCGGTGGATTAAAACTAGTAGCCAGTGCCTGAAATAGGCTGGAGAACTGCTCTACCCGCGCAATCGTGGCATCGCGAAGCTTGCGCACATACTGTTGCTGTTCTTGATAATATTCACTCGTTCCCGGAATGAAGGAAGCCATGCGGTTAACAACACTTTTCGGTGTGATCAGCAGTAAGAGAATGGCTGCAAAAGAATTCATTGCTTCCCCGCTCAGTGAGGCGTAACCACCGCCATAGAGTGAGATAAGCAAGGTTGCAATCATTAGGCCGGCAGCGACGCCGAGCTTTCCCGCTTCTTTTAATAATCCGCCGAGCACGCCCGAAAAAGCGAGCAGACTGATCTGGTATAAGCTGGACACGCTTGCCAGCCCAAGGATGAGTCCCATGACGACGCCGACCGTCGAACCGATCGCTGCACCGCCGGCAAGAGCAAACAGCAACAGCAGGTAGCGCACGAGCACGTGATTAATCGAAAGAGCGTCGAACTGCCACCCGACTGTTCCGGCGAGGACAGAAGCAACAAGTATGACAAAGCAAATAATTTCTTCATTTTTGAAAAGCTTATGATTCACCTGCACGGAAAGCAGCGGCACGCTCTGCATAAAAATGAGTGTAACAAGATAAGCCAGTGCAGCCTCAGTCATTGCTGTCAAACCATCAGTCCACGAAAGCGTCAGCGTAAATGCGGCCTGGCACAGGAGGCGCACGGCAGCCGATGTCAGGAAAACCAGTGCCGGCAACCAGCGCTCTGCTCTTGCCGATCGTTGTTTGATTAACAAATGCCAGCCGCCGGTAAAAAGAAGTAGAGCAACAAAAGAAAAGAAGGCCTGAGACGGAGAAACCGTGCATGCACCGGCCACCGCTGAGAACGCAACAATGCCCTTCCTTTTGCGGCGCAGCCAAAAGACAAGAGCGAAAAAAGGAACTGTAAACGGCGTCAGACTCGTCAGAATGACTGCGCGCCCGAGCAAGAAACCGGCGATGAGAAAAAAGAATTCGCTGTGGAAGAGGGCTTTGACCGCGAGACGGCGCAGCCCTTTTCGCAAGTTTGTCCAATGCTTACTTACGCGAATGCTGGAAATAGACACACCCGCTTGTCCCTCTGTCAATCTGGCAGACTGTTCGATCATACAATGACACCTCCGGCTTGATATTGTATGATTCATTAAAACATACTATGCCTTCATAATTTGTCGGAACAACAGGGCAGTATCCAAAAAACGTTCGACGCTTTTCAGCTTCTCGCGCCACTTTTTCATTCATTGCGCCGCCCCTTGTGCGACAAGGAACCGGAATGATGTCTGATTCAAGGACAGGTAAGCGAAATGAATGGACAGTTGTTGCTTATTATATAGGCGTTTGCGTCTCTCGGCGAGCTAAAGTTTGAACGCTCTCCCGAACGTCCGCAGAGATCTGCAAGTGTCAGGAGCCATCCCCATCCGCTGCGGATGCCAAGCACACAATCTTGATTTTTTAAAGTTTGCGATCCGCCATTAGCGGATGCGACTAAAAACAGTCGATCATTTAAATTCACAAAGCGTTGGCGCGACTGTACAAATCGCCGCTCCGCAAAAAAAGTATTCATCCAATGAAGCAGAGATCTCCCCTCATCGGCACAGTTTCCACCGCGAAAACAAGCAAGTTCGTGCAGCCTATCTTTCATCTTTCGGAACGCACTTAAAAATGCATCCGGCTTTTCGGGCCGAATGCATTCGCTATTTTAACAAACATCCATTAAATTATTATGGCACAACGCTGATCGTGTCTGGCAGTAATTGTCTCAGCCGCGCCGTGCGCCGCGTCCGCCACGCTTGGATTCCGTTTGTCGCTTAATCGTCGACAGCCTATCTTCACTTTCCTTAAGATAACGAGAAATTTTATCCTCGAAACTTGGCGCATGCACAAACTTTTTCCCGCCGCTCGAACCGCGACTGGACCTTGGCGCAGGCTTCGGGTTATCGACCGCCTTGCGAATCGACAGACCGATCTTGCCGTCGGGGGCCACTTGCAATACTTTCACCGTTACTTCGTCGCCAATCGTCAACACATCGTGAATATCCTTCACATACCGATCGGCCACTTCACTGATATGAACCAGCCCTGTTTTTCCGCCCGGCAAATCGATGAAGGCTCCGAAGTTTGTAATTCCCGAAACTTTCCCCTTCAGCTTGCTGCCCGCTTCAATTGACATAAAAAAAAGCTTCCCCCTAATATGGTTATCCCTTATTAATGTATTATACATAGCAGAAAAAGAGCCTGTCAATGTTTGCTGGATGACGATTTTGAAAAAATAATTTCGCCATCTTTGGACAGCAGACAATCTTGCCGGGCAATTTCGCCGATATACTCTTTGTTATGCAAAAGTTTAACGCGGTGCCTAAGCTGACTTGTCTGACGCATTGAATCTTGCAGTTGCCGATTAAGCTGCTGTTTTTGTGCATCATAGCGCGTCATATCATGAGCTTGGGAAACAAGGGAAGACACCATCCATACACAGGCAGCAGCAAACAAAGCCAAAAAAACGGTCAGACGACGAAACAGCGCGCGACGGCGTTTCCGCCTGCGCTTTTCTGCCACCTGCTCAGAAGGCAAATAACCGTTCACCAGTTTCGTCACCTGCATATCGCTCTTTTGCATGGTCCATCCCTTCCTCCCCCGTTGCAGCAGCTGCGTTAACTTTTAGGTCTCTTTTTTAAAAAGTGAACGGCTGAAGACAGCCGCTTCTGAACGCGTTGATAAAAACGCTGCATGCACTGTTGCCAAGCAAGCCACCAACGATCAGGAATAAATAAGCGCAGGACGGCTCGCACAACCTTTAGCGAAAAAACCAGCATAAAAAAAACGGCACGAACTAAAAGGCACACTGTCATTCTACACAATTTATAAGCAAGCATCAATAAGAAAAGGCCGGGACTAATAATAAATTGATAGACAATTTTAATAAAAAAAAGGCCAATCTTGACACAAAAGTGAACGGTTCGATCAAATGCATATAAAAAGGCGCGTTCAACAAAAACCTTGTATATTGAAAACCCGAGTACCACCCCAAGAAAGAGATAGAAACGCAGCCGCCCCTCATTAACCGGAAGCAGCAAAGCAAACAGCAAGAACGCCTGCGCCAACCAGAATAGGGGATCTGCTATGAGCGCAAGTCCTTTCTTTTTTTCAGGACGCACAATACGTCGATAGACAGAATAGGAACAGCCAAACCACAGTCCCATCATCACCGTCAGTCCAAGCGATGTAAACTGCTCGTGCAGCGTCATCGGAACAGCTTCCCGAAAAACCCTTTAGATGGTTCACCATCCGGGCCGTCAAGGTAACAAATCTCAAAAATCTGCCCTTCGATAGAGACTGCACCCTGCTCAACATTGAGATTTTGCATTTTCAATGCAGCGCCCTTTACAGCCAGGTATCCCATCACTGTCTCCATGAGGAACTCTTCATGATCAAAGCTCTCCACGTGTTTCACGCCGGAAATAGCTATTGATTTCCGATTTTTTACAACAATTTCGTGTTCCGGTAACGACTGTTCTTTTGCAGCAGGCTGCGACGGATAATATGCGCTCATCGGACGTCCCCCCTCACAGTTTAAACTTATGAAGACGTTGTCCAACTTAGAACGCGAATTCCGTTTCTAGTTCACCGGTGCCTCACGAATCAATTCATACAGCGACTCAGCCTCTTCCTTCTTGACCGTCTCTTTTAACCCAATCACCCGCACAGACATTTGACGCTGTCCAAAGCGCAGTGTAAGCTCGTCGCCGATCTGAATGTCAGAGCTGGCTTTACCGACAGCCCCGTTGACAAACACTCTGCCCTGATCAGCAAATTCTTTTGCAAGAGTTCGCCGCTTAATCAAGCGAGAAACTTTTAAAAACTTATCAAGTCTCATTTCTTAACCGCTTCTTTAAAACGGTTTCCAGCACGGAACCCGGGAACTTGTGAGGGCGGAATAGTAATTGCTTCCCCAGTCTGCGGATTGCGTCCGACTCTGCTTGCTCTCTCACGCACCTCAAACGTTCCGAATCCGACAATTTGTACTTTTTCATTGTCGTTAAGCGTTTCAATAATTGTATCAAACACTTCGTTCACAACAACTTCAGCATCTTTTTTTGCAAACCCTGTTTTTTCTGATATTTTTTGAATGAGTTCGTTTTTATTCATTTTACGCCCCTCCTGGTAAAGTGAACTGTATTTGAGTCAGGTGACCATACTTACAATGAAGAAAAAAGCACCGCTTTATCGAGAAACTGTGCGATGTCATCCTTGTTTATTTTATCATAAATAATAATCAGGTTAACACTCTTTTTCTTCGACAATGGCGGTTTTTGATCGGTCGATTTTTTCGCGTCGCAACAAAAATGCAAATGCCCGCCGATAGCCTGTCTGTTCTTCTTTCACTGTGCCCCAAAGCCATGCCGCGAGCGCCTTCTCAGACAAGTGAGAACCTGCGGGGTCTTCTCAGTACGCTTGTCCCGCAAGGCGCCCTTGCGCCTCTGCTGTTGTTTTTAAACGTTTACATGTGGCAAAACCTATAGACTTGCTTTGCCTGTAAGAAAAACTTGGCGAGACCAAGTCCTTTGGGACGACGGCGAGCTTTAGCTTTTCTTATACTTGGTCCCGCTAAAATCTATAGACTTTCTCAGCGTATAAAAAAGGACAGCTGTCTGTCCCTTTTTACTGCTTATCGTATGATCCTGACTGGTCAGTGTTCAAGCTGCCTGCCCAAAAATCCAGCTGCCGTTTCAGCCAATTTTATTTCAACTTCGCCGGGCGCCCTTTGCTGCCCGTCAATAATCATCACCGTGCCAATTGGATCTCCTCCGGCAATGATTGGAGCAACAACGTAGGCCCCTTCAATTTCTGTTCCCTCGATAATGGCGTTCCCGCGGTTATTCTCAGCAATCGTCTGGCGCATTTCCATCGCTTCCTCGGGTATGCCAAGCACGCGCCGGTTCGCAAAGTCCTTCTTGGAACCACCGGCAACGGCAATAATAAGATCACGGTCGCTGATCAGCGTCAATTCTCCTGTATTCTCTGCCAATGATTCCGCATATTCCTGTGAAAAATCGCCGAGCTCGCTGATCGGTGAATATTTCTTTAAGATGACTTCTCCGCCATGGTCGACAAAGATTTCAAGTGGATCTCCTTCACGAATCCGTAGTGTACGGCGTATTTCTTTAGGGATGACGACGCGTCCCAAATCATCAATTCGACGAACAATGCCGGTAGCTTTCATTATCAGGATGCCTCTCTTTCCATTCATGCGGCCGGTCAGTTTCGCAGACGGCAGCTGCACGTCCTCATTTCGATACCTTGAGAATAGTATCTGCGTCACCGCCTAAGCTATGCATCCGATAATAAAAATTAGCCTGCAACCTCCGTCAGGCACAGCCGTTCAGCTTTCTTTAACCATTCAAGCAGCGCCGCAAACTCACCCTCCGCTGTTCCGGTACATCTAAAAGATAGACGAATTTTTTCCCCGGCAGCCTCGAGCGCCGCATCTGCGTTCTCCGCGACAAGCCGAAAAAGAGCTTTTCGATCAATGGATTTCCACCCTTGTTCAGAAAAATGAACGGATACGCCTGATTTGTCTTGCTTTACGTCTTCAATTCGCAGCTTGGCAGCAAGAATACGAACAGCAGTCACTCTGAACAATTGCTCTACTTCCTGCGGATAATCACCATAACGGTCAATCAGTTCATCACGCAATTCATCCAGCTCTGCTATCGAATCAGCCGTTTTGAACCGTTTATAGATGTCGATTTTTTGTATCGCATCCTCAATGTAGGTCCCTGGAATGTACGCATCAAGTTCAAACTCAATTACAGGTGCCCTCCGGCGCTCACTCTCCGGCACATCGCCTTTGCTTTTGGCCACCGCTTCACTGAGCATCCGTGAATATAAATCAAAACCGACAGAATCAATAAACCCGTGCTGCTCGGCACCAAGAAGATTGCCGGCCCCACGAATGGACAAATCACGCATAGCAATTTTAAAACCAGAACCGAGTTCTGTAAATTCTTTAATTGCCCGAAGTCTTTTTTCTGCGACCTCATTAATCATCTTATCGCGTTGATACGTAAAGTAGGCGTAGGCCACCCGGTTCGAGCGACCGACCCGCCCGCGAAGCTGATAAAGCTGAGCAAGCCCCATTCGGTCCGCATCGTACACAATAAGCGTATTCACATTTGGAATGTCGACACCGGTTTCAATAATAGTTGTGCTGACGAGGACGTCGCTTGATCCGTCAAAAAAGTTGACCATCGCCGCTTCCAGCTCGGATTCCTTCATCTGTCCGTGCGCAAAGCTCACCGTTGCATCCGGCACAAGACTGCGAATGACCTCTGCCATTTGCTGAATGGTTTCCACACGGTTATAGAGAAAGTACACTTGCCCCCCGCGTGCAAGCTCACGTTCAATAGCTTCACGAACGAGAATACCCCCATACTCTGTCACATAGGTCTGAACAGGAAAGCGGTTCTCAGGCGGCGTTTCGATAACTGACAGATCGCGAACGCCCAGCATGGACATATGCAGCGTTCGGGGAATTGGAGTTGCCGTTAAGGTGAGGACGTCGACATTGGCTTTCAACCTTTTAATCTTTTCTTTATGCGTCACGCCGAATCGCTGTTCTTCATCGACGATCAACAAACCGAGATCGCGAAAAACGATGTCCTTCGACAGCAACCGATGCGTGCCGATGACAAGATCGATCGCTCCGCTTTTTATCCGCTTCAGTGTATCCTGCTGTTCTTTGCGGGACACAAAGCGACTGAGAATGCCAACCGAAACCGGAAAGTCTTCAAAGCGTTCCAGTGACGTTTCGAAATGCTGCTGTGCCAGAATGGTCGTCGGCACGAGAAAAGCTACTTGTTTGCCGTCGGAAATAGCCTTAAAAGCGGCTCGCAAAGCCACTTCTGTCTTTCCATAACCAACATCACCGCAAAGCAGCCGATCCATCGGGCGCTCACTTTCCATATCTTTTTTAATTTCAGCAATGGCTTGAAGCTGATCCGGTGTCTCCTGATAAGGAAAGACCGCTTCAAAATCGCGCTGCTCGGGTCCGTCAGTAGAAAAAGCATAGCCGCGGCTCGCCTCGCGTTGCGCATATAGCTTAATGAGGTCGTCAGCGATGTTCTGGACGGACGATCTTGCCTTACTCTTGACTTTTTTCCACTCCGTCCCGCCGAGCGCGTACAGTTTCGGCTCTTTCCCTTCAGAACTGACATACTTCTGTACTTGATCAATGTGCTCGACCGGAACATACAGTTTGTCATTTCCCTTATAAAGCAGCATCAAATAATCTTTATGAACGTTGTTAACTGCCAACGTTTCAATGCCTGCGTAGCGACCGATGCCGTGATCAATATGCACGACATAGTCGCCGACTTTCAACTCGTTGTAATTACGCAAGCGCTCGGCATTGGAAAGCTTTTTCCCACGATGGGCCACTTTAGCCGGTTTATTATCGAAGACTTCATGTTCCGTTATGACGGCAAGTTTGCGTAACGGCAACTCAAATCCGCTGTCAAGGCCACCGACGACAATTTCCACATGTCCAAGAAGCGGTTCAGTCTGCTGAGACACTTTCATAGCCTGTATGTCATAATCTGAGAAAACGCGCTCCATGCGTTCTGCTCTGGCTGCGTTAGACGCCAAACAGACGACCGCATAATCGCTCTTCATCCAGCGCTCAATCTCCGCTTTGAGCAAATTAATCTGGCCGTGAAAGCTTTGCATCGACCGGCTGTTCACGCTAATAATGTTTTGCGGTTGGAAATGTCCGCGATACCGAAGAAAAAGTGAGAACATGAGCACCGGTTGCCGCAAACGGTCCACCCACTCTGCAGTTTCACGCAGCAAATGCAGCCCGTTCACCACTTTTCCGCGCTGCAGCATATCGATCTGCCACTCGGCTTCCTCGCGGTCAAGTTGTGTACTCATCTCCTGTATGCGGCTAATCTCGTCCATGACGATGAGCGCACCTTCCGGCAGATAATCAGGCAGTGCGGCCGACGTATCATAGAATAAGCTCGCATACTTGCGAATGTCATCAAACGCTCTGCGATCACGGAGCGCTTCGATGTCAGCCCCGATCTGTTCGGAGAGCTTTTTTTGAACGGAGGTATCCTGGACAGAAGTCATCGCCGCCGCCAACAGTTCCGCCAATGCACCCGCTCCCCGTGCATAATCCTGCTCATCAAGCAGCAATTCGCTGCTCGGGCCTATGAGCGGGCTGTCCTGAAGTGACTGAAGTGAGCGCTGCGTTTCGCTGTCAAACAGGCGAATTGAATCCACCTCGTCATCAAACAGTTCAATGCGCAGTGGTTCGGGTTCGGTCAGCGGGAAAACATCAAGAATGCCCCCCCGTAAGCTAAACTGACCAGGTCCTGTGATCATCGACTCCCTAATGTACCCCATCGCAGACAATTGTCGGACGAGGTGGTCCAAGTCGATTGTCTGGCCAGTCCTCAGACGCAGCAACCCCTGTTTCCAACGTTGCGGCGGCGCAATTAATCTTTTCATCCCGGCCATTGGAGCAACAATAAGACAGCGCTTACCTTCAGATAGGCTGTTTAAAACACTGATCCGTTGCGCCGTGAATTCGGGGCTGGCCACCGATGTGTCGACGGCTAAAAGATCGTTTACCGGATAAAGGAACAGTTCATTCTCGTCGACAAGCAGTTCAAGATCACCATGCAGCTTTTGCGCTTGATAGAGATTATGAGTCACGACGACAAGCGGGGCAGTGCTCCTCGCACGATACAGTTCGGCAATAAACAGCGACTTAGCGCTACCGGAGAGTCCCGATACAAATTGCTGCGTCAGTCCACGCGTATAGCCGTCGACAACCGCTTGAAACTCATCCAATTTCTGCCCGTAGTAAACGCTCAGACCAAACATACATACACTCGCTTTCTTTCCTTTGTTCGACCAACCGGTCATGAGGCACATCCATGCGTGCTTTCGCGTGCCATGCTTTTCTGTTTTAACCATCATCCAACCGACAAACCGCGCAGCTTATGCAGGATCCGGACGTGATAAATTATCGATCACTGATTGGCATTATACTGATTCATAATGTCGACGAGCGGACGATCAACCCAGGCCGCCGCCGCCGCCGCCGCGCGCAAAATTGCCGCAGCAATCAGCGGCTGCTCCTCAGCGGAAAAACCATTGAGCACGTGGCTGATCACAGCTCTCTGGGTGCGCTCCGGATGACCGATACCGACTTTAATTCTTGAGAATTCCTCTGTATGGAGATGCTGAATCAATGATTTCATGCCGTTGTGTCCACCTGAGCTACCCTTGGCTCGCACACGAATCTTACCGACCGGCAAATCCATATCGTCTTGAACGACAAGCAGCTCAGCCGCCTCTCCATGATAAAAGCGCAGCAACGGTGCCACGGCCTCACCGGAAGCATTCATATACGTCAGCGGTTTGACCAGCACAATCTCCTGCCTGCCGATAACCGTCTTACCAAACTGTGCACAAAATTTGTGCCTATTAAGTGTCGCATCGCACACCTCCATCAGCCGGTCAATAACATCGAAACCGATATTGTGCCGCGATTTCGCGTATTCAGCGCCGGGATTCCCCAGCCCTACAATAAATTTCAACTGACTTCCTCACTTTCACGATGCTTCCTGCTGCCGTAGACAACCGGCTGTATCAAGCGCAAAACGTCAACATTTCATCAACAAGCAGAGACCAAATTAGAACTGATCAGCCCAATCTACACCGTTTCTATATAGTACAAAAAGGCGTAACGGATCGTCGTTACGCCCAGTATTATTGTTATGCGGCAAACAACTGATTATACTTCAGGGATGCCGGCACTCTCCTCAGTTTCCGCAGGAGCCTCTTCCTCAGCAGCGCCGTACGTCAACGAGACGATCGTCTCCTCCGGATCGGAAACGATCTCATAATCACCATCAGGGGTGATGTCGCTGACGCGAATGCTCTCTCCTGCCTTCAAGCCGGAAACGTCAACCGTAATGGTTGCCGGCAAGTTGTTCGGCAAGGCGCGCACGGTCAATTCGGCGGTCTGATGGTTGAGTACAACCTCACCGCTTTCGACAACCTCGCGGTTCACAAGTTCAACCGGAACAACAGCATCCAAAGTCTCATTCAGATTAACCGCCAAAAAATCCGCATGGCGGATCGTCCCTTTGATCGGATCAAGCTGAAGATCGTGCACCATCACCGTGTAACGTTTCTTGCCCTCAACATCTAAGGCAATGACAGCATTCCGGCCTTCTTGACTTAATAATTTCGTGACCTCAGCAGCATCGACCGCAATGGGTTCACTGCTAACTGTCTTACCGTACACAACCGAGGGAATCTTCCCTGCGTTCCTTAAAGAATGAATAACCGACTTCTTTGAACTGTCGCGCAAAACAGCAGCTAAACGAGCCATAACTTGTACATCCTCTCTTTTCTCTCATTCAGAATGAGTGTCGTTGAATTGAACACAACTGTTCGTTTCCTCCCACTCAGTCGAACAGACGGCTGACAGAAAGATTTTCATGAATCCGGATGATGGCTTCACCAATCAGCGGCGCAACAGACAGCTGCACGATTTTATCAATCTGCTTTTCTTCAGGAAGCGCAATCGTATTGGTTACAACAAGTTCGCTAATCGCTGATTCCTGAATTTGTTTAATTGCCGCGCCGGAGAGCACCGGATGCGTACAGCAAGCATACACCTTACGCGCACCGCGTTCAACAAGTGCGTTGGCGGCAAGTGTGATTGTCCCGGCCGTATCAATAATATCGTCGATAATAATCGCTGTCTTGCCTTGGATGTCGCCAATGATGTTCATCACTTCGGCAACATTTGGACGCGGCCGGCGTTTGTCAATAATGGCAATAGGTGCCTTGAGACGATCGGCCATTTTTCGTGCCCGTGTCACACCGCCGTGATCAGGCGAAACGATCACCACATCCTCGATCTGCTTGCTCATGAAATACTCCGCAAGCGTAGGCACACCGAGCAGCTGATCAACAGGAATATCGAAAAATCCTTGGATTTGCGGCGCATGAAGATCCATTGTCAATATCCGCGTAGCCCCTGCCGTCTCCAGAAGATTGGCAATCAATTTGGCAGTAATTGGCTCCCGGGCACGCGCTTTGCGATCTTGTCGCGCATAGCCGTAATATGGCATAACCACGTTAATTGTTTTCGCTGAGGCCCGTTTCAGCGCATCAATCATAATTAACAGCTCCATGAGATGCTGATTGACCGGCGCTGAGGTTGACTGAATGACATATACTTCGCTGCCGCGGATGCTTTCCTCAAGGCTGATACGAATTTCGCCGTCGCTGAATTTCGACACAAAGCATTTTCCAAGACCGATACCGATGTGTTCGGCAATCTGCGCAGCAAGATCTTGGTTTGAATTTAAACTGAAAACCTTTAAGTTGGGATCTAAGTAGCTGACCATGCGTCACAATCCTTTCAAATTTAATGATTCCTATAAGGCAGCTTTTGCGCGTAGCCTTCTTTGTTCGTCTGTCTGGAACGAGCGATTGCCAAAGCATCCTCATTGACCGATTGAGTAATCGTCGATCCTGCCGCAACGTACGCGCCTTTTCCGATTGTTACCGGCGCGACAAGGTTGGCGTTGCAGCCAATAAAAGCACCGTCACCAATCGTCGTTTTCAACTTATTCACACCATCATAATTAACCGTAATCGTGCCGCAGCCCATATTGACATCACTGCCAATCGTCGCGTCGCCTATATAAGTGAGGTGCGACGCCTTGCTGTCCCTACCGATCTCTGATTTCTTAACTTCAACAAAGTTACCGATCTTCGCCCGACTGAGCACGCTGGACTGCGGCCTGAGGTGGGCAAACGGACCGATCTGTACATTGTCGGCAATTACGCTTTTCTCAAGCACCGACTGTTCGACAACCGTCCCCTCGCCGATTCGGCAATCCATGATATGCGAATAAGGACCGATGATGCAACCGTTACCAATCACCGTATTCCCCTCAATGACCGTTCCCGGCTTAATAATTGTGTCCATTCCAATTTTGCAATCGGCAGCAATATAAGTCGTATTCGGATCAATCAGCGTCACACCGTTCTCCATGTGCTCGCGATTAATACGCTTTCTCATATATCGCTCGGCCGCCGCAAGCTGAATCCGATCATTGACTCCAACCGTTTCTTCAAAGTCTGGCGTCTGGCAGACCGAAACGCTGTATCCGTCACCAACAAGCAAGGCCAGCACATCGGGCAAATAGTATTCACCTTGAGCGTTATGATTATCGACCTTTCTCAAATACCGAAAAAGCAACTCATTATCAAAGCAGTAAATGCCCGTATTAATTTCGTCAATGGCCTTCTCGGCGGGCGCGGCATCTTTGTCCTCGACAATGCGCATGAGACTTCCGTCTGTCGCGCGGACGACGCGACCATACCCCGCAGGCTGGCTTGTGACAGCAGAAAGAACGGCGGCAGCCGTCTTTTCCTTCTGCCGAAAATCGATTAATTTCTGAATGGTTACGTGACTGACAAGAGGCGTATCCCCGTAGAGAACAACGGTCGTTCCGGCCCGGTCCGCCAACCGCCCGCTTGCCTGCATGACGGCATGAGCCGTCCCGAGTTGCTCCTTCTGGTACACGCATGTTGCCGCTTTCCCTACGCACCGCTCAACAGCTGCGGCCTGTCTGCCGACAACAACGACCTTTTCAGTAAAGCCGATTGAAGCCATTTGGTCCATGACATGGCACAGCATCGGTTTACCGCATACAGAGTGCAGCACCTTATGCACATTCGATTTCATTCGCGTGCCTTGCCCGGCGGCAAGAACAACCGCATAACGATCCGACATGACTAACCTCCATCCGCTCGTGAAAACAGGCGAAGCCCACACGTTACGGCTTCGCTTCATGTCACACTATCAAATGACGGTGCAATGCGCACAGTTCACGTTCAACCCGCAACAATAGGAGCTGCCGTCCAAACGCTTGCATAGCACCGATCCTCTTAACAAATGTCCTTCTTGACTATATCCTATACATTTATCAATTTCAAGACACTTTTCACAGCGGCACGATTTCATTGGACGGCAATAAAGGGCACAAGCACGCGATTGTTCGAAGCACTTCTGCAGCGATGAAGCCCTGCTTCTTATTCCTCAGTCACCAACGTTCAACTCGAGCGGGCTAGAATACGTAACATCTTGCCGGCACGCTCGTCCCCGCAGGCATCCTTGCACTTTCACTTTGTCTTTAATTGTTTAAATTTCGCTAAGCATCTATACTTTTTTATCCCGCAAGAAAAAAGGAACCTCCGGCCGCAAGGTCCCTTCTCACCTATTCACACTTTACGAAGCACCTGCCTGCTGATACGCGGTGCCTTCGGCAAGGGCCAGTTCATATTCATGTAGCACCGCAGCCTGAATTTTCTCCCGCGTGGCGGACATAATCGGATGGGCAATATCCCTGAACTCTCCGTCCGGCGTGCGTTTGCTTGGCATAGCAATGAACGTTCCATTATTTCCGTCAATTACACGAATGTCATGAACAACAAATTCTTGATCAATAGTTATCGATGCGATCGCTCGCATGCGGCCCTCCGTATGCACAACCCGCAGTCGAACATCTGTTATTTCCACCGAGAGCACCTTCCTTTTCCATAGCTTGTGGAACTCTATAGTCAATAAGATTCAACAACGGTGGACAAACTCCTGCTTAAGCGGCATAATTCTTCCAACAAAATTATTCGGAGTCAGCCAGGTCAGATGTTAGGCTTCAAATGAATCTTTTATAAAAGAAATGGCATTGCCCGGTTCAATCGTAGGTTGTTCATCGCTCCCCACCATTTTTAACAACGAAATGTAGTGCTCCACAAGCTTTGAATGCTGCTCCTGCTTCTCGACAAATACGGCCGTACCGACAACGACCGCGGCAAACTCTTGAACGAGATTAATCATGCCGCGCATCGTTCCCCCCGCTTTCATGAAATCATCAACAATTAAGACGCGAGCTCCCGTGTTAAGCGAGCGTCTCGGCAGCAACATCGTCTGAATGCGCTGCGATGAACCCGAAATATAGTTAATGCTGACGGTCGCTCCCTCCGTTACCTTGCTGCTTCGCCTCGCAATGACAACCGGAACATTGAACTGCGCCGCGACTGCATAGGCAATCGGGATACCCTTCGTCTCCATTGTCATGACAGCGTCAATTGTCCGATCCATATAAATCGACGCAATCATCCGGCCAATACTCTCTACATAGTCCGGCCTTCCCAGAATATCGGTCATATAAAGATAGCCTCCGGGAAGGATGCGCTGCGGGTCGGTCATCTGTACGCATAGCCTCGTAAGCGCAAGTTCTGCTTCTGCACGCACCATGCAGGGCAAATAACACACGCCCCCGGCTGCTCCTGCCAGCGTCCGCAACCTGCCGGCGCCGACCTGTTCAAAATGTTCTTTTATAATGGCCAGATCTTCGCTAATTGATGATTTAGCAGATGCATAACGTTCGGAAAAAAAAGATAACGAGATGACTTGATGAGGATGACGCAATAAATAGCTCGTCATATCCACCAGTCTGCCGCTCCGCCTCAGTTTCATGGTCTTCCTCCAAATACGAATAATTTAAAGCAATTCTACACCTTCATTCGTATTTAGACAAGGGGGCAATCACGTGACACGGCCGCACCGCATACACTTCATGACAGTAACCTTTAATCCCATTCAGCAAGCGCTGGGCGCGCGATTCTCTTTGCGTGAGGGCAAAGACAGTCGGTCCGCTGCCACTCATAAGAATGCCTTCAGCTCCAAGCTGTTGCAAATGTTCTTTAATGCGTGAAATTTCCGGCACGCGTCCAGTGGTCACTGGTTCAAGTGTATTGCCAAGCGCGTTGCAAATAGCCTGGAAATCGCAGGAATCAACGGCTTTCAGCATGGCATCGACATCCGGATGGCTCACCGCTTCCTGCTCGTCCCACTCGCGGTATACTTGCGCCGTCGATACCGATACATTCGGCTTTACAACAACGACCCAGCACGGAGGCAGTGCAGACAGGCGCTGAACCTTCTCTCCTCTTCCGGTGGCAAGTGCCACGCCGCCTTCAATGCAAAACGGAACATCAGAACCGATCTGTGCGGCCAAATCATACATGTTCTGCCGAGTCATGCCCAGTTTCCACAGACGATTTAAAGCACGAATGGTCGCAGCGGCATCACTACTGCCCCCAGCCAAGCCGGCCGCAACCGGAATTTGTTTAACAACAGACAGCTTCACGCCTTCACGAATACCATACTGCTTCTTGATTCGATCAGCCGCCTGATAAATAAGGTTGCGCGCATCTTCAGGTATGTAGGGAACAGAGGCATGGAGAACAATGCCATCGTTTACCGTCGGCTCACACTCGATTCGGTCAGCAAGATCAATCGTTGCCATGACCATGCGCACCTCATGATATCCGTCCGGCCGACAGCCGGTAATATCAAGCGATAAGTTTATTTTGGCCGGTGCTTTTTCAAAAATTTTCATTTCCCGTTCACCCTTTGTATTAGCAAAACATTCTCTCTAATAGTATCGAAATTCAATGCAAAGAAAAAGAGGAATCCGCCACAAACGGCGAATTCCTCAATGCTCATACTCACTTTTCGTTCCGACTGCCGGCCAGCTGTTTCTCAGCAAGTTCAATTGCCCGTCTGACCATGTTACCGGCATCGCGTGCGCGAATGCCGCCCCATCCTTCCTGCCTTACCGTGTCATAAAAACCAAGCTCTTTTGCAAGTTCCGTTTTTAGTGATTCGGACATGACGCCCTTGCGTCTTGACATGTTTGGAACAGCCTCCCCTAAAATGGCCGAGCAATAATTAGTGTCTCTTGCTTTCTTTTCTCTATTCCTTTTCTATGATAAAATAAAAAGGCAGCATAAACGCGCATGCCCTAACGTCGGGATGCGCGTATCCGCTCACCGGCTGAATTACTTTAAGTTGCCGCAATACAATAAAAACGCTTATTGCCCGCTCGCCATTTCTTCCACAAATGTAAGCTCAACAGCGTCGGTCAGAACATCGGTGTAGCTATAGGACACCCGTTCAAAAGCATTACACTCTTTATCCAGCCTGACGATAAATACGGCAGGATAAGTTCCCTCAAGCGTCCCCATTCGCTGAATGGTCTTGCGGCGCCCACCGTTCGCTTTCAGCGTCAGCCGCTTGCCAATTCGCTCATCCAAATTCCCTTTGATGTCTTTGATGGTTTTTCCCATTCCGGTAGTCCACCTCACTTAATTTTACTTTATCACACCACCGATCAAAATGCAAATAGTTTAAATTGTAGCAAGAACGGGATATAGATGTCAATGGTTTTGCTTTTCTTTTATGTTGCTCATTGTGTAGTATGTGCAGAACAGAGACAAAAAAATAGGGAAAATCGGCATTTTTGCACAAATTCCTGTCAAGAATAGAGCATAAAACGTTTTGCGGCTACCTCCTCTTTTACCGCTAAAAGCACCGGCGATACATTGACAGCTTCCTTCGCAAAAACGCTGGACAACCCAATAACAAACATTATTGTACAGAAACCGGCACAGAGAAACGGACGTACAAACGAACAATCCGACAAGGTAAATGTCAGATAAAAGCAGCTTGATTAAAAACATGCCAATTAAACAAGCGGAGAAGCCATCTGCCATGACAGCAAAGGTCTTGCTCCGCTCTCCTGCTTATTCCATTTAACCGAACACTCTTTCCAATCACGCATCCGCGAAGAAGCCATTCGTTCACAGTTGGAAGACGCGCTAAGTTTGTTCCAACGCTCGCAGCATCACATCGGAAACGGCATGCCTGTGCGCATCATACCGCGACTTTCCACACCACCAAGGCCTCCGGCACCCGAGAGTGTGCTGCGCAGCACGTCCCAGACGTTGACACTTTCCATAAAAGGGCTGAAACTGACCTTGGCGGCAAGGTAAACAGGGTCAAGCGCGTGAATATTCACGCGATCAGGAGAACTGGCAAAGTTCGCTCCGGCACGAATGAGCAATTCAAAATGAGATTGGCAGGCACCGGCGAAAATATTAAGCTGATCCAGGCTGGGCCAGTGATGCCTAACTTCCTTCACCGTGCGAACAAAATGCCCCGAATGGCGGTAGGCTTTAAGTTCTTCCGGCCCTCCCTTGTTCTTCAGGAGCGCGTCGTGTCCTGTGAGTACAAGAATATCCGGTCGAACCTGCGCAATGAGTCCCGGCACTTTCTCCGGCATGTCACTTTCATCCATATACTTTCCAATAACCGGCACACGCAGTTTTTCATACACACTCAGACATTTTTTTAAATAATAAGGATCACCGTCCACATGAAGTACACGGCCCGGCATTTCAAAATATGAGACGTCTGCCCGATAACCGTTCGTTGCCCGATATTTATGTGCCATCTGCATCTGACGATAATCCTGTCGAAAAAGAGTAAGTGATTCTGCTTCACGGGAATGCATCGTCTTCTCAAACTGCGCACGCTCATCTGTTGTCACAGGCACGAGATCCTCAAGTGGAGCATCCGCATATAACCGCAAGTCCTGCCCGGCCAGTTCGGCCACATGGTTTGTTTCATGAATAGCCGTTACGCGAAACGGCAAATCGCATTGATAAGACTGACGCGTCACAAGATCACCGATTTGAATGGCCACCGCTACGCCTCCTTACCGTCTCCGCACGCCGTCCTGCACCGCAGCAACAAGCGACCTTCATCATGCTTATGGTTTGCTCTACTGTGTTATGCCGAAAAAAAGGAGAATGCGGTTGATTTTTACATGTCAGCGGCTCAACAAGGCAGAAGCGGGCACATTCAGTTAGTCAAGCATCTCCAGCAGTGCGTCGCTCAAATCCGCAAACTCTGCGATCGACAGTGTTTCTCCGCGACGCTCCGGAGAGATACCCACTCGCTCAAGCGTGCGAACAATGTCCGCCCGCTGTTCCTTTGTGAATAAATTATGCGTCAAATTATTAACCAGTGTTTTGCGACGCTGAGTAAAGCTGGCACGCACAAGCTTAAAGAAAAAATGCTCGTCGCGTGGCTGTACTTGTTTCTGCTGACGCATTGTTACACGGAGAACCGCAGAATCGACATTGGGTTGCGGTATAAAAACTGTCTTTGGGACGGTCATGACAATGTCAGGCACCGCTTGATACTGAACGGCAATCGAAAGTGACCCATAACTTTTCGTACCAGGGTGCGCCTCAAGACGCTCAGCCACCTCTTTCTGAACCATAACAACGATTTTTGCGAGCCTGTTTGATGCACTTAGCAGCTTCATCAGTATCGGTGTGGTGACATAGTAAGGCAAGTTTGCGACAACCGTAATGGCCTGTTCTCCCGGAAATTCCGCAGAGAGGAACTGCTCAAGATCAACCGCAAGTACATCTGCAAAACAGACGCTGACATTATCACACCCGCTCAACGTCTCAGCAAGTAGCGGCTTCAAACGTTGATCAATTTCAATAGCTGCCACTTTAGCCGCTCGTTCTGCCAGCAGTCGCGTCAGAGCCCCCGCTCCGGGACCAATCTCCAGCACGAGGCTCTCAGCATGAAGATCAGCCGCGTCCACAATCTTACCAAGTATATTGCCGTCCACTAAAAAATTTTGACCCAGACTTTTTTTTAACGTAAACGCATGGCGACGAATAAGCATCTGAAGCTGAGCTGGTGACTGAAAATGACCGGACATCAGTGCTCTTCCTCCTTATTGCGAATGTGCTCAAGTACCTGCTCCACTTCTGCAGGCTCAATCTGAAAAAGACGCAGCCTTTTGTAAAGCTGCTTTCCGTTGGAATATCCGATATTCAGTGCATCACCGAGCCTGCGGCGCAGCTGGGCCGAATCCTTTTCGCCCGTCAATCCATAGTGGCGCAGCATTGCCATGCTGATGCGTTCAGCGGGTTCGTCAATTTCAGTATAGACGCATGCCAGTGCTTTGCGGATCGTCTCAGGCGATGCATGTTCAATGCCAAGGCTCTCATTTGCATCTCCCTGCCCTTCACGCCGCGTAATAAAGGCATGCTTGCACCCCGGAACCGCCGCACTGACAATTTTACGAATTCGCTCTCCCGGGTAGTCAGGATCGGTGAAAATGATGACACCCCGCTTATTGCTCGCATGGCGGATGACGGCAAGCGTCTTTTTGCTGACACGCGATCCATTTGTTTCGATTGTCTCAGCCTTTAGCGCGCGCTTAACCGCCTCCGTGTCGCTCTTGCCTTCCACGACAATGACTTCTCTAACAATCATGGGCTCCTCCTTCAGCTGCGGCGTCAAAGGCATGATCAGCGGTTTGTTCCAGACGAAAAAGCCGCCGGGCATTGTTCGCTGTCACTTGCGCCACGTGATCAGGCGTCACGTGTTTGATGCTCGCCAGCTTCTCGGCAACCAATCGGACATATGCCGGTTCGTTGCGTTTGCCGCGAAACGGGTGCGGGCTAAGAAATGGACAGTCTGTTTCAATCAACAATCGCTCAAGCGGGATTTGAGCAGCAACCGCACGGTTCACTTCTGCATTCTTAAATGTAATGATACCACCAAAGCTGATATAAAAATTAAGATCGATAAAAACCTGCGCCCATGCCGCCGTGTCACTGTAGCAATGCATCACGCCGCCGATTGCGTCCGCACCTTCTTCACGAAGAATACGGGCTGTGTCTGCTGTCGCCTCTCGGCTGTGAATAATCAACGGCAGATTTGCTGCGCGGGCCGCACGAATTTGCCTGCGAAACACTGTCTGCTGAACGTCCTTTGCAGATTTGGCCCAGTGATAGTCAAGGCCAATTTCACCGAGTGCGACAATTTTTGGATGGGATAACCGCTCACAGATGGATAAGAAATCAGCTTCGGTCATGTCGATGGCATCCTCTGGATTCCAACCGACGGCGCCATAAACATTTGGATACCGCTTAATGATCGGAAACACCCGATCAATCGACGGGCGGTCAACGCCGATAACAATCATTGCTTTAACACCCGCCTTATCAGCACGCTCCATCATCGCTTCAAAGTCACTGTCGTACGCTTCGTCATTAATATGGGTATGCGAATCAAACAACATGTCACTGTCTCCTTAGTCGGACGCAAAAAAGCGGGAAGCCCACGACCGATGCGTCTTGTCTTCCCGTTTCTCTTTTTTCAGCACAGCCGAAAAAACATCAGCGTATTTTTGTTCCATTCGGCAGCGGTCCGGAAACTGTTGCAAACTGCAACTTACCGTTGGCGTCCCCGGCAAGCAGCATGCCTTGCGACACTTCCCCACGCAACTTTACTGCCTTGAGGTTAGCAATAACAATAATTTTTCGTCCAAGCAGTTCCTCCGGTGCATAAAAATCGGCAATACCAGACACGATCTGCCGCTGTTCGTAACCAAGATCGACTTGAATTTTCAGCAGCTTATCAGCCCCTTTGACCCGGTCAACGCGCAAGACCTCAGCAACACGCAAGTCGAGCTTTTGGAACGCTGTAATGTCAATCTCATCGATCACTGGCTGTTTTGACTTTTTTTCTTTATTGCCATTTGGCTTGACTGCAGCGGCACCGCGCATTTGCGACTTGATATAGCTAACTTCCTCGGCCATATCAAGGCGAGGGAAAATCGGTTCACCTTTATCAACATGCCATGCCCCTTTGTTAACTTCCGCTTTAAGGATCGAATCCCACGCTCGATCCGACGCATCCGTAATGCCGATTTGGCTGAAAATTTTAGCCGGCGTAGACGTGAAGAAAGGCTGAATCATGATGGCAACCGCTCGCAGCGTATTAACAAGATGCGCGAGCACAGAGTCAAGTTCTGCGCCTCGGCTCTCATCCTTTGCTAATGCCCATGGTTGCGTCTCGTCAATATACTTATTGGCGCGACTTATTAGTTTCCAAATCGCGGTTAAAGCGACGGAAAACTGCAGGTTCTCCATCTGCTGCTCCACCGTGGCCAAGGTGACGGACAGTTGGGTTTCAAGGTCATCGTCAAAGGGCGACCTGACCGACGGCACCGCCGGGACCCCGCCATGGCGAAACTGCTGAACCATCGCCACTGTCCGGTTAAGCAAATTACCCAGATCATTAGCCAGATCAAAATTAATGCGCTCGATAAATGCTTCGGGCGTAAATAAGCCGTCAGAACCAAAAGGAACTTCACGCAGCAAGTAGTAGCGCAAGGCATCCAACCCGTAGCGGTCGATCAGCGGTTCCGGATCAACAACATTCCCTTTCGACTTCGACATTTTTCCGTCTTTCATTAGCAGCCAACCGTGGCCAAAAATCTTTTTTGGCAGCGGCAAGTCAAGCGCCATCAGCATGATTGGCCAATAAATCGTATGAAAGCGCACAATTTCTTTGCCGACGAGATGAACGTCAGCCGGCCAGAACCGACGGAATTTTCCGTCTTGTTCAGTATCATACCCGAGCGCGGTAATATAGTTAAGCAAGGCATCCAGCCAAACATACACAACGTGCTTCGGGTTGTTCGGCACCTTGATCCCCCAGTTAAAAGACGTACGTGATACGGCAAGATCTTCCAACCCTGGCTTGATAAAGTTGTTAATCATTTCATTCTTACGCGTCTCCGGTTGAATAAAGTCCGGATGAGCGTCATAGTAGGCCAGCAGCCGGTCAGCATATCGGCTCATTTTGAAGAAGTAGCATTCTTCCTTCACACGGACAACAGGATGCCCGCTGTCCGGACTTTTGCCGCCGGTCACACGGCCGGTGGCATCTTTTTCAATATCGACAAGCTGCGATTCTGTATAATATGTCTCATCGGGAATACTATACCAACCCTCGTATTCACCAAGATAGATGTCACCCTTCGCCAGCAACCGTTTGAACACATCCTGAACGACTGTTGTATGCCGCTTCTGCGTCGTGCGAATAAAATCATCATATGAAATATCGAGTTTGTCCCATAATGTACGAATTTGAGCGACCATTTCGTCGACATAGGCAAGCGGTGTGACGCCCTTAGCTTTAGCCTTGGACTCAATTTTCTGTCCATGTTCATCCGTTCCGACCAGGAACATCACATCGTAGCCGCGCAAACGTTTATAACGGCTCATCGCATCACCGGCAACTGTTGTATAGGCATGGCCGATATGCAGACGACCGCTCGGATAGTAGATCGGGGTCGTCAAATAAAACGTCTTTTTTTCTGATGGCATAGATCTTCTCGCTTCCTTCCCAAAGAGTCCGTCCGTTATCTTCACTACTCAGAAAAACTATACGTTTCACCCGATAACTTGTCAAGAAAGCCCGGCGATCCCTATTTTTAGGGCAACCGGTGAAAAATGTGGTAAACATCACGCTTGGGCACGCCTCGATCAACCGCAGCTTGGCGGACCGCTTCTTTCACTGTCATCCCGCACATGTCAATGTAGTGATTAACATGTGCGGGCACGGCCATATCATCCCACCAATGCGCTTCCGGCTGAGCAGCTACCTCCCCGTCGCGCGCACCGTCTATAATCAGGCAACACTCACCCTTAATCAAATGTCCGGCCGCAATGAATTGCCGCAATTCAGTGATCGAACCGCGCAGAAACGTCTCAAAGCGCTTCGTCAGCTCCCTTGCCAAAACGGCTCTGCGGGCTCCGAAGGCGCGCTCCATGCGTTCCAACGTCATTTCAATTCGCAGCGGTGACTCGTAGAACACGAGACAACCCTTCTGAGGACGCAAAGCTTGCAGCACAACTTCCGCATCCTTTCGACCACGCGGAAGAAAGCCGTAAAAAAAGAAATGATCCGTCATGAGCCCTGAAGCGATTAGCGCAGTCAGCGCCGCATTCGCTCCCGGTAATGGGATGACCGGGATATGATGCTCAACGCATTCTGCTACAAGGTCAGCTCCCGGATCTGAAATGCCCGGCATGCCGGCATCGCTGACAAGAGCTACCGTCTTTCCTGCCTCAAGCAAGGTGAGCAGCTTTGCTCCGCTCACCTGCTTGTTGTGCTCATGGTAACTAAAGAGCGGTGTATGAATATCAAAGTGTGTACATAATTTCAATGTATGGCGGGTATCTTCGGCTGCGAGCAGATCGGCCCCTTTCAGTACATTGAGCGCCCGCACAGTCATGTCTTCAAGATTGCCGATCGGTGTCGGCACAAGGTAGAGAGTCCCCTTCATCATGCCGCCGGTCTGAAAGCTGCGCTGCTCCCAAATGACGTCCGCCCCCTTTGATTAAGTCCTGCTTCTGAAGATGTGTCATGCGCTTAATCGCATACTCCCTGCGCAGCGCTGCTCCCTTTTCTGGCAGTTGTTCGCGATAAACGATGCGCAGCGGCCGGTGACTGCGAGTATATCTGGCTCCCTTACCACTTACATGCTTGGCAAAGCGCTGATCGACATCCACGGCACAGCCTGTGTAAAAGCTGCCATCTGCGCATTCTACCATATAGACGATGAACGGCTTCACTGTCACTCCCACACCTCTTTGCGGTAAGCACCGCTGTCATCGTGGACAAAAAAAGCAGGCAGTACAGTCAGACCGGGCCTGCCGTCTTTCGTTCCTTCTACGAGCACAAGATTGGCCGCCCGCTCGGGACGTGGATGCACAAACTGCAACCGCTTCGGCTCAACGCCCGCCGCACGCATGAGCGACAAGAGTTCGACAAGACGCTCCGGCCGGTGCACCAACGCAAAATGTCCACCCTGCTTAAGCAGCAGAGCCGCCGCTTCCACCGCATTGCGCAGCGTCATCATCAGCTCATGCCGGGCAATGGCCAAGTGCCGGTTGACCTTTACGTCAGGTGCCGCCTCCATCGTGAAATAAGGAGGGTTGCACGTCACAGCATCAAAGCAATGCCGGCCTGCTGTCTCCGCTATTTTTCGAACGTCTCCACAGACAATTCTAATTTGTTCATCCAGTTTATTAATGCGGACGCCCTCTTCCGCAAGGGCGCATACTTCAGGCTGAATATCGACTCCGATGATTTTAGCAGCGCTGCGGCGCGTCAAGAGAAAAGGAATAATGCCATTGCCCGTACAAAGATCAGCGATGCTACCGGCACGAACAGGCACGCGAACAAAACGCGCCAAAAGTACCGAATCAATTGAAAACGGGAACAGCCGGTCAGATTGCACAATTTTCAGATTGGCATGGGGTATAAAATCGATCCGCCTGCCTGTCTCCCATTCCGGCAGCAATCGGTGTCCTCCTCTCAAAGTGCCTATTTCCTTTTGTTCATATTCAAAAATTCCACACAAAATAGACAATCGCCATCTTTGCGCACTCGCCCGTAGTGCAAATTACAAATATGAAATCCTTCATTATAGAGCTTGAGCAAATTCTCATACGCTTCTCCGGAATCCGAAGCGGGCACGCGCCTACCCTCATTGTAGTCGGAAGCGGCAGGCTTGGTATCCCTGACTTCAAGCCTTTCGCGCAGATGTCGGTTTTCTACAATCAAATTTTGATTTTCTTCCAGAACATCGACAAGTCCTTTTTTCAGGTCAGCAATAGCGCCGTGTACTTGTGCGATTTGTTCTTCCAGACGGCTGACTTGCGAGAAAATATCTTTTTTCTCCAAGTTTCTCCACCTCTATTTCGCAGTGTGTACTGACACTGCCCCTTCCCGAATCAGTTCGTCAAACGTATACTCCACCACTTGGTTCTGATCTTCAAGCTGTATTTGCACAAGTTTTTCAAGAATATTCAGGCCGACAACGCGTCCGGCACCGTGACTGACCGTAATGATTTGTCCAACATCGGGAAGATCGCGTTTTGTTTGCTCATACGAATCATTTTCATATTTGAGACAGCACATAAGCCGTCCGCAAACACCGGAAATCTTGGCCGGATTCAGCGATAAGTTCTGATCTTTTGCCATTTTAATCGAGACCGGCTCAAAGTCACCAAGAAACGTCGCGCAGCATAGCATGCGCCCACAAGGCCCGATGCCGCCAAGCATCTTCGCTTCGTCTCGAACACCGATCTGTCTAAGTTCGATACGCGTTTTAAAAACAGCCGCCAAATCTTTAACGAGCTCACGGAAATCAATACGGCCATCCGCCGTAAAATAAAAAATAATCTTGTTGCGATCAAATGTATATTCAACATCAACAAGCTTCATTTCAAGCTGATGATTATAGACTTTCTGCAGGCAAATATCCATCGCTGCCTCAGCGTCTGCTTTATTCTGCAGCACTTGCCGTTCATCACTCTCATCTGTACGACGGATAACCTTCTTCAGCGGAAGCACGACGTCCGCTTCATCTACCGTTTTGCGCTCGATCACAACCGTTCCACACTCGACACCACGCGTCGTTTCGACAACGACGTGCTCATCGCTCGCAAACGTTTGATCTCCCGGATCGAAGTAATAAATTTTACCGGCTTTCTTAAAACGGACACCGATGATATTATATTTCATACAAATTTCAATACCTCCTGACGGTTCACAAGCCATTCAAGAACACTCAGCGGGTTGACATGTGCATCAAGTTGCTTCAAAGCCGACAGAATTTTTTCAATCATGTTTACCGTCTGCAGCTGCGTATACTGTCCAAGTTGCCGCTCAAGCAGAGATCGCTCGCTTTCATACAGCAAGTGCTCCGCACAGCCAATGTGCATATGAAGCACATCGCGGTACCAAAGCAGCAAAAGGTGAAGAGCGACTGCCAGTTGGGCCGAATCAGCTAAAGCAGGGTAGAATATATCATAAATGAACGGAAGTGCATGTTCCCGGTCATCTGCAATAATCTGCGTTAATTGTAACACTAGCGAACGTACATCGGCAAACGAGTCAGTCCTGCATAGTTCGCGTGCCTGTGCATAGTCGTGGGTAAGAGCCACTGCAAGTCTCGCCGCGAGCAAACTGAAACCATCTGTAATGAGCGTCTGAACCGTTTGCTCATCTAAAAGAGGTTTAAAGGTCAACACTTGGCATCTTGAACGCACGGTATCCAATATTTGGTTAATTTGGTCAGTAGTGAGCAGCGCTAAGACTCCAGGTTGAGGATCCTCAATAAATTTCAGCAAGCTGTTCTCCGCCTGCTTCGTTAGCTTCTCTGCCTCTTCGATAATAAAGATCTTAAATGGTGACTCCGCACTGTGATAAGCAAATTCTTTCATCAAAAGTGTAATCTGTTCCTTCTTTATCGCTGCTGTTTCCGCACTGATACGAATCACATCCGGGTGGTTTCCTGATGCAACGCGCCGGCAATTTCGACACTTGCCACACGGCTGTTCGGCTTCCTTCGCCTCACAAAGGAGAGCCTGCGCCAAAAGTATAGCCGTCTCTCGCTTTCCGGTTCCCATCGGTCCCTCAAACAAATAAGCGTGAGCTAATTTTTTTCTTACAAGGGCATGCAAAAGCGTTTGAACGACAATTTTTTGCTGTTCTGCTAGTGTCTTCCAGTCCAATTTCAACACCTCAACTTCATTGCCGATATGACTCAAGACAGATGGAACGTCGGTTGCACCAAATTGTTCGATACCGCGAATCCGTGTCCTTCATATTCAGGCGAAAATTTGCGGCATCTGATTTTGTTCGATTTTCCTGCCAAGCACCGCGAAACCCCACTTATACCGGTACCGGCAAATAGCAAACCAAAAAGCGCTCCGTTCCTGTAAAACGGAAACCATCGTTTGAATCAAACGTACAAGTTGATCAGCATGCCGCGAATTTCGCCAAGTTTTCCCAGTAAATCCAACGATTCTTTATTTTTATCAAGCATCTCATCGGTTAACTCAAGCAGTTTTTGATTGACATTTTTCACAAGTGTCTGCTGCGCTCCGCCTTGTTGCCATGCACGCGATTGAGCCGTTTTCAAACCAAGCTGAACGGCGCTCCTCAGAAATGACTGAACATATTTCTTATAGATCTGAAGATCGCGAACGGTGCGCGATCCGGCCACACGTTTTGCCTGAGCATCAATTTGCTCAGCAAGTTCAGTCAAAACATTTGAATCACTGACGGCGCGGGCGGAGCGGAGCGTCTGCTCAAAAGCTCCTGCATTTCGCGCCACCGGCTGTTCAAACGGCGATGTTGTTTCTTTGAGACTTGAGCGGCGATTAATTTCTATCGGCATGAATAGCCCTGCCCCCTTTCATCGCGTCTCTTTCCCCTTTTGGCTGTATCCGATGCTTTTAAAAATGTTCAAAACGATTGACATCGAGAACGAAAACAGCAGCTCCGCCCACTTCAATCTCAATCGGATGAAACATATAGCCTTCTGTGCTTCCGTCAAGGGAAGTCATCGGCGACATAACTTGCTTGCGGTTTTTACATTGGTCGCGAATAATTCCGAGAAGATAGTCAATTTGATGGTCGCTGACGCCTATTAGAAAAGTGGTGTTACCTGAGCGCAAAAATCCGCCTGTGCTAGCCAGCTTTGTCGCCTGGAAGTTCGCATCAACAAGCGCATCTTGAAGATTGTTACTGTCCTTGTCTTGTACAACAGCCAAAACCAGTTTCATTCCCCTCACCCCAATTATTTATTCGCTTGGCTATCTTTCAAGCTACTGTTATTTCAACCGAATGACTCAAACGATAGCGCTCGCAAGAATTTGCAGCATTCGATTTTTGCAGGCACCCGTTTTGTTTGAGTGGACGCGCATGGCATCCCGTAACAAACGCCCCCAAAACAAAACGTACAAACTGGCAAGATCAATCTTAACAGCGCCATTCACTCAAAAATTGACTGGCGTCACTGACAATCGTCTGGAAGACGCTGTCAGCGTCTTCTGCTCCGTCAATCAGACAGATGCGCTGCCTGTCTTTCGCATACAGATCAAGAAAACCTGCGCGTACGCGACGATGATAGTCCAACTTTCTAACCTCGATGCGATCGAGTGTCTCGCTGCCCTGTTGTCCGCCTGAACGTTCCAGTATGCGCTGCCGTCCTATTTCCGGCGCGACATCAATCAGGTACGTGCGGTCCGGATGAAAGCCTTCCGTGGCAAAACGGTTGATTGCTTCCACCTCCGACACGCCCCGCCCCCAACCGTACCCTTGATAAGCGATGGAGGCGTCCGTAAATCGATCGCAAATCACAAGCTTTCCTGCTTGCAGGGCAGGTATAATTTTTTCATGGACATGCTGGCTGCGCGCGGCAGCATAAAGTAAAATTTCAGTCATCTGATCCATCGACGCGTATTCACGGTCAAGAAGCAGTGAACGAATTTGATCGCCGAGCGCCGTCCCACCCGGTTCGCGGGTAAGCACATACGGATAGTGCCGCTCCTTAAGCCAAGCGGCAAACCGGCAAATTTGAGTGGATTTCCCGGCACCGTCCGGTCCTTCAAATGTAATAAATCGACCTCGTATTTTCATTTTTTATGAAATCCCATCTGAATATATAGTAAGTTGATGATTGGTGACATGCTCGTTTTGGAAACTTGCTCCGGAAGCAAGCAAACGCTCCACCATTTGTAAGCTGTCGTGACTAATGCGCTCTCCGTTGGCAATCAGCGGTATACCCGGCGGATAGGGAACTATGTCTTCAGCACAAATTTGACCGGCTGCCCACTCAAAGTCAACGATCACACGCCGTTTATTTTCCAGTTCATCATAAGAACAGGCCAAACAACTAACGGCAGGAAAGGCAATCGAAAAAACAGCCCTGTCCGAATCCTGTTCCTCTTGTTCATGAAGTGCACGGGCGATCAACGGAACAGCCTCCGCATGCTTTTGCACCTCGACACCGAGTGTGAAGAGCACATGGCTTCGCTCAGCCATCTCTGGATACATACCGAGCGCGGAAAGCCGGCGGTATAGTGCGTACCCGTTCCCACGCTCCAGCACAAGTGTGATTTTAAACGGATCAAGCTGGAAGTGCCCCGAAACAGCTTTAAGAACATGAACGCCTTCCAAGCGGTCAAACGCCGTTGCCAGACGCATACACGAGTCCACGGCGTCGTTCAAATCCGCTTGAGTAAATCCGGCTAGAAAAAAGCGGGCCAAGTCCAGCGAGGCCATGATCGGGTAAGAAGGGCTTGAGGTTTGCAGCATGGCACGCATCGCTGCTATGCGTTCTACTTTAACCCGGTCACTGTTTACATGCAGCCACGCACCCATCGTCATCGCAGGCAGCATTTTATGGGCTGACTGGACAACAAGATCTGCCCCGCAGTTAAGCGCATCGGCGGGCAAGGGCGATCCAAGGTGAAAATGCGGACCGTGCGCCTCATCGACGATCACCAGCAAGTCGTGGGCATGCGCACATGCGACAAGCGGCGCAAGCGGACCGGCAACACCATAATACGTCGGATAAGTTAAAATCAAAGCTTTGGCCTGCGGAAAGCGAGAAACAGCTTGTTCCAACTCCGTTTCACTCAATCCGATACTTAACCCCGAATCCGTGTCGATGCAGGGTGAAATAAAAACCGGTTCAGCTCGCGCCAACCTGAGACCGTTAAAAACAGATTTATGACAATCACGCTGCACCAAAGCACAGTCACCCGGATGCAGACTTGACATAATCATCACTAAGTTTCCGACTGTCGAGCCATTCACAAGAAAAAAGCTGGCACGTGTCCCGTAATAATGACTGAGCAGCGTCTCCCCGTCACGCAGCATACCCTGCGCGTGGTAAAGATCGTCGAGCCCCGGCAACTCAGTGGCATCGATAGCCATCAACTGCCTGTACAATTCACGTCCGCGCTCCGGTATGAGACGCCCGTCTTTATGTCCTGGCACGTGAAACGACCGGCCTTGCCGGCGAACATAATTCAGCAGTCCATCAAAAACCGGCGTCTCCTGTTGCCCCATGACCGCTCTCCCCTAACATGCTATTTTTCAAAGATGTGTCTCCCGGCGAAATCGTCTATTTTATACCTTTTATTTTAACATATCGCGTCTCACATACGTGTATTTCGCAGCTTTAATCATGATTTCCCGGTTAGAAAAACTTGGCGCTGCCAGCGGCAGAGCCTTAGCTTTTCTTATACTTAGTCCCGCTGAAATCCTTAAACTTTCTTAAACGTATTAGAAAAACTTGGCGCTGCCAAGTCTTTTGGACGACAGCAGAGGCTTAGCTTTTTCTTAGACTTGGTCCCGCCAAAATCGATAGACGTTCTTAACTCATTAGAAAAACCGGGCAAAAAGCAGCCCGGTCCTTTAAGGCAGCCGCGCCTCCGTTTCGCTAGTCGGGCTCACCGCAAACCTCCTCAAACAATCTTGAATCTGCGGGGTCTCACTTGGCCCGCTTCTTCCGCAGGTACCGTCGCACCTTCGTGTGTTCTTTCGATTTGTTTGATATACATTTCTTAACAACAAAGGGAAGCCGCATGTTGGGCTTCCCTTCAGAGTTTAATGTGCAGCGCTCGCTTGTTCCGTTTGTGCGTGGGCGGAGTGTCCACAGGCTGCAGTGCCGACAATTTATTGACGAAATGTTTGTATTTCCAATCCGTTACATCCGTATGCGCAATCTTATCCTGACAAGAATGGCAGATTAATTGATTGCCGATATGAACGCCCTTCTGCGCTTGACATCCACAAATTAGACAAGTAGCCGCTCCATCGTGCTCCGTACGCGTAGCCATATCATCGCCTCCTGACGCATAGTTTGCCCACATTCTTGCAATCTACTCGTTGCATGGAAAAATTCGCTACTCCCAGCCTATGGAACATTGGCCTGTCATGTGCCTTCCGCAGCCAAAAATTAGGCGGCACTTCATTTTCTTTAATGAAACGACAGAATCATCTCACCGGTCCTATTTTCTGCTGTCGAAGAGATTGACAGCAAGCGATTGCAATGATTATAATTTAAAAAAATTCTCAAAAATTAAAATGCACATTCTAAGAAAGTCTTCCTGCATCGAATTCTTTACGTTAGGGCGTCCAGGATTCAATAGCTGCTTGTCGCCATGCGTTCACGCAGACAGACCTACAGCTTCAGGAACTCACGTGACCTGCTTTTATTAGAAAAAATTGCCGCTGCCAAGTTCTTTGGACGACGGCAGAGACTTAGCTTTTTCTCAGACTTGGTTCCGCTGAGATCTTTATACTTTCTTAACGTGCAAAACATGATATCATTGCTTATTTTTTCAAAAAATAGCGTTTTTCACTCTGGGGGCGGGCCGTTTGTTTACACATACAGAAAAACCAGTTCCAAAATGCATTTTCAATGAAATGTTCGCCCAAGACGGATCGGTTCGCGCACATTATGAGGCCCTTTACCAACAACTGCAAAAACTTGGCCTTGAAGAACTGGCCAGCCGCGCACAAGAAATTCATCGACAGATGATTCTCGAAGGCATTACCTTCCAACTCTCTTCTGCCGATCACCGTGTAGAGCGAACCATTCCGTTCGATGTTATTCCGCGCATTATTCCCAAAAATGACTGGACAACAATTGAGGCCGGACTGAAGCAGCGCGTACAGGCACTTAATCTTTTTTTGCACGACATGTACCACGACCAGCATTTTATTAAAGACGGAATTATTCCTAGACGTGCGATCATTAACAATCCCTATTTCGTCCCCGATATGATGCAGTTGGATATTCCGGAGAATACATATATCGCCATATCTGGCATCGATTTAATTCGCGATGAAAAGGGAAATTATTACGTCCTCGAGGACAATCTGCGAACGCCTTCAGGTCTCTCGTATATTTTTAAAAATCGAATGTTGATGATGCACCACTTTCCTGATCTTTACTTCTCCTATCACATTGCAGGCCTAGATCCGGGGATGCAGGATCTTCTGACGACATTGCAGGCACTCGCTCCCAGCCACCAAAAAAATCCTGTTGTTGTGCTGCTCACACCAGGCCGCTATAATTCCGCTTATTTTGAGCACGTCTTTCTCGCTCAGCAAATGGGTATCGAGCTCGTCGAAGGCGCCGACCTGCGTGTCATTAATCAAAAAGTGTATTTGAACAGTATCGACGGGTTGAAGCAGGTGGACGTCATCTATCGGCGCATCGACGACAGTTTTCTTGATCCGCTTGCGTTTAATCCGAACTCACTTGTCGGCATTCCCGGCCTCATCAACGCTTACCGTGCCGGTAACGTCGCGCTGGCCAATGCACCCGGAACAGGGATTGCCGACGACAAGTTTATTTATACAAAAGTGCCTGACATGATTCGTTATTATTTGCACGAAGAACCTATTCTCAAAAACGTGCCCACTTACTCATTAGCCAATCCGACCGATTATGCTTACGTCCTGGATCATTTGGCCGAAATGGTTGTTAAACAGACTACTCTGTCCGGCGGATACGGCATGCTGATCGGTCCTCAGGAAAGCACAGATACAATTGCTGCATTTCGAGATAAAATTATTAAAAACCCGCAGTGGTACATCGCACAACCTGTCATTCAGCTTTCACAATCGCCGGTGCTTTGTGGAACGTCGCTCGAACACCGTTATATTGACCTGCGTCCTTTTATTTTCAGTGCCAAGAAGCAAACCGTTCTTCCCGGCGGGTTAACACGCGTCGCGATGAGGAGAGGGTCGCTTGTCGTCAACTCGTCGCAAGGCGGCGGAAGCAAAGATACTTGGATTGTCTGATTGCCGCTTGGAAAAGCAATAATATCTATACAAGAATTCTTGTTTGAAGAGGCGATGGACATTGATCGGCAGAATTGCAGAAACACTGTATTGGATTGGGCGTTATATGGAACGCGTTGAGAATCATGCCCGACTGATTGATGTCGACTACCACCTACAGACGAACCACAGCAAAGAGCAGCAACATCCGTGGCAGATGCTGGTTCAGACAATTGGTGACACCAATGCTACCGGAAACATGAAAAACAACGTGTCGGACACAAATGTCTTAGAACTGCTGTTGTTCAACCCGGAAAACCGTAACTCCGTTCTCTCATGTGCCGCCAACGCTCGCGGAAATGCCCAGTCTGTCCGCCAATGCTTGCCGAGTGATCTGTGGGAAGTCATCAACGGTTTTTATCTATGGATGAAAGCAGCAACCGTTGATCAGTTGCTCGGCTATCCACACGGCTTTTTTCAACAATTAAAACAGTATACAGCTATTTATCAAGGTGTTATTGATTCCGTTATGCTCCGCGACCACGAGTGGCACATTCTGCAGGCGGGAAAATATCTCGAACGTTCGGAAAATACATTGCGTATCCTCAAAACAGTGATCTCAGAGCGAGGACAGGCCATTGATTTTGATGACTGTCTTGCTCTGCTGAAGACGATCAGTGGTTTTGAAGCGTTTCGGAAAAGCGAAGCCGGTCAAATGTCGCTTGGAGCGATGATCGATTTCATGATTTTGAATCGATATTTTCCGCGATCGACAGGCTTTGCTGTCAACCATTTGTACAAGCACATCAATATATTATTTAATTCGGCCAAAAAAACACCAGACATGACGCAACTCGTGCGCACAGTCGGACGGATGCGCGCCCGCTTTGCTTACGCAGAGTCCTCTGAGATCATTGAATCTAGTGTCGTCACTTATTTAAGCGAAGAAATTAGTCATTGCAATTCTATCGGAAAAATCATTGAAACGATATTTTCAACAAAGGAGGCTCGAATACTGCCGTTCTGAAGTCGGCTAGTAACCCTTATGAAATTTCAAATTCTACATACAACCCACTATCAGTACGCCAGTGAAATTGTTGACAGTATTAATGAAATTCGTTTATCACCACTTACAGATGCCCACCAGTCCTGTCTGTCAAACCGCATCATGACATTACCGCAGGCACCGCTCTACTCCTATGAAGATTACTTTCATAATCTTGTTTATCACTTTTCTGTCGTTGAGCCTCACACGAGTCTGACGATTCGCTCCATGTCCACTGTCGTGACCGGTGACGTGACACCAGTGCCGCAGAGTGTGCTGTCTTATGAGGAAGAGTGCCGGCGCCTGAACAGCGACGCATTTTTTGACGACTTCGCCGAATATCTCAATCCTTCTGAATATACCCCGGTAACAGGTGAAATTAAGAACATGGCAAACCAATTTGAGCAAGCACACGTTGCGGCCTCTTTAGCTGAAAAAATGCTGCTTTTGACAGCGCAAATTCATCACGACTATACGTATGATCCGTCAGCCACGCAAGTACAGACCAAGATTGTTGAAATGATTCAGCATAAACGCGGTGTCTGTCAGGACTTTGCTCATCTGATGATTACGCTCTGCCGAGCAATGGGCATCCCTGCACGGTATGTCAGCGGCTATCAGTATATTACTGACATCAATGGAGCCAATGCAGACTTTGAGCAAGCTTCTCACGCTTGGGTTGAAGTCTACTTGCCGGGCGCCGGATGGATTGGATATGATCCGACAAATAACGTCCCCATTAATTGGCGCTACATCATCGTCGCGCGCGGCCGGGATTATAGAGACATCGTCCCTGTCAAAGGGATCTATCACGGAACGCCGGAACAACAGCTTAACGTATCGGTTGATGTACAAAAAATTGGTTAGGCAGGCTTGTCTTAAGCTTTGCCGGCTTTTTCTAGAAAAGTTTAACGAAGATAAGTTCTTAAACCGGTATCACAATAAACGACACGATTTTCTGCGAGCGGCGTGCGTTGTCTCACAAGCTGTTGGGGGAAAAATGCAGTGTCCATTCGGACCGCCGCTGACCTCTTCTGATCTCAAAAGTCGGCCAACATTGCATACTTTCTTTTTCAAAGCAGACCGTTAGAATATATTTAAAAGATTGAAGGTTAAAACAAATAATGTCGTATTTTCTAATTATTCATGGACTTGGTGGCAGCACGGGGGGACACTGGCAGGAATGGCTGGCAGCGCAATTGCAAAAACGTGGAGAAACGTGCCTGTTTCCGCAATTTCCGCAATGGGATCGGCCAAACAAAGCCCAATGGCTCAATCAACTGCGCTGCACGATCGACTGCATTCCCGAACGTGCGCCGCTGACTGTCGTGACGCATAGCTTGGGCTGCGCGCTGTGGCTGCACTATGCCGCATCTTCGGACAGACGCCGTGCTGACCGGCTTGTTCTTGTCAGTCCGCCGGCACCCGATATACCAATAGAAGCCACACAAGACTTCTTTCCGCTGCCCGATCAATCAACAGACGGTGCAACGGGCGCCAATCAAACCATTATTATTTCATCAACGAACGATCCCTACTTACCGCAGGAAAAGTGGCCGTCCTACATCAACTACGGTGTCCCGTTTTTAGTTCTGCCGGCAACTGGACACATCAATGTCAAATCCGGCTTTGGCGCGTGGCCATGGTTGCTTGATTACTGTTTAAATGATCGGACAGCCTCGCCGCTTGAACACCATCCCATCACCGCCGAACCAGCACAGTAAGCAAATGGTCGGCCCGGCCTCGTACGATCCATTTTTTAAGGCCTTGTGCTGGCGCGCCTCTTACCAACGTATGAGTCTTTAGTATTAAGTTAGGAAAGTATAAGAATTGCAGTGAGGCTATATGTAGGAAAGGCAGATGAAAAAAGAAGTTTGTCTTTTGTTTTTCAGCAAAAGGCGAACTTCTTTTTTACGGGCCAGTCCCTTTATTGAAATTGATTCAATATATTTTGCAGGCCGCTAGTAGCGTTCGGTGCCTGAGCCATTCTTTGGCTGTAAGCATAGCGATTGTCATAGATTGCGCGAAGCGTTGCCAGAAGTTCGTCACCGGTCAGCGTATCATCGTCAAGCACGCGGCAGTACCCTTTCTTCTCAAATGAACGTGCATTCAGAATCTGATCACCGCGGCTTGCCCGCAGCGGCAGCGGAATAAGAAGCATTGGCTTTTTTAACGCTAAAAATTCAAAAATGGCATTTGATCCGGCCCGCGAAAGAATGACAGCAGCAGTTGCCATGACATCTGGAAGTTCAGCGTCGATATATTCAAACTGACGATAGCCGGAAAAAGCATCCAGCTTTTTATCAATATTTCCCTTGCCGCACAGATGAACGATTTGGAAATATGCCATCAGTTTTGGCAATGCGCTGCGCGTGACATCGTTAATTTTTTTGGCGCCCAAGCTTCCGCCCATAATGAGCAATACTGGTTTGTCAGCGTTAAACTTTAGGAAGCGACGTCCGCGTTCTGCATCGCCTGTAAAAAGACGTTCACGAATCGGTGCGCCCGTGTGGATGACTTTCGCAGCAGGCAGCTGCTTGCCCGCCTCCTCAAACGTTGTAAATAGCTTCGTTGCAAAGCGAGTGGCAATTTTATTGGCTAATCCCGGTGTAATATCAGATTCATGGATATAGACAGGCACGTGGTTCAGCCAACCTGCAATAACAACCGGAACCGATACAAAGCCGCCTTTTGAAAAAATGAGATCCGGTTTCAGTTTTCGGATAATTGCCCACGCTTGAAAAACACCTGCCATGACTTTAAAGGGATCTTTAAAGTTTTTTACATCAAAATATCGGCGCAGTTTTCCGCTGGATATTGAATAATAGTCAATGCCATGCGATTCTACAAGTGTTTTCTCAATGCCGTTTTTGGATCCGATGTAAGCGACTGACCAGCTGTTCTTAAGCCGTGCAATCAGAGCAAGGTTGGGCGTTACATGCCCCGCTGATCCACCACCGGTAAATACAATTTTTTTCATATCTTTCTCCTCACTTCCGCGCGCGCTTCGTCGTCACTGTTACACAGTTTAATACAGCCGGACTAAAAGTAAAACCCGCAAAATAAATTTTTAGAAAAACTTGGCGCTGCCAAGTCCTCTGGACGACGGCAGAGACTTAGCTTTTTCTTAGACTTGATCCCGCTGAAATCAATAGACGTTCTTAACGTATGAGAAAAACCGAACAAAAAGCGCCCGGTCCTTTAAGGCAACCGCGCTCTGGTTTTGCTAGTCGCGGGCAGACACGGCCAAAGCGGCACAGACAAACAATATAAATTTAAAATAATCAAAAAAGCGTATAGCTGGTAGCTATACGCTTTTTGGTTGAAATGTCCATTCACAGTTTTTAAGTATGACTCACATTGATGCCTCATCTGCTAAAGCACCTGTCGCAAACTGACTATTATAAAGATCCGCATAAAATCCCTTTTTCGCGAGCAGTTCATGATGCGTCCCCTGTTCAATAACCGCGCCATGATCCATAACCAGAATTAAATCCGCATTTTTTATCGTGGACAGACGGTGGGCGATAATGAAACTCGTTCTGCCCTTCATCATGCGATCCATGGCATGTTGAATATGAATTTCAGTGCGGGTATCAACACTGCTCGTTGCCTCATCAAGAATCAGTACAACCGGATCGGAAAGAATTGCCCGGGCAATAGTCAGCAACTGTTTCTGTCCCTGTGAGAGATTACCTGCCTCTTCATGCAGAACGGTATCATAGCCCTCTGGCAATGTCCGGATAAAATGATCGGCATGGGCAGCTTTAGCAGCCGTAACAATCTCTTCTTCAGTTGCCCCGGAACGACCATAGGCAATATTCTCTCGAATGGTCCCTTGAAACAGCCATGTGTCCTGCAATACCATGCCGAACAGTCGACGAAGCTGCGACCGCTTCATTGATTGAATATCGATACCGTCAATTTTAATCTTGCCTGCGGTCGGATCGTAAAAGCGCATCAGCAAGTTCACCAAAGTCGTCTTCCCTGCTCCTGTCGGGCCGACAATCGCGACATTTTGTCCGGAACGGACATGAATCGTCATATTCTGAATGAGCGGTTCATCCGATTTGTAACTGAAATCGACCGCCTCAAAACAAACATTGCCGCGCGTCGAGAGCAACTTGGACGGCGCCGCGTCATCTTCCGCTTCTTCAGTTTCATCAAGAATTTCAAAAATACGTTCAGCAGAGGCAACCGTTGATTGAATAATGTTTGAAATGTTGGCTACCTGTGTCAGCGGCTGGCTGAATTGCCGAGCGTACTGGATAAAAGCTTGGACATCACCGATTGTAATTGTTCGCCGGACGACCAGAACCCCGCCGACAACAGAGATGAGCACGTAACCAATGTTGCCGATAAACATCATCATTGGCATCATGATGCCTGAGAGAAACTGAGCACGCCACGCCGACTGATACAGTTCGCCGTTGATGTGGTTGAACGTTTGTTCAGCAGCCTTCTCCTTGCCAAACGCCTTGATGACTGGGTGCCCGGTGAACATTTCCTCAACATGTCCATTCAACGCCCCAATACGCGCCTGCTGTTGCTTAAAATGGCGTTGAGAACGACTTGTAATTAGTTTAATGCCAACAAAGCTGAGCGGCAGTGTAACAAGCATGACAAGTGTAAGTAATGGACTGATGGTGAGCATCATCACGATCACACCGACAAGTGTAACGACAGACGTAATAGCTGTTGTCAAACTTTGCTGCAACGTATTGCTAATGTTTTGCGAATCGTTGACGACGCGGCTTAGGACATCACCGTATGGATGGATGTCAAAATAACCAACCGGCAATCGCGTGAACTTCTCGCTCACTTGGCGCCGCATCTTATACACCATTTTCTGCGACACACTGCTCATTAAATAAGACATCACATAAGTGAAAAGTGAGCTCAGCACGTAGAGCGCAATTAATTCCACAACAATATTCCAAATGTATTGAAAGTCGATGTGTGCGTTCGGTGCATGACGCAGCTTCATCATCATCCCTTCAAACAGCTTTGTCGTCGCATTGCCCATCAGTTTCGGAGCAATAATAGTAAAGACCGTACTGAGCGTCGCCGCTATAAAAACGATGATCAGCGTAACCGTATAAGGTTTCAAATAACCGACAAGCCTATTGAACGTCTTCTTGAAATGCTTTGCTTTCTCCACCGGCATGCGGCCGTGTGGCCCGTTGCCTCCAAACCCGCCGCGGACGCTCGGACGATTCGGAGCATGACGATCACTCATGCCAATTCCTCCTTATCCAGCTGTGAAGCCACAATTTCTTGATAGACGCTGCAATGCTGCATCAACTGTTCATGCGTGCCAATACCGGCGATGCGCCCCTCATCAAGTACAACAATTTTATCCGCATGTAGCACCGTGCTTACTCGCTGTGCGACGATCAGCAGAGTCGCTACCTGTGTGACTTTAGCCAGTTCAGCTCGCAACGCTGCATCAGTTCGGTAATCCAACGCTGAAAAACTATCATCAAACAAGTAGACAGCAGCCCTTCGTACGAGTGCGCGGGCAATGGACAATCGCTGCTTTTGACCTCCGGATATATTGCGCCCTCCCTGTGCGATCTGGGCCTCATAGCCACCGCTCATCTGTTCAATGAAATCATTTGCTTGAGCAATACGTGCCGCTTCAATAACCTCTTTATCACTGGCCTGTGGCTGCCCATACCGAATGTTCTCGGCAACCGTTCCGTTAAAGAGCTGCACTTTCTGCGGCACATAGCCTAACTTATCTCGCAAATCGCTCACCGTCCAGTCGCGAACATCAATTCCACCGATCGCCACACTGCCGCTGTCAACGTCAAAAAAGCGCAAGATCAAGTTAAGCAAAGTCGATTTGCCCGAACCTGTGCCACCGATAATAGCTGTTGTCTGTCCCGGCTCAGCGGTGAAGGTAACGTCGTCAATAGCCGCATCCTCCGCGCCCGGATAGTGATAGGTGGCATGAGCGAATGAAACTTGCAGCCCGGCATTGCTTTGTACCTGTACCTCGGCCTTCTTCTCTTCCTCATGGATATCAGACTTTGTGTTCAGTACCTCCACAACACGCTGGGCGGAAACTTCGGCACGCGGAATCATAATGAACATCATGGCACCCATCAACACCGAAAACATAATCTGCATCGCATATTGGATAAAAGCCATCAAATCACCAACTTGCATCGCCCCGCTACTGATGCGCAGTCCGCCGAACCAAACAATGGCAACCGTCGCCAAATTCATAATCAGCATCATCAGTGGCATAGCCGCTGCCATGATCTTATTAATGCGAATCGAAATATCGGTCACATCACGATTCGCCCGATCAAACCGCTCTGCCTCATCATCTTCACGATTAAAAGCGCGCAGCACCCGCACGCCCGTCAATTGCTCGCGCAACACCAGATTAAGCCTGTCAAGCCTTTTCTGTATTTGTTTGAAAATCGGAATAGCCGTGCGCCCAAGAAGGGCAATGACTGCAATCAATACTGGAACCGATACGACAAGTACGAGCGCGAGCTCAGCGTCCTTCCCAATTGCCATAATGATACCGCCAATACACATGAGCGGTGCCATGACCATCATCTTCAAAATCATCATGAATACCTGTTCAATTTGAGCAATATCATTGGTCGTTCGGGTGATCAGAGAGCTCGTTCCGATTTGATCGAATTCTTTAAGCGAAAATGTCTCGACGTGAGCGAACATTGTGCTGCGGACGTCGCGTCCAAAGCCGGTCGCCACTTTGGAGGCCAAATAGTTTGAAATGACCGTGAACACACCGGCGATGAGCGTGACCGCCAGCATATACAAACCCATATTGAGGATGTAGGACAGATCACCTTTAACAATACCTGTATCGACAATATCAGACATCAGCGTCGGCAAGTAAAGATTAGCTAGCGACTGAAGAAACACAAAAATGACCGAAACGATTGCTGCCCACCGGTAAGGCTTGACATACTTTATTAAGTGCACCATCTTGCTCATTCCTTCCTTCCTTAAGCTTAAATTAATGTTCCGCATCACATGGCCTTAGCATGCGCGACGCCGACTCGAACAGCCCCACGACTAGTTAAAGGCATGCACAGAGTGTGAATAAAATTTAAAGCATATTTCAGACTCATAGCCGAATCTCTTGATCTCCTTCACATTGATGCGTCACTTTTCACGGACGATTTTATACAATGATTTTTTGATGTACATTGAGTATACCGAATCAATATGAACGCTGCATGAATGAACAGCATTATCCTGAAAACGGTGAAAAAAGCAGCAGATTAAGTCGAAGCCAGCCGCCATTTCAGAATGACGAGCATCACATGGAAATAAAGTTGTTTTCTGAAAACATTTTTGTTGCACAGTAGCGTCGGACTGTGCATTACTTATATTGATTAGTTAACGTTTGGTAATTGAAAGTCTTCTATTATACAGAAACGATTCTCCAACAATAGCCAATATGATTGGATAAAGAATTGTCCAACCACTAAAAATAAATATAGCTACACTAGTAAGTAAAGAAACAAATGCCATGAACCAACCGATCGTTAATGGTTTCAAAATTTTTATAGCTGCTAACATTGTAAAGATATAAGAAACAATAAAAACGACACTCGGTCCTTTTAAGAGTGTTCCTAAGCTAGGTTTAAACAATCCATATACGATTAAAACACCCAAAAACACTACTCCAAGACCGGTTAAAACCCTTGTTGGCGTTTGGTGTTTTGCATTCAAGACACCGAAAAAAGATGGAAAGAGTCCGTCTCTTGCTTGAGCATATACCATCCTTGAAAATCCGGCAATGTTTGCATGTACCGCACTAAAAGTAATAAACAGAGCCAGTAAAGTAGTGATCAATGTCCCGAATGTTCCTAAGCCCTTTGAAATTAACATACTTAATGATGCAACATTATTACCACCATATGAATGAGTACCCACCGTAACGAAGGAAATAGAGATATATAAAACAGAAATACAAATTGCCCCTAATAACAAACTAATTGACATATCCCTTTTTGGATTTTTAAATTCCTCTGACAATGGGGTAATCATTTCCCAACCAACAAAAGAGAAGAAAATAATGACGGAGGCTGAGCCGACTGAAAGCCATCCATTGGGAACGAATGGATAAAATGCTGAAATTTTGACGTTAGGAATTGAGACAATAATTGCGGTAACAAGCAGACTGAGAATCATTAATATAACGACCACACTGACTTTTGAGGAAATCTCAATCCCTTTCATATGTAAAAACAAAGAGGTTGAGAGAATTAAAACAGCAATGCTAATAACCTCCCAAGTATTTATTGGTGAAATATAGTTTATATAGTAAACTCCAGTTAAAGCAATCGTTGGTACACCGACAGGAATAGAACCAAGTATAATCCAACTTAGTATCGAACTTGTGTGAGCACCAAATGCTGTTCTTACGTATGCTGTGATACCCCCGGCACTGGGGATTATCTTCGCAAGATGTGCCATTGTTATTACAATAGGAAATGCCAATAAGGACATAAAAATCCAGGACAAAAGAGAGGCTGGTCCAGCACTATTCGCCGTAATAGAGGGTAGGACCAAGATGCCACATCCAAGCACTGCTGAAATCGTTAAAGTTGTGCCTTGGACCCAAGTTATGGTGCGCTTTAATGATTGCTCCTTCAAATTGTTCTCCTCTTTGCTATATGTATTTTAATTAATTATAAATAGATCCATCTAGTAAACACATGGTATGATTAATCTATTAAATGACAATCGATAAATTAATTAACGAAAAATGTTGTAATATCATTAATAATTAAGGCGGATGACTTTGCATGGATGAAATTGATTTGGATATTCTCTCTGAATTACAGGAAAATGCACGCTTAACGATGATTGAATTGGGGAAAAAAGTGGGTTTAACATCTCCATCAGTGACTGAACGAGTAAGAAGATTAGAGGAACAGGGAGTGATAAAGAAGTACACTGCCCAGGTTAGTGCGGAAACATTAGGAAAAAGCGTGACTGCGTTTATTTTGATGGAACCTAAAGATTGTATAAAATATGTACAATTTGCCGTTAAACATCCGGATGTTATTGAATGTCACCGAATTGCTGGAATGTATAGTTATATAACAAAAGTTGTGACTGAGTCTGTTCATACACTAGAGGATTATATTAACGCTTGCTTAAAGTTGGGGAAACCTACTACATTAATTGTTTTATCTTCACCTGTAGAGCAAAAACCGATAAAATCAAATGAACTATTAACGGATTAAGTTTTCTGGCAGCAAGCAAACGATTACGGAGTATTCGTCTACTTTACAGTACGATCCTGTGTATTCATAACTGCTGTCAAAAATACATGATGCTTACTTTACCCTTTTTATAATTAGGGCACTCAAACTTCTCATCATCTTCTGGTAATTCGTTTAAATCAATACCGTCCCGACAATACTGACTGTTATCCTCTGGACCGTGTTCACAACATAATTTTTTGCAAGTTGAACAATCTTTCGGCATAAATATTGTCCTTCCTTTATGTCTTATTTACTGTCTACTGCGCTGTAGTGTCGGACTACGACATTCAGCTATTAGATTAACTTACTTTAAGTCAAATTAACTGATCTCCCGCAAGGCGCCCTCGCACCTACGCTTTTCCTGGTATAACGGCAAAAATCATAGACTTCTTTACTTATTAGAAAAATTTGGAAAGTTTAACCCTTAGCTTTTCTTAATACTTAGTCCCGTTGAAATCTTTATACTGTCTTAACGTATGAAAAAGCCCTGCACATTTTGTTTGTCAACTCACAATCCGCCTACGATAAATAACCATTGAGCAAGCAATGAATAAAAGATCCGTGTTGCCCAAATTTCCCCTTGTGTAAACACATTTTATTACAACAAGCAATCCTCCCAAATACGCAGTCGTGCATGGATCAAGGTACGCACATCTATGTGGAAAATCAAAACCGCCATGGTTCTTCCTGTAAGAACAGCTACAGCAGTATATTAAAAAACCTTTCACAAGTCGTGCGAAAGGTAAAAAAATAACTTTGTACACCGTTGCGTGAGGCATTCAATGCCTTACTATTATGTCACTCACATTTTATCCATTGATAAGCTGATAGGCAAAAGTATTTTTTGGTAAAACATTCATACAGACCGCATTAGTACTTTATCTTTAGGGCAGCAGTGTTTAAGTAATAATTATTGCGTGCCTGTAAAACATGCAATACACAAATAATGGGTATACACTGGCCGAATCGACATCGCATGTTCTTAACAAAGAAACCTACACCGCATTCGCGACGGTTAACAAGGCCCCTCAACAAACATTTCTATAGCTATTATTTGACGACATGCCTTTCAAATGGATCCGAACTAATTCCCTCTTCCAATACTTTTGCCGCCCATTCCTTGGCGGAAAACAACGAATGATCGCGATAGTTACCACAACTTTCAGCTGTTGTGCCTTGCACATCTTCCCATTTTGCTGATTTTGAAATATATTCCAAAGATTCCTTTAAAGCTTTGGCAATTTCAACTGTATTGTGCGCTCCCCATAAAATTAAGTGGAATCCCGTCCGGCATCCAAACGGTGAGCAATCAATGACGCCATGGATCCGATCGCGCAACAGCGATGCCAGCATATGCTCCAGCGTATGCAGTCCTGCCGTCGGAATAGCATTGGCATTCGGCTGTACAAGCCGCAGATCATAATTTTGTATTTCATCGCCTCTCGGTCCGCTTTCCGTCGCAATAAGCCGAACATAAGGTGCCTTCACTTTTGTATGATCAAGAGTAAAGCTTTCAACTTTTGCCATGCTGATCAAACTCCTTTGAAAAAATAGTGTTCACCCACTGATTCACCCAACGTGGCTACTTATTACCCATCAACAGCGTAACCCACACAAACTAGAAACGTCAAATAAATGCTTATGGTTTCAAGTGCAGGCTAATTAGAAAACCTTGGCGCTGCCGAGTCCCTTGGGACGACGGCAGAGTCTTAGCTTTTGCTTATACTTGGCTGCGCTAAAATCCTTGAATTTACACCTTAAGTGCAACACCCAGAAAATAATAGGACCCATTGCTGAGCCTTCCCTGTACAATAGAGTTTGCGAAAACCATTGAAAGCAGGTGAGCAGCAATGAGTCACTATCACCATCTCCATCCGTTTGCACGGAAAAGCATACTGAGAAATGTCATATTAGGCAAGTCTATACACGCCATAGTATGTGTCAAGCTTTTCTCGGAACCCCTAAGCAGAGAAGAGTGACCCTTTTCTA
>JBDNZQ010000016.1:0-56529 GCA_047722915.1 Sporolactobacillus sp.
AAGCGGATACCGTCTAAAGACGGTGGGTTTAGACCGCGCTTTTGGAAACTAAAATAACCGCTTAAGCATTCAGCAAGGGACGGCCTACACCGCACCCAATCGTGCTCACCATGCCCCACGAACTTGGAGATGATTAAAATAAATAAAGTGGATACAATCCACTGAGTTGCACTAACAATGATCGTCTTGCTATCTCGCTTATCCTCTGTTCACCTACTGCGGGCGCACTGCAATCTCTCTGAATAAGCGGAGGTCTGGGGGGATCTGCCAGCCCGTCCGGCGCGGTTCTTCCACAAAGCCCTACAACATGTGAGAGCAGTCAGTCAAAAACAACATTGGCTTTGAATGTTGCTTTGCTTAAAATTAGATCAGAATTTTTTCACATACCCGACCCATAAAATTTTATTAGTCTTGTCCCCTATCCGGCTGATCCAGCGATTAAAAAATTTCCCTCGCTTTTTAATAGAATTTTGCCTGCATAAACGAGCATACATCAAGCGGACCAGCCATAAAATGGGCGTAAAAAGCAGGTGATCGGACAAAATGCTATGGGTTATTAACGGAAAACGGTTGAAAAATCTAATTCTTATTACAATTGCTGCCTTTTTTGCCGCATTAATTCTTTTTGTCCAGCACCAAGACATTGACGTGTTTACACCGGCCAAAACACCAGGTGCCCTTTCGCGAGTAGAAACAGCGCAAAAAAAAGTCGCTTTAACTTTCGATTGCGCAGAGGGAGATCAACAACTGCCGCTGATTTTGAAAACACTGAGCATCGATCATGCGCGGGCCACTTTTTTTATTTCTGGTGAGTGGGCTGCCATGTATCCCGGCATGACTAAAAAGATTGCCAAAAAAGGGCATGAAATTGAATCACTGGGCATGGGGGACGATAACTCGCGGATGAGCAGCGATGCGCTTCAAAACGACCTGCTTATGGCTAATGCAAAAATTTCTAAATACGCAAAAACCACCCCACAAATGGTTCGTCCAGTAAACGGAAAGATCAACACTCAATTTTTACAAACAGCCGCAGAATTAAACCTGCAGGCCGTTCTATGGAGTATTGACCCACCGAGTGAACAACAATTGCCCTACCCGTCAATCGTTAAAATTGTCTTAGAGCAGGCCGGAAGCGGAGACGTGATTCATCTGTGTGCGTCGGATCAAAACAAACAGACCTATCGGATCGTTATGTTAATCATTCGTGATATGGAGAACCGCGGCTATCAATTTGTCACCTTGAAAAATTTAATTGCAGATACCGAGTCAAAAACAGAACAGCTGCAATAACCCAGCAATCATTTTCCGCCTTGTTTTTTCAGCATTTCAGAAATCGTGTCACTCAATTTTTTTCGAAAATCAGGCGCTGCAATAGCATCCTGCAAGTCATTCTGAATTTGTTTTCGAAAATTCTCGGTTCGTAATAACGTCAGATACTGTTCCTGCAGTTTTGGGGCGCTCAGTACATCCATGAGCATTTTCTGGTAATCAGGATCGCTCATCAGTTGTTTTAGCAATGCGCGATTTTTAGACTCGGCCAGCTGTGCCAACTTAGTCATAAAATCTGGCTTGTCCATTAATTTTTCCCAAGACTGCCTTCCTGCTTCAGACGCTAGGGTTTCCAGCACAGCGTTTTTCACAATCTCATCGCTTATCAACATCTGCGAGCGAAACTCTTTTTCTGTTAATATCGATTGTAGCGCTTTTTTACCATCATCCGTTTTTAGCACATCAATGACCATCTTTTTACTTTCACCATAAGATGGATTGGATTGAGCATTTGAACCGCAGCCAAATAACACCAGTAAAAGCATTAGTGTAACAGCAAGAACTGATCGCCTCATCATCACCGCCTCCACAACCAATCAATCATCCAGTCATTTTTAATATGCGGGAAAGCGGATTTTTTATGCAGTCGTTCTTCGCCATGGGATGAATGATCAACGTGAAAGGCGATTATCGCTAACGTCCATCAAATCGCGGCATCCCGCTTTTCGACAGGCGATCTGAACTCTTCTGTGGCCATACGGCTGTTATTTTCAGTAAATATACGTTGACAGGCAGCACCTGCGGCAAAACTCGATCCATTTCACTCAAGAATGTCTGACAAAGTAACGGCATTAATTGGACATTTATTTCACATTCTCAGCACTTGGCACGTTTGAGTGATACCTCACTGTACAAAGATCATCCGTCATCTTGCCTTTCTCCAAAATTTAAACTTCGTTTTACGGCCTCTCCCAATGAGAAAAACCAGGCAAAAACCGCCTGGTTCTTTAAGGCAACCGCGCTCCGGTTTCGCTAATCGCGGGCGCACCGCAAGCTTCCTCAAACAGGCCAGTGTCTGCGGGGCCTGCCCGGCACGCTTCTCCCGCAAGGCCTCCTCATGCCTCCGCTTTTCTCGGTATAACAGCAAAAATCATAGATTTTCTTTACTTATAAGAAAATTCCGGCAAAAGCTTCGCCGGAAATCAATAATGTCTTTTAATATTTAACATTACCCGAGCTTAGTCAAAACTTTTCCGGCAATTTCATCGTAAATCTGCGCCGGAGCGTCACCGGCGAAATAAACGCCGGGAGCAAATTCACCGGCATCAGACGCCGGTTGACAAAGTGGCAAGCGGCCGAGCAGATCGGCATGGAGCAATTCACACAACTTATCGCCCCCGCCCTTGCCGAACACATACTCCCGCTCACCTGTTTTGCGGCTTTCATAGTAAGCCATGTTCTCAATAACGCCGAGAATGTCATGATCAGTTTTAATCGCCATTGCACCGGCACGTGCGGCAACAAAGGCCGCCGTCGGATGCGGCGTCGTCACAATGATTTCTTTCGAGTGCGGTAGTTTGCTGTGAATATCCATCGCAATGTCACCCGTTCCCGGTGGCAAATCAATCAGCAGAATATCCAGGTCACCCCACTCGACATCGTTAAAAAAGTTAGTCAGCATCTTGCCGAGCATCGGGCCGCGCCAAATGACTGGATTGTTATCTTCGACGAAGAAACCCATCGATATAACCTTTACGCCAAACCGATCAACGGGTAAGATTTTGTCTCCATGAATTTTTGGCTGTTCTTCAATACCCATCATATCAGGCACACTAAAGCCATAAATGTCCGCATCCATAATACCCACTTTTTTCCCGTGACGCGCAAGAGCAAGCGCCAAATTAACAGAGACAGTTGACTTTCCAACGCCTCCTTTGCCGCTTGCAATTGCTAAAAAAATTGTTTTACTCGTCTCCGATAATAATCCGCTATCCTTTTCAGGAAATCCACCGAGTGAATGAATGTCCTCTTCACTTAATTCGCTAAAGTGCAACGCAACCGACTTTGCACCAACCTTCTTAAGTTTGCCGGAAATTTCGACTTGGATTTGCATTTGCTTCACATGATCGGCACTGGACAGGGCAATATCAAGACCGACATGTCCATCCTCATCAATTTCGCAGTGCCTAAGTGCCTGAGTTTCAAGCAATGTTTTATGTAAAAATGGATCATACACGGTCTTTAAAACAGTTTCTATTTGTTCACTGGTCAGCATGGTTTCTCCTCCACCTGTTCTTTCGCATTCTCTTGGCATCTTTCTCCAGCCGGGACTGCTGTTCGGAATGGGTACTTTTAATTTTAGTATAGCAAAAAAGAAAGCGTTAAGCATAAAAAACATCAGATAAGCAGCAGGTTCTCTTAAACGATGTGTTCAATTGCCCACCGGGCGTGTGCACGCTCGCGATCTTTTTTTGCTTTGTCATATACGCTTACCGACAACCTTATGGAGTGACCGTCTGCGTTTATTTATATTTTATGGATTGGTCTTTATTTTTTCGTTGCTGAAGTAACGCATGATGCCATGACAAACCGCTGCGGCTGCCGCTTTCTGATAATCTGAACGCACGAGTAAGGCCCGCTCTGTCGGATTGGATAAGAAACCAATTTCCACCAATGCTGCGGGAGGCGTGGCCTTTTTCAGCAAATAGACATGATGAATTGCTTTTGCCAATCGATTTGTATTTTCAAGGCTCTGCCGCAGTGAATCTTGAATAAGCGAGGCAAGTCGACTATTTTTTTCAGATTTTGGATAGTAAAAAGTCTGTGCGCCGCGTGAATGGGCATCAGGAATGGCGTTCAGGTGAATACTGATAAATGCATCGGGTTTGCTTTTTTTCGTTAGGGAAGCACGCCGGAGCAGGTCTTGCGTCTTATGGCGGCCGGTAAAGCGATCATCTGACAAGTCATCATCACTGTCGCGTGTCATCACAACAATAGCTCCCGTTTCTTGCAAGTAATTGCGCACATCTCGAGCGATAATTAAAGTAATCTCTTTCTCGACGGTACTGCCGCCAACGGCACCGCCATCTATTCCGCCGTGTCCGGCGTCAACAACAATAACGCGGCCGGCCAGCGGCAGATTCCAACTTTTTTCAGTGTGACGGCTGGTGATCCAACCGCGCAGTCCAATTAACACAGCCGCCAGTACAATCATAAGCACACCGGCAATCATCCATCTTCGCTGCATGCCGTTCCCTCCATCACGCTGCTTGTCTTCTTGAGATGTATATGGGGAGCAGCAAAAAATATGCCGACAGTATGTGCTTATAGCCTCAACTTGAGTCGTTTTAAAACATTATCGTACCCTTCTTCCCACCAGTTGTCCAAATAGTGTCTGCACGTCTGCTCAAGCGTATCTGAAACAGCAAAATCGTAAAGCCAGAATCGCCAGAACGAATAAAAATCATCACAGCACCGTTCAAGCATGCGTTCACAGCGATGTCGAACAGCTGCTTTATTGTCACCATGCAGCCCGTTTGGAGCCGCGGCAGCCCCACACAAATAAGCTTCAAGAGCATATTCAGCGGCCATGTCCTTTGCTACACTGCTATCAGGGTATACGGCCAGAAGAAGATCAGAAAAATGATCGTCAATCGACAGTTCTATTTTTTTGACTGAAATATCGCGCAGTGCACGTTTTTCAAAAATCATCTGTTTGCTGGATTTTTTTGCTTGAAAATCAATGACTACACTCATTGCAGTTCCCCCTCGTGTGTATAGGGTAAGCCAATGTTCCGTGCTCACTCATAGCAGCTTTTTCCACATTGGACGACGGAAATTGAGTTTTTACAAAGATGGTGTACATGGCAAGGGGAACTTTCCCTAGAAATTGGGATTCCTGCTGAAAAAATTGAATACATGGTTTGCCGGTTCGACTTTCGTCCATTGCGTCTTGCTCTCCGCTTTCCTGAACGAACGATTAAAAATGTCTTGATAAGCATTCTGAGTTCTTGGAAATTCGTGCGCATGGATTACGGCATACCCTTGTTTCAAATTTACACGCAGCTGTATGGATTCGAAAACACGCAAAAGTTTCTTTGTCATACACGGATGAAAACGGCTTCAAATATTTACACGCCTGTTTCTAAATTTGTGAGTGTCGAAGCGGCCGGAAAATATGAAACATTCATGTGCAAAAATACAAAATCAAAATAAATATGCTCACCCAGCCTATTTCAATCGAAAAAAATCCCTCCCCGATTTCCCGGAGAGGGACTTGAAACGCTTGACGAATCAGCGTTTGGAGAACTGAGGTGCGCGACGCGCGCCCTTGAGTCCGTATTTCTTACGTTCTTTCATACGCGGATCACGCGTCAAGAAGCCAGCCTGCTTCAGTGACGCGCGATATTCAGGGTCAGCCTTCAGCAATGCACGGGCAATGCCGTGGCGAATGGCGCCCGCCTGTCCGGTAAAACCGCCGCCATCAACATTAACAAGCACATCGTAGCGTCCTTCTGTTTCGGTTGTTACGAGTGGTTGACGCAAAATTGCACGCAACGTCGGTAAGTTAAAATATTCGTTATCGGAACGGCCGTTAATCAGCACCTTGCCGTCACCCGGAACAAGCCGGACACGGGCAACTGAACTTTTACGGCGACCAGTACCGTAATATTGAACTTGTGCCATGTATCGTTTCCTCCTTAATTATCCGCGAAGCGTGTAAGCTTCAGGTTTCTGGGCAGCATGCGGATGTTCTGCCCCTTCATAAACATGCAGCTTCTTGAACATTTGTTGCCCGAGGCTATTGTGCGGCAACATGCCTTTAATTGTGATTTCCAACATTTTACGAGCACGTGTCTGACGCATCTCAAGTGCCGAACGCTGCTTAATGCCGCCTGGAAAACCGGAAAAATGAGTATATTTCTTTGCCAGCAACTTCTTGCCGGTCAATTCTATTTTTTCAGCATTAATAATAATGACATTGTCGCCGCAATCCACATGCGGAGTAAACGTCGGTTTGGTCTTGCCGCGAAGGATAGCAGCCACTTCACTGGCAAGGCGGCCAAGAATTTGACCCTCAGCATCGACTACCAGCCATTTATGGTTAACAGTGGAAGCATTCGCCATATAAGTCGTACGCACAATCATTTCCTCCTTAAAGTCGATCATTGCCCGGAACGACCCACAACCGTTCCACGCCGGAAGGATGCCCCTCCCTTATCCGTTGTCTATTTTGATCCATTATTTTCGGGGCTAATAGTGGTCAAATTAGAATACCGATATATATGTTATAATAATAATTATTCACTGTCAAGGCCATTCATGTTACAATAATTAATTTAATTGTATTGTACATTCCAGAGCGTCAGTCCGCAGGCCGGAGCTGTTCTTGATGCCATCTGCCGATCGACTGCAGCGAGAATCACAGCAACTTGTTCGGGGGGGAATGTGCAATTGCCAACATCGAGCAGCGTGCCGACAATAATGCGAACCATTTGATAAAGAAAACCATTACCGATAACGCGTATCTCTGTCTCATCTCCGTGAACTGCAATATCCAAACGGTAGATGGTGCGCGTTTTACTTTTAACGGCAGTGTCTGCCGCACAGAAAGAACTGAAATTATGTGTACCGACGAGCAACCGTCCGGCTGCCTGCATGCGCTCCGTATCCAGAGGTGTCTGAACGTGCAGTGTGTAGAATCGACGAAAAATATCAGGCTCCTGACGCGTCAGCAGACGGTAGCGATATTCTTTGCGATGAGCGTCATAGCGGGCGTGGAAGCTGTCCGCCACCTGCTCGGCGCGGCAAATTCGCACATCATCCGGAAGCATGGCATTGAGTGCCTTCGGCCAGCGATCAACCGGAATCGGCAGATCACTGCTAAAATGAATGACTTGTCCACGCGCATGCACACCGCTGTCAGTTCTACCGGAAGCGACAATCTTTACTTCCATCCCTTTGTGCAGCTTTCTCAGCGCCTGCTCGACAACGCCTTGCACCGTGCGACGCTCCGGTTGCACTTGATAGCCCGAAAAATGTGTGCCGTCATAAGCCATCGTACACTTCCACTTTGCCATTCTAACCCCACCCTCAGCGTCTCAGCAACACAAGCGCAGCTGTCAGCAGCAATATAATAATAAGAAGAACCGTATCGCGTCCTTCCCATTTCAACAGATGAAAACGGGTGCGACCCTCATCGCCGTGGTATCCGCGAGCTTCCATGGCCATAGCAAGGTCTTCCGCTCGTTTAAAGGCACTCACGAAGAGCGGGACGAGCAGCGGAACCACGGCTTTTATGCGACTCCTGAGTGGACCGCTTGTAAAATCTGATCCGCGTGCCGCCTGAGCCTTAATAATTTTCTCAGTCTCCTCAAGCAGTGTCGGGATGAAGCGCAGCGAGATGGATAGCATCAGGGCAAACTGATGAACCGGGATTTTCACTTTTTTTAGCGGTGCAAGCAGCGCCTCAAGTCCATCGGTAATTGCAATCGGCGAGGTCGTCAGCGTCAGCAACGTCGTTGAAACGATAATGACAAAAATGCGCATTGAAATAAAAATCGATTGGTAGAGTCCTTCACGCGTAATATGTAACCAGCCGATGCTGACAAGCGGCTGTCCACCTTGCGTAAAAAAGAGATTTAAAAAAAATGTTAATACGATGACTAAAAAAACAGGCTTTAACCCTCGATAGATGAATGCCAGTGGTAGCTTGGATGTCGCCACGCCGGCAGCGCAGAGTAATGTCAACATCCCGTATGTCACCCAGTTGTTCGCCAAAAAGACAATGATAATATACGCAAACAGGCCGAGCAGCTTAGCACGGGGATCGAGTCGATGGACGTAAGAATCCATCGGCACGTACTGCCCAATGATCAAGTTAAACATGCGCACTCCCCCTCCCGAGCAGTCGCAGTGTCTCATCAGCCGCTTGTTCCAGCGTAAAAGCTGCCGGACGTTCAGCCACACCAAGCCTGCTTGCCAAATTTTCAAGAAAAAGCATCGGCTCAGGCAAATCAAGTCCGGCATGCCGCAATTCATCAGGCTGTGTAAACACGGCTGACGGCGCGCCTGACACAACAAGCTTGCCCTGTGACATCACGGCAACAGCATTTGAATAATTAGCGGCATCACTCATATTATGCGTGACCATAATGATCGTTCGCTTTTCCTCGCGGTGCAGACGGCTGAATAAGTGCATGATCTCCTTGTGACCACTCGGATCAAGTCCCGCCGTCGGTTCATCTAGAATGACAACCTCCGGATGAGTCGCCAGCACACCGGCAATTGCTACGCGCCGCATCTGTCCGCCACTCAAATCAAAAGGCGAGCGCTGCCAAAGACTCTCAGCGATATCGACGAGCCGAAGACTGTCCTCTGCCCGCTGAAGTGCCTCATTGCGCTCAACACCAAAGTTCAGCGGACCAAACATCACATCCTTCAGCAGCGTTTCCTCAAACAGCTGGTGTTCAGGATATTGAAAAACGTAGCCAACTCTTTGGCGCAGCGCCTTCAACTCCTTTGTCTTCTCACCGGCTTTGATAACGAAATCGCCTATTCGAATGGTGCCTCTTGTCGGCTTCAGCAGTCCATTTAAATGCTGCGTCAACGTCGATTTACCCGAGCCGGTACGCCCAATAATTGATAAAAAACTGCCTGAGGGAATGCTTAAGCTGACATCGGTCAGTGCATCGCGGCTGTATGGCGTTCCTGCACTGTATGTATGGGTTACATGTTCGAGTGTAATGTCCAAAGTACGTCCACCAGCCCTTCCCTTGAAAGGGGCTTCTCTTTCAATGCCAGCCCTTTCTCGTTTAAAAGGCGCTCCATTTTGACCGCGAACGGAAGGTCAAGTCCAATGTTCTCAAGCATTGCCGCATGGTGAAAAATCAGCTCCGGATTGCCTTCACGAATCAGCTTCCCCTTATTCATGACAAGCAGCCGGTCGGCATGAATGGCTTCATCTAAGTCATGAGTGATCGACAATACTGTCAGTCCCCGCGAACGGTTCAAAAACCGAATCGTTTCGAGCACATCACGGCGTCCTTCCGGATCCAGCATCGAGGTTGCCTCGTCCAATATGATAATAGACGGCTGCAAAGCAATGACACCGGCAATCGCTACCCGCTGCTTTTGCCCGCCGGAAAGGCGGTGCGGTTCCTGCTCGCCAAATCCAGCCATTTTCACGAGTTTCAGCACTTCATCAATTCGCTCAATCATTTTCTCCCGCGGAATGCCATGATTCTCCATACCAAAGGCGACATCATCATTAACCGTGGCTCCGACAAATTGGTTGTCCGGATTCTGAAAAACCATCCCGACAAGACGGCGAAGCTCCCAGATCGTCTGTTCATTCTGAGTATCGAAACCGGCAACCGTGACGCTTCCGTTATGCGGCGTACACAATCCATTCAAGCATTTGGCCAATGTGGACTTACCGGATCCGTTATGACCAATGATTGCCAGCCATTCTCCTTGATGCACTGAAAAACTGACGTCGCTGAGCACATCTGGCTGATTCTCTTGATATCGGTAAAATAGATGGCTGACTTCAATGATGTCCTGCATGCTCTTGCCTCCTCCTCAAGCTCTGCTCAACTCGACTATTCTTTGCGCCTGTCAATTTTTCAAAATCATGATTAGAAAAGCTTGGCGCGGCCAAGTCCTATGGACGACGGACGAGCCTTAGCTTTTCTTATACTTAGTCCCGCTGAAAGCTTTAATCTGTCTTAAACGTATTAGAAAAGCTTGGCGCGGCCAAGTCCCTTGGACGACGGACGAGCCTTAGCTTTTCTTATACTTAGTCCCGCTGACATCTTTAATCTCTCTTAAACGTATTAGAAAAACCAGGCAAAAAGCGACTCGGTCCTTTAGGGTAAACGCGTTCCGGCTTCGTTAGTCGCGGGCGCGGTAATGCCCATTCTCTTCCCGGTTAAACAAAAAGCAGAAACGAGTGGACAATACTCGCTTCTGCCGGCTTCAGACTCTTGCTTATTTAACGAGTTCAAGAATTGCCAATTCCGCGCCGTCCCCTTTGCGCGGACCGGTTTTTAGAACGCGTGTATAACCACCCTGACGCTGCTCATAACGCTTTGCGACATCGTCGAACAGTTTTTGAACCGCGTTCTGCTTGTTCTCACCATCGACCTTTTCATTACGCACAAATGCTGCCGCCTGCCGGCGTGCGTGCAGATCGCCACGTTTGCCAAGCGTAATCATTTTCTCAACGACAGGCTGCACCGCCTTCGCTTTAGAAAATGTCGTTTCAATGCGTTCATAAATAATCAAATCGGTTGCCAAATCGCGCAGCAACGCTTTTCTTGCCGCAGAATCGCGACCGAGTTTAGCATAGGCCATGCCCTATACCTCCTTTTTCAAATCAAAGTATGTTCAATCGGCTAGACCGGCAACCTTTCAGCTGCTCACATTTTTGTCGTACATACACCGTCATTGCTTTATTCTTCTTTTTTGCGCAAAAAAGAGAAATCAATCGGCGATTCTTTTCATTACTCTTCGATTCTTAGTCCGAGTCCGAGATCATGCAGCTTCTCTTCCACTTCTTCCAGTGACTTGCGACCGAGATTGCGTACTTTCATCATGTCTTCTTCCGACTTTTGTGTGAGTTCCTGAACGGTGTTGATACCCGCACGCTTCAGGCAGTTATAGGAGCGGACTGATAAGTCAAGCTCCTCAATCGTCATCTCAAGCACCTTTTCTTTTTTATCTTCTTCTTTTTCGATCATAATTTCAGCCTTTTGCGCCTGATCGGTTAAGCTGATAAACAGGTTCAGGTGCTCGGAAAGAATTTTTGCGGCAAGCGCTACAGCTTCTTCAGATCGAATGCTTCCATTTGTAAACACATCAAGTGTCAGCCGATCATAGTTTGCAACTTGGCCGACACGCGTATTCTCAACTTGATAGTTGACACGCTCGATGGGTGTATAAATAGAGTCAATCGGAATGACGCCAATCGGAATATCTTCCGATTTGTTCCCTTCAGCCGGGACATAGCCGCGTCCCTTTCTGGCTTGCATGCGGACATGAAAATGCGTGCCCTTATCGAGCGTGGCCAGCTTTAGGTCCGGATTGAGAATTTCAACGTCGCTGTCATGAATAATATCGGCAGCTGTCACAACGCCTTCACGTTGAACATCAATCTCAAGCATTTTTTCTTCGTCTGAATAGAGCTTCAAAGCCAGTTTCTTGATATTCAGAATAATCGCCGTGACATCTTCAACGACGCCTTCAATTGTCGAAAACTCATGAAGGACGGTATCAAACTGCACGGTGGTTACAGCCGCACCCGGGAGGGATGAAAGTAAAATCCGACGCAGCGAATTACCGAGAGTCGTACCATATCCGCGTTCAAGCGGCTCAACGACGAACTTGCCGTAGCTCCCATCATCCGACAGTTCGATCGTATCAATCTTTGGCTTTTCGATCTCAATCATCAACAAGAAACCCTCCTTCAAAACGTCGAAACTTCTGTCCGAGCGCTGCGGACCGAAGCCCTACGAATAATAGTGTTACGGCGTGCTTCCTCGCTTTGTTTCATAACGTTTATTAAGGGACTGCCGGGCACCGGCAGCGCCTGTCAGAGCAGCACGAGCTTGGGCAGTATCCTATTTTCCAATAAGCATTATAAACAGTTTCATAGCATGCTATACGCACGCGAATCAGACACGACGACGTTTTGGCGGACGGCAGCCGTTGTGGGGAATCGGCGTGACGTCACGTATGGTGGTGACTTCAAGCCCAACAGCCTGCAAAGCACGAATGGCTGCTTCACGTCCCGCACCCGGACCTTTTACGGACACTTCGACCGTTTTCATCCCACTGTCCATTGCACTCTTTCCTGCTGCTTCAGCAGCAGTTTGAGCCGCAAATGGCGTTGACTTCCGAGAACCCTTGAAGCCGAGACCACCGGCACTCGCCCATGAGATGGCATTGCCATGCGGATCGGTAATTGTGACGATCGTATTGTTAAACGTTGAGCGAATGTGTGCAATTCCGCTCTCAATATTCTTTTTGACCCGACGCTTACGCGTGCGTTGTTGCTGTTTTGCCATTGCTGTTTTCACCCGCCTTTATTATTTCTTTTTATTAGCCATTGTTTTCTTCGGACCTTTACGTGTTCGAGAGTTATTCTTTGTGTTCTGACCGCGGACAGGAAGCCCTCTCCGGTGGCGAATGCCACGGTAGCTGCCGATTTCAATCAAGCGCTTAATGTTCAGAGACACTTCACGCCTCAGATCACCTTCGACTTTGTAATGGTCGACAACTTCGCGAATGCGTGTTTGTTCTTCTTCCGTCAGATCACGGACGCGTGTATCTTCGGAAACTTTCGCTTCTGCAAGAATTTTCTTTGCAGTCGTAAGCCCGATGCCGTAGATGTAGGTCAGAGAAATGACCACTCTCTTTTCACGCGGGATATCAATACCTGCAATACGAGCCATTTATAAGCACACCTCCTTGTTAATTAGCCTTGTCTTTGCTTGTGCTTGGGATTTTCACAGATGACCATGACTACACCTTTACGTCGCACAATCTTGCACTTCTCGCATATTTTCTTAACTGACGGTCTTACCTTCATCACAAAACCCTCCTTTATGCGCGCATTTCTGCCTGAATTTTATTTGTGTCTAAACGTGATACGGCCCCGCGATACGTCGTACGGCGACAATTCAACAGTCACCTTATCGCCCGGCAAAATGCGAATAAAATGCATGCGGATCTTGCCGGAAACGTGAGCTAGTATTTTATGGCCGTTTTCCAGTTCAACGCGAAACATCGCGTTGGGCAGCGGTTCAATAACGGTGCCTTCAACTTCAATGACATCTTCTTTAGTCATCGGCTGACTCACCCTTTCCTAAATTACCTGCCAAGCCGTCAAGAAAATGAGCGACGGCAAAACGCAGTTTTCCATTTGTCACACGTCCGGTCTCAACAAGGCTTTTCTGAACCTCAAGTGAAACGTTCGCCTGAAGCTTGAGATGAATGATGTTTTTCTTCTTTGCATTATCAAACTTTCGTCTGTCACCATCAGCAATTTCAACAAAACGGTGATCAAGCAAACGAACGATTACAAAATAAGAGCCGGTCTCTTTCCCCTTAATGACCTGAACGAGCTGACCGGGGACAGGCTGAGCCTGATCACTATCCATCATCATCACCTTCGTGAATTGCGTTGTCAAGATCCCATTTCATTATCGCAGTGCCGGTAACATCATCGAAGGCAGAAATCGTCGCACAAAATCAGGCATTTTCGCCAAGTGCTTTCTTCCTGGCTTTTCAGTACGCTTTCTCCGCATAAGCAGATCAAAGGCTCTTAAGCAGTGCAGACACGTCGCGGAACACGTCGGCAATCGGTCGATCACCATTGATTGGCTTCAGCACCCCGCGTTGCTTATAGTAATCAAGCAATGGCCGTTGCTGTTCCTGATTCACACGCAACCGCTCGCGAACTGTCGCAGCGCTGTCATCGGCGCGTTGCTTGAGCAAACCGCCGCATTTGTCACACTGTCCTTCCTGCTTCGGAGGATTATAGACAACGTGGTAGGTGGCTCCGCATGTCGCGCAGACGCGCCGCCCGCTAAGCCGTGCGATAAGCTGCTGCTCAGCAACATCAATAGCCAGCACGGCATCAATCGAACGGTCACTATCTCTCATCATCCGATCAAGCGCTTCTGCTTGGGAAACGGTGCGGGGAAATCCGTCAAGCAGAAAGCCTGCCTGACAATCGGGCTGGGCAAGCCGTTCACGCACGATGCCAATCGTGACCTCATCCGGCACTAGTGCGCCTTGATCCATATAGGCTTTCGCTTGTTTACCGAGCGCCGTCCCATCTTTGATTGCCTGCCGAAACATATCGCCTGTCGAGATGTGTGGAAGATGGTATGTTTCTTCAATATGTTCAGCCTGCGTTCCCTTTCCGGCGCCGGGCAAACCCATCAGAATTAAATTCAACTTCATTGATGCCTCCTGAGCGATGATCTTAAACCCATTGCTCACCTACCGGTTAATGAAGCCCCGATAATTACTTTTGACGAGTTGGCTTTCAATTCGTTTCATTGTATCGAGTGCAACACCGACAACGATCAACAGGCTTGTGCCGCCAATTCGTGCACTTGTCGGCAAGTCGCCGAGCTCACCGAAGACAATGGGCAGGAGCGAAATGAGCGCCAAAAAAATCGCGCCGAGAAAGGTCAACCAGTAGAGAATTTTCGTAATGAACTTCTCTGTGTTCTTGCCCGGCCGAATACCCGGGATGTAGCCGCCCTGCTCAGCGAGGTTCTTCGCCATTTTTTCAGGGTTAACCTGAACAAAGGTGTAAAAGTAGGTAAAGGCAATGATCAGAGCTGCATAGATAATCATGCCATAAATAGTTGAGTAATCGAAAATTCGGGTGATCCAGTCAGTGACAGAATTGCTTCCAAAGAAACGTGCAATCGTCGGTGGCGTAATCATCAGCGAAATGGCGAAGATGACTGGAATAACGCCAGCTGCATTTACCTTAATTGGCAAGTGCGCCGGTCCGGCGCTATACGTATTGGTTCCCATCGTCCGCTTGGCATACTGTATCGGAATTTTGCGCACCCCTTGCTGCACGAAAATCGTGCCAACCACGATCAAGAGCACAACAGCGACGATTGCCAGAAGACCAAGTACCTCCATAAAAGTATTGGTCGCTGAGGCGAAGCGCTGCTGATAAATTTGGCTAACCGCCGTTGGGATGCGCGCGACAATGCCGGCAAAAATAAGAATGGAAATACCGTTGCCAACCCCATTTGCAGTAATCTGATCGCCAAGCCAAACAAGAAAGGCGGTGCCAGCGGTCAAAACGAGCGCGATCATTAAAAACGACCAAACGGACGGATCGGCGACGAGTCCGGCATAACTTCTGCTGAACGTATAGGAGAGACCAAGTGCTTCAATGAAACCAAGGATGATCGTCCCGTAACGTGTAATCTGATTCAGCTTACGCCGTCCCATCTCACCTTGCTTCGACCACTCTGTCAACTTCGGCACGACATCCATCTGCAAGAGTTGCACGATGATAGACGCCGTGATATACGGCATGACGCCCATCGAGATAATTGAGAAATTTTGCAGTGCACCGCCGCCAAACGTATTAAACAGGCCAAACGCACTGGAGTCGCTGATATTGATCATTGCTGTGTTAATTCCCGGTACAGGAATGAACGTGCAAATCCGAAAAATAATCAGCATGAGCAGCGTGAAGATAATTTTCTTACGGATGTCCGCCTGTCGCCATATACTGGAAAGCACCTGAAACATCAGATCACCTCAACGCTTCCGCCCGCAGCTTCGATAGCCTCTTTGGCAGAAGCAGAAAATTTAGCGGCCTTCACCGTTAGTTTGACATCAAGTTTCCCTTCGCCAAGCACTTTGACGCCGTCCAGCAGTTTTCTGACAATACGGGTATCAAGCAGTAGCTGCGGCGTAATTTCTGTGCCGCTTTCAAAACGGTTAAGCTGCTCAACATTCACAATGGCAAACACTTTTCGAGTCGGATTCTTAAATCCTCTTTTCGGCAGTGTTCGCAGAAGTGAAAGCTGACCGCCCTCAAATCCACGGCGGATTTTGCCACCGGAGCGCGCTTTCTGCCCTTTTTGTCCTCTGCCGGATGTTTTGCCGAGTCCGGAACCATAGCCGCGCCCCACACGTTTTCTTGTGCTGCGTGATCCTTCAGCCGGTTTCAGTTCGTAAAGTTTCATCCTGGCACCTCCTTACTGAATTTTTTACTTAATTTTTCAGTCGTTTAATTCTCGTACATTCAGCAAATGTGATACCTTATTAATCAAACCGCGAATCGCAGGTGAGTCTTCCTGAACAACCGTCTGATAGGTTTTGCGCAGACCCAGCGTCCGCACGGCTACGCGCTGCGTCTCAGGACGGCCAATCACGCTGCGCTTGAGCGTAATTTCCAGTTTAGCCATTGTTATTCATTCCTTCCTTAGCCAATCAGCTCTTCAACGGATTTGCCGCGAAGTTTGGCCACGTGATCGGCACGCTTCAAGTTCTTCAGTCCGTCTACCGTCGCACGGACGACATTGATCGGATTATTTGAACCCAGTGACTTGGACAGAATATCACCAAGGCCGGAAAGCTCAAGGACCGCACGAACCGGGCCGCCGGCAATAATACCGGTACCTTCTGAAGCCGGCTTCAGAAGCACGCTGCCGGCACCTGAATGACCGACAATTTGATGCGGAATCGTCGTATGAACAATCGGCACACTGAATAGATTCTTTTTTGCTTCTTCAATTGCTTTGCGGATCGCTTCTGGTACTTCATGTGCTTTGCCCTGACCGTATCCGACGTTGCCCTTTTTATCGCCGATAACGACAAGTGCTGCAAAGCGGAAACGGCGACCGCCTTTGACTACCTTTGCCACGCGGTTAATGGCAACAACACGTTCTTCATATTCCGATTTATTACGATCGTTTTTATTGCGGTTATTAGAGTTTGCCATGAATTCCCCTCCTTAATCCTCAGAATTTTAAACCGGCTTCGCGTGCGCCTTCTGCTACAGCTTGCACACGGCCATGATAGAGATAGCCACTGCGGTCAAAGACGACGACTTCAATGCCTTTTTCAAGTGCTAGCTTGCCGACTGCTTCACCGACTTTTTTAGCCGCTTCAACATCGCTGCCTTTTTCAAGTCCAAGCGCCTTGTCCAGCGACGAGGAAGCAACAAGTGTAACCCCGTTTACGTCATCAATCAGTTGTGCATAAATATTTTTCGAAGAACGAAAAACGCTGAGCCGCGGTCTCTCGCTCGTTCCGTTAATTCGATGGCGAACGTGCAGATGCCTTTTTTGGCGAATGGCATTTTTATCTTTCTTTGTAATCATGTGTATATCGCTCCTTTCCGTACGGCGTGACTGATCCGGATCAGTCGAATCCGGTTAATGACTTTACTTACCCGTTTTGCCTTCCTTGCGGCGGACATGCTCGCCTTCATAACGAATACCCTTGCCCTTGTACGGTTCAGGCGAACGAACCGAACGAATATTGGCAGCCACTTCACCCACTCGCTGCTTATCAATGCCGCTGACAATGACCTTGTTATTACCTTCGACATTAATTTCAATGCCTTCTTCAGGTACAATTTCAACCGGATGAGAATAACCGACATTAAGAACAAGATTTTTGCCTTGCTTGTTGGCACGATAGCCGACACCGACAAGTTCAAGACTCTTGTTAAAACCTTGGGTAACGCCGATGACCATATTGTTAATCAGACTGCTCGTCGTACCGTGCAATGCTCTATGTTGGTTGGAGTCGTCCGGCCTTGCGACCCTAATCGCTCCATCTTCCTGCTTGATAATCATATCTGGATGAAAGGTCCGCGACATTTCGCCTTTCGGCCCTTTCACCGTTACCGTCTGTCCGTCGATCGTCACTGTGACGCCGTCCGGAACAGCCGTCGGTCTTAGTCCAATACGAGACATCATTACACCTCCGTTCTTATTCGCACATTACCAGATATAAGCGAGAACTTCCCCGCCTACATTTTGGCTTCGCGCCTCTTTGTCCGTAATTACGCCCCTTGATGTGGAGACAATGGCAATGCCCAGTCCACCAAGCACTTTCGGCACTTCACCGGCTCTTGCATAGACACGAAGACCGGGCTTGCTGATTCGCTTCAGTCCTGAAATAACCCGCTCTTTATTTGCGCCGTACTTTAGGAACAGACGCAGCACACCCTGCTTGTTGTCTTCGATATATTCAACATCTTTGATAAATCCTTCACGTTTCAGAATTTCCGCGATCTCCTTCTTAATGACGGAACCCGGTAATTCAATTTGTTCGTGGCGGACAATATTTGCATTACGAATACGCGTTAGCATATCTGCAATTGGATCTGTCATGGTCATGCTAAATCGACCTCCTTCCCATTTCCTTCAGTTTTACCAACTTGACTTTCTCACGCCGGGAATTTGTCCCTTATGTGCCAGTTCGCGGAAGCAGATACGGCAGAGTTTGAATTTTCTAAGGACAGAGTGCGGACGCCCGCAACGTTCACAACGTGTATATTCCTGTACCTTGAACTTCTTCGGCCGATGTGCGGACACAAGCATTGAAGTTTTAGCCAAAATGCATAGCCTCCTTTTTAAAAATTTATTTTGCGAAAGGCATCCCGAGCAATTGCAGCAGCGAAAAGGATTCTTCATCCGTCTTGGCGCTCGTAACGATGACGATGTCCATGCCACGCACTTTATCAATTTTGTCGTAATCAATTTCAGGGAAAATCAGCTGTTCACGAACGCCTAGCGTATAGTTTCCCCGACCGTCAAATGCCTTCTTTGAAATGCCACGGAAATCACGGACGCGTGGCAGCGCAACAGCAATCAGTTTCTCAAGAAAATCATACATCCGATCTTTGCGCAGCGTTACCTTAGCTCCGATTGCCACACCTTCACGCAGTTTGAAAGCGGCAATTGACTTTTTGGCACGGGTAACAACCGGCTTCTGGCCAGACAATGCCGTCAGATCTTCAACCGCGCTGTCGAGCACTTTTGAATTTTGGACCGCTTCACCAACGCCCATGTTAATGACAATCTTTTCGATCTCAGGTACTTGCATAATTGATGTATAATGAAATTTCTCCGTCAGTGCCGGAATAACTTCTTTTTCATATTTTTCTTTTAGCAAACCCAATTTTTTTGCCTCCCTTCATCATAGCCGCATCAGTCGATCACTTCGCCCGACTTCTTTGCGACGCGTACTTTTTTTCCGTCAATAACTTGATGACCGACGCGGGTCGGTTCGCCCGTTTTCGGATCGACAAGCATGACATTAGACACATGAATCGGTGCCTCACGCTCGATGATGCCACCCTGAGGAGCCGCCTGAGAAGGCTTGGAATGCTTTTTGACAATGTTAATGCCCTCAACAAGCACACGCTCCTTTGCCGGATAGGCTGCAAGGATGACGCCCTGCTTGCCGCGATCCTTGCCCGAGATAACTTGAACTTTATCGCCTTTCTTTACATGCAGTTTTGCCACGGTGCCTCGCACCTCCTTTTACCTGTGCTCTTCCAATTACAGTACTTCCGGTGCCAGCGAAACAATCTTCATAAATTGTCCTTCACGCAGCTCGCGTGCGACCGGTCCAAAGATTCGTGTGCCACGGGGGCTCTTGTCTTCACGGATTAGAACGGCAGCATTCTCATCGAAACGAATGTAAGAACCGTCCGGCCTTCTGACGCCATGCTTTGTGCGGACAATGACAGCCTTGACCACTTCGCCTTTCTTAACAACGCCCCCTGGCGTCGCTTGTTTGACCGAAGCAACAATAATATCGCCAATATTAGCGGTTTTACGGCCTGATCCGCCGAGTACTTTAATCGTTAAAATTTCACGGGCGCCTGAGTTGTCAGCAACTTTCAAGCGACTTTCCTGCTGGATCATCTGATATGGCCTCCTTTCGACTGTTCACCTGCTGCGGGAACAGTCAGATAATAACTGCTTGCTCAACGACTCTCACGAGACGGAAATGTTTGTCTTTAGACAACGGACGTGTTTCCATAATTTCCACAACATCGCCGGTTTTTGCCTGATTCTGCTCATCATGTGCCTTGAATTTCTTTGAATACTTAACACGTTTGCCATAGAGATGATGGTTCTTATACGTTTCGACGAGCACAGTAATCGTTTTATCCATCTTATCGGAAACGACGCGGCCGGTCAGTACTTTTCTGCGGCTGTCGCGTACTTCTTCTGCCATGCAGGTTCACCCTCCTTTTCTCAACCGTTCTGAACGTTGAGTTCACGTTCGCGCAAAATCGTTTTCGCCCGGGCGATAGATCTGCGCACTTCGCGGATGCGGGCGGTGTTTTCCAATTGTCCGGTGGCTAGCTGAAAGCGCAGATTAAACAGTTCTTCTTTCAGAGACTTCACATTCTCTTCAACTTCGGCAGTGGTTAAGTTGCGAATTTCTTCAGCCTTCATTTGCGTCACCACCCAATTCTACACGTTTCACAAACTTCGTCTTAATTGGCAGCTTATGGCTGGCAAGCCGTAGCGCTTCGCCGGCCGTTTCTTCACTGACACCGCCAACTTCAAACAATACGCGGCCCGGTTTAACGACTGCCACCCAACCTTCAGGTGCCCCTTTACCGGAACCCATGCGGACGTCAAGCGGCTTCTTTGTATATGATTTTTGCGGAAAAATTTTAATCCACACTTTACCGCCACGTTTCATGTAGCGGGTCATTGCAATACGAGCGGCTTCAATTTGCCGGCTTGTGATCCACGCCGATTCCAGCGCTTGCAGACCAAATTCACCGAATGTTACCGCTGCGCCGGCCTTCGTCTTGCCGCGCATCTTTCCTCTATGCTGTCTGCGATATTTAACACGTTTAGGCATCAACATAATCAATTGCCCCCTTCCTTTGTAGCTGTTCCCTTCGTCGGAAGGACTTCTCCACGGTAAATCCATACTTTGACGCCGATTTTTCCGTATGTTGTATCGGCCTCAGCAGTGCCGTAATCAATATCGGCACGCAGTGTATGCAGCGGAACCGTTCCCTCGCTGTAATCTTCCGTACGCGCCATATCCGCACCGCCGAGTCGTCCGGCCACTTGAGTCTTAATACCCTTTGCACCGGCACGCATCGCTCGCTGAAGTGTCTGTTTTTGAGCGCGTCTCCATGAAATACGGCCTTCCAGCTGCTTGGCAATATTCTCGGCAACAAGCTTGGCATCCAGATCAGCCTGCTTGATTTCAAATATATTGACATGCACGCGTTTGCCGGTCAAATCGTTCAGCGCTTTGCGAAGTTCTTCAACCTCCGTGCCGCCTTTGCCGATGACCATGCCCGGCTTCGCCGTACGAATGGTAATATTAATACGGTTAGCGGCACGTTCCAATTCAATAGAAGAAACGGCGGCATCCTTCAGCCTGTTTTCTACATACTTTCGAATTTTAATATCTTCATGCAAATATTCCGCATAATTCTTATCCGCATACCACTTGGATTCCCAGTCCCGGATTACGCCGATACGAAATCCAATCGGATTAATTTTTTGGCCCACGCTTTATCCCTCCTTCTCGTCTGACACGACAATTGTAATATGGCTCGTGCGCTTATTAATTTTGCTTGCCCGGCCCTGGGCACGGGGGCGAAAACGTTTAAGTGTTGCGCCTTCATCGACATAGGCTTTGGCGATGATCAAGTCTTCTTTATCCATATCGTAATTTGTTTCCGCATTGGCAATTGCCGATTTGAGCACTTTCGCAATAATCGGTGAGGCTGCCCGCTGCGTGTTGCTGAGAACGGCCAGAGCATAACCGACTTCCTTGCCTCTGATCAAATCAATAACAAGGCGAGCCTTGCGAGGAGCAATGCGGATCTGTCTGCCTACTGCTCTTGCTTCCATCATCTGTTCCTCCTTTCACATTAGCGGCTTGTTTTCTTGTCGGATCCCGCATGTCCGCGGTACGTCCTCGTCGGAGCAAATTCTCCAAGCTTATGTCCGACCATATCTTCTGTCACGTACACCGGCACATGCTTACGTCCGTCATAAACGGCAATCGTGTGACCGATGAAGTCAGGAAAAATCGTTGAACGACGCGACCACGTCTTGATGACTCGCTTTTCATCCTTGTCATTTAAAACCGCCACTTTTTTCAGCAAATGATCATCGGCAAACGGTCCTTTTTTCACGCTACGGCTCATTGATAGGCCTCCTTCCAATTAAATGGCTGATCTATCTGACCTTATTTTTTCTTACGGTGTCTGATAATAAATTGTTCTGACGGGTTCTTCTTACTGCGTGTCTTATAACCCATCGTCGGCTTGCCCCATGGTGACATCGGCGACTTGCGGCCGACCGGTGCTTTGCCTTCACCGCCGCCGTGCGGATGGTCATTCGGGTTCATAACTGAACCGCGAACCGTCGGCCGTATACCCTGCCAGCGCGTACGGCCAGCCTTGCCGACTGATACGAGTTCATGTTCAAGATTACCGACCTGACCAATCGTTGCCCGGCACGTTTCAAGAATCATCCGCACTTCGCCGGAAACAAGACGAATCAGTACATATTTGCCTTCTTTGCCGAGAATCTGTGCTGATGTGCCAGCGGAACGTATCAGCTGACCGCCTTTGCCCGGCTTTAATTCAATGTTGTGCACCATCGTACCGACAGGAATATTTTTCAGCGGCAGTGCATTGCCGACCTTAATGTCAGCACCTTCACCGGACATGATCGGGGTTCCGACTTTTATCCCTTTCGGCGCGAGAATGTAGCGTTTTTCGCCGTCCACATAATGAACGAGTGCAATGTTAGCCGTACGGTTCGGATCGTATTCAATCGTTGCAACCTTTCCGGGAACGCCATCCTTATTGCGTTTGAAATCTATAATACGATATTGGCGCTTGTGACCGCCGCCCTTGTGACGTACGGTCAATTTCCCTTGATTGTTGCGACCGGCTTTCTTCGGAAGCGCTACGAGCAGCGTTTTTTCCGGTGTATTCGTCGTAATTTCCGAAAAGTCCAGAGACGTCATATTTCGACGCCCGTTAGACGTCGGCTTATACTTTTTAAGTGGCATATTTAACGACCTCCTTCTTTAATTATTCTCCTGCATAGAAGTCGAGCTCTTTGCTCTCAGGGGACAACGTAACAATAGCCTTTTTCCATTCGGACGTATAGCCTTGAAAACGGCCATAGCGTTTCGGCTTGGACTTGACGATCAATGTATTGATTTTCGTAACTTTTACTTCGAAGATTTTCTCAACCGCCCGCTTAATTTCAGACTTGCCGCAGTGGCGTTCAACCTCGAACGTATACTTTTTCTCGGCGGACTGTTCGGTCGAACGCTCAGTCAACACAGGGCGTTTGATCACGTCATGGATATCTCTCATTTGCCGAGCACCTCCTCGAGCTTTTCAGCTGCTTCGCGTGTGACAACGAGTTTGCCGTGGGCAACGACGTCAAGCACATTAACTTCCGTTGCTGTCAGAACCGTAATGCCCGGAATATTACGTGCTGAGAGTGCGACGGTACTATCAAAATCACGAGTGACAAACAGCGCTTTACCAGCCACTGCCAAGTTATCAAGAACGGCCGCAAAGTCCTTTGTCTTTGGCCCATCAAAGTTCAGTGTGTCAAGTACAATAAGATCCTTGTCAATAACTTTTTCAGAAAGCACCGACTTAATCGCAAGGCGACGTACTTTCTTGGGCAGCTTGTAAGCATAGCTGCGCGGCGTCGGGCCGAAGACGGTTCCGCCGCCAACCCACTGCGGTGCACGGATCGATCCTTGACGGGCGCGTCCGGTTCCCTTTTGTTTCCACGGCTTACGACCGCCACCACGAACGGCAGTCCGGTTTTTTACAGCATGCGTGCCTTGGCGGCGTGATGCCTGCTGCATAATAATCGCCTGATAGACGACATTTTCATTTGGCTTAATACCGAATACGGCATCAGAAAGTTCAACATTGCCCACTTCAGTGCCTTTTTGATCAAGAACAGTTAATTGAGGCATGGAAATATCCTCCTTTCTTATTTTTCTTTGACAGATTTAATCGCAGTTTTAATAATAATATAGCTTTTCTTTGCGCCGGGAACATTGCCCTTGACGAGCAACAGTTGACGATCAGCGTCGACCTTGGCAATCTCAAGGTTCTGCACCGTAATCTGTTCGCCGCCCATGCGGCCTGCCAGCTTCTTTCCTTTGAAAACATGTGCCGGATCAATAACGCCCATGGATCCGGGACGGCGGTGATAGCGGGAACCGTGTGCCATTGGCCCGCGTGATTGGTTATTTCGCTTGATCGGCCCTTGTGTACCCTTACCCTTTGACGTGCCGGTTACATCGACAACATCGCCTGCTTTAAAAGTTGTTGCGGCTACTTCCTTGCCAACCTCATATGCCGCAAGATCTACGTCACGGATTTCTCTGACGAAGCGCTTAGGTTCCGCTTTGGCTTTGTCTGCCTGACCTTGCAGCGGCTTGGTGACGCGCGACGCTTTCAGCTTATCAAAGCCAATTTGAATGGCTTCGTATCCGTCTGTCTCCACGGTTTTTTTCTGAAGAACAACGTTATCAGACACGTCAACGACAGTCACCGGGATCACATCGCCGTTTTCAGCAAAAATCTGCGTCATGCCAAGTTTTTTGCCTAAGATTCCTTTTGTCATCCGTAACACCTCCTGTTAGTTTAAAATGGCTTTTACAGCTTGATTTCAATGTCTACACCCGACGGAAGATCGAGTCGCATGAGCGAGTCAACGGTCTGAGGCGTCGGCTCAACAATATCAACTAAACGCTTGTGCGTACGCATTTCGAATTGTTCACGCGAGTCTTTGTACTTATGAACAGCCCGTAATATCGTATAAATCGACTTTTCAGTCGGAAGCGGGATCGGTCCCGATACCTTTGCGCCTGAACGTTTTGCCGTTTCTACAATTTTTTCAGCGGACTGATCAAGAATGCGGTGATCGTATGCCTTCAAACGAATGCGAATTTTTTGCTTTGCCATTGTATTCCCTCCTTTTGTCGTCCATTTTTTAAAAATAGACTTGCTCCGCGGAAATTTCCACATACCCCGCCTTGGCAAAGGAGCCGGGTGTATCCGCAACCTCCCGCATCATTGCTGAAAACCAACCCTCTAATTATACATGTAGTGAGAGGCAGAAGCAAGAAAATAATTATTTTTTTCTGCGGCAGCTTTTTAATTTTACTTGCTTTCGCTTAAAAAATCAATTAGAAGGACTTGGCTGCACCAAGTCCTTCTCTAGGACAACAGTGCTCCGACCGTTCGCTTGCCATAGGTTTTTCTGCCATCCGCTTTTGTTTTTAATTCATGAAAATGTTGCAAAACTTTTTACAATTTCTTAGCGACTGCGCAAAAAACGCACGCTCTGAGTAGAGCGTGCGTTTTCTAAAACAGCTGCTTGATTGTTTATGCCAGAATCTCTGAAACTGATCCGGCACCAACTGTACGGCCGCCTTCGCGAATCGTGAACTTTGTTGCTTTTTCAACGGCGATCGGCGCAATCAACTCAACGAGCATGTTGACGTTATCGCCAGGCATAACCATCTCGGTGCCTTCCGGCAGCGTGATCGTGCCGGTTACATCCGTTGTCCGGAAGTAAAACTGCGGGCGATAATTCGAAAAGAACGGTGTATGGCGCCCGCCTTCTTCTTTCTTCAGAACATACACTTGTGCGTTAAATTTTTTATGAGCCGTAACGGTACCTGGTTTGATCAATACCTGACCACGTTCAACGTCTTCACGGCCGACACCGCGAAGCAGTGCGCCGATATTATCGCCGGCTTCTGCATAGTCAAGCGTTTTACGGAACATTTCAACGCCGGTAACTGTCGTTTTCTTCGGTGCTTCAGTCAATCCAAGAATTTCCACTTCATCGCCGATCTTAACTGTACCACGTTCAACACGGCCCGTGGCAACTGTACCACGACCGGTAATCGAAAATACATCTTCAACCGGCATCATGAACGGCTTATCTGTTTCGCGGGCAGGTGTTGGGATATATTCATCAACAGCGTCCATCAATTCAAGGATATGCTTTTCTTCTTCAGCATCACCCTGTAAAGCTTTCAAAGCCGAGCCTTTGATAACCGGCACATCGTCGCCCGGATAGCCATATTCGGACAGCAGATCGCGAACTTCCATTTCAACGAGTTCAAGCAGTTCTTCGTCATCAACCTGATCTGTCTTATTAAGGAAGACAACAATCGACGGTACTTCGACCTGATGAGCAAGCAGAATGTGTTCACGCGTCTGAGGCATCGGGCCGTCAACGGCGGAAACAACGAGGATAGCACCGTCCATCTGAGCTGCACCCGTAATCATATTCTTGACATAGTCAGCGTGGCCAGGGCAGTCAACGTGTGCATAGTGCCTGCTTTCCGTTTCGTATTCAACGTGTGCTGTCGAGATCGTAATACCGCGTTCGCGCTCTTCCGGTGCGCCGTCGATCGTATCATAAGCACGGGCCTGTGCCATGCCCTTCTTTGCCAATACAGTCGTGATTGCGGCAGTCAGTGTCGTCTTACCGTGATCGACGTGCCCGATCGTACCGATGTTAACGTGAGGCTTTGTGCGTTCATAATGTTCTTTAGCCATGGATATATAATCCTCCTTTTAAATCAATGCATTAGTTTTTAATTTATATGCAGCAAGGAACGTGACGTCATGCATGTCCTATTCCCTAGCTTACAATAAAAGGGATACTGTGACAATCAAGCGATATAGAGCAGCCTGATTATTCACCGGCAGCTTTCTTAATAATCTCTTCGCTGACCGTCTTCGGTACTTGTTCGTAGTGATCGAACTGCATCGTAAAGGTGCCGCGCCCTTGGGTTGACGAACGAAGAGACGTCGCATAACCGAACATTTCAGCGAGCGGAACATGGGCAGCAACGACTTGCGCGTTTCCACGTGCTTCCATGCCATCCACCCGTCCGCGCCGACTCGTAATGTCGCCCATAATATCGCCCAGATACTCTTCAGGTATGCTGACTTCCACCTTCATGATCGGCTCAAGAATAACCGGCGCACAAAGTGACTTGGAGGCTTTTAGTGCCATTGAAGCGGCAATTTTGAAAGCCATTTCACTTGAATCGACATCATGATATGAACCGTCAACGAGACTGGCCTTGACATCAATCAACGGATAGCCGGCGAGTAGTCCGTTCTGAAGCGCTTCTCTGAGTCCCTGTTCAACCGCAGGGATATACTCACGAGGCACAACACCACCGACGATCTTGTTTTCGAAAACAAAGCCTTCGCCCTCTTTAAGCGGTTCGAACTCGACCCAAACGTGACCATATTGTCCGCGACCGCCGGACTGACGAATGAACTTGCCTTCTGCTCGACCCGCCTTTGTGAGCGTTTCGCGGTAAGCCACTTGTGGGTTACCAACGTTTGCTTCCACCTTAAATTCACGGCGCATGCGGTCAACAATGATATCCAGATGAAGCTCGCCCATACCGCCAATGATCGTCTGTCCGGTTTCTTCGTCTGTATGCGTCTTGAAGGTCGGATCTTCTTCAGCAAGTTTGGCAAGGGCAATACCCATCTTATCCGAGTCGGCCTTCGATTTCGGCTCAATAGCCACATGAATAACCGGATCAGGGAATTGCATGGACTCCAAAATAACGGCATTGTCTTCATCGCAAAGTGTATCACCGGTCGTCGTATTCTTCAGTCCGACTGCGGCAGCAATATCGCCTGAATACACCTTTTTGATTTCACTGCGGTGATTGGCGTGCATCAGCAGGATACGACCGATACGCTCACGCGTATCCTTTGTCGAATTCAGTACATACGAGCCGGCATCGACTGTTCCCGAATATACGCGGAAGAAAGTCAGCTTTCCGACAAACGGGTCGGTCATGACCTTGAAAGCAAGCGCTGAAAACGGTGCGCTGTCGTCAGCCGGACGTTCGGCTTCTTCTTCCGAGTCGGGAACTGTTCCTTTAATGGAGGGAACATCGAGCGGTGACGGCAGATAATCGATTACTGCATCCAGCACAAGCTGAACACCCTTGTTCTTGAACGCCGTTCCGCAGAGCACCGGATAGAATTTGACGGCACATGTCGCTTTACGAATGCCCGCCTTCAGTTCTTCCTCGCTGATCTCTTCACCGTTCAAATATTTTTCCATCAACTCGTCGTCAACGTCAGCAACGGCCTCAACGAGTTTTTCGTGATATTCTTCAGCCTGTTCCCTATATTCATCCGGAATGTCTTCCGCGTCAATGATCGAACCGAGATCATCCTCATAGATGTATGCTTTCATCGCTACGAGATCAATCTCACCTTTGTAGTTATCTTCAGCGCCCATTGGCAACTGAATCGGATGAGCATTGGCCTGAAGCCGATCATGCAGTGTGCGGCATGAATAAAGAAAATCGGCGCCGATTTTGTCCATTTTGTTAACAAACACGATACGCGGGACACCATATGTCGTTGCCTGACGCCATACCGTTTCAGTCTGTGGTTCAACACCTGACTGCGCATCGAGCACCGTGACGGCACCGTCAAGCACCCGGAGTGAGCGTTCAACTTCAACAGTAAAATCGACGTGCCCTGGGGTGTCAATAATGTTAATTCGGTGATCTTTCCATTGTGCAGAGGTCGCGGCAGACGTAATCGTAATGCCGCGCTCCTTTTCCTGCTCCATCCAGTCCATCTGCGATGCGCCTTCGTGCGTCTCGCCGATTTTATGAATGCGGCCGGAATAGAAAAGAATGCGTTCCGTCGTCGTCGTTTTACCGGCGTCGATGTGAGCCATGATACCGATATTTCGCGTTTTCTCTAGGGAGAATTCCCTTGGCATCTTCTTTTCCTCCTCAGTGGGTCAGCCGCTTACCAGCGGTAATGAGCAAATGCTCGGTTGGCTTCAGCCATCTTATGCATATCTTCGCGTTTCTTAACAGATGCACCCGTGTTGTTTGAAGCATCGATGATCTCATTGGCGAGGCGTTCGGTCATCGTCTTTTCGCCGCGCAGCCGTGAATAATTCACAAGATAGCGGAGCCCGAGTGTCGTCCTTCGCTCCGGGCGCACTTCAACAGGTACCTGGTAGTTGGAACCTCCGACACGGCGTGCTTTAACTTCGAGTACAGGCATAACATTCTTCAGTGCCTGTTCAAATACTTCCATCGGTTCATGATTGGTGCGTTCTTTAATCAAGTCAAACGCTTCATAAAGAATCGTTTGTGCCTTCCCCTTCTTGCCGTCCTCCATAATCCGGTTAATCAGACGTGTAACCAGCTTTGAATTGTACAGCGGATCAGGCAGAACGTCGCGCCGCTCAACTGGGCCTTTTCTTGGCATAGCAATTCCTCCTTCCTTTATTCGTTCTTATTATGCTTTCGGTCTTTTCGCACCGTACTTCGAGCGTCCTTGTTTGCGGTCAACTACGCTTGCTGTATCAAGCGCTCCGCGGATAATGTGGTAACGCACACCTGGTAAATCCTTCACACGGCCGCCGCGAATCAACACGACGCTGTGCTCTTGAAGATTGTGACCGATACCCGGAATATAAGCGTTCACTTCAATATTGTTAGAGAGCCGTACACGTGCGTACTTACGCAGAGCGGAGTTAGGCTTCTTTGGTGTCAGTGTGCCAACCCGCGTGCACACCCCCCGTTTCTGTGGTGCAAAGTCATCTGTCAGTGACTTTTTAAAGCTGTTGTAGCCTTTGTTCAGCGCAGGAGCAGTTGATTTCTTAATTTTTGATTGGCGTCCTTGACGAATCAACTGATTAATTGTTGGCATGAACATGTGCCTCCCTTCATTTTTTAATACTGACTAATACCACTGATCCAGGCGGTTCCTTTTTCGACAAAAAATTATTTTTGCAAAAGCCGCAAACGGCCTTGCAAAAATATTATTTTTTTATTGCAACGGCAGACGCGCCAACTTCAATGCCGCAAGCCTGGCCGAGCTTTTTCATCGAACCGACGACGCTCACCGGAACGTCAACTTCTTCCGCAAGGGTCAGTACTTTATTGGTCACACGGACGTCCGCGTCTTCAGCAATAATAACTTCTTCGACACGGCCTTCCTTCATGGCTTTTAACGCCTGTTTCGTACCAATAATTAAATGATCTTTTGCCCGTGTCACTTTTTCATAAGACATAGAAAAGACATCCTCCAAAGCAACCAGTGTTCAAGAGCACCAGATTATAATAGCATTCGAAAAAGTCGGTTGTCAACACCCAATCAGCTTTCCTGATTTATTAACGCACCGTTTTTTTCAACTGCCTCTTCCTTCTCCAATTCTTCGGCCGTTACCGGCACAATGTTCCGATACTTCGGCATGCCCGTACCTGCCGGAATCAGCTTACCGATCGTCACATTTTCCTTAAGTCCAACAAGCTCATCAATCTTGCCTTTGATCGCCGCATCAGTGAGCACACGTGTTGTCTCCTGGAACGAGGCAGCTGACAGGAATGATTCTGTTTCAAGAGCCGCTTTTGTGATACCGAGAAGAACCGGACGGCCGGTTGCCGGCAGCTTACGTTTCAGCAACACATCCCGGTTATCATCCTTGAAACGGTGAATATCGACAAGTGATCCGGGCAGTACCTCGGTGTCGCCGCTGTCGATCACGCGAATCTTTCTCATCATCTGGCGAACCATCACTTCCACGTGCTTGTCGCCGATTTCAACGCCCTGCATCCGATATACTTTCTGCACTTCCCGCAGCAAGTAATTCTGTACGCCGAACAGTCCGACAACGTGCAGCAATTCCTTCGGATCGATCGAACCTTCATTCAACGGCTCGCCGGCTTTAACTTCACTGCCTTCGCTGACTTTCATACGCGCACTAAGCGGGATCGTATAGCTGCGCGTTTCAAGTTCGCCTTTTACAACGAGCTCGCGTTTGTCTTTTAATTCAGTCAACGACGTCACAACGCCGTCAATCTCAGAAATTGTCGCCTGCCCTTTCGGATTGCGTGCTTCAAATAATTCTTGAATACGCGGCAAACCTTGGGTAATGTCATCGCCGGCAACACCGCCGGTATGGAACGTGCGCATTGTCAGCTGCGTACCGGGTTCGCCGATCGACTGGGCTGCGATAATACCCACGGCTTCGCCAACCTCTACCGGTGATCCGGTCGCAAGGTTGCGACCGTAACATTTGCGGCAAACACCATGGCGTGTTTCACAGGTGAATACGGAACGGATTTCCACTTCTTCGATACCGGCGTTCACAATTCTTGTCGCTGCATCTTCACTGATCAAATCGTTCTTATGAACGAGAACCTCATCGGTCTGCGGATCATACACCGTCTGGTTTGCCGTGCGGCCGACGAGACGGTCGTACAGACTCTCAATTTCTTCATTGCCTTCGCGAATCGCGTGAACAACAAGCCCGCGGTCCGTTCCGCAGTCGTCTTCACGGACGATCACGTCCTGTGCCACGTCGACGAGTCGGCGTGTCAGATAACCCGAGTTGGCTGTCTTCAGCGCTGTATCAGCAAGCCCTTTGCGGGCACCATGCGTAGAAATGAAGTATTCCAGCACGGTCAACCCTTCACGGAAGCTGGAAATAATTGGGAGTTCAATAATCCGTCCGGACGGATCAGCCATCAATCCGCGCATGCCCGCAAGCTGCGTAAAGTTGGACGCATTGCCTCGGGCACCCGAGTCACTCATCATAAAGATCGGGTTCGTTTTCTCAAGTGAATCCATCAGCTTCGATTGAATGGTATCTTTGGCGTCGCTCCAAATGCCGACAACGCGTTCATACCGCTCATCTTCAGTAATCAATCCGCGTCGGAACTGTTTGGTAACGTTTTGGACGTCCGATTCCGCCTTGTCCAGAATTTCTTTTTTCTCCGGCAAAACGATAACATCTGACACCCCGACTGTAATGCCGGCTTTCGTTGAATATTGAAAGCCGAGCGCTTTCAGACGGTCAAGGAATTTCGATGTTTCCGTCACTTTATAACGTTTGAACACCTCGGCAATAATATGGCCAAGATACCCCTTCTTGAACGGTGAAATCTCCTCGCGTGAAGCAATTTCCTCAGCAATCGCCGTTCCCATCGGCACGAAATATTTATCCGGCGTCGCCACTTGCAGATTGTGGTCGGTCGGTTCGTTAATGTATGGGAAAGATGACGGCAAAATATGATTAAAAATCAGTTTGCCGACTGTCGTTAACAAATACTGGCTATTTTGTTCTTTCGTAAACGTCGGGTTATGCGTCGACTTTGCCGGAATGGCAATGCGTGAATGCAGATGCACATACCCGTTGTTATAGGCGAGCAGGGCTTCGTCGACATCCTTGAATACCTTGCCCTCGCCAATGGCCCCTTTGCGTTCAAGCGTTAGGTAATAGTTGCCAAGCACCATATCTTGCGACGGCGTAACGATCGGCTTGCCGTCTTTTGGATTTAAAATATTCTGAGCACCGAGCATGAGCAGCCGCGCTTCAGCTTGCGCTTCACTGGAGAGCGGAACGTGCACAGCCATCTGATCACCGTCGAAATCGGCATTATAAGCCGTACAAACGAGGGGATGCAAACGGATGGCACGCCCTTCTACGATTCTCGGTTCAAAAGCCTGAATACCGAGTCGATGCAGCGTCGGGGCACGGTTAAGCAGCACCGGATGCTCTTTAATGACATCTTCAAGCACACCCCACACATCCGAGCTGACTTTCTCCACTTTACGTTTGGCGCTTTTGATATTATTCGTGATGCCGCGCGCCACAAGTTCCTTCATAACGAACGGTTTGAACAGTTCAAGCGCCATTTCTTTTGGCAATCCGCATTGATACATTTGCAGACTCGGTCCGACGGCGATAACCGAACGGCCGGAATAGTCCACGCGCTTGCCGAGCAAGTTCTGACGAAAGCGGCCTTGCTTGCCTTTTAGCATGTGGGAGAGCGACTTGAGCGGACGGTTACCGGGACCCGTGACCGGGCGACCGCGGCGACCGTTATCGATCAATGAATCAACCGCCTCCTGCAGCATGCGCTTCTCATTCTGAACAATGATGCTCGGCGCACCGAGCTCAAGCAGCCGTTTCAAGCGGTTGTTCCGATTGATTACCCGACGGTACAAATCGTTAAGATCGGAAGTCGCAAAGCGACCGCCGTCGAGCTGAACCATCGGCCGCAGTTCCGGCGGGATGACCGGCAGCACATCAAGAATCATCCACGACGGTTCATTGCCTGATTCGCGGAATGCTTCAATAACTTCAAGGCGTTTCACGGCACGCGTCCGTCGCTGCCCCTGCACCGATTTCAAGTCCTCTTGAAGAGCGGCCGACTCTTTATCCAAATCGACATCTTGAAGCAACTTTTTGATCGATTCAGCACCCATCCCGGCTTTGAATGCACTGCCATACTTATCATAGTAGTTGCGATATTCTTTTTCCGAAAGCAACTGCTTCTTCTCAAGCGGAGTATCCCCGGGCTCAATGACAACGTAAGAAGCAAAGTAGATAACCTCTTCAAGCGCGCGAGGTGACATGTCAAGCAGCAGTCCCATGCGGCTCGGAATCCCCTTGAAGTACCAAATGTGCGACACGGGGGCTGCCAGTTCAATATGTCCCATGCGCTCGCGGCGCACTTTCGCTCGGGTCACTTCGACACCACAGCGATCACATACGACACCTTTATAGCGCACGCGTTTATACTTCCCGCAATGACATTCCCAGTCCTTCGTCGGTCCGAAGATGCGTTCGCAAAACAGACCGTCTTTTTCTGGTTTCAGTGTGCGGTAATTGATTGTTTCCGGCTTTTTCACCTCACCATGCGACCAGGAACGTATTTTATCCGGCGAAGCCAGACCAATCTTCATGAATTCAAATTTATTGACATCCAGCAAGGGGGCAACCTCCCTTATTCTTCAGTATATGGTTCAACGTGCCGTCCGAAAACTGCCGGTCTGCTATTGCTGTGTCATTTTGGTGCCTCATTAATCACTAGTCAGACTTGCACATTCAGGCTCTCATCAAGTGCCTCTTCCTCATCTTCCAGTTCTTTGATGACGATTTCCGAATGATCGGCGGCAAGAACTTTTACATCCATGCCAAGGCTCTGAAGTTCCTTAATCAGCACTTTAAAGGCTTCCGGCACGCCTGGTTCTGGAACATTTTCTCCTTTGACAATCGCTTCATACGTTTTCACGCGCCCAACAACGTCATCGGATTTGACGGTCAGAATTTCTTGCAGCGTGTGTGCGGCGCCATAAGCCTCAAGCGCCCAAACTTCCATTTCACCAAAACGCTGGCCGCCGAACTGAGCCTTACCGCCAAGTGGCTGCTGGGTCACAAGCGAATATGGGCCCGTCGAACGAGCATGGAGTTTGTCATCGACCATGTGTGCCAGCTTAATCATATACATGACGCCGACGGACACACGGTTATCAAAGGGCTCCCCGCTGCGCCCGTCATAGAGCACGGTCTTGCCGTCGCGCGGCAACCCGGCCTCCTCGAGCGTACTCCACACGTCTTCTTCACGCGCACCGTCAAATACCGGCGTGGCTACATGGATACCCAGCTCGCGTGCCGCCATACCCAAATGCAACTCCAGCACCTGTCCGATGTTCATTCGTGACGGTACGCCAAGTGGATTCAGCATGATGTCAAGCGGACGGCCGTTGGGAAGAAATGGCATGTCTTCTTCCGGCAATATTTTCGAAATGACACCTTTGTTGCCGTGACGCCCGGCCATCTTGTCGCCCTCATGAATCTTTCGCTTTTGAACAATATAAACGCGAACAAGCTCGTTGACACCCGGCGGTAATTCATCTCCCGCCTCGCGGGTAAAGATTTTCACATCATGCACAATCCCGCCACCGCCATGAGGGACTTTCAGCGACGTATCGCGGACTTCACGTGCTTTCTCGCCAAAGATGGCATGCAGCAGGCGCTCCTCGGCCGTCAGCTCAGTAACACCCTTAGGCGTCACTTTACCGACGAGTATGTCACCGTCGCGCACTTCAGCACCGATGCGGATAATGCCGCGATCATCAAGGTTCTTCAGTGCATCTTCACCGACGTTCGGAATGTCACGGGTAATATCCTCGGGACCGAGTTTCGTATCGCGGGCATCAGATTCATATTCTTCAATATGAATCGATGTGTAAACGTCGTCTTTCACTAGCTTCTCGCTCATAATCACGGCGTCTTCATAGTTATAACCGTTCCACGTCATGAAGCCGACGAGCACATTGCGGCCGAGCGCCAGCTCCCCTTTATCCATCGACGGTCCGTCAGCGATGATTTCCCCTTTTTCAATGACCGTTCCTTTGGTGACAATTGGTTTCTGATTGTAACACATACCTTGGTTCGAGCGCTCAAACTTGGCAAGACGGTAAGTGATCACGTCGCCTTCTGTATCATGACCGTTAATTGTTTCAATGGTGCGAATGCGAATTTCCCGTGCCGACACGTAATCCACCCGCCCGCGATGCTTGCTGCGGATGGCTGCACCCGAGTCACGGGCTGACACGTATTCCATCCCTGTGCCGACAAGCGGTGCTTCAGGCTGCAATAGCGGCACAGCCTGGCGCTGCATGTTAGCTCCCATCAGGGCACGGTTGGAGTCATCATTAGCCAAAAACGGAATGCAGGCGGACGCGACGGACACGACCTGTTTGGGTGAAACGTCCATATAATCGACGCGATCTTTGTGAACAACAAGATTCTCGCTTCGGAAACGTGCAAGAATATGATCTTCCTTGAACGAACCGTCCTCACTGAGTTCAGCGTTAGCCTGAGCAACGACGTAATTGTCTTCTTCATCTGCTGTCAGATAGTCGATATGCTCCGTCACCTTGTTGGTGTCCGGATCGACGCGGCGATAGGGCGTCTCAATAAAGCCATATTTGTTGACGCGCGCATAACTCGACAAAGAGTTAATCAGTCCGATATTCGGACCTTCCGGCGTTTCGATCGGGCACATCCGCCCGTAATGCGAATAGTGAACGTCACGCACTTCCATGCCGGCGCGTTCACGCGTTAGCCCGCCCGGCCCGAGGGCTGAGAGCCGGCGCTTGTGCGTCAGTTCTGCCAGTGGGTTCGTCTGATCCATGAACTGTGACAGCTGCGAACTGCCGAAAAATTCCTTGATCGAGGCAATGACAGGGCGAATGTTAATCAGGGCCTGCGGTGTAATGCTGTTTGTATCCTGAATCGACATTCTTTCTCGAATCACACGCTCCATGCGCGACAAGCCAATGCGGAACTGGTTCTGCAGCAGTTCACCGACGGAGCGAAGTCGACGGTTGCCAAGGTGGTCAATATCATCCGTATTTCCAATGCCATGAAGCAGATTGAAAAAATAGTTGATCGACGACAAAATGTCCGCCGGTGTAATATGCTTGATTTTCGGGTCGATGCTGCAATTACCAATGATCTTGATAACCTTGCCCTTATCTTCATCAAACGGTGAATAGACACTGATTGATTGCAGCCGGACCTTTTGACCGGCGATTACGCCGTCCGTTGGAGTAGTCTCTGAAAATCCGATGTTCTTTTCGATAATTGGCAGTAATCGATCAAGTGTACGGCGATCGAGCAAAGTGCCTTCATTTGCGACAATTTCCCCCGTCTCCGGATCGATCAGTTTTTCTGCCAGCCTCTGATTAAACAATCGGTTTTTGATATTCAGTTTTTTATTCATTTTATAGCGGCCGACATTGGCCAGATCATAGCGCTTCGGATCAAAAAAGCGAGCTTCCAGCAAACTTTTGGCATTCTCTACAGTTGGCGGTTCGCCCGGGCGCAGACGCTCGTAGATCTCGACGAGTGCCTTGTCCGTGCTATCTGTATTATCTTTCTCGAGCGTATTGCGCAAATATTCTTCATCGCCAAGCAGTTCAATAATTTCCTGATTGCTGCTGAAGCCGAGTGAGCGCAGAAGAACCGTCACCGGCACTTTTCGTGTCCGGTCAATGCGCACGTACACAATATCTTTGGCATCTGTTTCATATTCAAGCCAGGCGCCGCGGTTTGGAATGACCGTCGCGCCAAAGCCCTTTTTGCTGTTCTTATCTACTTTTTCATTGAAATAAACGCTTGGCGAACGCACAAGCTGTGAAACGATGACACGCTCTGCGCCGTTGATAATAAACGTACCGGCTTCAGTCATCAGCGGAAAGTCTCCCATGAACACTTCCTGCTCCTTGACTTCTCCGCTTTCCTTGTTAATCAGGCGAACCTTGACACGAAGCGGCGCAGCATAAGTCACATCCCGCGACTTAGATTCCTCAACCGAGTATTTCGGTTCGCCCAGACTATAGTCCACAAACTCCAGCGAGAGATTGCCGGTAAAATCTTCGACGGGCGAAATATCTTGAAACATCTCACGGATACCCTCATCGAGAAACCACTGATAAGAAGCGGTTTGAATCTCAATCAGATTTGGGAGCTCGAGCACTTCCTTAATGCGCGCATAGCTCCTGCGCTGTCGGTGGCGTCCGCATTGTATGAGTTGACCTGTCAACTGCTTCACCCCTGTTCGAGCATAGTAAATAAATCGGCAACCCAGACTTTAAACATTTAAATATCACAGAGACCTATTTATTTTTCCCAAAATAAGGGAATCATAAACTGACACCTATATCAATGTTAGCATTATGACATAATACCACATTGAAAATATATCGTCAAGCCTTTTTGGCGCGAAAAACAGCGTATCCTTTGCTGCGGGCAATCATACGAACGTCTTCATACAGCTCCCGGAGACGAGCCAAAGCCGACGGGGCCCCCTGCTTTTTTTGAACAACTGTCCAGAACGTGCCTCCCGGCAGGAGAACCGCGCAGCTGTCTGCAAAAATACCATGAACAACCGCCTTGCCGGCACGGATCGGCGGATTAGACACAACAGCGGCAAATAAACCTTGCACCGCCGATAAGCGGTCACCCTGAAACACGGTGGCGCGCAGCGCATTGGCTGCTGCATTTTCACGGGCAAGCTGAACGGCACGCTCATTGATGTCGGTCATAACAATCTGCCGCTGCGGGTACGCCTTACCGATGGCGATACCGATCGGACCATATCCGCAGCCCACATCCAGAATGGCTCCCGTAATCGAGGGTTCCTCAAAATGTTCGATTAAAAGCCGTGATCCGAAGTCAACACTGCTTTTCGAAAAAACGCCGCGATCCGTCGTCAATGTCAGGTGCAGCCCCCTCAGTTCCGTTTGAAACGTTCGCCTTAAACTGGCAGCATGGGGATGTTCAGAATAATAGTGGTCGTCCATCAAGTTTGCCTCCTTTTAACCTTTGAACACGGGGTAGCGCATGCAAAAAGCCCGCGCTGGGCGCGGGCTTTTCAGTCATTGAACTTATTTCAATTCAATTTTAGCGCCGACTTCTTCAAGTTTGCCTTTGATTTCTTCGGCCTCTTCTTTATTCGCGCCTTCCTTAACAGGACTCGGTGCACCGTCAACAAGTGCCTTTGCATCCTTCAAGCCAAGTCCGGTAATTTCACGAACAACCTTGATGACTTTGATCTTCTGAGCACCGGCATCGGCAAGAATAACATCAAATTCCGTCTTTTCTTCTTCCTGAGCGGCACCGCCGGCAGCCGGAGCGGCAACCTGAGCAGCAGCCGTCACGCCAAATTCTTCTTCAATCGCCTTAACAAGATCATTTAATTCGAGAACGGACATTTCTTTGATTGCGCCGATAATCTCTTCTTTAGTCATAGTGTAGAAATCCTCCTTAAATTTTATACGCGTCTATACGCATGCCGTTAGGCTTCTTGAGCTTTTTGGTCGGCAATAGCTTTTACATCGACAGCAAGGTTTCGGATCGGGGCTTGAAGAACATTGGCCAGCATTGACAGCAAACCTTCACGCGACGGCAATTCTGCAAGCGCCTTAATTTGGTCAACCGGCGTCGGCTGACCTTCGATAACGCCCGCTTTGAGTTCAAGCGCCTCGTGTGTTTTGGCAAAATTGTAGAGCACTTTGGCCGGCGCAATAACGTCCTCTTTGCTGAACGATAGCGCTGTCGGCCCCGTCAGTGCTTCGTCAAACGCGCTCAGTCCGGCCAAAGCTGTGGCACGGCGGACGTAAGTATTTTTATATACTTTATACTCCACACCGGCTTCACGAAGTTGTTTGCGCAGCTCCGTTACTTCGGCGACTGTCAGTCCGCGATAGTCAACAGCCACAACAGCCGCGCTTTCCTTCAGTTTCGTCACGATCGTATCAACGATCTGTTTCTTGGACTCAAGAATCTTTGCATTGCTCATAGCAGGGCACCTCCTCTTCGTTTTTTTGCGGCAAGTCACTTGCGGAGAAAAAAGCGTCAAAAAACTCCTCGCCGACAAGGCACGAGGAGTTTACCCATCCATATCATCATCGCGATTGGACACGCTCAGCCTCGGCAGGGATGAATTAAGCATCTAAAATGCCCCTGCTGTCTACGGTAAGTGAATGCATATGCAGTTAGCTAACCCGGTAACAAAACAAAAGCGGTTCACCGTGACAGCCTATACAAACAAATCTGAGTATATCGACATATTCGCCGAATGTCAATGGCAAACAATTAGCGAAGCGTCGGAAGTACCTTGACGCCGGGCCCCATCGTTGAAGAAACAGCAATATTCTTCAAATATGTGCCCTTAGCGGCAGCCGGTTTTGCTTTAACCAGTGTTTCAATCAACACTTTGAAGTTCTCAACAAGCTTCTCGTCTTCAAAAGATACCTTGCCGATCGGCACATGAACGTTACCGTCTTTCTGCGCGCGGTACTCGACCTTACCAGCTTTGATTTCCTTAACCGCTTTTTCGACGTCAAAAGTAACCGTGCCGGTCTTCGGGTTCGGCATCAAGCCTTTCGGTCCAAGCACTCGGCCAAGCCGCCCGACTTGAGCCATCATATCCGGTGTTGCAACGACAACGTCGAATTCGAACCAGCCGCCGTTAATCTTTTCGACAAGGTCCTGTTCGCCGACGTAATCTGCGCCGGCCGCCTCAGCTTCCTTTGCTTTTTCGCCGCGTGCAAAAACGAGTACACGCTGCGTCTTGCCTGTGCCGTTCGGCAAAACCACTGCACCGCGCACTTGTTGATCGTTTTTACGCGGATCAACGCCAAGACGCACGGCAACGTCAACCGATTCATCAAACGAGGCCGGCGCAATCTTTTTGACAAGGTTGACGGCTTCAGCGACATCGTATGCCTTTGTGCGGTCAACTTGCTTGGCGGCTTCCACGAATTTCTTACCCTTTTTAGCCATTTCTAATCCTCCTTAGTGGTGCTGACGGTTTGTACTAGACCTCCCACTGATCGCCAAACAAAAACCGTATGTGTTTTAATCTTCGACAACGATACCCATGCTGCGGGCTGTGCCTTCAATCATGCGCATGGCCGACTCAACCGTCGCAGCGTTCAAGTCAGGCATCTTCAGTTCAGCAATCGCGCGCACTTTATCGCGCTTGATTGTTGCAACTTTTGTCTTATTCGGCACACCCGATCCGGATTCAATGCCGGTCTCCTTTTTCAGCAGCACGGCAGCCGGTGGCGTTTTCGTAATAAACGTAAACGAACGGTCTTCAAAAACCGTAATCTCAACCGGAATAATCATACCCGCTTCATCTGATGTGCGCGCGTTAAATTCCTTGCAAAATCCCATAATGTTAACGCCCGCCTGACCCAGTGCCGGGCCAACCGGCGGAGCCGGATTCGCTTTACCTGCCGGAATTTGCAGTTTAACAAGTTTAATGACTTTTTTAGCCATAAGAGCACCTCCCTGTCACAATTTGTGCACCGGATAACATGTCCTGCACACATTCTCTATGGCGCTTCCCTTTTACAAGCAACGATGGGGAGATCAGTAAAATCATACAAACATTAAAATTATACACGGGCAGCCCCAATAATGCAAGGTTACCCGCTCGTTGATACTATTCATTTTTTCAAAATGTCTGCCTTATCACGCGCAAGCGCTCGTTTGCAGCCACAGTGCACTAATCCAGCTTAATGACTTGATCAAAATCGAGTTCAACCGGCGTTTCACGACCAAACATGTTGACGTGCACTTTCAGCTTGCTTTTTTCGACATCTATATTTTCCACACTACCGATGAAGTCGGCAAACGGGCCGGATTTGACCTTTACTTGTTCTTTTATCGCAAAGTCAACATTAGGCGCCTGTTCCCGCAGCCCCATCTGTTTAAGAATGGCATCCACCTCTTCCGGTAGAAGCGGTGTCGGTTTTGAACCTGCGCCGGAAGATCCGACAAAGCCGGTCACTCCCGGCGTGTTTCGAACGACATACCACGAATCATCGGTCATGATCATTTCTGTCAGCACATAGCCCGGAAAAACTTTGCGCATCGCCGTTTTTTTCTGACCATTTTTAATCTCTGTTTCTTCTTCCATCGGTACAAGCACACGAAAAATCTTATCTGCCATACCCATGGATTCCACGCGTTTTTCCAAATTGGTTTTGACTTTATTTTCATACCCTGAGTATGTGTGAATAACATACCAGTTTTTCTCCATTCTGCTTGCCTCCGCCTTTGATCGCCATCACGTCCGCTTTCAACCACTTACTGCCCGGTAACAAGATGCATGAGCTGCGTAATGCCCATATCGACCAGTACAAAGAATACGGCTAAAAAAACGACAGTTATGACAACGACGACCGTATATTTGAACAAATCTTTACGTGTCGGCCATGTTACAATCTTTGATTCCTTGACAATATCTCGAAAGAAATTGCCAATCCCCCTAAAGATGCCTGCCATGCTTGTCTTACCTCCGCTCGATCATGCTTAACATCCAGTTCATCCACTTGTCGTATGCCGCTAACAGCTTTCTCAAAAATGACTGAAAACATAAAGAAAGAAAGGCATCACGCGCCTCTCTTCCATACTTCTATTATTTCAAATATATCACGTGACCACAGTCGTTGTCAATAAAAACACATATCACACACATTTTCCCAAATAACAAACATCAAATACTCCCAGCTGTTTCCTGCCATTGCGTTCGATCACGCATCCGAAGCGGCTAAAATCCGTTATGATGATTCGTTGTGTCGATACCAATTAAGAGGGGACCTGCCGAAGGCGTAGGCAGTGCTCCAATTTGCGCTTTACCCGCTGCAACGCATTATCAATGGATTTGACATGACGTTTCAATTCAATTGAAATCTCTTGATAAGACTGTCCGTCCAAATAACGGTTCAGCACATCGCGCTCAAGATCACTCAGCATGCCGATCAACTTTTCTTCAATATTGTCATATTCTTCGCGATCAATCAGTAATTCCTGAGGATCGGTCGAACGAACTTCACGAACGACATCCATCAACGTTCGTTCTGACTCCTCATCATAAATTGGCTTGTCCAGAGAAACATATGAATTTAGAGGAATATGCTTTTGCCGCGTCGCTGTTTTGACGGCGGTGATCATCTGCCTCGTTACGCACAACTCGGCAAAGGCTTTAAACGACGACAGCTTATCGTCACGGTAATCACGAATGGCTTTATAAAGCCCGATCATGCCTTCCTGTACAATATCTTCTTTTTCCGCGCCGATCAAGAAATAGGACTTTGCTTTTGAACGAACAAAGTTTTTATACCGCACAATCAGAAGGTTGAGTGCCTCGCTGTTGCCGTTATGAGCGGCAGCCAACAGTTGCTCTTCGTCGAACAAATGAACAGACGCTATGGCGCCCTGAAATAAACTGGCTGTCATCCGCAATCCCTCCGGGCAGGAAGATCTTGTTGAAAATTATACCTTACTAAAAAATGAATTGCAATAAAATTCAAAATCCTCTTCGCATTTGTTCCAGCTTTTTTCGAGTCGATTCGTCAATGACTATCCGACCGCCTGACTGGATCGGTCGGCTGAGCGTCTGCTCCGAAATTTGATGATCAATCTTTTCAATCTCTTCAATAAGTTCGCGGGAGGGTTTTCGCAGCGCTCCCTGAGAAAAAACAGCAGATTGTTCAGCCAGATCTGATGTTGCCACGTGAATACGCGTCTTCACATTCTTCATCTTACTGATCAGCCCCTCAATTTTCTGATCTGCCTTTTCATTGCGCTTCGTATAAATGACCTCAACATTCGCGCGGCGCGTCGATGTCTCTCGTCCGGGAAGCAAGTAAGCGTCAAAAATAACGATGACTCGCCAGCCGGTGACTGCCTGATATTCCGCCATCTTATTAATCAGAAAGTCGCGTGCATTCTCAAAGTCTTGCTGCTTCAGATCACTGAGCTGCCGCCACGCCCCTATTACATTGTAACCGTCTACAATCAAGATGTCATCCATCAGTCTGCCCCTCCCGACCACGAAAGACTTCGTACATGAGAAGTGAGGCGGCTACCGATGCGTTTAGCGACGTGACTTGTCCTCGCATCGGTATACTGATCAGAAAATCACATCGTTTGCGGACGAGCGGTGACATACCTTCTCCTTCATTTCCGATGACCAGACAAAGCGGTAAAGCATAGTCTGCATGGGTATATAACGTCTTTGCATCTGCGGCTGTGCCGGCAAACCAGACACCCCGTTTCTTCATCTCCGCCATCGCCGTTGCCAAATTCGGGACACGTGCAACCGGCACGTATTCAACGGCTCCTGTTGATGCCTTGGCAACGGCTGCTGTCAGTCCGACTGATCGCCTTTTCGGAATGATGATGCCATGGCATCCTGTCGCATCAGCCGTGCGCAAAATGGAGCCTAGATTGTGCGGATCCTCGACGCTGTCGAGCATGAGAAAAAAGGGGTGTTCACTGCGCTGTTCGGCAAGTGCGAACAGATCGTCGAGTTCAGCATAGCGGTAAGCAGCAATGGATGCCACCACCCCCTGATGGTGCTCTGATCCGGCAAGCTGATCGAGCTTCTGACGCGGAACAAACTGGTAGACTGTACCGCTTGCCTTAATTTGATCGATCAGTTCACTGAGTCCCTTGCCTTCGCGATTCAGCCAGATCTTATTAATCGTGCGTCCCGAACGAAGCGCCTCACTAACCGGATGACGGCCGAACAACCATTCTTCACTCATTGCCGTCACCTTCCTTCATCGGATGGCGGACAAACATGAACGCCATGATTTCATCGAGGCGCTCAGCCTGTCCTGAAAAATGAAGATAGCCGATCAATGCCTCAAAGCCGGTACTATAATTGTATGTCTGCACATCCGTATGACGCGGAGCGGCATGCGCCTTTGCATTGCGCCCGCGCCTGACGATCGCGCGCTCAGCCTCCGTCAACCTATCACTGTCCACCAGCTGGCGGAGGAAATCGGCTTGTGCCTTTGCCGACACGTACCCGACTGTAATGTGATGCAAGTTATTGATCTTCGCCGCTCCGGAGGCAATAGCCGCACGGCGCACGTACACTTCAAGGACCGCGTCGCCCATAAACGCGAGGGCCAAGCTGCTTAAAGCATCCGGATCAATGGTGTGAGTCAAAGCTGTCATTGTCATCCCCTCCTCCAGCGCACGCCTTGAGCGGTATCTTCAAGAATGATGCCCTTATCAGTCAATTGCCGGCGTATAGCATCAGATAACGCATAGTCTTTTTTTTGCCGTGCCTCTTCCCTTTTTTGAATAAGTGCTTCCACATCGTTCGCCAAAAATTCTGCTTTATTATCGCACAAAGTCACACCGAGCACCGCTGAGAGTTCTTGAAGGAGCCTCTGGTAGGCATGCAAAACAGCCGGCTGAGCAGATGCTTTGGGCAACGCAGCATTGGCCTCGCGAACGATGTCGAAGAGCACCGCCTCCGCATTGGCTGTGTTAAAATCATCATCCATCGCTTCGCTGAATTTCTCACGATAACGGCTCAATGTCGCACTGTCTTCTGCTATCGTATCCCCCTGCAACCGATGACTAAGATTACGGAAAGCTGTTTTCAGCCGTGTAAGTGCCTGCACCGCGTCTTCGATCAATGCATCACTGAAGTTGATCGGATGCCGGTAATGCACCGACAGAATGAAGAACCGTAGCGCCTGCGGATCATAGTGATGCACAAGGTCCCGCACAAGCACGACATTGCCGAGTGACTTCGACATTTTTTCATGATTAATCTGAATATGTCCGTTATGCATCCAGTAGCGGGCCATCGTTTTGCCGTGCAGTGCTTCCGACTGTGCGATCTCATTTTCATGGTGAGGAAAAATGAGATCGGACCCGCCGGCATGAATATCAATTGTTTCGCCGAGGTACTTTTCCACCATTGCCGAGCACTCGATGTGCCAGCCCGGCCTGCCTTCGCCCCACGGACTTCGCCATTTAATTTCGCCTTCTTTTGCCCGTTTCCACAACGCAAAGTCAAGTGGGTCCTCCTTGCGCTCATCGACCTCAACGCGCGCCCCGGCCTTCAGCGCTTCAATGGACTGGTGTGACAGTTTGCCGTACTGACTGAACTTTCGGGCGCGAAAGTACACGTCGCCGTCCACTTCGTACGCGAATCCTTTGTTGACAAGTCCGGCGACAAAGCGGATGATTTCGGGCATCGTTTGCGTGGCCCTTGGGTTGACAGTTGCCGGTCGGACGTTAAGCGCGGCGACATCTTCTTTGAAAGCTTTAATGAATTGTTCAGCAATTTCAGGTACGCTCGTACCGGCAATGTTTGCCGCTCGAATCAGCCGATCATCGACGTCGGTAAAATTCGACACGTAATTAACAGTATAACCGCTGTACTCAAAATAACGTCGCACTGTGTCAAAGACAACCGCAGGCCGAGCGTTGCCGATATGAATATAATTATAGACTGTCGGTCCGCACACATACATGGACACTTTCCCGTTGACAAGCGGTACGAATAATTCTTTTTGCCGCTGCACCGTATTAAAAATTTTAATCGCCAATTAAGTCACTCCTTGTTTTGTTTATTTTTCAGCTCATTCAGTTCGGCTTTTACAGCCGAGAGCTGCTCTGTCAATTTTTTGATTGTATCGGCAACAGGATCAGGCAGCCCGTGGTCAAGATCGTGATGATGCACACGCTGCCCGTTTTCGCGAACAACACGCCCAGGAATACCGACGACTGTCGAATGAGGCGGCACATTGTGCAGCACAACCGAACCGGCGCCAATCTTTGAATGGTCTCCGACCGTTATCGAACCAAGTATGCAAGCCCCCGTTGAAATGAGCACATCATTGCCGATGGTCGGATGGCGCTTACCCTTTTCTTTACCGGTTCCGCCAAGCGTAACCCCTTGAAACAAGGTCACATCATCACCGATCTCGCATGTCTCGCCAATGACGATGCCCATCCCGTGATCAATAAAAAAGCGGTGACCGATTGTTGCGCCAGGATGAATTTCCACTCCTGTCAGAAAACGGCTGAATTGTGACAGGATGCGTGCCAAACACATACACCTTCTGCACCAGAGAAAATGTGCCACCCGGTGCAGCCAGATTGCATGCAGTCCTGAGTACGTCAAAATGACCTCAAATGCACTGCGCGCCGCCGGATCTTGATCAAAAACATTTCTTAGATCTTCACGTACCCGCTTAAACATCCTGTACTCACCTCTTTCCTGTCTCGACTGTGCCGATCGACAAAAAAGGCGTCTTTATGCTTTTCTCGCACAAAGACGCCTGTAGACGCGGTCCCACTTTGCTTGGAGGGGTGAACTCCTCCCGCTCTTTCCGGCGTTTAACGGTGCCTGCCGTTCTCTCCTACTCATCGCACTTGAATCCTTTTCAGAAAGACACTCAGAGGGGCAAATTCAAGACCGGTTCCGCGACGATTCTCAGCTGTTCATCGTCTTCTCTGTCCGCGGTGACTGCATCTTTACTCTTCCTCTTCATCGTTTTTGTTGTTTATTATATGTCTGATCGTTCACTTTGGCCAGCTGATCAACAGTCGGACACTTCTTGCGCGACACTTAACAGCACCAAGCCCTTTAAGACGTGACGCTCCGGCAATGTTCACCGCACCTCTCCCGAGACAAGTCAGCGTCTGCGAGACTTCTTCGGCACGCCCAATCCCAGTATTTCCCGTACTGGATGCTGTTGAAACCTCCATATCTTCTTAGCGTGCAAGATATTGGTCAAGCCTTTTAATAACAAGATTGCGCCCGAGCAGTTCAAGAGCAGCGGGCAGTTCCGGGCCGTGCTGCGATCCCGTTGCAATCACACGCATTGGCATGTACAATTTCCAGCCGCGCTGACCCGTTGCTTTTTGAACGGTCTTAATGACCGGCGCAATCTGCTCGGCCGTCCAGCTGTCCAGCTTCACTAGTTCTTCTCTAAAAATGGACAGAACATGATCCGCCTCGTCACCGTCGAGGATTTTTTCTTCGTCTTTCGTGAACGTCGCTTTCTCAACAGACGAGTCAAAAAACATCTGACTCAAATCGACAATTTGTGCACCATAATGTAATTGTTCTTGGTAAAGCAGCACGACCCGTCGCGCCCATTCACGTTGCTGCGGTGTCATGTCAACCGGAAGACGGCCCGCGTCAACTAAATATGGGACAGTGAATTCAACGTACTGATCTTCTGGCAGCTTGCTGATATACTGTCCGTTCATCCATTCCAGCTTATTCTTGTCGAACATGGCCGGCGATTTGCTCAGCCGATCGACATCAAACAGTTCAACGAACGCCTTGCGACTAAAGATTTCTTCCTCACCCTTTGGCGACCATCCGAGCAGCGTAATAAAGTTAAACAAGGCCGCCGGCAAGAAACCCATTTTCTGATATTGCTCAATGAACTGAACAATGCTGTTATCACGCTTGCTCAGTTTCTTATGTTGTTCATTCACAATCAGTGTCATATGGCCATATGTCGGTACTTGCCAGTCAAAAGCGCGGAACAGCAGCATCTGCTTTGGCGTATTGGAAATGTGCTCTTCGCCTCGCAGGACATGAGAAATTCGCATCAAGTGATCGTCGATAACGACCGCGAAATTATAGGTCGGTACTCCGTTCTGTTTTACAATCACAAAGTCGCTGATGTCCGACGAGTGAAAAGCCACATGACCCTTGACAATGTCGGTAAATTCAATAATTTCATTATCCGGAATTCGAAAACGAATCGTTGGCCGGCGCCCTTCTGCCTCGTAAGCCGCCACTTGTTCCGCCGTCAAATGACGACACTTTCCTGAATATCCCGGCGTTTCACCATGCGCCATTTGCGCATCACGCTCGGCCTTCAGTTCTTCCGGTGTGCAGTAACATTTATAAGCCAGCCCTTGGTCGAGCAGCTGCTGCCAATAGGTTCGGTAGATATCCAGCCGCTCCATCTGGCGATACGGGCCGTAGCCGCCGCCAACGTCGACGCTCTCATCCCAGTCCAGTCCCAACCATTTCAAAAAATGGAGCTGGCTCTCCTCACCGCCCTCCACATTGCGCTTCAGATCGGTGTCTTCGATTCGTATGATAAACTTTCCACCCGCGTGCCGGGCAAACAAATAGTTAAAAATGGCCGTCCGCGCATTGCCGATGTGCAAAAAACCGGTCGGACTCGGCGCATAGCGTACCCTGACTTCTTCTGACACAACGTTCACCGCTTTCCTTTAGTACCTTTATTTTAGCATGGTTTGCCCTCATAGGGATACGGCCGCTCGTTAGAAAAGCTTGACGAAGATTGGCGCTGCAACGACCAAGCTCTACCTTTTCTTATACTTAGTCCCGCTGAAAAAGCCTTTTATCCTTCTTTCATTTTTGAGGGCACCTTGCTGTTTTCTGTTAAATTATTCTGAAATGATGTGCAGAGAAACTCGCTGCACCAAAGCCAAGAGACTCAGCGCTGCGGGCAGGCGTCATAGTGTCTGTCAATCAAGCAGACAGCCTCGGCAGCCATGCCTTCCTCTCGTCCGGTAAATCCAAGCTTTTCCGTCGTTGTCGCTTTCACATTGACCTGATCGGTCTCAAGACTTAGTACATCAGCAATCGCTTGCTGCATGGCCGAAATATAAGGCGCCAGCTTCGGTCGCTGCGCCATAACTACAGCATCAATATTGCCGATGGTGTATCCTTTATCGTGAACAATATCCGCAACCTTGCGCAGCAGTTCCTTCGAATCCGCATCCTTATACGCGTCGTCACTGTCCGGAAAATGATGGCCGATGTCGCCTGCCGCCGCCGCACCAAGCAGCGCATCACTAATGGCATGCAGCAACACGTCGGCGTCAGAATGCCCTTCCAGTCCACGTTCGTATGGAATGTGTATACCGCCGATAATCAGCGGGCGCCCTTCAATGAGCCGATGGACGTCAAAACCATGACCGATTCTCATAACCGCTTCCCCTCTTTCTTTAACATCTGTTCGGCAACTAACCAATCTTCCGGCGTCGTCAGCTTTATATTACGGTAGCTGCCCTCAACAACAGCAACCTGCCATCCGGCATGCTCGACAAGCGCGGCATCATCTGTAACGGTCACATGTTGCTCTGCCCCTTGCCGGTGCGCCGCGCGAATCACCGACAGACGAAAAGCCTGCGGCGTTTGAATCGCCCACAAGCTCTCTCTACTTAAAGTGTGTTTAACTAAACCCTCTTCAACCATTTTAATCGTGTCCTTAACCGGAACGGCGAGTACTGCAGCCCCGACGACAGTTGCGCGTTCGGTCACCGCCGCAGCCTCGCCCGCCGTCACAAACGGCCTCGCGCCGTCATGAATTAATACGACTTGATCGGCAGGTCCGGTCACATGTTGCAGGCCGTGCGCCACACTCTGCTGACGTTCGGCACCCCCGGAAGTTAACGCATAAACTTTTGTTAACTGCTCTGCCTCAACGAGCCGTCTAAAAATCGGTATCTCTTGTTCTTTTGTTACAAGCACAATGCCCAGACATTCCGCTGCCTGCTCAAAGACACGGAGTGTATGAACAATTAATGGCACTCCGCAAAGTGGCAACAGCACTTTATTCTGTGCGCCACCCATGCGGCTTCCCCGCCCGGCTGCAACAACAATTGCCTGATACATTAGTCTGTTCCCCGTCCCTTTCGCCCTGCCGGCTTTACAAAGCCTTCTCCATTGCCCTTGGTTTCGCAAAAATCATGCGCCCTGCCGACGTTTGTAGAACACTCGTAATGATGACGGTAATTGTCTTACCAATATGGCGATGCCCGTCCTCGACGACAATCATCGTCCCGTCATCCAAATAGCCAATGCCCTGATTCTGCTCTTTACCATCTTTAATTACTTGAACTTGAAGTTCTTCGCCGGGTAAAACGACCGGCTTCACAGCATTGGCCAAGTCATTGATATTTAAAACGCGCACACCTTGAAATTCACAGACCTTATTCAAGTTAAAGTCATTCGTAACAACAATCCCACCGAGCGCTTTAGCCAACCGAATAAGCTTGCTGTCAACTTCCGTAATGTCGTCATAATCGCCCTCATAAAGATCAACGTGAATCGAGTGGTCTTTTTGAATTTTGTTCAGAATATCAAGACCGCGCCGCCCGCGATTGCGTTTTAGCACATCTGAGGAGTCAGCAATGTGCTGAAGTTCTTCAAGGACAAAGTGGGGAATGACCATCGTACCTTCCAGAAATCCGGTCTGACAGATGTCAGCAATGCGCCCATCAATAATAACGCTTGTATCAAAAATCTTGCATGGCAGCGCATCCACCGCTCCATTATCCGGCTTTGACTCGCGCTTTTTTTCCTTGCCACGGGCCGACAGATGAAACAGACCAATCAGTTCGTCACGCTTTTTTGAACCAATGCGGAAAAAGAAATAGCCGAGCAGAACATAAATAAATAGCGGCAACACTGTACTGAAACCCGGAATATACGTAAAACGCGCGAGCGGAAGCTGAACGAGAAAAGCTACAATCAGTCCGAAAACAAGGCCGAGGAGCCCAAAGACCACATCCGTGATCGGCGCCTTAACAATTCGTTCTTCCACCGACTTAAAAAAGTTAACGAATGAGTCCACAAACCAAAACGTAATTAAAGCAACCACGGCGGCACCGACCGCCATACCAACAAACGGTGAACTGATCCATTCCGGTACACCTTTTCCAAAGTTGAGCAGGAAAACAACTTCCGGTAAGTATACGAAACCAAGCGAACCGCCCAGTAAGATAAAAAAGAGCTGGATAATTCTTTTTAACATGTTCTATCACCTCCTTAAAGCATTATTGACAAAATCATAAAATTGAAACAGCTCGATGCACAATCATTAATACTCACCATTTTTCAGGAAAAAAAGGTGCCGACGACGGCTCGCTGCCGAGAGCCATTTTAATTGTGTCCGCCAGTGATTCCACCCCCACAACCGCTATGCCTTCCGGAACCGTCCATCCTCCCTTATTTCTGGCAGGAATGTATGCTTTTGTAAAGCCGAGCTTGAACGCTTCCCGAACACGCTGTTCAATCCGAGATACACGCCGAACCTCACCGCTTAATCCGACCTCACCGATGAACACGTCGGTCAGTGCCGTCGGTTTGTTATCAAAACTTGAGGCAATGCTGACAGCACACGCCAAGTCAACGGCCGGTTCATCAAGTTTAATACCGCCGGCCACATTGACGTAAGCATCTTGATTTTGCAGAAGCAACCCGACCCGCCGCTCCAGAACAGCCATTAACAGTGACACACGATGATTATCAAGCCCCGCCGCCATGCGTCGCGGATTGCCGAAGGCTGTCGGCGTCACAAGGGCCTGCACTTCCACGAGCACAGGTCGCGTGCCTTCCATTGCCGCCGCAACTGCCGACCCGGCTGCTCCGATTGAGCGCTCTTGCAGAAAGATCTCAGATGGATTGGCCACTTCAGTCAACCCATCTTCTTTCATTTCAAACACACCCATTTCATTCGTCGAGCCGAAGCGGTTTTTAACCGCCCTTAAAATGCGGAATGTGTGATGTCGTTCCCCCTCAAAGTAAAGAACAGTATCGACCATGTGCTCCAATGTACGCGGGCCGGCGAGCGCACCGTTCTTTGTCACATGCCCGACAATAAATACCGCCGTACCGGACTCCTTGGCCAAGCGCAGCAGCTGCGCCGTGCATTCCTTAATTTGCGAGATGCTGCCTGGCGCCGAACTCATATCACTGTCGTACACGGTCTGAATGGAATCAACAATCAACACTCGAGGACGAACGGAAACGACCTGATCGCGGATGCGCACCATGTCGGTTTCAGCAAGCACATACAGTTCCTTAGAAGTAACCTGCAGACGCTCCGCACGCATTTTGGTTTGCCTGACCGATTCTTCCCCCGACAGGTAAAGGACGCGGTTTCCTGCCTTCGCCAGCTGTTCTGACACTTGCAGCAAGAGCGTCGATTTGCCAATCCCGGGATCGCCGCCGACAAGCGTCAGCGACGCCGGCACGACACCTCCGCCCATCACCCGGTCAAATTCGTCGCGTCCAGTCTTCAACCGTGCCTCCGCCTCAACAGTCACCTCGGTCAGCCTGACCGGTTGTGCCGCGGTTTTTTCCTGAACCGGCGTCCCCGGCCGCTTTGTGCGCATGACTTCTTCGACCATCGTATTCCATTGCTGGCAGCCCGGGCACCGTCCCATCCATTTCGGACTTTCATAACCGCATGACTGACAAATAAACACTGTTTTCTCTCTTACCATCCCCAGACATCCATCCATTCTTCGGTAAAATATGCGTTGGGTGCCGCCAACTGCTTGTTAAAGTGCCAAAGAAGCCAAGGTAAATTTCCTACTTTGGCTTCTCCATAGCACTGCTGAGCATACATCAATATATTGATTCATAATTTGCTGGCAATGGCTTTTTCTTTTTCACCCTGCGTCAGTACAGTATAGTCACCCGATTCGTAGTCAATGACAACCGCCGCACCCTTTGCAATACGTCCGCGTAGCAGTTCTTCGGACAGCTTATCTTCCACTCGCCGCTGCAGCGCGCGTCGCAGCGGTCTGGCACCGTACTCCGCATTGTAACCTTCTTCAACAATCTGTTTTTTAGCCGCATCCGTCAAATCAATCGTGATACCCTGGTCAGACAGACGGTTTCTAAGCTGATTGGCCAATAGTGACACAATCTCCAGCAGCTGTGACTTTTCCAATTCATGGAAGACAATAATTTCGTCCAGCCGGTTAAGAAATTCGGGGCGAAACGCCTTCTTCAGCTCAGCCATAACTTTGGCTTTCATTTCTTTATATTCATGCCCCTCGCCGCCTGTCGAGAAGCCCATATACTTATTGCGTTTTAATTCGCTGGCCCCGACGTTTGAGGTCAAAATAATTGCCGTGTTGCGAAAGTCGACCGTACGTCCTTTGGAATCCGTCAACCGACCGTCGTCCAACACTTGCAGTAAAATGTTAAAAACATCAGGATGTGCTTTTTCAATTTCATCGAAAAGAATAACGGAATAAGGTTTTTGACGCACCTTTTCTGTTAACTGCCCACCCTCATCGTGCCCGACATAGCCGGGCGGAGAGCCGACAAGACGTGAGGTCGCGTGCTTCTCCATGTACTCTGACATATCAATGCGAATGATCGCCTCTTCATCGCCAAATAGCGTCTCGGCAACCGCGCGGGCCAGTTCAGTTTTGCCGACACCGGTCGGTCCGAGAAAGATGAACGAGCCGATCGGCCGCTTAGGATCTTTCAATCCTGCACGAGCACGGCGAATCGCATGAGAAATTGCTTTTATCGCCTCATCCTGACCAACGACACGCTTGTGCAGAATATCCTCCATATGAAGCAGACGCTCACTTTCCTGTTGTTCAAGTTTGACAACGGGAATGCCGGTCCAATTCGCGACAACAAGCGCCACATCATTGGGCAGCACTTGAGTGTTTTCTTGCCCCTGCTTCTCTCTCCAATCTTTCTCACAATGTTCGACTTGTTCCTTCAGCTTCTGTTCGCTGTCACGGAGCGAGGCCGCCTTTTCAAATTCCTGGCTCTGCACCGCTGCATCTTTCTCTTTTTTCACGGTATCAAGCTGCTGCTCAAGCTCCTTCAGATTAGGCGGCGCAGTATAAGAGCGTAATCTGACCTTTGCCGCCGCCTCATCAATTAGGTCAATCGCTTTATCCGGAAGAAAACGATCCGAAATATATCGGTCAGATAAGCGAACAGCTTCATTAATCGCCTCATCCGTAATCTTGACACGGTGATGCGCTTCATAGCGGTCACGCAGTCCCATAAGAATCTGCACAGACTGTTCCTTTGTCGGCTCCTTGACTTTAATCGGTTGAAAACGGCGCTCAAGCGCTGCATCCTTTTCAATATACTTGCGGTACTCATCAAGCGTCGTTGCTCCGATACATTGCAATTCGCCACGAGAGAGTGACGGCTTTAAAATGTTTGATGCATCAATTGCGCCTTCCGCTCCGCCGGCACCAATGAGCGTATGCAGTTCGTCAATAAACAGAATAATATTACCGGCCTGACGAATTTCATCCATGACTTTTTTGAGACGATCCTCAAATTCGCCGCGATACTTTGTTCCGGCCACGACCGTTCCCATGTCGAGCGTCATGACCCGCTTATCGCGCAAAATTTCCGGTACTTCATTATTTACAATTTCCTGAGCAAGGCCTTCCGCCACCGCTGTTTTCCCGACACCGGGTTCCCCGATCAAGACCGGGTTGTTTTTTGTTCTGCGGCTGAGCACCTCAATGACGCGTTCAATTTCCTTGCTGCGGCCGATCACCGGATCAAGGCTCCCCTCAGCCGCCATTGCCGTCAAATCGCGGGCAAGGCTGTCAAGCGTCGGCGTGCTTGCGTGGGCCGTGTTGCGCCCTTGTGCGGCCCCCGCTGTCGCTTCGTGGCTGCCTAGCAACTGCAGAACTTGCTGCCGCGCTTTATTCAAACTAACCCCGAGATTATTTAATACACGCGCGGCCACGCCTTCTCCTTCACGGATCAATCCGAGCAAGATATGTTCGGTGCCAACGTAAGAATGGCCAATCTTACGGGCCTCATCCATCGATAGTTCAATGACGCGCTTGGCGCGCGGTGTATAATGCGGTGTTTGAACCGTTTCGTTCCCGCGTCCGACAAGCGCCTCCACTTCCTCTTGAATTTTTTCAGGACTGAGACCGAGCGCAAGTAACGCTTTAGCCGCAATACCATCGCCTTCACGTACGAGTCCAAGCAAGATGTGCTCTGTGCCGATATTGTTATGTCCGAGACGCATGGCTTCTTCCTGTGAAAGCGCCAAAACCTTTTGTGCGCGCTCTGTAAATCTTCCGAACATCATTGCTGTGGCCCCCTTTTGTCATTCTGATAAATGGCCTTGCTCCTGTGCACGTGCGATGTTCTTTTTTGTAAAACAGTCCGCTATAAGCAATGATGCTCACTGCCTGTATCATGAACCTGCCTTATTTTATTGTAAAGAAACGGCGCCGGTTCTTCAAATATTCCAACCTGTCACATCTTGCGGCACGCCGCAGCTGCGTATCTGCTTAAATCTATTCGACGTCCAGCCAGCAAATTCCTCTGCGTAACTAAGGGAGGAACATGCTGGCAGCGGATTCAGCGATCATACATCAGCGACTGTAGCATGGCACGCAGTAGATTAGCGCGAAGTTCATCTCTGATCGGTACATTCAAGTCATTAACCCCACGCTCAATGGCACTTAGCATTAAGCGAGCCTCCCGCTCACTGACAACGTCCTCTTCCAGCAGATGAACGACAATGGAATCGGCCATATTCTCCGACAGCTGGTAACCGATCACTCGTATCATTTCCTCGATCAAATCTGCATCTGTTACCGGGCGTACCTTCACAACTTGAATATAGCCGCCGCCGCCACGCTTACTTTCCACAACATAGCCGCGCTCAATTGAAAAACGCGTTTTCAGGACATAATTAATTTGCGACGGCACACACTGAAATTTTTCCGCTAATTCACTGCGTTTCAGTTTAATGAGGTCAAGGTCGCTCGAATCCAGAATCTGCTTGATATATTTCTCAATCACATCAGAAATATTTCTCATCGATGTCCGGCCTCCAGACTTTGACTAACTTTGACTATAGTATAGTATGCCTTAAATAAGAAAATTAATCAACCACTATTGGCCGATAGCTTGAGGACGCTGTCACCCAAATAAAAAAAGCCATGCAGAGTTAACTGCATGACTTTTCAAATCCAATCTTTAAATGGAGCCTAAGGGGATCGAACCCTTGACCTCCTGCGTGCAAAGCAGGCGCTCTCCCAGCTGAGCTAAGGCCCCAAAACAAAAATTAAAATCGGGAAGACAGGATTTGAACCTGCGACCCCCACGTCCCGAACGTGGTGCTCTACCAAGCTGAGCCACTTCCCGATAATGGTGCGCCCTGAGGAAGTCGAATCCCCAACCTTCTGATCCGTAGTCAGACGCTCTATCCAATTGAGCTAAGGGCGCATATTACAATTGACAGCTAGTGCCGAGGGCCGGACTCGAACCGGCACGGTAGTTCCCCACCGCAGGATTTTAAGTCCTGTGCGTCTGCCAATTTCGCCACCCCGGCACAACAATAATAAAATGGAGCGGAAGACGGGATTCGAACCCGCGACCCCCACCATGGCAAGGTGATGTTCTACCACTGAACTACTTCCGCAATTTTTAGTTAAAGTGGTGAGCCACGAAGGATTTGAACCTTCGACCCTCTGATTAAAAGTCAGATGCTCTACCCCTGAGCTAGTGGCTCTCACCAACAAAAGAAACAATGCCGGTCAGAGGACTTGAACCCCCAACCTACTGATTACGATTCAGTTGCTCTACCAATTGAGCTAGACCGGCATGAAAATGGAGGATATAGGGCTCGAACCTATGACCCTCTGCTTGTAAGGCAGACGCTCTCCCAGCTGAGCTAATCCTCCATAATGCCTGGCAGTGACCTACTCTCGCAGGGGGAGATCCCCCAACTACCAT
>JBDNZQ010000017.1:0-56218 GCA_047722915.1 Sporolactobacillus sp.
TAGTAAAACCCCCTGAAGTTGGATTTTTATTGTCCAACTTCAGGGGGTCATTTCAGTATAAAAAAGATATCCATTCAGATACGCTAAAATCCAATCACATATTTAATCGCAACTAGTGCAGCAACGCCCGGAATACCTAAAAAGGCCGTTACCGTAGTAGTCGCTATATTAATAGGAAGATGTAAATCAAAAGATTGTCCAATAACATTCAAAAGGAAAAGCAAAAAAATACCGACAACCGCGCGGACAGCAAGGGCTCCTATCCATTTTATCGGGTGAAATGACGGGCTGAACACAACAAATAAGAAAATGATCAATACAGCGGCACAAACAACGAACCACATATTTGTCGTCAAAAAAACTCCTCCTTATCAGCAAAACAAGCTATGCACTTCACTGATATTATATGAGGAGCACATCCACATTAGACTGTTATGAATTAGCGCAAGCTCTGATTAGCACGAATTTCTTTTAAAATAAAAAAGTAACGCGCCTCGGCTAGCTTCAGTTCGTGTACAACTTCCTCAGACGGATCAATGCTCGCCTCTACCAATCCTTTTTTTGCATCCCAATCCGCTCTGCATCGTTTAAAACTATTGAGAAGTGAATCATAAAGTTCTCGCCGCAGCTTGCCCTTCTTATGCCTGAGCATCCCATTGCCTCCCGTCTATCTATTGTACGTGTTTAAAAATGCTTCACTGCGCCAAATCCTTTAAAGCAGCAGTGCTGCGGGATCTCGCTTGGCGCGTTTCTCCCGCAAGGCGCCCTCATCCCTGCACTTTCCTTTTTAATTCATGCACATTTTGCAAAATCTTTTAATACTTTCTTATCTTGTAAGAAAAACTTGGCTGTACCAAGTCCCTTGCTCCAAGGTTGAATTTTAGTTTCTCTTATACATGAACCCGAGGAGACGTTTATACTCTATTAATGTATAGACCTATAATACTTTCACAAAATCATGACAATCAGCGTCCACAGCGTTTCTAAGGCATGCACGTTTTTACAATTCAGTGCGGCCTTCCATCGCTTTCAAAAGTGTCACTTCATCAGCATATTCCAAATCGCCGCCGACCGGGAGTCCATGAGCAATGCGCGATGTTTTAATACCGATTGGTTTAACAAGGCGGGAAATATACATTGCTGTCGCCTCGCCCTCAACCGTCGGATTGGTTGCCAGAATAATTTCTTTGATCCGTTCATCATGGAGCCGCTGAATCAGTTCCGAGATCTTAATGTCTTCGGGACCGATGCCGTCAATCGGTGAAATCACCCCATGAAGCACATGGTAAAGGCCATGATAGTCATGCATTTTTTCCAAGGCAACAACATCTTTTGGATCTTGAACCACACAGATGAGCGAGTGGTCACGCGATGAATCATCACATATCGGGCAAGGATCGCGGTCGCTAATATTTTGACAGACCGAGCAATAGACAAGATCCCGTTTCACCCCGACGAGCGCCCGGGCAAACGCCATGACACTTTCCTCATCCATTTCTACAGAGTAGAACGCGAGACGGACGGCTGTCTTTGGCCCAATACCCGGAAGCCTCATAAAACTCTCAATTAATTTGGCAATCGGTTCTGGATATTGCATACAGCCATCCTCCTTGGACGTGTGAGTATGAAAAAACCGCACGATTAAAAAAACTTTGCTCTGCCAAGTCCCTGGATGACGGCCGAGCCTTAGCTTTTCTTATGCTTGATCCCGCTGAAATCTATAAACTTTCTTAACGTGTAAAAAATACGCGATTATAATCCCGGAATATTAAGGCCCTTCGTAAAACGTCCCAACCGCTGGGTCGCTAGTTCGTCAGCTTTTCCTAATGCATCATTAACGGCAGCCAGCACGAGATCCTGCAACATGTCCACATCTTCCGGATCAACCACGTCGGGCTTAATTGTCACATTCACAATTTGTTTGTGTCCGTTTGCTTTTACAGTGACAACACCGCCTCCGGCCGTACCTTCAACGAATTCATCTTTCAGCTGATCCTGTGCCTCAGCCATCTGCTTTTGCATTTTTTGCATTTGACGCATCATATTGTTCATATTTCCTCGCATCATTTCAACAACACCTCCATTAAATTTTGCTTATCTATTCTTTTATTTCAAGCAAATCCGTACCCACAAGCTTTCTTGCTTCGGCCACTAGCGGATCCTCACCTTTCCCGAACTCACTTGTCGATGTTCCTTTTGCCGCTTTTGTCCGCTCAATGAACGCTTTTTTAATTTTTTCCCAGCTTTCCTCGGGAACAGGGTATATCTTCCGATCGCAGCGCATCACTTCTGTTACGACCGTTTGCGCAAGTTCAAGCGCATGATTCTTGTTCTCCATGACCATCTGACAGTGAAAGTCGTGCTTAAACGCAAGTATAACGGCATTCTGAGAACCGGCAACCGGCTGACTATCGATCAGCCAAGCGTGTGCGGCAACACTTCGAGTCCTAATTTGCGCCATAATATTAGTCCATGCCTGCCGAATTTCAAACAGATGATCTTTTGTCGCCTCCGACAGGATTTCATTGACTTTGGCTAAAGGAATCTTTAAAGCATCACTTTTCTGCATGTGCGGACGACGGTCAGAAGGAGGCGCCGACACCCGCTGAGACACACGCTGCTGATCACTTGCAAGCGTGCTGATCTGCTTTTCAAGTGTCTCAACACGTCTTTCTATATCAGTACTTGGAGCCTGAATTGGCTTTTCAACCGGCCGGTCGTGAACCACCATGCGTGCGTCACTCACTTTGACAAAACACGTTTCGAGCAGAATGCGCGGGTAATTCGTTTGTCGCATCTCGGCCAACGTTTGATTAAAAACCGCAATTGTCTGATAGAGGACGTCGCGCTCCACCATTTCCGCAAGCTGGCAAAATGCATCGTCAACGCGCGGCCGGCTGAGCAAATCCTCAAGTTTGGGGGACGTGCGATACAGGAGAAGATCACGATAAAAAAGGAGCAGCTGTTCCGTCAAGCGCACCGCGTCTTTCCCTTGATCGAGCAGTGATGCGCACGCACGCACTGCAGTGGTTGCATCAGATTTCAAAAGCGCCTCCCCCAGCCGGCCGATTTCCTCGTCGGCAACAAGGCCCGTCACATCCTGCACATCAGCAACTGTCATTTGCCCATCGCTGTAAGCGGCTGTCTGGTCAAGCACACTGAGTGCGTCACGCATGCCGCCATCACTCACTCTGGCAATTAAATTAAGTGCCTCCGGATCTGCCTGCAACTGTCGATCCTGAACGACGTAGGTTAGGCGTTCAGCAATTTCAGCAGCCGGCACACGACGAAAGTCGAATTGCTGACAACGCGAGATAATCGTCAACGGAATCTTTTGAGGTTCCGTCGTTGCCAAGATAAACACAACGTGCTCCGGCGGCTCCTCCAATGTTTTAAGCAGCGCATTAAAAGCGCCTGTCGAGAGCATATGGACTTCGTCAATAATATAGACTTTAAAGCGCAGTTCACTTGGCGCATATTTTACTTTATCACGAATATCACGGATTTCATCAACACCGTTATTCGAAGCGGCATCAATTTCAATGACATCAGGTGAGCGTCCTTCCGTGACACTTAAACAAGCCGCACATTGATTGCACGGTTCCTTTGCGGGTGCATGTTCGCAGTTAATCGCCTTGGCCATGATCTTCGCTGCGCTTGTTTTACCGGTACCCCGTGGCCCTGTAAATAAGTAAGCGTGAGAAAATTGGTTTTTAAGCAAGGCATGCTGAAGCGTTCTCGTAATATGCTGCTGACCGGCTATTTCTTCAAATGTCTGAGGACGGTAGGCTCGGTACAGCGCCTGGTAAACCATTGCGCTCCCCCTCTCGGCAATCCGACAGCCATGATAACTTTATTATACCGATTCGGTCAGATGAAAGAAACCGCCACATTTAATTGTGCCGCGCATGCTGTCTCCCCTTGGCTTTTTTATATGTGCTCCGGCTAAGTTCTGATTCATCTTAAACGTATTAGAAAAGCTTGGATAGGATAAGTCGCGGGCGAACCATAAATTTTTTTCACACCCGCTATCGGCCGCGAGCGGATTACCATACGCGCTTGGTGCTTCTCCAGCTTATCTGCCGCAAAAGCAGAAAATGATCTGCTTATTGTTAGAAAAACTTGGCGAAGCCGAGCCCTTGGGACGACGGCCTGAGCCTTAGCTTTTCTTATACTTAGTCCCGCTGACATCTTTAATCTGTCTTCAACGTATTAGAAAAGCTTGGCGAAGCCGAGTCCTTGGGACGACAGCCTGAGCTTTAGCTTTTCTTATACTTAGTCCCGCTGACATCGATAGACGTTCTTAACGTATTGAAAAAAGGGCATGACGAGTTCAGGTTCTTTAAGGCATAATAATCCGGTTACTTGCTTGCCGCGGATTTTCCTTACAAAAACACGCAGCATTGTGCCGTCTCACCGGCACATTGTTTCCGCTGACGCCTCACACCTGCGCTCTTGCTTTTAATGGCTTGAATTTTATGAAATCGATATACTTTCTTTACTTGGAACAAAGGCTACCGGATTGCATCCGGTAGCCTTTATATACCGTTTAACGCCGTGCACCTTCTGTCGATAGGGCACCACAGACGTTTTTCAAATCGCCGGCTCAGTCCGGGTTGCCCCGCGGCACACGGAAGATCTTGCTTACTGCTGCTTCCTTCCGGACCTGACAGGGTTCGCAAGTTCCCGTTGCGCGGGACCCGAACGTCAACACCACGTGTCTGAGACTGCTCCGCAGTGCACAAACCTCGAAAAGGAATTCAACCCCGCTATAGCGGATTGCGGGTACAGGACACCGCTACCTCCCCGTCTAGCACGGCAAACGGAGGCGAGAGGATTTGAACCCCCGCGGCGCCGAACGACGCCCTAGCTGATTTCGAGTCAGCCCCCTTCAGCCACTTGGGTACGCCTCCATGCCGATTGTATCCGATCTGCTTTTCATTCTGCCGCGCATGCTTAAAGCAGCAACAAAAACGGCGAATCGGTACGACGATGATTAGTTTATCATAAGTCAGAAGTGAGAGCAAGGGAGCCATTCATTTTTCAAAGGTCGTCCTACTCCCCGGCGTTCATAGCTTACCTCCAGATCTGAGCTTGCGAAAAAAATCAGTCAGCAACCGCGCACACTGCTGCTCCATCACTCCGGCACTGACTGCAGCACGGTGATTGAAACGCGGTTCACGCACAAGATCGAGCAGCGTTCCGGCACAACCGGCCTTCGGGTCAGCAGCCCCATATACGAGACGGGAGATACGCGACTGGACAACGGCTCCGGCGCACATCGGGCACGGCTCAAGTGTTACATACAGCGTGCAACCGGTCAGGCGCCACGTACCAAGCCGGCGGGCCGCTTCGCGAATTGCGATCAGCTCCGCATGAGCGAGCGGCTGCTGCTGCTGCTCGCGGCGATTGTTCCCGGTGGCAATAACCAGTCCGTCTTTCACAATAACCGCACCGATCGGTACCTCGCCAATCAAAGCTGCCTCCTTTGCCTCTTCAAGAGCCTGCGCCATAAAGCGCTCATCATCGCTGTTCACATACGCCTCTCCTTCCAGTTATAAACCGGCATTTACAACGGGATCCCGCTCCATTGCTCATCAATCCGTTTCATTTGACCATTTCATCTTGTTGATCAGCGCAAGAAACAAACTGAGCAGAACGCCGACAACCGTCGCGAGTCCCATGCCGTTAAGCGGAACCCGGCCGATATTAATGGTAACTCCGCTAAGCCCCGCCGCAAAAATGACCGTCGCCAAAATAATATTTTGTGATTTAGAAAAATCGACCTTTGATTCAACGAAAATGCGAAAACCATTTGACGCAATAACGCCGTAAAGAATAAGCGAAATACCGCCGATGACCGCTGTGGGAATGGACGATATGAGTGCCGAGAGCTTGCCGACAAAAGAAAGAACGACCGCCACAACCGCCGCGCCACCGATGACCCGCGTTGAATAGACACGGGTAATGGCCAACACACCGATATTTTCGCCATAAGTCGTATTCGGCGTTGAGCCGACAAGACCGGAAATGATGGTCGAAATGCCATTGCCAAGCATTGAGCGATCAAGTCCCGGATCTTTAATTAAATTTTTGCCGACAATATTGCCGGTCACAATCAGATGGCCGATATGCTCGGCAATAACGACAAGCGCTGCCGGAATAATGATCGAGATGCTCGCGACGTTCCACTCCGGTGTATAAAAATGGGGCAGTGACAGCCAGGGAGCCGCAGCAACAGGGGACAGGCTCAGAATGCCAGCACACGCAGCAAAGATATACCCTGCGACAATGCCGATTAATATCGGTATAATTTTGAAAAATCCACGCAGCAGCACCCAGCTCAGCACAGTCACAGCAATTGTTAAAAGTGAAACGGTAATCGTCGGCACATTCACCGCCCATTTGGCGGCTCCATCCGGTGCAATCAATCCCGCATTTTGCGCTGCTGTCGGCATCAGCTGCAAACCGATGATCGCAACGATCGCCCCCATGGTCACAGGCGGAAAAACGATATGAATCCATTCCGTTCCGACCAAGTGAATGACAAATGCGACAAGAATAAAGATAAATCCGACAGCAATGAAACCGCCGAGTGCCGATCGGTAACCGCGGGTAGCGATGACGGCCAGCACAGGCGATATGAAAGCAAAACTTGACCCGAGATAAGCCGGAATCTTGCCACGGCAGATCAGCAGATAGATCAGTGTGCCGATGCCGTTCATCAATAAAACAGTTGCCGGGTCAACTTTAAAAATTAGCGGAACAAGAACGGTTGAACCGAACATCGCGAATAGGTGCTGAAAGCTTAACGGGATACTCTCTAAAAGCGGCAACCGTTCGTTAGTCTGAACAATGCGTGGTTTCAAATCAGTTCACCCCTAATCGACTTCACGATTTATTACTTCGTTTATTATAGCAAAGCGGGATAAAAACGAACATTTGAGAAGTCGCACTTATTCTGATCGGTAAGACCAAGACGCAAGGACGCGAGCCAAACAGGGCCTCACAGCCTGTAAAATGCTTAAGGGAACGCGCGGCACACCCGCAACAACCGGGCAAACTGTCTTAATGGGCGGACGGATGGTTAGAAGGAGGTGCCGACACTTGCTGAGACACGCGCTGCTGATCACTTGCGAGCGTGTTAATCTGCGGAAACTTGGCACATATAAGTTTTGTCCGGCTTTCATCCGCTGATATTTGATCCTTCTTTTAACGTAAAAAAGGTGACCCCGCTTCTGCGGACTCACCCTTGCACGTCTTCGAAATGATTCAGTTTTTGGAGCCGATGCCGACAAACTGAAGAATATAGAGAAACAGGTTAATGAAATCAAGATAGATGGAAGCAACAATCAGTGGAATATCTTCATCAGTGAATCCGTGGACGGTTATTCGGCTAAAATCAAACAGCGTATAGCCGACAAAAATCAGGATGCCCATCCCTGAATAAATCATCATCGTCATGCTCGAGTAAGGCACAAAAATACCGACAACAGCAATAACTACAAGCGCAATCAGACCGAGGAACAAGAATCCACCCAGAAACGAAAAATCGCGCTTACTTATCATCGTGTAAGCAGCAATAGCTCCGAAAGAAACGGTCGACACCGCGAACGCTTCCAGTACGAGGTTGACACCAATCTCCGAAGCATACAGTTCAAGCACGGCGGACAGTGCCAATCCGGAGACAAACATGAACGCGTACATCAACGAGTAGCCGACAGCTTTCTTTTTACGCACAGCCATCATCAAGATAATCAGCGCAATCTCAGCGATCCAAAGTGGCATGCGCAGCGCGATCGGTACATACTGTCCAGCGTACACACCGACGCTGGTAAACAGTAATCCTGAAAACAAAGCAGCAAACAGCTTCCCGTACGGCTTGCTCGCCACACTGTATTGGGTCTCCAAAATGTTGTCATCTCCTCTTTGTTTTTCTAACTAAACATTACGCATGGGGCATTGAAAAAGTTTCCGCCACGTGGAGACAAGCTTCTTTACTGTTATTATCGCGTAATTGTTTGGTTGTTTAAACCCATATTCTCTATTTATTTTAAAAAAAACCGATATTGATTTGTATCAAATTGCCGGCGGCAACATCCTATTTCCCCCAATGGGGCGTTTCCATACTCGCGGACTTGATGATCACTGCTTGCTATTTTTCCGCTTTCGCGCCTAAGCCCACTTGCTGTGAGCACTCGGCCATCCACTTTAGCCTGATCGAAAACTGCAACGCGTCGCGCGCGCCACTCAACTAAAAAACATGGATCAAACAGTGCCATCATAACAGGGGAAACAGTCGCTTATTTTTTCTCACCCAGTGAAGTGATGATTTTATCAACCAAGCCATAGGCTTTTGCTTCTTCAGCCGACATAAAATGATCACGGTCCGTGTCTTTCTCAATTTTCTCAAACGGTTGGCCGGTTGTATCGGCAAGAATGGTATTCAATTTCTTTCTTGTCTTAAGAATATGGCGTGCTGTAATTTCAATATCACTCGCCTGTCCTTGTGCGCCGCCTAGCGGCTGGTGAATCATGACCTCGCCGTTAGGCAGTGACAGACGTTTGCCTTTTGTTCCGGCAGTGAGAATAATCGAAGCCATTGACGCTGCCATGCCGATGCAGATCGTTTGAATATCCGGCTTTACGAAATTCATCGTATCAAGAATGGCAAAACCTGCCGTTACCGAACCACCGGGACTATTAATATAAATTGAAATATCTTTTTCAGCGTCTTCTGAAGCAAGAAAAAGCAGCTGGGCAACAATGCTGTTTGCCACTTCGTCATTAATCTCGGATCCGAGCATGATGACCCTGTCTTTCAAAAGCCGCGAATAAATATCATATGACCTTTCGCCGCGATTCGACTGTTCAATAACATAAGGAATGTAATAAGAAGCCATGTCATTTCCCTCCACACTATTTTTATGCGGCGCAAAGCGCCATTTGAGTACGATGACCAGCAGCCTTCTCGCTTAGACTGAGCAGCTGGACAATTTGGTCCGGATCAGCAGACCGGTAGGCGCGGCGGTATCGGGTCAGCAGTGATTCAGAAAGCGGTACAGTCACCGGAGCACATTCGGCCAGCTGGCGGCGCGCACGGTGAAGTGCAACGCGAAGTGTGCCTTCCAGCTGACCCATCCGGCGCGACGTCTCAGCGATTGAACAACCTAATCCGTCGACAAGCATGACCGCGACGCGCTGCCTGGGCGACAGACAATGAATGAGCCGCGACAGTGCCTCGTCAAACACATCCTCCGAAAATGCTCGTCCGGCTGTGCACACATCAATATCTGTCCGCAGCACGATGTCAGGAGTACGTTTGCGATGCGCGTCGATCCACGTCGATCGCACAATGCGCTCAACATATGCGTACGTCAAGCGGCGCTGCGGAGCTGCCCGCCAAACAACGTAAAGTTTTATCAGGGCATCCTGGGCAAGATCCTCTGCGTCGCAATACGTTTTTGAAAGACGCAGGCTCTTTGCCCGAATTTGTCGAATAAACGGTGCCACTTCCTGTTCAAAAGCCAAATCATTCGTTTTGGCGCCTGCCTGCATCGCGGTCAACCCCTTCCCGTTATCTTTAAGCGTCATCTGGCATAGTCGGATTTTTGACATGATCGTCCGGAAGCTGCCTGAAGCTTACACTCACCAAACCTTCAGTACATATAAACGAATAATATGGGCGATTTGTTACAATCGAATTCACAACTTGAATCGATCAAGTGCAACAACCTTCCTTACTTATCATAATACAAAATCATGACGCGTTTCCACTTTGCCCGTTTACAGGAATCATTGGCCGCGGTTAATCGCTGGAAACAGCGCATGCAAAGGGCACCCCGTCCGCGTCTTCAGTCCAATCATTCTCTCCGCGGTGTTCTTGTGCCTAGCTACCCAGTGACTGAGCATACCGATCTTCCATCAATATGATATAGTGTATTTAAGCATGTTAGAAAGACTTGGCTCTGCCAAGTCCTTGGACGACAATGCTCCGGTTTGACTAGTCATGAGCGCACGGCGAACTTGATCAGACAAGCTGGAAGCTGCAGGGGGCCCTGACATGCTGTGTCGTACGCGCAGAAAAGCAAGATTGGCGCCGCGAAGAACACTTCCTTTTCGGCAGACTGTATCCTGCAAAATACAGGCAGCCGTTCAGCGGCATAGAGCACTCACCACCGTTACATCAAAAGCACTTTTCGCTCGAAAAAAGCACACCTAACACACAATAGTTGAAATAGATAAGGCCGCTGTCTCAGGAGGTACACAATGGATAATAAAGCACTGAAAACAACGCGGATGTGGCATTACTTTGTCGATGCAGCTGTTGAAATTATTGAAGAGGAAGGCATGGAAGCTGTTACCATCCGCAAAGTGGCTGACCGGGCCGGTTATACGAGCGCCACCATATATAACTACTTTGACGAATTCTCTAATCTTATCTTTTTCGCTTCCATGCGCTATTTAAAAGAATACACAAAGGAACTGTCCTATTACATGGATCACGGCAATAATTCGCTTGAAAAATATTTAAAAACGTGGGAATGCTTCTGCAAGCATTCCTTTCGTCGCCCGCAGATTTATAAAGCCTTATTCATCTCTGACTTAGGCAGCCATCCAAAGGCACTGCTGGAAACATATTACCAGATGAACAGTAACGATTGGGTCAATCTTTCAAAAGAAGTGAAGACATTGTGCATGGAATACAACATTGGTACACGCAACCGAATAATTTTGGAAATGGCTTCCAAAGAAGGTCTCGTGGATGGAGAGCATCTTGATGAAATCAATGAGATGGCAATCTTGATCTGGAAAGGCATGATGACAACGCTGCTGACCGACCACGACGGCCTTTCAGCAAAAGAAGCGGCAGAAAAAACACTGCGCTATATCACCAACGTTACGGTCAACCCCTTTCGTGATGCTGACAAGCAAACAAGCATTCAGAAATTTTAAATTAAAAAAACTTGGCACTGCCAAGTCCCTTGGGACGACGACGGAGCCTTAACTTTTCTTAGACTTAGTCCCGCTGAGATCGATAGACGTTCTTAACGTATTAGAAAAACCGGGCAAAAAACAGCCCGGTCCTTTAAGGCAACCGCGCTTCGATTTCGCTAGTCGCGCTCGCCGCGCGTCTCCTCAGACAACCGGCGATCGGCGGGGGTCTCACTTGGCTCGCTTCTCCCGCAAGGCGTCCTCGCACGTACGCTCTTGTTTTTAATCGTTTGAATGTGGAAAAATATATATAATATACTTTCTTCACTTGTTACAAAAACAGCCTCCGGCAGATCATGCCATCTGCCGGAAGCTGTAGGGTAGAAGCGAAACCGTTATAACAAAGCCACTTTCCGCAGAGCTGCCTCGGCAGCTTCAGCGAGAATTATGCAGGCTTGATCACAATCTGCTTCAGAAGCAATCAGCGGCGGAATAAGCCGGATGATGCGGTCTCCGATCAACGTAACAAGCAAATGGCGATCAAAACAGCCGTGCTTAACGTCAAGGCCAATCGGTGCTTCAAATTCCACGCCAATCATCAGCCCCTTGCCGCGCACAACTTTAACGCCGGGTACCTTTTTCAATTTAGCCATAAAGTCATCGCCGACCGCCTGAGCATGACCAGCCAGATTGCGTTTAAGCAGCTCGCTAACTTCCGCATAAGCTGCGGCGCAGCAAACCGGATTGCCGCCGAAGGTTGTGCCATGCGATCCCATAGTAAATGCTTCAGCGACATCTTTGCCGGCGCAGATGGCTGAAATTGGCATGCCCCCGCCGAGCGCCTTGGCCATTGAAACGATGTCAGGCTTGATACCCGGATAATCCATGTAAGCCATGATTTTTCCGCTGCGGCACCAGCCGCATTGAATCTCGTCAAGCAGCAAAAGCAATCCTTTCTCGCGACACAGATCGGCAATACCCGCCATGAATTGTGGCGTGGCAGGATTAACCCCGCCCTCACCCTGTATGACTTCCAGCATAATTGCGATCGTTTGATCGGTCACGTGCGCGCGAAAGTCATCGACATTATTAAATTCAGCATAGCTGAAACCGGGGACGACCGGCTTAAACCCAACCTGACAGGCGTTGTCCGGTTGTCCGGTTGCTGACATCGCACCGTACGTGCGGCCGTGGAAGCTGCCCTTTGCCGTAATGATATGATATTTATCTGGTCCATAGTGATCGACCCCATACTTGCGCGCCATTTTGATCATCGCTTCATTCGCTTCAGTGCCCGTGCTCTGATAGAATATCTTGTCCATACCGAGCGTTTCACACACGAGCTCGGCAAGCACAGCCTGCGGAACGGTATACGGGTAATTAAACGTATGCATGATCTGCCCGGCCTGTTCACGCACTGCCGCAACGACCTTCTCATTACAATTTCCCGCACTGTTAACGGCAATCCCACCATAGAAATCCAAATAGGCATTGCCGGCCGTATCATATAAATACATGCCTTCCGCACGCTCGGCAACAAAATCAAATCGTTCATACGTTTCAATCATATACTTTTTTGTCAACGCCTTGATTTCGTCCTGCGTTTTATGAACATCGGCCAGTTTCACGGTTGCCTGCGCCCCCATTTGCTTCCATATTGGTTCCGTTCCACCGCATGGAGCGGCATGAGCGGGTACTTACACGTTATGACGATATTCATATGGCAGCACATTCATTTCACCAAAATGTGTCATGCCGGCAATCGCATTGAGTGAATCTTTCAGAATAGCCGTCTGCATCGCCACATTATGTGGTTCCCCGGCATTTGAACCGATCGGCACGTGCGGAGCAGTAATACGCGGTGCCCCCTGCTGCTTGGCAATCGGCGGAAGCGCCGCAATAATCACCGTTGCAATGCCGGCCGCTTCAACGGCGCGCTGAACGATAGTCGCCGAACGATGGCACGTCCCGCAACCGCCAGTGAATACAGCCGCGTCGACGCCTTCATCTTTCAACAATTTGGCAATAGCGGGTCCCGTTTCCTCACGGAACTTCTGCACGTTGCCGCCGCCGCCCATGAAACCGATGAGTACCGGCGCGACTTTGCCGATGAATCCTTCTGATGCCAACTCATGCAGCCGATCAATCGGAAACATCGCATTAATATCTTTATTCACATCACTGTTGTCGAAGCCGCCGTGGCTAACCATCAGTTCGGATGACGGCGTGTCTGATGGAATGGTACGAAATGAATAATCGCCCGAGAGTACAAAGCGCGGCTGCGATTTCAGATGAACGCCGCCCGCTGTGCAGAAAGCAACCGTACAGGCGCTGATCGGCTTCTTCAGCTCTGTCCATACCGGCGGCGGGGTCAGCGGCACATAAATCTCAGATTTCAAATGTTTGGCAGTTGTCAGTTGCATACAGGCATCCTCCTTTTTTTACAGCACTTGAATGTAGCTGAAGTACACTTGAATCGGCAGTCCTTGCTCGAGTTTCTTATTTGTAATCACGCCGCGCAGCGGTACGCTGACGATGCCCATGCGCCCCTTTAAAGCAACCTTGACGCCGACATCGGTCACTTCGATAATCGTGCCCGGAAGCAGCTTAGGTGTTATCTGAAACGTCTCATCCATCCCTGCCCGCCTCCCCCGTCATCATCGAACAAGTTTTTGATTGGCAGCGATAACGTCCTGTGACCACTTGCGCTCTGCCGGTTCGATCGCAATGCCCGCCATTTTCGTCTTCAGCATGAGCAAGGCCCGTTCAGCATCATTCGGACACAGCGTGCTCTCACCGAGTATTTCATTCTCAAAGCCTTCCGGATCCTTATTTAATTCAACCATGGCGTCCATGTAAGAATTGCCGACAACCAGCTGTCCCTGATACGCACAGTATGACACGCCGACGACCGGAATGCCGCGACGGCCGATCTGCTCGATGTTGGCGGCAAAGTCAATGTGATTATTGCCAAAACCTTCCGTCGTTACAATCGCACCGTCGACGCCGGTCGCCTCTGCCAGTGCGCCGAGTCGGGCGGATACGAACGCCTTTTCATCGTTAACTTGCGGACTGCCGATAAAGACGACACCGGCCAAATCGACTTCCTCATCCTCAGCCACAAGATTAACGAGCGGTTCGCGGAAGTAGTGGCGGGTATCCTCCTTTGTCGCCGGTCCGATACACGTCAGCGCATGAATGCCACCATCGCGCACCTCATTGGCAGAAAGCACGATCGGCACGTTGCCAAGATCAACATTCTGGCGGCCGCCGTGCACGCCTGCAGGCTCCAGCGGCAAAATAACGTTGTCGTGCATCGCACCCTGTCCCATAATTTCTTTCACAATCAGAACACGGGGCCGTCCCGGCTTACGTCGCTCGCTGTATTCAATTTCTTCCTTGCAGTCTGCCGCAGACTGGCGTTTCAGCGTCTCGCGAATAGCCTGGACAATGAAATCACAGGCTTTATGCGCGGCATGCGGACCGCGCCGTTCCATGCCGGTATCCGCCTGGATGGTCACATGCACGCGAATCATAATGTCATTCGGATCTGGGCACCCCGGACGTCCAAAACGAATTTTTTCATCCAGGTAGCCTTCGCACGAACCAAACTCGTGAATTTGCACACCCAGTTCGTCAATGCCGGTTAAAACAACAACCGCACCGTCCATCACATGCGTCGTGCCTTCGCCGAGGATTCCTTCCACTTTGGTCGCAATTGGAATAACATCCATGACTGTATCCGAATAGACGTGGCGGTTTTCCGGAGAAATCACATCCACTTCAACTTTTTTCACAAGCGGATCCGCTTGGAGAGATTCGGCGCTGAGGCCGCGGCGTATCGTCAGCTTTCCGTCTGCAAACGTCGTGTCGTCGCCAAGCGTCACTTCACGCACCGAAAAAATACGGTGCTTCAGTGTGCGCACGACCCGCGACAGAGCGGGAACCTCAGCTGGCGCAGGCGGGGCGGACAAGCCAAGTTGCTGAAAAAGAGCGGTGCTCAGCGGTAACTCAAGCTTTAGCCCTTTCAGCTCATCTATTGAAAGACTCCACTTTGTCTCCGAACGCACAGCTGCACTATCAGGTGAAACAGGCGCTGCCACTGTCTTTTCGACCGAACCGGCTACCAGCGCAGGTGTCAGAGCCGTCATCGCATCGGTCGTTGCCAGCAGCTTACAACCCAGTGCTTCTGCAATCGTCAGATACTTTTCAGGAATGCTAAGCAAGCCGGATTCTTCAAGATCGGCAAAAATTACAGGGTCTTCCAAATTTTCCGGAGCGATAACCGTCCCCTCATGGGTCAAACAACAAAGAACGGCCGGATCATTGCGGTGTTGATTCGCTGCTTCAGCTGTGATAGACATATAAAAATGCTCCTTTACATATGAGTTAGCTGCCCGTCTTGTAAGTCAAGTTTGCGAATAAGTCGCTGATGCATTGTGCGCATTGCCGCATCGGTCGTATGGTGAACCCGAAGCCCGAGCTTCGGAGCAATTGCCATGACCGTGTTACTGCAGTCGCTGCAATTGCCAATTAATAGCGCTTTGGCTCCCGCTTTTTTCAATTGCAGCACCCGCTCCGCTTGGCCGGGACAAATGCCGGGATTACGACATTTCCAGCGCTCGCCGACGCGCTCAGCGTGCTTGCAATATTGGGAAGCAACGACCGATGCTCCCATCCTGCCGGCGATCTCGCGCATTCTCGCCTCTTTTGCCCCGCAGGCACAGACGAGCAGTCCGAGCGGTGCGGCTTCCTTGAGCGGTGCGATCATTAGGATCACGGCACTCGTGCGTTTCGTTACGACATCCTGTTCTGTTCCGTATCGACCGGTGAACGGTCCTCCGATCAAAATATCGTCATAGTCGTCCGCGCTTGCACCAAACGCACAGATGAGTTTGGAAATTGGCGTGCCGATCGGCACATCGGTGAACACCTGTGTTTTTGGCAAACCGGCAACAGTACCGGCCACTGTCAGATTTTTGGCAACGACCGGTCGCCCGTCATCGATGGCATCGGCGAGGCGCGCCAGCGTTTCCACGTTCAAAACGAGCGCACCGATATCGCAGGGATGCGCCGACGGAGCTAGCAGAACGCCAAGTATATCGCGAACGAGCGCGCGTTCCTCACCGGCAGGATAGCGATCAATCAGCGGAAAGACAGACAGACGCGGATCGGTAATGGCCCTGTTTAACGCAGCAATGGCCTGTCGATGTTTGGTCTTGACAGCGATGACGCCGCGCGAAGCCCCGGTCATATCAAGCGCATGCAACACCCCGCGGCAAATCTTTTCCGGATCATTCGTCATTTGCGTGACATTATGGGCAAAAATGGGTTCACATTCGGCACCGTTGGCAATAATGATGCCGCCGGTCGCCAGACGGCTGAGCTTATCTGCCGTCGGATAACCTGCGCCGCCCATGCCGACGAGTCCGGCTGCACGCACTTTATCCAAATCATTGGCTCCTTCAATCGGCAGCACACTTTGCTTTGCCGGCACATCTCCTTCAATAACAACAGACTCGCCGTCAACCTGTGTCACGACCCCCTCTGCACTGGCATGCAAGTCTGCGCCCTCAGCTGCCGCAACCGCAACGCGCTCACCAACGCGCACCGCATCACCGACGCGCACACATGGCCGACTGGCTTCTCCGACAAACTGTTTAAGCAGCAGACGATAGACGTCCTTCATGTTCATCCCCCCTCCTAAAAAACCTATAATAAAAAGCCATACTTAAGCGGATCCGATTCATCAATAATCAATGTATTTTCTGCGGTCACGAACGCTTGCCCCGTTATTTCCGGAATAATGGCCGGATAGCTTCCGACCCTCGTCTCAGCGATAATGCGTCCGCGAAAATGCGTGCCAAGCAGGCTTTCATAAGTAAAAGACTCTCCGCAGCGCAATTGTCCGCGCGCATGCAGCGCCGCCAGTTTGGCGCTCGTACCGGTGCCGCATGGTGAGCGATCAATCTGATCACCGCCGAAAACAACCACATTGCGCATCGCTCCCCCATCCGTGAGTGCCGGTCCGTAAAATTCAACAAGATCGACGCTGCGAACGTCTGTAAGCAGCGGATGCTCGACACGCTGCTGCTCATTGACAGCGCGGCGTATTTTTGTGCCGAGTGCAATCAACCGGCTGCGTTCATCCCGCCGCAAGGCAAGCCCGAGTGTTTCAGCATCGACAAGTGCAAAGAAATTACCGCCAAAAGCAATATCAAGTTTGACAGCGCCGAGCTCCGGTACACAGATGCTGACATCGCGGCGATAGAGAAAAGCCGGCACATTGACAATACTGACTTGTCGAACCTTGCCTTGACTGACCGCTACCGCCGCCCGGACGAGTCCGGCCGGTGTGTCAAGCACAACTTCTGTCACCGGTTCTTTAACCCGTACAAGCCTGCGATCAACCGCGACAGTCGCCACACCGATCGACCCGTGTCCACACATGTTCAGATAACCGCCGCCGTCCATGAACACAACACCGATGTCCGCTGCCGGATTGACAGGTGCAAGAATGAGCGCGCCAAACATGTCACGGTGTCCGCGCGGTTCATTCATTAATGCGCGGCGCAGATCGTCATAATGCCTTTGTAGATATTGCTTTTTTTTCATCATCGTGCTGCCGTCGACAGACGGAAAGCCGTCAAGAATAATGCGTGTCGGCTCGCCCATCGTATGTGAATCGACAGCAAAAAAATGTCGCCTGCTGGTCATCCGCACCTCTATCTCCTTATGACCGGTCTCCGGCACTTCACAGCAAGATTTGCCTGTGCCGCATCATTTGCCCTGCCACCACTCCTGCGATAAAGCAATCGTGATAATTTAAAAATCATGATTTTTAAATTAATAAAATAATAGCACATCGACTGGATATGCTAATCATATTTGTCAAATTTTCTGACATGTTTTTTGTTTGATGTTTTTTCTGAGAACAAATGCCAGTTCTCATTCCATGTGACCAGTTTTTTCATACGTTAAGAAAGTATAAAAATTTCATATGGAGCAAATATAAGAAAAAATAAAGTTCTGCCGTCACTCAAAAACTTGGTACAGCCAATTTTTTCTAAATAGGTTTTTGAGAGCATTAACTATTGCTTTATCTTTTTTGCAGATGCTCGTCTGCCGTAGACGTACTGTCGGCATCCGCAACGGAACAATCTCCGCGTCGTGATTTAAATGCCGTTAGCCAACCAGTTCTTTTTTTTATTAATCGCACTACATCAACCATAATCAGCATTTCGACGATTGCAAGCGGCAGCCAATAAAGCGGCGGTGGCATATATGGATGGCTTTTCTTTTCAAAAATTTGAAAGACAAGATCCTTTTTCGGTTGCATCTGACCATTAATGAAAAGTCTTCCCGGCGGATAGATGTCTCGCTGATCAAATCCCAAGCCGTTCACTTTATAGGCAACATGTGCATCAGCATTTCCCTTTATAAAAGTAAACGTCAAGCGGTATGCCTGCTCATGCGTCGGCCGCTGCTCGGTAATTTTTAGAACCTCAAACATATTGCTTGACCGCCGTTCCGGATCATGCGGTTGGAAACGGCGCATATAGAGTATTTTTCCTGTTTTTTCATCCTCAAGTGTCAAACGATAGCTAGCCTTGCCGGTTATTCGGTTGAGTTTTAAACCGATTCGATTAAAGGGACCGCCTGCATAGAAGGTCTGGCTGATCTTTTGTTGCCTTGAAATGACTGCCACATCTTTACCTTGCCCGTGAAGAATATTGACACGAAAGTCGGCATATATTTTACGATCCGATGTGAAAGCTTTTTGATTAGCCAATCCACAGACCGGCACTGCAACTGCCAGTGCAAGCATAACCGCCAGTTCAATTCTTTTGCCGGAAAATCCCATCCGCCTGCCACGCGGTAAACGGCCGGATACGAAGCCGTTCATCTGCCGAAAATAATGAACACATTCACGAAAGCCGAACACGGCACTCAGTACAATAAACGGTGAAAAAAGCAAGCTGTAGCGCGGTTCCGCTTCCCAAATAAACGTATAGAACAAAAAATTACCGAACAGACAAATGTGCAGCAATAAATTAATTGTGATCTCTTTCGTTCGAAAGTAGCGCAGCGATGAAAAAAGCATGAGAAAAAGACTGACGATATAGAACACCTGCGTCACAAAAACAATAAGCTGGCGCCGGTCACCGAATATGTAAGCATGAGGCGCAGACGGCGGATTACTGTATTCGGAATACCAGTAATAGGCATGAGCGCCCACTCCCCACGTTCGCGCCGTTTTTATCGCCCATAATTTAATTAATCCAGAAAATCCATCAGCACGCATACGTCTTTCAATGGTCTGCCAATCTGTCTGTTTTTTTGCTGCCTGCGTCGGCTCATGCAGTGTGCGTTCAAAATCCCCCTTCGTGTATTCGCCCACCGAGGAAACACCGAGCATGACCCAGTGAATCGTCGGCATGGCATAAGCTGGATCTGGATAATATCCAAGCTGACGCTCCCCGTACTGTTCGGCGCCGATGCATGCGATTAACAGCACGCCGATGATGGCTGTATGCGTCAATACACGTCTGAATCGTTCAACAAAGAACAGATAGATCAGCAGTGCCGGCAGAAAAAGGATGAGATTAGGACGAATTAAATAGCCGGCGGCAAGTGCAAGTCCAAGCCACACGATGTAGCGTTGCCGCCCGCTCTGTTGATGACGAAACAGTAAATAGACGAGCAGAATTGGTATGAGTATGATCGTTGTGTCCGTATAAAAATAAGGAATGTAAAGAAAAAAGGGAAGGGTCGTCAACATCATCAGTAAAAAAAGACTGCCGCTTCGTTCATCAAAAAGCTGTCTGACAAGCCGCCAACCGATGAAAAAGGCGGCAAAAAGAACAGCAGCACAAAAAAGACGGTCAAGGAGTAGAAAATCGTTAAAATGACACAGTGTGGCAATCCGGTAGAGCACGTACCTCAGCAAAGTCACCGGAATATTATTTGGATAAACCTTAAAGTAGATGCTGTGCGAAGCATGTCCGTGCAGTAGTAAATATCGCGCTTCGACGTATGTGTGCCCACCATCAATAAGCGGCGGCACAATGCTGCCTGCCGCGCAAACGATGACTGTTTCGACACAGCCGGTCAAAAATAGGAGTGCCCACGCCGCCCGCTTTTGGCCGAGGTCGGAGAATCGACCGATAAGCTGATAAAAGCGCAGGAACACAACGAGCACAAGCAAAGCAAAGACGAACAATGACAAAGCGACTTTCCAAAAGCCAGACGGATCGGCAACTAAAAAAGAATAGCCGAACGCCGTCAGAATAATAAAAAGAAAGCAGGCGAGAAAGACCATCTGAAAAACAGAAATCAGGCCGTGTTTAAGTGCCACTTCATGCACATCCTTCAACAAATCATCAACTTTTCCCGGGCAGCAATACTTTTACATCATCATGTTGGCGACGTTCATCGGAGCAAACCGTCTCAACAATATAGCGCGGCCGATGCTTACTTTCTTTAAAAATTTTACCAATGTACTCACCAATGATGCCAATAGCAATCAGCTGCATACCGCCAATCAGCCAAATTGACAAAATAATTGAAGTCCACCCCGATACGGCATGTCCGGTAAAATAGCGTAACAGCGCATAGCACCCGTAAAGTACGCCGATGCCGGCTACACAAAAACCTATTGCAGTGACCATCCGAATCGGAGCAACAGAAAAAGAAGTGATCCCGTCAATAGCAAAGGACAGCATCTTTTTCAGCGGATACTTGGACTCACCTGCCTGCCGTTCACGGCGATTATAATAAACTTCGGTACTTTTAAATCCAAGCAGGGGCACCATCCCGCGCAGAAAAAGATTTTCTTCGTGAAACCGCACAAACTGGTCAAGTGCGCGCCGGCTCATTAACCGAAAGTCGGCATGATTCGGAATCATTTCTACACCCAATTTCTTCATGATCCGGTAAAACAACAAAGCCGTATTGCGTTTGAAACGCGTGTCGGTCACGCGCTGATCGCGCACACCATACACAATGTCAAAGCCGTCTTGATATTTAACGAGAAATTCATGAATGGCCTCGCAATCATCCTGCAAATCCGCATCAATGGAAACGATGCAGTCCGAATAGGCGCGTGCATGGTCCATCCCTGCAATTAATGCATTTTGATGGCCGAAATTACGGCTGAGCTTCAGCCCGGTCACCTCACGTTCACACGCGACTGCCTTTTTAATGCATTCCCACGTCGCATCCGCACTTCCGTCATCAACAAACAGCAACGTGCTGGCAGCTGAAGCCAATCCCTTTTTGACGGCGCGACGCACAACAGAAAGCAGGGTCTGTATCGTCTCAGGCAACACGTCCTCCTCATTATAACAAGGAATGATAACGGTCAGATTTGGTCCGTTCAATTCGTGCTCCTCCTCATTTGTCATCACAGCCATGCACTGAAAGCAAGGCATTCTATCGGCTGATTTCATTACATATCGTAAACCATTTTTTCATTTTAAAGAAGTATATCTTGGAAAAAATTTGACGAGGCAAGTCTTTTAAAGCGGTGCCCCGACTGCCCGCTTACTGTGGGCGCATCGCGAGCCCCCTCAGTCAAGTTCGAATCTGCCCTCCTCTTTTGTAAAGAGCACGATCACGCCGATTAGCGCGCAGGCTGCCAAAATGATAGATTTATCTCCCCGTTAAAAGCACCCACTGCTAGGATGCCACAACAGGCGGACATATAGACATACAATGAGCTAATATAGGCTGCATTTTCATTCTTTGTGGAGGATGCGATTCACCGGCAATACCAACTGTGATTCAACGGCCGTCAAGTCACAATAATCGCAACCATTTGATTCAACTATTTAATAAATTGCATGCGCTGTTCCAAAGCCAAATTCCTATCCTAAACTACCATTTGATTATTAGAAAAACTTGGAAAAACCAAGTCTTTTGGACGAAGGCAGAGCCTTAGCTTTTCTTAGACTTAGTTCTGCTGGGATCTTTATACTTTTTTTACATATTAGAAAGGACCGGGCGAAAAGCGCCCGGTCCTTTCTGGAGTTTCACGTTTTTTATGGCCCTGGGGGGAATCGAACCCTCGACGCACGGTTTAGGAAACCGACGCTCTATCCACTGAGCTACAGAGCCGGGTCACTTGCAGTTTAAGCGACAAATTTCATTATACAAAAAAACATGGCATTTGAACAGTTGTTCTGAAAATTACCGCAGCTGGGGTCATCATGAGCAAAAAGGCCAGCGTTCAAGCAGCCAGACATACAATAATAAAAGCAGTCCCTTTAGCCAGGACTGCTTTTCTGCATCACAGGTTATGTTTAGGACAACTTCTGAACGTTTGCTGCTTGCGGGCCGCGGCTGCCATCAACGATATTGAAACTAACTTCCTGGCCTTCTTCGAGTGTCTTAAAGCCGTCACCTTCAATGGCAGAATAGTGTACGAATACGTCGCTGCCACCGTCGACTTCAATGAATCCGTAACCTTTTTCTGCGTTAAACCACTTGACCTTACCGTTTTGCATTGTACTGCCTCCCTAACACTTTGCGCTGCCCGCGCTTAAAATAAAACCATTAGCCGATCAATAAAGTCAAGACATAAAACAGACCTTTCCAGAAGTAAAAACTACTACACTTCAAAGAAGGGTCTTCATTCTTACATCCAGATTCTATATAAACGTACAAATGATTTCCTATAATATAGCATAGAAATCAATAAAATGTCAATAAAAACAAGCGGTTTTGTAATCGCACTCTTTGCTAATTTATCAGCATTTTTCGCCTTTTATGGAAGCGCAAACAGTGAGATTCTCAAACGTCGTTACAACTCGTTGTTATTCATCTCCCAATCGTATCGATTTTATACCCTTGCTTGGCGAACTGCGTCAAAGTATGGCTTGTCAACCTCTTTTTTGACTGAATTCTTGCATCTGAAATGAATTAGGGTTTAAATAACTGGCGGAAATTAAGTGACTATCTTTTAAAAACATGTACGTATCAGCAAGGAATGCGGGCAGCACCTTACCGTTGCTTAATCGTTTCATATTGGGAAGATGGCTAGCATTTTGTCGAGGCAGGCCAGAGCCCTTTTCAAACAAAGTAGCCGGTGCTAAACTAGCATAGGAACATATGTGTGTGATTGACTTGTTAATTAAAGAAGGAGACAGAGCATGCCGATCGCTGATGATCCTCACAAATATTTGATAGCCATCGCCGGAATGGTCGGCAAGGAAATGCACGCGCGTTATGAGCAGTGGATCGCTCGCTTTTTATGCCGTCCGGTGCTCACAGTGACTATTGATACGTAAGAACAGATATTTGAATCTTTAATTGACAGCGTTTCCCAATCGGCTTTTTTCACTAAATCTATATGCGCATTTTCCAACAGTGCTTTTTTGATCGGAGAGCTGCCGCTATACTTTCACATCAAAAGTGATCCCGCGGCGACAACGGAAGGACAATATTCTTACGGAAAATGGCACACCCATCGCCGGCGCCGATGGGTGTGCCATGTGATCCCTTATATCCAAATAAATAAGCAGCTGATTCCCCCTACTTATTTGTCTCGTCTTTTGTGTTTATCTTATCTGTCTGCCCAATTTTTTCAACTTTTTTTTCAGAATGAAGTGTGATGCCCAAATCCTCGATCATTTTTGTCAACCGTGCATCATTGTTGACTTTTTGATGAAAAGGCATGTATAAAACCCCCTTAACGCTTATTTTGATTTGCTGAAGCGGGCGTCATGCGTTCACGGTTCTGCATATACGGCCGCAGCACTTCCGGAATGATCACACTGCCGTCTTCCTGCTGATAATTTTCTAAAATAGCGGCTACCGTACGTCCGACAGCCAGTCCCGAGCCATTTAGCGTATGAACAAATTCCGGCTTTGCTTTTGGCGTACGCCTGAACCTGATGTTGGCACGGCGCGCCTGATAGGCTTCAAAATTGCTGCAGGACGAAATTTCCCGATAGGTCTTCTGGCTCGGCAACCAAACTTCAAGGTCATATTTCTTGGCTGCCGTAAAGCCGAGATCACCCGTACAGATGGCAACGACGCGGTAAGGTAAGTTTAAGCGCCTCAGTACGTCTTCAGCATGACCGGTTAGTTTTTCAAGTTCTGTATAGGAGTCTTCCGGCTTTACGAAACGAACAAGTTCGACTTTATTAAATTGATGCTGACGGATAATGCCGCGTGTGTCACGACCGGCAGATCCGGCTTCCGAACGGAAACAAGCGCTGTAAGCGGCATAAGCAGTCGGCAACCGTTCGCCGTCAAGAATTTCGTCACGATAATAATTCGTCACCGGTACTTCGGCCGTTGGAATGAGAAAGTAGTCACGCTCATCCGCAATCTTAAAAGCATCCTCTTCAAATTTTGGCAATTGGCCGGTACCGGTCATGCTGGCCCGATTAACCATATACGGCGGCATCATCAGCGTGTAGCCATGCTCTTCCTCATGCAAGTCGAGCATGAAGCTGATTAACGCACGCTCCAGGCGAACGCCAAGTCCTTTATAAAAAACGAAGCGGCTGCCGGTGACTTTGCCGGCCCGCTCAAAGTCAAGAATATCAAGCGACGTAGCAATCTCCCAGTGCGCTTTTGGCTCATAGCTAAAAGTCGCCGGTTTGCCCCAAAAGCGAAGCGGCTGATTGTCATTTTCGTCATTTCCGATCGGTACACTGTCATGCGGAATGTTGGGAATGGACAACATGACGCGGCGTAACAATTCTTCCACGTCATGCAGATCACCGTCAAGCTTTTTGATCTCTGCATTCACTTCACGCATCGTTACAATCAGATCACTGGCATCCTTCTCCGCTCTTTTTTTAGCGGCGACTTGCCCTGTCACGTCGTTTCGGCGTGCTTTCAATATCTCAGCTTTGCTGATCAGTTCGCGGCGCTTTTGATCAAGTTCGGGAAATTTTTCAAAATCACTGAGATCCTCACCGCGCTTATTAAATTTTTGTTGAATGTCCGAATAGTGTTCTCGGAGAAATTTCATGTCCAACATGGTCTTACGCCTCCTGTCTCGTTCTCTCGATCTGCATATGATTGCTTAAAGCGCCTTATCATTTGGACGGCGCGCCCGGCTGCTCACTCGCCGCAGCGACGCGCATATCCTCCGGAACATCAGGCAACGGGTCAGCTAACTGAAGTTGCCCATCCTGCGATCTCCCGCTCACGTCGCCGCTTTAATCTTTCAGCAGCCGGCCTGCATTCATATGACCTTTTAATGTTTCAAAAAATGAAAAGACCCCGCCCCTCTCAAAAAGGGACGGGATCCAACCCGCGTTGCCACCCAAATTGCTCTCCACGCCTTCAGTGAGAGCCACTCTTCATTCGATAACGGGAATAAACCGCTTTGCCGGCACAGGCCGAAGTGATGATCCTCCTCGGGATAGATTCGTGCAACCGCTCATCGCTGCTTTACACCGCCAGCAGCTCTCTGTGGAGATGCGACTACACTACTTGTTCCCTTCATCAAGTTTAATGTTCATTTATTGTCAATTTACTATACTTTTTTTTAAAATGCAAGCTGCCGACGGCTTTCTTCGACCCTCTGCACAAAGTCAGTTGTCAGTTCGGGGTAAAAGGCCGCTGCCTGCAAATGAACTTGACGGCGGCAGGCGACGATCGAGCGGTCCACACGTGCCAGCACGGTAACACCTGCTCCCCCTCTTATTAGCAAAGAATACCCGAATGAGAGCACTGGCATAAAATCAGGCAATCCGAACGGCGCGATGGCAAACAGTGCTGCAAAGCGGTCAACCCGTTTACCCAATGCATGACGCCCACATCAATATCCATCAGTTGAAGATGCGGGGTGGCCTCAGCGTCGATTGTTTTTTGCCATCGGTTGTTCTATATCTTCTTCTTAACATACAAAAAGAGGCGAGAGCATTTAAAAAGTGCTCCCGCCCCCTTTCTCATTTTGTATCATGCCTTCATGACCTTCACTGCTTAGAACAAATTGGCAATCCAATGGAACAACCCGGAGAATAACCCACCGATGGCATGAAAGAGACGGACAAACCAATTACTGCGATCGACTTCACTGGCGGCAATGACCGGAACTTTTTGTGCGTCCGGATAAAGAGTCGCATTTGCCGGCTTCACGACCGCATACCCGACGCGCTCTCCCATTTTCACCGGTGCCTCAATTGAACCATCTTTGTTTAACTTGTTGCGATCAAGGACGATATCGTATGATGCCGCCGATTTTTCGCCATTCGTCACGATTTGTGTCACCGTACCTCCAAAGGCAAGCTTAACCTGTGCTTGCTTGCCATTGTGAACAATCGCCGTTTTCCCTTTTATCAATTGTCCTTTTTTAGCAATTGTTTTTAAAGCAAACTGCTGGTAACCATAATCAAACAGCGCCTTCGTCTGTTCGAAGCGTTCATCGTCAGACGAAGTTCCCATGACGACACTGATCAGCCGATGTCCGTCCCGATCAACTGTTCCGGTAAAACAGTAGCCGGCCGCATCCGTATGTCCGGTCTTCAGTCCGTCCACGCCAGGGTATGTGAATTTCGCCATATCGGCACCGAAACCTGGCAGCATGTAATCCCAGTTCACCATCTGGATCGGAGTGTCAACGCCGGCTGTAAAATTTTTAAGTGGAATTTTAGAAATTTGCAACGCTTCCGGATAATCATGGATAACATGGTAAGCAAGCCTGGCAATGTCGTGCGCCGACAATTCATTTGAATCATTCGTTGTTCCGTAAGGCGCATATTTGCCGAGATCGACATTATCGAGCCCGCTACTATTAATATAATGGGATTCGGTCATACCGATTCGCTTTGCAGTCGCGTTCATCATATCGACAAAATGCTTTTCCGTACCACCTATTTTTTCAGCAAGGGCAATGGTTGCTCCGTTAGCCGAATAGATCGCCATCGCCTCATAGAGTTCACGCACTGTGTATTGATAGTCTTTGCGCAGCGGCACATTTGAAAATGACCGGTTTTGTGAAATCGTATAGGCATAATCACTGATCGACACTTTTGAGTTCCACGTCAGTTTCTTATCATGCAGCGCCTTCATGACAAGATACTCAGTCATCATCTTTGTCATGCTTGCCGGCGGATAGACGTGATCAGCGTCCTTTTCATACAAAATATCACCGGTGTTATAGTCGACAAGAATTGCCGATTTAGCGGCGAGTCCAAGCGTATCGGCTGCCTGTGCCGATTTAGCAAAAGGAGCCTGAAGGCTGATCGTCACCGTTAGAAAAAAGGCAAATAAAAGCGCTGCACTGCGATGCAGCATTTTTCTGAACTTCAACCCGTACACCCCCGAATGAATTGGTGCGGCATCGCTCCGCAACCATCGAAAACCGAGACGAAAATGCGAACGTCTCGAACACTAAATAAGTTTATGATTTGCGATAGTCATTACTTTATAGAATAGTTCGGTGCTTCTTTTGTAATTTGCACGTCATGGGGATGGCTTTCAAGTAAACCGGCATTAGTAATTCTTGTAAATCTGGCATTTTCACGCAAAGCTGGAATTGTCGCTGCACCGCAATAACCCATACCGGAACGCAGGCCGCCTACAAGCTGATAAATCGTATCGGCCAGCGCTCCCTTGTATGGGACACGTCCTTCAATGCCCTCAGGCACGAGTTTTTTCTGATTTTCCTGAAAGTAGCGATCCTTGCTACCCTGCTCCATTGCACTGACCGAGCCCATGCCGCGGTACACTTTGAATTGCCGGCCTTGATAAATTTCTTTTTCGCCGGGTGTTTCATCAACGCCTGCAAGCAGTCCGCCAAGCATGACCGCACTGCCGCCGGCAGCCAATGCTTTGACGATGTCACCGGAATACTTAATACCGCCGTCGGCAATAATGGCAATACCGTGCTTATCTGCTTCGTTCGCACAATCGTAGATAGCGGTGATCTGCGGCACACCCACACCGGCAACGACACGTGTCGTGCAGATGGATCCAGGTCCAATACCAACCTTCACAACATCGACACCGGCGTCAATGAGTGCTTTCGTCCCCTCAGCAGTTGCCACGTTACCCGCAATAATGCTCACTGACGAAAAACGTTTGCGAATGTCGCTGACTCGCTGCAGTACACCTTTCGAGTGACCGTGCGCGGTATCAATAACAATCGCATCAGCCCCAGCTTCGATGAGTTTCTCGACGCGAACCATCGCGTCAGACGTCACACCGACGGCGGCACCAACGAGCAGACGTCCGTGCTCATCTTTGGCGGAATTGGGAAATTCAACAACTTTTTCAATATCTTTAGTTGTAATAAGTCCTTTTAACACACCATTCTTGTCAACGAGAGGTAATTTTTCAATGCGATGCTGGTTCAAAATATCTTCGGCTTCTTTGAGGCTCGTCCCGACGGGGGCTGTCACAAGACGATCTTTTGTCATCATATCTCCAATACGTGAGGAGTAATCTTTGACAAAACGCATATCGCGGTTGGTGAGAATACCGACAAGATGCTGGTCTTTAGCGTTATCAACGATCGGAACGCCTGAAATCCGATACTTGTTCATCAGATGTTCAGCATCAAAAATTTGATTGTCGGGTGTCAGAAAAAATGGATTGGTAATGACACCGCTCTCAGACCGCTTGACTTTATCAACTTGTTCGGCCTGCGCCTCAATCGACATATTTTTATGAATAATGCCAATGCCGCCTTGCCTGGCCATTGCAATAGCCATCGGTGCTTCCGTGACAGTGTCCATGCCGGCGCTGACGATCGGAATATTCAAGTGCAACGTATCCGTTAACGCTGTATGAATCACTACATCACGCGGCAACACATCCGATGCCGCCGGGATTAACAGAACGTCATCAAAGGTCAACGATTCTTTGACAAATTTGTCTGCTCTCATCAATTTTTTTGCCCCCAAATGATTTGTATTCCCAAAAATTTATTGATAGCGTATCAACTTGTTCCCGGTGTGTCAATGCCGGCGGTGAAAGTGGCATTATTCTAAAATAGCAGACTAATTAGTTTCTGCAGCTTTACAAGCGTGCAGCGCACTCTATTTTCAGACAACCGATATGATTTTTAATGTCCGATGAGTAGAAAGCTGCAAAATATCTCCGTTCTCAAGAGCAACAATCGGCATTGTCGGATTTGCCTCATCGATAAATGTAATTTTTCCTGTCCGCTGATCGGACAATCGAACGCGGGCGCCGATAAATAACGTCATTAATTCCGATTCAAGCTTTCTAAACAATATTTTCGACAACTTATCAAAAGTATGGTTTTCCATCCAATCAAGCGCTGGAATAATGGACCCGGAACCCGGCCGCATTCGCATACGTTGCAACAGTTCACAGCATACCGCCAAATATTTGCTTGGACGGTCGAGTTGCGCGCCGTTCAAATGAAGTGGGTAGCCGCTTCCGTCTTCACGTTCATGGTGGCCGGCGACTGCCTGAACAAATTCATGTCTCAGCGAAGTGACGTTTTTGAGCATATTATAGCTGTCCAGCGGATGCCGCTCAAACAACTTTCGTTCATGGTCAAGAAGTTCATCTTCCCGCTTGTCAAGCAAAACCGGCGATTGTTTCGCCAGACTGGCGTCAGCAAGCAGACCGACTAATCCGTATTGCAGCACATCGCCTTGCGGCTCATCCATTTTCTTGGCAAGGAATGCCGCCAGTAAGCCAAAAGCCAGACTGCGATCACTTTGCGTGCGCACGGGCCTGTCACTGGTGAGGTAACCGGAAAGCCAGAACGAATTGGCAAGGCCCTCCTCAAGCAATGGGATAACCACTTTTCGTAGCGCCCAAATATCTATCGGGCCGCCGGATTGCCAATTCCGAAACGACGTTTTGTATGTCGCCTGAGCCAGTTGATAATTAGCGTCGCCAGAGAGCTGCACGGCGGACTGAACAGCGCTTGTTTTCACGGGCGGCGGAACGAGCGGACGGCTTTCTGTTTGCTTTTCAATGCTATCTGTATTGCGTCTTCTCGCATAACTGGACAACGAGGAACTTGGCTCAGCATTGACCGCTTCGATCAAGAACGCTTTAAGAAAGGCAATGTGTTCTTCTGTCAGCTTTGTGCCGGCTTTCATCAGCGGGTTGGACGCTTTGGCATATACATCTTCTTTTAGTACAGAACCGGGCTTTAAATGATGCGTTTCCACTCGCATGCCTGTTTCTCCCCCAAACTTTGACTAGACAGTGAGACGGACAAAGCTGACGTACTAACTGCTTTTCACGGTTGTTCATCTTTTGGTTGGCGCTGCTCATCGCCGCTGTTCTGAATGCGAGCGATTGTTGACACACTGTCTCCCTCGTCGACACGAATCAATGTCACGCCCATTGTGTTGCGCCCGAGTTGCGAAATGGAGGCAACCGCCATGCGAATAATCACGCCATTTGCTGTCATGATCATCAAATCTTCTTCTTCTTCAACGGTTCGCAGAGCGATCAGTTCACCGTTCTTCTCCGTGATGTTGCATGTCTTTAATCCCTTGCCGCCGCGCGTCTGCACGCGGTATTCGTTGCAAGATGTCCGTTTTCCAAAACCATTCTTCGTCACAATCAGCACATCTTTATTTTCATCGGCAAGGCCAATACCGATCACTTCGTCACCCGGATCGAGCGATATGGCTTTGACGCCGGCCGCACCTCTCCCCATCGGTCGCACATCTGTTTCGTGATAGCGAATAGCCATACCCATCTTCGTTCCGACAATCAAGTCGCGTTTACCATCTGTCAGACGCACACCAATCAGTTCATCATTATCGCGCACGGTGATGGCAAATAGACCGCCCTTGCGAATGTTAGAAAAATCGGATAATTCCGAGCGTTTGGTAATTCCATTTTTTGTCAGGAAGGTCAGATAATGTTCGTCATCAAAAGCCGTGATTGGGAAAAAGGCCGCAATCGATTCTTCTTTGTCGATCTGAATTAGATTGACAATCGGAATGCCCTTGGCCGTTCGCCCGAATTCAGGAATTTCGTAGCCCTTTAGCTGATACACACGCCCCTTGTTTGTAAAAAACAACACATGATCATGCGTATTGGTTTGAAAGAGGTGTTCGACAAAATCATCCTCGTTCGTTCCCATTGCTTGAATGCCACGGCCGCCGCGATTCTGACTTTTGTACAGACTGACCGGCATGCGTTTGACGTAGCCATTATGAGACACGGTGATGACGATGTCTTCTTTCTCAATTAGGTCCTCATCTTCAAGCAGATTCAGTCCAGTCGTAATTTCTGTGCGCCGCGCATCATTATATTTGTCTTTAACTTCAAGCAGCTCGATGCGGATGATGTCAAGCACCTTTTGTTCGTCCGCCAAAATACCTTTCAGTTCGGCGATGTGTTTCACGAGTTCTGCATATTCCTGCTCAATTTTTTCACGCTCAAGTCCGGTCAGACGCTGCAAACGCATATCAAGAATCGCCTGCGCTTGAACTTCTGATAAAGCGAAGTTCTCCATCAAACCTGCGCGAGCGATGTCAGCCGTCTTCGACTGACGAATCAGCGCGATCACTTCGTCAAGGTGGTCAAGTGCAATACGCAATCCGGCCAGAATATGGGCACGCGCTTCAGCTTTTTTAAGTTCAAAAGCTGTTCGCCGGCGAATGACGGTTTCTTGATGTTGCAAATAGTAGTGCAGACATTCTTTCAATGTCAGCACGCGCGGCTTCCCGTCGACGAGCGCCAGCATATTGATCCCGAAACCCGTCTGAAGGGCTGTGTGTTTATATAAATTATTCAACAGCACATTGGCATTGGCATCCCGGCGCAGCTCGATGACAATGCGCATGCCGTCACGGTCCGATTCGTCACGCAGATCGCTAATGCCGTCCAATTTTTTCTCTTTTACAAGCTCAGCAATACGCTCAATAAGCCGCGCTTTGTTAACCTGATAAGGAATTTCCGTGACAATAATATCTTGACGCCCGTTTTCCTGCTCGACGATATCCGCCTTCGCACGGACGATAATCGATCCGCGCCCCGTTTGGTAAGCGCGGCGAATACCTTCACGCCCAAGAATTTGTGCACCGGTCGGAAAGTCCGGTCCGGGAATGTACTGCATCAATTCCTCAATGCTGATTTCCGAATTCTTGCTCAGTGCCAGCACCGCGTCTATCACTTCGCCGAGTTGGTGAGGTGGAATATTCGTGGCCATACCAACAGCAATGCCCGACGAACCGTTCACAAGCAAATTGGGAAAACGGCTTGGCAGAACAACGGGTTCTTCTTCTGACTCATCATAATTACCGACAAAGTCAATGGTATCTTTGCGAATGTCACGCACCATCTCCATTGACATCTTCGACATTCTTGCTTCCGTGTAACGCATCGCCGCTGCCGGATCACCGTCAACCGAACCAAAATTGCCGTGGCCGTCCACCAGTTCATAACGATAGTTAAAGTCTTGCGCCATTCGCACCATCGTTTCATAGACGGCGGAGTCGCCATGTGGATGGTACTTGCCGATCACTTCGCCGACAATTCGGGCCGATTTCTTGTGCGGCTTATCCGGCGTCATGCCAAGCTCATTCATCGCATACAAAATCCGCCGGTGAACCGGCTTTAATCCATCACGTACATCAGGAAGCGCGCGGCTGACAATGACACTCATCGCATAATCTAAAAACGAATCGCGCATCTGTTTATTAATATCAACCGGCTGAATCCTTGATTCATCCTGTTCTGCCATTCCATGTCCTCCTCAAAGCGCATAAAACGTACCGTTCTCATGCGGCCGGCCGTTCAAATATCAAGGCGGTCCTGACTGACATACTGGGCATTCTCCTGTATGAAATCACGCCGCGGTTCGACTTGATCGCCCATCAGCATCTCAAAAATCTGGTCGGCCTCAATCGCATCCTCCAAATTCACACGCAGCATCACCCGGTTACCCGGATCCATCGTTGTCTCCCACAGCTGTTCGGGATTCATTTCACCAAGACCTTTGTAGCGCTGAACCGTCGGCTTGGCACCGGCCGGCACATCGTCCATGACCGGCTTTAACATCTCATCTCGATACACATATTTCAAAGTTTTCCCGTATTGAACCCGGAAAAGTGGCGGCCTGGCAATATAGACGTAGCCGTTTTCCAGCAGAGGCCGCATAAAACGGTAAAAGAACGTCAACAATAATGTGCGAATATGGGCACCATCGACATCTGCATCAGTCATGATAATGATTTTATGGTAGCGTGCTTTCGCCAAGTTGAACTCTTCACCGACGCCTGTGCCCATGGCGGTGATCATGGCACGAATTTCGGCATTTGAAAGAATGCGGTCAAGCCGTGCCTTCTCGACGTTCAGAATCTTCCCGCGCAGTGGTAGAATCGCCTGATACATGCGATCACGTCCCTGTTTGGCCGACCCGCCGGCAGAGTCACCCTCGACAATATAAAGTTCTGAAACACTGGCGTCACGGGACGAACAATCGGCAAGCTTTCCGGGTAGCGAAGAACTCTCAAGGCTGTTTTTGCGGCGTGTCAGTTCGCGCGCTTTTTTCGCCGCTGTTCGCGCACGCGCGGCAATGATACCTTTATCAACGATCAGGCGAGCCGTCGCCGGATTCTCGTACAAAAAGCGATTGAATGCCTCGGAGAATAGGTTATCCGTAATGGCGCGCACCTCAGGGTTGCCGAGTTTCGTTTTTGTCTGCCCTTCGAATTGTGGATCGGGATGTTTGATAGAGATGATCGCCGTCAGTCCCTCGCGCACGTCCTCGCCCATCAGATTCTGATCATTTCCCTTGATCACTTGGCTTTTGCGCGCGTAATCATTAATCACTCGCGTCAGGGCTACTTTGAATCCATATTCATGCGTGCCGCCTTCATGAGTGTGAATATTGTTTGCGAAAGAGTAGATCTGGCTTGTGAAACCGTCGTTGTACTGCATGGCGATCTCCACTTTAACGCCGTCTTTTTCCCCTTCCAAGTCGATCGGCTCATGCAATGTTTCTTTTGATCGATTAAGAAATTCCACATAGGAGCGAATGCCGCCCTCGTAGTGAAATGTCTCTTTTTTCCCGTGTTCCCGCTTATCCTCGATCGAAATTCGAATATTTTTATTTAAAAAAGCGAGCTCTCTTACTCTGCTGCGCAGCGTATCATAATCAAACACGGTCGTTTCTTTGAAAATGTCCGGATCAGGAATAAAATGCGTCACGGTACCCGTGCTCTCCGCCGTTCCGATGATCCGGATATCAGCTGCCGGCTTGCCGCGATGATATTCCTGATAGTACACGTGAGCGTTACGGCTGACTTTAACCCACGTCGTTGTTGATAGCGCATTAACAACGGAAGCACCAACGCCGTGCAGTCCGCCTGACACTTTGTAACCGCCGCCGCCAAATTTCCCGCCTGCATGCAAAACGGTCATAATGACTTCCATAGCCGGACGGCCGACCTTTTTTTGGACATCGACCGGAATGCCACGGCCGTCATCTGCAACCGTTATGCCTCCGTCCGTATCGATGCTGATCTGAATATGGCTGCAGTAGCCGGCCAGTGCCTCATCGATTGAATTATCAACAATTTCCCAGACGAGATGGTGCAGACCCTTTACGCCCGTCGTACCAATGTACATCCCTGGCCTTTTTCGGACGGCTTCAAGTCCCTCGAGCACTTGAATTTGGCTGGCATCATACGCCTGGTTTGTTTCTTGTTGTTCACTCATGCTATGTAACCCACCTAACTTGTGTCTCTGACACAGAATCTTGCTAAAAAACAGTTTGCCGCGTCGAAGAACGGATAAAGCGCTCAATCTGGGTTGACCTGCAAGTTATTTCACTACAGAAATCGCTTTTCCTTGTGAAATTCGGTACAGCGCTGCTCGTTCAATAAGTTGTGGAGCCAATCCGTCAAGCGACGTCGTCGTGACGAAAGTCTGCACTTTTTCTTTAAAAGCGGCCAAAAGATGCGTGCGCCGCTGCTGATCGAGTTCGCTGAGCACGTCGTCAAGCAGCAATACCGGATATTCGCCGACTTCGTGCTTGATCAGCTCGATCTCAGCCAGTTTTACAGACAATGCGGCTGTGCGCTGTTGGCCTTGGGAACCGAAGCTTTGCACGTCAAAGTCATTAACCGTGAACCGTATGTCGTCACGGTGAGGGCCGATCAACGTCATTCCCCGTTCAATTTCCCGCTGCTTCGTCCGCCCGTACTCATTTTCATACACACTGACTATTTTTGACGAATCGGCTCCTTCTGATACGTTGCGCACTGAAGATTCATAGCTCAGCTTCAGCACTTCCTCGGATTGGCTGATTGACTGGTGAATGTCTCCTGCCCATTGATTCAGCTGGCCGATGAAAGCTATTCGTCTCTTAATCAAATCAGCCGACAGGACAATTAGTTTTTCGGTCAGAATATCAAGCAAGGCCACATTGGGCTGCTGCCGGTACGTGCGCAACAATGCATTGCGTTGCTGCAATACTTTTTGGTAGGAGCTGAGACTATAAATATAAATAGGGGCGATCTGCCCAATTTCCATATCTAAAAAACGGCGACGCAGTGCCGGACCGCCTTTGACAAGTTCAAGATCTTCCGGCGCAAACATCACTGCATTCATCGTGCCAATATACTCACTAAGTCGCCGTTTTTCCAGATGATTAACTTTTGCCTTTTTCCCTTTTTTGGAGACAATGATTTCCAAAGCAGTCGAATCGCTTTCTTTAATCAATCTCCCTTTTATTTTAGCATATTCTTCATGCCATTTGATTAAATCTTTATCGTGAGTCGTTCGCGGCGATTTGGCAAGAGCAAGCACGTAAAGCGCTTCAAGCAAATTTGTCTTGCCTTGAGCGTTTTTTCCGACAAAAAGGTTAATCATTTTCGGAAAATCAAGCACCAGTTGATCATAATTTCGGTATTGAGTAAGCTCTATCGACTCAAGCCTCAACGCTTGGCGCCCCTTTCACGAATCGGCAATCTGAAATGAACGGCCATTCACATGAACGCAGTCACCGGCATGCAGTTTGCGGCCGCGGCGCTGTTCCCTTTCATCATTGACACGGACCTCTGCCTGCGCTAGAAAAGATTTTGTTTCTCCCCCGCTGCCAATAAGCCCGGTTAGCTTGAGCAGTTGACCGAGCGTGATGTAGTCAGCACCTCGGCGCAGTTGAATGAATTGAGTCAAATCGCTCATCCTTTTCATTTAGAAATGGAGTGTGAATAATTAAAACTAATCCGCGGCCAGAGAGAGGCGCACTTTAGGCACTGCCTCAAAAAGTGCGAATAGGAAGAATCAGCATCAATATCTTTTTCTCGCTGATCGGACGGACAATAATCGGCCGCATCGGGCCGACAAAGTCAATCCGCACTTTCTGGGCATCAATGCGACTCAGCGCGTCCATCATGAACTTTGCGCTAAAAGAAATACGCAAGTTCTCTCCTTCAAACTGATCCGCATGAATTTCTTCGAACACACGGCCCAGTTCCAACGACTGTGATGAAATTTCAATGTTTTGATCTTGCGTCGTCATTTTGACAATATTATTTTTTTCTTCTTTGGCAAGCAAAGAGGCGCGTTCGATCGCGCTGTAAAAAGATCTTGTGGCAAGCGTCAATGTCGTTTTTCTTTCACTTGGTATCAGCCTGTTCGTATCTGGATAATTACCATCCAGTAGGCGTGAATAGAACTGGACATGTTTGATTTTAAAGAGAATTTGGTGAGCGGTCATCATGACTTCCAGCGGTTCATCACCGTCGCTGTCAATAATTTTATTGAGTTCGTTCAGGCTTGAACCCGGAATGATGAGTTCATGAATATCTAACTGTCCCTGGGGCTCAATATCAATCGTTCGCTGGGCAAGCCTGTGGCTGTCTGTCGCAACACACAGCAGAGAATTCTCGTCTATCATCCAGCGTACACCTGTCAGCACCGGACGCGTTTCAGCGGTTGAAACTGAAAAAACAGTTTGGTTAATGGCTTCTTTAATTTGAGCCTGTTTGACATAAAAGCTATTTTTTTCGACTATGACTGGGAGATTCGGGTATTCCTCCGGATCAAGTCCGTTCAAGCTGAATTCCGAGGGGCCTGAATGAATGGTGGCAATACGTCGGCTGTCTCCGTCAAATAAAATGTCTTCTTCCGGGAGTTTGCGTACAAGATCAGCAAATAGAGCAGGCAAAACGATACTTCCCGGAACGTCAACTTTTGCGTTTTCACTGCCGTTTTCTTCACAAGGTATGAATGCACGTATTGAAATATCTGAATTACTGCCGATTAAAGTGAGACCGGCTTGTGAGGCTGTTAACTTAATGCCGGTCAATATAGGCATTGTTGTTTTTGAAGACACTGATTTGATGACTTGGTTGAGCGCTTCGTTTAATTTGCTTTTAAGGACTTTAAATTTAATCGCGGATGTTGTCCGCGGATCTTCTTCTGCCGCAGTTGGCATAATTTCTACCCCCTGATGAATAGATATAATAATTTAATTTAAAGATAGATATAGTAATAAGCACGGTGAATATGTGGATAAATTAACTGAGTCCTTGTACTGACACTTATGCACATGTTAATAAAATGTGCATAAGTGTCAGTACATTCACTATATTTATCCACACGGTGAAACGTAGTACACCACGTTCTGGCGTTGATTACTCTGATTTAATCGGCGACTTCAAGCGATCAATCAATCCGTTGATCGTTTGCTGCAACGCGCGGTCTGCTGCAAGCTGTTTTGTAATCTTTTCATGTGCGTGGATGACGGTTGTATGGTCACGTCCGCCAAATTCTTCGCCGATTTTCGGCAGCGAGCAATCGGTGAGTTCACGAGCCAAGTACATGGCAATCTGCCGTGGATAAGCAATGGATTTTGTTCGTTTTTTTGCTGAAAAATCCTCAAGTTTTAAATGGTATTCTTCCCCGACCACGATCTGGATGTCGGCAATTGTAATTGTGCGCGGCCGCGAGGCAGGAATAATATCCTTTAGCGCTTCAGCAGCCAATTCGACCGTAATGTCAGTGTTATTGAGTGATGAGAATGCGATCACACGAATTAATGCGCCTTCAAGTTCACGAATATTGGTATCAATCTGATTGGCAATATAAATCATCACTTCATTTGGAATATCGAGTCCTTCCGCTTTTGCTTTCTTGCGAAGAATGGCAATTCGTGTTTCGAGGTCAGGCGGCGTGATGTCCGTAATCAGTCCCCATTCAAAGCGCGAGCGCAGCCGGTCCTCCAGTGTTGGAATTTCTTTTGGTGGGCGGTCGCTTGAGATCACGATCTGTTTGTATTCTTCATGCAGCGCGTTGAACGTATGGAAAAATTCCTCCTGTGTCGATTCCTTACCGGCAAGAAATTGTATGTCATCAATCAACAACACATCAACGCCGCGATATTTATTCCGAAATTCAATGGTTTTGTTGTCACGAATGGAATTGATGAATTCGTTCGTGAACTTTTCGGAAGATAAGTAAACGACACGGGCATCAGGGTTATGTTCAATGACGTAATGGCCGATGGCATGCATCAGATGCGTTTTGCCAAGTCCGACGCCGCCGTAAATGAACAGTGGATTGTAGGCTTTAGCGGGAGCTTCTGCGACTGCAAGCGAGGCCGCGTGTGCAAAGCGATTGCCGGAGCCAATGACAAATGTATCAAATGTGTTTTTGGAATTGAGCATGGAGTTGGACGTGGTGTCATCAACGTGCTGCGCCGTACTTTTTTGAGGAGGGACCGCCGGCGTGTTGAAAAAGGGCTGTTCTTTAGCCGATGAAGTGAGTGTTTTCTTTGTCAGTGCGGCTTTTTTTTCTTCCGGCAATGTTTCAGTTGATAGAAATTGGATGCTGTAATGCACCCCTGTAATTGAAAATAAAATATCTGAAATCAAGGTCACATAGTGTTCGGACAGCCAGTCGAGCGAAAATTGATTGGGGACACTGATGATCACGTTTTGTCCGTTAATCGCCTGGGCCTTTGCTTCTTTCATCCACGTTTCGTAGCTCGGTTTGCTCAGTTTCTTTTTAATGGCTGCGAGGGCTTGATCCCATACTTGGTTAAGATTGTCCACTGTCTGCGGTCCTCCTTTACATGATTTGTAAATGCTTCGCGCTGTCCAGCCGCTCGTTCGGCGTTTACTAATGTACGTTTCATCAAAACAAAAAAAATCAGAAAACGCCGAACTGATCAAGGCGTGGAAGCGTCGCTGCAAGCGAGCAGCTGGAACCCCTGTTAAGCGTGCTCTTTGCTTGGCTTTCTAGCGTGGTTGCTGCCGCTTTTGCGGTACAATTCATTCTTCCATGGGCGGAGGAGAAAGCATGTGCGCCCGCGGCAAAGGAGCGGGCGCAGCGCGATCAACGCAAAAAGCGGTATCAACCTCTTTTTCTCATCGAAGCCTAAATTAAAGAAAACAAAAACGTGGCGTGGTTGTCAAAAAGGGGATGACAGTTTTCGACAAACTATCCACAGGACAATAAGTACCCATATGCAGTTTTTGAGAATTATCCACAGAAGTGAACAGTTTGTGGATAATTAAAGGCACTGCTGGGGGTACGTAGGCGGCACTATGGACACAACCAGTGGAAAACATCACAAATTTTTTCGATTATCCACTTACAAGAGCAGTACGATCATATCAAAAAAAGGGGGGTAAAGCAATGATTGCAGTAGTTTTCCACAGTTGATAACTTTTTTGAACAGTCGAGTTATACACAAGGGTGCTTTTTGTTAAAAATTTGTCGATAAATTGTGGAATTCCAAATAAAGAGTTCTATTTTATCCACAGTTCATTTTGAATAAGTGCTACCAGCCGCTTTTGGGCGTTCAGCACGTTTAGCGAAGTCAGCGTAATTGAAAAAAATGAAGCGTCGGATGGCATCAAAGCGCTTAGTTTTATTTGCTTTTTGTTTTAAAAAGAAATTCTTTAAAGAGGGCTTCCTTGAACTACAAAAATTGTGAATGCATCGGTTGAAGAGGGTTGTGATTGACTTTTGTCGGAGAGATGAGCGTGATTCGGTTTTGCAGGCAGGCTCTTGTGCGTATGACAAGCGAGCAGAGCCAAGAAGATTTGTGTAACCAATATTTTTCTCAACATAACGTTTATCTGGCAGTTGACTTCTGAAACACCAGTCTGTAAAATAAATTAGACTGGTTCTTAGAATGTAGTAAATGAGTACAACATGAGTAATCAATCAACTTTCAGCAAGCAAAAGTATAGTTTTGTTTGTCAGGAGGAGGAATACAAGTGAAGCGCACATACCAGCCGAACAAACGCAGGCGCAAAAAAGTGCACGGGTTTCGCGCAAGAATGGCTACGGCTAACGGGCGTAAAGTACTGGCGAATCGTCGTCGCAAAGGTCGAAAAGTGTTATCTGCTTAAAGCCACTGTAGGATGTGCAGTGGTTTTTTTTAAAAAATTTTGGAGAAATTTTTGGTTGCTCTATGCGATATTATGTTTTTCGTGAGTAGGGTATAAAACATTTGGCCGGAAGTATAAGAAAAAATCCAAGTCTCTGTCTCCGACCGATAAGCTTAGCGCAGCTGAGTTTTTCTGATACGTAAAGAAAGTCTATAGATTTCAGCGGGACCGAGTATAAGAAAAACTAAGGCACAGTCCTCGTCCAAAGGACTTGACGGCGCCAAGTTTTTCTAAAGAAAATGACGTTGTGCGCTGAGCGGGCCGGCCGTTTAAGCGGCGGACATGGCTTGGCGTATGCAGCGATGGGCAAACAGACGGTATTCGATGGTATGTCGCAGTTTTGCACCGCTTTGAATAAAAGCAATTTTTTCCGGCTATGATTCGAAACCGTCCGGTTTGTAGCAAAAGGCAGGCAAGTTTATGAATAAAATGAAACGTTTACGAAAAGACAAAGACTTTCAGTTCGTTTTTAAACATGGAAAATCATACGCTAACCGTCAGTTTGTTTTATATGTGCTTGCTCAGCCGGAGCCGTCCTTTTCACGGTTTGGCTTGTCGGTGAGCAAGAAGATGGGCAATGCGGTGATGCGTAATCATATTAAACGACTGATCAAGGAAAATCTGCGGCATTTCGCCGATTTCATTCAGTTAGGCAACGATTATATTATTATTTCACGCCGTCCGGTGCGGTTGCTGTCCTATGCCGAGTTCCAAACGTGCTTGAAACATGTATTGAAAAAAGCAGGAGTCATGACACCGGAAGGTTAGGGGAGGCGCTCCGCGCTTTGAAACACCTAATGATCTTTCTGATCCGAGTGTACCAGAAATGGATATCACCGCTGACACCGCCGCACTGTCGTTTTTATCCGACTTGTTCGCAGTATGCGATTGAAGCTTTGATGCGGTATGGTGTGCTGAAGGGCAGCTGGTTGGCGGTTATACGGCTGTTGAAGTGCCATCCATTTCATCCGGGAGGATTTGATCCGGTTCCGGTCAAAGCGGACAGGCCTGCAAATAAAAAATTTAATAAACACCGCTCGGCGCGAGCGAGGAGGTAACCCTTTGCGTAAAAAAATGGTTGCGGCGCTGTCATTTATTTTGCTGCTGGCGCTGCTCACAGGCTGTTCGAATCTAAATCATCCGATCACTTCTCATTCGACAGATTTTTGGAGTAAATATTTTGTTTATCCGCTGTCGTGGTTTATTACGGAAGTGGCTCACCTTTGTGGCAACAGCTATGGCATGGGCATTATCATTACAACGATCATTGTTCGTCTTGTACTCATGCCGTTGATGGCTAAGCAGGTGAAAAGCTCAAAGGCGATGCAGGATCTGCAGCCGAAAATTAAGGAATTGCAAAAGAAATACAGTTCAAAGGATCAGGCGACGCAGCAGAAACTTCAACAGGAGCAAATGCATCTGTTTCAGGAAAACAATGTTAATCCGCTTGCCGGTTGCCTGCCTCTACTTGTGCAAATGCCGATTTTGTTTGCTTTTTACCAGGCAATTTGGCGCACGCAAGCTATCCGCGATCAGAACTTTCTTTGGATTCAGCTCGGACATCCGGATCCTTTATATATTTTGCCGATCGTTGCCGGTTTGACACAATTTCTTCAGCAGAAACTTATGATGGGGCGGATGGGGACGGCAGGCAATCCGCAGATGGCGATGATGACGTATGTTATGCCTGTCATGATTGTTATTCCCGCGCTTTATCTGCCCTCGGCACTCGCGCTGTACTGGGTGATCGGTAACGTTTTCATGATTTTTCAGACATTCATTATTTATGAGAAGAACGACGGCGTAAAAGAAAAAAAACCGGTTGCTGCGAGTACAAAGAAAAAATAAGGGCTCAATCTGTGTCATGTGTCTGTGCACAGCAGCTTTGAAATGGCAACAATCATACAAAATGACGATAATGAAAGGCTAACGAGGACGTGCATTTGCCGTCCTCTTTATTAAAAATTAAGAAGTTTGTCAACTATATAGTCACGCCTGTTTGATCTGTAATTTTTGTAAATTGACTGGGCCTGCAATCCGGCTTTTGTTATGGCCAGTTGTTGTTGACTTGCCTTAATGAATGACTAGTAGAGGATGCGAGAGTTGAACATGGAAGAAGAAACGATTGCCGCCATTTCAACGCCTGTTGGCGAGGGCGCTATCAGTATAGTGCGTTTGAGCGGCCCCGATGCCATTCCGGTGGTCAACCGCGTTTTTCACGGATCATTATCGCTTGATAAAGCGCTCAGCCATACGATTCATTATGGAAAAGTGATTGATCCGCAAAGTGGGCGCACCATCGATGAAGTAATGGTCTCGGTAATGCACAAGCCCAAAACCTACACGCGTGAAGATGTCATTGAAATTAACTGTCATGGTGGAATTCGAGCGGTCAGCCGTGTGCTCGAAGTCGTTCTTAATCACGGAGCCCGTCTTGCTGAACCTGGAGAGTTTACCAAACGGGCTTTTTTGAACGGACGGATTGATTTGTCTCAAGCAGAGGCAGTTATGGATTTGATTCGGGCGAAGACAAATCGAGCGGCAAGCGTTGCACTCAGGCAGATGGACGGGTTACTCTCGAAGCGGGTTAAATCGCTGCGTCAGCAGTTATTGAACATTCTTGCCGCTGTGGAAGTGAATATTGATTATCCGGAGTATGACGATGCAGAGAGGGTCACTGCTGAGTTATTGTGCCGGCGCGCAACTCATGTGTCGAGAGCACTTGCGGCACTGCTGGTGACTGCGCGAGCCGGAAAGATACTGCGCGAAGGAATTTCGACCGCTATTATTGGCCGCCCGAATGTCGGTAAATCGTCACTTCTTAATTGGCTTATTCAGGAAAATAAAGCGATTGTGACAGATATTCCCGGTACAACGCGTGATGTCATCGAGGAATATGTTAATCTAAGTGGATTGCCGCTTAAATTAATTGATACGGCAGGGATTCGTGCGACAAGCGATGCGGTGGAGCGTATCGGCGTGGAACGTTCGCGTCATGCACTTGCGCATGCTGACCTTGTGCTGCTGCTCGTCGACGGGAGTGCTTCGCTTTCTGATGAAGATCGGCGTTTATTTTCTGCGCTTTCGGATCGGTTGACTATTGTTGTTGTGACTAAAATGGATCGCAAACAAGTCATAGCAGAGTCTGAGTTGTTGCAATTGGCGGGGGATCATCCGCTTGTGCATCTGTCCGCACAGGAAGACATTGGCATCGACCGGTTGGAGCAGGCAATGACACATTTATTCTTTTCTGCAGGTTTGCCAGACAACGACAGTCTTTATCTTTCGAATGCCCGCCATATCGCGTTAATCAAGGAGGCGAAGCAGGCGCTTGATGAAGCGATTACTGCTGCTTCTTCCGGAATTCCTGTTGATATGGTGCAGATTGACATTCACCGCAGCTGGCAGTTGCTTGGTGAAATCATTGGCGAAACGGTCTCGGATCAGTTAATTAATGAGCTGTTCTCTAAATTTTGTCTTGGGAAATAAGAAGGAGGGGGTGACGATGGCGGTGCAGAGTTATAAAGCCGGCAGCTATGATGTCATTGTTGTAGGGGCAGGACATGCAGGCGTCGAAGCGGGACTTGCCTCCGCGCGGCTTGGCGCAAAAACATTAATGCTCACGATTAGTCTGGAAGGTGTGGCATTCATGCCATGTAACCCGTCTGTTGGCGGACCGGCAAAGGGTGTTGTCGTCAGGGAAATCGATGCGCTGGGGGGGGAAATGGCCCGCAATATTGACAAAACATATATTCAGATGCGCATGCTGAATACACGCAAAGGTCCCGCCGTTCGCGCGTTGCGCGCGCAGGCTGATAAGCAGCTCTATCAGCGGGCGATGAAACAGACGATTGAAGAAACGGAAAATTTGACGCTCATGCAGGGCATGGTCGTTGATCTTGTTGTGGAAAACGGCAGCTGCACAGGTGTACGGACGGAAACGGGGGCTGTTTATTCGGCGCGCGCGGTTGTTTTGACGACGGGTGTTTATTTACGCGGAAAAATTATCATTGGTGAACTGCAATATGAAAGCGGGCCGAACAATATGCGCGCTTCTGTTGCGCTGTCTGATTGTTTGCAGCGGCTCGGTTTTGAGATGTTACGCTTTAAAACTGGCACACCGCCGCGCGTTAATGGACGTACGATTGACTATGAGAAGACAGAGATCCAGCCCGGCGATGACAAGCCGCTTGCTTTTTCATTTGAGACGACGCACTTTATTGACAAACAAATCCCATGCTGGCTGACGTATACGAGCGAGCAAACCCATGCGATCATTCGTGAGCATCTTGATCGTTCACCGATTTATTCTGGCGCAATCGTCGGGACTGGACCGCGTTACTGCCCGTCGATCGAAACGAAAGTCGTGCGTTTCAGTGATAAAGATCGGCATCAGCTCTTTCTCGAACCTGAGGGAAAGGAGACGCGTGAAGTGTATGTGGACGGTTTCTCGACGAGCATGCCCGAGGAGATTCAGCACCGGATGCTGCGGACGATCCCCGGCCTTGAGCATGCAGAACTTATGCGTCCGGGTTACGCCATTGAGTATGACGCCATTGTCCCGACACAGCTGTGGCCTTCATTAGAAACAAAGCGGGTGCGAGGGCTGTTTACTGCCGGGCAAATTAACGGAACGTCAGGTTACGAAGAAGCGGCGGGCCAAGGACTAATCGGCGGTATTAATGCGGCGCGTTTGGCGATGGGAAAAGCGCCTTTGATTCTGGAGCGATCGCGGGCTTATATCGGTGTGTTGATCGATGATCTTGTAACAAAGGGAACGAAAGAACCATATCGGCTGCTGACATCCCGTGCCGAATATCGCTTGCTGCTGCGTCATGATAACGCGGATTTGCGTTTGACTGAGATCGGGCACGCCATCGGTCTTATTTCTGAACAGCGCTATCGAAAATTTCAGGAGAAGTGTGCGGCGATCAAAGCAGAGCGCCTCCATGTTGAGACTGAAACAATCCGGCCCAGTGCGGAGCTGAATCAATGTCTTGTAGAGAAAGGATATGCCGAGCTACAGGAACCGGTGAAGCTGGTACAGTTGCTGCGGCGTCCTTCACTTTCCTATGCTGAACTTGTGCACTTGCTGCCTGATTATTCATCTGTTTCCGAATCAGTTGCTGAGCAAGTGGAGATTCAGATTAAATATGAAGGCTATATCGCCAAGCAGCTTCAACAAATTGAGAAAATGGAGCGAATGGAGAAAAAAAGGATACCCTCATCGATTGTTTACAGTGATGTTGCCGGTCTGGCAACGGAGGCGCGGCAAAAGTTAGAAGCCGTTCGACCGCTGTCTGTCGGCCAAGCATCTCGCGTTTCAGGTGTTAATCCAAGCGATATTGCTATCTTACTCGTTTATCTTGAACAACAGCGACGCACCCATGCCAGTCATTGATTTGAGAGCAATTATTAAGTGCGCGTGAAATAAAAAGGCATACTTTCTGACAGGTTCAAGCGGTCAGGTGGAAAGGCGCTGTGGAACGAGACACTAACAGGAGACGTATGCCTCTGGCACCGTGCAGATTCTGATCTGTTTGAGGAGGCGCTCGGCGCCTGCGGCAGGCGAAACCGGAGTGCGGCTGCCTTAGAGGATCGAGCCGCTTTTTGCCCTGTTTTTCTCATACGTTAAAAACGTCTATCGATTTCAGCGGACCAAGTAATAGATAAGCTAAGACTCTGCCGGCGTTCCAAGGACTTGGCAGCATCAAGTTTTTCTAAATAGAAAAGTATGTTTTTAATAGTTCGTGATTTTTATTTTCTGATAACAATATGCGGCGGCAGAAGCAACCCAAATGCATGTCACCGTCTTTAACTAGTCAGGATAGTAATTTGCAGCGATGTAGAGCAAAGAAAAGCGACAAGCAAATTTCATGAAATAAATGAAAGGAGGAATACATTTTGGAAAGCTTTTCTGGACAACTTCAACAGCATGGTCTTCTGTTAACAGAAGTGCAAAACCGGCAATTCGAACAATATTTTACGTTTCTGATTGAGGCTAACAAAAAAATGAATTTGACGGCGATTAAAGAAAGAGAAGCGGTATTTATGAAGCATTTTTATGATTCTTTGACACCATCATTTTATGCTGATTTTTCCGGCGGACAATCACTTTGTGATGTCGGTTCGGGAGCCGGTTTTCCGGGAATTCCCTTGAAGATTGTTTTTCCAAATTTGAAGCTGACAATTGTTGACTCGCTAAGGAAACGCATTGATTTTTTGCAGGAGTTAACTGAACGGTTGGCACTTCAGGATGTTTCGCTTTACCATGATCGAGCCGAGACCTTTGCAAAGCGCGACGAAATGCGTGAACAGTTTCAATGGGTTACAGCTAGAGCTGTGGCACCTCTTCCGGTGTTAAGTGAATATTGCTTGCCTCTCGTTAGAATTGGCGGTACATTTGTAGCAATGAAGGGTCGGCCTGATGAAGCGGAATTTGATCGCGGCCGTGCAGCAATAGCCCAGCTTGGCGGGAAACTATCTCAGACGATTACTTTTGATTTACCTGAACTAAGCGGTGAGCGGACGCTTCTATTTGTTGAAAAGGTAAAAAAAACGTCTAAGGCTTATCCGAGAAGGGCAGGTATTCCAGCAAGAGACCCTCTTAAGTGAAAATTATTTAATGAAGAACGGTAAATGTTTCACGTGAAACATTTTATCCCTGATGAGAATGAATAACCGCTATGCTCGTCAGATCGCTAACAAAAGCAGGATTCAATAAATTTTGCAACGAATACTACAGTAGCAGCAAAAGTTGAAAGGCGGTGACGGAAATGCGACATCCTTTTTCTAAAATGTTCAATTCACCGGAAACAGAGCAGCCATCAGAACTGAACGAAGCTGAGCAGGACAAAGTTGAGGAATTATCTGTTGTAACGATCATTCCCAATATGTTTCAGCCACGATCTGTTTTTGATGAAAGTAAACTGGAAGAATTGGCCAATACGATTCAGGAACATGGCATTATACAGCCTATAGTTGTTCGCCCTGTTGGTAATAAATATGAAATTATTGCCGGTGAGCGGCGCTGGCGGGCGGTCACCTCGCTTGGCTGGAAGAAGATACCTGCAATTATAAAACAATTTGATGATAAGCAGACTGCATCTATTGCCCTGATTGAAAATTTGCAGCGTGAAGAATTGACGGCGATTGAAGAAGCCATGGCCTATGCCCGCTTGATTGATATTCAGGGGTTGACGCAGGAAGGCCTTGCACAGCAGCTCGGCAAAGGACAGTCGACCATCGCCAATAAACTGCGGTTGCTGACGCTGCCGACCGTCGTTCAAAGTGCGGTTTTGGAGAAAAAAATCTCAGAACGTCATGCACGTGCTTTAATCGCCCTAAAAGATGCGGATAAGCAAGAAAAATTGCTGAGAACCATTCTTGAGAAAAAGTTAAATGTCAGTCAGACGGAAGCGGCTGTGCAGGCGATGATTAAGCTTAAAAACAAGGCAAATTCAATTTCAAGACAAAGGCGTTTCTCACTCAGCCGAGATACACGCATAGCGCGCAATACAATCTTACAATCGGTTAAAATGGTAATGGAGACTGGGATAACGATAGATTCTAACGAAACTGACATGGACGACTATTATCAAATTACGATTCGAATCCCTAAAAGCAAGTGAAACAAGTAATATTGATAGAGAAGTTCCTGCCGTTTATTCAGTGCTCTTTAACTGAGATAAGCGGTTTTATATTGGCGCACCTTTTTTCATGCATGAAGTGATAAGCGATTGGCGCGAGCGCTGATAGGCCAGCTTTTTAAAATACATAGCGGCAAGGTGTTCAGCAGAGGTAGGTTAGCTGAATTCGTGCGGTGTATCATGTGATGCATGGCTGAGAATAGGCATACATAGTGAGCGGTCGTGCTTACTTTTTAGCAGGAATTGTCCGCCGGTCTATCAATCACGAATCCTTTCATGCTAAAATAAAACATAGTCATAGTATTGAGAGCAGGTGTATGAATTGGGTAAAGTCATCGCAATTGCCAATCAGAAAGGCGGCGTAGGAAAGACAACAACCGCCGTCAATCTGGCAGCTTGTATTGCAAAATTCGGCTGCAAAGTGTTGCTGATCGACAGCGATCCGCAAGGCAACGCGACAAGCGGGACGGGCGTCGATAAGGGAGAGATTGATGCCTGTATTTATGACGTGCTTGTCGAAGAAAAAGATATTCTTGAAGTCATTAAGCATACAGACACCGAGAACATGGATATTGTTCCGTCAGCCATTCAGCTTGCTGGTGCTGAAATTGAACTTGTATCAGCAGTATCCCGTGAAGTGCGGCTCAAGCATGCACTTGAAAAAGCAAAAGGCGGTTATGATTATATCATTATTGACTGCCCGCCCTCGCTTGGATTGTTGACGATCAACGCTTTGACTGCCGCTGATTCTGTCATTATTCCTGTGCAATGCGAGTATTATGCACTCGAAGGACTGAGTCAGCTGCTCAATACCGTTCGTCTCGTGCAGAAACACTTGAACCATCGGCTGACGATTGACGGTGTTTTATTGACAATGCTTGACGCACGAACAAATCTTGGTCTTCAAGTCATTCAAGAAGTTAAAAAATATTTTCAGGATCATGTATTTCAAACAATCATTCCACGAAATGTCCGCCTGAGCGAAGCACCGAGTCACGGCAAACCCATTATTTCATATGATGCACGTTCAAAGGGCGCCGAAGTCTACCTTGATTTTGCAAAAGAAGTGATGACGAATGGCTAAGGGACTTGGCAAAGGACTGGATGCGTTCTTTCCGCCGACATTGGTAGAGGAGGAGGAAAGTGCGGTCGAAACAGCCGCAGTTACTGAACTGCGGCCCAACCCGTATCAGCCGCGAAAAACGTTCAATGTTGAAGCCATCGCCGAACTTGCTGAATCGATAAAAGAACATGGTATTATCCAACCACTGATTGTCCGCAAGAGCATCAAGGGGTATGATATCATTGCCGGTGAGCGGCGGCTGAAGGCTGCCGAGCAGGCCGGCTTAAAAGAAGTGCCAATTATTATTAAAAAGCTGAATGATCAGGAAATGATGCAGATTGCACTGATTGAAAATCTTCAGCGTGAAGATCTTAATCCGATTGAAGAGGCAAGCGCCTATCAGAAGCTGATGGAATCATTGAAAATGACGCAAGAGGTGCTGGCTGAAAAACTTGGTAAAAGCCGTCCGCATGTAGCCAATTATCTTCGCCTGCTACAGCTTGATCAATCTGTTCGGCATCTGATCGAAACCGGCAAGCTGACGATGGGACATGGTCGCGCACTCGCTGGCTTAAGAAACAAGAAACAGTTGCCCTTGATTGTTGACAAAGTGTTGAAGGAACAGCTTAATGTTCGACAACTTGAAGCGCTCATTCAAAAAATGAATCATCATGTTTCACGTGAAACAATAAAAAAAGAAAAGTGGATTATCCCGGCGGAAGTCAAAGAAAAAGTGAGTGATATTCAGCAGCGGTTCGGTACACCGGTTAAGATTCAGCCTGGAAGTGGAAAAAAGAAGGGTAAAATAGAGCTTGACTATTATTCCACTGACGATTTATATCGCTTGTTGGAATTGCTTGGTAAATAATTATATTAAAGCGGGAAGCTTGTTCCAGTTCATGGATGGCGAGTTGCCCGTTTTTTCTAATACGTTTAAGACAGATTAAAGATGTCAGCGGGACTAAGTATAAGAAAAAGCTAAGGCTTGCCTTCGTTCAAAGGATTTGGCAGCACCAAGCTTTTCTATCAAGTAAAGAAAGTGTATGATTTTTCCCGCCATACCGAGAAAGCGCAGGTGCGAGTGCGCCTTGCGGAAGAAGCGTGCCGGGTGGGCCCCGCAGACACTGGCCTGTTTGATGAGGCTCGCGGAGCGCCCGCGACGAGCGAAACCTGAGCGCGGTTGCTTTAAAGGACCGGGCGTTTTTGCCCGGTTTTTCTGATCCGCCACGCTGGTTGCGACTCACATAAAAAATAAAACTCATCCGGTATCCAAGTAATAAAAATTGAGCCGAATGCTGTTAATCGGATAAAAATGCAGACCGTTCACAGGGAACTATCCGCTAATCGCAGTATGCCCCTGTCCGACGAAAAAATTGAGCAGTAAGGCAGTTTAAGCTGCAAGTTTTTTCTAAAACTTGCATCACCCAGCGACCAACAGACAGCGGCAACCGTAGACATTTGCATCGCCGCGCTTTGGCTTCGTTAATATCATTGACGAATAAGCCGATAAAGCGTAGGATTTCCAAAGTGAAAATTTAATCCTAACGACGCTGTGCCGGTTCTGCCGGCTGTCGTTAAATCAATCAACGTTTGAGTCCACTGACCGGTTTGAGTTCGGGTAACGGCAGAGACTCCTTAGCGCGTGGGACAACAGCAAAGGCGAGTGCTCGGCTAATTGTCACTGAAAGCTGCATAACTAAGCTCAAACGCGTATTTTGCAGCACTGAATATTCCATAAAACCGCCGACGTTTACAATACCGGTCACATTCATGTCACCTATTGGAAGCAGCTTCTTATTGACACCTGCTCCGGGGTAAACAGGACCATCCGACACACATATTTTTCCAATATTCTCGCAGCGGCCGAGGCAGGCATCGACAGCGATGACAAACGGAGCGACTGCGCTATGTCTGTAGATGTTTGCCATAGTATCTTCGAGATTAACGGCGTGAACAGGGTCATCAAGCGTGCCGCGGACAGTTGTTCCAAACAGACATCGCTTCTTCAAATGCATGCCGACGAGCGGGCCGAGGGCGTCACCCGTCGATCGGTCAGTGCCTATGCAGACAATGACGATTGGAGTTGCTGCAGAAACAGGAAGCCGGCTGCGAATGGCGACGACAATCTGCTGATGAGCGTCCGGCGCTTGATAGTGCACGGATGAATTTGCAGGACTGTTTCTGTTCGAACCGTTAAAAGTCATGGTCTGGACCCCTTCGCCTTAATTTCTATCAGTATACGAATCGATCATCACTTCTATACCTTTGCCTGCCCATATTACATAATTACAAGTATCTTGGGCATAAAAAGCGGCAGTGGATCAGTCCCCATACTCTGATCTGCTGAAGAGACTTACGCTCAATCCACAGCATATAATAATGTGGAAGCAACAGACTTCCTATGAAAAATATCAACGTGCGCATTTCTGCACAATAGAGCGCTGAACGTATCGAAAAAAATAATGAGATCGACGGCGGCATTCTGAATCATGAAAAAGACTGTTTTTTTTTGCAAAAAAGGGATATACTGAACACAGGTAAATGGTGAATAAATAAAATAAGTCATAATAGCAATGAAGAAGAGGAGTAGGCAGTATTGAGGTGCATAAGCGAGTCAGGAACGGTGAGAGCCTGATTGCCGGCAGCTGTCGAAGGCGCTTCAGAGCTGAATTGAATTGAAAGTGGGCATGATCTTTCCGTGCCAAATAGGGTGGAACCGCGTGAGCGTAAATGCAAGCTCTCGTCCCTAGGTTTTTTAAAAACCTAGTGGCGGGAGCTTATTTCATGAAAAAAGGAGAACAGCAGATGAAGGCATCCGTAACAATGGAAGATATTGTGAATCTAGCAAAACAGCGAGGTATTATTTTTCCGGGCTCAGAAATTTATGGCGGGCTGGCCAATACGTGGGACTACGGACCGATTGGCGTTGAGTTGAAAAACAATGTAAAGCGCGCTTGGTGGAAAAAGTTTGTTCAACAATCGCCGTACAATGTCGGCCTTGATGCTTCAATTCTCATGAATCCGAAGACATGGGAAGCCTCAGGACATTTGAGCAACTTCAATGATCCGATGATTGACTGTAAGAAATGCCGTTCGCGCTTTCGGGCTGACAAGCTGATCGAAGAATTTGTGCCGGCTGACAAGATTCCGGGACCGGTCGACGGACTTGACTTTCAAACAATGGAAGCGCTGATTGAAGCGGAAAACGTCGCATGCCCGGAATGCGGCGAGCACGATTTTACGTCAATTCGCCAATTTAATCTGATGTTCAAGACGTATCAGGGTGTCACGGAAACGGCGAAGGATGAGATCTACCTTAGACCGGAGACAGCACAAGGGATTTTTGTTAATTTCAAAAATGTCCAAAGGACGATGCGTAAGAAAATTCCTTTTGGTATCGGGCAAATTGGTAAGTCGTTCCGCAACGAGATCACGCCCGGTAATTTTACATTCCGCACCCGTGAATTTGAACAACTCGAACTGGAATTTTTTTGCCAGCCGGGAGATGATCCGAAGTGGTTTGATTATTGGCGGAGTTTCGGCTTCGAATGGCTGAAGTCGCTCAACATGCAGGCGGAGCGTCTGCGGCTGCGCGACCACGAGAAAGAGGAATTGCCGCATTATAGCAAGGCGACAACCGATATTGAATATTTGTTCCCATTTGGCTGGGGTGAACTCTCCAGTCTGTCATCGCGCACGGATTATGACTTGAGCAGGCATATGGAAGTGTCCGGTCAAGATCTGCAATACATTGATCAGAATGAGAATACGCGTTACATTCCATACGTCATCGAACCGTCATTCGGCGCTGACCGCATCACGCTTGCATTTCTGATTGACGCTTACGAACGGCAGACAATCGGTGAAAATGATGAGCGAACGGTCCTTCACTTTCACCCGGCCCTTGCTCCGTTTAAGGCATGCGTGCTGCCGCTTTCCAAAAAGCTCAGCGATAAAGCACAAAACATCTATCGCGAGCTTGCCGACAATTGGAACGTGGACTTCGATGAAACCGGATCGATCGGCAAACGCTACCGCAGGCAGGACGAAATTGGCACGCCACTTTGCATCACGTATGACTTTGAATCGGAAAATGACAGTCAGGTCACAGTGCGTGATCGCGATTCAATGCAGCAAGTGCGAATGCCGATTGAACAGCTGTCAGCGTTTATTAAAGATAAACTTAAATTTTAATGCAAGGGAGAGGTGTCTCATGCCTCGTCTGCCGATTCATTTTGCTTTGAATGACATTGTTGAAATGAAAAAGCCGCATCCATGCGGTGCAAATGCATGGAAGATCATTCGCATGGGCGCCGACATCCGCATTAAATGCGAAAATTGCGGACACAGCGTCCTTTTGCCGCGCTCAGAGTTCGAGCGTAAACTGAAAAAAGTGCTTGCTGCTCATGAAGAAGATTAACGAGTTTGAGGCAGAGTCAGCCGCAGGCAGCGGACGTAAGGTGAAGAAGGGAACGGAGGTCACTGAAAAATGAGTTTAACAACAGGCATCGTCGGCTTGCCCAACGTCGGAAAGTCGACACTTTTTAATGCGATTACGCAGGCCGGAGCAGAAATGGCAAACTATCCGTTCTGCACGATTGAGCCGAATGTAGGTATGGTCAGCGTTCCTGATCAAAGACTTGATCGCCTAAGCGCTATGTATCATCCTAAAAAAACGATAGCAACAACTTTTGAATTTACTGACATTGCCGGTCTCGTGAAAGGAGCGAGCCAAGGCGAAGGACTTGGCAACCAGTTTCTTGCTACCATTCGCCAAGTCGATGCCATCTCCCATGTTGTGCGCTGCTTTGAAGACAAGAATGTTACACACGTTTCGGGAAAAATTGATCCACTTGATGACATCGAGACGATTAACCTTGAGTTGATTTTAGCGGATCTTGAGCAAGTGAACAAGCGATACGACCGTGTGTCAAAAATGGCAAAGCAAAAGGATAAGGCATCGGTCATTGAGTTTTCCGCACTCGAAAAACTCAAACAAGCCTTTGAAGAAGGCGTATCGGCGCGCCAAGTAGCGCTCAGCGAGGAGGAAGAGGCAGCGATCAAATCGTTTAATTTCCTCACGAAGAAACCGGTGCTCTACGTTGCTAACATCAGTGAGGACGAAGTTGACAACTATAAGGATAATTCATATGTTCAAGCTGTCGAAGCGTTTGCGGCCAAAGAAGGGGCCGAGGTCGTTGCTATTTCGGCACGCATTGAGTCGGAGATTGCCGAACTCTCAGGTGAAGAAAAGGCAGCATTTCTTCAGGATCTCGGATTGGAGCGCTCCGGTCTTGATCGCCTGATCAGTAAGGCTTATGATCTGCTCGGTTTGGCAACCTATTTTACAGCCGGTGAAAAAGAAGTGCGTGCCTGGACTTTCCACAAAGGGACGAAAGCGCCTCAGGCCGCAGGTATTATTCATTCTGATTTTGAACGCGGCTTCATTCGTGCGGAAATTATTTCATACAATGATTTAATGGCCGCCGGATCGGAACTGGCGGCAAAAGAACGTGGCAAGCTGCGTTCAGAGGGAAAAGACTATGTGATGCAGGACGGTGACATTGTGAATTTTAAATTTAACGTTTAAGCACGATTGCATTCCACAGTAAAATGTGTTAGGATATTAGTCTATGAGTAATTCAATTTACTCTCTGCTCCTCTTTATGATGGAGCCGTTTAGACCAAAGGGAGGTGAACATTCGTGCGCAAGTATGAAATTATGTACATTCTTCGCCCAGATATGGACGGGGAACAGGAAAAAGCAGTGAAGGAAAAACTTGCTGCAATTCTGACCGATAATGGCGCCGAAATTGATGAAGTCAAAGAACTGGGTAAGCGCAGACTAGCTTATGAAATCAATGACTACAATACCGGCGCGTATACGGTGCTCTACGTCAGTGCAGGCAATGAAGCGATCAATGAATTTGACCGCCTTGTTAAGATTAACGAAGATGTTATTCGTTTCTTGACGATTCGTGATGAACGCAAGCCGGAAGAAAAAAAGGCAGAAGCACCGGCAGAAGAAGCAAAGGACTAAGTGGTAAGGAGGGGATTTCTTGATAAACCGAGTCGTGCTTGTCGGTAGATTAACAAAGAATCCTGAGTTGCGCTATACGCCGAACGGAGTTGCGGTAACAAGCTTTACGCTTGCTGTTGATCGTCCCTTTTCCAATCAGCAGGGTGAGCGGGAGGCTGATTTCATTCCGGTTGTTGTCTGGAGACGTCAGGCGGAAAATGCGGCTAACTTTTTGACAAAGGGCAGCCTTGCCGGTGTTGATGGACGCGTTCAGACACGCAACTATGAAAACAGTGAAGGCCGCCGTGTTTATGTGACAGAAGTTGTTGCCGACAGCGTTCAGTTTCTTGAACCGAAAGGCGCGCGGCGTGTTGCCCCAGGCAATGATTTTCCGACACCGCCGCCGACCGGTAATGACTATGACCAGCCGCACGCGGCCGAACAAAGCAACTATGGTACGGGACGCCCGCAAAGTGCCCCTCCTTCTAACAATGATCCGTTTGCAGGCAGCAGCAAGCCCATTGATATATCAGATGACGATCTGCCATTCTGAAAATAATGAAGTGCAAGGAGGTGTTTTGCATGGCTATACGCCGTACACGTGGCAAGCGCCGTAAAGTCTGCTACTTCACGGTTAACCACATTACTTATATTGATTATAAAGACGTCGATATGTTGCGCCGTTTTATCTCGGAACGCGGAAAAATTCTGCCGCGCCGGGTAACAGGCACAAGTGCAAAGTATCAGCGTCAGCTGACCCGGGCCATTAAGCGCGCCCGGCAGATGGCATTGATTCCTTATACAACAGAATGAGAGAAATAAAGCAGCCGGGTGGTATCAACCGGCTGCTTTATTTCACGGAAAGAACATGCATAATTTTTATAGTTGTCTTTGTGCGGCAAAAAGGAAAACGGTTGCCGATTGAGCGCTTTGGACTGTGAGACATACTGCGCGCCCGGGTAGCCACATGTCGCACATGTCTTTCACTTGTATTATACGTTAAGAAAGTATACAGATCTCAGCGGGACTAAGTATAAGAAAAAGCTAAGGCTCCGCCGTTGTCCAAAGGACTCGGCCGAGCCAAGTTTTTCTAATACGTTTAAGAAAGATAAAAGATTGCAGCGGGACTAAGTATAAGAAAAAGCTAAGGCTCCGCCGTTGTCCAAAGGACTCGGCCGAGCCAAGTTTTTCTAATACGTTTAAGAAAGATAAAAGATTGCAGCGGGAC
>JBDNZQ010000018.1:0-43336 GCA_047722915.1 Sporolactobacillus sp.
ATATAATTTGATCCCTGTAAAACAAACAAAGAATAAAAATTTTTTGCTACTTTACTTTTTAAGGTATCTATCATTTTATATCCACATTCTCCAATGGTTTAAAAAAATACATATTATGTATCTGTATCCCCGGATTCTGTAACAATGTTTGAAGTAGCACCCCTGATTTAAAGCCATTTTTTCTTTAAATCACTCGTTATAAATAGAATCGTAGAGCGAGTGTGTAAAATTGGTACAAACGACTACGCATTTTATTGCATCAATAACATTTCATTTCTCTATTTTACTACCTCAACTTTTGCAGAGTAAATAGTAAATTAAAACCTTGATATCATACGCCTCATTAAAGTGGACCCCATTGTCAAGACACAGATTTTAAATATTTAATTTAAGGTGGGGGTTGGAGGGGGAATCCCCCTCCAGATCTTACTCTCTGAATCTCTTTGGAACTCAGAAGTAAGGGCTCCCATCTTAGGTTACCGAGGGGCGCAGTTCCATCTGGTAGTAGACGGAGGCCGGTGTCCGGTAGTCCAGGGACTGGTGTGGGCGTTCATGGTTGTAAAAATGGAGGAATTGGCTCAGATTCTTTCGGGCGTCCCTCGGTGTTTCGTAGTCTTTGAAATACACCTCCTCATATTTGATCGTACGCCAGAGCCGCTCCGTGATGATGTTATCCAGAGCCCGCTTCCGGGCATCCATGCTGATATGAACTTCACGCGCTTTCAACAGATCCAAATACTGCGGGCTCGTAAAGTGGCTGCCCTGATCACTGTTCATGATCTCCGGTGTGGCCTGTGACAGCGCGCCCTTAACGGTTTCTGTGACCCATTCCATCTCGAGCGTCTGTTCCAGTGACCAGCTGATCACAAAACGGGAAAACCAGTCGATGACCGCGCACAGGTACACCCATCCATGCTTCAAGCGGATATACGTGATATCAATGCCCCAGACCTGGTTCGGATGGGTAATGGCCAAGCCACGCAGAAGATAGGGATAGATATGAGACAGCTTATCCCGTTTGCTTAAGTTTGGTCCCGGATGGATGCCCTCGATCCCCATCTGACGCATGAGGCGCCGGACCGCCTTACGGTTGACCGTCACGCCTCCACACTTCAGCTGAATGGTCATCCGGCGAGAGCCAAAGAACGGATACCGGGTGTACAGCTCATCAAAGCGTTTCCGCAGAGCCAGTTCCCTGGGCGAGGGAGGAACAGGCTGATAGTAAAGGCCAGAACGGTTTAATGAGAGCAGCTCAGCCTGTTTCTGAATCGGCCAGTCCGGATCCTGCCAGTCCACTAGTCGTATCCGGTCACTTCGAGGCATCGTCGTAGCCAGATTTTTTTTTAAGCCACGTCAGTTCCGTGGTGAGCCGGCCGACTTCCTGGTAGAGCTGGTCAATCTTCTGCTGGTAGGTCTTCTGCAGGTGTTCCTGATCCTTCTGCGCCCGATCAAAAGCGTGGGGCAGCTGTTCCAGGGCCGCCCTTTTCCAGCGGCTCAGCTGATTGACATGGATCCCATACTTGGAAGACAATTCGTTTAAGGACTGTTCCTCCTTCAAAATCTCGAGCACAACTTTAGTTTTAAAGGCGTTAGAGTATGATTTTCTTTTCATAAATCCACCTTAACACTCCTTCATTTTGTGTCCGAATTCTTGGGTCCATTATACATGATGTATCCCATTAGGTTCTTAGTATAGTGAATTTGGCTAGAAAAACAATACCAATAAAAGATATATCACCCGCATGATAGCAAAAAGTGTCTAGATAATCAAATTCCCAAAGAAATAAAAACGACTCTTGATGAATTGGGTGTCCTAAAACATTTACGAAAAGCTGGAATTAATAAAACGTCTGGATTTACTTGCTTCCTAAATTCCCGTGAAATTATACCAAGGCAGGTGGATCCACTCCTAGGATTTGATAAAGGTCCATCTGTTTTTTTGTCATCTCACCAATATGCTTGTGGCCACCGGGTTGCCAGTACTGCTCGACCACATCCAGTTCATCCAAAAGTTCCTGAATGGTGTATTTTTTAAATAATTGATGATCGCTCATGGCCTTTTTTATGTAGGAAAGATAGAACAGCGCGATGAATTGGACGAAAAGTTTGCCTTCCAGGTTTTCTTCGGAAGAAACCGAGGTTCGGCGAAGATTCAGCCGTTCTTTTAAATTGCCGAAGGCTTTCTCGATCAGATCCTTTGTCCGATAAATCTCCACTGCCTCAATCGGATCTTTGATCCCATTGGAAATGAGAGCGAAGTAACCAAAGTCCTTTTCCGCTTTGGTGATTGCCTCGACTTTTGGTGTCAGGGAAATTCCTTTGACAGGCGTTTCTTTCCACTCGTAGTAACGTAAGCGTCAAATAATTCACACCTATGCCCTCAACCCATCTCCTGCCATAATGGAGCTATCGATAACGAAATGAGGGGTGTAGGCAGATGACAATGAAGGAGCGCGATCAACTTTGGCAGACTCGGCTGACCAATTTTGAAAACAGCGGATTATCCGGTGTGCAATGGTGTTTAAATCAAGAGATTCCGCTTAAACAATTTCGGTATTGGCGAAAGAAATTTCGACGGCTTGCTCGCGAGGAGGTCGATCGAGAACAGGTAGACGTCGAATGGGCCACTCTTCAATCGGATCCAGAAACATCCGTTCCACTTTGGGTTTGGTGTGGTTCAGAAAAAGTTGAAATTCACGCCGGGTTCGATCCACACGTGCTGACAGCCGTCCTCACGGTGTTGCGTCATCGATGATGCCGTTCATGAATGCCCCCGTTTACTTAGCCAAAGGCAGTACGGACTTAAGAAAATCCATTGACGGACTGGCCCTCATCGTGCAGGAAAGCTTTGCTTTGAATCCTTTTTCCGCCTGTCTCTTTGTGTTCTGTAACCGTAAGCGGGATAAAATCAAGATTCTTCGCTGGGAATCTAGCGGATTCTGGCTGTATTATAAACGGCTAGAACGCGGCCGATTTCAGTGGCCCACTGAGACGAATGGATCGCGCACGTGTCCGATTGATGAGCGACAATTGCGCTGGCTATTGGAGGGTTTAGCCCTTCATCAACCCGAGGCCCATCGGGCCATTTCTGTGCAAAAAGTAGGTTAATTTTCCTTGATTTAGCGGACAAAATCCGCTTTTTTTGGTAAAATAAGTGTATGGATAAACCAGTGACCGTCACCCCTGTGACACTCGAAAATCTACAACAAGAAAATGAAACACTCAAAAAACAGCTGGCTGAATTAACCGCAAAAATTCAATGGCTGGAAGGTCAGTTTCGTTTGAATCAAAAGCGATTGTTCGCTGCCTCCAGTGAAAAAACAACCGGCGATCAACTGAGCTTCGATTTATTTAATGAGGCTGAAAAAGAGGCCGACCCCCAATTAGAGGAACCCACCGTTGAAACCGTGACGTCTATACGCAAGAAGCGCGTCGGTGAACGGAAAGATAAACTCAAAGATCTCCCTGTGGAAGTGATCGACTATACATTGAATGAAGCGAAACAGGTTTGTCCGTGTTGCGGCGGGCCTCTTCATGACATGAGCATCGACGTGCGTGAAGAACTTCAAATCATTCCAGCAGAAGTGAAAGTGATCAGACACGTGCGTCATGTCTATGCGTGTCGCCATTGCCAAAAGCATGAGGTGGAAACACCAATCCTCACGGCATCTGCTCCGGCACCCACCTATCCTAAAAGTCTCGCCTCCCCTTCGGCGATTGCCTATACGATGTGTCAGAAATATGTGGACGCTCAACCGCTTTATCGGCAAGAACAACAGTATCAGCGACTCGGGGTCACGCTCTCTCGCCAAACACTAGCTAACTGGGTGCTCTATGGCGCCAAACAGTGGTTAGCACCCCTCGTCGATCGGCTGAAAATTCATTTGCTCGCTCGTGATGTGTTACACGCCGATGAGACGACCCTGCAAGTCTTGAAAGAACAAGACCGAGCAGCGACGTCCACCTCCTATCTCTGGCTGTATCGGACGGGGAATGAGGCGCCACCCATCATTCTCTACGACTATCAAACCACGCGGGCGGCCAAACATCCGATTCGGTTTTTAGCCCCGTTCCACGGTTATCTGCACGTGGATGGCTATGCGGGATATACCTCGCTTCCTCACGTAAAGCTGGTGGGATGCTGGGCGCATGCGCGACGTAAGTTTGATGAAGCGATTAAAGCAATGCCCGCGGATGCAGTGGAAAATCGTTCAACATCCGCTCACGAAGGACTCGCTTACTGTAATCGGCTGTTCACCATTGAACGCGCACTTAAAAGCAAGCAAGCATCTGTCGAAGAACGCTATCGCACACGGTTGACTCAAAGTCAGCCTGTGATTGAGGCTTTTTCAGTATGGCTTAAAAAGCAGGCACCACAGGTGCTGCCGAAGAGTCCGCTTGGGCAAGCCATCCGTTATTGTCAGGCGCAATGGCCGAAACTCACGCGCTTTTTAGAAGACGGACGGCTCGAACTGAGCAACAATCTCGCGGAGCGTGCTATCAAACCGTTCGTGATGGGACGAAAAAATTGGCTGTTTGCCAATACGCCGCGCGGCGCAACGGCTAGTGCAACTGTCTACAGTCTCGTTGAGACGGCTAAAGCCAACGGGCTTATTCCTTTTCGTTATCTCACTTATTTATTTGAACAACTGCCCAATCTTGGCGAATTAACGCCAGAAAAGCTGGATGCTCTCCTACCTTGGTCGTCAATCTTGCCGAGAGGCATTCATCTTCACTCTAATTAAAACACAAGCGCTCATCCGTTTTCTAGGTGGGCGCTATTTTACGCTTACACTCAAAAAATTAAAGCAACAGATTGTCAGCCTGCACACGCTCCAGCAGTCCCAGCAATAACAACTTGCCTGACATCATCCTTTTCATCACTCGCCATCATCCCGTAAACCATCTACCTCATCCTTTATCGGTCTTCCGCCCTATCTGATGCTTGATGTTAATTACAGCCTTCTGCCCTATTCGATAAAGGCCTTTCATGGTATCATGAATTTGTTTGTTCTATTAAATAATGCAATGTTGGTAGCAATTGAAGGTGCCAGCGGAAAAGTGTCAAATTTTTAAAGAAGGGTTATCTTCGAAGCGTTGAGAAAAAATCTTCCTGCGCAGCAAGTCGTCCAGAAGCGATTTTGAGAGGGTGCTCGTTGTCTGCCGTGGTTTGATTTTAACAAATTGTGCTCATCAGTGGCTTCGATCAAGGCCTGCTGCCGCCTTGATGCGACATGGGCTTGCAGCTTATGAAGTATCTCTATGCCATGTTGGCACTTAGAAAAACTGGGCGCACCGCGAGATCCTCATGCAAGTGGGAGCCTGCGGGGTTTCGCTTGGCACGCTGGTCCTGCAGGCGCTCTCACACTTACGTCTTTGTTTTTAATCGTTTAAATGTCGCAAAACCTATATGCTTTCTTTACTTGTTAGAAAAACTCAGCGCTGCCAAGTCCTTTGGACGACGGCAGAGTTTTAGCTTTCTTTATACTTGGTCGCGCGGGAATTTGTATACGTTCTTAACGTACAAAGAAGCCATAGGCGAAGACAGCTTGGTACATTGTCCCAAAGCAGCCCGTGTATTGTTTTTTGCTCAGATTCAGTTAATAATAATTGCTGCTTTCTGCATGCGTTTTCCCCGGTGCCGGGCATCACAGACTTTCTTCATGCAGCCAGACGTCTCAGGCACACGATTGGGCGGCGGTCTGTGCATCGCATCTTTTCAAGCTTCTCCAGCATATAGCATATCTATTGACTTATTGGCATCACGCTTTGCGGGCGCCGGTAAGTTGACGCCCACGCTAAAAGGGCTCCGTTAACGCTAATTGTTTTTAACCTATTTTCGCTGCGCTATGCCCGCTTGATGCGGACACACGGCAAATCTCCTTCGCTTCACTTGCCGCGCTGGTCTCACAGCGGCTCACACATTACATGGTTCGTGGGCAGGCGCGGTTGACATTGATTTTTGGTTTTAGGCGCTCTGCGTCGCAGGCGCCATCGTGCAGGTCTTTCAGTGACAAACAGCGGGGCAAGGGTATTTAACGTTCTATTTTGGCATACCAACAGCCGAATGGTTGGTCAAATTTTTCCATATCATAGTTATCAGAGAACACATTTTAACGCAGATCGTGAGATGAATGTTCGTGGAAGTCTATGTTGCCCGTCAGCCGATATTTGACCGGGAGATGAACTTGTATGGCTATGAGTTGCTCTATCGCCGCAGCAGCAAGAATTATTTCGAAGGCATTGACGACGATCAGGCGACTGCAACAGTGCTGGCTAATTCGGTACTCGTCATGAACTTTGATGATTTAATTGATCGGAAGTTAGGCTTTATCAACTTTCCGCAAAACTTTCTCGTGCATGAGCTGCCGCGCTTGCTGCCGCCGCGGCGGGTGATTGTCGAGATTCTCGAAAGTGTCAGGCCGACTGAAAAAGTCATAGCTGCTTGCAAGCTGCTGAAGTCATACGGCTATACGCTGGCGCTTGACGACTTTAATCCAAGCGGTGCATCGCTTGACTTGATTGATTACATCGACATCATAAAACTGGAGTTTCCTTTCGTCGATCGCGATGTTCAGCGTGAATTGATCAACCGTTACCGGTCGCGCATCCGCTTCCTCGCAGAAAAAGTGGAGACGGCGGACGAATTCGCGGAAGCGGCAGCCATGGGCTACGAACTCTTTCAAGGCTATTTCTTCAGCAAACCGACCATACTGAACCGCAGCGACATCCCTTCCCTGAACCAAACCATTCTCGCGGTAAGCGGTGAACTGAAAATGAAGGAACCCAGCTTTCGCAAGATCGCACGCATGCTCTCGCGCGATGTCGGTCTGTCTTACAAAATTGTCCGGCTGTCCAATTTGACTGTCTATGGCAGTCTGCTGCCGATCCGCTCCATTCACCAGGCACTTGTGCGCATCGGCTCGACGGACTTGCGCCAGTGGATGCATGTCATCCTTTTGCAGGATCTGCGCGACTCAGAGAATAATGAGCTGATTAAGATGTCGACGATCCGCGGCAAGATGATGGCACTGATCGCGGAATCATGCGGCAACAAAGATGAAGATACGCTGTCTTCCTTTCTGATGACAGGGCTGTTCTCCTCGCTCGATAACCTGCTCAACCAACCGATGACAGACGCCATCGACCAGCTTGCTCTGTCGCCGGAAGTGGCGGATGCGTTGCTCGGCTCGCGCAACGTGCTGCGGCTTCACCTTGAAGCGATACTGGCATTTGAACGGGCCGACTGGGACACGCTCGGGCTGTATTTGAACGACGTCGGCATCCCCTTCGACCGCTACATGAGAATCTACATGTCGGCCTTGCACTGGCAGCAATCACTCGTTTTTTAAGATAACGGGCACGCGCCTCTCTCAACAACAGACATGGAAAGTACGGACTATTTTTGCATGGCCTGCCCTTAGTTGGCTGTTGCAGGCGGTCGGCCGAGACTGGCCCCGCCTTTTCCTGATTTTCTGGAAAAAGAGGATCGCCAAGTGACGCCGGTCTCACGTCCATGCAAGATGGCATCGCATAAGTGAAAGGCGTGAAAAAAGCTTGGCTTAATCAGTTGACACGCGTCGCTTGAATCGCCGTTACGTTTACATTTTTTCTCTCACAGCGCATGGTTCTGTTCCAAGTCACCCGGAACCAATGTCCAACACCACTTGGGGTAAAGGGCGGGTTAGAGATTGCTCTCTGACTGCTCCGCCGACGCCATGCCGTTACAACCTTTCTCATACAAGACAGCGCCGTGCAGTCGTTATTGGCCGCTGTTCCCCAAAGCATCCCCGCTTTCGCTTGTTCAATTGTCCAAACTCAAATTAGAAAAACCGGGCAACCGCGCTCCGGTTTCGCCAGTCGCGGGCACACCGCGAGCCGCCTCAAACAGACTAGTGTCTGCGGGGCCCGCCCGGCAAGCTGGTCCCGCAAGGCGCCCTCGCGCCTCCGCTTTCCCGGTATGACGGCAAAAATCATATACTTTCTTTACTTGTTAGAAAAACTTGGCGATGCTGAGTCTCTTGGGACGGCGGCGGAGCTTTAACTTTTCTTAGACTTAGTCCCGGTGAAATTTTTAGACTGTCTTCACGTAGTAAAAAGCGGACAGCTCCGCCGCAACCGGCGCCTGTCCGCTTCCATATGGTCTTGCTTAAATTTGTTCGATCAGTCAGTCCTTATACAGTTGAATCAGCGCATCGCCGCTGCTGAGTGCACCGCGGGAAGCGATGACTTGCTTGAAATCCTTGCTGTTGGTGACGATGACCATCGTCGTAACGTCATAGCCGGCTTCCTTAATCTTTTCCGGTTCAAATTCGCCGAGCAGCTGGCCTTTTTCGATTGCATCGCCGACACTGACGGCAGCTTTGAAGAACTTACCGCCGAGTTCGACGGTGTTAATACCGATATGAATCAGCAGTTCAGCACCGTCAGCCGACATCAGACCGTAGGCGTGGCCGGTTGGGAAAACAACGCTGACCGTTCCGTCAAACGGCGCGACGAGCCGGCCGTCAACCGGAACAATGCCCGCACCTTCTCCCATCGCTCCCGAGCTGAACACCGGATCATTAACCGTGCTGAGGGCAACAGCCGTACCGTTCAGCGGGCTGGCAACATGGCCTGCAAGCGTCAAGCCGGAGACGTCCACAGCCGGCGCTGCCTCCTCCTTTGCAACCGTATCCGTTTGCGCCTGTTCAAGTGCCGCAGTCTTCTTCTCTGTCAAACTCTTTTTGCCGGATGTAAAATTGGCGAACAGTTTCTCCGTATTGCTTTCATTGAACCCGAGCGTCAGCACAAGCAACAGGGCAACGAGCCAAGCGACTGCACCGGCAACGAAAGCCATGGCGACACTTGAATGCGGGCCAATGAACAGCGGCGTCTCAAACACATTCATGATCGGCGTGTACTGGAAGCATCTAACACCGGCAGCTCCAATAATGGCACCGCCGACGGCACCGCCGATCAATCCAAAAATAAAGCCCTTTTTATACTTCAAGTTAATGCCGTAAATGGCCGGCTCGGTGATGCCAAAGAAGGCACTGATGAGTGCCGAGATGGCAATTTCACGATTCTTCAGCTTTGTCGCGCGAATGGCCGCGCCGGTAACCGCACCAAACTGCCCGATGACGGCGACGAACATGACCGCAAGCAGCGTATCATAACCGTACGCTTTGATGTTAATCAGCGAAATCGGCAAAATGCCCCAGTGCAGGCCAAAAATAACGAAGATCTGGAACGTGCCGCCGAGAAGTGCTCCGGCAACAAGCGGGCTGAGATTATAAAGAAATTTATACCCGTAAGCAAGGCCGAGGCCAAGGCCGTTGCCGAGCGGGCCGATGATAAAGAACGTCAGCAACCCGGCGACCACGAGCGTGAGAAACGGAACGAACACGAGCTGGGTGACTGCCGGCAAATGCTTTTTGAACCAGCGTTCAATGTAGCTTTCCAGCCAGATTGCAAGTATCGTCGGAATGACGGCGCCGCCATATGTTTTAAAATTAACCGCATAGCTGCCAAGATAGGCAACCTTAGGCACAAGAGTGTCCGTCAACGGATAGATCATTGCTGCCGCGAGGGCAACGGCAATAAAGCGGTTCGTGTTGAACTTGTCGGCTGCCGTGATGGCAATGAAGATCGGCAGCAGTGTAAAAACGCCGCTTGCCAATGCGTTGATCGCCACATAGATCGGTGAGCCGGCCGCAAGCAAATGGGTCGTCAATATTAAGATGGCCAGCCCTTTAAGCACACCGGCACCGGCAAGTACAGAAATGAACGGTGTAAAAATGCCGGAAAGCACCGCGACAAAGCGCTCAAACACGTTGTCTTTCTGCTCGACCTCGTCCGCCGCGGCAGGCTCATCCGCCGCCCCGGTGCCATTCTGATCAACCGCGCTGAAGTGATAGGCAGACATAATCGCGTCAAAAACCGGCACGACCTCATCACCGATCACGACTTGGTACTGTCCGCCGGCACTGACTGCTGTCAGGACCTTCGGCAAGTCTTCGAGTGTTGCTTTGCTCGCTTTTGCCGTATCTTTCAGGCGAAAGCGCAGGCGCGTGGCACAGTGAATCAACGAGTTGACATTTCCCTTGCCGCCGACTCCGGCAACGATGTCCTCAGCCAGCTGTGCGTAATCGTCCTTTGCCATGATTACTGATCCTCCTAAAGTGAGTTGCGAACGATTCATTGCATAAAATGTGTCAAAAGCAATCCAAGTACGCCAAAATAAATTAAAATGCGTCGAAACTAATTTTATATGATATGCAAGCGCATATCAAAGAATTTTTCTTTACAAATTTAGGGAACACTGAGTGATCCCGTGACGCGCACACTGATTATCGTGCGTATTTGTTGATTTCTTCATTCTTGACAGCTGTCGGCAATCCGCGACCGGCGGCGTGCAACCGCCGGAGCATAGCGCTCAGGCTGCGCATGCCTTGGAAACAATTGAATGAAAGTGTGCGTGTCTGCCCGATGTACGGGTTTGGCAAAAGGCCGACCGGCCCCTTATCCCGACACTGCGTCTCTAAGTTTTTCGGTTTACCCATCCAGCCATTGTTGGCAGAAGGCGTTCTGCGCCGCAACCCATCGCGCTCACCCTGTCCAGAGCGAGCAGACAGATGACACAAACAAATAACGCAGATACGGTGCACCGACTTAATCCGGCGAGAAAAATGTTCCATTTCTCTCAAACACGCCGCGCGTTAAAATAAGCAATGAACGATCGGCATTGTTTCAGGCATCGGCCCGCTACAAGCCTCGTCGCGCAGCGACCGTTCAACGCATAGCACCGGCGGGCCGACGACGTCCGCATCTGAACTTAGGCCAGCCCCCGCTGCTTTTAAATCAATGCCGGGCGTACTGACGCGCACGCTTCAGGCGAATGTCCCCGGGTGTCCAGACTGCACGGCCATGGCCGCACCTGCTATAATAAAAAGTAAACACGCTAAAACGAGGTGAAGCGAATGGACGTGCTCGATCAGCCGGTCTGGCGGGTGATTGATCTGCCGCTCGCCGATGCGCGGCAGTCATTCGCTCTCGACGATGCCCTTTGCCAGTCGGTCGGCAGCGGCCATTCGCCGGCTGTGATCCGTCTTTGGCAGCATGACCGGACCGTTGCGCTTGGCATTCAAGACACGCGTCTGCCTTTTCTGCACAACGGGATAAAGTTGCTTCAGACCGCAGGCTATGACTGTTTCGTGCGCAACTCAGGCGGGCTGGCCGTCGTGCTTGACCGCGGCATTCTCAATCTCTCGCTTGTGCTATCTGAACAGCAGCCACCGCTGACGATTACTGCAAGTTATGAGGCGATGGCTGGGCTGATTCGCGAGTTTCTCGCGCGGCAGGGTTTGGCGCTGCAGATCGGCGAAATCTCCCGCTCATACTGTCCCGGGCGCTACGACTTGAGCGTCGGCGGACGCAAATTTGCCGGCATCGCTCAACGCCGCATGAGAGGCGGCGTCGCTGTTCAGATCTATCTTTGTGTCACCGGCAGCGGCGGCGCACGCGGTGAGCTTGTGCGCCACTTCTATGAGGCGAGTACGGGCGAAGAAGCGGGCAACATGCCCGCTGTTGATCCGCATGTGCTGGCATCGCTCGAGGAATTAACCGGCCGAATGCAGACGATAAAGCATGTTGCAAAGACGTTGACCGCGCTGCTCAAGCGGCGTGCGCCGCTCGTGCACTCAAGCCTCAGCGTGGAAGAACAGCATTTTTTTGATATCGGCAAGCAGCGGATGAACGAGCGCAATGCAGCGGTATTGCCGCCTGCGGCGGACTGAACAGGGCGCGCACCGGCGAAGTTTATACCGTATGCAAACTGGATAAGCTGGACACAGATTGCAAGCCATACAAGCCAGCAACACACGGCGCGGAGGAGAAGACGAAGCAATGACTCTATGGAAAAAGGGCGGAATCATTCTGTCTGCCGCCCTCATCGTATTAAGTCTCACCGCTTGTTCCGCAGACCACCGGCAGACAAATAAAGCTCAACAAGAATCGATCACGGTGCACAAAAGTTCTGCTTCGGCAAGCAGCGTCCGCCCCGCACGTCAGGAACGCCTGTCCGGCGAGACGGTGACAACGCCGGTGAATTGGGATGCTCCGTCCGGCGGTACTTATCCGGCGCTCGCCACGGGTGAGAGTGTCTGGCTTGATGTGTCTGTCGCCAAGCAGCGCCTTTATGTGAAAAATGGCAACACTGTCGTCTATACGATGGTGATCTCAAGCGGCCTTGACACGAATCCGGACACAACGACGCCGACGGGCACCTACTATATTCAAGCCGAGCGCGGCATGTGGTTTTATTCATCGAAATACCAGATGGGCGCCGAATATTGGGTCTCTTGGAAAAATCATGGTGAATTTCTCTTCCACAGCGTGCCGATGGATAAAAACAGAAATGTCATTCCGGCAGACGCGGCTAAGCTCGGTCAAAAAGACTCACATGGCTGCATCCATCTGACGGTTCCCGACGCAAAGTGGATCTATGACAACATTCCGCTCAATACAAAAGTCGTGATTCACTGATCACGACTTTTTGCATGTCTTCATTTCGTGCGGCCTGCTCACACGCCTACCAAACCGGGCATGATTCAGGCCGGCAAATACGCCTCAAACTGGCGACGGCTGAGATGCTCCCCTTCCACGACGATCAGGCAGTTGCCGTTCTCCAAGAGCGTGTTCATCAGAACGGACAGAAATTGCGGCAAACGATGTGCCTGTTCCATCTTATCTCTCCCATAGACGTAGACCGTTTGGCCGAGTTTTTCACACGACTTATAGAAACGAATCATATTTTTCACTCGAAAAAGATCGCTCGTCAATTTAAAAGAAAATATTTTTTTCATTCTCTCTTCCTCACTTTTCAACTTTTCTCCGTGCCCATGCGCACTCACACGCATCCCCTTAATGGTAGCCAGATTCTTCGAGCGCGGCGCGGCTGCTCGCGGCACGCGGATTTGGCGACGCATTGGGGCGGAAAAGACATCAGGACGTTTTATTATTGGCTTTGGAGCTACGCATCTGCCTCACACGTCCTATGTTAACAGCCTAAGATGAAGATTTGATGAACTGCCGCATTTTTTTGAAACGTTTTCTCGAAAAACACAACGGCTTCATCGGTCGTAGCAGGTAGTCTTCGTCTGCATGCTTAGAAAAACTTGGCTCTGACCTCATCCAAGGCCTCGGCAGCGCCTTAGCTTTTCTTATGCTTAGTTCCGCTGGAATGGCTATATCTTCTGAAAGTATTAAAAATGGCATGGACTCGCCTCAGCCATGCAGCGAGCTTCCTCAAGCCGGCCGGCCTCTTTGTTGTCTTTGGAGTCTGTGATATTGCATGAAAAGCTGATGCATGCTTAAAACGGTTAATGAATCGGGGGAACGGCCCGATATAAGCGATCAGTGAACAATGACTGGTCGCTTCACAATCCAACCCTCTTGAAGGTTCAGGCCATGGCAAAACCCCCAAAGTTGAATGTTTCTTCGTTCAACCTTGGGGGCGGCCCACATGACTTGGTTTCTGAAACAAGTGCCACTCTGCAATCACACTGACCGGTGAGCGGTCTCAGGCCACTGCCCGCCGGCTCCTGCATATCCGGACGTGCCGTTCACCGAGCGCGCACGTCAAGCCGGTACGCGCTCCAAACTGACACTCCATTCAGCTGAAAAAGCGATCAGGAGGCCACGTCACGGCGTGTAAAAAACAACCAGCCGGCGGCGATAAAGACCAGATAGTAGACGGCAAGCACGGCAAGTGAGAAGCCGAGCGTCATGCCTTTGACAAGCGGTGTGCCGTCAGTATACTGCGACAGGTCGGTGTTGGCGAACAACACGTACTTCACCCAGTCATATCGGGTGAGCAGGGCTGTGATCGTCGGTCCGGCAAGCATCATAAAGATCGAGATGCCGATGGCGAGTCCGCTGTTGCGGAAGATAGCGGCGATCATGCCGGCCGCAGTCATCGTCATCACGAGTGACACGCAGCTGAGCAGATAGCTCTGCCAGACGGCGAGTGTCCAGCTTGTCTGCCGCACTGCTCCGTGTGCGTAGACAAGATGCGCCTCGGTCGCGCCGCTAAAGCCAAATAGCAGTCCGCCGACAAGCCAAGATGTAATGAAGAGAATGATGAGCGAGAAGACTGTGAACAGCAGTGCCGAGACGTACTTGCTTAGCAGGATCTCCGTCCGATACACCGGTCGGATGAGCAGCAGTTTAATCGTGCCGCTGTTAAATTCACCGGCAATCGAACCGGAAATGACAATAATCGTGAAGACGGCGATGACAAGAACCATATTGCCGGCCGCGCCGCTGACAAACCCCCAGAGCGTCTCTCCGCTTGCCGGCTTCAAGTTGTGATCAATCCGGTATTGGTTAATGGCAATATCCTTTTTCAGACTTTCCCGAGCAGAGCCATTGCCGACTGCTGCCATGACTTTCTTATCCTGATTAATCTCGGATGTCAGTTCTGCTTTCCATTGCTTATCTTGGTGAATGCTGCCTGTGTTCAGGCGAATGATGAGTCCGGCGGCAACAATGAGGCCGACTATGATCACAAGCATGACAATGAATGAGCTGCGCCGGCAGATTTTCGTATTCTCGTTCTGCAATATACCCAGATAATTACTCAACGCTTTTGCCTCCCGTCACTTCAAGAAACCGTTCTTCCAGCGATTTCTTCGCCGCTGACACTTCGTACACGCTCACGCCTGCGGCGACAAGCACTGAGACCACTTGCGGAATTTGCTCGCGTCCAACCGTCAGCTCAAGCATATCGCCGTCCGCGCGTGCTTCAAGCGCCAGCTTATCCTTCAGCGCTTGTACCGCGGCCGCTGCGCCGCCGGTTACGACGTGCAGCTGCTCGCCGCCGGCATCGACGAATTCATTCACCGTCTGCACGCCAATCAGCTGGCCCTTTTGGATAATGCCAATCCGGTCGCACATGAGCTGCATCTCCGAAAGCAAGTGGCTGGAGACAATGACTGCGACACCTTGCTCGTGGGCAAGCGCGTGCAAGTGATTGCGCAAGTCATGGATCCTCTGCGGATCAAGTCCGTTTGTCGGTTCGTCGAGGACGAGCACAGACGGGCGATGCAGCAGCGCCTGAGCGACGCCGAGCCGCTGGCGCATGCCAAGGGAGTATTTCTTCACCTTTTCATGAATCGCTTTGTCAAGCCGGACAAAGTCGACAACCTCGTCAATGCGCTTGCGGTCGATGCCGGGAATCATGCGCGCATAATGCACGAGATTCTGGTAGCCTGTCAAAAACTTATACATCTCCGGGTTCTCGACAATCGCGCCGACTTCGCTGATTGCCCGCTTAAAGTCACCCTTAATGCTGCGTCCCTGTATTAAAATATTACCCGAACTCATGCGCATCAACCCGACGAGCATGCGGATTGTCGTCGTCTTGCCGGCACCGTTGGGCCCGAGAAAGCCGAACACTTCACCGGGGTTGATGTCGAAGCTGAGATCGTCAACCGCGCGCTTGCGGCCGAACTGCTTTGTCACGTGCTCGAGCCGCACTGCCGGCTGTCCTTCATTCACCATAGCACTTCACCATCCAATCAGTCAGATTGAGGCACTCCTCACGGCGCACATCATCAATATTCCTCGCTGCCAGAAGTCGGCCTTTTTTTATCAAAATGACGGTATCCAGAACCGGTTCGATGTCCGCCAGTTCATGGGTCGTCAGAATGAGCGCCTGCCGCCGCAAATCAACAAAAGAAATCAGTCCGCGGATAATCGACTGCCGCACGAGCGGGTCAAGTCCGGAAAGCGGTTCATCCATCAGCACATAAGGCACGCGGCGTGACAGCGCGAGCACAATCTTCAGCCGGCCGCGGCTGCCCTTTGACAGCGAACAGACTTTCTGCGTGCGCCCCAGCTGCATAAAGTCGAGCATCTCCTCCGCCTTTCTGCGGTCAAAGCCGGCAAATGTGGCGGCATGAAAGTCAACAGTTCCCGCTACCGTTAAAAATGAATAGCAGCCATCCAGTTCCGACAAGTAGGCCACTTTGTCGCTACACCGGCGCTTGGCCCGCTCGCCGTCAACGAGCACATGCCCTTTCGACGGCATAAGCAGTCCGGCAGCAAGCTTGAGCAGCGTTGACTTGCCGCTGCCATTCTCACCGATCACTCCGATAATATGTCCCGATTCAAACTGAAACGTGAATTCGCTCAGTCCCTGCTTATGCACGTAACGCTTGCTCACGCCTTCAAATTGAATCATTTCCGCTCTCCCTCTCCTCAATATAGCTGCGGACGCCGGCTATAATCTCACTTCGCCCGCAGCCGATCGTCTCCATCTGACCGACGAACTCGGCAATCTGTCGGCTCTTCATGTGCTCGCGCAACTGCCTAAGCACGTCGGCATCTTCAGTGACAAACGTGCCAAGCCCGCGCTGCTTCACTGTAATGCCGGACGCTTCAAGATCGGCGTATGTCCGCTGCACTGTGTTGGGATTGAGACCGGCATCGACCGCCATCTCGCGGACAGACGGCAGGCGCGCGCCGGGAGCGAGTTCGCCGCGAATAATGCGGCGCTTAATCCGGTCGCCGAGCTGCAAATAGATCGGAGAAGTCGCGTCAAAATGCTGTGTCATGCAGCTCTGCCTCCCTTCTTAAGAAACTTCCAGCAAATGATCAAGCAGCCACGCCCCGATCAAGAAACACAGCAGCGTCATCAGCAGATCAAACACAAAGTCACCCGCATAAAGCGAGATGCCGCTGTGAAGACGATCGCTGATCCAGTAGCTGTAGAAGCTGTGCGGAAGAGGTCCCCAGCGCATAAAGGGTGTCTTTTCAATGAATGAGGTTGTGTAATTATTCAAAATGAACAGTCCGGCTGCAAGCAGCCACGCCCAATTGCCGATACGCGAACGAAGCACGTGCAGCAATATCCAGAAAAACAGCAAGTCAATACCCGACTCAAGTCCGACGCCAAGCATCCCTGCACTGACAAGCAACGCAAGTCGGTATGGGTGACAGAGCTGTGCAAAATGACTGAGAGTACCGTCGGCTGACATCGCCGCCCACGTGTAGGTTAATACGATCAAATAGGAGACGAGAATGAAGGCTAATCCCGCCAGCAGCTTAGCTGCCAAGAGCGCCCCGCCCGGCAGCGGATGCTGGAGCCAGAGCTGCATCGTCTTGCGCTCGCGAAGATAAGCAGCTACCGGGTAGAGACACAAATAAAGGAAATGCAACACAATGAGCATCAGACCGATCGTTGTTGCTGCATAACGAATGTGAAGCCCCGAGCTCATCAGCGGCCCGGCCAGCATCGCCGCCAGTTCCATGAATAGAACGGTTAAAAATACCGGTCGGAAAAGCAGCAGTTCTTTTCGGAGCAATGCCGTCCATGCTGTCATCGTTACTTGCCACCCATCGTTGTATCTGTGTACTAGTATAATAATACACTTTGCATTAAAAATGCAATGACTTCCTGTAAAAAATCCAGCTGTGCCAAGTGCTTCAAACGTGGTTCCGAAGCTGAACGCTGATCGTGGGCACCCCGCCCGTCCTGTCAGCCGGTGCATCAATATTCATTTCTACGTCTGCTGCCCCTGTTCACCGCCTGCATCTTTGTGCAGCGGTCGCACTATGCTATAATGAATCAACATTAATCGCAAACTGGAGTGAACACAGCCATGCTTGATTACCTAGAAAAGCTCGCCATTATTGAATCATATCCACAACTGACGAAGAAAACGGTCTCGCTGGGGCGAGTGAATTTCCAATACGATGACAGTGCAGCCGGTAAAAAAAATGTCGTCTACCATCTGCATCCAAACGGCAATGGCTACATCTACGCCAAAGGTATTGCCGGCTATGACTGTGATGAAAAAGGCATGGTCAACATTCGCGATTTCTCTGAAGATGAGCTGCGAACGCTGATCAAAGCGGCAATTCATGCCTTGTCCGCCGAAGGCGTCTATGAAATGGCAACGCAGGACGGCAACGACCGCGAAATATGGTCCACGGCTGACGGCAGCCGCCTACAAATCATATATGAGAATGAACTGTGGAATGTCTATGTGTACGGCCGTGATCTGCTTGACGGCACATTCCGCACGTACAAAGAGGCGCGGGAATACTTGATCGAGGAAGGTTTCCGCCCGCAGAAAGCCGCACGCTAAAGTGAATCAGGAAAACTTAGCGATGCCAAGTCCTTGGATGAACTCAGAGCTTGAGCCTCTTCCTATCCTTAGTTCCGTTGAAATCTTTATACTTGAAAAATCAGTCTTCCCCTCCTATGCCGGCAGGTCAAGGCTGATTTTTTATATCTTTTTGCGGCAGTCTCAGAGCCGCGCATTGGCACTGAGAGCCTGTTTGCCGGTGATCAGGGCCAGCTTGTAGACATCATCGGCCGTGCAGCCGCGCGACAAATCGTTGACCGGACGGTTAAGGCCCTGCAGAATCGGACCGATCGCCGTGTAACCACCGAGCCGCTGCACCATTTTATAAGCAATATTACCGGCGTCAAGGTTTGGAAAAATGAAGACATTCGCGCGTCCGGCGACCGGCGAGCCGGGCGCCTTCTTCGCGCCAACCTCGGGCACATAAGCGGCGTCAAACTGTAGTTCACCGTCAATGCACAGTTCCGGATGCTCCCTGCGGACAATGGCAAGCGCATCGGTCACTTTGTCAATCTCCGCTCCGGCGGCCGACCCCTTTGTCGAAAAGCTCAGCATGGCAATCCGTGGTTCAATGCCGAACAGACGCGCCTCCTCCGCAGATTCGGCTGTAATCTCTGCCAGCGTCACCGCATCGGGCGTCATATTGATACCGCAGTCGGCAAACCAAAGCCGCTCGTCGCCCTTCACCATCAGAAAAGCACCGGAAATTCGCTGCCTGCCCCGACGCGGTTTGATCAGTTGCAAGGCCGGACGCACGGTTGCCGCAGTCGAATGAATGGCCCCGCTGACCAGGCCGTCAGCTTCGTTCAAATAGACAAGCATCGTTCCGTAGCAGCAAGGATCTTGCAGCATCTCAACGGCCCGCAAGTGATCGACTTTGCCGCTGCGCCGCTCAACAAGAGCGGCGGCCAGCTGCTCGATATGCCTGTCCTGAGCAGGGTCACGAACGATCAGCTTTCCCTGTCCGGCAAAGTCAGCGAGTGCTGCGCTCAGCTGCTCCGGACGGGCGATAAGTATCGGCCGGACAATGTCTTCCTCTGCAAGGCGCCGCACCGCCTCGGCAACTCTTGCCTCACCGCTTTCAGGGAATACAATTGCCGGCTTATGTGCGGCAACTTCACGTTTTAACTGTTCAAACAAATCGGCCAACACCATTGCCTCCTCTATCGGCAAACTCCGCCACCGGGCGGTCTGATATTTTTGCTGTCAACTTTTATTATAGCCGAACGTCCGGTTCGGAGAAAAGTTGTTCATGAATGAGCAGCCATCCGATAACGGGTGTGATATATTTAACTGAGAGCGAATTCATGGGAGTGAAAAAAATGGCAGAAGCAGCAGAAACACTGGACGGTTGGTATTGCTTGCACGATTTCCGCATGATCGACTGGTCCGAATGGAAAGCATTTTCTTCAGCAGAACGTCAGGAAGCCATCCGTGAGCTAAATGAACTGCTTGACGAGCTGGCAGTCAATAATGTCGCCGGCGAAGGCAGCTACGGTGTCTATACAATCGTCGGACAAAAGGCTGATTTTGCGCTGATGTTGCTGCGTCCGACACTTGATGAATTGAGCGAGATCGAAACGAAATTCAATCGTCTGAAGTTTGCCGAGGTCACCGAGCGGTCCTACTCTTTTGTATCCGTCGTCGAGCTCAGCAATTATCTCGGTACAAACAGCGGTGACCCCTATGCGCATCCTCTCGTTCAGAAACGTCTGAAACCGATGCTGCCTGACCTGAAATATTTCTGCTTCTATCCGATGGACAAGCGCCGGCAGGGCGCAGACAACTGGTTCATGCTGCCGATGGAGGAGCGAAAAAAGCTGATGAAAAGCCACGGTCAGATCGGGCGCACGTATGCCGATACGATCGTGCAAATCATTACCGGTTCGACCGGCCTCGACGATTGGGAATGGGGCGTGACGCTCTTTTCCAACGACCCGCTTGAATTTAAAAAGATCGTCTATGAAATGCGCTTTGACGAAGCAAGTGCACGTTACGGTGAATTCGGCTCCTTCTTAATCGGTATTCATCAAAGTGCAGATTCCTTCGTGACTTTCCTCTCTTGAGCGGGCGCCGATTCATCAAAACGGTTGCGTCAGTCACTTACCTTTTCAAATGAGAGAAGAGGGGGCGGACATTCTAAGCACATCCATGTTTTTCAAGAGACACGTGCCGGCGAGACGGCGCAGGCTCTGAATCTGCTGCGTGCTCCCGGAACACCGCCCGCTTAGAGAACTGGGCTGCCCTATCTTTTTAACGGTGTAACATACGGTTCGCTGCTTTTCTCATCCGGCAATAGTCGCCTCATCATGCTGCCTGAAAACGGGCGGTCTTTTTTTGTGGATAAAACATATAAACATCTCGGCGAAACGGCGTGCAGGGACAGGCTAAAGCCCGGCCGACGTCCAGGTCATTGGGTCACGCCGGGTTTTTTCTAAACAAATCCAGCGAAGAGCGGTTTTACCCATCATCGCTCGCAAGGGCCGCTCTGTGCAGACACCGCGGCGGATCACGTGCGTTTGGCAGTCATGGCTGCCGCAGACGGGATGGAAAAACGAAACGCTCCCTGCCTTCATTGTCAGAATCATCCACCATCTGGCTGGGCATCGCTTTATTCTCCCCATTATAGGGCAAGTTAATGGCAAGACAACAGACTGTGCTCTGCGTCATGCAAACGGCACAAGCAAAAAAAGAGGGAGAACACACGATGCAGCTTTATCAAAGACAGCCTTTCTGGAAAACAACCGTGCAGCGGCCGACCCTTGCTGCTCCGCCGGCACCGGCCCGTTTTTATGACGCCATGATCGTCGGCTCGGGCGTCTCCGGATTGCTGACAGGACTGGCACTGGCACAAAGTGGATTAAAACTGATCATCATCGACGCCGGTTCGGCGGGAGCCGGCAGCTCCTGTGCCAATACCGGACTGCTGCAGTATGCCAGCGACATTACACTGACTGATTTGATCGCCCAAATCGGCGAGCAGCAGGCTGTCCGCTTCTACCGGCTCTGCCGCAGCGCCGTTGACGCACTGGAAACGACAGTGCGTACGCTCCCCGCCTCGAGCGATTTTTTCAGACGTCCCAGCCTCTATTGTGCGAGCAGCCTCCATGATGTTAAGCCGCTTAAAAAGGAATATGATACTTTACTTAAGTACGGGTTTCCGGTGCACTACCTCGAAGCTGCGCAAGTGAAGACGCTCTTCGGATTTGAAAAACGGGGTGCGATCTTAACCGACGGTGACGCAGAAATAAATCCGCAAAAATTCTGCTGGGCCATGATTGAGCAGCTGAGCACACGTTATGCCGTCGACTTTTTTGAACATACAGCGTTGCTCGGCGTCAAAGAAAACGGCGGATCGCTGAGCGTCCAAACAACTGCAGGCAATTTTCAGACGTCCGCCGCTATTTACGCGACCGGTTATGCCCCCACTTTCTTTCTGAACAATGCTCAGGCAACCATCAATCGCACTTACGCGATTGCCACGCAGCCTGTCGCCGGCTTGGCAACCTATTGGCGCGACCTGACATTGATCTGGGAAACGGCGCGCCCCTATTTCTATTTGCGCACAACGACCGACGGACGCATCATTGCCGGCGGCTATGATGAGCGCGGCGACCAATTACCGACACCGGCACATATAGCGGTACAAACTAAGCGGTTGCTCCGTGGAATCAACCAATACTTTCCTGACATTTCTGTCACAGCGGCTGCAGCATGGGGCGCTTGGTTCGGCGAGTCGGCAGACAATCTGCCATTCATCGGCCGCCATCCGGAGCGGCACAATCTGTACTGTCTGCTCGGTTATGGCGGAAACGGAACGGTTTACAGCATGATCGGCGCCGCCATTCTCCGCGACTTAATTGTGAACGGTAAAAGCGCTGACGCCGCGATCGTCAATCCCGCACGTGCATGAGGGTGAAAGGCAAATGTTTTGTCATGAATTCACGGGCACGGCATAGCTTTAAAACGAGCGGATCTTCTCGGCCACTTCGCAAAAAGGAGGCGGCGACACATGCCGGCCGTTCAGTATTCATCAAACGACGTTGCTTTGCTTGCCCGACTCATGCGCGCAGAAGCCGAAGGTGACGGCCAGCTTGGCATGCTGCTTGTCGGTAATGTCGGTGTCAACCGTGTGCTCGGCAACTGTCTGGACTTTCGCGACATCCGCACCATTTCCCAGATGGTATTTCAGAGTCCCGGCGGTTTTGAAGCGACTCAGAAAGGTTACTTCTATCAGGCTGCACGCTCCCAGGACAAAAGGCTGGCCCGCCGCGCCCTTCAGGGTGAGCGGTTCCGTCCAGCCACCAACTCCCTCTGGTTCTTCCAGCCACCCGGGAACTGCCCTGCTCAGTGGTACGATCAATGGAATGCCGGACGCTTCAAGGCACACTGCTTCTTTCAGCCGACTGCCGAGGAGTGCCCGGACGTTTTCTGAATGAATCCGACATTTTGTCGACAAAGGAGTGATTGCTGATGACGATGCAAATGCCTCCGGAGAACTGGCCGTACGGCGCATCGTTCGGGGAAGGCGGCAAATCCGGAGAGCTTGCGCCGCGCGCGGCGCAACCGATGATGCCTGCGGCGCAACCTCAGCCGGCGCCGCAAAGCGCGTCGGCCCCGTTTCAGAGCCAATTCTCGGCACCGATCGGGGGCGGTGCGGCGGCGGCACAGCCGCTGCCCTATATGTATCCTGCTTATACGAGTACGCCCCCTCCCACCCCGCCGACCGCTCAGCAGCAAACCGTGCCAGGTATGCTGCCGCTGCCGCTTGTCGAGCAATCTTATATTGAGAACATTCTGCGACTGAACCTCGGCAAAACAGCAACGGTCTACTGCACGTTTGAAGGCAACAGTGAGTGGAATGCAAAGGCATTTACCGGAACCGTTGAAGCCGCGGGACGTGATCATGTGATTGTGAAAGATGCCGGATCAGAAACACGCTACTTGATTCCGATGGTATTTGTCAATTACATTACATTCACCGGCCCGATGGCTTACAGCTATCCTTATGCCCCGGCTACCCCGCGCTAACACGCAGCTGATGACTTTGAAGCAACCGGCCTGTGCCTGATTAAATGTGCACCTGGTGTGCGCAATGGCATGTTGACGCTGTTTTCATGCCTTGTTACAATGAGAGAGTCATAGTTTACCAAAATTAAAGCAGAAAAAGCGATTAACTTTACTAGCGAAAAGAGGCTGTTTAACATGAAGCGAATTGTCACCTTGAATACGATGAATCTCCGTGAAAGTGCCGCACACGGCGGCCACGGTGAGTGCCAGACCTCCTGTCAATCGGCATGCAAAACCTCCTGCGGCGTCGCTAATCAGCAGTGCGCGAGCACGAGCGAGAAACAACCTGCATGAGCGTAACAACCGTCCGCTGATGTTCCGGCGAACGGTTGTTTTTTTGAGAGGAAGAGACATGACGCGCGGCAGCGCGAGACGTCCGGTGCAAAGAATTGGGAAAAACCGGGCAAAAAACGGCCCGGCCCTTTAAGATAACCGCGCGTCTCCTCAGACAGCCGGTGATCTGCGGGGCCTCGCCCGGCACGCTGGTCCCGCAGGCGCCCCCATGCCTGCGCCTTTGTTTTTAATCATTTAAGTTTTGCAAAATTTTTTATACTTCCTTATCTTGTTAGAAAAGCTTGGCGCTGCCAAGTCTTTTGGACGAAGGTCGAGCCTTAGCTTTTTCTTAGACTTCGTCCCGCTGAAATCGATAGACTGTCTTAACATATTTAGAAGAACCCGGCTGCGCCGAGCCCTCTTGATGCAGCAATACTTTAGTTTCGCCAGTCGCGGACGCATCGCAAGTTTTCTCAGGCAAGTTAGGGCTCTGCGAGATTGGACTCGGCTCGTTTCTTCCGGGCAAAGCACCGGCACGCCTTCGCTGCTCATGCGGTCGGTTCAAAAACACCCGGCCGCTTCCCGTCTTTCGAGCCTTTTTCATCGTTGTTTCTTGAACGCCGCACAGCTGCCGAGAAATGCCCTGCAATCCATCAAAAGAAGACTGCCACGCGAGTCGTCGCATAATTGTCGTGCATGACCGCTTTTTTCAACAGGCCAAAGTATTCAGCGGCACGAGGAGTGATCAAGTGATGCGCATTGCCATGCAAATCCGCTCTTTTTGAGCACGAGGCCGCGCCACTCTGCAGCTCTGTTCGGAGAAACGGACACTATCGCCGCCCGTCAACAACAGTTGCCCGGCCGATCGTCCCTCCCTCAATTTTTCATTAGACATTCAACTAAGGAGCTCCTAGAATGATTCACCAATACAAACTGAACGGCTATAACATTGTCCTTGATACTTACAGCGGATCACTGCACAGTGTGGATGATCTTGCGTATGACATCATTGCCCGCTTCATGGATGAAAGCAAGCAGCAGATCACGGCTGCGATGCTGCAAAAATATCCTGATGTTCCTGCCGCGGACATTGAGGAGACGTACGCCGATGTTCAGCAGCTGCAGAACGACCGGAAGTTATTCAGCGAGGACGCTTATAAAGACCTTTCTTTTAACTTGAAAAAGCGCAAAACGTATGTCAAAGCACTGTGTCTCAACGTGGCGCACACGTGCAACTTAACGTGCGACTACTGTTTTGCCGCCCAGGGGAAATATCACGGTGAGCGAGCAGTGATGAGCTTCGACGTCGGTCGCCGCGCGATTGATTTCCTGCTTGAGGCCTGCGGGCACCACCGTCATCTTGACGTCGATTTCTTCGGCGGCGAACCGCTGATGAACTGGAAGGTCGTCAAGCAGATCGTCGCCTATGCCCGCAGCAAAGAAGCCGAAACCGGCAAAATCTTTCGTTTCACATTGACGACGAACGGACTGCTGCTGACCGACGATGTGATTGATTTTCTGAATCAAGAGATGCACAACGTCGTGCTGAGCCTTGACGGCCGCCGATCCGTGCATAACCGGCTGCGAAAGACAATCACCGGCAAGGGCAGCTATGACTATGTGGTCCCCCGCTTCCAGAACTTTGTAAAGAAGCGCGGCGACAAAGAGTACTACGTGCGCGGTACGTTCACCCATAACAACGTCGACTTCACCAACGATATTTTTCATATGGCCGACCTCGGCTTTGGCAGACTGTCGATGGAGCCGGTGATCAGCGATCCGTCAGAGCCTTACGCGCTGCAGCCGGAAGACTTGCCTGAAATATACCGGCAGTATGAGCTGCTTGCCAAAGAGATGCTGCGCCGCGAGCAGCTGGGAAATGGCTTTCTGTTCTACCATTTCATGATTGATTTGAATGAAGGTCCGTGCATCCAAAAACGAATTTCCGGCTGCGGTTCAGGCACGCAGTACTTGGCCGTCACTCCGTGGGGCGAACTGTTCCCGTGCCACCAGTTTGTCGGTGACACCGATTACAGCATGGGCAACATCTGGGACGGCATTACCCGCAGTGATCTGCAAGACGCCTTCAAGGAAAGCAACTGCTACTCCAAGCCCGAATGTGAGAACTGCTGGGCAAAACTGTATTGCAGCGGCGGCTGTCCGGCGAACTCGCTGCATGCGGCCGGTTCAATTAACGGCAACTTCAAGTTCAGCTGCGACATCTTCCGCAAACGCATCGAATGCGCACTGATGATTAAAGTCGCTGAGGCGATGCGCGCGCAGCAGGCGGCAAACTGAGATTAGCCCGGCTGCGCCAGATGCTTTGATGGATCGTGCTGCGCCAACCGGATCAGTCGGCCATCATTGAATTGAGAGCCGGTTGGCACGCCGGTGCACATGGACACTCTAATTCATGCACTCGTGCTTTTGCCGGCGACTGGTTTGCCAAGAATCTTATCGTTTCTTCAGCCATTATAAATGGACAGGCCCATGTTCCGCGGCACAGCGCAAAGCCGGCCGCGAGAAACAGAGCCTGCCCTTTCTTTTTGAAGAGAAGAGCGATTTTGAGATAATGGCGCATGTCTCGCCTCACTTCATCCACTCGTTTGCAAAAGCGCGGACAAGTCATCAGCGCGCCGGTCCGTCGTACACCGCCGAAGTTATGGCATGCACTCGGCGATGTCCCGGCCGAGTGTCAGTCTTTCATATACTTTTTATAAATAGCCTGAGTGCCGCTGTTCCCCTCTCCTTGCCGCGCAAGTTCGTCGTATATGCGTTTCGAAAGTGCCAAGCCGGGAAGACTGACTCCCAGCGTCTCAGCAGATTCAAGAGCAATGCGTTCATCCTTAATGAGGTGCTTGACGTAAAAACCCGGCGCAAAATCGCCGGCCAGCATGCGCGGCCCGAGATTGGACAGCGACCAGCTGCCGGCCGCACCGGTGGCAATGCTGTCCATCACTCGGTCGGCATCGAGTCCGGCGCGGCTCGCATACGCAAGCGCTTCAGCCACACCGATCATATTCGAAGCGATGGCAATCTGGTTAGCCATCTTTGTATGTTGCCCACTGCCGGCCGGCCCCTGATAGACAATCTTCTGCCCGATCGCCTGAAAGACCGGCTGAAGCAGAGCGGCATCCGCCTCGTCTCCGCCAATCATGATCGACAACGTGCCTTCCCGCGCACCGACATCACCGCCGGACACCGGCGCGTCAAGCGCGTGCAGCCCCCGCGCTTTGGCTGCCTCGTGGATGCGTACGGCCAGCTGCGGTGAAGACGTCGTCATATCAATCAAGTAACCGCCTGAGCTCGCATGCTCAAGCAGTCCGTCTTTGAAATAAACGGCCTCCACGTCTTGCGGATAACCGACAATGGTGATGACCGCATCGGAAGAGGCGGCCACCTCAGCCGGACTCCCCTTCCATACCGCGCCGGCTGCAAGCAGCGGCTCCGCCTTACTGCGCGTGCGATTATAGATATGGAGTGTAAAATGATGGCTTAACAGGTTGCGGATCATCCCCGCGCCCATCACCCCGGTACCGATGAACCCAATCGTCTGAATCTTCATGTACTTCACTCGCTTTCGTTAACTGTCTTCCCTGCTAACGATAGCATGCCAGCCGCTGCTTTTCACGCCGCAGCCTCTGCGCCCGCTGTCACACTTTGCGAATCTGAAAATAATGGGTGAACACCCACGGGTACTGCGGCATGGCATAATTAATCTGCCACGTGCCGATGCCGCCGAGCCGCTCACCGGCGGCGAGTTCGGCTTTGACGAACAAACTGCGAACATCCTCAAACCAGACCACATGATTGCGCCCACCGTCATCCGTATAGTAAAAATACGCTGACTGATCCGGTTCCAAATAATAAATCGGTACTTGCTCGCTCATCGCCAAATTCGTGGCCGCCGAATAAGTAATCGCACGTCCCGGCTGCTGCGGATTATAGGGAATGACCCAATCGTAACCGTAAAAGGGCGTGCCGAGAATGATCTTCTTCCGATCAATCAAGCCGGCCGCATATTTCACGGTGTCCATCACGGCAGTAATCGGCGCTGTCGGTCCCGGCTCACTGCCGGCATGGTGGAAATCATAGGCCATAATGAAAAATTGATCGACGATTGCCCCGATTGCCTCATAGTCATAGCCACGCACCCAGGGCACAGTGTCATCTGTTTTTGCCGGAACGGCAATGCTGAGATTCAGTTTCGCTGCCTGCGTTCGGGATTTAAGCACCTGCAAAAAAGCGGTGAAGGCCTCGCGATCAGAGGCAAGCACGCCTTCAAAATCGATATTAATGCCGCCGTAGCCGCGAGAGACGGCGCGGTTAATCATATTGTCAATCAATGCGGCCTGAGCGGACGGCGTATTCAGCATATGCTGCACGAGCGCCGCGTTAAAGCCGGATTCCGTCAGGTTGGTAACAGTCATCACCGGTGTCACTCGTCCGCGCCAGGAAGCAAGAACAGCGGCTCCGTCATCGAGTGGACTCAGATCACCATCCCAGTTAAAATGCGTTTCAAACAAGCCGATATATGTCAAATAAGTGGCATTCTCAGCAATAACAGCCTGATCGAGGGCCGGGGTGCGCAGCTGCGAGTAACTGAAATGCGTAGCCGGGCGCGTCGGCACCGGCGGAATTGTGAGCCGCATTCCCGGCTGCAGCTTGTCGGGCTGAACGCCGGGATTGGCGCGCAATAAAGCATTCAGCGGCACGTGTGCCGCGCGCGCAATGCTCCAGAAACTGTCGCCCGGCTGCACCGTGTAAATGGCGCTCGTGATCAGAAGCGCCTGCCCGGTAACGATATTGGTCGCGGACAGACCGTTCACTGAACGAATGGTCTCGACCGGAATGTCAAATTTGCGGCTGATTCCAAACAATGAATCGCCCTGCTTGACAACGTATACAAACATGTGGTTCACCCTTTTCTCCGACCGGCAAAAAACCGGCCGTGTCAATTGATTAGCGTGACAGATCGCCGCAGCTTTTAGGCTTTTCACTCCATTCTATTCAGCGGCGATGACGACGTGCGCCGCGCGAGGCTCCTTCCCGGAAAAAACAGGACTTCCCGCTTCCGAAGCGCCGGCGTAAAATAGAAGGAACGGCGGTTAAGCGCCGGCCTGAGCCTTGCGTTGCTTGCCGCTAAGTATGCCTTGAAAGCGTTCGGACAATCGCGCCGAAGACACCCAGTGATGCCCGGCAGCACATGCCGGTCAAACGATATTTAACCGGCGTACGTGCCCGCCGACCCTTTCTTTTTTTCAATTCGCTCTGAAGCTATATTCGGAAAGTCCACCATCGGAGGTTTTACTTATGACTGATTTTGCATCATCCCGGCTGCTTCAGGCCATGCCCGGCAATTATTTCGCCGATTGCAGTCGCCGCATAAAAGGCTACCTTGACAAGGGAATCGATTTGATCAGACTCGAGACCGGCAGCCCCGACCAGCCGACACCGGAGCCGATCATCGCGGCGCTTGAACATGCCGCGCATCTGCCTGAGAATCATGGCTATCCGCCGTTTGACGGCAAAACGTCACTGTGCGAAGCCATTGCCCGCTTCTACGCGCGCCACTATGGTGTCGTGCTTGATCCTGAAACGGAAATTACCGTCTTTGCCGGCGCCACGATTGCAGTCGCCGCATTGCCGCTTGCACTGCTTAATCCGGGAGATGTGATGCTCACAACCGATCCCGGTTATCCGATGTATTATGTCTGCCCGCAGCTCGCCGGTGCTCAAGCATACGGCATCGCAGTCGATGCCAAACACACCTTCTTGCCTGATTACCGCAGCGTGCCCGAAGACGTGCTCCAAAAAGCGCGGCTGCTGATGCTGAACTATCCGAACAATCCGACCGGCGCTGTGGCAACCGAAGACTTTTTTGCCGACACCGTCGCTTTTTCCCGTGCCAATGATATTCCCGTCGCCCATGACTTTGCCTACGGTGCACTCGGCTTTGACGGCAAGCGGCCGCTCAGCTTCCTGCAAACGCCCGGCGCTAAGGAACAAGGTATTGAAATCTGCACCTTTTCTAAAACTTACAATATGGCCGGTTGGCGCCTTGGCTTTGCCGCCGGTAACGCAGCGCTGATCGGTGCACTGGCAAAGGTGCACGATCTGGCTTACAGCGATGTCTTTGGTGCCGTGCAGGACGCAGGTATCGCGGCACTTGACGGTTCTCAGGACAGCGTGCGTGACTTATGTGCACGCTACCAGCGGCGCCGCGATGTTCTGATTGCTGCACTGCGCGAGATCGGCTGGAAGGTCGAGGCGCCGAAAGGGTCATTCTTCTGCTGGCTCCCGGTGCCCTGCGGCTACACATCTGAGTCATTCACTCAGGCACTGCTTGAGCGCGCTCATGTTGCCGTCGCTCCCGGTGCGGGCTTCGGCAAGGCCGGCGACGCTTACGTACGTGCCAGCCTGCTTGAACCGGAAGCGCGGCTGCGGGAGGCCGCACGCCGCATCGCCGGCTCAGGTGTGCTGCGCGGCGCTTGCGAAAACAGCCGCAAATGATCCGCCTACCTCCCCATTACCTGCCCCTGACGTCCCGCTGATACTTTTTATACTACATTTCTTAACGTACAAAAAAACGGCACTCAATGTCTCCAAAAGTGAGACCTTTGAATGCCGTTTTCTGATGCGCCCGGCTGCATGTTCACCTCATATCTTTTTTAACTTGTCTTTCTGAAAAATCCCCCTATTGTTTGTCACAAATATTACTGAATAGGAATTCTTACCCTAATGCCGTTTCTTTGTCAGCATAATCATAAAAGTTAATTTCAGTCGGAATCCACCCTTTAAAATTAAAAATTATCATGACCTTGCTATACAAACATGGGAATACCGGTTCAAAGGCACACATTCCGGCGCGAAGGGAGCGAGCCCCTCAGAAATCTTTCTTAGCAAAAAAGCGAAGTGAGAGCGCATAAGAAAGAACAGTGACAGCGACAGTCGCCGCCGGTACATCCACAAGCCAGTGCTCAGCAATGCTTTTTAAAAGAGCCGTACGTGCCGGCAAAGCTCCCGTTTGGAAAAACTGAATAAAAAAGAGCTGCAAGAAAAACAGTAATGTGCCGGCAAGCTGCGCGGCCTTAAAGTTAAAACAATAGTACACCGGATAAAGAAGAGAACAAAGCAGCAGCGAAACGCACAGCGACAGCACAGCGTCGCGGCCGCCAATTTGAAGGGTTATTAACCCGAACGCATGCATAACGTAAGCACCGAGATTGCAAAAAACTGAGATATAGAGCCACCAGACACCAATCATGACATATCTGGCAGTAACGATCGTGCGACGCCTGAGCGGCAGGCTGAGCAGCAAACGGTTCTGCAGCACATCACCCTCCTCGGTGTTGAACAAAGAGTATAATGAAAAAATAAACGTAACAAAGCCGACCGCCACCGCATAAAACGACTGAAAAATTAATGGGAACCGCTGATCAGACATGTTGGTGCTTGAGATGTTGATCACTAAAAGCGGGAACAGTACGAAAAGCGGCGAGAAAAACGTTTGCTTTCGCTGGATGCGCATATCTTTCAGCATAAGTGCGATCATTGTCTCGCCTCCGCTCCATCAGATACTTTCGATAGATAATACATAATGTCATCCAGCGTCGGCCGCTCCAGCCTCAGACCCATCCGGACGGCATGGTCGGTATCAATCTGTGCCGTTTCTGCCAACGCTTCAATGCTTAGCGGTCCGCGGTGTACAGTTACCGGGCGCATTAACCGCACGGTGCCTTCCGCCTCAGCCGCTCCCTTAATCAACGTATAGCGCTCACGCAGCGTCTCACTGTCCAAGCTGAACACGATGTTCCCGTCACGAATAAAAGTGACGTAATCGGCAATTCTCTCCAAATCGGTCGTCATGTGGGTTGAAAAAAATACCGCGCAGTCACCCTCCTGAATCACCTCCAGCAGAACATCAAGCAGATCGCGGCGGAACACGGGATCAAGCCCGGATGTCGGCTCATCCATAATGATCAACTCCGCGTGGTGTGAAAGAGCGGCGGCCAGTGCAAATTTCATCTTCGTTCCCTTCGAGAGCTGCTTCATTTTTTTATTCAGCGGTACACCAAAGCGCTGAATATATCGATTAAATTGTGCATCATCCCAGCGCTTATAAAAGCGGGCCAGCAAGCGGCGGTTGCTTTCCCCCGTCAATCCGCCGAAGAACACATCCTGATCAAACACAAAACCGATTCGTTCTTTGATCGCTTCGGGGTGCTGCTGTATATCTTTGCCGAACATCCGAATACTGCCGCTATCGAGGTGAATAAGACCGAGCATGCTGCGAATCGTCGTGCTTTTACCGGCGCCATTCGCACCAATGAATCCCATGATATAGCCTTTTTTCAATGAAAAACTGACATGATTCAGCGCAAAAGCCTTGAAGTGTTTGCTGACGTCATTCAGTTCTAAAACCGTCTCTTCCATCCCCATTATCCCTCCTGATACAGACGACGGACAAGCGCCAGCCAGTCCTCAAGCGTCAGTCCTGCTGCCTTGCCATCCGCGATCAGCGGCAGCAGCCGCTCCTCCAACATCCGGCGGTGGCGATCACGCAGTGCGACGCGATTCTGGCGTGAGACGAACGTACCTTTGCCGGTGATCGTGTCGACATAGCCAGCCTTCTCCAATTCTTCATAGGCGCGTTTCGTCGTAATAACACTGATGTGCAAATCGTGAGCCAATATGCGAATTGAGGGCAGCGCTGCTCCTTCTTCAAGCGTTCCGTCTAAAATCTGAGCAGCGATCTGACGATTGATTTGTGCATAAATGGGTTCATTGCTGCCGCTTGCTATAATAATATGCAAGAGAATCTCCACTTCTGATCAGAGTGTATATATACAATATATACACTCTGATCTGTTAAGTCAATCAAACTTTTTCAAGAAAAATATGTTTTGCGATTCAAATCAAGCTAATATATTAGAAAAACTTGGCGAGGCCAGGTCCCCTAAGACGTCGGCCGCGCCTTAGCTTTTCTTATACTTAGTCCCGCTGACATCTTTAATCTGTCTTCAACGTATTAGAAAAACTTGGCGAAGCCAAGTCCCCGGGGACGTCGGCTGCGCCTTAGCTTTTCTTATGCTTGGTCGGCTATTTTTTATTCGTTCTTAACGTACAAAAAATAGCGCGCACGGTCTGCTTCCCCCATACGCGCACATCTCTTTCAGTTCGCTTAACCCCGCGCGTGCCAATCAACCGGCACATTGCAGCGCTCTTGTCATTTAAATCACGCGATAGCCGATCAGCACGACCACTAGACCGACAAGTACGGCTAATATGAAAAAGAGCGTGAACGATTCGTTTCTGCCGCGTCTGGCCAGTGCCACTTCCATTAACCCGATCAAAACAAGACCAAGCACACCTTTGATCACAAGCATCAATGGAAAATGAATGAGCGCCAGCAGAATGAACCCGCTGATAAGCATCAGTACATAGGACAAACGCAGCAGCATGCGCCACAACGCCTGCTTATTGAACATCAAAGCAAGAATAAAAAGTAAAACCATAGCCGGCCAGACAAAGGCGTGAATTACATTCAGCATCAGAATCATTCTCCCTCATGGTATATATGTATAAAATCTCCGATGCCGCACTCGCGGCTGTGCATGACAGCCGCCGCACGTCACCGGCCGCTACAAACAGTCGGAACGTTCGGCACTGAAAGGTTACTCTTATTTTATCTGCTTGGCGGCCATTGATAAAGCCGCACGTTCTATCCTTTTTCAGTTCTTCCGGCCGCTTGACAGTTCCGCCCGGTGAGTGTCGTCTTGCTCGGCCTTATATGCTGCAATGGCCCGCATGAATGTCGATCCGTATTTCTCAAGTTTCTGCTGCCCGACACCGCGAATCATCAGAAAATCGCGATCATTTTGCGGCAATGCCGCGCTCATCTCACGCAGCGACTGATCGGAAAAAATAATGTAGGGCGGCACATACTCCTGCTGTGCCAGCTGCTTACGAACATGCTTGAGCCGCTCCAGCAAAACATTCTGCACATCAAGTTGTACGGCACGGACGCGGCCTTTTTTGTGCACATGAAGCTCCCCCTTTAGAACAGGCACGGCCCGCTCGCTCAGCTTCAGAACCGGATAAGCGCCCCCGTCTTGAAGCAAGTAGCCCTCAGCTGTCAGAAAGTCAATCAGTTCGCCAATCTGCTGCTGCGTCGTCCCTTTCATGAGGCCGTATGTCGACAAGCGGTCGAGCCGGTAGCTGACGAGTTTTTGATCGGCGGCGCCAGAGAGCACTTTCACGACCATCGTTTTACCAAACCGCTCTTTCATGCGGCGTACGCAGGAGAGTATCTTCTGTGCCGATTCCGTCACATCCTCCGCCTTGCGCGTATCGGTACAATTGCCGCAGCGCCCGCACGGCTGTGCATCTGTCTCACCGAAATAGCGCAGAATGTAACCCTGCAGACACATTTCAGTATGACAGTAGCCGACCATCTGTTCGAGCTTGCGGTATTCCTCCTGCTTCAGTGCATCATCCATCTCTGACCGATCAATAAAAAACTTCTGCAGGCGAATATCACCCGGTGAAAACAGCAGAATACAGTCGCTCTTCTCCCCGTCACGCCCGGCACGGCCGGCTTCTTGATAATAAGACTCAAGGCTGCGCGGCATGTTGTAGTGAATAACATAGCGCACATTGGACTTATTGATGCCCATGCCAAAAGCGTTCGTGGCCACAAGTACACGGACGTCGTCAAACAGAAAGCGCTCCTGATTCTCACTTCGCTCCTCTTCCGACATGCCGGCATGATACTTCCCCGCGGAAAAACCGGCTTTGAGAAGTCCGGTATGGAGCTGTTCGACCAACTTTCGCGTTGCCGCATAGATAATGCCGGGCTGCTCGCGGTTAGCCTGCAAATAATCGCGTAAAAAGCGGCCGATGTTCTGGCTGCGAATGACTTGAAAGCTAAGATTGTCGCGGGCAAAACCGGTAATGACAACATCATCCGGCGGAATGTGCAGCAGCCGGCAGATGTCAGTCGTGACGCGCGGCGTCGCTGTCGCGGTCAGCGCAACAACAGTCGGCCGTTTCGGCAGGCTGTCAATGACAGCGGCGATCTGTCGATAGCTTGGGCGAAAGTCGTGCCCCCACTGCGAAATGCAGTGGGCTTCATCAACAGCAATCAGATCGACCGGCATGCGGGACAGTGCATGGACAAATCCCGGGAACTCAAGGCGCTCCGGAGCGATGTAAATGAGTTTATAGCGACCTTGCGAAGCTGCGGTAAGGCGTTCGCCGCTTTCCTGCATGCTCAGCGAGCTGTTGATAAATGTGGCGGCAATACCGATATTCTTCAGCGCATCGACTTGATCTTTCATCAATGAGATGAGCGGCGATATGACGAACGTCACGCCGTCGCCGAGCATAGCCGGCACCTGATAGCAGAGTGACTTTCCGCCGCCGGTCGGCATGATGCCCAGCGTATCATTGCCGGCACGCAACCGGCTGATAATGGCCTGCTGCCCGGCGCGGAAATCATCATAGCCAAAGTACTGCTTCAGAATGTGTCTTGCTGCATCGTCCGTCATCACATCGTCGCCTTTTCCCATGTATTCTCTACCCATTCTAGCATAGCAGGACGCTGCGCGGCAGCCAAAATCGGGCAGGACAGACTTAAGCGGCGCACCTGTCTATAACCAATGAGCGAATCTGCCGCCGGGACTGTACACGGCAAAAATTGTTGACAGACCGCGGTGCCGGTCGAACAAAAAGCATGGGAAATACAAAAGAGAGAACCCGCAATGTACATCTGCTGACAAGCCGGGCGCTCACCGATGCAAGGCCGCTCATAAATCGGCAATGATCTGCGCTGAGGAGCGCGTATCGGCCTCCAGCACATTGTGCGCCATCTCCAGCGCGTAACGATTATCTTCGCCTGCGTTGGAGGCACAGCAGTCACAAGGCATAATCAACCGATAGTCACGCATATAAGCGTCGGCAGCGGTGAACAACACGCAGATATTACCTGCGACCCCGGTAAGAATCAACGTCCCTGTTTGCAAATTCGTCAGCAGCGCCTGCAGCGGTGTGGCAAAGAAACCGGAATGTTTCGGTTTGATGATAAAATAATCAGCAGCTCCCGGCAACAGCTCACGCGCACAGCCCGTCGCCGGACCGGCCAGTGCCCGATTAATGAGCATTTCCTGTCGGGACTGCCAGCGCCCCGCATTATCGTTCACATAGATGACAGCGCCGCCGGCCGCGTGCACCGCCGCGCGCAAGTGTTTGATCCGCGGTGTAATAGCCTGCATCCCGGCAAGCAGCTGTAAGCCGCGTTCAAATTCCAGCGCGTTCATCATATCAATGATGAGCATCGCCACGTGTGCACGCGTCCCGCTGTTGAGTTCCATTGTCTTCCTCCGCCTTTTTTCTCTTACCTTGCCCTCATCCGCCTCACCCATTCGTCTCCTAAACACCGCTTCTCCATTAACTTTTTCAGTCGGCTTTTTATGTGTACAAAAACATGGCGCTTCGCCAAGTCTGTCTGAGTTTATTCACCCATGGGCCCCCATTTGCCGGATGAGTCATATCACAGGTTATGTTCAGAACTGGTTCGCCCGGACGTTCCGCATATTTTTTCATATGCTGAAGTAGATTGCTAAGGAGGAGGAATGGATGATGGAACACCATGACCCGCGCGATGAGAAGCCAGTCGTACCGCGCAATTTAATGAACGACTTGGAGGCTTTTTTTCAGCAAAATCCATTTCAGGATGTGCTGAAGTCCATTGACGAATTTTTTGAAAGCAGCGGCCATACGGCCAATCATTTCCCTGTCCATCTGTCGGAAACGAAACAGAATTGGATCATTGAAGCCGAACTTCCCGGCGTGCGTAAAGATGCCATTCATGTCGAACTGCTCGATTCGGGTGTTCGGATCATTGTGGAAAATGACGTCGAAATGGAGACCGAACATAAGGAAAAAGGGACTTATATGTTAGAGCGGCACTTCGATCATGCAGAGCGGACAGTCGCCATTCCTTACGTCATCGACCGCAAACGGACACGGGCCGCATTTGCCGACGGACTGCTCAGAATTGAAGGGTCAAAATTCCCGAAAACCGGTAACACGCTGACGATCGACGAATAACCGGACTTGTACAGCGGGCCGCTGCTCGCTGCCTGTAGCATTCTCATTTAACAAAAAATCTAATGTCAGAAACAAAAAAGGAAAACTGCTAAGCCAAATTAGATTGTCGGCGGCCATATCTAAAAAAGCACTGTATAAGCCGGAAAAGAGCTGCCAGTTGGCAGCCCTTTTCTTTTTTAATTATAACCGAGAGACCGATGAATATCGCGGCTCCCGTGCCGAATGAGATACCGGTCAATGATGTCGGCACGCGCAAAGGCGGCACACGGAGTCTTTATGCCTTGCCATGCCCCGTTCGTGCTGTCCATTTCATCCGGGCTGCGCCCCGCATTATTGAGCTTCAAGTGATTCGACGTAGCGCTGCAACCGGTCCAAACCGTCACGAAGCGTCGCCATGTCGTAACAATAAGACAGGCGCAAATAGCCTTCGCCATATTCTGAAAACGCGGTGCCGGGCACAAGTGCCAGCCGCTGCTTATCAAGCAGATCGGTCGCAAAGTCTTCGGACGAACGGCCAAATCGGCCGATCGGAATGAACAAATAGAAAGCACCGCCCGGCCGCGGGGCGTCAATCCTCATGCCGTGGAGACGTTCGAGCACGTAGTCACGGCGGCTCCTGTAAGCCTCGCGCATCGGCCGTGCATCATCCTTGCCGTTCCTGAGTGCTTCAAGGGCGGCAAACTGCGAAATGCTTGAGATACAGGCCGTATTGTACTGATGGATTTTAACAAGTTCAGCGACGAGGTCGGCACTGGACAGAATATAGCCGACACGCCATCCTGTCATAGAATGGGATTTTGAGAGTCCGTTAATGACGATCGTTTTCTCCCGCATACCGGGAAAAGACGCGATGGACGTGTGTTTGCCGTCGTAGATCAACTCGCTGTATATTTCATCGGAAACGATGTAAATCTGGCGGTCACGAAGCAAATCAGCAATCGCCGCCAGTTCGCCTTCATTCATCGTCGCGCCGGTCGGATTGGCGGGTGACGGAATGACGACTGCCTTTGTCCGGGCTGTCAACTTTTCCTCGATAGCAGCTGCAGTCAGCTTAAACGCCGTCTTGCGCGTATCACAATAAACAGGAATGCCTCCGGCAAGCCGGATCGGAGCCGGATATCCGGGATAGGCCGGACCGGGTACGATGACTTCGTCGTCCTGCTCCAGCAGTGCCCTAAATGATAAATCCAGCGCCTCGCTGGCGCCGATTGTGGTCAGCACCTCGGTCGCCGCGTCGTAATCAAGGCCATACTTTTCCCGCGCGTAGTCAGCGATGGCCTGACGCAGCTCAATCATGCCGGGGGTTGACGTATACGCTGTATGATTTTGATCAATCGCCCGTTTGGCCGCTTCTTTAATATGCTGCGGTGTCGGAAAGTCAGGTTGGCCGATCGTCAGCGATACCGCGCCATCATACGCCTTAACCTTCTCGGAAAAGCGACGGATGCCGCTGATGCCGATCGCCTGAACGTGTGGATTGATTTTCTGCTGCATGGTGTTCTCCCTTTCCTATCTGAAATCAGTCAGCCCATCACTAGCCGGCTGCTGCCTTATTATTTCACCGGCGCTACCGGAGTCGCAGCTGTTTCAAGCATGCCGCCGCTCAGCCAGTCGGGCGGCCTCACTTCATCAGTCCAGCCAAAAACATCGTCAAGCTTTCCGGTCTGCACACCCGTCAGCGTATTATACAACTTTTTCGACAGCATTCCGGGATTGCCATTGCCAATTTTCACAACGCGGTCTTCCCATTTCATGAATCCGACGGGCGAGATCACCGCCGCCGTCCCGGTGCCGAACACTTCTTTCAGCTTCTGCTTCTCCGCCTTATCAAATAGCTTTTTCACTGAAATCTTTCGTTCCCTGACCTTCACTCCCCAGTTCTTAAGCAGACGAATAACTGAGTTGCGCGTCACGCCGGGCAAGATGCTGCCGTTTAACTCCGGTGTCCATACTTCGTCACCGACTTTAAAGAAAATATTCATGCCGCCGACTTCTTCGATGTATTTCTGCTCCACACCGTCGAGCCACAGCACCTGATCGAAGCCGAGCTTTTCCGCCGTCGTCTGTGCACGCAGCGCCGCCGCATAATTGCCGCTCGTCTTGGCAAAACCGACGCCGCCGCGAACCGCACGGACATACTTGTCCTCGACATAGATGCGAACCGGTTTGCTGACATCGCCGAAGTACCCGGCAACCGGTGACAAGATAATCAGCAGCTTGTACGTCTCTGCCGGATGGACCCCGAGCTGCGGCTCGGTACCGATCATGAACGGGCGAATGTACAGCGACTCTCCCGGAGATGACGGAATCCACGCTTGCTCAATGGCGACGAGTGTTTTAATGGCCGCAATGAAAAATTTTTCATCGATTTTCGGCATGTTCAAACGCTCGCATGACTGATTCATCCGCTTCATGTTCATATCCGGCCGAAAGAGCAGAATGCGACCATCTTCCGCCCGATAAGCCTTCAGCCCTTCAAACACTTCCTGACCGTAATGAAAAATAACCGCAGCGGGGTCAAGCGCAATTGGTGCATAAGGGATAATGCGCGCATCATGCCAGCCTGCCTCGCCGGAGTAATCCATCTCAAACATGTAGTCGGTAAAATACTTGCCGAATCCGAGCGGTTCACCCGTTGGTTTTTCAAGCAGCTGTTCTTTCTTCTGAAAAATAATTGATTGAACCATGCAATCACCCCAAAATTGCTTGTCTTTTTCTGTGCGGCGTAGTATCCCCTGACCCGCGTCTTCCGCCGAGCACCCCTTCGCCTGCACAGCGTCAAACCATCTGTCTTCTTTGTTTCCTAAAAAAATTATAGCAATCCTTTGAAAAAAGCGCTATAACCGATTTTTGGCTATTTGCTGCTGTCGACTGATGGACAGCAGGTTTGCCGGCAACAGCCAGCGAACCTTTGCGTTAGAAAAACTTGGAGACGCCAAATCCTTTGCGCTAAAGCTAAGCCTTCATTTTTTATACTTGGTCCGTTTGAAATCTTTATACTTCCTTAGCATGTTAGAAAAATTGGCCGCACCAAGTCCTTTAAAGCACGGTGCTTCAGTTGTCCGTTTGTCACGAGCGCATCGCACCTATGTATTTGTTTTGGATTCGCACGACTTTGCGAAAACTTTATATTGTCTTACCCATTTAGAAGAGCAGAACGCGCCGCACACCTTTCTTTTATCTGCCGCCCAATCCTGTTACAATGTGGTGGCAGTTAATCTTAAATTTGACACATTAAGAGGAGAGACGTCTACGATGCGCGCTTTTGCGATTGCCTCTTGCGCCCTTTACTTTCTCGGCGGTCTAACGTCGATCGTTGTCGGCTCAGTCCTGCCGGAGCTGCTGCACTTTTATCGATTGTCTTACACCATCGGCGGACAAATGATCTTCATCGGTGCGCTCGGTTTCATGACCGGCGTCATCATGACGTCTTGGCTAAACCGCCGGATGTCTGCGCAGCTGCTGCTTGCCGCCGCCGCTTTGACAATGGCCGGTGCACAGGCACTGCTGGGGTTGCTGCCACCCTTTGGCCTTTTCGAAGCTTTGCTTTTTTTAAACAGCATCGGCTCGGCAATGATCGGAATCGTTGTCGCCACTCAATTCATTAATGTATTCATTGGCAGACAGGCCGTTGCCATGAGCTATCTGGAAGTTTCGTTCGGACTCGGTGCCTTTCTCATGCCTTTCTTTGCCGGACTGTTGATCGCGAGCGGCCTCTGGCGGTTTGTCTTCGTACCGACAGCCATGCTTGGCTTCATTCTGTCTGTCATTTGGATGCGAATGAAACCGGCGGAAGCGCAACCGGCGACGAACGAGGGCAAGGCCGGCGACGCTTCACGCGCGGAGAAAATAGCCGTGCTCAGCCCGCGCATGAAGCGCATTGCCCTCGGTCTGTTCGCATTGATTATTTTCGCTTACGGCGGACTTGAAGGCAGTCTGAACAACTACACGTCTTCATTCTTTATTCATTATCTCGGAGCAGCCGCTTGGCTTGCTTCTGCCGGTGTCGGCACATTCTGGGGAGCGATGGTGATCGGTCGGGCGCTCACAGGCCTTGTCATTCGCAAAATAACATATGGCCGTTATTTGCTCAGTAACATATGTGCAGCCATTCTCGCGCTCGTGGCCTTTATCGTGCTGAAGAATGTATGGGCAGGGTTCGTTTTCATGGTACTGCTCGGTCTGGCGCTCTCGGGTGTCTACTCCATCACGCTCGTCTACGCCAACTTCACGATTCCGAACAACGCACATATTGTGACGCCGGTAATTTCCGGATTGTCAGGGCTTGGAAGTGCAGTGTTTCCCGCACTCACCGGTCTGCTAATTGATCGAACGGGCCCGGGACCGACGCTTTGGTACATCGTCTTGATCGCTTGTATTTATTTGCTGACACTGCTGAGTATTAACCGGATTCGCCGCGGACGGCTGCCGCATCTTCATCTTTTCCGGCATTCCCGTGAAACGTTATCCGAAAAATAACCGAATGGCACAGGCTCTGACCGCAGCGAAGGCTTGGCGACCATGGACAAGGGTGTGCCTGATTTTTTATTTTAATAATAGTAGGGAAGCGAATGCCATGACAGACTCCATAAGTGCATCTGAACACCGCCGCTTGATTGACGTGGCGGCGGGTAGGCAAGCTCCGAGCACGGTGATCTGCACCAAACATCTGTTCAACACCTATTCCGGTCAGGTTGGTCCCGCCAATATTTGGATTTCTGGCAATTACGTTGCCTATGTCGGCGCCGAGCTTCCTGTGAAAACAAAGGAGACGGCATGGTTTCGCCTGCCGGAGACAACCGTCGCAGTGCCGGCCTATATTGAGCCGCACGCTCACCCGTTTCAGCTCTACAATCCGTTCACACTCGGGCGCTATTTATCAGAAAAGGGCACGCTGACATCCATCAACGACAATCGTCCGCTGCTCGGTCTCACGGATGAAGCGCAACAAGATGCTTTTGTGCAGGCATTGCAGACCTGCGGAGGACATACATGGCTGTGGTGGGCCTACTTTGAAGAAGGTCTGCCGCCAAGCAGCGCCGCATTCAGCCGCTGGCTCGGGCGTTCAAACGTCGTGCAAGGCGGTGAATTCAGCAACTGGCAGCGGTTCAAGCAGGCGTCCGACGAACTGACTGAGCGACTGTACGCCGTGCGCGCAGCGGGCAAGCGCATGGAAGGGCACCTCCCCGGTGCGTCGCAGAGAACGCTGAATCTCTTTGCCAGCGCTGGTGTCAGTGCCGATCACGAGGCACTGAGCGCAGATGAGGTCATTCACCGACTGAATCTCGGCTATTGGACAGCACTGCGCTATTCTTCCATTCGTCGCGACTTGCCGACCATTCTGCGACAACTGGCGGCTTATCCATCGATCGACTGGTCCAAACTGATGCTGACAAGCGACGGGGCATCGCTGCCGTTCCTCACAGAGGCGACACCTGCTGAGCTGATCGCGATAGCTATGGATTGCGGCATTGCTCCGGCTGCCGCTTACCGCATGGCGACGGTCAATCCGGCCGTCTACTACCGCATCGATCATCTGGCCGGTTGCATCGCACCCGGACGGTTGGCTAATATCAATGTGCTTGCTTCACTGGCTGACCCGCGGCCGCAGCGCGTCATGTTCAAAGGACAGTGGCTTGAGGAGATACCGGCGGTCCCGTTTCACACCGCCCGCTTCTTTCAACCGCCGGTGCTCACGGGTTTGCCGGAGACGCTGCCGGCGCTGGCGCCGGTGAGACTCGGCCTTACCCTTATCAATGCTGTTATTACCGCCAGTTATGCCTGTGACCCGTCCGCCCCGCTTGCTGATGACGAGAGCTTGCTGTATTACTTCAATGTGCGCGCGCGGCGCTGCCTGCTGACGCGTATCCGCGGCCTGGCGCCAAAGATCGATGCGCTTGTGAGCACCTACTGCCTGAGCGGCGACAATGTTCTTGTCATCGGACGGAATCGTGCGCGCATGGAGGTTTTGCTGCAGCGTGCGCGCAGCGGTTTCCTTGGCCTTGCGGCAGAGCACCGAGACGGCAGCATGTGTACACTTCCCCTGCCGGTTCTCGGCACGATGAGTGACGAACCGATTGAGCGGCTGACGCGCGCCGCCGGTGAGTGGGAGCAATTCTTGCGGCGCGGCGGCTACTCGTTCAATGACCCCTTCTTCACCCTACTCTTTCTCACCGCCGTGCATCTGCCTGCCGTAAGGCTCACTGCCGCAGGGATGCGCGATGTGCGCAGCGGTCGTCTGCTCGCACTTTCCGTGCCTTTTTGACATTATAAACACCACCGCGTGGTAAAATTACGAGGAGTGTCATACATGTCAGCAGTGAATTGGACAACGCTTCGCGAATACGAAGATATTCTTTTCGAGCAATATGGCGGCATAGCCAAGATCACGATTAACCGGCCGCACGTGCGCAACGCGTTCACGCCAAATACCGTCATGGAGCTCATCGACGCCTTCGCGCGCGCCCGTGATGAGAGCTCCGTCGGCGTCATTATTTTGACGGGCGCCGGAACAAAAGCGTTCTGCTCCGACGGCGATCAGACAGTGCGCGGCAATGGAGGATATGTCGGCAAGGACAATATCCCGCGTTTGAACGTTCTGGATCTCCAACACTTGATTCGTATCACGCCAAAACCAGTCATTGCTATGGTCGCCGATACGCCATCGGCGGGGGAAACGTGCTGCAAGTCGTCTATGTGTAAAATGTTTCTCGGTGGATGAGTCGGACTAGGCAGCGTTAGGGTGG
>JBDNZQ010000019.1:0-43186 GCA_047722915.1 Sporolactobacillus sp.
AAAGCTAAGGCTCTGCCGTCGTCCAAAGGACTTGGCCGAGCCAAGCTTTTCTAATTATTTTATTTATTATTAAAGGTATAAGGCCATTAAAAATAAAATTTTTAAATTATTTTATAATTATTGTTTTTAAATTTAAATAATATGATACAATCTCTTTAATTAATTCAGACCGTCTGTCCGAGTGATGTACGATGCATGACGGAAGGGTATTAAGCATTTGCTGCCAAAACGTGTGTTTTTAAGGGGGGTGTCAGAGCTCATACTTGGCTTTGCGCAAACCGACAGCTATATAGTAGACACTGATGCATTGCTAGGTGGAGCGGTTTGCCGATGAGACAGGCGGTCTGTGCCGGTTGGAATCAACCGTCTTCATGCGAAAAGCATGCAGGGTAGGACTGAAGTAATCAGAAGTTGGGAGGCAATGACTCGGAAATCGGCGTACGTCGAAGTGACTAAAAAAGGTGAACATCTCGTCATATAAAAGGAGAATGTACAGTGGACCAACTTGATGAAGACATACTTGATCTTTTAAAGCATCACGCACGAATGCCGCTCTCGGAGATCGGAAAGCGGATTCATTTGACCGTTCCTGCAGTTTCTGAGCGGATGAAGAAACTGGAGGCGCAGGGCGTGATTGAGAAATATACGGTGCAGCTCAATCGCGAGAAAACGGGTGAGTCGCTGCTCGCTTTCATTTTTGTCAACATCAGCGGCAGTGCGCGCATTGATAGTTTTAGAGCTACCGTCTGCCAATTTGATGCCGTGCGCTCATGCCATCATCTGGTCGGTGAGTATGATTATCTGCTGCGGGTCGTTTGTAAAGATACGAGGGCACTTGAGTACTTTATTTCGATACAATTAAAAAAAATTGACGGGGTGCAGAAAACGAATACGATTATTGCGCTCTCAACAATCAAAGAGACGTGGTAGGTAGCGCCATGTCGGGATACGTCATAGGGTTTGCCGTCGGTATGATGCTTCAGCTGTCGGTCGGCCCAGTCTTCTTCACAGTGTTGGCCCTTTCTATGAATGGCGCTTGGCGCCGCGGACTGACGATGACGGCTGCTGCTGCGCTAGTCGATGCCTTTTACATTGGGCTTTCGCTGACCTCAGCAGCCGAGTTGCTGCGCATTGCGGCGTTACGGCAGACGATTGTCGGACTTGGTGCGGTAATTCTGGCATTCTATGGCTTGCGCTATATGCGCAGCGCGCGTACCGAAGAGGCGGGCACGACAGGCAGTGGACCAGGGGGTTTTGTGGCCGGATTGAAGTTGACGCTGATCAATCCGCTGACCATCGTCTTCTGGTCAGGAACCTTCACCTCGCTGATTGCTTCAGGAACACTCGGCAGCCGAACGGCGGTTGTTGCCTGCGGCGCCGGCTGCGTCTCTGCAACCTTATTTTTTCTTGGCCTGACGAGTCTGGCGGGACGGCAGCTTGGCCGATGGACAGCGCTGAATCATTCCCCATGGATTGGGCGCGTCATCGGTGTGGTACTGATTTTTTTTGCCGCCAAACAGCTCATCGCATTGTTTTTCTGAGATTGTCTCAGGAAGCGGCTGGTCTGGTTTTTTCAAGGAAGGATTACATCCCCGTTTTACCCGACTGTCCGTCGACCAAAGTGAATACCGGATGAAGCAGACCGTGCGTCGATGCTTTGCGAGTAACTTGTGCCGGTGGTGTTCTGCGGATCGCCCACAATCGGCGACGTTGCCGGACCCCCGCGCTTCAAATCACATGGCACGGTGAGCAAGCTTGCGGCAATTCTTTGCCGTTTTTTTGAACATCATTTACAAACGCAGGAAGAAAATTTACGTTCCCCGCTTACAATGAAATTGTTGCAGCCGTTCATGCGGATTGTAAGGTGGGTGCGGCAGATGCTCAAGAAGGAATCACTCAAAAGAGGAACTGCTTGCGGCACCGATGACGGTGGCAAATGCTTCTAATTCGGGGGGAAACGCATGAAGATCGCCATTTTTACAGACACGTACACACCTCAAGTGAATGGCGTGGCGAAGACGCTTGAGCGCCTCACTCAGTTTCTGAACAGGCACGGCATTGAATTTCTTGTATTTACGCCGCAGCATATCGGGGAGAAGCCGCAGCGCCGTCACATTGAAACGATTCGCAGCATTCCGCTTGCCATCTACCCGGAATGCCGGCTGGCTGTGCCGGGACCGATTTTTATCAAAGAGAAGATGCGACGCTTTCGTCCGGATTTGATACACGTTGCCACACCTTTCAACATGGGACTCGTCGGCAAATATTATGCGAAGAAGATGAACCTGCCGCTTGTCGGCTCCTACCATACTGATTTTGACGCTTATCTGAATTATTATAAAATGGACGTCTTCGCCCCGCTGCTTTGGAATTACTTGCGCTGGTTTCACCATTCGCTGCTAAAGACGTTCGTGCCCTCACAGGAAACGCTTATTCAGTTGAAGCAGAAAGGGTTTCATCGGCTTGGTATCTGGAGCCGCGGCGTGGACTGTGAGCAATTTCGTCCGTGCGGCAGCCGTGCGTTGCGAGAACGTTACGGCATTCGTGCACCGCACGTGCTTTGCTTTGCAGGACGTTTAGCCCCTGAGAAAGCGATTGACACATTGCTTGCCACGGTTGCGCGTGTCAATGCGGCGCGCGCCGATGTGCATTGGATCATCGCCGGCGACGGCCCCTCGGCGGAAGAGATGAAAAAAGCTGCTCCGGCAAACGTCACATTCACCGGCTATTTGAGCGCGGCAGAACTGGCGGAACTCTATTCGGCGGCCGACGCGATGGTGTTCCCGTCACCGACGGAGACGTTCGGCAATGTCGTGCTGGAGTCCATGGCCTGCGCAACGCCGGTTGTCGGCGCGGCCTCCGGCGGCGTAAAAAATATCATTAGCGACGGATCGACGGGTGTGCTTTGCCCGCCGCGTGATGCCGCTGCTTTTGCCGCTGCGACGCTGGCACTGCTTGCGGATTCGCAGCGCCGCTCAGCGATGGCGAGGGCGGCCCGGCACTATGCGCTGCTGCAAAGCTGGGAGTGTATCTTTGATCGACTGCTCGGCGACTATCAGGCGGCACTCGCGCTGTGGCAATGGATGCGCCGGCGCGGGCAGCAGACAAAAAAGCGCGCCGTCTGAGCCTTTGCGCCAGAAACCAGCTCAATTTTGTTTTATGATCTGCCTGCCAGAAAGTGGGGACAGAGCGGTAAGCAAGCCGAGATGAACCGACGTTTTTCTTTCTGCATAAGGCAGTGGGTGTCTTCGGCGAGGGATGAGAAAGATTCTGTAGATGTGACATTGAGCGATGATTATTTTTTTTTGCATGTGGAAAGATCTTTTTTGCACGTGACGAACAAAGCACGCCTCCCGCCTGACTACATGTAAGAACAGTCGAGGTTGAGCCGAGCTGCAAAGGATTTGGCCTCCTCCGGCTTGGCAAAAAGGTTAAAACAATCGATGATTATAGGCAAACTGAGTCATCGGATGGCGGGAAGAGAGGAGAAAGATAAGCGCATACGCCGTGACAATCCAGATTTCTGAAGAATTATACCATGGGTTTCACCCCTCCTCACCAGCGGAGGACTTTTAACTCCCCTGCCGCCTTCTTATTGGCAGACTTATGCAAGGCGTTCTCAGTCGAAAAATCTTTGAATATCAAAGATTATCATGCGCTTGTCATAGAGCCTGGACATGCGGAGTGAGGGCGGCATGTCAAACGAGCCTGTTACAATGTCTACAGCTGCTTCGCGGAAACGCGCGCTATGCGTGCGGTAAGCGGGCAATCAGGAAGATGGATGATGGTGGCGGCTGTCGTCCTTTTCCAGAACACCGGGAGGCCGGCGCTCAACATTGCACAAGCACGCTTGAGTAGTCGGCCGATAGCGAAGATAATAGATTATAAGCTGAATGGACGTGCGCGAAGCTGCCGCTATAGTGGAGATGAGATCGTAGGAAAAGAGGAGAGGCGGATGTTGCAAACCTGTCTCAGTTATTCAGAAAAGGGAAGTGCCCCGGCTAATGAAGACGCCGTCGGCGGCTGTGACGGGACCTATTGGATCATCGACGGTGCGACTTCCGTTTTTGAACCTACCCATTATTTTGGCACTGACAGTGACGTCGTCTGGCTTGTGCAGCACCTTTCAGCGGCACTCACGGCATGTGTTGCGAGCAAGCAGTCGCTCGCCGAAAGCCTTGCACAGGCGCTCTCTTTGGTACGTGCAGACGCTGCCGGACTTTTTAAAAAAACGGCGACAGTGGAACCGTTCCGGCTGCCGTCATTCACAATCGTCATGGTGCGGGAGCATGGACACGTGCTCGATTATTACCTGCTCGGCGACTGCGGGTTGTTTGTATCCGGCGGTAAGCGGCCGATGTTTTTGACGGACGAACGCTTAAAACAGATGACCGACGCCAGCCACCGAGCGGCCGCGACCATCGCAGCCGACAGTCTCGGCGATAAGCGCGAGCGCCTCTATGACGTGCTGCGCGGGCACCGCCGGCTGATGAATACACCGGAAGGGTACTGGATCGGGTCGCTTGACGGTACCGGTGTGCCCTATGGTTTAACGGGTACTGCGCCGCTTGGCACCGCGAGTCGGGTGCTGATTTGTTGTGACGGTTTTTTGCGCCTGTTTGACCTTTTTCAGCAACATGACTGGCGAGCACGTCTGTTCGACCGCGCCCCACTGGTGGCTGCTGTCAGCCGTTTACGCACTTTAGAGAGCGAAGACAGGGATTGCCGCCGTTTTCCGCGTAACAAGGTGAGCGATGACGTGACGGTTCAGTTGCTCACAGTTCGCTGATCAGCAGGTGAACAAGACGCCTGGTGCTGTCGTATGCCCCAGCAATAGCTGCAAGCAAATGAATTTCAGTTGCCTCAAGTCGTTCTTGACAGATAGACATACCGCTTGTCGTCACTCAAATGTAATGGGGTGATCGGCGGGACATTTCACGAAAAAATCAAGGCAGGCACGCCGGCGTGCTTACGGACAGATACATGCTTTTACGGCTTGGATCACGCGCTCGATGTCCGCCTCCTCGCAGTGTTGATCGACGGGAAGCGCGACAAGATCTTCGGCAAGACGCGCTTCAAAGCTGCCCGGCGATACCCGAGTGAGCACATCGTCCCAAAAGTCGTCCGTGTAAATCTGCCGCGCGAGTAAATCAGTTTTGAGCCTGTGCCCCTCTTTAATCAGCAGCGGATAACAAAGCGGGCCTCTTAGACTATCGGTTTGCCAACGGAGTTCGTTGAAACTGCTCAGCGCAGCGTCAAGTTGCTTAAAGTTGGCATTGCGCTGCGCGCGTACCCGCTCATAGTCAATGCCGCGCAGCAGCGCCTGTGTTAGGAGTGACATTGCCCGCATGCCGCAGCGGTCAAGATCGGCTTCATTTTCACTGAACAGCGACACAGCAGCCGCTTTGCCGCTGTCGATGGCTGTAAGCAGCGCATCACAGCGGTAACTGGAGCACTCGCGCTCTAAGCTAATTCGCTTGTCGCTGTCGGTATAGAGATAGCCGCCGTCGGGGACGCCGAAGAACTTGCGCGGTGAATAGATCGTGTCTGTTTCCGGCTGCGGGTGCGCAAAAAAAGCCTGCGTATTGTCGACGATGACGCGAAAGCTGTGCGCGCGGATGTTGCGGATGCAGACGTCATGCAGACCGAAATAATTCACGACCAACAGCGCCGCGTCGGCTTCAGATTTAAAGTTCAGTAGCGGTCGGAAATGTTCGTCAATGCGATAGAATGCATAGTTGATGCCCAGCCGCCGGATCGGCTGCAGCACGCTGTCACAGATGTAGGCCGGTATGTATATCTTGCTGCACGGTTTGATACGCAGTACATATTCCAGCGCATAGCGGGCGCTGTTTAGCTGCAGAGTACCGGTGTGATAGGCCTCGCCGGTATGAAGTTCAAGCGGCAGCGGACCACCGATTATTGTCTCAGAATGAGTCATAAGCGATCACCTGCTTGTCATCAGGGTTAATTGTGAGGCGAACGGTTGCCGCCTGACTCCATTTTGCAGGAGCAGGCGAGGCGGCGTCAAGTGTGCTGCAACGAGCCATGGGGAAGGCGACGCTTTCTGCTGCGCTGTAGGGGGCACGGGTCCACCCGTCGTCAAGGATGCAGGCATCGTCTTGCGGTTTCATTTTTTGCGCAGACAAAGATTGAGCAGCCATGGCTTCCCGGTGACGGCTGCTCAACGGGTAAACCTGTTTGAGCGGAATGTTCACGAGTATGCGTCCTATCGACAAATTAAAACATGAGGAGAAGTGACACGGCATTCTGGCCTGGGTGGTGGTGAACTGTAGGTAGTGAATTCGTCTGAATGAGTTAAACGGCGCGTCGTAACAGTGGATGATGCAGAATTAGACGGACCGAACCTGCTTTAAACTTCTTATTTCCCCTTCCTGCGTGATGGATCGCATGGACAGGGTGGCTAAGGCTGCCGTCTGCTCTTCAGCTTTGAGTTTCAGATCAGTAATGGCCTCCGCATTTTTAGCCACTTGCGTTTGAATACCGTCCACTTTCTTCTCAATGCGTTCCAGTCGGCTATCCATGCCGTCGAGCCGTTGATCGATACCATCAAAGCGTTGGTCCATCTTGTCGAGTCGCTCATCCATGCCGTCGAGCCGCTGATCGATACCGTCAAAGCGTTGGTCCATCTTGTCAAGCCGTTGATCGATACCATCAAAGCGTTGATCCATCTTGTCAAGCCGTTGATCGATACCATCAAAGCGTTGGTCCATCTTGTCAAGCCGCTGATCGATACCATCAAAGCGTTGGTCCATCTTGTCGAGTCGTTGATCGATGCCGTCAAAGCGTTCATTGACTGCTTTAAAGCCCTGCCTCATTTCAGTGAGTAACAGCGTCATGGCTTCGGTCATCTTTGTGTGCTCCCTTCTTTTATCAATTTTTAGTTGCCTAACGTCTATAATTATAAATGGAAATGAGGAGGCTCGTCTATATGCTTAATAAAAAAGTCAGGGGGGTTCAAATTCTTTATTTAATTATTGCGCTGGCTCGCGATAAGAGAGCGCCAGCGTCCTTAATCTGACAAACAATAAAAGCCATTCAATCCTTTGGCAATTATCCAATGCTGTCAGAAGTGACTGTTATACGCGCCGTTTTCGGAGAAATTCAGTTAATGAGGTGGATAGTTATCTTGCTGCCAATGACCGATGGCTTTTTCTGACTTACAATTCACTGGATCGACTATGTGATAATTATCAAGACAGCTTTCCTTTTATCCGACCATTGCTTAACTTTTGGTTCCGGCGGATCAGACGAGTGTTTAAATAATCTTGTGTAAATGATTCAAAAAAACAATTGAAAAGGGAAAGCCTTCCCCTTAAGATATTAAGCGACCAAACTCATATCACAGGAGGCTTTCCCTATGAACCAATTTACCACAAAAATCATGTCCGCCCTAGCCCAACAACAAGACTTGGACGAAATTTTTCGACAGCATCTAGAAGAAGCTGTTAATGAACTGTTAAAACTGGAATTGAGTAGCTTCTTGGGCTATGAGCCTTATGATCGTGAAGGCTTTCATACAGGTAATTCTCGAAACGGCCAATACTTTCGCAAGTTTAAAACCCGTTATGGTGAATTGACCCTACAAATGCCCAGAGATCGCAATGGAGATTTTCATCAACACACAGTGCCTGCCTATCGTCGGAATAGTGATGCCTTAGAGACAACGGTTATTCAGCTCTACCGTAAAGGGATCACGACATCTGAAATCGCCAATTTGATGGAAGAGATGTATGGACATTTTTATACGCCACAAACAATTTCGAATATGACTCAAGCAGTTTCTGAACAAGTCACTCAATTCAAAACCCGTCCCTTGTCTGCACAGTATGTCTGCGTCTATCTCGATGCGACTTACCTGCCTTTAAGGCGAGACACGGTGGAAAAAGAAGCCATCCATATTGCGATTGGGGTCAAGCCTGATGGCACAAAAGAAGTGCTGGCTTATACCGTTGCGCCCACTGAATCCACTGGCGTTTGGTCAGAACTACTCACTGACATCCGTGAAAGGGGCGTTCAAGATGTACTGCTCTTTATCGCTGATGGACTTGTTGGGTTACAGAGTGCTTTAGAAAAAAGCTTTCCAAAAGCTAAGCTTCAACGCTGTCTTATCCATGTCAGCCGTACACTCTGCAATCACGTCCGAGTCAATGATCGAAAACCAATGATGGATGAATTTAAAGCACTACACCAGGCAGCAGACAGAAAAGAGGCACAAGAGCTTTTAAAGCAGTTCCTTACTCACTGGCAGGGACGTTACGCACGGCTCATGGATCGATTAAAGAAGACAGAAAATCTATTAACGTTTTTAGAATTTCCGACTTCCATCCGCGCGAGCATCTACAGCACCAATATGATTGAATCGTTTAATAAAAAGTTAAAACGGTACAGCAAAAGAAAAGAGCAATTTCCAAATGAAGATTCCCTGGATCGCTTTCTCGTAACCCAAATGATCGCTTACAACACTAAATTTTCAGTACACTGTCATCGAGGATTTAACCAATGCCGTGACACCCTTGAATCCATATTTCACTGATCGTTGCTTGATCGGGAAGGCTGTCATTTACACAAAATACTTGACACTCCCGATCAGACGGTGGGAAAGGTTGATCGAATGATAGATAAAGAATTAAAGAGGAAAGAATACGGGTATGGTTCACGCAAATTTTATATGTTCAGTTACGCAGTCATTTCGATGAATTGGGATCCACTCTTATTGTGGTTAATTTTTAACGCACACAAAGAGAAAAATGACTCATCTTTCCGCCCCAATCTTGGAATCCCGCCGAGACCTATGAAATTATTTAATGATCTGGCACATTTCATGGCGGTAAGACAAGTCGATGGGAAGTCACCTGCTGCCTGGTTTCCAATGAATGAAACAGCGGTACAGCGATTAAATGATCCGACGCATAATAGTGATCGAATTGTTCGGGTTGGAAAATTTTACTTTCCGCATGGGAGTCATGGCTTCCGCAGATGTCCCAAATGCGGGAAATTAACGTTCTATCTTGGCAATGAATGGTCCATTGATTCTGAAAGCCTGTTCCCACCGCAAATACTCCCTTGCTTGTCTCCACAAGCGCCACGTTCCAAAGAGGAGGAGGATGAGATTAGGGACGGTGTCTATGATGCTGTTCAATGCACGCATTGCGGGACGATTACTGAGGCGTACCATACACCGCTCGTGGTGCAGACCAATTTTAAGGGGAATAATCCATCGTTTATTGAAGAAATTCAAAGCGATATGAAGGTTGCGATTGAAAAGGCAAAGCACATCATCTTTGCGGGGTATTCCTTGCCTGCAGATGATTTTATTTATCGAAGCATTCTGTCGGCACGTCGTAATATGAGCAAAGGTGATGAAGATGCGGTTAAGTGCTCGGTCATTGGATTTGATTCATTAGCACCGGATCAATGGATGCGAAAAGACGATTTACAGCGTTTTGCGGCCGATCACCCAAACTCAGAGTTCATGAAGACGTGCCAGCGTGTGATGGATATTTTCGGCAAACAATGTGTACGCGGTTACGGCGCTGGATTCCCAAATGTATTTCTTGAAAATGGAGAAGTGAGCAAAGAGAAAGTTGAAGAACTTATGATTTGGTGATTTCTAATCCATCGTAACCCCTATTTCAGCTTAATCTTTTGCCGTGAATTTTGGATGCAGGACATACAATTTAATTCATACGTTGGCTTTAGTAAATTGCCAATTGACTTGTGAAAATAATCGTCATATCATATAACATTTTATAGAATTAAATTGTACTAACTTTTTAAATGAGATACTACTCAAAATGTATGGATGGGTTACACTATACTTAACTTAACTTAACTTAAGAAAAGAGGAAAATCAGGATGGAAAATAAAGATTGGATACACGATTTTGAAGCTTCCTTTAATATACAATGCAAAAATCAGAATAGAATGATAATTGGCGAGCGTCCGTATAAGCAAAGAATAGGATCTTATGATTTGAAATTACAGAGAGGGAATATGAATATCGCTTTTTTAACGACTGAGTGGATTAAAATAACCGATACTTTAGAAGCACTTTTCAGCCTATTGTTTTATTCAAGAGTTAAGGGAATAAAAGCGTTATCCTTTTTCATGGAGAATCGCATAAAACCAATTGATTTTGCAGATTATTTAGAGCAGAACCATAGAATATATTTAATTAATCGTCTAGATGAAATGAATAAGAGCAATCTACAAAATATCAAAAATATATTGTCAAGTGTTGAAGAAAATTTTCAAATTCTTTTCTTGGGAAATAAAGCATTCAAAGATTCATCCCGAATTCAAAAAGGCAATGATTGTATTCAAGTGCTTCATCCTAGTGGATACAATATAAGTACTAATTCAAATGATTACTATTCGACATGGTACAAATTTCGCTTACTCAATAATAATTCAAATCTGAATTTAAGAAGTTTTTCTATAATATGAATTTCTACAGGGAAAATCTAAATTGGTTTTGATTAAGCACATCGAGAAGCTGAAAAAATGTGCTTCTTCGATATTAATTCACTCAACTTTTGCATGCCAGATTGGGTAGATAAACCTTGATGTAGTTAGGTAAACCTGTGATCCATTGTGCCAGTTGACTTCTAATAAGTCGATTGATCTTCTTGCTTGTTCGCGTAAGCACGTCATCGGAAATTTCAAACAGAGCGATGAGTGCGACGGCCCAATCTAATTCGTCAACTTCATCGTAAAGTTCATAGAACATGCCTCCGAGTGTGCGATGATCGATATGACAGCGATTTTGCCAAGATAAGACGATAAATCGTGAAAAAACGATGGTCGTATGGCTGATTATTAAATCATAAGGATCTACCTTGAAACCCTTTTTGAAGTTTAAGCAGGGATTTCGTGGTTTTGAAGAACACCTCAATATCCCATTGCATGCCGTAAATACGGATGATCTCTTGCTCGGTTAGCGTACAATCGGTGCTCAAAATGGCGAACCAGTCCCTTTTTTTATTGCGATTCTTAACGAAAACAACTTTGACGTTGACGCCATTTGACAGGGTGGTTTGTATGGAACGTAAAATGTTCCGATGTCCTGTGATCGGCCGAGCAGCGACATATAACGATTTCAATCCACACGCTTGTTCTTCACTAGATAGCGCTGATTCGTATCCTTAACCATGCCGATGACCTCAATCCCTTTTGTCCGAATGGCCTGAATCAAAGGCTGCTGTGTAAAACAAGTTTCCATGAGCACGTAGGAGGCTTCGATGCCGCTTTTCAAGGCCCGTTCAACCATGGCAGGAATTTGTTCAGGGGCCGTTTGAAGAGCTTCCATACGCCGTTTATATCCAGACTCTTATTCGCTATCATATAGGGGACACCTCTTCTATTGGTAGTGTTTTCTAGTCAAATTCACTATAATACCAAAAAGGAAGGTGTCTTTCTATTTTGTCAAGGAACCTAATCGATCACCATAAGGCGCATTATATCCATGTTTAATTCAATATTTACTGTGCGAAAGTTGAGTAATTAGTAATAAAAATAGACCGAGTTTACAAACGTAAAAACAAAAAATGCTTTAATATAGCCATTTTTCTATTACTAATTGAAACAAAATTATTTAACAAGAAAGAAAGGAGTTCATAATGAATCTAGAAAAAGTTCTGAGGCATCTCATTTTGAATTATTGAAAAAGAAGAACGGAAAATCGCGTAAACAGTCATTACCTATCGTAATACGCTTATACATAAGGTTCTGGATTGTTGGGACAAAGTCCCAGCAACTTGCCCTCAAGTCGAGCACTTTTATCAAGACTTACTCAAATAAAGATGCTTCTGGTCATGGCTATTGACGGACTATTTTTCTCAGACAAGAAGGTGAACATTGGCTATAGGCCTAGTGACGCCGAAAAGAAACCTCGTCTGTTTATGGGACCAATGGTTGGAAAATGTGGGAAAATAAGAGAGTAGTTTGGAAGATAGATTGATGTCAACACAACTGCACTATTCTAGGTATTTGCGCGAGTTAATCGTTAGCATCGATATTTGAAATTTTTTTGAAGAAGCGATCAGAGACAAGCCATGGAACCACTTATGAACTAAATTGCTTTATTAAATCAAACGTGCAACAGAAATGGGTGTAATCAAATGAAAAGAGTTATGGCGGCTTTTGTACGTCAATCTGAAAAAAATGAAAATATCATGCAGTTGCTGAAACAAGTTGATGGGGATGGTGTGATTGTCCATTTATACAATATAAAGCAGGATGAGACCCTAACTAGTGAGCATTTAAACAGTGTGTACTATTCTTTGGTGAAAAAATATTCACTGTTTAATTTTTTAGTGTTCAGTAATGATTATTCGTTTATATTACAGGCATTCGAACAGCAGATTGTGGCTGTAGATGGTTTTTATTTGTTTTTAGAAGATTATAGTTTTCCAACAGAAGTTAAGCGTTCTTTTTTTCAGAAAAAAGTAAGCATCGTGCGCCCAATTCAATTAATTGTTGACAGTGTAGAGCGAGCATTGCCTTTTATTATTCATTACCTCCCCTATGTCAAACTAAATCTAAATAATAAGCTAGACATTCCGAACGACTCACGTTCTGATTATAATCAATTATCTGCTCCTGAGAAAACAGATATATATCGAGTGATGTCATCTTTTTTCTCATCACATTATATTCCAAAAGAAATAAGTGCACTTTTTTTGCTGCAATATTACGATAATAGAAATGAGATAGACAAAGAACTAAAAATGATTTATTCTGTGCAACAATATTTATCGAATGCTACTTTGGAAAACTCTTTTGAGAATTTTATTGAACAACTTGGAATATTAATGACAAATCGACCTAAAATTGCACTCTGGTCGTTGGCTTATGAGGCAACAAAAGATAAAAAATACATTTTAAAAATGCTCAATAAAAACTTTTATCAGTCGTTGCAGTTTCAGGAGAAATATTCGCTCTATGTATGTCTTAAGCGAATCGACTTTGTCGGACAGGTGAAGTTAAATTTAAATGAGTTAGGGCAACTTCGTTGGTTCTATAACGACTGTGTCGATGAACTTGCCGGTATGTTGGATGTGCCATCAGATATGACTTCGACTAGCCAAACAAATCATGTCGTTATTTTCTCAAGCCAGATATTAGGTCTATCTCATTCTCCAACTCGACAAGTGATGGATTATGCTTTGAGTTTAAAAAAATTAGGGAATGAAGTGTTTATCATTAACTCTCAAGACGTTTTGACACAATTATACGTTCCCTTTTTTGACGGATTCGCGGGAAATGTTATTGAAGAATTCAGCAATTTAAACACTATAGAATATGAAAAAGAAACATTCAAGTTCTTTCAGCCTAAGCAACCAATGCCTAATATACAAGAGGCACAAAAGATGGTTAATCTTGTTAAGCAGTTTAATCCTCAATTTGTAATTTCCATGGGCGATTCAGCAGTAGGGGATCTGTGTAGTTCGTTTACAACGGTAATTTCGATGGTGTTTGGTGGCAATACTCCAAAATATCGAAAAACATACTGGGCAATTACTCGCAGAATGACGGCGGAAGATAGTTTTTTCATGGAGAAATTTCAAATTAAAAAAGAATATGTTTTACCGGTTCAGATGGCGTTTCTTAAGAAAGAGAAACAAGGTGTGATGACAAGAGAAAAATTATCTATTCCTTTGTGCTACAAAGTGCTTGCGGTTGTTGGAAACAGACTTGATGATGAAGTGACTACTGCTTTTTTAGTTGAGCTGAAAACAATCTTAGAGCAAATAGATAATACGTACATATTGTTTATAGGTCCCTACGCTGACTACAGCTTGGTAGTAAGTAAATACCCGATATTAAAAAAAAGATCAAAGAATACAGGCTATGTTCAAGATATACAGAGCGTGTACTCCTGTTGTGACTTCTATATTAATCCGCACAGAAAAGGGGGAGGATCATCAGCGGCTGAGGCAATGAGTGAAGGGCTTCCAGTAATCACTGACCCAAATGGTGACGTATATAATCAACTGTGGATGGAACAATCCTTTACTGATATAAATGAAGTCATCAAATATTTATGTAAATGCATAGAACATCCGCTATTTTATCGAGAAGAGAAGGAAAAGTGCTTAGATAGAGCAAGGACTCTTTTTGATTCAGTAGCGATGATGAAGAAAATATCCCATAAAGTTAGTAAATTAAATCGCAATAATTAATAGCAAACAAAATATGTAAATTAAAATAAGCTAAGATTGGCGGCGGATGTGTAGAATCGAATTAACAACTCCCACTCACTCGACGATAATAAGTATATAACGTTTCTTACTGACAACAAAGGGAGAGACAGCGATGAATATCCCTCTGAAAGATTTTCTTGTACAAGAGGCAGCCACGCTGATTGAGACATTAGCATGTATTAACACCAATGCATCGGGGACGGCCGTTGTTGTGGATTCGGATAAACATTTAAAAGGAACCATCACAGATGGTGATATTCGGCGTGCCATTCTCAAGGGTAGAGATCTCTATAGCAGCATTGAACAAATTTATAATGCACAGTGCCAGTTTGTTCATGAGCAATTTAGCCCTGAGGAGGCTGAAGACCTTTTTTCACAGGCTATTAAGCTCGTGCCAGTCGTCGATCAAAACCGGCAGGTGATCGATTGCCTGCGCTATCAAAACTATATTGTTTCAGCTATTGAAAGAAGCAACCCGGTTGTCATTATGGCTGGTGGACTTGGTACGCGCTTGCGTCCGTTGACAGAGAACACACCGAAGCCCATGCTTCATATAGGGGAAAAGCCGATTCTTGAACGCATCATTGAAAGAGTAAAAAAGGCTGGCTTTCATAATATTTTTCTGTCGGTCAACTATAAATCAGAAGTCATTGAAAACTATTTTATGGATGGATCGGCCTTTGGAGTAACCATACAATACATAAGAGAAGAACAACGGCTGGGGACAGCGGGCCCGATTGCAATGGCTGCTGAGTATCTTCATGAACCCTTTATTGTTGTTAACGGAGATATATTTACGAATCTTGATTTTGGACAGCTTATGGATTTTCATCTACATGGTCATTATTCGATGACAGTTGGCTCGAGAGATTATAAAATGCAGGTGCCATATGGTGTACTTAATGTCAACGAACAGAATCATATTTCGTCATTGGACGAGAAGCCAATCTTTCATTTTGCGGTAAGCGGTGGTGTTTATGTGCTAAGTCCCGAAGCTATTCACTTTATACCAGAGAATCAGTTTTATGATATTCCTCAACTGATTAACAAATTGCTTGAAAATGGGAATACGGTCGGTAATTATCCAATTCTTGATTATTGGATGGACATTGGTCGAATGGAGGACTATCAGGAAGTCAATCGCTTAATGAAAAACAAAATGGAGAACGTGCACAATGTATAATAATAGAAGTATATTGGCCATCATTCCGGCACGTGGTGGTTCAAGGGGCATTCCTCACAAAAATATTGTTGATATCTGCGGCTTGCCGCTGATTGCTTACTCAATTAATGAGGCGAAAAAGAGCAAATATATTGACACGCTCGTTGTGTCTACCGAAGATGATGAAATTGCTCATATTGCAGAGCAATTTGGCGCGGAGGTTCCTTTTAAAAGGCCAGCGGCATTGGCAAAGGATGAAACGCCTGGAATGGATCCAATTCTTCATGCAATAAAATGGTTTAAAGAAAAAAATATTATTTATAATGATATTATGTGTTTGCAATGCACGACCCCATTGCGTACGGCAAAGCAAATTGATGAAGCCATCGAGAAACATATAAATACAAATGCTGATGCCCTCGTTAGTGTGTGTGAGAGCAAGATTTCCCCGTACTGGATGAAAAAGATTGAAAATGGAAATCTTGTTGACTTTGTGGCAGACAGTCCATTTTATGCCAGACGACAAGAAACGCCTGTAATTTATCAGCTTAATGGGGCCATTTATTTGGCAAAAGCAATTACATTATTAAAAAATAAAACTTGGTATACTCCGCGTACATTGGCTTATGTAATGGACGAGCAGAGTTCGCTCGATATTGATTCATCTCTTGATTTGAAATTCTTCGAGTATTTGGAAAGGGAGAAGCACAGTGGAAAAGTCTAAGCACACCTTCATTATTGCCGAAGCCGGGGTCAATCACAACGGTGATGTTGAATTGGCGATGAAATTGATTGAGGCTGCTAAGAATGCTGGAGCTGATGCAGTTAAATTTCAAACTTTTCGAGCGGAAAATTTAGTGACGCGCGATGCACCGAAAGCCGATTATCAAACAAAAACAACCGGTTCGGGCGGACAGTACGATATGCTGAAAAAGCTGGAATTGTCTATTGATGATCACTTGCATCTTAAGCGATATTGCGACGCATTGAATATTGAATTCATGTCCACGCCTTTTGATTTTGAAAGCGCCGATTTGTTGGAGAAAATCGGTATTAAAAGATTCAAGATTAGCTCGGGTGATTTGACAACGACACCGTTTTTATCATACGTAGCAAAGTTTAATAAACCAATGATACTATCAACAGGAATGGCTAATCTTGGTGAAATTGAGGCGGCGATTGAGTCTGTTGAACAAGCAGGGAATGACCAAATTAGCTTGTTGCATTGTACGTCTAATTACCCGACAGCTCCAGAAGATGTGAATTTAAATGCAATTATGACAATGAAGAATGCTTTTAAACGACCTGTAGGCTATTCTGATCATACGATTGGCAGTGAGATTTCCATCGCGGCAGTCGCAATGGGTGCGGAAATTATTGAAAAACATCTAACACTCGATAAAAATATGGAAGGCCCCGATCACAAGGCGTCGATGGAACCTGATGAATTGGAACGGTTGATTCGAAATATCAGGATTGTTGAACTATCTTTGGGAGATGGAATAAAAAAATGCAGGAAAAGTGAGGAAAAAAGCAAAATTGTTTCAAGAAAAAGTATTGTTGCCAAACGGCCTATTATGCGTGGAGAAAAGATAAAAGAGGATATGCTTGATTATAAAAGATCCGAAAACGGACTTTCTCCTATGCAAAATCATTTATTAATTGGGAAAATGGCGGCAATTAATATTAGAAAAAATGATGCTTTACGTTTTGAACAGTTAATATAGAAAGTTTTTATAAACAAAAATACAATTGGCGTATGGATAAATGATTATACAAAAAATCTGATGTTGATCTTAATAAAAAATTAAAGGATTGAGAAAATGAGAATACTTCATATGCTATACAATTGGAAGCCAAATCGCGGAGGAATATTAAACTTTACGGATAGTTTGGCAAACATACAGAAAAAACAAAACAAAGTATTTATTATGTATTTTCATTCAGAAGAGGTTCTGGAAGAAGATATATACGAACAAGAGGACATAACATACATACATCCTTTTCAAGTATTAGATCCAATGAGAAAAAATGCTCCTGTGACTCATTATAGTGATCGGCAAGTTCAACAACAGATTTTGACTTATGTAGTCAAAGTAAATCCGGATGTTGTCCATGTTCAGACGTGTTACGGCATTTCTTCCAGTATTATACCTTTATTAGAAAAGCAGGGTTACAAAACTATTGTTCATATGCATGATTATTTGTGCGTATGTCCGAAGCAGAATTTATATTTGTTTGATAAGGAAAATTGCTACCACCCTGGAAGAATGTGCAAAGAATGTTTGACTTCAACTGCTTCTTCACAGGATTTTGAAAGAAGGTACAAACATAATATAGAAAATTATAACAAGGCTTCGAAGATTATTATGAATTCCACATTTATTGAAAAAAAATTCATTAAGTGGGGAATTATAAAAGATAAATCTACAGTAATTTTAAATGGTCTGGATACAAGATTGTGTGATCCTTCTACAGTAAAAAATAGATTCACAAAGGATTATTTGAATAAAAAATTAGTATTTGTTCATTTTTCCTCGTGTGCGCCTATGAAGGGAGTTATACAATTAGTTAAAGTTTTTAATATAATTGCTAACGAAATAGACAAGGAAAAGCTTGCAAACTTAGAGTTAAGAATTTATGGGGCAAAGAGCAGAATTTATAAGACGTTAAACAGTTTAGCAACTCATAAAATGTCAGTAAAAATTTATCCACCTTACAAATCTGAAGAAATATCAAAAATAATTGAAGATGCAGATGTTACTGTTTTGCCGCATCTTTGGTGGGATCCACTTCCATTTACCGTAATTGAAAGTTTGTTTTACGGTGTGCCCGTAATAGGATCAAAAGACAGTGGTATGAATGAATTAATTCAGGACGGGATTAATGGCTACCTCATTGATCCACATAATATTGATGAATTTAAAAATAAAATTATTAACATCATTCATAATCCTAAAATTATTGATAGTATGAAAAAAAATGTAAAGGAACTGTATTTAAGGACGATGAATGAAACGGCCGCAGAAATTAATAATGTATACAAAGAGTTGAATGTATGATAAAAATACTTTACTGATATTTAATCATGAAGGGATTACTAATGAAAATATTAGTCGAAGGCATTGGTAGCATGGTTTTCTCTACGCAATTGGCCTATTATCAAGCCATGCACTGGGAACTAGTTGGTATTGATATAACAAACCATTCTTTCGGATTATATAGTGGATTAAAGCCGTATATTGTTCCGAAGTATTCAGACAGTGACTGTTTCGATAAAATAAAAGAAATTATAAATCATGAGAAAATTGATTTGGTGTTTCCGACGATCAATGAGGGCCTTAAGGCATGGAGTGCAAAAAAGAATTTTTTTAAGGAAATCTATCAAACAGAAGTCATTCTTTCTGACGAAAACGTTATTGATATTTGTACAGATAAATGGAAAACCTATCAATTTTTTGTTGAAAATGAAATACCCACTCCCAAAACGTCATTGAGCAGACAATACGCACTACTAAAACCACGAATTGGTAGAGGCAGCACAGGTATTTATAAAAATTCTGAAATTCCAGATGATTTTTCCATGGACGGCTACATATCTCAAGAAATTGTTGAAGGTGAAGAGTACACAATAGATGCGTTATGCAATTTGCAATCGCAACCTATTTACATTATACCCAGAAGAAGACTGGCGACAGAATCCGGTGTTTCCACCCAAGGGGTTACTGTTTATGATTCAAAGATAATAAATTTTGTCAAAAAGATTTTATCGGTATTAAAACCAATCGGCATCGTTAATCTTCAATGTTTTAAAAATGGGAATAATATTGTCTTTATTGAAATTAACCCAAGAATAGCGGGCGGGAGTTCGCTTTCGTTTGCATCTTCTGACAATTGGTTCAAGGCAATAGAATGTTTTGTCTGTCATAAGCCTTATCAGCCTCAAAAAATACGTTATGATAATTATATGTTCAGATATTATAAAGATTTGATTGTTAGCAAAACGGATTTATTATAATAGCAATTTTGAAGAAGAGTTGAGAAAATGAAAAAAATACTAGCTGTCACCGGTATACGCTCTGAATACTTTATATTAAAGCCCATATTTGACGAATTAGTAGAGAATGGAAATTTTGAACTGAAGGTTGTAGTGACTGGTACGCATTTGTCACCAATGTATGGAAATACGTATAAATTTGTTGAACAAGATGGATTCAATACCATTCACTTGGAATCTTTATTAGCTGCAGCAACTTTATCAGCCAGATGTAAATCAATCGGTGTTCAGATTATGGGACTCACGGATATTGTCCTTAAAGAGCATCCAGACTGGCTAATGGTTCTCGGCGATAGAGAAGAAAGCTTGACGACGGCTACGGTGGGAACATACCTTAACATACCGGTAGCACATATCTGTGGCGGTGATCGGGTTGTTGGCAATATTGATGACTCTGTTCGCCATGCTGTCACAAAACTAGCTCATCTTCATTTTCCAACAACTCAGGAGAATGCCGCACGTATTCTTAAGATGGGAGAAGAACCTTGGCGGGTTCATGCCGTCGGCAATCCAGCATTGGATTCTATCAGAAAACAACCTAGGCTATCTTACGGTCAACTTAATGCGTTTTTAAAAATGGATTTGTCCGAAGAAGAGCCATTTATTTTATTAATTAAGCATCCGCTCAGCTCAGAAATAGAGCAGTCGGCTGAACAAATGCGAGTAACACTTGAAGCTGTGGAAGAATTGCGTTTAAAAACGGTGGTTATTTATCCGAATTCAGATGCTGGCAGTCTTCAAATGATACAGATCATCGAGGAATATGTAGAGCAATGCTCATTTATCGAAGCGTTTAAAACGTTACCTAGAAACGTTTTTGTGAATCTTCAGCGAAGGGCAGCTGTACTTCTTGGTAATTCTAGCGCTGGATTGCTTGAGGCACCGTTTCTGACTTTGCCGGTCGTCAATGTCGGTAACCGTCAGAAGCAGAGGCAACATGCTGAGAATATCATATTCGTTCCCCACGATAAAGAGAAAATTAAACAAGCCATTCATAAAGCAATCTACGACCAAAGTTTTCTTGAACAATGCAAACATTGTCATAATCCTTATGGGGATGGATACAGCGGTAAACGAATTGTTGATATACTTTCACGTACGGAAATTAACAAAGCATTATTAAACAAACAAATTACGTACTGAAATATGAGGTGAAAAATTTGCGGAAGGTTTTAATTGTTTCTGTCCACCCAGATGATGAGACACTTGGTTGTGGGGGCACAATACTAAAGCATAAAGTCTTAGGTGATGAACTGCATTGGTTAATTTTCACTAAAGCGACTGAAAGTCTCGGTTACAATGCTGATTTTTTGAAACAGCGGGAACAGCAGATTGATCAAGTTTCAAAAATTTATGGATTTCAATCGGTACATGAATTAGGATTTCAGACTACCCAACTACATAAAATTGATTTTAACGTACTTCTCCAATCGGTGAATAAAGTTATTGATGGCTTGAAACCAGAATTGATATATATGATCAATCGTTCTGATGCGCATACGGATCATCGCATTGCTGCACAAATAATGATGAGTTGTACGAAGAGCTTCAGAAAACCTTACATTAATAAAATATTGATGTATGAATGTCTTTCTGAGACCGAAATGGCGCCAGCATTGCCAGAGAATATTTTTCTACCCAACGTATTTAGCGACATCACCAATTATTTAGAGCAGAAAAAGGAAATCATGAGACTTTATACGTCTGAAATTGCTGCTCCTCCATTTCCGCGCAGCTTAGAAAATGTTGAGGCTTTGGCACGGCTACGTGGATCAGAATGCGGTGTTCTATATGGTGAGGCATTCATGTTAGTCAGGGAACGGTTTTGACCATGAGGGGGAAAATTGTATTACTTGGCGCCGGCGGGCATTGCAAGGTTATTATAGAATTGATTCGCGCAATTGGAACGTATGAAATTGCTGGAATTCTTGCTCAAGAATCTGCTCCAAAGCAAGTGATGGGTGTGCCTGTTATCGGAGATGATGACGAGCTTCCACGGGTGTTTGCAGCAGGCATAACCAAGGCTTTCATCTGCATCGGTAATTTATCAGTGCGCGACCGCCTTTTTGAGAAACTTCAGTGTTTCGGCTTCACTCTTCCAGTTCTTATTCATCCAACCGCTTATATTTCTCCTTCGGCAATAGTTGCTGAAGGAACTTGTGTCCTCGCTCATGCGATCGTTAATACAGGAGCATGCATCGGTCAGAACTGTATTATCAATACGGCTGCTGTCGTGGAACATGATTGTGCTTTAGCAAGAAATGTTCATATATCGCCCAATGCAGCGCTTGCCGGAGGAGTGAAAATTGGCAGCAATACACATATTGGACTCGGTGCTGCAATCATTCAAAAGTGCCAAATAGGAAAAGGAGTCACGATCGGTGCCGGAGCGGTTGTCATTCATAATGTTCCTGACTTTGCAACGGCCATTGGCGTCCCTGCAAAAGTTATTAGCTATAAGGAGTGTGAGTAATAATGGATCTAAAAGGGAAAAAAGTGCTTGTAACTGGTGCAGAAGGTTTTATTGGCAGCCACCTGACTGAGCGGCTTGTTGAACGGGGAGCGGACGTCACGGCGCTTGTTCAGTATAATTCGTTTAATAATTGGGGGTGGATTGATACATTTGATTCAGCTCTTAAAGACAGTATTCACGTGGTCACTGGTGACGTGCGTGAGTATGATGGCATCAGCCGCTTGATTAGAGGACAGCAAATCGTTTTTCATTTGGCGGCACTGATAGCGATTCCTTATTCGTATTTGTCGCCAATGGCTTATGTTCGCACAAATGTGGAAGGAACGACAAATGTTCTGGAAGCAAGTCGTAATGCAGATGTCGAGCGAGTGATTCATACATCGACTTCAGAAACGTACGGAACGGCGCAGTATGTGCCTATTGATGAGAGCCATCCGATGCAGGCGCAATCGCCGTATGCGGCTTCAAAAATTGCCGGGGATCAACTGGCGGAAAGCTTTTATCGCAGTTTTGAATTGCCCGTTTCAATTATTCGACCGTTTAATACATATGGACCGCGTCAATCCGCCCGCGCTGTGATTCCAACCATTATTTCACAAATACTTGCGGGAAATAGAGAGATTAACCTCGGCAGCTTGACACCGACGCGTGATTTTAACTATGTCAAAGATACGGCGGAAGCCTTTATTGCTGTGGCCGAAAGTGATCGAACTGTCGGAAAAATTGTCAATGCTGGAACCGGATATGAAATTGCAATCGGTGATTTGGCAAAAAAGATTATTGAAATTATTGGTCAACCGGTCGACATTAAGTGTGAAGACTTACGGAAGCGTCCGGAAAATAGTGAGGTTAATCGATTATTAGCTGATAATTCGTTGATTAAACAGTTAACGCGCTGGTCACCACAGTTTACTTTGGATACAGGTTTGCAGGAAACAATTCAATGGATCAGCGGTCATTTGCACTATTTCAAAACGGATATTTACAACGTCTAAAAAGGAAGGTGAATTGGAATGATACCTCTATGTGTGCCGGAAATACGTGGAAACGAATGGACGTATATAAAAGATTGTCTTGACACCAACTGGGTATCGTCGGCGGGCGCCTATGTCGATCAATTCGAAACCAATTTTGCTGCGTATTTAGATGTTCGCCGGGCTGTTGTGACGATGAATGGTACGGCTGCACTTCAGCTTGCTCTATTGGCACTTGGTATCGGGAGCGGCGATGAAGTGATCGTCTCGTCAATGACCTTTATTTCTCCTGTAAACGCCATCCGTTATGTCGGTGCTGAACCCGTATTTGCTGATGTGCAAGAAGATACGTGGGTGATGGACGCGAAACAAATCGAATCGCTCATTACACCGAAAACAAAAGCGATCCTGCCTGTACATATTTATGGACAGCCGGTTAATATGACTGAGGTCATGGCAGTGGCGAAGAAACATCATTTATATGTGATTGAAGACGCGACGGAAAGTCTCGGAGCGGAGTGGAATGGGAGAAAAACGGGCACGATTGGCGACATTGGCTGTTTTAGTTTTAATGGGAATAAGCTGATTACGACTGGCGCGGGCGGTATGCTGGTGACCAATAGCGAGCCTATTGGCGAACGGGCCAAATATTTATCAACGCAGACAAAAACGATCGGTGAGAATGGTTCGTTTTATCATCAAGAAGTTGGTTATAATTTTCGCTTGCCTAATGTATTGGCAGCGATGGGCTGCGCGCAGCTTGAAAAAGTTGATGACTATTTGGCCGCAAAACGGGCTCATGCCGCAAAGTATAATGAATGGCTTGCCGATATACCCGGCTTGATTTTACCGGCAGCGGAGCAAGGATTTCAAAATGCCTATTGGCTGTATTCCATTTTAGTCACACCAGAGTATCCCTTGACGCGTGATCAAGTGATTGCGCTGCTTCATGAAAAAGGCATTCAATCGCGCCCGTTCTTTCAGCCGGTGCATCAAATGCCGCCTTACGAAAATTGCCGCACATCCAAGATGATGAAGGCGACGCTAGATGCATCACGTTGGGGAATGAATTTACCGAGTTCAGTGGGCATTACGACTGAGGACATAGAAAGGGTTTGCATGGTTCTGTATCGATAAATTCTAAAAATAAATGTGCAAGTCGCTTAAAATCTTTTGAAACCTGTCGATATAACTAATGTGATGAGTAACGGGGGCCCTCGATTTACTCAAGCATGCCACACGGATGTGGACATTTTTTCATTTCAAGGAGGAAAAATTTATGATTATCAATGACAACATTCCGGCACTGAACACGCTGAATCAGTTGGCAAAGAACAATAGTTCAGTGAACAAATCTCTCGAACGGCTTTCTTCAGGTCTGAAAATCAACAGCGCCGCTGATGATCCGGCAGGCCTCGCGATTTCTCAAAAAATGCTTGGTCAGATTAACGGTTTGAATCAGGCATCGGACAACTCACAGCAGGCGAATTCGCTGATTCAGACGGCTGACGGCGCGCTGTCGGAAACGCAGTCGATTCTGCAGAACATGCGTGAACTCGCTGTGCAGGCTGCCAACGGCACGAACACCGCTGTTGACCGGACACAGCTGCAGGACGAAATCAACCAGTACACCTCGCAGATTAATAACATCTCCAACACGACACAGTTCAACACACAGAACCTGCTCGACGGCAGTCAGAATGCTGCGACAGGTGTTTCTGGACAGATTAATTTTAAACTCTTATCAAATGTTAGTGGTGGGGAAACTGTTCAAGTCGGTAATCAGACTTTTACGGGTGTTGTGTCTGGAGCAACCGCAGGGCAATTTAGTATAAACAGTGGTAGTGTTACTGCGGCGTCTGGATTAGCAGCAGCTATCAATAATGACGGTGCGCTTAAAAAAGCTTATACTGCTGTTGCAAGTGGCGGTAGCGTTTATCTGGAACAAAAAAAGGCTAATTCTTTAATGGTCAGCATCGCTGGTACGGGAATTGACCAGAATTCTGTTCAGACAGTAAAAGCCGGTGTAACATCTGGAACCGGAAAATCACTGACTTTCCAAATTGGTGCCAACCAGAACCAGACGCTGTCGCTGAATATTGGCAAGATGGATGCAACGTCACTGGGTATTGCGTCAGCTGCGGCTGGTGCTAGTGGCAATGGCTTCTCGACTTCAGAAGACATAACTAACGGTACGGATAATACAGGCATTGAATACGGCCTTGACATCACGACGACGAGTGGTGCCGCTAAAGCGGTCACGACGCTGCAGAGCGCGATCGACATGGTTTCCGCTCAGCGCTCCGTGCTCGGTGCGTATCAGAACCGTCTTGATTCGACGGTCAACAACCTGACGACGTCGTCTCAGAATTTGACATCTGCTAAATCTGTTATTACTGATACAGATATGGCGGAAGAAATGTCGAATTTCACGAAAGAAAATATTCTGTCGCAGGCGGCTCAGTCGATGCTCGCTCAGGCAAATCAGCTGCCACAGAACGTGCTTAAACTATTGCAGTAATCACTATCTTTTACAGGCAGGTCCCTTTATGGGGCCTGTTTTTATTTGGACTTTTTTAAATAGCCTGCGTCGATTTATGCGTGACGTCATTTTTTCCGATATACTGTAGTGAAGGAGTTCTCTAACAGAAAGCAGGGACAAGGATGCAGTTAATCATTGAAGGCAAGCAGAGCACTTTTGATAATGGTGACGCGGAGCAATTGGTGGCACTTATCCAAAACACGTTGCAGGCAGCGCACCGCTACTACAACTATTTGATTGCCGATGGACATCAGATAAGTGAGCCTTATGAGGCATACATAAACGAGCATTTCCATGAAATTGCGGAATTGGAGCTTGTCGGACAGTCATTTGAACAGCTCATTTACAATAATTTGGCGTCTGCCAAAGCGTATCTTGACCGCGTGCAGGAGAAGCTGCCGCCGCTCGCGGAACGTTTTTATCAAATGCCTGAAGCTGCCGACTGGCAGGGATTTGCTGATTTCTTGCAAGGAATCGGTTGGATCGGCACGCTTGTCGAAGCGCTCAAGAATGCACCCGATGAGCGCACGCGTGCGCAGTCGCTTATTTCTTGTTACGGCGCGCTTGAGCAGACGATCGACGAGATGAAGGACAGCGTTGAGGCGCGCGATGCAGTCGCCATGGCCGATGCACTGACCTATGAACTGCTGCCGCAGATCGACACGCTGCGCCGCGCCCTTGTCGCCATGCTCGTCAGGGAAGGGGAGCATCATGATCAGGCTTGAGAACCGGAATTATCTGCGTCTCAGCAATCGGGCGCTGCTGCAGCAACTTGATCAGTCCGAACATGAGACGAATGAAATGATTGTTTCCGAGACAGCTAAGAATGGTGAGCTGACGCTGAAAATGAAAGTCGGTTCGGCCTTCCAATATATCCACAGTCGCTATAATCCGACACGTGAAGCTGAAGGCCTCGTTGCCGCATTCGGGGATCTGAGTGCGTATGAGCACGTGCTGTTCATCGGCACGGGTCTTGGTTATGCCGTGAAAATTGCCGCTCAGGCCTATTCGGATAAACAGATTTATATTTATGAACCCAATCTCAACGTGCTGGAACAATTCTTCAGTGTCCAAGATTTATCGGAACCGTGGGCGGCGTCGGTGCGTTTGATCACCTCTGATGTTAACAAGGCACTGGAAACTGTCGGACAAGTGATCGATGAGACAGGTCAATCCTTTTATTTCGCTGTGCTGCCCTTTTATGAAAGAAATGAACCGGAGCAGGTCAAGAATTTGCTGAACAGACTGAAGGAACGCTTGCTGAATCGGCAATCGGCGCTTTACACTGATTTTTCGTTTCAGCAGCGCTGGATCACGAATGCCGTTCGCAATTTCCCCAATGTGCTTGCGACACCGAATATCCTGATGGATATCGACTCGGCCATTTTCCAAGGGAAACCGGTTATGCTTATTGCTGCCGGTCCGTCATTGAACGCGGAGTTTGACCGGCTGAAGCAGATTAAAGCGGGGCGGTCGGCTTATCTTTTTGCCGTGGGTTCGGCGATCAATGCGCTGCTCGCTCATGACATTGTACCGGATGCGTTCTGTTCGTATGATCCGACCGTGAAAAATCAGCAAGTGGCGCAGCTTGTCAAAGACCGCCAGCTGACTCAATTGCCGATGATCTTCGGCAGCACGATCGGCTGTGAGACATTGGACGGCTATCCTGGTCCCTTGCTTCATGTCGTCAATCTTCAGGACACGCTGTCGCCGCTTTTATTAGAGCGTACTGATGGTGCGGCGATTGCCGCGGTGAACGACGCGCCATCGATCGCGGTCGTCACGCTGCAAATGCTGCTCGCCCTGAAAGCTGAACCGATTATTTTAGCCGGACAGAATCTGGCGTATTTCAATGAAAGCTCCTATGCACAAGGCATTGCTTATTATGAAAACAATAAAAAACTTAGCGAAGTGGAGCAGAAAGACATTATCAAAGTCAAAGATGTTGACGGCAACGAGGTGGCGACGACCCGTTCGTTTAACAGCATGCGGCGTGATTTGGAACTCTATATCGCGCAGCATCCCGGCTGCCGCGTGATCAACACAACACGCGGTGGCGCGGCAATTGCCGGAGCCCCTTTCCGGCCGCTTGAGGAGGTCATGGCCGAACTCGTTCCAGATGTCGTTGTCGACGAATGGTATGCGGCTGGCAACGACTATGACACGGAGTATGCGCAGCAGGCACTGGCGCGGCTGCTTTGGCAAGGCAGGGAGTATAAAGAATTGTTTGAAAAGGCCGTCAAGGCGCTGCGTCAGCTCAAATTTCTAAATGATCGGCAGGCGGGCAGCCAGCAGCTTGAGGCGCAGATCGAGAAAGCGAACCGCGTGCTCCAGCGCCTGCAAAAAAATAATTTTTACAGCCATCTGATCGTGCCGATGATGCGCGTGCAAGTAGCGCGCTTTAATAAGGCGGGCAATCGAATTCGCGAGATGACCGACTCGCGCGAGAAGACAAAGACGGTGCTGCAAGAAATCAATCTGTTTTTAAGTGAGTGCGGAATGAACTATCAGATTGTTTTTCCTCTAGTGGAGCGCCTGCGCGATCAGATTGTCAACTAAGGGTGCGCCCGCGAGAAAAAGAGAAATAGTGTTGGTTGCAAAATTTAAGAATAAAAAAGACAAATTGTCAAGCAATTTTCTAAAAACAGTCCGTCCTTTTTCCGATAAAAGTTATAGATAATCAGACAGGGGCGGGGGGATAGATTATGGACGTTGCTTTGGTCAATCCATCAACGACGGTGACGGGGTCCGATGGGCTTTCTTTAATCCAGTCGACAGACACGAGCGCGATGTCGTCAACTGATCCGAGCTGCGATACGCAGAAGGATCAAAATACGGCATCGAAAAGTCAGATGAAACAAATGACGGCATTGGCCAATCAAATGCTGCAACCGCTGCAGACACAGTTGCAGTATGTCTTCTTTGACAAGTTAGACCGGTACTATGTGCAGGTGGTCAATGTGAAAACTCATGAAGTCGTCCGTGAAATCCCTCCTAAAAAAGAGCTTGAATTCTACGCAGCCTTGCAGCAACAGATGGGGCTATTGACTAATCATCAAATTTGAAAGGGGTGACTAGATGTGACAGGAATCGGCAGTCTGTCCACGAGCTCAAGTTCGTCATCGTCCGGCTCGGGCAGCTCCTCAGACATCACCATTCAAGAAATTAACAGCCTGATTGGCTATACGAATACGAACGCTGTCAGCGGTCTTGTCAGCGGGATTGATACGGATAGCATTGTCGCTAAATTAATGGAATCACAGGCGTCACCGCTGATCAAGCTGCAACAGAATCAGCAGCAGCTCGAGTGGCAGCGCGATGATTACCGCTCGATGAACACGCTATTGCAGACATTGCAGCAAAATGTACAAACCATGAAACTGCAAAGCACTTATTTAGCAAAAACAGTGACCTCAAGCAATTCCGCTGTGGCGACAGCGACGGCGGGCGCGACCGCTGGTAATTCCACGTATACGCTGTCGAATGTGACGACAGCGACGTCGGCGACGCTGATCGGCGCGGCTATTAGCAATGGCAGCTTTGACCCGACACAAAGTCTGTGGAGTCAGCAGGGGAATATGGCCGTAGCTGTTTCCAATGAAAGCGACAGCGTGGCAGCGGACGGAACGGTTCAGCTGGCTAAGACGCAAATTGACAGCAGCACGCAAAGCCAAAAGGCGACGCAGATTGTAGCAGGCGGGACGACCTATTCATTAGCCAGTAGTAATCTAACCTTTGGTTCCGAAGATCCCTCCACAGCCTTAGCGGCAGGCCAGGCTTATATTAACACGTCGACGGGCAAAGTGTCCTTTGGCAGTTCACTGACGCCGGGATCGACCGTAACGGCGAGCTATTCCTATAATCCGGCGATGTCGTTCACTCCGGTCAGCGTGACAGGAGAGACGCAGACGACTTCTGCCGACGGAACGACGTTTAGCTTAAAGAATGCATATGTTGACAGCGGGCAAAGTGCGAGTATTACTGTCGGCAGTACGACCTATTCAGCGGCAAACGGGAATTTAACGATTGGAACAACGACGCCGTCAACTGTGGCGAGCGGTCAGGCTTATCTGAATGCGACAACCGGGCAGATGACCTTTGGCGACACCATTGCCGCCGGCTCGACGATTACATCAAATTACAGCTATGATACAGTGAATTTCACATTACAAACCTATTCGTCGGACACCGCCGGAGGAACGACGAATTCGCAGAATTTTACCTTCAGTCCGAGCACATCACTCAATACGATGATGCAGCAGATCAGCGATTCGAATCTTGGTATCAACGCGTTTTACGACACAGCAACCGGCAAAATTTCAATGACGCGTACGGATACGGGTAATCTGAATGGCGGTACGACGAATAACGCCATTACTGTTGTTCCTCCAACCGGTAACACAGCTGACATGACAGGCGTTAACTTTTTTAATAACGTTCTCGGACTCGGCACAGGCAGCGGAGCCACATCTACAGCCGGTACAGATGCGACGTTTACTCTTAACGGACTGGCCACCTCGAGGCCGAGCAATACGTTTACGGTGAACGGCATGACTGTGACGCTGCAAGGCAATTCAACGGGTTCGACGATGCTCAGCGTCGGTGCGGATACGAGCACAGTGACGACAGCGATCAACAGCTTTATTACACTCTATAACAGCACGATCAGCCAGATTAACAGCACGATCAGCCAGACCAATGATCCAAACTATCCGCCGCTCTCCAGCATTCAGCAGGCGCAGATGTCAGACAGTGATATAACGGCATGGAATACGAAGGCGCAGCAAGGCATGCTGTCTAATGATTCCATTCTAAGCGGCGCATTATCGGAAATGAGAACCGACATTTACTCATCAGTCGGCTCAACCGGGAGTTCGGCGATTCAGCAGCTGGCGCAGATTGGCATTACGGTCAGTGCCGATTATACGCAGAACGGCCAGCTCAGTGTGACCGATTCGCAGGCGCTGCAGAATGCGATCAGTACCAATCCTCAAGCGGTCGTTGCTTTATTTACGAACATTAGCAGTGATCCGTCTCAGCAAGGTATTATGCAGCGGCTGAATACAACGATCACGAATGCGATGAGCCAAATCACGCAGAAAGCCGGAACAACAAGTTCGGCGGATGGTTCCTATTTTCTAAGTAATAATATTGATAGCCTCTCCGATCAGATAAGCGCGATGAAGACGCAGCTCCAGTCGGTTGAAAGCCGTTATTATACAGAGTTTAATGCTATGGAAGAGGCAGTTGAGGAGGCCAATCAGCAATCCTCTTATCTTTCCAGTTTTGCAAGCAGCAGTTCATAATTGACCAATTTAACAAAGGTGGTTAATATCCAAATGTCTCAGAATGCCTATAAAGCGTATCAGCGCAACTCAGTGCTGACAGCGACGCCGGGTGAACTGACATTGATGTTGTACAACGGTTGTGTGAAATTCATCCGTCAGGGGCGTCTGGCGCTGAACGCCGGCGATATGGAACGCAAGAATGAATACTTGCTGAAGGCAGAGCGCATCGTTCAAGAGCTGATTGCGACGCTTGACCGCAAGCAAGCCGTGACAGAGAACATGCTGTCGCTGTATGAATACATGTATCGGCAACTCATTGCGGCGAATATGAAAAATGACGTGGCAGCGCTTGATGACGTGGAGAAGCTGGCTGTCACGTTTCGCGAGACGTGGAAGCAGGTCATCGAGAAGACGCAGGCGGATAAACCGAAACGTGAGCGTGTGTGATGGCTGACCTTAGCGAAGTCTACGCGCAGACGGTGACGCTGAGGCGCTTGCTTGAACGGCTTGCCGCCGGGGAAACAGGTCTTCTGAGGCAGCAAATCTTGCCGCTGCTGCGCACGCGCGGACGGCTTGTCGCACAACTGGAGAAGCCGTGTCCGGCGGCGCAGCGTGCGCTTGCCGAGCAGGTCGTGGCGGAGAATCGACAGATCGACCTGCTGCTGGAAGCAGCGAAACGAAAGCTTGTCGCGGAAATGAGCAGCTTCAGGCTCCGCAAACAATCGCTCAGCCACTACCGCAATCCTTATGAAAGAGCAAGAAAGCACAGCGTTTTTATTGATGAAAGAGAATGATTAAAAAAGAGGCAGCTTGGATCATGTGCGATCCGAGTTGCCTCTTTCATCGTGCGAAAGTATTCAAACTGCCGGTCTGTCTCACGGTTTCCGTGACTAGAGAATATTCAGCGCTGCCGTTCGAAAGGGTGTTAAGTGCCTTTTTGTTTCATTGCCAGTCACCCATAAAAAGCAGCCTCCCTTAGGGAACAGCACCAAGAATGAATAGGGCTTGTCAGTCGCCTGTGGCAGCGATTTCCTTGTCCTCATTGCGCAGGCTGCACAGAAATTGCAAATAATTGTAAGTTGATTCTTTTTCGTCTTCATTCAAGCTTTCGAACAATTCGACAATTTCTTCTGTCTGGACGGACATGGCTTAAAACCCCTTTTTGTGAATGTCGTTGTCTCAGGAAAAGTTATCGACATGGGAGATTCGTCATCACTATAACGTAAAGCAAACAATAATCCGTATGATAAATGGCAGCCACGCACAGCCTTTAAGTCGGCTGTGAACCGAACGCTCTGCTCTTGCGTACTTCATTATATGTGCTGCACGACGGGAAATCAATGCTAAAAGAACCTTTTATGGGGCCTGTGTTGATGGTATTTTTGCATGAAATCAGTACCTTTTGTGCATGAAGCGGATCGATTATCTTTGGACGCGTCAAGCCTTTTAGCAAGGGTCGTCCCGCATGAGCAAGCCGCTGTCTCTGACAGGCATGAGGCAGCGAGCGCGATTGAAGCCGCCGACTGCTACCCGGACGGCTTGAATGCGGCCGCCCCGCCCACTTACCAAGCGGGCAACCGATGCTCTGCGGGAGACGCGAATCGGGTGAAACGCTGCAGACAGATTGCAACCTGTAAGACGCCGCCCGCAGCGTGAAGGCAGCAAGCGAGCAGCCGAGTACTTGATTGCAGCAAGGGCGCAGTCATTGAAGCGGATTGCCGGTGTTGCTGTGTCTGCGCCGGGTGGGTGTTTTTCTTCTTTCGCGTCCGCTTGCCTGTTTTTGGCAATGTCTGTTCGGCATGTGCTTGTAGCACTCCGCACGTCGGCAGAGTGCGAAATTTGTCGAAAGGGTTAAGATATGTTATTTTTTTGTCAATTATTTTAATCGTTTAAGAAGGAAATAATGATCGGATGGCGAAAATATATAATATCGAAGGGAGGCTTTCTCATGAATCTTAACATTCGAGGAGAAAACATAGTGGTAACACCCGCTCTGCAGGACTACGCGGAAAAACGGATTGGCAAGCTGGAGAAATATTTCAGCGAACCGACGACCAGCAGTGCACGCGTCAGCATGCGTGTCCACAATAAAGATCAGGTGGTCGAAGTGACAATCCCTATGCAGGGCCTTCTTTTGCGAGCCGAGGAAAGCAACGACGACATGTACACAGCCATTGATGCCGTTGCAGCCAAGTTGGAGCGGCAGATTAAAAAGTTTAAAACGCGTGTTCACCGCAAGAGCCGCCAGGACGCACGCGAAGCACTGATCGGCGCGGTGGGGAGCGCGGTTGTGGCACAGCCGTCAAAACCGGAAACTGATTCGGAGCATTTCGATGTCGTTCGCCGCAAAAGTTTTGTTTTAAAACCGATGCCGGTTGAAGAGGCGGTTTTGCAGATGGAGATGCTCGGGCACACTTTTTTTGTCTTCCGCGATGCTGAATCGTCTGAAATCAGCGTGGTGTATCGGCGCAAGGACGGGCGTTACGGCCTGATTGATCAAGGATGAAACAAGAACCGGAGGGACCCGGCAACGGGTTCCTCCTTTTAAATGGCAACGATCTGTCCCCGGGTCTCCCGCACATTCCCCCCTTTGTTCTCAAATCGCAGACGAAAGGGTATAATAGACAGCAATTATAGGTCGCGTGCTTCTTTGAGACGAGTCCTTTTTCGATGGTACTTATTTGCGACCGGCGCACTGTGCCTTAGGGCTTGTTTTTCCGCATTGCCCCCGTTTGTTCAAATGAAAAGGGGAATCGTTCAGCGACGATTATTGGTCTCGCTTTCATTGCTATTTTCTGCAAGTTGCCGTGTGTTTGCCGTTGTCAGTGGAAAAAAAGATTGCTACAATAAAAAAAGTGTGTCCGGTACGTTTCGTTCGGACAAACAACGGGTCATGCGGCGGCAGGAACACTAACGGTGCAATTAACAGATTCGCTACAGAGGAATCTGAGATGAGGTGTATAAACAGATGATAGGCATGATCAAAAAAGTGCTTGGAGACACGAGCCTTCGCAAATTAGGGAAGATGGAAAAGCTGGCGCACGTCATTGACGACATGGCGGATGAATACAAGGCGCTCAGTGATGACCAGCTGCAAGCAAAGACAGCCGAGTTCAAGCAACGGCTGGCGGACGGCGAGACACTGGACGATCTGCTGCCGGAAGCATTCGCGACGGTTCGTGAAGCCTCAACGCGCATGCTCGGCATGACGCCGTTCTATGTTCAGCTCATCGGTGCGATTGCTCTTCATCAAGGGAATATTGCCGAGATGAAGACCGGTGAAGGCAAGACGCTCGTCGCAACAATGCCTCTTTATTTGAATGCTCTGGCGGGCAAAGGTGCCCATCTGATCACAGTCAATGATTATCTGGCTTCACGTGATGCCGAGCAGCTGACACTGCTTTACAATTTTCTCGGTCTCGCGGTCGGACTGAACATTAACGGCATGTCGCCGGAAGAGAAGAAAGAAGCGTATGCCGCCGACATTACGTATGGCACAAATAGTGAATTCGGCTTTGATTACTTGCGCGACAATATGGTGCTCTACAAAGAAGAGCGCGTCCAGCGCCCGCTTAACTATGCCATCGTCGATGAAGTCGATTCCATTCTGATCGATGAAGCACGCACACCGCTGATCATTTCCGGCAATGCGGAAAAGTCCACGGATCTGTATGTGCGCGCCAATCAGTTTGCCCGCCTGCTCACTGAAAAGCAGGATTTCACGGTCGACTTGAAAACCAAATCGGTGCAGATGACCGAGGAAGGGATGACGAAGGCAGAACACTTTTTCCACATTAAAAATCTTTATGATTATTCGAATGTGGAGATCAATCACCACATCAATGAAGCGCTGCGGGCCCACGCGATCATGCACCTTGATACGGATTATGTCGTTCAAGACGCTCAGATTGTCATCGTCGATCCGTTCACCGGACGATTGATGCAGGGAAGGCGTTACAGCGAGGGTCTGCACCAGGCGATTGAGGCCAAAGAGGGGCTTGAAATTCAAAGCGAAAGCAAGACGCTGGCGACGATTACGCTGCAGAACTACTTCCGCATGTATGGTAAGCTTGCCGGCATGACCGGTACGGCAAAGACGGAAGAAGAGGAATTTCAAAGCATTTATAACATGGATGTTATCGTCATTCCGACGAATAAGCCGATGATCCGCAATGATAAGCCGGACCTGATCTATAAAACGCAAAGCGGCAAGTTCAATGCTGTTGTTGAAGAAATTCAGCAGCTTTATCACCGCGGCCAGCCGGTGCTCGTCGGCACGGTTGCCGTCGAGACATCCGAATTGATTTCCAAGCTGCTCAGGCGCAAGGGCGTCCCGCACAATGTGCTGAATGCCAAGAATCATGCGCGCGAAGCGGAAATTATTGCCAATGCCGGACAGGTCGGCTCGGTAACGATCGCGACCAACATGGCCGGGCGAGGCACCGACATCAAGCTCGGCGACGGGGTGTCGGAGCTCGGCGGTCTGTATATCCTCGGCACCGAGCGTCATGAGTCGCGCCGCATCGATAATCAGTTGCGCGGCCGTTCCGGGCGCCAGGGCGATCCGGGCGAGTCACGTTTCTATCTGTCGCTGGAGGACGAGCTGATGCGGCGCTTCGGCTCGGACAAGATGAAAAGTATGATGGAACGTCTCGGTATGGACGATACGCAGCCCATTGAGAGCAAGATTGTCAGCCGCTCGGTCGAGGCCGCGCAGAAGCGTGTCGAAGGTAACAACTTCGACGCCCGTAAGCAGCTGCTCAAGTTTGACGACGTCATGCGCCAGCAGCGCGAGATCATCTATAAGCAGCGAGACGAAGTGCTTGAGTCGGCGAACTTGCGCGCAGATATCGAGCGGATGTTGAAAAATGTGATCGAAAGTGTCATTCGTGTCCACACGCCCGACAATGAGGTGCCGGAAGATTGGGATTTGCAGGCAGTCATCGATTTTCTGAATGCAAAGGTGTTTGACGAAGACGAACTGTCGCTTGCTGACTTAGAGAACAAGGATCCCGAAGAGATGATCGATGACCTTTACGAGCGCGCCGTTGCCCGCTATGACGAAAAGGAAGCACGCTTCACGTCAGAGAGAATGCGCGAGTTTGAACGTGTCATTATGCTGCGCACGGTGGATACGAAGTGGATGGATCACATCGACGCCATGGACCAGCTGCGCGAGGGCATTTATCTGCGCGCGTATGGGCAGGTTGATCCGTACCGCGAGTATCAGGTCGAGGGCTTCAAGATGTTTGAGGAAATGGTAGCCAGCATCGAGCAGGAAGTCGTTAACTTTATCATGCGTGCGGAAATGCAGGAACAGCCGATTCAGCGTGAGCGCGTCACACACGGGCTGCGCGTTATCTCCGGCGGACAGGATGACAGTGAACCCCAAAAGAAGCGGCCGGTTGTCCGCAAGGCACATATCGGGCGCAACGATCCGTGTCCTTGCGGCAGCGGCAAGAAATATAAGAATTGCCACGGCAAGTAACGGCGGCTGTGTTCAGCTGCGCCTGACGGATTCGTATAATAAAGTGATGAAAATACAATCCCGCACTGCGGGTATGAAGAAAGCAGGAAGATTGATGGACTTGGCGGAAATGAAACACAGGATTGACGAGATGGAGACCAGTCTCCAAAAATTTAGGGGGTCTCTTTGACTTAGATCATAAGAAAGAGCGGATTGCTGAGCTGGATGAACAGATGTCGATGCCCGGTTTCTGGGACGACAATGTCAAAGCGCAGAAAGTCATTGACGAATCAAATGCGCTGAAGAGTAAAGTCGAGAGCCTTGCCGGGTTGGAATCAAAATTCGAGGATCTGCAGGTCGCGTATGAACTTGTGAAAGAGGAAAACGACGATGAGATGGCGGTTGAACTCGAATCGTCGCTTGAGGAAGCGGGCGCGGCTTTCACAAAATATGAGACGCGGCTGCTGCTGAGCGGTCCGCACGATAAGAGTAATGCCATTCTTGAGCTTCATCCGGGCGCCGGCGGTACCGAAGCGCAGGACTGGGCATCGATGCTGCTGCGTATGTATACGCGCTGGGCGGAAGCGCACGGCTATGCGGTGGAGACACTTGACTATTTGCCGGGTGATGAAGCCGGCGTTAAGAGCGTGACGCTGCTGATCAAAGGCGAGGATGCTTACGGTTATTTGAAAGCTGAAAAAGGGATTCATCGACTCGTCCGCATCTCACCGTTTGATGCGGCAGGCAGGCGGCATACGTCGTTTGTCTCATGCGAAGTGACACCTGAGCTTGACGATGACATTGATATTGATGTGCGCCCTGAGGAGATTAAGATGGATGTCTTTCGTTCAAGCGGTGCCGGTGGTCAGCACATCAACAAAACATCGTCGGCGGTGCGTCTGACGCACTTGCCGACCGGCATTGTTGTCAGCTGCCAGTCTGAACGCTCTCAGTTCCAGAACCGCGATCAGGCGATGAAGATGCTCAAATCGCGGCTCTATCAGCTGGCGGAGGAGAAGCGGGAGGCCGAGAAGGCTGCGCTGCACGGTGAGCAGAAAGAGATCGGCTGGGGCAGTCAGATCCGTTCCTATGTCTTTCATCCGTACTCGATGGTCAAGGATCACCGCACTAGTTTCGAAGTTGGCGATGTCAATCGGGTCATGGACGGCGACCTTGACCCGTTTATTGATGCTTACTTGCGCTTGAATCTTTGACTTTTGTTGTGAATATGAATGGCCCCCTGTTTGACAGCCCAAGCTGATCGAACAGGGGGCTTTTTATATATTAAGAAAGTATAAGAATTTTGCAAAACTCAAACGAATAAGTCCCCGAAGCGTTGGTGCTGGGGGAGGGCGCCTTGCGGAAGAGGCGAGCCGCGCAAGACTCCGCAGGCCGCGAACATGCGGGCACTCAGTGGGTGTGACACAATACAGATGAAATTGAAATGTAATATATTTCATAACAAAACCGTCCGGCCATAATGGTATAATGAAACGCGAAAGCGTCTTTAAACGATCAAATTCGACACATCAATCATCTGAAAGTCGCACGACACTGAACCAAAAGACAAGCATGGGGGAAAAAAGACGCATGGAAGATATGATTTTAATGGAAAATGTTTGGAAGGCTTATCCCAACGGTGTGATGGCACTCAATGGCATTGATCTGTCTGTCAAACAGGGCGAATTCGTGTATATTGTCGGCCCGAGCGGTGCAGGGAAGTCGACCTTTATTAAAATGATTTTTCGTGAATTAAAACCGACAAAAGGTAAAATCTTTGTCAATCATAAAAACATCGCGAATCTGAAAGACAGGCAAGTGCCGTACTTTCGCCGTAAAATCGGCATCGTGTTTCAGGATTTCCGGTTGCTGCCAAAGCTGACCGTTTTTGAAAATGTGGCTTTTGCCCTTGAAGTGATTGAGGAACATCCGCGTGTGATTCATAAGCGGGTAGTGGAAGTGCTCGACCTTGTCGGGCTTAAGCACAAGCAGCGTTCTTTTCCAAACCAGCTCTCAGGAGGCGAGCAGCAGCGCGTGTCAATTGCGCGTTCGATCTGCAACAAGCCGCCGGTGCTCATTGCCGATGAACCGACTGGGAACCTTGATCCGGAAACGTCGTGGGCGATCATGGATGTGTTTAAAAAGATTAACGAGCAGGGGACGACGGTCGTCATGGCCACGCATAACCGTGAGATCGTGAACCAAATTCGCCATCGTGTCATTGCGCTTGAAGGCGGAATGATTGTGCGCGATCAGGAACAGGGGGATTACGGCTATGAAGATTAGAACGCTGAAACATCATGTGACAGACAGCTTTAAAAGTCTCGCTCGAAACGGCTGGATGACATTTGCTTCGATCAGTGCCGTGACGGTGTCGCTTGTTCTTGTCGGCTTATTCATGATGGTCATGTTCAATCTCAATAAAATTGCAAGCGATCTGGAAAGTGATGTGCAAGTCAACGTCTATGTGGCCAATTCGGCAACGAAGGCGCAGCAATCTCACCTTGGTGAACAGTTGAAGCGGTTGGATGGTGTGGACTCAGTGCAGTTCCAGTCGAAACAGCAGGGACTCAATGAGCTGCTCAAAAGTCTGGGCAATGACAAGTCGACGTTCTCCGACTTGAAAAGCGAGAATCCGCTCCCGAATCAGTTTGTGATTAAAGCTCGGCAGCCGCAGCAAACAGCAGAAATTGCGAGCAGGGCGGGGAAACTTGCACATGTGTCGGATGTGCGTTACGGCAAGGGAACGGTCGAAAAGATGTTTAAGGCGATTAATATCGCCCGCAATGTCGGCATTGTGCTGATTCTCGGGCTGCTTTTCACCTCTGTCTTTCTGATTGCCAATACGATTAAGCTGACGATTGTGGCACGTCGACGCGAAATTGAAATTATGAAGCTTGTCGGAGCGACGGACGCTTATGTGCGCTGGCCATACTTTATCGAGGGGTTAACGATGGGAGTTCTCGGATCGCTCATTCCGATCCTTGTCGTCATTGTCACCTACCATTATGCTTACTATACGGTCAGTCTCAGCATGTCATCGATGATGGTGCACCTCATCTCTTATCAGCAGATGGCGGTTAACCTCAGTCTGCTGCTGCTGCTGATCGGCGCCGCTATCGGCGCATGGGGCAGCATGAGTTCGATCCGCAAGTTCTTGAAAATCTGATTTACCGTGGACAAACGCCTTCCGTCCGGAAGGTGTTTTTTGTTGAGGTGTACCCGGCCGGGCAGGCGATTAGGCTCGCCATGTCAGACGTGCTCAGACAGCGGGTGTAAAGAATACATATGCCGCGAATTTTTTTGATGAAACTTGTTAATGTTGTGTAGTAAAGGAAGCTGACTTGCGCTTGATCTGCAAGACATCGATTAACACTTGCGGTATGATTAGACAAAAGTCTGCCTGAAACAGGCCGAGGAAAAGCAGATGGACGGCAAAGCTCGAGGAGGAAAGACCAAATGAAATTTTGGATGAAAGAATTCAGCGGGAAAATGGTTACGCTGCTGATGGCCATTGCACTGATTGTCGGCGCCGCCGGCTCGTATGCCATTGCCAGCGCGGTAAACCGCCAAGACAACGCACGGGCAATTGCCGCTGAATCTCATGTGACAAGCGGTGAAGCGGCAAAGATTCAAGCCATTCACGATTTGATTGAAAAGGATTATTTTCGCAAAGTGAGCAGCAACGCTCTGTATGACGGGGCCATTCAGGGCATGGTTAATGCGCTTAACGACCCGTTTACAAGCTATATGAACGCAAAGACAGCGAGCAGCTTCTCGCAGTCGCTCTCGTCTTCCTTTCAGGGCATCGGCGCGGAAGTGCAGCAAGTCGGGGGCACGATCAGCATCGTCTCACCGATTAAAGGATCGCCGGCAGAGAAAGCGGGATTAAAACCGAACGACGAAATTCTATCCATCAATGGCCAGTCAACTGCCGGACTCGACGTGAATGAGGCGGTCGATAAAATTCGTGGAAAAAAAGGAACCGTTGTCGTGCTTGGCATCAAGCGGCCGGGGGTCAGTGCAGTGATGACTTTTAAAATCACTCGTGCCGATATCCCGATTCGGACGGTCAACGCCCAGATGCTGCACGAGAACGGTGTGGCCATCGGCGACATTGCCATTACACAATTTAATGAAAATACTGATCAGGAATTTGCCAAGGCACTTAAGTCTCTTGAAAAGCAGCAGATGAAGGGACTGATTATTGATGTGCGCGGCGATCCGGGCGGCTACTTGCAGGCCGTCGAAAAGATTGCTAATCTGCTGATTCCCGACCAGAAACCGGTCGTGCAGATTGAAGATCGTGATGGCAACAAACAGCCGGTCTATTCCACGCTAAAGTCGAAAAAAAGTTATCCGATCGTTGGGCTGATCGACGGCGGCAGCGCCTCGGCTGCGGAAATCCTTTCGGCGGCGCTGAATCAAGCGGCGGGTTATCCACTGATCGGTGTCAAGTCTTTTGGTAAGGGCACTGTGCAGCAAGGCATTACATTGACGGATAAAAGCGAGCTGAAGCTGACGACGGATAAGTGGCTCACGCCCGACGGCGACTGGATTCATAAAAAAGGCATTCAGCCGACAATCAAAGTTGAACAACCTGTCTATTTCAATGCCGTGCCTGTGACGTTGAAAAAAGGAGAAGTACTGACATATGACGAAAATAATGCCCAAGTCGCGAATGTGCAAAAAATGCTCATTGCGGCCGGAGATAATCCCGGACGCACAGACGGCTATTTCAGCGCCGCAACGGTGAGTGCTGTGCAAAAGTTCCAGAGCGCCGCTAACTTGCCGGTGACCGGAATGGTCGATCAGCAAACGGCGACGGCATTGCAGTCGGCAACGGTCGCAGCAGTCAGCAATTCAGCCAATGACAGCCAATTGCATGCCGCTATCGCTGAGATTCTGAAAAATATTCAGTAAGCAAGCGGCTGGTGAACGTGCGCTTTTCGGCAGTGACAGAATCCGTGTGATTTCGATGGATCTCCCCGCCCCACCAATTGCGCTGCCGGTACAGGCGCACGCGCGGCAAGCAAGAGTGACAGGACTGTGAAATTAAGGATTAATTTATGGTTGCGCTTGGCGTCGTTAAGCCGCTTTAACCGGAGCTCCCCATTAAAGGGAAGCTCCGGTTTTTATTGGGGACGGAAGGGAAGCTGGCCTAAGCGGGCGATTCGACGGCAAAGACGCGAGGGCATCTTGCCAAAGGCGTGTGTCAAACGGATCCTTACAGACGCTAGCCTGTTTGTGGATAAGTGAGCGCTCGGAAAATCGACGGAATGCCGGGCACAGCAACGGCAATTGCCGCAAAAAAGCGGTGAATTTTAAGCTAAGCGGAAAATAAAGCAAGAAAAGCAGTTACAATCTCCGCCGCTGTGCGTTATTCTAAAGGAAGGTCAAAGGGCTGGAATGAGTGCTGGGGGAGAACGAGATGGTGAATGGACTTGAAGCGCTGTTTGGCGCTGTCGGCTGGTTTTTTATTAATCCGCTGCTATATATGCTGCTTGCCGGACTGGCGTGGTTCGGCGCGTGCCGTGTCCGCGCAGAGCGGCGCGAGTTTCGGGTGAAAGTATACGGCATGTTCAATACGGTGTTCACGGGACTGGGTCCGGGACTGCTGGTCGGATTGGCCGGTTCGCTGCTGATTGCCGCCGCCGGTGCGGCGCTGCGTCCCGGTGTACTCGTGTTGCTTTGCGTTTGCTACCTGCTCACGATGTGCAGTCTCCAGCTTCGCCTGCTTTCGCCGGCCATTGCCGGCGGCATCGCGGCGGTGCTTGCCTTTTTCTGTCCGATTATTCAGACCCCATACAGCTGGCTGAACGGCTGGTTGGTCGACATTCACCGTATTGATTTTGTGTCGTTCGGCGTTTTTTTGACAGTTGCGGTGCTCTGTGAGGCGGGACTCGTCTACTTCTACGGTGCTAAGCAAAGTTCTCCGCGCCTGATTCCCAGCCGCCGGGGCGGCCGTGCCGGCGCGTATCAGATCGCGCAACTTTGGATCATGCCGCTGCTCGTCCTTGTACCGTCGACTGCTCCACTTTCTCACATCGGCAGCTGGCCGTTTCTTTTGCCGTCCGCGAGCACCTATGGCTTTGTTTTTCTGCCGGTCGGCGCGGGACTGTCCGGGCTCATTACCTACGCGCTGCCGAAAAAAGCAGTGAGAGACATTGGAAGCAGTCTGTTTGCCGTTGCTATTGTGCTTGCCGTCGGTACGACCGCTGCTTACTTTCTTCGCTTGCCGCTGCTTGTCGTTGCCTGTGCGGCCGCTGCGCTCCTGAGCCGCATTGCTTTTGTCATCTACCAAGCGTATCTTTGCCGCGTCCGTCCCTTCTGCCTTATGCCGTCCGTGCGGGGACTGCGCGTCATTGCGGTACTTTCCGCTTCGCCGGGTGAACGTGCACGTGTCGTCGCCGGTGAAGAAATTACGGCAGTTAACGATCAGAAGGTGGCGAGTGAGGACGAATTCTATCAAGCTCTTCAGCGCCAAGCCGCTTACTGTAAATTAGAGATTGTTGATATGAACGGGGAACCACGCATTGTGAAATTACCGATTCATGAGGGTGACGGTCACCATATCGGACTTCTTTTTCTGTAGAACAACACAGTGAAGATATATCAGGGACGTGGGCAATGATCCTTAATTTTTCTCACATTCCCCTTTTTAAAGCAGTGCTGCCCGCCCGAAGCGCTTCTAGGCAGAATGAAGAAAGAGCAGAACAGAAGCAAACGATGAATGCCGCCTGCCCAACATTCGGCCGCTGTTTTTTAGACGTAAGGAGAGTCTGAACATGTCAGCGGGACTAAGTCTAAGAAAAAGCTAAGGCACAGCCTTTGTGAAGGGAAGTAGGCTGCGCCAAGTTTTTCTAATACGTTTAAGAATATTTAAAGATTACAGCGGGACTAAGTCTAAGAAAAAGCTAAGGCGCAGCCTTTGCGAAGGGAAGTAGGCTGCGCCAAGTTTTTCTAATACGTTTAAGAGGGTTTAAAGATGTCAG
>JBDNZQ010000020.1:0-36753 GCA_047722915.1 Sporolactobacillus sp.
GGATTAGCTCAGCTGGGAGAGCGTCTGCCTTACAAGCAGAGGGTCATAGGTTCGAACCCTATATCCTCCACCATTTCATATCGCGGGGTGGAGCAGTCTGGTAGCTCGTCGGGCTCATAACCCGAAGGTCGTAGGTTCAAATCCTGCCCCCGCAATTGATGGATCCGTGGTGTAGTGGTTAACATGCCTGCCTGTCACGCAGGAGATCGGCGGTTCAAGTCCGCTCGGATCCGTTTTTTTTGCGGCTCGATAGCTCAGTCGGTAGAGCAGAGGACTGAAAATCCTCGTGTCGGTGGTTCGATTCCGCCTCGAGCCACCATTTATGCCGGTCTAGCTCAATTGGTAGAGCAACTGACTTGTAATCAGTAGGTTGGGGGTTCAAGTCCTCTGACCGGCACCATTTTTATTTGTTATTCGGAGGGATAGCGAAGAGGCTAAACGCGACGGACTGTAAATCCGTTCCCTTTGGGTTCGAAGGTTCGAAACCTTCTCCCTCCATTGTTTTAGGGGTATAGTTTAAAGGTAGAACGGAGGTCTCCAAAACCTTTGGTGTGGGTTCAATTCCTACTACCCCTGTGCTTGTTATGGCGGTTATGGTGAAGTGGTTAACACACCGGATTGTGGTTCCGGCATGCGTGGGTTCAATCCCCACTAACCGCCCCATGTTTTTGGCCCATCGCCAAGCGGTAAGGCAACGGTTTTTGGTGCCGTCATGCGCTGGTTCGAATCCAGCTGGGCCAGTTTTTGCGGAAGTAGTTCAGTTGATAGAACATCACCTTGCCATGGTGAGGGTCGCGGGTTTGAGTCCCGTCTTCCGCTCCATTTTTGATTGTGGCGGCATAGCCAAGCGGTAAGGCACGGGTCTGCAAAACCCTTATCCCCGGTTCGATTCCGGGTGTCGCCTCCATTATTATTTTGTGCCGGTGTGGCGGAATTGGCAGACGCGCACGACTCAAAATCGTGTTCCTTCGGGAGTGTCGGTTCGACCCCGACCACCGGTATTTTTAGGTTCATTTTAGGGAAGTTAAGAACTTCCAAAAAGCTTGTAAATCCTTGATTTAATAGGATTTATGAGCTTTTTTGTGCGTTAAGAAAGTATATAGCTGTCAGCGGGATCAAGTCGCGGGATCAAGTCTAAGAAAAAGCTAAAGCACGGCCGGTGTCCCAAGGATTTGGCAGCACCAAGTTGTAAGTGATTTGCTAAACGCCCTACTTTCATTTTTGCTGTTGCTGGATTAGAAAATTCCCTGCTGGAACAAACAACTGGGTGGTCGCCTATGAAAGGACAAAGACCGATCTATTAAGCAAAAGGATTCATATAAGTCAAAAGGGAGTGATATACTCGCATTGGCCAGGTCCGCTTATTATGTCTAAAAGGTCAGTCTCATCGTTTTTCTTCGAATGAGCGCCAATCAACCTTAACCGGCTCAAACAAAAATAAGGCACCAAAAGTATCTGTGCCTTATAGTTAATGACTTGAGCTAGTGATCGTGCCGTGGCTAAGAGACTATAGCGCACGACGGCGTTCCGTCCATTTTTTATTCAATGCATGTATCCGTATTGCGCCGGCTGCTCGGCAAATGGGTCCGGCATGGCTGAACAGCGGAGGATTGGCTTTCCTTCGGTTTCCAGATACGGTTGTTCATGCTTCACATACACTGACTTTTTCCATCACATCGCCGTTGTGCATGGCGAGCACGGTTTCGATGCCGCTTGTGACTTGACCGAAGACTGTGTGAACGCCGTCCAGATGCGGCTGCGGCTCATGGACGATAAAAAACTGGCAACTGCCGGTGTCTTTTCCCGCGTGTGCCATCGAAAGCGCGCCCTGCGTGTGTTTGTGCGGATTGCCGGCGGTCTCGCACTTGATGGTGTAACCGGCGTCACCGGTCCCATCGCCGTGCGGACAGCCGCCCTGACTGACAAAACCGGGAATGACGCGGTGGAAGGTCAATCCGTCATAAAATCCCGAGTTAGCCAGTTTTTCAAAGTTGGCGACGGTTCCTGGTGCCTCGTCGGGAAAAAGATCAAAAGTAATGTCATGGCCGTTTGCCATTTTAATAATTCCTTTTTTGCTCAATTGTAGGGGCTCCTTTATCGTCCGTTTCAAATTATTCTAACACATGGCCGATACATCAGGAAAGCGAAGCGAGTCGGGCGAAGTTTAATAGCGATATGTGTATAATAGAAACGATCTTAGGGTAATTGACGAAGAAGGTGGCGCGCAAGATGGGCGAGAGTGGAAACCGTGTTAAAGTCGATGCGTACATAAATGAAGCAAAAAAATGGAAAGAGGAATTTGCTAAGCTGCGAGCGATTGTGCTTGGCTGTGGATTGGTTGAAGAGATGAAATGGGGCGTTCCATGCTATACATGTCAAGGAAAGAACATCGTGCTGATACATGGGTTTAAGTCATATTGTGCGCTTTTATTTATCAAGGGGGCGCTGCTGAAAGATGAGGCCGGCATTCTCGTGCGGCAGACGGAGAACGTGCAGGCTGGGCGTCAAGTGCGTTTTACCACGGTTAAAGACATTGAGGCGTTGCAGGTGACGCTGAAGGCTTATATCCGTGAGGCGGTTGAAGCCGAGCAGTCGGGCCTAAAAATAAGGGTGAATAAAGCAGTAGAAACTGCCATTCCGGCTGAACTCCAGGAAAAATTTACCGCACTGCCGGAGCTGAAATCGGCATTTGAACGGTTAACACCGGGAAGGCAAAGGGCGTATCTGCTCTTCTTTTCGGCTCCGAAGCAGTCGAAGACACGTGCATCGCGAATTGAGAAGCATTTGCCGCACATTTTAGCGGGAAAAGGGCTGAATGATTAAAAAGTAAGCAGTGTATTGTGGGTGATTGGTCCCCATTATTTTATATAGACATTAAGAAAGTCTATCGATGTCAGCGGGATCAAATATAAGAAAAAGCGAAGGATCGGCCGCCGTCCAAAGACTTGGCATAGCCAAGTTTTTCTAACTCGCGGTTCTGAATTTTTGGAAAGATATTTGTGCTATTTGACTCATTTCTCATGCATCAGCTGAACAGTTACTGAAAAAGAGCAGGGTATACGTTATAATGATAACTATATTAAAAGATATGTTAGTTTTCATGACACGCAAAGGGAGATATAATTGATTTTTTTCGGCATTATAGCGCCTGTGGCAAGTGAACCGGGAGGAAATGAATCTTTGAAGCTAGTTTTTGTGACTGTATGTGGTCGGTTGCTGCAAGCGCATGCATCAGCCGAACCGCAAAAAAGGGCTTTGGTCAGTTAGAAACAGAATGGCGGCTGGTAAGAACGCAACCAATGGCGGGCAAACCGGCTGGCTTGGGAGAAAGCGGGAGGGTCCTGTGAAAAGTAAGAAGAAGCAAACAGCAGCAGAGAAAGAAAAAGAACAGCAGATTAGCAAGCACATGACTATTGGAGCGCTGTCGGTTCGGTGTTTGCGCCAATTGGCGCAGCTGCATTTGGTTAAACGCTTACTTCCCCACCACCTGATGCGACACACCAGTTTGAGAAGACAAATTTTGTTGCCGTTTATTGTCACAACGGTCATTATTGGCCTTGCCGGCAGTTTGTTCAGTTATTTTTATGGTGAGCAGACGACTAAGCAACAATTAATCGGATCGACTCTGCAACAGCTGAAGACGACGAACGCTGATTTTGACACGTATTTCAGCGATGCGCAATCGGCACTGCAACAGTTTACAAACGGGTCTGCTCTCAGCCATCCCGAGAAGAACAGTGACGCAATCAGTGCGCAATTCCAGAGTTTGCTTGACGCGAATAACAGATATCAGGCCATAACTTACGGAACAGCTGATCAACTGACCATTCGCGCGCCACTGTACTTTTTCCCGTCCAACTACGATCCGCGTGCGGAGAACTGGTACAGGCTTGGACTTAAGGCCGGAGGGAATCCGGTATTTACAAGTCCGTATGCCGATCAGATCATTGGTCAGAAAGTGGTCAGCGTCGTCCAGGCTGTAAAATCAGGAAGTCACACACTTGGCGTGATCAAGCTCGACCTATTCATTCAGAACATTATTAATGAAGTTCGCGATGCGCATTACGGCAACAGTGGCTATTCAGCGCTGCTGGATCAGGGTGGAACATACATTGCAACGCCAGATAGTCTTGACGTTGGACAGAGTGTGAAGCGGCAATCCTTTTATAGGAAAATGGAAACATTAGGAAAAAGCGGTTACTTTTATGCGCCTATCGACGGCAAAGAGAAACTGATCTGTTTCATGCGCAATGCGACGACCGGCTGGATATTGCTTGGCGTCATTGACAACGGAGAAATGACAATGAGCGCCAATCTTGCTGCACTCCCGTCTGCTTTAACGGTTGCCGTCATTCTTATTCTCGCCATTTTGCTCATCAGCTACTTAATTCATCCGATCATTGTGCGCATTCTGCTCGTGCAGCAGGCCGCTCGGCGCATCGGTGGGGGCGACTTGACGGTTGTGCTTCCGGTGACGGGGAGCGACGAATTGACTGCCCTCATGACGAGCATAAACGAAATGGCTGCGAAAAACAGAGCTGCATTTCAAAAAGTGAGGGTGGTGTCCGATCAGCTCAGCGATGCATCACAGACGCTTGTTGCGAGTGCTGAGGAAAACGCGGCGTCAGTCAGTGAGATCAGCACGTCGATTAATGAAATTTCGAAAGGCACTTTGACCCAGTCGGAGTCGCTAGAGCAAAGTAAGCGGGCAGTCACTGCGCTTGTTCAGGCATTCATGCGGATGGAGAGCCGCAGTTCAACCGTGCTCGATGGAGCCGGACAAATGGATGTGACGGCTAAGAAAGGTAAACAGGCAATGCGCCAGCTTGCACAGCAATCTGAGGCATCGGCAAGCTCGACAGAACAGATCATCGAGAAAGTGCGTGATCTGGAAGTGCAGGCTGAGAACGTGACAGACATTGTAACGGTGCTTGGTGATATAGCCAGAAAAATAAAGCTGCTATCGCTCAATGCCAGCATTGAGGCAGCTCGCGCGGGGGAGGCGGGCAAAGGCTTTGCCGTCGTAGCTTCGGAAGTTAACAAACTGGCGCAACAGACAAACGGATCCCTCAAGAAGATTTCTCAGGTCATTGAGCGTGTGATGGAAAGTACTAAAAATGCCGCTGCTCTCAGTGAACAAACCGGGCAAATGATTCAGAAACAGGGTGCGGCTGTTGCCCAAGCGGAACTATCGTTTGATGACATTGGCCGCACGATTGCTGAAAATGTTCAAGGAATACGCGAGATTGCTGTGGATATTCGATCGGTCGATGAACATATTCAAAGCTTAAATGCCGGCTCAGAAGCCATTGCGTCGACGGGCCGCGAGACCGCGGCAGATACTGAAGAGGCGAGTGCTTCGGTCGAGCAGCAGACAGCGGCAATGGCAGAGCTGGAGAAACTGGCGGCAGATCTTGGCGAGCAGGCGCAGACGATGCGCGAGGCATTGCAGCAATTTAAACTTTGACACGCTGCCGTGTATAACTGCTGTCTTTTCGCGAAAATGGGAAGTGACGAGACAGCAAAAAAGCACTGTGTCAGCAATAAACGGCGTCGCCCTCTCACTTTAAGGCGGCGCCGTTTTATGCACGGGGTGATTATTGAAGCACCTGATGGTCCCGCCTATGCTCGCACAGACGAATGATCTCCGGTTATCAATTGTCAAGTGCGGGCTGGGCCGCGGGTTCAAATATAAAAAAGGCATGGTTTGAACGGGATCAGCAGGCGCAGACGTTCAGGCAACTCAGCCAAAGTTTCATCCTCAAGCATGAACGACTGGGTGCTTTAAAATGACTTTCCGGAATGCTTTTTTAGTGAAGCGGTGCCCAGTCACCGTGCCGGAAAAGGGCAATGCGCTCTCCGGACGGCAATTCGCCGTCGATTGAAAGGTCGGCTGACCCGACCATGAAGTCGACGTGTGTCGAACTGTAATTGGCGCCTTTTTCTTTGAGCTGCTGCTCACTCATCTGCCGGCCGCCGCGATAGTTGAACGGATAGGACGCGCCGATCGCCAAGTGACACGATGCATTTTCATCAAAAAGCGTATTGTAGAAAATCAAACCCGTTTCTGAAATCGGTGAATGGAACGGGACAAGTGATACTTCGCCGAGGTAATGGGCACCGTCGTCGGTTTCAATAATCTGCTTGAGCGTCTCTTCCCCCTGCTGTGCGGAAAAATCGGTAATTCTGCCGTCTTTGAACGTTATTGAAAAGCGGTCAATGAGATTGCCGGCATAGTTAAGCGGCTTCGTACTTGCGACTGTGCCGTTCACACCGTTAACGAGCGGCATGGTGAAAATCTCCTCTGTCGGAATGTTGGGTTGGAAGGCCACACCGCTGCCGCTCGTCATACCTCCACCGACCCAAAGGTGCTCCTTGGGCAACTCGATTGACAGCGACGTACCCGGTGCTTTGTAATGCAGTGTTTTGAAACGCTTGTCATTAAAATAGTCGAGCTTTTCGCTCAGACTTTGCAGGTGACGTTGCCAGGCGGCCAGCGGGTCTTCCTGATCAGATCGGGTAATGGAAAAAATCTGCTTCCAGAGTGCATCGATGCGCGCCTCTTTTGGCAGCTCTGCAAATACTTTGTTGGACCAGGCTTCTGTCGGTACGGACACGATCGTCCAGCTGACTTTTGCGCTGAGCTTGGCATCCATGAATTTTTTGTTGGCGGTTGCGCTCGCTTTTTGCGCTGCTGCAATGCGTGCGGGGGCGATGCCTTGCAGCAGTTCGGGATTCGGCGAATAGATGTATAAAAAGGCGGCGTCGGCCGCGACGAGCTCTTCATAGGTGCGCTGCTGCCAATCCGGATAAATCGCAAACGAAGCGTCCGGTGCCTTTTCAAAACGGATGCGTGTTACGGCTTCGTCCGACCACTCGACGAACACTTGATTGGCGCCCGCTTCATAAGCTTTGCTGACTGTTAGCCGGACAAAGTCCGGCGATTCAATCGGTGCAAAAATAATCACGTCCTGTCCGGCTTGGACATTCAGACCAAAGTTAACAGTGATCGAAGCATAGTTATCAAGCCAGCGCTCAAAGCCTTTTATCATTGAATCAACCTCCCAGCGAATTAAGGGTACTGCGTGCGTCAAACAACCCGCTTCATTGTAACATACAGGATGCATCCGATGCGGCGCCAGTGTTTAATCATGCGGTCATTGCCGGTAGCACCGCTGCATAATCGCATGCACAGAGGCCGCCAATCTGTTTGCGGACCAGGGGTGAGGATAACTCATGAGTTGCAACGGGATGGGTCGGGAATGGGAAACGGGTTGCAGCGACGGTTGATTGTAGCCATACGCATTAAGGATGAATCCGTTGCGCTCATAAAAGGCAATGCGGCGCCGGGCGTTTGGATTGTCATAAGCCTCGACTTCAAGCAGCCACTCAGCCGCCGATTCCGTCAATTCACGCAGCATTGTCGTGCCGATGCCGCGGCCGCGCATCTCCGGTGCAACAGCAAAATGTTCAATGAAAGAAAAATCAGGAAACGTCCAGTAGGCGAGAAACCCCTGCACGCGCCTGTCTTTCGTGCGCTGCAGCATGAGCCGATAATTGTCATAATCTAGCAACTGTTCGGCTGCGCAGAAACGTCTTATTTCCTCGGCATAGAAGGAACGGCGCATGAGTGCATAGACATCAGGAAAATCGTTGTGTGTTCCGCGATAAAGCATAGGTATCCTCTTATTATTTAAAATAACAGTTACTTTTCTTGCGGGGCGGGGGCTGTTGTGACCGGATCGTCAGCTATCTTAGGGACGTCCGCCAATTGGTGCTGTCTCTTATGTACGTTGTCACGGCTGCCGCCAATGTCTATTTTAACTTAAAGAATGAACGAGGAAAAGCAAGCATGTCTGTTTGTTCAAGTTGTTTCTGCGCCCAAAAGTGTGACCTTGGTATAAAATACTGGCGCAGCGGTCATCAGCCAATCGCCGCGCCCGCGTGAGCAGCCGGGTTTGGCAAGCCGAGGCGCTGTCTTTCACTTTGCCTGTCGGCGCGGTCACGGGCAGCCGCAAGAAAATGAAGATGTCCCACTTTGCAGGCCGGGATCCGGTTCAACATGCGTCCCGAACAGGAAACATGAGGAACCGTGCTGCTGCATAGTCTTGTACAGGGAATGAATTCGCCGTTAATCGGCGGCAGCGGGGAATGCGCATGAAAAAAAGCCTGCAAGTGCTGCAGATCGCAGCGACCTATATTGGAACCATCGTCGGTGCCGGGTTTGCTTCCGGAAAAGAAGTGGTCCAATTTTTCACCATGTATCAAGTTTGGGGGACACCGGCCATCGTTGTCAGTACGGTGCTGATGGCGTGGGTCAGTGCGAAAATGATGATTTATGCGCGTCACTTACGTGCTTATTCGTTAAATGAACTGCTTGTTAACGTGTTTGGAACGGCGATCGGGCGCCCGCTTCAATGCTTGCTGTTTCTTATCATCTTTGTTATGACAGGTGTCATGCTCTCCGGCGCCGGTGCGCTCTTCAGCGAACAACTCAGTCTAAGCAGACAAGCGGGCATGCTGCTCGTCATTGGGCTCTCTGTTTTTTTTCTCATACGGGGCCTGCATGGCTTGCTGCTTGTCAATTCGCTCGTCGTACCGTGCCTGTTTCTGCTTATCACTTTTTCCTTTGTCGCACACGCGGGTACACTCAACGTTTCGCTGCCGCTAATGTGGCACACACCGAGTCTTTTTTCAGCGTTGCGCTATGCATCGTTTAATGTGTTGACCGCGCTCGTCGTTCTCGTACCCGTGGCGCGCGAGACCGGCGATGAACGCGTGCTGCGCGCTGGCAGCTGGCTTGGAGGACTCGGTTTTGGTGTGCTGCTGCTCATGGCGCATTTGCTATTGCTTGCACATCCTGAGCTGCTCAGTCGCGACATGCCAATGGCCGATATTGTCCGGCCGTTTGGCGATGTCATGCATTTATATTTTGTGCTGATTATTTTCGGGGAAATATTGACGACATTTGTCGGCAATGTATTCGGCCTGTCGCGCCAGCTGCAAAGCATGAGCAGCGGCCGACTCAGATTCAGTCAATCTGTACTGCTTCTGACAGCCGCTGCATATATCATCGGTCAGTTTCAGTACGGATCTTTGATTGAAACACTCTATCCATTGTTTGGCACATTTTGTTCAGCCCTTTTTCTTTGCTTTTGCCTTCTCCGTGTTCGTTAACTTGCCGAGATCATACAGATCTTGCTTTTGCCGGATAAACGTCCAATTTGCCTGCCGACGAGACTATTAATGACACGTCCGACAGGAAGCAAACGTGTTAGTCATACGTGAGATTTTTTTATGCTAATGGGCTAGCCGTACCTACCCGGCAGCTTCACAATGCAATAGCGTGTTGTATCCACCGTATGTGTTGTCATCTCTGCCCAGTTCATGGAACAGGGTGAGCACGACCGGAAATGGTGTAAACCGCCCCTATTGACAACAGATGAATGGTTAAGCCAGACATCTTAGAGGCGGTGAACCAGCAGTCTGTAAGCAATTGCAATCGCCGACTGCCGGGCTTATCTTGAAGCTGAGATGCAGGACATGCTGAGGGAATTGCCCCTGATCGTTCACAGTTTGACGGCGTTGTTAAATTGACACAGTGAATGAAAATGACTTAAAATGAACAGTGCAGGATCGAAACGGCTGATTTTCGCGCATGAACTTTTATATGCGTGACAACAGCTTTTCGATGAAAGATGTCGGACAACCTTGACTGTTGTCAAAAAAAGCTGTGGAGGAATAGTAATGGTTAAAATGTCGAAAGGCAAGTTCGAATTTTTGGAACAACTGTCTGATAAGAACGGTGTCATTGCTGCTCTTGCGATCGATCAGCGCGGATCACTCAAACGCATGATCGGTGCGGCTAAGGGTTCTGATGCATCGATTGAAGAACTTTCTGATTTCAAAACGCTTGTCTCGAAAGAATTAACGCCATATGCAAGTGCCATTCTGCTTGATCCTGAGTACGGCATCCCGGCCGGCAAAGCTCGTGCTGCCAGCTGCGGTTTGCTGACTTCTTATGAGAAGACGGGTTACGATGCGACAGAACCGGGACGCATTCCGGATCTTCTGCCGAACTGGTCAGTCAAGCGGATCAAAGAAAATGGCGGTACCGCTGTTAAATTGCTCGTATACTTTGATCCGGATGAACCGGATACGATCAACGATGTAAAGAAAGCTTTTGTCGAGCGTATTGGCTCAGAATGTAAAGCTGAAGATATTCCGCTGTTCTTTGAAATCGTGACTTACGATGAAAAAGTAACGGATAAGGCTGAGTTTGCCAAAATTAAACCGCATAAGGTGCTTGAGTCCGTGAAAGTCTTTACGCAGGCACGCTACGGCATTGATGTGTTGAAGCTTGAAGTGCCGGTTGATATGAGCCGTGTTGAAGGCGTCGGTGAAAATGCATCCGTTTATACGGCGGAAGAGGCAAAGCAATATTTCCTTGAAATTGATAAGATCACAACTGTTCCTTACATTTGGCTGAGTGCCGGTGTGTCAACCGAACTGTTCCAGAAAACGCTCGTTTTCGCACACGATGCCGGTGCGAAATATAACGGTGTACTGTGCGGCCGTGCGACATGGCGTGACGGCGTCGAAGCATACGGCAAGGGTGGAGAAGCAGGCGCCGTTGAATGGCTTCGCTCGCAGGGCAGAAAGAATGTCGAAGAGTTGAATGCTATCCTTACGGAGAATGCGACACCTTGGTATGAAAAATACGGCGGCAAGGACAACATTGAAGTCATTGGCTGATGTGGTGTCACGCTGACAAAAAAGAAAGAGCCACGGATTAATCCGTGGCTCTTTCTTTCATGCTTTTCAAATAGGTTTTTGTTTATACGTTAAGAACGTCTATCGATGTCAGCGGGACTAAGTCTAAGAAAAAGCTAAGGCTCAGCCGTCGTCCCAAGGGACTTGGCAGAGCCAAGTTATAATATTATTTTTTGCTGGGCCGGATGCCGGTTTGTTTGAGGAGACGTGTAATGCGCCTATGCTTGTGTAAATCCAATTTTTCTATATAAATGTGAAATAATACGAATGGCCGTCGGGTAAATATCGCGCGACCATTAGGAGTATTCGCTCGTTCAAATCACGTTGCCTGCGGTGCCCTCAAACAGTAAGAAGCAATGACGCAGTGGCGGCAAGGTGAAAGCACCGAAGTTATAGAATTTCAGATATATTTTTGGGAAAGCACGACGTCATATTGGCTACAAATTCACTAAAGTCAGTACTGATAAGAATTCTTGAATGACGGCAATGTGCCGATATATCCGAACAATCCCCATGAATGAAAATGGTCAGATCGGGAAACTGTTTCAACAACTTATGCAGCAGCTGGATGATTGACGGTGCATGATGAGGCCCGGTAACAGGCATGCACAGATAAGTACAATGTTTTTTGTCAATGATTTCCTCAAGCTGAGTGGGGTTGATGACATCAGGCAGGAGAAAAGTTCGCCAACCGTTCACCTTTAACAAATTGTCGATCATTTTTGAGTAGACGAATTCACCGACGCGGCTCATGTTTGTGATAATCGCGCGCCCCATAACCGATCTGACATTGGCGGCGAAGTGGAGCAGACGCCAGTCAAGCAGGGTAATGACAGTGCCCTGTGCAATCAGTTCATCAGAAACCGTAAACGTTCCTTTCTTTTGCCCGATAGCAATTGCTGCCAGTGCGCGTTCGAATATGTCGATATAAACATCTTCAACGCGTTTACCGTCCGACAGATCCTCCAGACAGTTCATCGCGGCCGATGAATCACCGTCAATTAAGTAGCGGATGAAGTTCTGCCAGTTTTGCTTTTCTTGACGATTGATCTGCCGAATGTCCCAGCCGCTGACACTGGCAACCGTAATCGACAAGTCTTTAGGAAGCTGGACGATGCATGGACTATGATCAAGTTGAATCTGCGGTAAAATAGGTGATCCTTTGGGAGTAGAAATAACAGTGCCCGTCCGTCCGTCGGAGAGAGAAACCGTCGTAGCGGACGGATAGATGCTGATGAATTCGATAAAACGATAGCATGTGTCGCAGTCGAACAAATGGCGGGAAAACGTGTCTCGTAAAATGATTTCCAATGCTTTAGTGGCGTGCATCGGTTTTCGGTAGGAACGATTAAGAGTAAGCGCAGAATAGACGTCGGCAATCATAATAATATCAAGGTCGCAATCGCTTGCAGAAACGGACAACCGATCCGGATAGCCGCTGCCGTTCAAACGTTCATGATGAGAGCGGGCAATGCGGCAGACCTCTTCATTAAAACCAAATTTTTTTAACAGATGGTAACCGTCAATCGTATGATTGGTAATCTGCTGATATTCACGCTCGGTCAGTTTGCCAGTCTTCAATAAAATATCGCGCGGCGTGCAAAGCTTTCCAATGTCATGCAGCAAACTGCCAATAATAAAGCCTTGCGGGAGGTTCACATCCAAGCGGCGGCTAAGCAGGCTACAGAAGACGAATACATCAATAGAGTGCGTATAACAATGCGGATCCCACTGCTTCATGCTGTCCATCAGCAGCCGAATGGACGGGCTGGAAAAAAGACGTAAATAAAGGCGTAACAGCCATTTATATGACGTCTCTGAATGCAGAATATGCCCGTACCGCAATTCGTCGGCGATCTGCGTCATGTCATTGTGGAAGCGCTCAGTCAGCAGTTTTTTATCGTGTTCGGACAGCAGAGCGTGTCCGTCACTCTCAAAAGGCGGCAGAACACCGGATAAAACATCGAGTTTTTGAATGTCTTTATGCAAAAGGTCTTCTGCCATTTGAGCGGTCAAATACGTACCGCTATGATAGAGCACAGTGGAATTGACAAATACGTCCTGTGCTAAAATGACGCCTTCCTTGATCTCTTTTGCTGCGATCGTTCTTTTCATGATTTCGTCACTCCCGGCTGCATGTGAGCAGATTCAGCTAATTCTGACAGATCAGTAAAAAACTGTCTGTTTATGTTGATATGCAGTCGATATAATGCAGCCATCCGAACAGATGCGTCAAAATTGGCAATCTCTGCTACTGTAAATAGACTGCTGTTGTGCAAGTAAATAATGTCAAAGCTATTATAACAAGAGTTGTGGGGAAACAAAAGATTTTTTGCATAAGCAGTTTGGAATATTATTACATTTCTAAGCCTATGAGTCTGGTGAGTCTGGAAAAGCCTTTGTGAGGTGTGTCCGTCATTTTGCAGTTTTTTCTCAGCTGGTTTTTTAGTTTTCAAAAGCGTGGTCTAGACCCACCGTCTTTAGACGGTATCCGCTTTTAGCCTTATCTTTTCGTGTCCATACTTTTCAAAGAGGTGAAACATATGAATGGCTATCGGTTAAGACTTAAAGCCTATCATATTCATCCTTTTGTCTCGTTTTATCAGCGCGGATTACTGATAAATACAGTGCAAAAGTCCCTTGAAGTGACCGTTCATCGGCTCTTTTTAAGACGTAAGTCATGGAAACGGCATCTTATGTTTGAGCCATACCGTGAAATTGAACCGATACAACCGGTTTTTTTGCCAAGCATCAATATGTTCGTCTTTAGCTTTTGCCTGCGCTAACCGATAATAAAATAGATGCAGTGGAGGAGTGACACGTGTGGATTTTTCGACAATTGGTGGATTGCTCATTGGTTTTATTTGCCTAATACTCGGTTTTACAATGGAGGGCGGGTCACTCGGCGCACTTTTCAAGTTAACGGCTTTTCTTATTGTGTTCGGCGGGACGCTTGGAGCGACGGTCGTCAGTTTTCCATTTGGCACACTGAAAAAGGTACCTTTTATCTTCAAATATGCGTTTATGTCACGAAAAATTGATCACTCTGCGACAATTGAGCAGCTTGTGGAGCTGGCGAATGTATCAAGGCGTGAGGGGTTGCTGGCGCTTGAATCAGAGCAGGAACGCTTCGCTGAGGATCCGTTCATGCTCAATGGCATGCAGATGGTCGTTGATGGTGTCGATTCCGACGTCATTGACGACATTTTAAATCGTGATATTGAACTTTATGAGCAGAAGATCATGGCAGTTGGTCGGATATTTGAGGCGGCAGGAGGTTTCTCACCGACGATGGGCATTATCGGTACGGTTATGGGACTTGTTCATGTGCTGGGCAGTCTCAGCAATGTGAACAGTCTTGGACCCGCCATCGCCGTTGCCTTTATAGCAACACTGTATGGCATCAGCTTTGCCAACCTGATCTATTTGCCGATCTTTAATAAAGTAAAAGCTAATTTGGCGAATGATGTACTGGACCGGCAATTGAAGGCGGAAGGTATTCTCTCCATTCAATTTGGTGAGAATACGATGATCCTGCGCAAAAAGCTATTTGCCTTCCTTGACGAAGAAGCGCGTACGCGTGCCGAAGCACGGCTTGAGGAAGGCAGCGCTTCTACGGAGAAGGAAGGAGCGCCATACGATGGCTAATCACCGCAAACGTCATCCAGTCAAGAAAGTAGAGAGCCATGAAAATTCAGATCGCTGGATGGTGACATACTCCGATTTGATTACGCTGCTGCTCGTTTTTTTTATTGTCATGTTCTCAATGAGCAGTGTTCAAAATGAAAAATTTAACTCACTGATTTCGACACTGAAACAACAGTTCAATGGCAGCTCGATTTTAGAGAGTATGGGCTATCCGGCAACCGAACAGGGGCAGGCGGATTCCAAGTCGATTGTGACACTGAAAAAAAGTCACACATCCTCAAAAAAGCAGTCATCGGATGATGTGGATACACGCCGACTTGATTCACTTTATACACAAATTAATAAATACATAGAAGACAATCATTTAAGTCCTGAAGTCACATTGGAAGAAACACCACGCGGCGTGCAGCTTACCTTTCGTGAGCAAATTTTGTTTGATCTTGGCAAGGCGGATTTGAAACCGGAAGCATTGCCGATTTTGCAGAAAATTGGCGGTTTGATCAACCAAGTCAATAATGAAGTGAGTGTGGAGGGCTTTACTGACAACACACCGTATTCCTCCCATAATTCACCCTTCCAGAACAACTGGGAACTCTCAGGAGCGAGAGCACAGACGGTTATGAACTATTTAATTGACAACGATCATCTGCAACCGAACCGGTTTCACTTTGTTGGCTATGGGGAGTATCGCCCGGTTGTGCCAAACGACACACCGGAGCACAAAGCGATGAATCGGCGTGTGAACATTGTCATCATCCGTGCCGGCGAAGATGAGTCGAGTAATTGAATTCGTTCAGCGAAGTGATTTTTTAGCGTGAACATGCTATGATGCTATTAAACATTTGTCGCTTTTTGACTAAGGGTGATAAAACATTATGCTCAAGAAACTGGTATTGATCATTCTCGTCTTGCTCTGCCTGCTTTCCGTCGCCGGAGGCAAGTTGTATTGGGACAAGCGACTCCAACAAGTGGCGCACGCCAGTTCGCTGGATGCAAGTGAAACGGCCAGTGCGGCCGCACTGGCAAACGATGTGTCAAATTTGAAAATTATTCGCCAGATTCACAGGCTACCGAAAGAGATGCAGCCGGCAGCGCTTGCCGCTTACAAGAAAAATGGACAGGTGCAAATCGCAATGATCGGTGACCGGCAGGTTCAAGTCTATGCGCAGCTTCTGCAGAACAGCTTTGACGCGACATTTGGTCAATTTTTCTTTAAAGTGACGCCGCTTTCACTGAATCAGACGACGTCGCTCCAGCTGAATCAACTGCAACCGGGGAACCTCCTTCAATCGATGCCCGCAAAACCGGATGCTGTGTTTTATGTGCCGTTGATCTATAATGACGATCATCAAGTGAGTACCGATGATACGAAAGCGGTCATGCTGGCGCTCAAGGATAAGCTGGCTAAAGCTGACCCGAAAGCTCCCTTCTACGTCGTGTTGCCGAATGGATCGACGAAGTTAGCATATATGAGTGCGCGCATCAGCGGCGTCGCCCAATATGCTGAGGCGCAGAAGTTAACGGTGCTGGACGGATTTGCAAAGCTTCCGACCGGCAAGCAGCTGGGTAACTTGCTAGAAGCGGACGGTGTGACGCTGAATCAAGCAGGGCGCACGGTGTGGGCAGACAATATCGATCAACTTTTAGGCTTAATGAAGCCTTGAAACAGGGAACAATCGGTTAAAAGTGAATTGGCGCTCTTATGTTGCAGCGGTGGATGGAGCCGCAAGTTGCGCGTGCTGGCCGGCGCAGGCAGCAAACGGATGGCGGCGAATGCGATTGCCCTTTTTACTGAAAGTAGCGGTGCCCCAAGAACAGGATACCGCTACTTTTTCCACACGCTAAGAAGGTACAGAGAGTCCGGCGGGACTAAGTATAAGAAACGCTAAGGCTCAGCTGTCGTCCCAGGGACTCGGCTGAGCCAAGTTTTTCTAATACGTTTAAGATAGATTAGAGAGTCCGGCGGGACTAAGTATAAGAAAAGCTAAGGCTCAGCTGTCGTCCCAGGGACTCGGCTGAGCCAAGTTTTTCTAATACTGTGCGGCAGGCGGGGCGAATCGGCTACCCATTAACCAGCGCCTCGAGGCGCCCCCGCTCGTTTGATTCACGGGTGGGCAATCTGCCAAAGCCGAGCTGCATTTCTTGCACTTCGCTGCAAATTTGCAGCGGCCTCCTCAAGCGCCCGCTCCAGAGTAACAGGTCCGCTGACAATAGGAAATAAGACATCGATGCCGTGCGCATATACCGATTCATAGCCGGGTGCGAGTGAGCCTGCGAATGCAATCACGGGCACGCCTTTCTTTTGCGCGCAACGCGCGACGCCGATCGGTGTCTTGCCGAAAATAGTCTGCCCGTCGATGCGCCCCTCACCAGTCATTACAAGTCCTGCACGATCCATCTGTGCCTCCAGTCGAGCCGCTTCGATGACAACGTCGACGCCGCGGCGGATACGAGCGTGTAGAAAGCAGAGGGCACCGGCACCGAGCCCACCGGCAGCCCCTGCTCCGGCAACCGCTGCAACGTCCCGGCCGCAGTCATGTTTGAGGACAGCGGCAAAACGCACCATTGCCGCTTCAAGCAGCTGAACTTGCGCAGCACTGGCACCTTTTTGCGGGGCAAAAACGGCGGCGGCACCCTGCTCTCCAAGCAGAGGGTTGACGACGTCCGATGCGATGTCTATGCGCATCTTTGCCAAACGCGGATCAGCGTGCGTGCAATCAATGGCAGCGAGGTTGCTTAACGCCAGCCCCCCGCGGGCGAGTGGACGGTGCGCGTCATCAAGGAAGCGAAAGCCGAGCGGTTCGCCCCGGGGGGGGCGGCCTGGTGTGGGGGCGCGGCCGCCTCCCCCGTTAAATTGGGGGGGGGCGCCGCTGTCCATCGCGGCGCGCAGCAGCTCACCGACGCCGTAGGTTGTCGCAATGAGCGGATTGCGCCTGTCCGGTGGGATGTGTTCAAGACCGGCGGCGGCGGCCATCTCGATCACCGCTGTTTTCCCGTTGCCGAGCAGACCGAAAAAGGCATCCACAGGCGCCTCCAGCGGGCCTGTGACTGTCCGATGGATCATATGACCGCCGGTGGCATCGACCAGTGCCTGAACGGTGCCCTCGCCGCCGTCAGCCATCGGCACAAGTGCAAACGAGTCTGTTGGAAAGACCGTTTGCCAGCCTTGCTGAATGGCCTCTGCGGCCTCACGCGCGCTTAATGATTCTTTAAATGAATCCGGAGCGATGACGATTTTCATAGGAATCCTCCTGCCGAATGGCGTCTTTTTCCTCAATCAGTGCGAAGAAGACCGCCTCGAATACGCGTGGCGGCCTTCTTGTCTGGTCTATTAAGAACAAAGCATATGTTTTGGCGTCCGGTGCACGGATGCCGCCAAGGAAACGCTTGTCGGTATGGACGTTCAGCGGCTGCTTCCGGCCATAAATGCCTCGATCTCCTCTGTTGTGCGCGGCAGAGTGTCGGTGAGCACGTCATAGCCGGTTTCAGTGACGAGCACGTCGTCCTCAATGCGGATGCCGATGCTTTCTTCCGGAATATAGAGCCCCGGTTCGTTCGTAATGACTTCTCCCGGAATCAGCCGCATATCGCGATAGTCGCCGACGTCATGTGTATCGAGTCCGAGCGAGTGGCTAACGTGGTGAAAATAGTATTTTCGCAGCTCTTCCGGACGGTTGATCAAACCGATCTTTGTCAACTCTTCCGTGAAAAACTGAATGGTAAAGTCATTGAGCGCTTCAAAAGCGATGCCCGGGCGCACCATCTCTGTGACGGCACGGTTGCAGCGCAGCACGATGTCATAGATCGTCTTCTGCCGTGGCGTAAACGTTCCGTTGACCGGGAAGGTATAGCTGATGTCACCATTATAAAGCTTGTACTGCGCGCCGAGATCGAGCAGCACAAGACTGCCGTCTTCAGCCGTTCCCGTGTTCTCCGAGTAGTGGAGCACGGTGCCGTTAAAGCCGCTGGCAAGAATGGTCGGAAAAGCAAATTCTGTCACGCCGGCACTTTTCAGCACAAAGTTAAAATAGGCCTCAAGTTCGTATTCTTTCATACCGGCTTTCGCATGCCTCAGCACGTTGCGGATGCCCTCAGCGGTAATCCGGCCGGCTTTGCGAATCAGTTCAATTTCTTCGGGCTCTTTGATTACACGCAGATTGCTGATCATCGGATAGAGATTATGAATCGTGAGGTACGGATAGGTCACCGCCGCATCGGCAGCCAATCGATTGGCCGGGCGCTGGGGAAATTCCCACGACTTTGTCTCGAGGTCGAGATAGAGGTGCTGATAAACTCTGCCATCGAATTGGTCACGGATAAAGCGTTCAAAGGTGTCGAGCAGTTCGATTTTTTCGATGCCGGATGCTTCCACCGCTTCACTTGGGGTAATGGTCTCACCATACCACCGGGCCATCCACGGATCCGCACGTGCGATAAATAGCCGTTCTTCAACTTTTCCGTCGAATTTTGTTGCCGCAAAAATGACTTTCGGTTCCTGAATGCCAGTCATATAGTAAAAATGCCGGTTGGGGTAAAACGGATAACTTTCGTCTGCTGACTGGTGTGCCGCCTCTCCCGCAAAGAGCAGAACAAGCGATTGATCGTCAAGCAGCCGGTACAGCTTGCGACGATTGCGTATAAAAAAATTCTGATCCATGACCTAAGCCTTCCTTCCGCGATTCTTCTCCCATTCTAGCACAGTTGAAAGAAACAAGGGGAATGATTACCGGCGGCGCTTCAGCGTAAAAAGTGTGGTGAAAAATCGTACGTGGCCGATGACATTCCGACGCCACATTCGCCGCGGCTCGAGCATCATGCGGAACAGCCATTCAAGGTTAAGCTGCCGCATGATTTTTGGGGCGCGGCGCTTGAGCCCTGAGGCAAAGTCAATGAAGCCTCCGGCGGCGATGCACACTGCCGGTTTAAGTGTTTCATGCTGAGCGGCGATGAATTTTTCTTGGAGCGGCATGCCCATTCCGACGATCAGGACATCGGCACCGCTGGCGTTAATCTCAGCCACCATTTCTTTGACGTCGCGAAAATAACCGTGGTGAAAGCCGGCAATGAGTTCAGGTGCGAATTGGTTACTCAGCCGCCGGGCTGCCGCGGCCACGGCGTCCGCTTTGGCACCGAGCAGGTAGACGCGCCGGCCTTGTGCCAGACACAAGCGGAGAAACAAGGGAATAAAATCAGTGCCGTTCAGATTTTCCTCCAGGCGAATGCCGAAGAGCCGCGCCCCGATCTTTATACCGACGCCGTCATTGAGCAGCAGGTCAGCGGCGTTGAGAATGCGGCGATAGGCGGCGTCATCCTGTGCAAGATTGAACGCATGGTCATTTAGAAAAAAAAGAGTTGTGCGGCAATGGGTTTGAAGCCGTTTGGTCAGCTCCTGCAACGGCTGCTCATGACAGGTATAGGTATTAATGGCAAGGTTGCCAAGCCATTTTTTATTGTTCAAGTAAAATCCCTTTTCTTTACAGCGCACGTCTTCAGTGCGGGAATTTGTCCGGCATGCAGCCGCAGGGCAGCAGTGACATCCGTCGACTGTGTCAGCTGCAATAGCAGGCAGCAAGCTGAACGTAATGCTTGCACAGCGCCAATGGGTTTGAAAAGGCTGGCGGTGCGCTTGCGGCATGCAAGGCCGCAGTACAGTCTCGATCATTTGTTTTGACTGAACTATTTTAAGCTATTATAGCACGCTCACGTTGCCAAACGACAATGGCCAAGAAACTGGTGATGCGCATTCGTCATCTGGATAGGATCGTGCAGTAAAAGTAACCGGTGTTAAAAAAGCAGTCGGCGCTCACGTGCAAATTTGGGAAAAAAACCGATTTGTCCTGACGGGCATTTTAAGTATTGTAAACTATCTGTAATAAGTTGTGGAGCATTATTTTTTTTGTAAAGATTATCTTTTGATTTTTTTACAATATGCTATAATGACCGTTGGATTAGCTTGTTTGTTTATGGTTGAGGTTCATGTTTGATAGGCTACTTCAGACAACTGGAAAGGGAAAAGGCGAGCGGATAAAATGATCTATATAACCTTTATTAGTTGTATCTTGTTTGCTGCCGTTCTGACACCATTTGTAAAAAAGTTGGCACTGAAGATCGGGGCGACGGATGCGCCTAATGCCCGCAAAGTGCATAAAAAAATTATGCCGCGGCTTGGCGGGTTGGCCATCTACTTGGCATTTATGATCGGCATGCTGATTCTGCGGCCGGCCAGCAGTTACACGCTGCCGCTTTTAACGGGGAGTACGATTGTCGTTCTGACCGGTGCGCTTGATGATCTCTTTTCATTGTCTGCAAAAATTAAGATTGTTGCTCATTTCTTGGCGGCGCTTGTGATGGTTGGCGGCGGCATCAGCATTACTTTTATTAACCTTCCGTTTAATGGCGTGCTCTACTTGAACTGGCTCAGCGTACCGCTGACGCTGTTATGGATTATGGGCGTTACGAATGCTATTAATTTGATTGACGGGCTTGACGGCCTGGCTGCCGGTGTTTCGAGCATCGTTCTGCTGACGATTGCCGGATTGTCCTTGACTGAGGGCAACATGTTTGTCTTTGCGGTCAGTGCGATTCTGCTCGGAAGTACGCTCGGCTTTCTGCCGTATAATTTTCATCCGGCCAAAATTTTCATGGGGGATACCGGCAGCTATTTTCTCGGTTATATTATCTCTGTTCTTTCGCTGCTTGGCTTTAAAAATGTGACACTGTTCTCGATTGTGCTGCCAATGGTTATCTTGGCCGTGCCGATTTCCGATACATTGTTTGCCATTGTTCGCCGCTGGGTGAATAAGCAGCCGCTCATGGCCCCGGATCGCTCACACTTGCATCATTGCTTGCTGCGCTACGGTTTCACGCAGGCACAGACGGTTGTGTTGATGTATGGGATGAGCGCGCTGTTTGCTTTGGCGGCCATTCTGCTTTCCAGTTCGACGCTCTTTGTCTCCCTGTTAATCATTGTCGGTGTGCTTGTGGTCATCGAACTTGTAGTCGAAGGCGTCGGATTGATCAGCATCAGTTACAGACCGCTTTTGAACGCTTATAAGCGCCTATTTAGTATGAGCAAGGCAAAGTGAGCTGTGCGCCGGGTTTTAAAGCAGACGGAGGCCCCAGGCCTGCGGCTCTCTCTTTTTCGATTGCTCACCGCTGCCGGGAGGCCCGATCAACTGAAAAAATGAGGTTCATGACCAATAGCCGGCAAAGCGCATTTGCGCGCTGCCGGCTGTTTTAGCAGGTTGACTCTGTTAGCATTAATTATTGTTTTTAACCCCTTTTGCTGCACGAGGCGTGGTTGCCGCGGGAACACGCAGGCCTGCCGGTGCCCGGCTGCATGCCTCTCTTGCAAGGCGCGACGGCACAAGGGTTTGCCTTAGCAAAAGCAACATTAGATTTGAACATTGTCAATAGGTTAAAAACTGCTGAATAGTTCAGCGAAAAAAGCCGGGTGCGCGGGTGCCAAAGGCTGATCGAGTCACGGAGACTCCGATCGGTTTGGAAAGAGGTGCAGTGCCCGCATGAGTGAGGGGACTGCACCTGGCCCGCCTCAATAAAAGGCAGACATGGCGGGAATGGCTGGATAGGAGCTTGGACGTCATGTTGATGTGCGTTAATAGGATGGCAGAGCCATGCGGCTGTACCCCATTCCCCCTTCTTCGGGCGGATAATAGAGGATAGAGGGGCTTAGTCTCGGGAAGCGAATACGGTGCCGGTCACATCCTGTTCACGATAAAGCGTGTCCAGCCTGCTGATATACGCCTGTCCATTGGTCTGTTCGCGTATCGCCTTCTCAAGGGCAGCACCGTCGCGTTGATCCAATGAGAGGGTGTAAGTCACTGCATCGGCATAGGCCGTGTCTTCGATCGTGCAGGGGCTCTCGCACAGCAGATGATTGAGCGCACCGTTCATGTGATAATCAACACGGACTTTCCACAAAAAGGAGGGCATGCGCGCCACGATTCCTGCGGCGAGTAAAGCGGCGCGACCGCTGTGTGTATAAGCACGAATTAATCCGCCGGTTCCAAGCTTGATACCGCCGAAGTAACGTGTGACAATAAGCAGTGTATCGCAAATCTGATAAGTTTTCAGCAGATCAAGCAGCGGCGCGCCGGCTGTTCCGGAGGGCTCGCCGTCGTCACTTGCTTTTTGCACGTGCTGACGAATGCCGAGCGTATAGGCAAAGCAGTGATGGTTTGCTTTAACATGCGCCTTCCGGCACTCGATCATTCGCGCGTCGGCGTCCTCCGCTTGACTGATCGGAAAGACGCAGGCAATGAAGCGAGACCCTCGAATCGTCTGCTTGCTCATCGCTGCTTTGGCAACGGTGAGGTGTTCAAATAAATCCATAAGATCTTTCCTCCTGGCGACTGCGTAAAAAGACGGTAAAAAAGGTTTTGTCACGTGGGCTCAGGCAACAAGCGAGGCTTAAGTCCATCGTTCAAGACATTGATGAGTACCTGCCGCAAGCATTGCCACCATTTTGCCGGCTCGCAGCGGTTACCGGGTGATGCGTCGGTCGCTGACAAAGTCATTTTATAAGATAGGTGAAGGCTTCTGCAAGAAAATTCTTTTATAAGTCTAATTATATAGGTTTTATCGGGACCCAGTATAAGAAAAGCTAAGGCTCCGCCGTCGTCTCAAAAAATCTGGCCTCACCAAATTTGTCTTAAATTTATTCAGCTTTTGTTATAAAATATGACTAAATGTGTGAGAAATTAGTATCGTCTATGGCAGGCTATTCGTTTATCTGTTTCCTTTTTGGTAAAAAATGCACTTGATTGAAGAAATTAAATAGCTGAAAATATAACCAATGCTGATTTTTGCTTTTAGGACATAAGTCCCTTATGAGGATGGGCATAATGTTTCTAGCGCCAGACTACGGGTTTCGCTAAAGTGAGTGGTGGATACAAAAATGGCAGGGAATAGCGGCTTTGATTCGTCAATGCTGAATGTCAAGCATTTGGACAAGATCATCAATCAAATGATTGCGAATGTCAGCGACAGCAAACGCCAGATTTTCGAAATCGGTGAACAGTCCAAACAGGAGCACACACTCTTATCGCAAGAGTTGAAGCAGCTGAAAGAAGATCTGGCAGATGTTATCGTCCGCAGCGATGAACTTGAAGTTCAGGCACGGCGGGCGCGGGGGCATTTGGCTTCAGTCAGCAAAGCGTTTGACCGCTTTAACGAAGCGGACATACGCGCGGCTTATGAAAAGGCCAATGCTGTGCAGAGCAGTCTTGCGGCAGCCCGTGAAATGGAGCGACAGATGCGCGTGCGCCGCGACGAGCTCGAAAGGCGGTTCGTTCAAATCGGCGTGACAATAGACAAAGCGGATCGGTTGACCGGTCAAGTAACGATAGTTTTGAACTATTTGACCGGTGATTTGCGGCAAGTTGGCGAAGTTGTTGCTTCGGCGCGGGAACAACGCATTCTTGCTTTGAAAATTATTGAGGCGCTTGAAGAAGAAAGAAAACGGCTGTCGCGCGAAATACATGACGGACCGGCTCAAACGCTTGCCCAAGTGCTTATCGGCATGGACATTGTTGAACGCGTTGGCAAGAAGCAGGGTGCGCAGGCCGCGGAAGCTGAGCTGAGAAAATATCGACACATGGTCAAAGACGCATTGGCGGAAGTGCGGCGTATCATTTACGATTTACGGCCGATGTCGCTGGATGATCTTGGCCTTGTGCCGACGTTAGAAAAATATTTTCATCGTCTTGCCAGCGATTTTCCCCAACTGGACATTGACTTTCAATGTGCGGGTAAGGAGAAAAGGCTGCTTTCGAAAATCGAAAGCGCGCTCTTCCGCGTGATTCAAGAAGCAGTGCAGAATGTGTGTATTCACGCTCATGCAGGCTATGCCCTTGTCCGTCTGGAATATCGGCCGAATGCGGTCACTATTCTTGTTAAGGATAATGGGAAGGGCTTCAATCAGGCGGAAGAGAAGACGGATCGCTACGGCTTGATTGGCATGAAGGAGCGAGTGGCGCTGCTGGATGGGGAATTGAGCATCCGCTCAATGTTAAATAAGGGGACGACGGTTATGGCTAAGATCCCAATCCGCCCGGAAGACGAGCAGCAGTCCCTGTGAGAGAATGAGGAAATGGGTGGACAGATCATCCGGCCGTGTGTATGCCCCGATCGCGCGCAGAGCCGGGAGAATAAAAAGTGAGGTGAAACAACTGTTGCAGTCTCGGGTATCTCATTCATTCGACAAGACACAATGAGAATATGCAGCAGGTCAACTATGACAAACATCCGTCCGCAGATTACAACAATTGCTTTGGTTGACGATCATCGCTTATTTCGTGAAGGCGTTAAGCGTATTCTTGATATGGAAGAGGATTTCCAAGTCGTTGCCGAAGGCGATGACGGCAGCGGCGTCGAGTCACTTGTCGAACGGACAAAGCCGGACATTGTGCTCATGGATATTAACATGCCGAATATGAACGGCGTCGAGGCGACGCGGCGACTAGTTGAGAAATACCCCGGTATCAAGGTTATCATCCTTTCTATTCATGATGACGAGAGCTACGTGACGCATGTCATTAAGGTGGGGGCGCTTGGCTATCTGCTTAAGGAAATGGATGCAGACTCAATGATTGAGGCGGTGCGAATTGTTGCCCGCGGCGGGGCATATATTCATCCGAAAGTGACATATAGCCTTGTCAATGAATTTAGACGTTTGGCAACACAGGGCGTTCGCTTTGAACCGTCCGGATTTCGCGATTTGGAATACCGGCCTCCGCTTCATATTCTGACGCATCGTGAGTGCGAAGTGCTCCAGCTGATGGCAGACGGCAAAAGCAATCGAGCGATCGGCGACCACCTATATATCAGCGAGAAGACAGTCAAGAATCATGTGAGCAATATTTTACAGAAAATGAATGTTGATGACCGCACGCAAGCTGTCGTTCAAGCAATTAAAAATGGTTGGGTGAAATTATACTAAAGGCTGGCAGGCCGCCAAAGGGCATGTATTTGGCGGCTTTTTTTTGGTAATATGCTTTCGCGCGCAAATGCGGTAATGTAAAAAATCAATGGAAGTCAGGAAATCGTATCAAAAAAGGTCGGAAAAAGAAGGACAATCAAATTTAACAGCGAATATATTACCGTATAATATCCTTTGGTTACTTTTGCCGCAACATGCTCATCTCATGTTAGTTTACCGCCCACACGCCCCGCTTTGAAAAATCCCCGATACTTGAAAGGTGTGTTTGATCATGCCCGTACCGTTTGTCACTCAAAGGATGGAGCATTCCCCTGATTATGCACTCCAGCAATTTTTGTTTGGAAAAGAGTATGCGTTGGAGCAGCTGCCGTTTCCACAAACCGTCATCAGTGCGCATATCAGCCATGGATGGATAACGATCCGGCAAGGCATCGAGCGAATCAACCGGTTGCCGCTGATTTTTCCGCTGCGAATGTGGCGCTGCAATCGCTGCGGCAATCAGAACCAGCAAGCATTTGCCAGCCTGATACATGGCGGACAGCACGTGGTCTACTGTCGCCATTGTCTGCATTTTGGTGCACCGGTATTTGCAGACAGCCGGCTGGTGACGTGGAGCGGTCCCAGACTTTTGCCTGAATGGATGCATCAGCCGGACGAAGCGCTGTGCTGCTGGACGGGAACACTGACACCGGTACAGGCAGCGGCCGCAGATAAGATGCGGGCAACGCTTGGCCAAGGCCGGTCATTTCTGCTTTGGTCCGTGACGGGATCGGGGAAAACGGAGGTGATGTATCCGGCGATCGAGCAGGCGCTGCGCAGCGGCAAACGCGTGGCAGTGGCTACCCCTCGAGCAGACGTTGTCAAGGAACTGGCGCCGCGCTTGCATGCCGCCTTCCCTGCGGTGCGGTTGCTCACACTGTATGGCGGCAGTACGGACAAACCGGCACCCTCACCGCTGGTCGTTGCGACAACGCATCAACTGTTGCACTTTTTTCATTGTTTTGACCAAATTATCATTGATGAAGTTGATGCTTTCCCCTATTCTTATGACCCCATGCTCGCCTTTGCCGTCAGAAAAGCGGCCGTCCCCGGGGCGCCATTCGGTTATTTGACAGCAACACCGCCGGACCAATTGAGACGTGCCTTTGGATCGGGTACGCTGGAAGGCGTGCGTATAGCCGCACGTTTTCATGCCCATCCGCTGCCGCTGCCGGATTTTCACTGGATCGGCAATTGGCGTGCAGCTTTGCGAACAGGCCGGCTTCCGGAAGTCTTTTTGAAGTGGATGAACGCAAAATGCGCGCGGCGGATCCCGCTGTTTGTTTTTGTACCGACCGTCGGTGCCGTGTTGCAGCTAACGGAAAGCTTGCAGAGACAGGGCTGCGGCCGTGTCGTCGGTGTGCATGCCCATGATCCGCACCGTCACCGAAAGGTCGCCGACTTCCGTCGCCGACAGCTGGATGTGCTCGTGACAACAACCATTCTTGAGCGCGGGGTAACGATAGCCGGAGTGGAGGTGGCCGTGTTTGGTGCGGATGATCCCATTTTTGACGAGCGCGCACTCGTGCAGATTGCCGGGAGGGTCGGGCGCTCTGTCGAGCGTCCTGAGGGCGATGTTCTTTTCTTTCACAATGGCAGCACGCGGGCCATGCACCGTGCGCGCCGCCACATTCACCGCATGAATGAGGAGGCAAAGCTTTAATGACTTTGTGCCTTAGCTGCGGCAAAGCGGTGGAGTACAAACCGACTGTCGCCAGTCTTTTCTCTGTTTGCGAACAACCGCAATTTTGTGACGAGTGCATCGGCAAATTCTGTTTCATTTCTCAAAAAGATGCGTGCCGCGGCTGCGGACGCGATCTGCTGAGGCTTGATCGACGGTTTCACGACGGCAAGCTGTGCAGAGATTGCAGGAGGTGGGAATCGCGTCTGCCGCTCCCCCTTTTTCATGGCAATATGGCGGTATTGACATACAATGAACCGTTAAAGACCATCATTGCCGATCTTAAGTTTCGCGGTGACGCAGCAATCATTGAAGGGTTTGGCCGTGATTGGCAAAGCGCTTACCGACGGCTGAGGGGCTTATGCCCTGCTTGTCTACGATATGTTTTGCCGCCGTGGGTTATGAAAAATGATGCCTGGCTGATTGTGCCGATTCCACTCAGCACGGTTCGTCTTGAGCAAAGACGGTTCAATCAAGCTGATCTGCTGGCCGATATGCTGCCTGCAGAAAAGGTGGAGGCGCTTTTGCACGTCAGCCCTTCACCGGACAGACAGAGCATGAGAAACCGCGAACAGCGGATGGAGAACATGAGCCGGTTATTCATTCTGCAGACCGGCGCAGCTGCCAAACTGACCGGTCGTCGCCTGTTAATTGTTGACGACATCTACACGACCGGTGCGACGATCCGTGCGGCGGCAGCGCGGCTCAGCACAGCCGGCCCACTTGTCATTCGCTCGTTGACATTGATTCACGGGTAGGCGATATTCTCCGCGACACGCAGACATCAGTGAACCGGCATATCCCCGTAACTGATCGCCTGCGACCCCATTTGTTGCCACGCTTGAACAAAGGCTGCTTTATCGGCCGCCTGATTTTTTTCACCGAGTGGATTATTAAAAAAGACTTGGGTTTTGTTATAGCCGGTAAGCAGTACGGTATGCTCATAATAAGTGATTTTTACTTTTCCGCTGCTCGTCTGCCAGTTTTGAAAAAGATCCGGAGCGAGTGGCTTGAAAGTAATGTTTGTAATGATTAGCACTGCTTTTCCGCGACTGAGCTGGCGTTCGACATCGGTAAAAGACTGGCCGGTCATGTCAATAATTCGATGCGGCAGGAAGGACTGAGCGAGCCGAACGAGCGGAGTATGGTAGACACCGAAGCCGGGTTGAGCCTTGTCGGTCATGCTGCCGACGAATCCTTCATTGGGATTGCCGTAGTAGCCGTTTTGAAAATAAGACACTTTTTGAATGCTGTTTGCCAGTGTCATTTTATCGACAGATATACCGGCTTGGGCAAGCAGCATAGCCAGCGCCGTCACCTCGCAGCCGCGCGGCAACTCAGGGTTCTGACTGATCTGCGGCGCCTCAAGCGGGGCAACCTTTTGTGCCGGCCTCGAGAATCCGGCGGCCAGCGCCGCTTTTTGAGCAGAATCGGTCAGAAAGCGGCCCCAGTTCTGAACTTGCTTAAGAGGATTGATTTGATGGTCGTGCATATAAAAACCGGCAAGGCAGCCGATAAGCAACAAATCCATAATCAGAAAGGTTTTAAGCGGGCCATTTGCACGATGCATTACGTTCAACTCCTGCGTCAGCGCGGTATCGGTTTGTGTGAAAAAATGTCTTCTCTGACTCATCTTTTCTTTAATGATACAATAACGCTGAAAGGTTTGTCAGTTAGCCGTGTGAATCTTTGCGTATAATTCGGCAACGACGTGCTTTAATGCACCGACCGCCTGCGGCACGGATTGGCGGGACAAAGCTTAAAGATTCATCGACATTGGCCGATAAAAATACGAGAGATATTTTTATTGCATTGTAATGAGCACGCTTCATGTCCTAATTAGTAATTAAGTGAACCGGTGATTGTACTCTTTCAAAAAAGGCGAAGCTGATTCATGTCTGCTTGTTCCGAATAGACGGCGGCAAGTGCGGCCGCGGATGTGCCACTTTCAAGGGGCGGCGTACTCAGTTTCACTCCGGTGCTCTCAGCAAGGCTTTAAACCGACTGGAAGGGCGCAGCGCTCAGTGAAACAGGAGCGAAAGCGGACTTTTGGCACAGGCTGCCTGCTCTTTCTGATCGCGGTGTGTAGGCGCAAGCTCATTGTTGAAATTCACGTGTGAAAGAAGGGTACTGTTATGGCTGAACTTGCCAACTGCAAAGATTGCGGCAAACTGTTCGTCCGGATGGCCTCGCCTTACTGCCCGCAATGCTTGGAGAAACAGGAACGGCAGTTTGACACTGTCTACCAATATATTGTTGCAAAAAAGCATCGCATGGCCGCTGTTCCTGAAGTTCATGAGGCAACTAAAGTGCCGGTGGAGTTAATTTACCAGTGGATTCGTGAAGGAAGGCTAAAGACGTCGCTATTTCCGAACCTTGGCTATCCGTGCAGGTCGTGTGGCAAGCTGATTACGTCGGGGACGCTGTGCGATGATTGTCAACGGCAGATGACGGACGATATACGGCGCAGTGAAGCCGAACAGGATGTGTTGAAACGAACGCTTGAGCGAACGACCTACCACACGCAGCGCAACGGCGGTTCCAATTCCTGATCCGAACGGCTAGGCACAAAGGAGGCAAGCAAGTTGAAAGTTGAAGGTTATCAGCCGCTGCAACAGATCTATGGCAATTATGTTCATACAAAAATTGGCGATACCGACCGGGCGGCGGTCTCAGCAAGCGACAAACTTGAAATTTCAAATGCGGCACGGCAAATGCAACAGTCTCAAAAAATTGACGAGACACGCAGCAAACGCCTGAATGATCTTAAGGCCCAGGTGAGTGCCGGCAGTTATCATGTCGATGCGCAGGCCATCGCGACTAAAATGTTCGACTTCTGGAATCAGCAATGAAAGGAGGAGCAGGGAGTGAGCAGACAGCGTTGTTGATGCAGACGATTGTCACACAGTTGATTGATTGCCATATTCAGCTGAAGACTGCGGCAGATCGAAAGACGGCCGCGCTCGCCGCAGCGGATGTGAAGGCAGTTGAACGTGAGACGCGTGAAGAACTGAGACTGATCGGGCAAGTGCAGCTATTGGAACGCGCTCGTCTGGCAGAAATCGAGCGAACAACTGTCGGACTGCAAGCGGGCGGCACCGGCTGGACGTTTAGGAAATGGATCGAGCGGATTGTGCCGGAGTGTGAACGCGCTGAGTATCATGAACTGCGCAGCCGCCTTGGGCGGATCATTGAAGAATTAAAAGCTGTGAATCAGTTGAATCAGCAGCTGCTCGTTCAGGCCCTGCGTTGGACGAATTTTAACTTGAATATGTTGCAGCCACAACGTGTAGCCTCACTGACATACGGGCAGAACGGGAAAAAGCAAGGCAGCGCTTTTAGCGGGCGCATTGATTCTAAAGCCTAGTAGGGGCCGAGGGGAAGAAGACCAATGATTCCGATATTTTCTAGTCTTGAAATGATGAAACAGGCGCTTGAAGTGAATCAGGAAGTGATTCAGACGACCGGCAATAATATATCGAACGCCAACACGGCCGGATATTCACGTCAGCGTGTTGACTTGGCTGAATCACTGTCCTACCCCGGTATTGGCCTTAATGCGCCAAAGATCAATGGAGCCATCGGCACGGGGGTATCCGCTCAGGCGGTGACCCGTGTCCGCGACCAATTCGCCGATCAGCAGGTGCGTGACAATACAAATCTTAACGGCTATTGGTCAGCCCTCAGCGACGCATACAGCCAAATGGAGGATATCGTCAATGAAACAACGGCAACTTCCTCCGATTTGACGCAAACTGAAGGGATATCAACGGCGCTGAATAACTTCTGGCAATCACTTGAAGATCTATCCAGCAATTCGGACACAAGCGGTACCGGATCGACGGTGCTTGAGGATGGGGCGGCTCTGGCTGATACGCTGAATTATACGTCAACGGCGCTCAGTAAAGTGCAGGCAAACCTCAGTTCACAGATCAGCGAGAATGTGACACTCGTCAACAGTTATTCTGATCAGATTAATACGCTGAATCAGCAGATTAATCAGCAGGAGGCAAACGGCAATTTACCCAATGATCTTTATGACCAACGTGATCAACTTGTCGATAAGCTTTCGCAGCTCGTTAATGTTAAAGTGACAGTCAGCAAAAGCGGCGGCAACCCACCGGCACTGGCTGAGGGACTCTATACCGTGAACATTGTAGATGCAAACGGCAATGCCTACTCTCCGGCGGCCACGCTTGTTGACGGTACGACATTGACCAACAATCATCTGTCGGTAACAACAGGTACCGGATCAGACGGTTATCCGACAGCGGCCGAATCGCTTGTCAGTTCGGACGGCACCCAAACCGTCACATCTGCTATGACGAACGGGCTCGGAGAGTTGCAGGGTGAGATTGATGCCTACACGACAGATTTTCCGGAAGTGATGAAAAGCCTTGATCACTTCTCCAGTGCACTCTCAACCGAATTTAATTCGGCTTATGCGGCAAGCGCAGGCGGCACGTCGGCAGCCGAGTCTTTCTTTCTCGGCAGTGGTAGCGGCTCCAGCCCGGGAACTGTCACGGCGGCCAATATTCACGTCAACAGTGATTTGACGGACGACGATATTACCTCTAACACGAACGGACAGGCGAGCGGTGATAACTCGGCGGCGACGGCGATGGCAGCGGTGGTAGAATCCAATAAGTATGATGTCGATGCCATTGCGGAAGGCGGGACACCGACTGCCAGCAACGAAGTGACGCTGCTGACTTATATCGCCGGTTTAATCGGACAGATCGGTACGAATTCGCAGACCGCGCAGAATTTGGAGACCAATTCTGCGACGATGCTGACCTCTGCGCAGAATCATCAGACGTCTGTGAGCGGTGTATCGACCGATGAGGAACTGACGAATCTCATTCAGTACCAGCAATCTTACGCTGCCTGTGCAAAGGTAGTTACGACGCTGGATACGATGCTTGATACACTGATCAGCAAAATGGGGGCGTAACCTATGCGAATCACGCAGAACATGATATCCAATAATGTACTGTCTAACCTTTCAAAAAACTATAGCCAGCTGGCCCAATATCAGGATGAACTTGCTTCCGGACAACGGGTGACAAAGCCGTCCGACGATCCTGTTGCCGCTTCGCTGGGCATCGGATACCGCTCTGATTACAGCCGGGCGGCGCAGTACCAGAAAAATGTTGCGGCGGCGCAGAAATGGATGAGCGCTTCCGATAGTGCTTTGTCACAGGCAGGCAGCGTACTTGATGAAATCAGCGACTTGACGCTCTCAGCTAACAACAGCACGCAAACCTCGGATGAGCTGAACGCCGATGCGACGCAAATCGACCAGTTGACTCAGCAGCTTGTGACGATTGGCAATACACAGATTGGCGGACAATATATTTTTAGTGGTGCGGATTCGGAAAATCCGCTACTGACGCAGACGACGGACGCAAGTGGTAATACGGCAGTGAGCGTCAATGCGACAGCGCTTGCGAACCCCGATCTGTCCATGACGGTCAACGACGGCGTGCAAATCAGCGTGAATGTGAACCCGAAGAATGTCTTTACGAGCAACATGTTTGCAGATCTCTCCAGCTTGAAAACAGCGTTGCAGAGTGGGGATCAGGCAACGGTCAATGACTCGATTTCCAAAATTGCTTCATATAAGGAAGCGTTCACAAACGCTGAGGCTGATATCGGTGCACGCGAGCAGCGGGTCAATTTGATGACCGATCAGCTCAACGCTCAGCAGACGAATGCGGTCAACGCGCTGTCAACAAGCCAGGGAGCTGATTATGCAAAGACGGTTGTTTCTCTCAATCAGCAGCAGAACGTTTTTCAGGCTTCACTCGCGGCTGGCGCGCGCATTATTCAGCAGTCGCTTGTCAATTACTTGCAATAGCATTTGGTCAAACAATGCCCGCTTGAAAGGAGCGATCGGCAGTGCAAATAAAGACGCGTTACTTCGGCGAGCAGGACATCGACGAAGCAGAAGTCATTACCTTTCCAAACGGTCTGCCCGGATTTGACGATGATCTGCGTTTTGTGTTGCAGCCTTTTGGCGATGTTTTTTCCATCCTTCAGTCTGCCGATCATGCCGATGTTTGCTTTGTCGTGACGAATCCCTTTTTATTTTTTAAAAACTACAGCGTTGAGCTGCCTGACACCCTTGTCACACAGCTTGGGGTCAGCAGACGTGAGGACGTGGCTGTTCTTGTCATTGTAACGGTCCACACGCCATTTGCAGAATCGACGGCCAATTTTAATGCACCCGTCGTTATTAATACGCTCAAGCGAGTCGGTTGCCAATATATCCCCGACCGTTCTCAGTACTCGGTGCGGGAGCCATTGGCCATCGGGGCGCTGACCGGAAAGGCGTGAGACGATGCTCGTTTTATCGCGAAAGCTTGGTGAGTCCATTCGAATCGGTGAGCAAATTGAAGTGAAAATCGTTGGCATTGAAGGCGACCAAGTTAAACTTGGGATCAGCGCTCCCCGAGCAGTGACCATCCTCCGCAAGGAAATTTATGAAGATATTCAACGCGAGAACAGCCAGGCAGCCGCAGCATTAAATAGTGAACTCATCACGGCCATTCAATCAATCAAAAGAAACGTCGCCAAAAAACAGCACGACAAATAAGAATATAGTCCGCTATCCTCAGACCTACTTTGCTATAATAGATATGCCGCGTGATGTAGATGGTTTGGTGAGAGGGAGGCGGCCGAGTGATAGCTTCACAACAATTTGCGGGAAAACCGTTTTGCCATCATTTTCAACCGATTGTTGATTTAGTGACGAGGCAAGTGATTGGTTATGAAGCGCTTTTTCGCTGTAATGCTTTTAAAAGTCCAGAGGAAGCTTATCGGCAAGCCATTGCCGACAACCGGCTTTATGCGCTTGACGTCTGCTCAATCCAAGCGGCAGCGACACGTTTTCAGCAGATGAATTCACGGCAGGGCGGGAATAGACTTTTTATAAACGCTTATCCTTCGACGGTAATGAACGATGATTTTTCGGATGTGCTTTTGCCGCTGCACGATCAGTTTCAGGCCAGCGGTTTATCAATTGTTTTGGAAATTATTGAGAGTGAAATTATTTCCAATTTTGCCGCGCTGTCGCACGTGATAAAAAAATTCAGACAGCGTGGGTTCTGTTTTGCCGTAGATGATTTTGGCAAGGGCATGGACAACATCAACCGGACGATTGAGATGGATGCTGATTTTATTAAACTTGATCGCTACTTTGCCGCTCATCTGTCAAAATCGGAGAAAAAACAGGCTTATGTGGCGTTTATGGCTGACTACTGCCAACGGTTCAGTGTGTGCAGCCTGCTAGAAGGGGTGGAGACGGCGGAAGACGCGGCCATTGCCGCACAGTTAGGCATTCAGTTCGGTCAGGGCAACCTGTTCGGACCGCCCGGTGAATGCGTAGCCATTGCACGGACGGGTAATAAAAGCAGTAGTTGACGGATGGGGAAAGGCGATGTAAACTGTATTTAATTTAAAATGATCTTATCAAGAGTGGTGGAGGGACCGGCCCAATGAAACCCGACAACCAGCACGTCGCTGTATGGTGTCAATTCCGTCAGACAATGTCTGAGAGATAAGAGATAGATGATCGGAACATGAATCTCTTCTCTTATGCAGAAGAGTTTTTTTGTTTCCTCATTTTCTCGCTGCGGCTTGATAAGAAAATAAGGCCAAAGGGGTGGAACAGCATGACGATTGATCAGATTGAAGCGTTTTTGGCAGTCATTGACAAGCAGAACTTTCATCTAGCGGCAGAAGAACTTTATCTTTCTCAGCCGTCGGTCAGTTCACGCATCAAGTCACTTGAAAGGGAACTTGATACGGAACTGTTTGTTCGTGAAGGGCGCGGCGTCAGCCTCTCGGATGCCGGTATCCAATTTGTTCCCTATGCCAAACGCATTTTTCGAACGTATAAAAAAGCATGTCTCGTGCTCACGCACTGAAGAAGGACAGGACATAAGCTACCTGAGCGATCGATTCTGCGGTTAAATTCCCCCTTTCATGAATTTGATTGAAGGGGGGATTTTACATTAAAAAGACAAGAAAGCATTTGATGTTGGCAAACGATTTGCTGACCATCAGAGATGCAGCAGCATCTGCAAGGGAGCGGGCTGTACGATGCCCTACAGATTTTCGTTTGAACAGTGCGATGAATCGCAGTAAGGATGCAAAGCTTAAAAAATATTGATTATGGTTAATGGGATGACGTAGAAAATGAGCCGATTTTCCTACTGTTATATAGCTGGAAAACGCTCTATTTTATAGGAAAATACTGTTGCTCAATCTATTAGTCTCGTAAAATAATAATGTAAGGAAGGGACTTTAGCATTTAGCTTACGGAAGAGATGAGAGGGAGAGATTCGCTTGCGAAAATATGGGTGGATTAAGGCCGCACTGACAGCAGCGGTTGTCTTTATGTTGCCGACCGCTTTCGAAAACCCAGTGCAGGCTAAAGCGCCGGCAGTTATTCATCAGCAGATGGCCGGCAAGCTCAGCTTCCGGTTCTCCTGGGGATTGTCGCCGCTTAGCGGGGGGCAATGGGGGCGTCCGGGGCGACGGCAGTCCGTGCAACCTGCTGCTTTTCGACTGCCTTCGGGGACAGAAAAGTCAAGCAATTGGGCGGGCTACGCGGTGACAGGCAGCGCACGGGCGTTCACAGCGGTCAGTGCAAGCTGGTCAGTCCCGGCAGCAACCGGAATGTCCGGATCAGTTGGCGCACAATGGATTGGTATCGGCGGTTACAGCTCAGCAGATTTGCTGCAAATGGGAACAATTGAAGAACTGAGTGGACGGCAAGAGACGACTGAGCTCTTCTGGGAGCAGCTTCCGGCCGCTGCGCAAGATATCGGTACCGTTCCGGTCGGCTCCAAAGTGACAGCGTCTATCACGCCGAAAACTGCCGACACGTGGCTACTGATCTTTAGTATAGCTGAACCGGGGGGTCAGAAGTTGGTAAAGACAATTTCTGCGACCGTTGCCGCCGGCTATGCGGCCGGCATTGAAACATCAGCGGAATGGATCAGTGAAGATCCCTCTGACGGGAATGGTAACCTTTATCCTCTTGCTAACACAGGAATGGTCAATTACACCAATGTGCGCGCAGACGGCCTGCCTCTCAATGCTGTCGGCAATGTTGTTCATCCGCTTGCGGTCACTGACACCGCTAGTCGGCTGCAGCTGATTCCTTCCGATTTGACAGCTGGCGGTGCTGCTTTTTATACGGAAAATGTGACAGGAAATGCTATGGGTTTCGGTCTGAATGAGAGCGCTCGTCACTTTCGAGTCGGCCGACACCATTTTTTGCGCTGAGAAATTGAAATAGTTTACCATTGTTCAAGCCGGCCGGAAAATGCAGCCGGCTTTTTTTCAAGATAAGAAAGTATAGAGGCTTTGCAACATTTAAACGATTAAAAACAACAGCGGAGGCGCGAGGGCGCCTTGCGGGAGAAGCTGGCGGGCCCCGCAGACATTGGCCTGTTTGAGGAGACGCGCGGCGAGCGCGACTAGCAAGATCGGAACGCGGCTGCCTCAAAGGACCGGGTCACTTTTTGCCCGGTTTTTCTGATACGTTAAGAACGTCTATCGATGTCAGCGGGACCAAGTCTAAGAAAAAGCTAAGGCTCTGCCGTCGTCCAAGGACTTGGCCGAGCCAAGCTTTTCTAAT
>JBDNZQ010000021.1:0-36733 GCA_047722915.1 Sporolactobacillus sp.
GGCCTATCTGGATGAGTTCTGTTACCGATTTAACCGTAGGCACTTTGAGGGAGAACTTTTCCATCACCCGCTTTCCAGCTGCGCGGTTACACTGACGGTCACTTATCATGAGTTAACGGGATAATCAGATAAAATTATTGGTCCCTACAAATTAGTATGGGAAATACGCTTTTATAAACATAATGGGAAGTAAATGGATCGCCATTATCTGATTGATTTAAAAAATCTGCTATTTTCAATTTTAACAAGTTTAGTCTGCTGTTTTTAATGACTGTGTTCTCATACTCCCTCAAAAATTGTTTTTGCACTACTGTATGTTAACAAATTTCATATAAGACAAGTTAAATCCAGATCTGTATCCTTATGCTTTTGAACAATAAGATGTTTTAGATTGGTGAGTAATTTAATACGTTCTCCAATCCAAGAGGATCCTAAAAGTTGATACATTCTTTTATCTGCCATTATATCTTCCAAAACAATATCACTCTCTATTTCATAATCCTTGCTTTCTTTTATATATTGCAGCAAATCGCTTTCGGCTTTTTCTATGCACTGATTAACGCTTTTAGAGTTATCTTTGTAGAAAAACGTAAAGTCAAAAATGAAACTTTCTATGTCTCTGGTTGTCCTTTCTAGACCTAATTGAAGGCCGCTTTTATCATATGTTGAAAATTGAAAGCCGGTGACAAGCTTCTTAAAATAGTATTTGTATAAATCAGATTTGACTGATTCCTCAATTTCCGTCATCAAAGGCAATAAAATAGCCTCTTCGCTAAACAGTATGGGTTTATAGAGTAATTTTATAGTTCATACTGGGTACTAAACTTTGAAAATACCCAGAGGTGAAGAAGCAATGAAAGATTTTAAAAAAGAGTATCCGACTTTTGAAGCGGCCCTAGCTATTAAATCCCCTTGGTACGTTTCAGATAACCACATGGTGCGATATATATAGAGTGCTTCTGCAATATACAAGCTTCCCATAATTGCTAATACTCAGAAAGTAAAATTAAAGTATCTGTCGGTTCACCCGATTCATCGCCGATTGCCTATCATCCAGCTGGACAATCGCCTCATGATGATTTTTGAGTAAGTACCGATTTCTCTGTCCGCTGTTTCGATACTGTTTTCCATCAAAAATATCCTCCACAAATGATTTTTGGAGCAAAACACTCCCAAAATACTTCTCGTTGTGGAGAATTTTATTGATTGTCTCCCGGCTCCACTGATATTTACCAGTAGGCGATGGAATGCTCTTTTCAAATAGCGCCTGAGAAATTACGCCAAGGCTGTTACCCTGTGCCCTCATAGCGAAGATCTCACGGACGACTTTGGCTTCTTCCGGTTCTATGGTTAACTGCCCAAGAATTTTATCATACCGATAACCATAGCAGGAAAAGTGGGCGTATCCGGAAGTGCCTGCCTTAAAGTCTTGGGTGACCCCCCATCGGATATTCGCACTTTTGTTTTCGCTTTCCACTTGCGCAAAAGCGCAGTAAAATTCCATCAGCATCCTTGCATGAGGATCCAGCGAATAGATTCCCTCAAGCTCAAAATAAACATTCACTTTGAGCGCTTGAAGCTTACGCATGGTCTTGATGGATTCCATGGCATTGCGACCAAAACGGCTGATAGATTTCGTGAGGATCATATCAACTTTCCCCTGTCTGCATTTCCTCATCAGCTTGCAGAACTCCGGGCGAGTTCCGCTTTGCAACTCGCTTGCTGTATCGGCATAGATTCCAGTATTTTCCCACATGGGATTTTGGTCTATCTGTGTTTGCCAATACTGCATTTGTGCTGCCAGGCTCGTAGCCTGCTCTTCAAACAGGGTGCTGACCCGGCAATAGGCGGCAACACGACGCGGAACAGGCATGTCCAGCTGTTCTTTCGCAGGAATCACAATAAACCCCCGCTCCATCTCATCACCGCCCACACTTTTCTTAGTATTTTAACATAATTCGAGCAAAACAAACAGTGTTTACAGCAAAGTCATTTCTATCTTCGCATCTGCAGTCTGAGAGCGCTCCAACTTTTCACTCTGTACAGCTTCAAACAGTTCTGGGGATATAATCGCCGGGTGGTGGCTCTGAATCAGGACCTGATCGACGTCGCCTTCATTTTTCATTTGATATCCTGCAAAGGACACGGTTTTTTGAAGTAGAACGTTTCCAATGTATTTTTCGTTGGACAGTAGTTTGGAGATGGCCTCGCGATTCCACTTGGAATTTCCCGATGGAGAGAGAATCTGCTTTGCTTCCAAAGCCTTCGCGATTTTGCCAAAACTACTGCCGCTCAAGTAGTGTTCAAAGATCCATACAACAACTTCTGCTTCTTGGGGGACAATAGCGAGAGCCCCATCAGGTGTTTGACGGTACCCATAACATTTCCTGTATGCCAGTTTGGAGGTTCCCTCCTTGAAGCTTTTGCGCAGGGCATCTTTAATCTGGTTGCTTTTATTTTGAATAGACATGATTTTCGCTCCTTTTTATATATGGGACAAATAAAAAAGCCATGGTGAACTTCTCCACCATGGCAAAATGACGATGCAAGGGTTCAACTCCCCAACAAAGCGGAACCCATATTAGTTTTTTGTATATATTGCCGCAAATCTATATTTGAACATAGAAAAAAGTTGACAGTTTCCACATGAAACTGTCAACTTATCTTGATGGAGCATAGGGGGATCGAACCCCTGACCTCTGCCATGCGAAGGCAACGCTCTCCCAGCTGAGCTAATGCCCCAAAAAAACTCACAAAAAATATTATAGCGATAACTAGGCTAACTGTCAATCGATCTATTCATCTTTTCCATGTATAAACAATTTTTAATCATGTAAATTATCACAAAAAATAAACTTATTTCCCTTTTTATATTGAAAAAGCAAAAATATTTTCATATAATTTTCACTGTTTTAAATTTATTTTTTTTGGAGATGGTAATTTTGGAGCAGGGAAAACTGAAACGTAAGTTGAGTCTCCTTGATTTGACGATGCTTGGCATCGGCTCAATTATCGGATCCGGTTGGCTGTATGCCTCGATGAAAGGTGCCAATTACGCCGGTTCTTTTGCCTGGCTTGCTTGGGTCATCGGCGCGGTGGCAGTCATTTTAATTGGACTGGTTTATGGTGAACTTGGTGCAGCTATTCCACGAACGGGTGGTTTTGTTAAATATCCCGATTATTCGCACGGATCGGTCGTCGGATTTATGATTGGTTTTATTTCGATGCTGGCCTACTCCAGTGTGGCGGGCGTTGAAGTGGAGGCGGTTCGCCAATATGCGACGTATTGGTGGCCGGCGCTTTCGACTAAGTCCGGTGCGCCGACCGTGACTGGTTTTGTCATTCAGGCCGTTCTGCTCGTCATGTTCTTTTTTCTTAATTATTGGAGTGTCAACGTTTTCGGCAAAATTAATACAGTCGTTACCGTATTCAAATTTATCGTGCCGACGCTGGCTGTCATTACTCTTCTCTCCTTTTTTCATCCGGGCAATTTCAGTGTCGGCCATGCCGCACCCGGCGGGATTTCCGGCGTTTTTCAGGCCGTATCGAACGCCGGCATTGTCTTTGCTTTTCTCGGGTTTCGCCAAGCCGTTGACTTTGCCGGCGAGGCAAAAAATCCGAAGCGGGATGTGCCGCTTGCCATTATTTTTGCCGTAACGATCGGCATGATCGTATACATGATGCTGCAAATTACCTTCCTCGGAGCCGTGCCGGCACATGATCTGGCATCCGGATGGGCAAAAGTCACTTTTAATTCTCCGTTTGCCAATCTGGCAGCGACGCTCGGCGTATCATGGTTGACCGGATTGATTTTGTTTGACGCGGTGATCTCGCCGGCAGGAACGGGCAATATTTACCTTTCAGGTACGTCGCGTGTCCTTTTTGCCTGGGCTCAGAATGGTTATTTTTATAAAATTTTTCAGCAGGTTGACAAACGTTCAGGCGTTCCGCGCAGCGCCATGTGGTTGACGTTGATTCTCGGCATTCTTTGGACACTCCCTGGTCAGTTCCAGCAATGGAGCGGCTTAATATCAGCGGTTACGTCGGCAACGGTTCTGACTTATATGGTCGGGCCAATATCCGCGGCTGCTTTTCGCAAAACATTGCCCGGCATGGAGCGTCCCTTCCGTCTGGCCGGTATGTCGGTATTTGCACCGCTCGCCTTCATATCGGCAACGCTGATTACGTATTGGAGCGGATGGACTGTTGTTTCGCTGCTCATTGGTCTGACGCTCATCTCGATCATTCTTTACTTTGCTTTTATTGATCGTGATAAAGAATTTGCGCAAAGCGTTCACTTGAAGGAAGAATTTCGCTCGGCAGTCTGGCTGTTTGTCTACTTTGGCCTTTTGCTTGTCATGAGTTATCTTGGCACCTTTAAAGGCGATCCGACTGGCATTGGCTTTCTTGGCATTCCGGGAGGGATAGGCGTCATTCCCGCTCCGGTAGACACGATTGTAATGGCAGTGGTGTCGCTTATTCCATATGTGATCGGCATCAATACCGGACTGAAGCATCCGCGTGTTCGTGATCAAGAAGAGTCAGAAGCGATGAACGCTGAGCATGCGTCTTGATAAAAACCGCCCAATTATTTAAACGGCTTCTTTTGTTGTCTTAAAAATGCGGTAAACAAGTGGTTGCTTGCTGTTCGACAGATTGAGCAGTCAAACCGATCAATCAAACATACGGCAAACGCCGATCATGGGTAGATTGTTTCACAAGCGTCCTTCTCGTCATGCGAGAAGGACGCTTTGGTCTATTTATCTTTTTTTTGCGGTGCTGATAAAAATTTCAACTGAATAATTCCCATGATATGGCTGTTTAAAGCAGGTTAATCATCAAATTTTTAAAAAAACAAATAATTCGCTAACTTGAAATAGCAGTGAAGTTGGGTATAATGGTAACTGTTTTTCAAAAGTTTCACGACTTTATATTATCTAAATATTTTAATTAGGAGGTACTTTTTGTAATGCGCAACATTTTTCAGACAAAGCCTGCCGCAGAGTTGATTGCAGAAACACAAGGCGATCGCGGACTGAAAAAGGCATTGGGAGCGTTTGATCTGACGCTGCTCGGCATCGGCTGCATTATAGGTACGGGCATCTTCGTGTTGACAGGGGTTGCCGCCGCCAAATATTCCGGACCGGCACTTGTTATCTCTTTCATTCTTGCGGGACTGGCTTGTTTATTTGCGGCTCTGTGCTACGCTGAATTTTCATCGGCCATCCCGGTCGCCGGCAGTGCCTATACGTATGGTTATGCGGGGCTCGGCGAAATCTGGGCGTGGATCATCGGTTGGGATTTGATTCTTGAATATGCAGTCGGGATTGCGACTGTTGCCATCGGCTGGTCCGGCTATGCCGTCAATTTGCTGAACAATCTCGGTATTCATCTGCCCACGGCCATTACTGCTTCGCCTTTTGATAAGGGCGGCTTTATTAACCTGCCGGCGATCATTATCATTGGCTTAATTGCGTGGCTGTTGATCAGCGGTGTGCGAAACACATCAAATTTGAACGGCACGATTGTTATTATTAAAGTGGTAGCTGTTCTGCTGTTCATCGTCCTCGCGGTTTGGTTCATCAAACCGCATAACTGGACACCGTTCATGCCGTTTGGCTTTAACGGCGTTGTGACCGGGGCGGCATATGTCTTTTTCGCTTATATCGGTTTCGATGCCGTGTCGACGGCGGCCGAAGAAACACGCAATCCTCAGAAGGACATGCCGCGCGGTATTATCTGGTCATTGCTTGTCTGCACCATTCTTTATATTATCGTCTCTGCTATTCTGACCGGTGTCATCAAGTATACCGCTTATGCGACGCCGGCCGGTATGGCGGCGCCGGTCGCCTATGCGCTTGATCAGATCGGCATTGGCTGGGGTTCTGTTATCGTGTCGATCGGCGCGATCTGCGGCATTACTTCCGTCTGTCTCGTTTTAATGTACGGCCAGTCGCGCGTCTTCTTTGCCATGGCCCGCGACGGCCTGTTGCCGAAGTTTCTCGGCGCTGTCAGCAAGAAACGTCAGACACCGGCCGTGTCGACGGTTATTGTTGCCGTCGCTTGCGCGCTGACAGCAGGACTTTTCCCGATTGACATCGTCGCTGAACTTGTCAATATCGGTACACTCGTCGCCTTTATTATCGTATGTGCCGGCGTGATTGTGCTGCGCGTGAAACATCCGGAAATCAAGCGTCCGTTCAAAGCACCACTCTTTCCCGTTGTGCCGATTCTTGGCATTATTGCCTGCGCCTACTTGATCACCGGCCTCTCACCGCTCACGTGGCTGCGCTTTGTTGTTTGGTTCCTGATCGGACTTGTCGTCTACTTCGGTTATGGCATCCGCCACAGTGAGCTGCAGCACCAGTCTAAGTAGGGAACTGCCGAAGCCGGTCATTGATTACTGTAGCAGATACATGAAAAAAGTGTTTTTAAAGTCTTTAGGAAAGTATAGTATAATGCTTTTCGCTGAACTAAGTATAAGAAAAATTAAAGCTCAGCCTTCGTTGAAGAATTTGGCGCAGGCATGTTGCCCTAATCCACTTCGTCCGGTCATCGGGCGGAGTTTTTTTGTACGTTAAGAAACGATCAAGATCTCAGCGGAACCAAGTATAAGAAAAGCTAAGGCAGGCATAACAGGTTGGCTGACACGGGCGCGGCGAAAGGATCGGGCGAAGACGCTGAGCGCCTTGCCGGAGAAAGTCAATCCAGATAAGAGCCTGAGGCGCTGGTATGCCTGAAAAGCGCCTCTGTGTGCCCGCGGTAAGCAAACGGGCATCGCACCCACCGTACGAAAAAAAAGAATGTTTCCGTCCCCGTGCATCTTCGCAGTCTTCTTTCCGGCATTGTGATGAATGGCTGTCGTTATTTGTGCGCCTGTGTGCACTGTCTGTCAAAAAATTTATATAGTATGGCGCGCTGCGAAGCCGGCGTCGTATAGTAGAGATTGCGGAAATGAGCACAGATGATTGGTTTTAAAAAATAAGCTGATAATAAAACAGGCAGCGAACAAACGGCAGAGGATGAATGGTATGGACAACGGGCAGCAGTGGTGGAACAGATGGAAGAGTAGGCTGGTGATGGCTGATCGAGATTTGCTCTGCAAGCGTGCTTTTTATGTTGCTGATTTTATCCTTGCCGCAGTCATTACCGGTCTGATTTTTTACTTTATTGTGCTTGTCATCGGGAATTATTATGTGGATGACCAAAAACTTGTTATGAGTCGCAGTTCAGTGATTGTTGACGAACAGGGCCGCGAAATTTCAAGATTGTACGCAGAAAACCGTGATCCCGTGACACTGAAGCAGATTCCTGAACGCGTGCAAGATGCCTTTATTGCAACAGAGGACGTGCGCTTCTACCAACATTCGGGCATCGATTTGCGGGGCACGATGCGTGCACTTGTAACTGATGTTTTCGCCGGTGAGAAAGAGGAGGGCGGCAGCACGATTACGCAGCAACTGGCGCGCAATGCCTACCTGTCGGATGAGAAGACGTGGTTCCGAAAGTTTAAAGAAGCGGCGATTGCCATTGATCTTGAGCGACGGTACAGCAAGAAACAGATACTGGAAATGTATTTGAACCAGCTTTATTTTGGTCACGGCGTATACGGCGTGCAGATGGCCGCGCAATTTTTCTTTGGTAAAAATGTCGGTGATCTGACGGAAGAGGAAGCGGCTCTGCTCGCGGCGCTGCCAAAGGGGCCGAACGGTTATTCACCGCTTCTTCACCCACAAAAGGCGCTGGAACGACGCAATCTTGTATTGGATCTCTTGCACAAGTATGGCTATATCGGAGCGAGTCAAACGGCGCAGTTGAAAGGAACCACACTCGGTTTGAATGTACATAAGATTCAAGTGAACCCGCAGTACGATACGTATATAGATATGGTCAAGCAGGAAGCGGAGCAGCGCTACCATATTTCGCTGGAGGACTTAACACGCGGTGGCTATCGCATCGTTGTGCCGATTAATATGACCGCGCAAGCCGCATCCTATGCTGCTTTTCAGGATAACAGGTATTTTCGCGGCACCAATCCGAATGTCTCGCCTCAGGGCGCTTTTGTGCTGATGAATAAGAGCGGTGCTGTGCTTGCTGTTCAGGGGGGACGCAATTATGTGACCGGCAGCTATAACCGCGTGTGCGTTCAGCGTCAACCGGCTTCTGCTTTTAAGCCGCTGGCTGTCTACGGACCGGCACTTGATTCCGGGCGGTATCAGCCCTATTCGCTGCTGCAGGATAAGGAAGTCACCTATCCGCAGTACGATAATTATGCGCCGAAAAATTATAGCGGAAAATACAGCGGAGAGATGACAATGTATAATGCGCTGACTGTCTCAGAGAATGCACCGGCCGTTTGGCTGCTCAACCAGATCGGCATCAGCACGAGCAAAAGTTATCTGCAAAAGCTCGGTATGGACATTCCTGATAAGGGTTTGGCCATTGCACTCGGCGGGCTTGAACACGGGGTGACGCCGCTGCAGATGGCATCAGCGTATACGGCGTTCGACAACCGGGGAGAGAAGGCTGATCCTTATTTTATTGACGCGATCTATAATAATGAGGGACAAAAAATTGCTGCGGATCATCCGAATGAAACAAAAGTGTTCAGCAAACAAACGGCATGGTATATGACGCGTATGCTGCAGTCGGTCGTTCAGAGCGGAACGGCACGCGCTGGACGCTCGCGCACGGCCATTGCCGGGAAGACAGGATCGACAGCCTACACAGCAAGCGGATTGCGTGACGCCTGGTTTGTCGGCTATACGCCGGACGTTGTCGGGTCTGTGTGGATCGGTTATGATCAGACGAACAGCAGCCAATTTCTGAACGGAACGAGCGACGACGCCGTGTTGCTATTTAAATCAGTCATTAACCAGATGTCGAGCGAAGCGGCGGAAACGGCTTTTGTCAAACCGTCCGGCATCAATGATTTAGAAGCGCCGATTCAAACGGCAAATGTCAGTGCACTGACGGCAAAAGGGGTGTTCGGGAAGTTCGCCCTTCCTGCGTTGCAGCTGAGCTGGACTGCATCGAGTGACAGCCGGCTCATTTATCGTGTCTACTCAGAGAAAGACGGAAAATCAACATTTCGCGGTCAGGTGACGGGGGAGAATCAATTCACGATTAATTTCGTCAATCCGTTGTCCGACGACAGCTATTATGTCATTCCTTTCAATCCACAGACGGGGCAGGAAGGTGCGCCGTCTGAGAAAGTCAAGGCGCGCTGGATTTCCGCTTTTTAACAAGTGAAAGTAAAGACCGGGCAGAAACACTGCTGTGTCAAGGTATTGTGTGAGATTCCTTTGGAAGGGGTACGCCGCTTCGTTGCAGGTCGCAAGCATTGCACGTCAGTTGCCGGCTGTGCTGTTCAGACAAGAGGGCACATGAGTGGCAGTCGGTGCGTCATCTCGTTGGTGCAGTTTATTCATCAACGAAACCGGCAGAAAAGGCATGAAAGTCTGGCCGGATAAGCGTAAAATAAAGAATAGAGTGTGATGTTTTATACATATTTAAAGCGGTTGCTTGACAGTCAAATAAAGACGGTGAAGACTGTGCATTGCCGCAAATGGAAAAGAGATGTCAAAAATGGCGGAACAGCAAACGATTGGTCTATTAGTCATGGCTTATGGGACGCCTTATCGGAAGGCGGACATTGCACCGTATTACGCGGCGATTCGCCACGGCCGGCCTCCGTCTGACGAACAGATTGCGAGTCTGGCCTCCCGTTACGAAGCAATCGGCGGTCTGTCGCCGCTTGCTGAATTGACGGAGCAGCAGGCCGAGGCACTTGAAGAGACGCTGAACAAAGGACAAACCGACTTTCGTTTTAAACAATACCTCGGTCTAAAATACATCCATCCTTTCATTGAGGATGCGGTTAAGCAAATGCGAGCAGACGGCATACGCGAGGCTGTTTCCATTGTGCTTGCGCCGCACTACTCGCGGTTCAGCGTCCAGTCGTATCATGATCGGGCCGCCTCAGCGGCCGGCGGCCGGGAAGCACTCATGCTGCATCCGGTCGTCAGCTGGTATGCAGAAGATGACTTTATTGCGTTCTGGGCCCGGCAAGTCAAACGTGAAATAGAACAAATTCCGGCTTGTGATCGTGAGAAGACGATCGTGCTATTCTCGGCGCACAGCTTGCCCGAGCGCATTTTGAAGAACGGGGATCCCTACCCTGAACAGGTGGCAGACACGGCTCGGCGCATCGCGCATGCGTCCGGTCTTTCCTCGTGGGTGCAGGCGTGGCAGAGCGCGGGGAAGACGGCGGATGTGTGGCTCGGGCCGGATGTGCTTGAACAAGTCCGCGTGCTCAGTCAGTCTGGAAACTATTGCCATTATATTTTTTGTCCGATTGGCTTTGTTTCCGAACATCTGGAGGTCCTATATGACAATGACACGGAGTGCAGGCACCTTGTTGAAGCGCTCGGCGGCGTCTATCATCGCCCGCCGATGCCGGATGCGGACCCGCTGTTTGTTCGGGCCATGGCGCACGCGGTGCTGCGCGCGCTGCGAAGTGATGCGGCAGAAAAGCCCGGTTGAGCGGTCGCTTTGCCTTGAATCGCGCTAGTCGAACCAGTGCTGCCGCCACCGCCGCAAAGATAAACGAACGTCCCTATTTCATGTAGGAAGGTGAAGCGAGATGGCGGTTGACCGCAGGGAAAATATTATTGACGCGGCAGAGCAGTCGTTTGCCGCTTTTGGCTATAAAGCGACGACGATGGACAGCGTGGCCCGTATTGCCAATGTTGGCAAAGGCACGATCTACACGTTTTTTCGAAACAAAGAAGATCTTTTTGCGGAAATCATGGATCGGTTCATCCAGAAGCTCAAGCATGTCGCCTTTGAAGCTATCAGCCGTGAAACAGATTTCTTTGCCCGGATCCACGGTGCGCTTTACGGGGTGCTTGAATTCCGCAAGGAGCATCAGCTGACAATTAAATTGACGCAAGAAATCAAAGAAGTCGGCACGCGCCAGGCGCAAGAGGCGCTTGCCAAGGTGGAGGATGCCATTCTTGCTTTTCTTGACACGCTCATCCAGACAGCCATTGACAACCGGCACATTCGCCCGTGTGATCCGAAGCTGGCTGCTTTTGTCGTCTTGCATCTTTATATTGCACTTGTGTTTGACTGGGAGCAGCGCCACGCGCCGCTCTCCAGCGATGAGATCGCCAAATTATTTGAAGATTATTTGGTGAAAGGCCTGGCGTTTTCAGCCACGGAATAAATGTTTGACAAATAGGCAGAGATAAAGATCTTTTGAACCTTTGAACATCCAGACCGTGTAGGTGCAGTCAGAGGCCTGCGGGAGCGACCGCAGGCCTCTGACTTGTTTGTATGAAGATTAGCAGCGGGCCTGCGGCAAGTGTTACACCGGCGGAACCTCTTGTGAACATCCATGTGTGTTCAAAAATCTTTTTCACGGCCGATATAGTCGACATGAATGGCTTCGTGTTCACAGACGAGTTTCGTCACGCTCGTATTCGGCAGTGCCCCAAGGATGACGTGGTCACCGAGCAGTGAATAAAGCAGGCAATTGATGAACATACCATGACTCACTGCCATGATGCATTCGGCATCGGATTGCATGAGTATGTGCAACGCCCGCCCCGCTCTTGCCCGAACGTCTTGAAAGTCTTCGGCCCATCCGGTTTCATCAAGCCTTTTCAGTGTGCTGAGTTTCTGTATGCGGCGGTTGTCCGATGAATCATGTGTTAACTCGCTGTCCCCTGTCGCCTCGGCAATGGTTTGCCACGTTTTTATACCATCTGCTCCCTCAAAGAAGCCAAAGCTCACTTCGCGCAACTCGGGTAACTCTTGCAGCTGGAGTGCGGATTGAGCTGAATGGTCGAGAATGAGATGCGCCGTCTGACGCGCCCGCCCGAGATCACTTGAATAGGCGGCTCCAAATGTCAGTCCCTGACGCAGAAACGAGTCACCAAGCTGAGCTGCTCGTGCTTCCCCCTCTGCCGTCAATGGAGTATCTGAAATGCCTTGCATGCGGACAAGACGATTGAACAACGTTTGTCCGTGCCTGATTAAATAAATGACTTTCATTTTTTCATCCTTCCTGCAGCGACAATCATGGGTTGCCTGCCTTGCCTAAATGCGTGAACAAGTTCAGCTTACATGAAAACGGGGGTGCATGCAAAGCAGTTGATTCATCATTTAAAAAAAATTTACATTTGGTTGGGGGAGTCCGCGCCGCACGGCACAGCTGATTGTGCTGCGACAGAGACAGGCGGGGAAGAGGCAGAAAGGAAAAATCCGCCTATAGCCGGCAATTGATCCGCCTGCAGACTGACGTTCATGCACGGTACATAAGGGATAATGGACGTGTCAGAAGTCTTATGAAGAAAACGCAGAGGGTGAGAGGTATGGCAGAGCGCGTGATATTGGGCAAGTCTTTGCATGAACAGTCACGACGGCAAATTTTTAAAACAGTTTGCAGCGGATTTATCGGCAGCTTCAGTGCTTCGTTTATTAACTTTGCCATCAGTCTTTACATTTTAAAATTAACCGGCTCGGCGGTCAGCTTTGGCGTGACGCTGTTAATCGGCCCGGCACTTGGTTTGATTTTTGCCCCGGTTATCGGCTACGTTGCCGATCGGTTTGAACATAAGCGCCTCATGGCCACATCGCAGCTGACTTGCATGGCGCTACTTGTCATTTATGCTGTACTGTTTCTTTGGGTCGGTCACGGTCCGGCGGCCTATCCACTTGTGCTGGTGCTCGTTGGCACGCTCGGGATCAACATGCGTTTCTTCCAGCTTGTGTTTCAGGCGTCCGTCTCGCAGCTCGTGGAGGAATCACTGATTCAGCGGCTCAATTCACTCCAGCAGTCGGCTTCGGCGCTGGCGAACATCGCCGGGCCGGTCGCGGCCGGAGCGCTGTTTGCCTTTGTGCCGTTCTCCTTCTTCGTCAGCTTTGAAATTGTTGCCGAGTTGTCTGTAATTCTGATCGTTATTACGCTTAATTTTCACTTGATGCAGCTTCGGGCAGCAGAGCACTCAGCGGCGGAAACGATGTGGCAGTCGTTGAAGGGCGGCCTCATGTTTGTTCGGTCGCGGCCGCTGCTTATCTTTATGATCGCGGCGGGCTCGCTGCTGAACTTTCTTTTCGGTGTGTTTGTCGTCGGCTTTCCTTATATTATCGTCCACATATTGAAGCTGAGCGGCCTGCAATACAGTGTAACCGAGGCTTTATTCTCTGCCGGGCTTGTTATCGGCGGCCTGCTGGCCACCCAGCTGCGTGAAACGGCCGACGGCGTCAAAGTTGCCGTGCGTGCCCTGTTTGTTGCCGGTTTTCCGCTGATTTTTGCAATCATCCCGCTTATGGTTACGATGAACGGCTGGGCGGCGATGACGGTGTTCGGTGCGGTGTATGTCGTCGTGGCCGCGGCAATCGTATTCGTCAACGTTCCCATTCAAACATATATTCAAAAAACAGTACCGGCAGACTATCAGGGGCGGGTGTTCACGATCATCATGGCCGGTGCCACGTCCTTGCAGCCGCTTGGCATGTTTGTGTATGGCGTGCTTTTCCAGACGCTGCCTCCGGTGCCGATCATGATAGCCTCTTGTCTCGGCTTTCTAGTGATTGCTGTCTGCGGTGCGCTCGTGCGGCGCAAATCATCAATGGTATATTCGGTGACTGGACGTCCATCGGCAGATGATTGACTGTCGCCAATGCCGAGCAAGTATAAAGAAACAAGCGACGGTCAATACGGTCAATGTTGAGATCACAGATCAAAGAGGAGTGATTCGCCTTAATGGGGGAGTCACTCCTCTTTCTCACCCTGTAAACCGCTGAGCACAGCATCAAGCAGCCCGGGAAAACGCACATCCAGATCGGCACGCCGCAGCGAGATGCAGCGCTGGTTGCCATCGAGGCGAGTATTAGTCACACCGGCCTCGCGCAGCACTTTATAATGGTGGGAAAGTGTGGAATTCGCACCGGGAATACCGAGCGTCTTGCAGGATTGCTCACCGCCGCCGGCGAGTTTGCTGACGATCTCAAGGCGGATCGGATCGCTGAGCGCGTAGAACAGATCAGAAAGCTTGATATCATCGACATTGGGCTGAAAGATTGTGCGCATCAATTGTCACCTGCCTTATTAATGTCACTTGCAGTATATCATGGATAGGGTCTATAATTCTATTATTCGATAATTATCGAAATAAAGAAATTGAGGTGTCCAAAATGAAACGCATCGTTGCTCTGTTTTTTTTCGTCATGTTCTTGATTGGGACGGACACGTTTCTCGTTGCGCCGCTGCTGCCGGTGCTCAGTCGCGTCTATCATTTGCCACCAGCGCTCTCCGGTTGGATGGTCAGTGCCTATGCGTTCGGTTATGCGCTGTTTGCGCTGATTGTAGGCCCCCTTTCCGATCGGCTGGATAGCAGGAAACTGCTCGTCTGCGGGCTGGTTGCCTTTGCGCTCAGCACTTTTTTATGCGCCTTTTCGCCGAATTTCTTGACAATGGTGCTTCTGCGAACATTTGCCGGTCTCAGCGCTGCCATTGCCGCACCGCAAGTTTGGGCCGCAATTCCTCAACTCGTTGAAGGCCAGGCGATTGTGCGCACAATCGGTTGGGTGACTGCCGGGTTGTCGGTTGCCCAGATGGTCGGTGTCCCGCTCGGCAGTTATTTGGTGGCTTTCTCATGGCACGCCCCATTTGTCACAGTTGGTATGGCCGCAGGGCTGCTTAGCGTGCTCCTTATTCGCTATCTTCCCGCGCTTCCGGAAAAACATGCTAAGACGCCTGTCAATTTTCTGTCCACATATGGGGTGCTCTTTCACCGGCGGCGTGTCCGATTGTATTTCGCCGGTTATTTTTTCTTTCAACTCGCATTTTACACGGCTTTTTCATTCATAGGACTCTGGTTTGCTGCTGCTTTTTCTCTGTCACCCGCACAAATCGGGACTGTCATGATTGTACTTGGGGTGGGTAATTTTGCCGGTTCTTTTTGGGGCAGTCATCAATTTTCGCGCTTCGGCGTGCACCGTGCGATTGGTCTGTTGCTCTTGGGACTCGCTTGTCTTTACGCGGCACTAGCAGTGACGTCGTCACTGCCCTTGGCAATCGGATTATTAATCCTTATTTTTTTTGCAGGCGGCTGCGCGTTTCCGTTGCTTATGGCGCTCCTTCAGTCGCTCGCGCCACAGGCACGGGGGACGATGTCGGCGTTGACGAGTGCGATTATGTATATGGGTGCGATGTGCGCCGGCGTGATCGGTGGCGTGCTTTTCGGCCATTCTTATAATCTTTTTCTCTGGATTGGCCTCTTTTCCACTTTGTCGAATATCATGGCTCTATTTCTTGATCAGCGAGCAGGCTTATTTCACAAAGAGGGCGCCGAGTAACGTCCTTGACAATAGTTTTATATCAAAGTATTATTGAGACATGAAAACAGATAATACGATCTTCCTCATGGGACGAATCAGTGAAAAAGCCGATCGATTTTTGGCAGAGGCGCTGAAGCAAGCGGGATTGAAAGGGATGGCGCCGTCACACGGTGACATCATTGCCAACTTGCTAAAATGCGGTGAAGCAACGATGACACAGCTGTCCGAGCTGATCTTTCGTGATCCCTCAACAGTGACGGTGCTTGTCGGTAAGCTGCGCCGACAGGGATTTGTCACTGTTCGCCGGGCGGCAACTGACAGCCGTATGGCGATCGTGTCACTGACTGATGAAGGGAAGGCGCTTGCACCGCTGTTTGCGCAGATTTCCGCCGAACTGTATGCACGCGAATATCAGAGTGTGACAGCAGAAGAGCAGACTGTGTTGCGCCGCTTGCTGACCCGTATCAACCGCAATTTCTGAGTGAACTGGAGCAATTTTGCCCTGTGACCTTTGCGGCACCTGCGGGAGAAGAGGCCGGCAAGACTCCGCAGACTTTCGCCCGTTTGCCTGGATTGGCGGCGAGCAGGCAACCGAAGCCTTATGACTTAATAGATCGGGTGTTTTTGGCGTTTTTTTAGGCCCTAATGATTTGATATAAAAATAAATAAAGAAGGGATACCCTATTGAAACATACTGTTTTTACCGTGAGTATACTATTTCTGACTTTCCTGCTCATCGGTAGCGCGACCTTTCTCGTCTCACCGTTGATCGGAGCGATTGCATCCAGTTTGCATGTGGCAACGGCGGCGGGCGGTTTGCTCGTTTCCTCATATGCATTCTCTTACGTTGTATTTACCTTCGCACTGGCTCCTGTGTCGGACCGGGTTGAACGGCGGTTGCTGTTAGTGATAGGCATGCTTCTCTTTGCAGCCGGCCTGCTGATGTCTGCACTGTCGGCCAATATGCCGCTGATGTTAGCCGCGCGGGCAGTAACGGGCATTGGCGCAGCCATTGTGTCGCCTGCCGTTTGGTCTTATATCGGTGATGTTGTTACGCCTGAACAGAGCCGCCGAATAACCGCCATTGTTGCAAGTGCACTCTCGCTGGGATTGATTGTTGGCGTGCCTGCCGGGTCATGGTTGGCCAAGTTTTCTGGTTGGCGAACGTGTTTTGCCTATATGGCAGGCATTGCCTTTGCTGTTACAATCGGCCTGCTATTTTTGCAGCGGACAGCGCTTGCGGATGTTCATCGCGCTAAGGGAGGCTGGTATGACCTTTTCCCGGGAAATTATTGTATGTGTTATGGCACGAGTTTTTTAATTAATTTCTCACTTTTTGGTCTGTATACGTATCTCGGCTATGACTTGGAGCATACATTTCATATCTCTTCCGCGCAATCATTTGGACCGTTTATGCTGGCCGGCTGCGGCAATCTGGCCGGTGTGCTGATTGCCGGACGTCTGCCTGCGGTGAAGCCGCCGAAAAAACAGCTGTCTCTCCTTGCCTTTTTCTTGGCTGCTACTTTTCTCATGATCCCGCTCGCACACCGGCATTTGATCATTTATTTAATCGTGACCGTCGGCTGGATGGGCGCGGGCGGTGCACTGTTTGCTGCCATTCAGTCACTTGTTCCCCGGCTCAGTCAAATGCACCGAGGCGCAGTCGTTGCCGTGAATAACGGATTCATGTGGAGCGGTACTGCAGCGGGGTCGGCAACGTTCGGTCCGGTAGTCAGTTATTTTGGTTTTTCAGCGGCGGCGCTCGTTTGTTTCATAATGACACTGTTTGCTGCGCTGCTGCTGACCCGTTTCCGGCTTGGAGCAGCAGCGCAACCATTAAGGAGGGGAAGGGAATGAGTCAATTGTTTAGTTATCTGCCTGTTTTACAGGCGAATCCTAACGGTGTGCTGGCGACACGCAATGGTGAGGGCGTCTCAACCCGCTATGTCCAATTCCTATTTGCCGGAGAAGGTCATACTGTGTATTTTTGTACGAACGTGAAAAAGTCGCTCTATGAGCAATTGTGTGCTAATCCACATGCTTCTTTCTGTACAGCTGCCGCGGATTATCAGCCTGTTGTTTCTTTGCGCGGAACTGTTACATTCTCGGATGATCCGGCACTCAAAGCGCGTGCATTAAGCGATCCGGTGATTAAGAGAACCTATGGCACAGTGGACAATCCGGTGCTGCGACTGTTTGCTTTGCAAATCCATGAGTTTGAAACATTCAGTTTCAAAGAAGGCAAGCAGAGTTACCAACTGTGAGGCGACGGGACGCTTAATGTTCTCGTTTCCCTCATGCACTGGCAGGAGTAATGCGACCGGGCATGCCTGTTGGAGATATCGCAGGATCATCGCTAAAGAATGATCAAAAATTCATAGTTGTCGAGACGGCCGCAGGGTGAAAAGCGGCCATTTTTTTGTACGTTGAGAAAGTCTAAAGATGTCAGCGGGACCAAATATAAGAAAAACCGGGCGCACTTTGCTCGGTTTTTCTTATATATTAATAACGTCTATCGATGTCAGCAGGATCACGTGTAAGAAAAAGCTAAGCTTCCACTTTCACCCAAAGGACTTGGCTTCGCTAAGTTTTTCTAAATTTTTACAACCAAAGGGACGCTGAACTTTGCGGTTGCCACCACTTGTAGAGGGCATGCTGAGTTGTATGTGCACATGATCCAACGTCTTTCGTCGTATATACGCTGTTCGTCGAAGCCTGTCGTAGCGCATGCGGATGTATTTCACACATGCTTGCTTTACAAATTAATATCCATTTTGAATGTCAGCTTTGAGAGCGACAGGCCGTCGGTCAATAACTTAAAAAACAGATCGAGCGTGCGTTTTTTCATATCCGCCACTATGGCATAATTTTGTCGGGTCAGATATTCAGTGAGCGCCGTGCCTTTGAGTACAGCTGCCTGTTCATCCGCGGCGGCGATGCGGCGGCGCAGTTCTTCAGCGGCCGCCTTGAGGTAATCCCTGTCGTCTTGAATAAAATCGCTGTAACGGCTTTCGACGACCGAGGAGAGCGCCCGGTACATCCAGTAAGCATCTTCAAGGTTCATCGTCTCGCCTGTCTGGCTGTAGCTCGGATCCGTGTCGCTGGCATTGCTGTAGAACGGCACGAACGGGCAAAATGTCGGGACGCCGATATTCAGCCAGAAGATCGCCGCTGCCGCAGCGGGCACATCATTGCGAATCTGCAGAATATGCGCATTCTGTGTGCGGTTCATGCCGATCGGTCGAAAGCGCAGCCGGTCTTTGGCTTCGCCGCTGCCGAGCGGATCGAAAGGCGTTTCATTATAATGTGAGCCGAGAATAAAAGCAATGTCTTCGACCGATACTTTTTTGTCGGCGGTAAAAATAAAAGGCAGTTCGGCCGATACCGGTGACTGCTCCACAGACGGGCGCAGATAGCGCTGTGCATACCAGACGCGGGGAATGTTGTAGTGCCTGTCCTTTTCGCTGTATGTACCGAAGATGTGGCGGAAGTTCCAACCTTCCCGATCCGGGTTGAGGTGATGGCGCTCAACAAATTCTTGAATGTCTTCGGACCACATGAAGTTCGCCGGATCATTGAAATCAATCTGCTGAATGGCGACTTGATTGGCAGCGACGGCGACAGCATCGTCCGGAATGCGCACGGCCACCCAGTGATGACCGGTGACAATTTCCATGTACCAGATATCGTTTTTATCACTGAAGATCACACCGTTGCCTTCCGGTGAGCCGTATTGGGCGATGAGTTCGCCGAGGTAGCGGACACCGCCGCGCGCGGAATCAATAAACGGCAGCACCATTGTTTGCATCGTATCTTCCGCCAGACCATTTTCGACGAGCGGATCGTAGGCAAGCGCCTTTTCATTACCGTAGACACTTTCTGTGGCGCTCATGGCGACGTTCATTTCATTAATGCCGGATTCATCGAACAGACCGTCTTTGTCAGGATGAATGTTCGGTGCTGCCGTGTGTCGATATCCGCTTGCCGGCAACGGCGCGCAAAAACCGTTCTGCGAGGAAACGAGCTCTTCATGGCGGTTCTCCGCTGCGGGAACCATGTAAAATTTTTTGGGCGCAACAGGCAGGAATGTGTCATCGTTGCGGGCGACGAGTGTTGAACCGTCAAGAGATGCCTTTTTGCCGACGAGCACCGTCGTGCATGCCTTTTCTGTCAAAATGAAGTCCCCTTTCATTTGCTCAGTCTTTATTGTAACTCGCAGGCAAACAAGAATGAAGCATATGGAGATGCAAATCCAATCCTTTTTAGACGGTCGTGCTATACTGAAATGGCAAAAGATGAGGTGAAAAGATATGCTGAGGACGCGCACGTTCGCTTTTCCGGCAGCGGGAAGGCTGATCGCCATTTCGGATGTTCACGGGAATTTGAACGGTTTCAAACGACTGCTGAAAGCGATGAACTATTCGCCGGAAGATGCTCTTGTGATCGTCGGCGATCTTTGCGAGAAAGGGCCGGACAGCCTCGGACTGCTTCGGTTTTTAATCCGGCTTGAGCAGACCCATCCACAAGTCTATGTGTTGGAAGGGAACTGTGATCATATGGTCGATTACGTGTTTGCCGGTCGGCCCGGTATGTGGCGTTTTCTGCATGATAAGCCGCAGTCGCTGCTCAATGCATGGCTGCGCGAGCGAGGCAAGCAACTGGACGACTTTAGCTCGTTGCCAGCGCTGGCCGCTTTTTACCAGACCTATGACAGAGCGGAAATTGACTGGCTGAGCGGATTGCCAACCGTCTATGAAACGGACCGTTATCTTTTCGTCCATGCCGGGCTTGAATATCGGCGTGACTGGCGGGCGACAGATCGACACACAGCGCTTACGCTTCATCATTTCAATGATCAGGGCCATCTGTGTCCTAAGACAGTCGTCGTCGGCCATTATCCGGTCGTCAATTACTGCGCGCGTGCATTGTGTTGCCACAATCCGCTGATTGATCAAAGCCAGCGAATCATCAGCATTGACGGCGGCAATGCGGTGCGTGTCGACGGCCAGCTTAACGCCCTGATCATCGAACGGACGCCGTCCGGCTGTGATCGGTACGAAACAGCATACGTCGATGATTTTCAGCGGATGGTGACGGTGAGTCGCGACGTCGAACCGGCTTATTCCGCGAGCGGTTCAGTTTGCTTTCCTCACTATAAAGTCAGCCCGCTCAACAGGGGGGAAGACTTTACCTTGTGCGAGAATCCCGGACTGGGGGTGCGCCAGTGGATTAAAAATGAATATCTTATCCTTACAAAGGACGGGTGCTGTGCGCGGGAGGACGTCAGCACGACGATGCTGCGCGCAGCTGCGGGAGAGCAGGTAGCTGTCGTTGATGACGGCTGCAGCGGCTATGTGCTCGTTAAGCTAAGGGGTTGTGTCGGCTGGCTGCCCCGCAACTGTCTGAGCGTGACCACAGCTGCAGCTGCTGTTCAGGACTGACCGAACCGTGGCGCGCAAGACGCAGGCCGGAGGACGTTATAACACATCGTCAAATGAACGGATTTGCGCTCCATTGGCCATGAATACATCGACAATCTTCGAATTAATAAGAACTGGGGACAAGCGAATGATTAATCAGTGGAACCAAGTATAAGAAAACTGAGATTTAGCTTCCACCACGTTTTTCTAATAATTTTTTTGAATAAAATAACTATTTCAGTCACTATCCGGAAACTGCATAAAAGAGAGACAGGTCAGTCGTTTTTCTTATCTAATTTATGCGAAATTTCTTTAAGAATTTCGTTCCGTTCTGTTTGAACAGTTAAGAATTTGATCAGATACCAAATTACAAATACAATCCCAGCGATATAGATTAATAAGGGAGGTATCATCATCATTGGGCGTTCCTCCGTCCGTACTAGCTGATACCTCATTTTATCATATCTGGATAATCTGCGAGATTAGTGAAGTGCAAGGATAACGTAAGTGTTTGACTCGTGACGACTGACAACAAATAAGGATTATTCAAATGTATGCATTATCTGGTTAAGCATGTTCAGTGCCACGTGGACAGTATCCATTCAGTCATTTTACCAATTCCAAAATTCCACATCGCCAATCTGCGGCTGGCGAATAATCTTAAGCTTTTGAAGTTTCAACAATTCCTTGCTCGGTCCGGTAACGACCGCACCATAAACTTGAAAACCATGTGTCTGCAAATAATGGTAACGTTTAGGCAAATAAGTGAGACCCAGAAAGGTTTCGTTATACGTTTGTGATTTATCATCAATTAAACGCTTTATGTTGGTGAGCATAGATTTTTTACTGCTTTTAAGAGTTAATTCAGTTATGGAGTTATCCTTCCAGCTGCCATTCGGATCCATGCCGCGTCCGCCAGCCAGTCCGAAATTTGGAACACTCAGTGTATTAGCAGATTCCCCGTAACCCGAGTCAAAATCTTTTAATTCACCAGTGTAAAGCGGCATCCACAGCACATGGAGATCGTAGGGCCGCAGCATTCGAATCAGCGCTTCGGGTGACAGGTAGCGAGTCGTGGAAAACGAAAGATCGGCCACCGTCCCGCTATCGACTTTACGGAGCACTTGCCAAGCCTCGGTATCACCAACAGAAGAACTGAATTTTTTTCCCGTCTTTGGATTTTCCGGCAACGAAAAAACGTAGTGATCCGCTTGCGACGCCTGATCATTCCATTTGATTTGCAAATGTGAAAATGGCGTGAAAAGTGTTTTGTTCATCTCGACTTTTCCTGCAATATAAGCACGCGTCCCAATGGTCCGCGTGACTGAATAGGACGCTTTCTGCGTCAGCAACGGTGTCATTTCTTGGTCAATGTCGGTTGTCTCCTGAAGATTGGGCTGCGTCCAGTCTAGTGCCAATTCACTGTTGAAAATATTTTGTTTGATCATATAACTATGCGCAAACAGGATGTTAAGTACCATAACGTATCCTGCATACAGCAGAAAACAGGCTAGCAGCACGCGGAAGATTCGGAGTGTCAGTGTCAGTCGGTATTTAAAGAGTATCCGCTTTTCTTTGTCTTTCGTCCATTCAATCATAAGAGTTCTCCGATCCTTTCATTTGCATTAATTGGGCCAGTTTCTTTCTGGCTCTGTGCAGAAGAATTTTCACCTGAGCCTCCGTCAGACTCAGTGCTTCTCGTATCTCTGAATAGCTGAGTCCTTCTATTTCTCTCAAATAAATAACAGAACGATAGTTTTCTGGCAGGCCGTTGACTAACCGCGCTACATCATGTTTATTTTCTGCTTCGATGACCTCATTTTCCGGCAAACCGTACGGACTTATCATCTCTTTGGTACGAAACAGAGCTTCTGCAAATGGCAACCGCCGGCGTCGCTCTTGTTTTCTCCACTCATCAAGATAAGCATTTCGCGCCGTTTTAAATAACCACGCTTTGGCATTCTCATGAAACTGTTTGGGCAAGGCAATCGTTGCCCGAACAAAAGTTTCCTGCACGAGGTCTTCAGCCAGTTGCGGGGAACCGGATAGCTTGAGCAGATAAAAGTAAAGCGGTTTTGCAAAACAACGATACAATTCGTCTAAGCTGCTCCCCGCCATCGCTTCTCCCCCATTCCATCCCTATTAAAACAACGTTTGAGTCCATAGTTATGTTACATTCAAATACATATTTTTTATAGTGTTATTTGCACTTGTGGGAGCGGCAGATGGAACGATACCGTCTATCATGCGCACAGGATCCAGAAGATTTCGATGTCGTCGTCACTGCGTTCACTCTGTTTTTGGTGCTCCCAATGAAGATGGGAAAATGAGGCATGTTTACGCAGTGATCCGATGGAAAATTTGTCGTTTTTATTGACAGGCCGACAGAGCAGTGGCATAAAAAAGTAAATAGGCATTCGCGGAATAGATAATGAAAAGAGTACGCTAGCGACTTGATACTAGTTCATTAACATCAATATCCAATAACCAAGTGACCATTATAGATTGGGTTGATTCCAGCGCAGGAGATAGACGTGCTGATATCTATAGAACATATCTTTTATGTTCACAAATTTCAACGAAGTTGGCCGATATGTATTTGCAAATTTATTGCGAGAAGACTGGATTGTTAAAAAGTGATATTTTTCAATAGGCTCTAATCATTGCGGGGGCAAGACTATTTGAGAATGTATCTTCAGAAAAAGCTGGACGATTGGTGGCTATAGTTAACAAGTATGGTCCTCACTAATGGTTTTGAACTGCACGCTTTCAAGCAGGTATTCTAGAGGGCAAAAGATTCACCTGCCCTACGCATAGCTTTAATTATTATCGATCCTTTTTTACGGAAGGTATTTATACAAGGATCAAATCTATTCGCTTTATTTGAAAGACAGCACGGTTTTTGGGAGTACAGAAAGAATCACATTTTCATTTAAAAATATGCAGTGTTCGATTCAAAAGCTTCCTTTTGAACCGGCAAAGTTTACGGTTAATGATCAACTCATAGCTGATTGGCGGGTTCCAGTCAAATCACCGATGACTACGCAAGTACGATTACTTGATGAGAACTTTAAGGATGATAGTTTGCTCATAATTGGTTGCTTGCACGGCTATTATAATGCAGCAGGTTACTAATTAGTTTCGAAGTGCGATGCTACCTATCATAGAGTGGATGGGTACTTCTCTGCACTTGGTGACGCACGTGAACGAAAGAAGGGAAGCTTTTGACACGTTTAATCGAAAATACAAAGCAATTCATCAAAAGCAGAACATTGGAAGAGAGCAGCGGTCACGATTGGTGGCATATCAAACGTGTCTATGAAATGAGTCAACAACTTACCCAGCAGCTGGAACAGAGGGTGGCTATTAACAAGGAAATTGTGGAACTAGCCGCTCTGCTCCATGATATTGCCGACTGGAAATTCAACGATGGTGACGACAATGCAGGGCCGCAAGAAGCGCGCCTATGGCTTGAGCGACAGCATGCCAATTCGGAACTCGTCCAACATGTCTGCACAATTATAAAGAATATATCGTTTAAAGGATCGGAGCACGTTGCGCCTGAATGATCAATTGAAGGACAAATCGTGCAAGATGCCGATCGGCTCGATGCCATTGGCGCTATTGGCATTGCACGTGCCTTTTCGTATGGTGGGTACAAAAAACGAATCCTATTTGATCCTTCAATCCGTCCTGAACAGCATCAGGATGAGAAAGCGTATAAGGCCAACCAGTCTACAACAATCAATCATTTTTTTGAAAAATTATTAATTGTCAAAGACAGACTTAATACTGAACCAGCAAAACAAATTGCCATCAACCGTCAACGCTTTATGATTGAATTCCTTGACGAATTTTTTAAAGAAAACAATGATTCATCGTCTTGGCATGCGACCGCTATTCAAGAGCTTTCTCTCGTTTGTTGCACATCAAATAATCCCCATCTGAGGCAGGCTCAAAGCCCAGATGGGGGAATTTGATGTTTATATACTTTTATACTAAGATCTTGAGGAACTTGATATTAAGACCCAATAACAGTCTGATTAACAGTTATTCAATAGAGTGTTCATTATTTTGAACAAATATAGGGCATTGTCTCTGCCGCTCATAGATGGGAGCGCTTCGCGAATTAATAAGGATGGCTGGCGGCTTGTTGTCTCGGCTTCCAAGAGCGCATATACTGAGCCACGAAGTAGGAACCGAGCACGATGAGTACGGCAAGTAGCTGAGAGATCATTCCCTCGACATTTGGGAAAATAGCGAACCACAGGCCTACCCAATCAGGAATCAAAAGATTAATTTTTGTTGTGGGCAGCCATCCCGCCAACTGCATTTCTTGAACATTTTCACCGACCATAACGATCAATACCATGCCGAGCATGATTCCGGTGAAGATCAGCATCTTTTTATAGGGGAGCTTGCGCTGCACGACAAACGTCAGAGCCGCGACAATCAATGTGAGCAAGAGGCCGATGAGCGCGCCAATGAATACGACTTCTCCACCTGCCTGCATGCGAATCGTCTGGAGGAAAAGGTCAACCTCAAAGCCTTCGCGATAAATGGCTGAGAAACCAAGCATGGCTAACCCCCAGTAAGCAACCTTTCCTGACTGATGCAAGGACGATTGAATCAGTTGGGATTTCTTTTTATTGTGGGCCCCAATCCAAGCTGTCCAGTAAATGTTGTGGAAGAACCAGTTCATAACCAATAGAAGGACGAGAATAGCGAGGAGGCCGGTTCCGGCCTGAATGTTTAATTCTGACGTTGTTGCAGCGAAAAGAGAGATGATACCAGCTACAACGAACCAAGTCATGAGCGTTACGAGAAAGCCGATGCCTGCTCCAGAAGCAATCGGTTTCCAAAAGACTTGCTTTTTGCGCATGAGGCCGGCTGTTAATGCCGAGAGAACAAGGATGGCTTCCAAGCCTTCACGAAACACAAGAATGCCGGTATTCACGACGCCCATTGCCCAACTCATATGTTGCGCGGTCGGATCCTGTGGATTGCCTCCCGAGGTCACGCCTTGCCAGACAAATATAGAAACGATGAATAGAGCAGATGCACCGATAAGGACAGATTTAAGATGGACTTTCTGAATCATTTATGTGAACCTCCTAGACCATATAAAATTATTTAAATAATAATGATAATCATTATCAATTATATATTATTAAACTGTCACTAATTTGTCAAAGATGATGCAGTCTTGTTTTTTGATCACTTGTTTGTGGGTGATCATCAGAGAAGTAGTATGCGGTTACTTAACGCAATGGATGGCCATGTGCTATGATAAAGCCATCCATTGAAAATTAGGTGATGCAGAGATGAAGCAAGGAACAACAATTTTAACGCTTAAGAATGGTTACCATCTCTGGTCGAATACGCAGGGGACGGGCGATTGTCATTTACTCTGTCTCCACGGGGGACCGGGTGGAACGCATGAATACTATGAAAATTTCGCGCAAGAGCTAGCCAAACAAGGTCTGTCCATTCAAGTTCATATGTATGATCAGCTCGGATCTTTTTATTCGGATCAACCCAATTATTCAGATCCTGACGTAGCCAGAAAGTATTTGACGTATGACTATTTCCTTGAAGAAGTAGATGAAGTGCGCGAGCAGCTTGGATTGGAGAACTTCTACCTGATTGGGCAGAGCTGGGGCGGACTGCTTGTTCAGAACTACGCGTTGAAATATGGTAGCCATCTCAAAGGCGCGATTATTTCATCAATGACCGATAATATCGAGGAATATGTCATCAATATCAATAAGATACGGGAGGAAGCACTCCCCGCTGATGCGGTCGCTTTTATGAAGCAATGCGAAGCCGACAATGACTATGATAATACGCGCTATCAGGGCTATGTCGATGTCCTCAACCAAGGCTATGTCGATCGCAAACAGCCGCCGGCTATCTCGCATCTTATCAGCACAATGGCTGCCCCTGTCTATAATGATTTCCAAGGCGATAACGAATTTGTTGTCACTGGGAAATTAAAGGAGTGGGATGTGCGTGATCAATTGAAGAATATCACCGTTCCGACGCTGGTTACGTTTGGTGAGCATGAGACGATGCCGCTTGATGCCGCAAGACGGATGGCTCAGGCGATTCCTCATGCGAGATTGGCGACCACACCGAATGGCGGTCATCATCACATGATTGACAACGCGCCCGTCTATTTCGAACACTTGGCACAATTCATTAAGGACGTCGAATCGGGTCATTTTACCGATTAAGAAAAAGTGATTTTTGATGTGAACCTCAAAAGTTGGACATCGTTTTAAACGGCTTGCTCGGTGGGTGAAATCTGATCGTTATTTGGATTTCAGCCACCGTTGTTTTTAGGCAGCCTACAGGTGACAATATCTACGGAAAAAAACGATGTAGTGAATAAATAAAGTTGCCACCTGAGGGGGATGACCAGCCTCTACCAAGGGATCAGCGCCAGAAGCGACGTTGATGGCTCATTTACGCCTAACGATTTTTCAGTAGTTTGTCGGAGATCATCATTTAACGATAGCGCAGATCATTTAAGAAAAGCAGGAAACATCTGAATTAACGTGTGAATTATTGATTTCTTAGCCGCCTAGAACTTTGACTGTCCAGTATTTATATTAAATGCCTCTTATCCCATGCCACCAAAACTGTCTTTATAAGTTAGTACATGGGTTGAGTTGACATAGTTTCTTTTTGTAAATACTGTTATAATATATAAGCGTGAATGTTGGAAAGTATTACTTTATTACAATGATAATGTATGAACTAACTGAGAGGAGGAATCATATAATGGCAGGAGTAAGCCTAAGCCATAGCTACAGGGAGGCATCTGCCATGGAGCTTGAACACTCAGACGAAAAAATTATTGCGAAGTCGGTTTTGAAGAAAAAGGGACAATTAACAATACCTAAAGAAGTACGGAAAATGCTTGATCTAAAGGAAAATGATGAGTTGGAGTTCTCTGTTGAGGACGGAAAGATTGTTTTACGGCCCGTAATTACGATTGCAAAAGATCAAATGTGGTTTTGGACAGGAAAATGGCAGGAAGCTGAAAGAGAAGCTGACTCGGACATTGAGAATGGACGCGTTGAGTCTTTTACTGACGTAGATGAAGCCATTAAATACTTGAAAAGCGAGTAATTATTCCTTGGCCTATCAATTAGATGTACCCAATCGTTTCAAAAGAGCCTATAAAAAACTTCCACCTGACATTCAAAAAGCCGTAGATGATGCGTTGAAAATTTTAGTCAAGGGTCGTCCGTATCCTAAAGCGTTAAGAGTTCAAAAAATGAAAGGGCATCAGTTTGTGTTTGAAGCTTCGCCAACGATGCAATATCGGATTACTTTCCATTTTGTTAATCCAAATTATATTGTCCTTCGCAATGTTGGAGATCATAATATAACGCTTAAAAACCCATGAAAAAGGTCTCAACTTTTAAATGAATTTGAATCTACTGTTATGAGCCGGATTACATCTTGATTTAAAATTCCTCATGAGGATAAGAATCCAGTTCTTGAGTTCTGGAAGTCTCTTGACCTTCTTAAGACTCTCCTTCAAGGATCAATTCAAGATTGCGTTTAAACTCAGGTAGATCATCCTCAATTGTATGCCAGAGAACGTTTTGATCTATCTTTTCATAATCGTGAACTATTCGATTGCGTAACCCACGAACGCCGCGTCAGGGCATGTTTGGGTAAGTTTCAGTTATCTCTGGACTTAATCGATGTGCCAACTCTCCCATTTGAGAAACAATAAAGGTACAGGCAGTCATCGTCTTTTTATCATCTATAAATGTACTGAACGTGTAGCCGTTCGTAAATTCAAACACGTCATTAATATAGCTACTTATTTTTTTAACTGGAGAGTGAAAAGTTCTCAAATAAAAATTAAAAAAAGATAACCCCTAAATGGGATTTTATGGTATCCTCTAATTCACCACAAATAGAGAGGATAAAATCACCAAGGGTTATCGTGGTTCTAGTTTAACCTGTCTGATGGTGATTGACTAGTGCCATGTTAAATTTTATTGATTCTGTTTTACTGTCATTTCGTTTGTGCTTCCATAGATTTGCCACGTTCCATTGGTTTGTTGTGATCATGGTCGGTTTGATGATGCGTTCCGACTGTCTTGGGGTAAGCGTAAAATAGCGCCCACCTAGAAAACGGATGAGCGCTATTTTACGCTTACCTTTAATGGTATCTCCTTTATATGGCCGATCTTGGGTGTACTCCCAATCCGTTCGCACCGTCACGGCATAAAGATCATACTGCTCATCCAAATTTTCGAAGGTATCCAGCGTGTCATAGACTTGATCAAGTTCGTGGCGCACCCAAGATAATGAGGTGCGGACAGCGATCAAAAACTTCAGATGTTCCTTCATCAAACCGTTGATATTGGCGGCACTGTAAAAACCTCGATCCATCACCAACTTGACCTTTTCAAAACCGAGGGTTTTGAAATCACCTAAAAGATTCAAAACCGTTTTGACATCAGGAATATTCCCAGCTAATTTCCGATAATAGAAAGGCAATCCACTGGTTTCACCAAAGATGAGGGCTAAGTTGATTTGGGGAAGACGATCATCTTCCTTGTTCTTGCCACAGGTGACCTGTTTGAGTACTTCGGAATAGCTCGAGATACTGGTCGTATCATAAGCCCAATACTCATCCTCATGACAACGCTGCTTGCGACGTGAGAAAAACTGGTTCTTGCCCGCTTCAGAGATGGATGAAAAAACAGCGCTACCGCGCTGAGAAGTCACATTTTTGCCGTACGGATGCTTATGTAAATGATTCCATTTCTCAAAACGAGTCAGAGGATTCGGATGTTCCAAAATCAGAAAATAGGCAAGCGATAGAATCTGTTGATAGTACCTCGGGAAACAGGTCTTGAGATTCTCTATGAGTCCCAGTTGTTCACTGATTCGATCCAACAAATAGGTGGCACCGTAATAAACGCGCTTCGCTTCGGAAGCAGGAATAGGACCTCGTTGTGCCTTTTCTTCAGATGGCTGTTTTCGACGTTTCCCGCGTCCGTCCGTAGGAATGATTTTTCCCGTCTTTTCATCGATGCGTCCAATGAGTTTGCGCCTTGAACGGGGTTGTTTCTTCTCTTTGTCCCAGTAGGATTCTGACTCATAAGCATAGGTGATACCGCTACGCTTGTCTTTTTGCTTGATAATCGCCATTTCCACTCACCATACTAGTGATGTAATTATAACACATAACTAGGTGGAAGAAAAAAAGTCCCCAAATCCCCATATAATCAATCTTTTTGAGGACTTGAGGAAAATCATAGTGTGGAGATACGGGAATCCAGGTGATCAACGGGGTTAGCGGGCCGAACGTTGAGTTATCGGGAGTTTGGATGAGTTAAAGACGCTTATACAGGGTTAAAAAGGGTTTGGATAGTGACATTTTGAGAGATTTTTTAGTCGACATGGTTTGGATGGGGCGGGCCCGCCCCATCCAAAGAACAGGTAGTTCTACCCAAGCTATCTCTGCATTCATAAAACCCTATTTACACAATGATAAGTCCTTAACTCAAGTTTTTAGAATAAATTTAGATTAAAACTGAAAAACTTCTAACGATGTATATTACCAGGAGATAGATGCTAAATTTACCGCTATTCCTGATTAAATAAAAAAAGACGGACTCGTGGCAGCGCCGCCGAAGATCTGTCTTTTTTTTCTTTTCACGCCAAAACAATGATCATTTAGGTTTATTGTTTTGCTTAATAATTTTTAATATCGCTTCATTTGTATCTTTGTTTGCAATCAAAATGCACACTGTGGCAATGATTGACAAAAGAAGTCCGCTCACTCGTTCATTATTGGTTGTAAAAATAACAATGGTACTCATAATGATTAAGAGGCAGATGGCTGTTAAAAGCCTGTAAGATCGCTTCATGAGCATCCCTCCAAAAACTTATTGAAATCTGACACTCGTGATGACTCCACCAAGTAAAACATTCTGATCAATAATTAGTGCTCTTGCGAGCCTAGGAGAGATGTAGTTGTCCGTTAGCCATATGCAAACGACCCCGGCTAGAGCAGAAACAACACCCGTTTCAGCGGTCAAAAGTACAACTGCTAAGCCTGTTGATAACGATAAAAGATTTTTTACAAGTGTCTTTGAAAGCCAGATCCGTACTCCCCACCAGTAATATTGAACCTTGGTAATTCCATTTATACTGCTAGCGAGAGCCGTAAATTTTCCAGTTGATTCGTTAACCGTTGTCAAAGTCTTTTCATTTGCAACAGTGTAAAGAGGAGCTGTGCTCTCACTAATATTTGCATTAGATTTGTTCACCATATCTAAGACAGAGGTATAGTTTTGATTTCCAACAAGATTTAATAACCCCTGTTTATTGACAATAAGTCCTTTTTCCTTTCCTAAAATAAGTTCCAGCTACAAAGTCCTACGGACATTATACCTGGAACTTATTGGACAGGCAATCCCGTCAACTTTCGGATTAAATCAAACGTCAATAACAGAAAATCCCTGTACTTTAGAGCAGGGAGGTTTAGAATAATAATTTAATTATGGTATTATGTATACATCCTGTATACATAATGGAGCGGTTTTTTATGAATAATGATTATAGGAAAAAAGTTTTTCGTGGTGCTAAAATTGAAGATTGCATTTTACTATTTGAAAAAAATGAGAAACAAGCAAAAGCTCAGAAAGAGGATACAAAAGATAAAGGTGAAAAACGTTTTTTTGAGGGGTTAGCCTTAGCATATAAATTTGCAAGTCAAACATTAAGGTGGGAATTTGACTACAAAAAAGACGAATGGGAAAAAAGAATAATATTAAAAATTGAGAATATTATTAAACAATTAGAACTATTTGAAAGCAATTCCAGAATTATTCCTGTGAATTTGGATTTGGTCAAAAAGCATTCAATGTCCGAAGATCTACAAAAGGGTATTTATAAGGGGATGGCTCATGGGTATAGTACTATTGTAAATAGATTAAAAAATGAATTGATTAATCGTAAAGGTAAAGAAAGTGTCGGAAATATAGTGTCAGATTGTATCCAAGAGTTTGAATATATCACTAAGAATTATCGTAAAGAATCTGATGAAGCCGAGGATGATTTTATAAAAGGCTTTTTTGGAGGGATCAATTTGGCGTACAATAATGCACTAAAGCAGCTTAAAGTTGAAATCTAATAAGGGTGGTTTTTGAATCTCCATATGCCTTTTGAAAAAACAAATGTAATGAATTGATATAAAAATTCAGTAGCTTTGCATAAAAATATTTGTGCTCCGTCAATTTGTACACATATGGATATCAACAGCTAACCATATATTTCCATTTTTATGGAAAAAGAGGATCGATCATTAAATCGTCTAAGTGATCCACCTCGCCTTCATCAAATTGTCGCACACCCAGTCAAATTCTTTTTCCCAATCCTGTCCTTCGGACGATCGGGTAGGCTTGCGGAAAAGAGCACGAATAAAGGCATCCAGCCCTTTAAAAAGACAGGTTTCCAAAGTCCTTTTTAGTTCAAGCAAACGCCCGTCATGCCCGACTCTCAATTGAATGAGTACTTCTAAACAATAGGTGATTAAAGCGATCCAGATTTGATTGTAGACGGCGTTTTCGCTCTTTCCATAGAAAGATTTGATTTTCAGATGCTGTTTCATCCATTTAAAGAAGATCTCAATTTTCCAGCGATACTGGTATAAATCTCCGATTTCTTGAGCGGTCAAATCGAAACAATTGGTCACGAGGATCACCGAATTTCCATCCTGATCTTTGGTTTTGATCAGACGAAGAGGATGTTTCATCTTCGTTTTGGTTTGAGCATTCCCGAGAGAGACTTTGGCATCCTGATCAATGAAATGTTCCGGATCAGGCGATTGTTCAGCCAAAATCTCGATTTCTGCGATCTTCTTGAGCCGTGTAATAAAACGAACGCCATCAAAACAGTAGTGATCGAATTGTTTGTAATCCACATAGCCGCGGTCAAAGAGGTAAAGAGCATCCGGATCGATCTCAATCAGCCCATTCATTTGAGAGCGGTCGGCATGTTTTGCCGGTAATAAAACAGCTTGATCCGGAAGGGTTAAATCTTGGGTCACAACAACTCGTAAATGAAGTTTGACACCAGCCTTCGTTTTACGAAACGTGGCCCAGGGATGTTGGGAGATGCTCATACTCATCGTTGATGAGTCGATCACACACAGACGGCCAATATGACGAACAATCGAAGATTGTTTCATCTGAGCTTGAATTGCCAAAACCAGGTGGCGAAACACTTTTTCAAACAACGCCGGTGGTAAATGGCTTTGTGTTCTGGAGAGTTGTGACGTGCTGATTCCATCCAAATGAAGATGAAGTTGAAGTTCCTCTTTATCCTCGGAGTACTTGGACAATTCGGTTAAACTGTCGCACTCATTGATTTGTGCCACGACGAGCAGTTGTAGAAATGTGTAAACCGTAAGCTTTTTCACGTACCTATCGATGTCGAGGACATTGATTAACTGGGAAAAAGTTCGTTCATCGGTGACAAATTTATTGACGATCAATAAAAATAATGTTAAGATAACTCAAAGCAGAGATGTCCGCATAACATCTCTGCTTTGATAGATTCTAATTACCATTCAACAGCGTAACCTTCTCCATCCTCAGCCATCATAAGCAAAAATTCTCCAGCAATCTCTGGGGCAATAATTGCAGTTCCAGCGATGATTGCTGCAGCTATTGCCCAAGCAACCCAACTGGATATACCTAGTACAGCGGCTAAATCCATTTTTAAGACCTCCCTCCTACAGGATTTTTAGAAAACTACTATGTAAAATATGGTAGTTTTCTAATTGCTTTTATAATACTCTCGCATATTTTTAATGTCAAACTATTTTAAAAAAAAACAATTTACAAGCATTTAATGAAATCCCGTTTTTCCTTTTATAACGGGATTTTTTATTATTTCAATTTTTATATTTGTACAATTAATAAGATACATATATTGAAAAAATGTTATTATATGTATACAATAATGTAAACAAAAATGAATGGAGTGGTACTTGTGAACAATATACTTCCGGATAGTCAAAAAAAAATTAATTTAAATGTTTATGAACTAATGGAAAAAAATAACATCTGGTTAGTTTTAGGATATAGATGGATATTATTTTCGTTAGTATCAGGACTATTAACTTTATTAATATCAACTAGAATTGGGTTACCAACTGAGATTAATAAATTTATTCCAGCTGACAATTCGATACGATCTTTTTTCACTATTGTGAGTACAGTAACGTCTTTATTCGTTCCAATTATGTTAATAGCAGTTTTTGCTCTTTGCTTAAAGTTAATCAATGCGATATTTATATTTTTTTACAAAGTGAAAATCACCATGAAACAAGCTTTTATTATTTCAACTTTTTCTTATTCTTTTTTGTTTATTTCACAAATAGTAAGAAGCATTGTTTCACTAAAGCAGGGGATATATTTCATGCATTCTGTTTTATCTTTTGGCTTTTATGTACCTTCCTTGGTTAATAAAGGATTTTTATTCCGATTATTGGAGAACTTTGACTTATTTAGTTTAATTTTCATTTATTTTATGGCTAAGGGACTGGGGAGTTATACTAAGACAAATATTAAAGTATCATTGATTATAATGTTTTGTTTTTATATGGGACTTAATATTTTTCAATCATTGGTGTTAAGGTGATGAAAAAGAGAAAAAAGCTATTATTTATGTGGGCTTGTCTAATTTTTGTCGGTTCAATTATTTTGGGTTATTTTTTACAAGTCCATTTTTTTAATGAATTTTCTAAATATACCCATGTAACGATTGTAAAAGGAAGTTGGTGGTTTTATTTTAGTTCAAATTTATTTATTTGTACTCTAATGTTTATTGGAATTTTTGTATTTGCTATCACAACAATTCCCTTAGCCATATACAATGGAATAATAATAGGCAGTTCAATCGGATTAGCTTTAAACAATAATTATCCCAGCATTAGTAAAGTTATTCTTTCATTATTACCACACGGCATTTTTGAAATTCCAGCAACTATTCTCTCTATTTACATTGGCATACAAGGTTTTATTTTCTATAAACAAACAGTCAAACTGAACTTTTATAAATACATCTTAAAAATGTATAGTTTGGTGGTATTTTTATTACTATTAGCAAGCTTAACAGAGTCCTTGATTACACCAAACCTAGGAGGATAAATAGAATGTTATGCGTAAATAGATTAACAAAAACAATTGGAGCAAACACCATTTTGCATTCAATCTCATTTCAGATAAAACCCGGAGAAATTTTAGCATTAATTGGACCAAATGGAGCAGGGAAAACCACCACCATTAAAACGATTGTTGGTCTTTTAAATCCCTCATCTGGTGATATTAGGGTTAATAACTATAGTATAAAGAGACAAAGAGAAGACTATCTAAGACAAATTGGGTATATTCCCGATAATCCTTTTTTTTATGAAGAATTGACCGGACGTCAATTTTTAAACTTTACTATTGGACTTAAAGGAGACCAAAATAAAAATATTTTTAACGACGGCATCGAAAGATTACTTATTACTTTGGAAATACGAGACTTTATTGATCACGAAATACATACGTACTCATTAGGAATGAAAAAAAAATTATCATTATTAATTTCACTAATAAGTAATCCAAAATATTTAATCATGGATGAACCGTTTAATGGATTGGATCCGATGACTACTTTTAATATAAAAAATTTTCTTAATGATTTTACTATAAATAATGGAGCTGTTTTGATATCAACGCATATGTTAAGCGTTGCAGAACAGTTTTGCACGCATGTAGCAATAATACATAAAGGAAACTTGGTTATTTTCGACTCTTTAAAAAATCTTAAGAATAAAAATCCTAATACTAATCTAGAGTCTTTATTTATACAAATAATTGAAGATATCGAGAGGAGTACTAAAAATGAATAAAATCAGTACTTTTCAAAAATTAAAATGCTGGATGTTTTGGAAATCGAAAATTAGATGGAAACAAATATGGGGAAATTATCAATTGTTTAATTTACCTAATCCATATATTGCATCGGTATTATCCATTATACCTCGTCTGATAGGAATTTTAGTTACTTTTTCACTTGGCTTCGTTGTTGCATATGGTTACAAACGTTATTTGAATCTACCATCCGTTTATTTATGGACTTCTATATTTATATTATTTTTAACAGATGGTATTAGTGATGGGTTAAAAACAGGAAAATGGATAAGTAATACTACAGAGGAGGATTGGTTATTAACAAGCTGTTCTTTGGGGAATATTGAATATTTATTATTTTTATGGATTGATGAATCTATTTGGAATTTAAATAATAGATTATTATCTACATTAGCTCTATTTTTTGGAGCTTTAATTGCCATGCCTGAGCAAATCAATAACTTTTTAGTTTCTATAATAATGTTATTTATTTTAAATGGACTAATAACATTATTGTTTACTACATTTCAATATTATGTTATTAGAAAAAGTATTTACATTCAGGGGCGAGGATTTTTGTTTGGAGGATCATTATTAGTAATTGGTTTGCCTCTTTTAATTTATTTTACAAATTATCTTTCTTTTATATTAAATAATTACTTTGGACAAGCAAGCCACTTTGATGGTCTTTTGCGAACTTTTGAATTTAGTATAATTAATTTATATAATATTTTCAATAATAGGCTATTTCCTTTTTCTTCACTAGCGCTTATTCTAACGAATGGTCCTCAACTAGCATGGATTATTTCTCTTCTAGGATTTATAGCAATATTATTACTAATAAATTTATTTATTTTTCATTTAATAAATAACCACGATCATATCGTAACTCGGCGTTCAACCTATGTAGATAAATTTTTACTGAGTATCTTTAATGGAATAGTTTCGATATTACCTCTAAAATCAAAAAAGGAACATTTGAAACTATATTTACTAACAATTTTTAACAACTAT
>JBDNZQ010000022.1:0-33293 GCA_047722915.1 Sporolactobacillus sp.
TTGTAGCACGTATTTAGTGCGTAAATAGTCAGAATTTCTAATGCGTTTGCCCTGTTGCAAAGACGAAGCGACAATACTAATAAATTCGGTTTGGGTTGTTCTATGGACATGAAAAAGCACAGATCAACGATTATTATGCATTCTTTCGTTATCTCGAAAAGTTACACAGTTCACGGTTAATTTCTAGTTTTCCCGCAGCACTTCGCATTATTCTTAACAAAAAACTCAACCTTATTATGTAATGTCAAAAATTAGCCTGACTTACTAATTAAGTGATAAAAGACCTGAGGGATTATTGATCATTCGAGCGATAGTGAAAAGATGTGACCTTTTTCCAATAAACTCATGTAAAATATACAAATTTTGCATTGTTGCTATATTTAATATGACTTAAAATAAATAGTAATCCCTAAGTTTATTTCTATTTACACCAGGTAGCCTTATAGATTATAAACAATGGGGAAGCGATTCATGGCGAAAGGAGGTGAATTATTGCGATGCGTTTTTTCAAATGGTTTTCATTAATATTTATGATTGCATTAACCTTTACTCTTGCCAGTACTGCTATGCCCCATAAAGCAAGTGCTGCTTCAAACGCAGCTCCGACGGGCTGGATTGATACAATCCAAAATGGCGGCGTGCTCTCAGGCACTCAAGCAATTAACGGCTGGTTTCTCGATAACAGCAGTGTCAAGCTAATTAACATTTTAGTTGATGGTAAAGTTGTCGGAACGACAACTGAAACTGTCAATCGACCGGATGTTATTGGAAAAATGGGGGCACTTGGCTATGGCTATGCCGGTGACTTAACATCGGGATTCAGCTATTCCCTTAATACAACAGCATTTAGTGACGGTCAGCATGCACTTGCCATTCAAGAAATCGGCAGCAGTGGAAGCGGAACAACTTGTAGTTTGACCGTGTCCATTCACAATACCAACGCATGGATAGATACCGTACAAGACGGTGCTACCGTTTCAGGAGCTACAACAGTCGGCGGTTGGTATTTCGATTCAGCGGGTGTTAACCATCTGAATGTGCTCATCGACAATCAGCAAGTTGCTCAGACGACAGAAACTGTCGATCGCCCCGATGTGGTTGCAGCTATGAAACAGCTTGGCTTTACAAATTTTAACGCACAATCAAACTATGGTTTTAACGATTCAGTAGATTTTAGCACATTCAGCAATGGCCCTCACACGCTGACAATTCAAGATGTTAACGCAAACGGCATTGTTGCTTCTAGCTGCAGCCGGGTTGTGACTGTAAAAAATGTGTCGCCAACAGGCTGGATTGATACCATCCAGAATGGCAGCGTGCTCTCAGGCACTCAAGCAATTAACGGCTGGTTTCTCGACAACAGCGGCGTCAAGCAGATTAGTGCAACACTTACGGATGCTAAGGGAAAAACCTATTCTATTGGTCAGACTTCGGCAAATGTTGCGCGCCCTGATGTCATCCATGTCATGGAGCCGCAAGGATACTCTGCAAACCAAAATTCGGATCCAGGTTTCAGTATTCCTTTTAACACGACTAAATTCAGCGATGGAACGTACACGCTAACGATTCAAGAAATCGGCAACAGCGGGAACGGAACAACTTGTGATTTGACTGTGTCCATTCACAATACCAACGCATGGATAGATACCGTACAAGACGGTGCTACCGTTTCAGGAGCTACAACAGTCGGCGGTTGGTATTTCGATTCAGCGGGCGTTAACCATCTGAATGTGCTCATTGACAATCAGCAGGTCGCTCAGACGACGGAAACTGTCGATCGCCCCGATGTTGTTGTAGCTATGAAACAGCTTGGCTTTACAAATTTCAATGCGCAGTCTAGTTACGGCTTTAACGTTGCGGTAGATTTTAATGCGCTTAGCAATGGCCAACACACACTGACCATTCAGGATGTCAACTCAAATGACATTGTTTCTTCTAGCTGTAGCCGGGTCGTGACTGTAAAAAATGAGCCGCCAACAGGCTGGATTGAATCTGTTCAAAGCGGTAACACGTTATACGGAACACATAGTATATCTGGCTGGTTCCTTGATAATAGCGGCATTAAGCAAATTAGCGCAACACTAATCGACGCTAACGGCAAATCCTATTCCATTGGACAGACGACCGGAACTGCCGCGCGCCCCGATGTTATTCAGTCGATGCAGTCACAGGGTTACCTGTCTTCCCAAAACCCGACTCCCGGTTTCAGCATTCCTTTTGATACAACCAAATTCAGCGATGGAACTTACACGTTGAATATTGAGGAAACCGGCAATAACGGAGCTCAAGTTAATAAGTCATTTGCCATAGCCATCAACAATCATTTTGGTTCGATTGATACACTGGCTAATAATGCTTCAATAGCTATTAATCAACCTATTAACGGCTGGTTTCTTGATGCCAGTGGTGTCAAATCCATTGAAGTTTTTGTTGATAACCAATCTCAGGGCTTTGCTTCTTATGGCTCATCCCGGCCGGACGTCGCTGCTGCCTATCCTGATCTCAACATTAGCAGTTGCGGATATACGTTCTTTTTAAATACATCAAGCATTTCTCCCGGCCAGCATACTTTGCAATTAAAAGAACTTGGGAATGACAATACAACCACAACTATAACTAGAGATTTTTATAGCAATTTACCACTAGGTGTTACATCTCTTGGTGTGGATATTTCTCATTATCAAGGTAGCATTGATTTTACGGGTATTCGCCAAGCGGGCGTTGGTTTTGTTATTGCAAAGGCGACAGAAGGTACAACTTATGTTGACCCGACATTCGCCGGTGATATTGCTGTTGCCAATGCGGCTGGCCTTGACACAGATGCCTACCACTTCCTCGACAATACAACAGATCCAAATGCAGCACGTGCTGAGGCTAACCACTTTGCAGATGTAATCGGCACTGCTGGGCTTTCCGGTTATGCGTTTGTTGACGTTGAAAGTTTCCCGACTGGCGCAACGCAAAGTCAGGTTACATCTACCGTTGCAGCATTTCTTGATCAATTAAAAACAAGAGGAATCACTAAGATTGGCGTATACGCTTCTTACAACGCTTTTCAAAATTTGATTGACGTATCAACTGTAAAGAGTTATGGCGCTTTAGTCTGGGTTGCGAGGTATCGGGGGGACAGTACTTACTTGGGTCCCGGCATGAATGCCGATCTTTGGCAATGGACAAGGGGTGGCTCAATCAATGGCATTTCCGGAAGCGTTGATACGGATTATTCGTTTGTTGATGGGCTTTAATCATTTGTACTTAATTGCTCTTGCGCAAATAAGAGAATCCCTGTTTCCGCTAATTGTGATGCGGAAGCAGGGATTCTTTTTGAATCAAAATTAGTTCACATGTATAGGTTGCAAGATACATGTTATAGTAGCAATTGTTTAAATATTGTAAGAAGGAATTTATTTAAGATACCTGCATACCCACCAAACACGCACCAAACACGATTAATAGAACGCCGCAAACTTTCCTCCACGTGATTCGTTCTTTCAGCATAAAGTGAGATAAAACCATTGTCCAGATGTAAGTAAAAACGGTCAATGGTAGAACCACCGAATAAGGAAGGAACTTTAGCACGTAAATATTTACAATGGCAGCCGCTAAATATAAGAAAGCGCCGATATAAAAATGAATATTCTTAAGCAAATAAATCATGCCCTTCCCCGCATTTGCTGCCAATTTCAAAAAGAATCCGGCAAAGGCACCAAGCCAGGTCATGACAAATAAGGCTAAATAAATCATTTATTCATCACCGCCTCCAATGAGCAACACACCAGCAGTAATGACGACCACGCCAAGACATTTAACGATTGTAAATGACTCATTTAAAATGAGAGTGCCAATAAACAAACTTAAAACGTAATTCACGCTGAGCATCGGTTGAAGAACCGATAGGCTTCCAAAACGATAGGCAACAATCATAACCATTGCGCCGATGCCGTAAAGCAAAAATCCTGCCGACAAAATGAGTATGCTGTGATTGGATGAAAAAAGCTTCCAAAACAACTGTCCGATGCAGACAAAGAGTGAAGACAGCACCATTAATAAAATGCCGTACTTATTTTTTTTTAGCGATTGAATCATTAATAACCAACCACCTGACAGCAAATTTTAAAAGAACCGTTCACTCTTTGACGTCCAGTTGCGCCTTAATTCGTTGAATTTGCGCAAATTGATTCACTTTAATCTGGAACTCCTGTCTGCCATGCTGAACAAGCACATCCAAAATCAATCCACAGAATAGCGATAGCAGCGCCATGATGGCTAAGAAGCCACTGACAATAAGGGTCGGAAATCTTGGTACCATGCTCGTTTGAAGGTACTGAATGAAGACGGGAACGGCCAATATTAAGCTTATTAAAAAAATCGCAGAAGCAATCGTGCCAAAAAACTTCAATGGCTCATAGTTTTTAAATAGTTTAAATACGGTGTATAGAACTTTCAGACCATCCGAGTATGTATTTAGCTTGGAAAAGCTGCCTTCCGGGCGATCGCGATAATCAATGACCACATTTTTTATGCTAAAGTTTTTGTCACACGCATGTATCGTCATTTCTGTCTCAATCTCAAACCCTTTAGACAAAACGGCAAACGTTTTAACAAACGTGAAGCTGAACGCACGGTATCCCGTCATAATGTCGCGAACATCGGTTTTAAAAAGACTCTTGATTAGATTTCGCACCAAGCGATTGCCTGTATTGTGAAAAGGCCGCTTGTTTTCCGTGAAGTAGGTGGAAGACAAGCGGTCTCCGACGACCATGTCTACATTTTCTTCCAACACAGGCTGAACCATCTGGCGCGCATTTTCTGACGGATACGTATCGTCGCCGTCGATCATGAGATAGCATTCAGCGTCGATCTGCCTGAACATGCTGCGTATGACCTTGCCCTTTCCCTGCTGGCGCTCATAGCGGACAACAGCCCCTGCCTGCCGGGCAAGCTTATCTGTCCCATCAGTTGAGTTGTTGTCATAGACATAAATAACTGCTTCAGGAAGCGCCAGCTTAAAGTCATGCACAACTTTTTGTATTGTTTTTGCTTCATTATAACATGGAATGAGAACGGCGATTTTATCCATCATTGTTGCTCCTTAGTTATTGAGTATCCAAACGATATTGTAACAGAAAGTCATCGCATTTACTCTCACATTTTTAGTTAACAATTTTATTTTAAGGTGATGCTCTGATAGAACCAAAACCATTTTTAGTCTGCATGATCAGATTTTTTAATCATTTTGTTGCTATTGATTTCTGACAGCAGTTTATTTATGCTGAATAATGATTCCAGTTTTTGCTGTTAAAAAACTTCTTATAACGTGTGATGAGGTGTCAATACATATGGCGAATGTCAGTCATTTATTTAAAAATTTGTACAGCATAGGTTTACCTGTATTTAAAGGAATAATTAAATACCGTTATGTGATTGCCCTTATTCTTTTTATTATTTTAGTGGCCTGCAAGGTAAACGGAAGTTCAATTTCCATGTATGGCAACCAACTGATAACTGGTAGCGACCAACCCGGCACATTACTCGGGAATCCACGACCGATTCGCTCCGACGAGTGGTCGGTGCAAACACCTTACTATATTGCTCAGGCAAACAGTCCGACGCCCTACTCATTGAAAAATAATAATATTTCTTTATCAGGCCAAAATATGATTGTAAGTTATGGTGCGCCGGTATGGGACGTTTCAACGCTAGCAAAGCCATTAAATTGGGGATTTTTATTACTTGGTCCTGCATACGGTCTCGCATGGTATTGGACCATGAAGGTTTTACTGCTGCTGCTTTTATCCTTTGAGCTGTGCTTGATCGTCACAAAACGCCATGTTGGCATTTCTGTACTTGGTGCCCTTTGGATTGCCTTATCACCTGCTATTCAGTGGTGGTTTATGCAGCATGTCGGTGATATTACATTCTATTTTGAAGCAGTGGTCGTTTCTTTCTACTATTTTTTTCGCCATTTTAAAAACCTTTGGTACAAATTAGCGTATGCGCTCCTTTTTTCCCTTTCCAGTGTGGGATTCGTGCTGACTGTTTATCCGGCAATTCAAGTTCCTTTTTTATATTTGGGACTCCTGCTTTGCGGACTGATTCTATCAGATCAAATCAATAAAATTCATTTTAAACTAACTGATTATGTGATTATCGTGTCATCATTTATACTCATCGCAGGATTGCTCTTACATGTCTATCTTATTTCCCGTGATGCCTTTACAGCCATTTTAAATACTGCTTATCCCGGTCATCGCGTCAGCGACGGTGGAGAGGGGCAATGGTTCAATATGTATCAGTTTTTAACCAATCCTTTTCTCCCGTATAAAGACATTTCTGGAACAAACAATTGTGAAATCAGCACATTCTATCAATTTTTCCCTGCGGCATTCGCAGCCATTGTTTTGCTTTTCAAAAAAAAATGGACAAACTTTAAATATGGGATTGTATTGCTGATCTTTTCACTAATTAGCCTACTTTACCTTAACTTCAAAATCCCTGTCTTCATTGCCAAACTCACGCTGCTTTCCTTTGTGACCTACCGCGTTCAACTTGCTTTCGCATTTGCGGCGCTACTGCTAAGTGTGTGGTTGCTTGCAGAACTATCAAGGGGTGATCATGTAAAACAGACGCATGCCTTATTGCTCAGCATAATTATCGCTGCCTCCTATATCATTGCTGTTCACTTCCCCCCCTTGAGCGGCTACGTAAGGTTTCGGTATTATTTTATTCTAATCTGCTTGTTCGCTCTGCTTAATTTTTTACTTTTGACTGGAAAGAAACGGCTTTTTTCACTCCTTATGTTGACAGTCATTCTGTTCTCTGGAGCAACTGTTAATCCCGTTAATATCGGAACAGGAAATATGTTCTCTAATTCATTAACAAGTGCAGTGAAGAAGATAAAGAAGCAGGACCCTGCCGCTCGCTGGATCGCTTTGGGAAATTCAGATATGGGCTCTTATTTAGCGGCAATTGGCCTCAAAGACCTCGACGGTACAAATTACTATCCTGACAGAAAAAAATGGAAACTATTAGACCCATCGAATAGATACGTTAACATCTATAACCGCTATGCCCATGTTAATTTTTCTCTGACAACTGCAAAGCAAATATCTTTTTCTCTGCTTGCTCCAGATAGTATTCAAGTTAACATTACCGCAAGCGATTTAAAAAAACTGAATGTACGCTATATTCTTTCACCGGCAGTAATTCCACGGCCAACTGGATTCGCAGTTGAGCAGGTGTGCGCTCAAAAGACAGATGGCTACTACATCTATAAGGTGCGTTAGTAGCACCAAAGTAAGAGCTTTATCTGATAATTGATCGGCCATGAGCGGTCGCTTCATTAAAAGTAGGTGATCTAGCCACTGTGTGGAACGGCCCCCAATGGAGGAGGGGGCCGTTGATTTTTTCATCAAAAAATTTATTTCTCTGTATGATGACGTCGTGCAGCTTTTAAAATATCTTGCCCTGCAGTCGCAAGACTCAATAATACAAATATGAGTATTAACCAATAACCGGGCGCCAAGTAAGTGGGATAAAGCATAAAATTACAGCTAACATTTGAGTAAGAAAGTAAGAAAATGCGTGCCAAACAACTCAGCAGCAAACCCGTCAGAACCAAGCACCGCTCACCCCAGTAACAGATTCCCTCCCTGTTTCTATGCCGGGCAGCTATAAAGAAGCACGCGCAGATATAGATATAAGCGCCTAAACCAATGACAGTGGCAACAGGATTAATCCATGTATAGAAATCGTCAATTCGATTGATTAATTTTATTTTATGTCCTTGCACGAGTGGCTCGTTCGAATAGTATACTTGGTTATTCGTATTCCTTTCAAGTTCTTTCAGCCCGTCGATAGTGCCATTTATACCGATTGCATAAGTGTTCTTTGCATACAATTTACCGTTATCGAGTAACGGATAGTTCTCAAAAAAAACAAGCATGTGTAAAGTTTTTCCGACTGATGAAAGGAGAGGCAAAATGTAGCGATTATCCCACGGTGACTCAAAGATGGAGATATAACTCCCTCTTTTTTTCAACTTACCGCTTGCAAAGGCTTTTTCGATCTCGTTTGCCGACTTGCGATAAAACTCTTGGGTTGCAGGTGCCGTATTCATTCCAGCATTTTGCACCGCATCGACAATTCCCCAAATCATCAGATCACACGTCGGGTTGCCATGCTCAGCTTTCATAACCCAGTCATTTTCCAGATATGGTTTTATTTTTGCAAATGTCGGCGACACTCTGTACGCCTTTTCTCTTGTTGACTTTGGAATAGGGACTTGGGGTTCCCACTTATTCGGCTTGATGCTCGACAGATCTTTAACTAATACCGGCAACGAACCGTTCATAAATTCATTTGTTCCAAAAAAGCAATAATATTTATAATTAATTAGCGAAACGGAAAAAAGACTAAAAAAAAGAATCAGCGGTATGATGGCAAGCACTAGCATCCTTCTTATTTTATGTACGAGTATGCGATTGCGGCAAATGGAAATACCTGTAACTAGCACTGAACAGATCACAAATGGAAGGAGCCACGGTGAGTCTTCGCGCATAAGCCAAACGCTTGAAAGAAAGATGCCCGAACAACTGCTTAAGAAGACCATTTTCCAAACAGATTCATTTCGATTAAGAAAAAGCGAAATGAGACAGGCAAACAAGAGGAGAAAAAAATAGCTGTACAGCGAATCGCGATAAAAACGATTAAACGCATTGTAGTATGTGGAAATGGGGTTAAACATGAGCACGGTATACAGCAGCGCAAGTACTGTTTTATGGATAATGAATTTTCTGACTGACAGGATAAGCGCCGCGCAGGCAATGAACTGCATTAGAACAAGTGACAATAAGTAGGGAATGCCGATTTGATGAATGAAAGCAACGTAGAGCGGAAAAACAATTCCTTTAGCCAACGTAAATTCATTAAAAGGCCCGAGCCACTGATGATTCAGTAAATAAGTTGTGTTATTCAGCATCATTCCATCATCGTATGGACCGTCAATATAACCCCAGACCCTAATGCCGGAAACAAGAGCCACTTTAACAGCAAGTATTAGAAAAAAGTAAAGAATCAGTAGCGCCCTTGATTTTCGATTTACATTCATTCATATATCGCTTCCTTCACGAGCTACCATTGAAAAAGATTTAGTAAATCCATATTTTTAAGGAGCATTGTTCAAGCAACTCACAGCTACAAGTTACGCCACATCTGAAACTACGAACTCTTCTCAGGACCATCCGTATCATTTTTTAACACATAGTGTGTTCCAAACTCAACAATTTTTTAAGACCAAAACCGCCGCTGCATACTGAACCGCTTTTTCAGACCGGCCGGCAGAAGGCGTTCCTTTAATCCGAGCCGGTAACCGATATACTTCAACCCGTTGCGAACGATAATATTCGGAATCAGCCATTTTTCGCCATGATTAGACGCGTATTTAATTTGCCGTTTAAGGAACTTGATGCCTTCCGACTCCGGTGCAGAAAAGGTGTCAAGCAACCATTTTTCCTGGCTATGGAAGACGCCAATATCAAAGTAGCGGTGAAATTCTTCAATATTTGTATAGTTATGCGAGTGAAACACTTCCGCATCGGCCACATAAGCGACACTGTACTCCTCCAAGATCATTTTCGCCGCCACATATGTGTCCTCGCCAAAGATGGTGTGCCGCGGAAAACCGCCAACACGCTGCAATGCCTCTTTCTTGTAGGCCGCAAACGAGTTCGAAGCAAAGATCGTTTTAAACCCAAGTACAGGCACATCCGCGAGCGATTTGATTGTACTTTGCGGCGGATAGTTAAAGTCTCTGGCAAGGCGGGCCAGCAAATCAGCGTCAGGCCGCGGCAGCTGGCGCCCATAAGCCATACCAATGTCTTTGTTGCTTAGGAGCGGAGCAATCAACTGTTCCATGGCGCGGCCGCTTGCCGGATCGGCGTCCTGCGTCATGTAGATCAGCACATCCCCATTCGCCTGTTCAGCCGCCATGTTGCGCGTACCACCATGATTAAATTCGGATTGCGGAATCGAAATCAGACGAACCGATTTGTTCTTGAGAAAATCAATCGACCCATCGTTGCTGCTCGAGTCAACAACGATAATCTCGGTTTCCATGGCCAATGCCTGTGCATTTTCCTCAATCTTGGTAAATAGCGTTTGAAAATGGCGTCCCGCATTGTAAGTCGGTACTATGATCGATGCTTTCATATGCATTCCTCGCTCATCTGACAGCTAAAAATGAAATTACACGAAACGTCCAAAACGCGTTTCCGTCTGACTTTTATCGGAAACCCGCATGCAAATCACTTACAGATTAGCACAAAAAACGCTGACTGGCACTTCATTTTCCGCAAATATTGGGCATTTGATCGCCTACTTATTAGCCAGCAATCCTTTGATGATATACGCCAACCGCAGCCTTTTTTCATCCTGATTATAAACGATCAGCTTTACCAGCTTTTTACCGACGTTGAACAATTTATAGAGAAAAGCAGTTGCCGTCTTTAAACGGCTCTGCTGAGTTCGCTTAATCATTAAGTAGGCATTGCGAATATCGTAATAGGCAACAGCAGGTTTTGCGAAGCGGCCGCTGCCGGTCGTCACCGACACCTTGTGCCAGACACATGACTGCGGAACGTACACAACCTTCCAGTTCGCCGCACGAGCGCGCAAATTCCAGTCTGTCTCCTCGTAATAAAGAAAATAATCTTCCTTCATCAAGCCAATTGAATCGATTAATGCTTTCCTGAAAAACAGGCTGCAACCGGTAATATACTCCGTCTCCATGCGCTGATTAAATGCGGCCGTATCAAGCGCACCAAAGCCGATCGGTGTTGTTTTGCCAAAATACGTGTTGACTTTCCCACCGGCAAACCAAATGCGACCCGAGTCAGCAAAGAGAATTTTAGAGCCGGCAATGCCGGTGTCCGGATGTGTCTGCATCTCCGCAACGAGCGCGCTCAGGCTGCCCGGAGCGACGCGCGTATCGTTGTTAAGCAGCCAATATAGCGGAAAGCCGTCCTGGTATGCCGAATGAATACCAATGTTGTTACCGCCGGCAAAGCCAAGATTGCTGCCGGACTGCATGCAGTGCAACGGGAACGAGTAAATACCGCTTGCCGCGTCCGCCTGGAATTGCTCAAACGAGCCGTCACCGGATGCATTATCGACGAGAAAAACGGAAAAGTGGCGATAGGTCAGCTCGTCCAAAGAACGCAGACATTCTTCGGTCACCTCGCGAGCCTTCCAGTTTAGAATGACGACGGCGACTTGCGGGGCTGATTCAGCCATGCCTATCTCCTCCATTTCCGGGCATGAGTTGGACCATTTCCTCCTGCAGTTCCGCCGCACACTGTTCCCACGTAAAGCGGCGAACGTAACTGTTCCCTTCACGGACGAGCCGTTCGCGCGCCTCGCGATCCGTCAGCAGTTGCAAAATCGTCTGCCCCATCATCTCGGCATCATGCGGATTAAAGTAAGCTGCGCACTCCCCGCATGCCTCTCGTACCGGCGGAATGTCTGAGGCAGCCACGGCTGTGCCGCAGGCCATCGCTTCAAGCGGTGGCAGGCCAAACCCCTCATAAAGCGAAGGCAGCACGAGCAGGTCTGCTCCGCTTACTGTCCGGCGCAGCTCTTGATCGCTCAAACGCCCGGTAAAGGCAATGCGCCCGTCCGCGCCCGTGAGCGCTTCAAGGCCGCTCTCCCCGGTCACAAAACCTTCCCGCTGGCCGATGATGAGCAGCTTGTGCGGCACTGCCGACTTGATGCGATTGAAGGCTTGAATCAGCGTCTTTAAATTCTTATGCGGTTTGACATTGCCGACATAGACGATATAAGAACTATCAGAAAAAGTGGAAGCAGCCCCGCTCTTCTCAAACCACTCACGGCCGACTCCGTTATAAATGACACGGATTTTCTCAGCCGGGCAGCCGCTCAAGCGAATGATTTCTTGCTTTGAGAACTGAGAAATCGTGACGATGCGCGCGGCTTTCTTCTGCACACGGCGGAACATGGTCCGTGCGTAGCATTTTTTTAATGCTCCGCCGACGTACTGCGGCATAGCCAAGTGGAAGGCGTCATGCACGGTAACGATCATTCGTCCGCGGTAAAAATACGGAATATTGTAGTGCGGTACCCACAGCAAATCCGCATGCCGAGGCACGGCGCGCAGCACATCGACCTGCTCGGCAAGCGAATATTCTTTGGCACGGCAAGCGGTGACAGTGACTCGTTCGCCGTCCGCAAGCGGCGCCAGCGCCGCCGGATCTCCAAGCAGGCAGAAATCCGTCTCCTGCATGCGAGCAGTCAGCAGTGGCAGCACATGGGTAATGTAAGTGCCGATACCGGAATCATGAATTTTTCGTGCGTCAACCGCCAGCAAATCACGACTCATTCTCAAGGCCCCCTCACCCGCGCGGGAGATAGCGCGGATGCTTTCCTTTCTTCCGTTGCAACACCATGCGGGCGGCATCGGCAATGACGCGCAGCCGATAGCCCCGGTTGCCGCGGTAACGTCCGCGAGTGAGTGTTCCAAAGCATTTATACGCCAGATGACCGATGACATAAAGTTTTGCCAGCACCGGATGACTGGAATACTGCAAAATGATCAGGCACTCATTCCTCAGCCCGTAAAACTCGCGCCAGTCGCGCGCATAGTGATCGGCGCTCTCCGGCGTCGTGCGATGATCAATTCGGGCAGCGCCGACGAGCAGAATCGGTGTCAGTTTACCGATGCGCAGCGAATACTCCGTATCGTCAAAACGGATGAAAAATGCTTTGTCCGGCAGACCCGCGCGGCGCAGTACATCCGCGCGCGCGACGCAGCCGACAAAAGAGAATGTATCAACATCAGCTACCGGCAAGTCATAGTCCGCCGCGGCCAGCGGCGATTGCTTCAGCGTCAGCCGACTGTCCACCCGCCGGCGATGGTCGAGCTGCAGCCTGCCGCCGGCGCGCACACTGCCGCAAAAGGCACTGACCTCCGGATGGTTCGCTGCCTGACAGGCAATCTGTTCAAAAAAGTCCGCCGCAAACCAGGCATCGTCATCTGACAGGCTGATCCAGTCCACCGGTTCCTTTAGTGCTTCTTGAAGGCCATAGCAGAATCCGGCAGCCCCGCCTTCGTTCATCGCTTTCCTCACGTAGCGCACAGGCGAAGCAAGCAGACCATTCGTTTGAAGGTAGGCCTCTGTCCCGTCTGTTGAAGCGTTATCAATGATAATAATGGCCTGCGGTCGCTCGCTTTGAGCAAGCAAGCTTTTGACTGCTTCTGCAAGCAGTTCTTTTCGATTATACGTCACAATAACGGATGCGTAGTTCATGACCGGTCACCATCCTGCCGCGGATCCCGGCGCCACTCGCTCAGCCGCTCGGCGACAAATTGCTCGATCTCGGTACGAAACCGTTTTTCGGAAAACCGCTCGGCATTCTTTCGGCACGCTTCGGGGGTGAACAGGCTTGATATCCGTTCAAAGCGCTGCACGGCCTGAACAATGGACGCCGCTGTCTGCTGCTCAAAGAACAAGCCTGTCGGATGATCACGTTCCGGCGCGCGGACAGTCTCAAGCACACCGCCGCGCCCATAGGCAATGACCGGTGTACCGCAAGCCTGCGCCTCGACCGGCGTAATACCAAAGTCCTCCTCTGCTGCAAATATAAAGGCACGCGCACGTTGCATGTAATCACGGAGGGAAACAAAATCCTGATAGCCAAGCAATTTAATGTTAGCTGCGGCTCGTTTCTTAATGGCTTTAAAAGCAGGCCCGTCACCGATGACATAAAGTATTTTATCCGGCATCTGGTTGAATGCCTCGACAATGATATTCATTTTTTTATACGGAACCATGCGGGATGCTGTGACGTAAAAATCATTTTTATCCGTCGTCATCGTGAACGCATCAATGCTCACCGGCGGATAGATGACCGTAGCCTCGCGCCGATAAATCTTCCAAATGCGCCGGGCAATATACTTCGAGTTAGCAATAAAAGAATCAACACCGTTAGCTGTGCGCGCATCCCAAATGCGTATGCGGTGCAACATATAGCGCACGACCCAGCTTTTCAAACCGTGCTCAAGATGAGATTCCTGCAAATACTGCATCTGCAAATCCCAGGCGTAGCGCATCGGCGAATGAACATAGGACAGGTGAAGCTGATCCGGTCCGGTAATGACTCCCTTAGACACCGCATGAGAACTGGAAATAATCAAATCATAGCCGGACAAATCAAACTGTTCAATCGCGAGCGGCATCAGCGGCAAATAATTGCGGAATGCACGGCGGGCAAACGGCAGCCGTTGAATAAAGCTTGTCTTGATTGTTTTTCCGCTTAAAAACGCCCGTTGGTGCTCCGGCAGAAAATCAACAAGACTGAAGACGTCTGCTTCCGGAAAAATCTTTAGCAGCTGTTCGACGACTTTCTCCGATCCGGCGTAAGCGCTGAACCACTCGTGTACAATTGCAATCTTCATGTCTTATCATCCGCCGTTCCGCTTAACTGATCCGCCGCTGCCTGTTCAATATACTTTTGCGCGATGCGGCGCAAGGCGACAAAGAAGAAGATCAGCAGCAAATAGATGCTTTCATACCAATTGAAAATAAAGAGCGTTGAAAGGGCAAAAAAGATAAAAAAGTACTTTCCTGCCTCACATAACGTGCAGAGCAGGCGCACGTCCGCCGCCTTCTCCTGAGCGCGCGCAGCGCCGAGAATCTTTGCCGCACGGGCCAGATCCAAGTAGAGCCGAACAACATACACCGCCGCAAACACAATGAACAGCGGACCCATTTCTGCCAGCCACCCCAGCACCGTACTGAGAATCGGATAAAAGTGCTGCGGCAGAAACACACCGCCATACTCTGCATTATGTGTTGTCCACGCCGGTAAGTAATGAAACAGAAAAGGAGAATGGTTGCTGTAGCCCACCCCCAGTAGTGGATGATGCAGCCAAGTTTTGAATAATCCAATAATGCTGCCCATCCGATTCATCGACGAGTCTTCCTGGAGTTTATAAAAAATCGAATCGTTAAGGATATTGCCAATAATTTTGGAATAATGCCCCATGAAATAGGCAAAAACCGTGACTAACACCGCTGAACTGAATAAAGTAATCTTTCCCCGCCAGGACATTAGCAGCCATACACAAAAAACAATGAGTAAAATAGCCAGCAGGCCGGTCGTTGTTTTGGCAAAAAACAGAATGACACACACATAAACGAGTGCCGCGCCATACATATAGCGGTTATACCGTGCCCTGATAAAGAATGGACTCGTCTTCCATTTAATTGCCGCCAGCAAAAACGGCACAAAGCAGACAAGCAATTGAACAGCCAAGTAATCGGACTCCGGATTAAATGCGTTAATGCGCCCGAGTGTCTGCACATAGCTGCCCGCACTATACCATGCTCTGTCATAGCGATACTCAAATACGCCTAGAAATGAAACAATCTTGGCCATCTGCAGCGTAAAAAACAGATAAAGCAGCTGCGCAAAGGTGACAAGCGCCAGTACAAGCATAGCGCAGTACACACCTGTCATAAACTTGCGCACCGATTTGACGTCTGTTACAGTCAACCGGACAACAGCGTAGTGCACGGCAACAAGTGCAAACACAATGACGAGTTTTACCCATTGGAAAACGACACCCTTTAAAGACTCATGAAACACAGGTGCACTCAGAAAAAAAGCAAAAAATTGGGAAATGAATACAATCCCAATACAGAGTGCTACTTTTCGGTTCAACGACTGCCTGATCAAGTCTGTTGCCATTCGCCGTTTGCCGTCAAAAAAATGGTCGGACAACCAAGCAAGCAAAACAAACAAGTACAGATAGATCGGGAATTCTCCAAGATAATACATATAAATCTGTGGATTAAAATTTTTGATAAAGATACTGATCGGCATGAGCAAGGTCGCCATTATATCACCGTCTAACTTATTGAACTGTTCAACTTTTCTGTCCTATTCCATCGCAAGCTTCTGTCAATAAGCACCTTTCTTCATGATGACCGAAATGACGGTTTTTATTATAATTTTTACATCAAAGATAAATGAACGATGCGTGACATAGTACAACTCAACCGCACAGCGTTCCGGATATTCAATATCGCTGCGACCATACGCCTGCCAGTAGCCGGTCAGTCCTGGTTTCACCGACAGAAATAACTGGCGCTGCGCGTTGTCCGGATATTCACGCAACTCTTCGGTAACAACCGGGCGCGGGCCGACAAGGCTCATGTCACCATGCAAGACATTAATCAACTGAGGCAACTCATCTAAGCTTGTTTTTCGCAAAAAACGACCGACGCGTGTAATGCGCGGGTCTTCCGCCGGTTCAAGCTTGTAGCTGTTATTCAGGTACTTCTCATAAAGAATGACGTTTGACTTCAATTGTTCCTCGGCGTTGACAACCATGGATCGGAATTTATAAATGCAAAAGGGCTTACCATTCTGCCCTGTGCGCACCTGTTTAAAAAAGATCGGCCCTTTATTATGACCAAACAGATAAAGGACGGAAATCGCAAGAAACAGCGGTGAACTGAGCACAAGTCCGGCAACCGCGCCGACTATATCGATCAATCTTTTAAAAAACAGATAAGCCGGGCGCGCCTCGTTTGGCACGCGCGTTGCCAGCGAGCGCACCGATCGCTCAACAAGGCGAATATCCATTTCCGATTTTGGCATGGCCATTGTCTTATCCCCCAATTACTTTAATAACAATTTATTCTCATGCAGAATGTGCTCAAGGCCCTTCAGCACGTCGGCTTGAATTTCTTTGTTCTGCAGCGCAACTTCAATATTCGTCAGTACAAAGCCGAGCGGTACGCCGACGTCATAGCGCTTGCCTTCAAATTCATAGGCATAGACGCCCTGCTTCTCATTCAATTTCTGAATGGCGTCGGTCAGCTGTATTTCTCCGCCGGCACCGACATCTTTCTTGTCAAGAAACTCAAAGATTTCCGGCGTCAGCACATAACGGCCAATGATGGCTAAGTTGGATGGCGGATTCTTTTCCGGCTTTTCAACAAAACTGTTCACACTGTACAGCCGGCCGTTCTGCTCTTTCGGATCAATAATGCCATAGCGATGGGTTTCATTGGCCGGCACTTCCTGAACGCCGAGCACTGAGCGCCCCGTCTGCTCATACTGCTCCGCCAGCTGGCGGATACACGGCTTATCAGCCTGCACGATGTCATCCCCGAGCAGCACTGCAAACGGTTCGTCACCAATGAACTTACGTGCCGTCCACACGGCATGACCGAGCCCAAGCGGTGCTTTTTGGCGAATATAATGAATGTCAATTCGTGACGGTTCGCGCACTTTCTCAAGCAGGTCAAGCTTATTCTTCTCAATCAGGTTCTGTTCCAATTCATAGGCAATGTCAAAATGATCTTCAATCGCCCGCTTGCCTTTTCCGGTCACAATAATAATGTCTTTAATGCCGGCATGTACGGCTTCCTCGACAATATACTGAATTGTCGGCTTATCGACAATCGGCAGCATTTCCTTTGGCAGTGCCTTCGTGGCGGGTAGGAAGCGAGTTCCCAGTCCCGCCGCGGGTATAACGGCTTTTGTTACCTTCGTCACTTTATCCCATCCTCCGATATCCAGCTAGTCTCGTAATCTACCATCCCAAAAGGGTGCAACAAGCCGCCAAATGCAAGTGCAGCAACCACCCTTGCTCTTCGGACTTGTCCTTGATGTGTCACAATCGCCGTTTTGTGCGAGCAATATCGACAAAATCAGCTGTCAAGCTATTTGCATTATAGCACATTCGTCGCCGTTGAAAAGATGGAAATCCTTCAAGCCTTGTGAAAATCGGACCTACTTGCTTTTTTAGGGCGTCAGCAGTGGCTTTTTCCCAGTTTACAAGTTTATTACACCACGTGATATCCGCATCCTTACTCTAGGGTACCTTGCTTAATTTTCCCTGAAGAATTTGTTCAGCATTACCGACAATCTGTTATACGCTGCAATTTTTTAAGCATTCCTCTTTTGTCAAAGGTCTGCCTAACTTTTTCGCCTGAGCACCCGGCAAGCACGTCAGGCGTAGCCCTTTACTTATCGCGCAACACCTCAAGCGTTATTCACAAATACCCCGACAGACGGTTCTGGCCGTCTCTCCAATTCAAAACTTATCGTGCGTTAGGGGGCGGACCAGCTGTCCAAAAGGACGGTGCACGATCTGGCCGTCCTTCATGACCGTCTCCCCGCGAACAATCGTTTCCACCGGTACGCCTTTAACATGCCAGCCATCATAAGCAGTCACTTTGCTCTTGCTGTGCAGCCTTGCCGCCTCGATCGTCATCTGTTTATCCATATCGACGATCGTCAAATCAGCATCGCTGCCGACGAGCAGTGATCCCTTCTGCGGATAGATACCGAAGCGTCTGGCCGGATTCTCTGCCAGCAGGGCGGAAAGCCGCTGCAAACTGAGGCGCCCTTCATTCACCGCATTGAGCATCAGCGGTGCCATCGTCTCCGTGCCCGGCATGCCCGCAGGAATGTTCCAAAGGCTGCCCGCCTTCTCTTCCGCCGTGTGCGGTGCATGGTCGGAGGAGATGATGCTGATCGTGCCGTCGGCAATACCCTGCCAGAGCCGTTCCTGATCTTTTTTATATTTGACCGGGGGATAAATTTTCATCACCGGACCGACTGCCGGGTAGTCCTCGTTGCTGAGAAACAGATAATGCGGGCACGTCTCGGCACTGACCGGCGTCCCCTGCAGCTTAGCCTGCCGAATGGCATCGACGGCTTCGGCCGTCGTCACATGCAAGACGTGCAGTTTGGCAGCGGCGGCGCGGCTGAAAGCAAGCGCCGTCTTGACCGTGATCTCTTCCGCTAAGTTGGGCCGTCCCGCAAGCAGCGCTTCATAATCTTCGCGCCCTGTCTGCCGGATCTGTGCAGTCAACGTTTGAATCAAGCTGCTGTTTTCGCCGTGAATCGCCAGCACACCGCCGACCGATGCAACATGCTGGAATATCTCATACACTTCACCGTCTGAAAACGGAGCAATGACATCCTCGTCCATTCCCGGTCGGTAATTGTAGCTGAGCTGGAACGTCTCGCGGTTAATCGCGTAGCCCCAGAAGTACTTAAAACCGATAACGCCGGCCTGCCACAGCGCCGGCAGATCAGCTGAATTAAGCGAGCCAAGGCAGATTCCCCAGAGGCCGAAATCAACATGTGCCTTTTTCTCAAGATTGGCACGCTGCGCATTAAAGGATGCCACATTGCGCGTCGGCGGCGTCGTATTCGGCATATCAAAAATGGTTGTCATTCCGCCCGCGGCTGCCGCCTGCGTCGACGTGAAAAAGTCTTCTTTATAGACCGGACCCGGATCGCGTGAATGAACGTGCACGTCGATTAAACCCGGCAAGACATATTTTCCCTCGGCATTAACCATTCTATCCGCTGCTCCGGCCAGTGGTTGATCACTGATCGCGGCTATTTTTCCGTTTTTCACATAAATATCCGCGCGACATGTTTCTGCCGACGTAATGAGTGTCCCGTTTTTAATGATCGTATCCCAATTCATAGCCGTCTTCCTTTCATTTGTGGACCGCATCCGCTATGACGCAAGTCGTCACGTCCTTCGTTCCGCGACAAACATGCGGCCATTTGCGGTTTGTCATGCCATGTGCCGCCATGCATTTTAGTTAACGAACTTCCGCCGCCGCGGTCACATCAAGTTGAACACATGAGACGGTGTCCTCAACTGCGCTGCGCATGACTGCCGGTTACGCACCGGACACAGGGGCCCGCAGCCGGACCCGCATGTCAGTTACACTAACCGCACGTTCGGCACAGCACACCGGCAATTGGCATGTTTCCGGCAAATTCTCGCTTTTTAACAACGGGCCTGCTGCCAATATAGAAAAACGCCGGTATAAAAGCAATCCGGCGCTTTTTTTTCGCACATTATTCCGCTTTTTTTAAAGCAAACATCATTTCCGCCTCGCAGACAACCGCACCGTCAACCGAAGCAACGCCTTTCGCTTTGACAAATCCGGAACGAAAACGCAATATTTCCGACTCCAGTTTGAGTTGATCGCCGGGGCGCACCTGATCTTTGAACCGACATTTGTCAATGCCTGCATACAGCGTCAGATGATCGGCAGCCTCACCACCATGCAGTACAGCAATGCCGCTGACTTGTGCGAGCGCCTCGACAATCAGCACACCGGGCATAATCGGGTAGTCAGGAAAATGGCCTTGAAAAAAAGGCTCGTTTGCCGTCACATTTTTAATCGCAACTGCCCGCTTTCCGTCCTCGACTTCAAGCACGCGATCAACGAGCAGGAACGGATAGCGATGCGGCAATATGTGCTTAATGTCATCAATCGTCATCATTTTTATCACCTCATCGGTACTTGAGCGCTTGAACGCCCTCCCGGCATCAGGGAAGCGGCCCTTGAACCCTTTAGGCAGGACAATCTCGCAGAGTGTTATCCGTTTGCTTCTTTTCAAAGTGCCCTGCCTTGATTTCCGTTTGATTGATTCATCAAAGTTAATTGATACTCCCAGACAGATCTTTTCGGTCCGGCAAGCGTTACTGCAGCATGCTGTTCACAAGTCCGAGCATTTGATCACTCATAGAAATCGACTGTGCATTCAATTGATAGTTGCGCTGAAGATTAATAAGCTGCGTCATCTCATTCGACAAATCGACATTCGAGTCCTCCAGTTTGCCTTGTGCGACGCCTGCATCCCCCGCCGCAACCGGCTGAACGACCTCACCGAGTCCAAGACCAAGTGCCGTCAGATTAGGAAGCGTCAACACATTTCCTCCCTGACTGAGGAGCAGCTGCGGCCGGATAATCTGAGCAATACCGAGGCGGCCACAATTCACTTGTGCACCCCCAGGCAGTGTCGCCGTCATCGTTCCCGTGTTGTCAATTTCGACAGCGGTATACCCGCTCGGCAATTCAAGCGGCTGTCCGTCCGCACCGAGAACAGCCTGTCCGTCATTTGTCAACAAACGTAAGCGGCCCGCATTAGCCGGATCAGGGAGCGTTTCAAAGTTACCCGCACGCGTATACGCAATGCCGCCGTTCGCGGAAACCGTAAAATAATACTGATCATTCGTCAGTGCAACGTCAAGCGGATTACCGGTTGTTTCAAGTGTCCCCTCAGTCAGATCAAGCTGAGAATCGCCCGTTCGCGCACCGGACCCGGTGCGGATGCCGGAAGGGGTGAGCCGTGCCGCTGTGTCCGCCGCATCGCTGCCGGGTGCCATATTCGTGACTTGCTGGGCCAGTAAATCACTGAACTGAGCATTGCGCTGCTTGTAACCGGTCGTGCCGACATTGGCAATATTATTGGCAACCAAGTCCAGTTGCCGCTCAATCTGTCCGAGCGTAACTGCCGTATTCATCATCTGCTGTTGCATCGCAATCCCCGCTTTCCCAGCATGTGTTCAACCGACATGACGCCGACCAACCGCTCGTATCAGCTGTTTAGCCGGCCCACTTGATTCACTGCCTCATTGAGCGTACTGTCCAAAATTTGCAACACTTTCTGATTGGCTTCAAATGAGCGATAGGACTCCATCATATCCGTCATCGTATCTTCGGCCGACACATTTGAGCCCTCAAGTTCACCCTGCTTCAGGGTATACGAGACGCCGCTCTGTCCGCCGGCTGCGGGAAGTGCACCGCCGCCCTGCCATCGATACAGGCCGTCCCCCTCTTTCACGAGCTGATTCGTATCAGCTGCATAGCTGACACCAATTCGTCCGAGTGTTGCACCTGTTGCCGCATCCGTCACTGTGCCGTCGCCGGCAATTTGCACGTTTGACGTATTCAACTGCAGCGGATTGCCCGCCGCATCCAGCACGTTGTCCCCGCTGTCATCGACCAGACGCCCCGAAGCACTGACTGTAAAATGCCCGTTACGTGTGTAACGGACGTCGCCCTGCGCGGTGCGCACGCTAAAGAGCAGTGCACCGTCCTGCGCACCGGTTGTCGGATTGACCGGCAGCTGATTCGTCACGATGGCCACATCCGTTGGCTGTCCCGTTTGTGTAAGCGTCCCCTGCGAAAAGTCGGGAATGGTTTCATCTTGGTAAACACCTGATGCGACATTTCCGACCGATGCGGTCACAGGCATACCGCCGCTAATGCGGCTGACGAGCATTTCCGGAAATGTGCGCAGCGTACCGACGTCTTGCTTGTAGCCCGGCGTGTCAATGTTGTTTAAGTTATTGGATAGCATGCTCTCACGCCGCTGCTCAGCAATCATACCGGAAGCCGCCGTGTAAAGTCCGCGAATCATCCGCTTCCCTCCGTTTTCTCCAAAATCAAACGCTTTATGAAACCGGTCGGTTAATCCCGTCTTCAAGCCCTGCTGTATCCGCAGAACAAGGAGTGTCCCAGACGACATGCCGGCAAATTTGGATATGACACAGCTGGTCATGCCAACAAATCATTTACCGGCATACACTTTTTATTTTTAATCAAAACAAGCAGCGCAAGTTCTCTTCCATTTTTACTCAGCTTTTCGCTTCGGCAACTTATCGAGATGTTCAAGCATTTTTCCGGCACCTTCAACAACACATGTCATTGGGTTATCGGCAATCACAACCGGAACGCGCAGCTCGCTGGCAAGCAGCTGGTCAAGCCCATGCAGCTGCGCGCCGCCGCCGGTCAGGATGATGCCTCTGTCAATGATGTCGGCCGACAGCTCCGGAGGCGTCTGTTCGAGGACGTTTTTCGACGCATGAACGAGTGAATTTACCGTGTCTGCCAGAGCTTCTTCGACCTCTGACGAATGAATGGTCTGCGTCTTCGGTAACCCGGTCACCATGTCGCGGCCGCGAACGTCAATGCTCTCGTCACGAGCATCTTTGAAAACAGTGCCGACTTGAATTTTAATCTGCTCAGCCGTGCGCTCACCAATGAGCAGCTTATATTTGCGCTTAATGTAATTCAGAATTTCATGATCAAATTTGTTGCCGGCAAGCTTAATGGACTGCGATGTCACGATATCACCCATCGACAGAACAGCAATATCTGTTGTTCCGCCGCCAATGTCAATAACCATGTTCCCGCTCGGCTGATAGATATCCATGCCTGCGCCGACGGCAGCTACCTTTGGCTCTTCTTCAAGATAGACTTGCTTGCCGCCGCTGCGCTCTGCCGCCTGCCGAATGGCCTTCTTTTCAACGGAGGTAATGTGTGTCGGCGTGCAGATCAAAATGCGCGGTTTCTTCATAAACCCCTTCACATTGATCTGATTAATGAAATGAGTCAACATCATTTCCGTCACTTCAAAGTCAGCAATCACACCGTCACGCAGCGGGCGAATCGCCACAATATTGCCCGGCGTGCGCCCGACCATTCGCCGTGCTTTTTCACCGACTGCAAGGATTTGCTTCGTATCTGTATTCAGGGCAATAACTGACGGTTCATTAAGTACAATGCCCTTCCCTTTAACGTAAATCAGTACGTTTGCAGTACCAAGATCTATTCCGATGTCTCTCGAGAACACTCCATTATCCTCCCTGTCAAATGGCTAGGTTAACGACCTAGGACAACTATCTTTCAACTTAACATTTTATCATAAAACAGGCAGCACATAAAAGCGGCCTTGCGAAAAAAAGCGAATGATGTACTTTTTTTGTCTGAATAACCGTGCAAGGGCCAATCGGTACTTTTTGACCGGTTATTTTTATACAGTTTTTTAGATCGTTGATTGATGGGATTGCACTTTATGGCGTGGCACCCGGATACCTGCTGCCACGAAGCTTTTCCGACAAGTTATATCAGCTATGTTGCACAATATATCGGCCATTATCGGTGCTATAGCTATTATTTTGCGTCATATCACAGTCGCCGTCCTTTATCAAGCGGTCCATTCTGTCGGTTGTTCCGGCAATGCATTTTCTGATCAGGCGAAAGCGGACACGACAATTGATCAGGAGAGGAATTAAACAACCCTTATTTTATTGTTCCCGCCATGTCTGAAAAAAAAGGTACAGATCAAGATGCTTTCTCTGTACCCTTAAGATCTGCACTGATTAGGTCAAGGCCTGTGCGATGGTTGGCATTGAGTTGCTTTGCGTCTCCTATGTCAATTCCCTGTGGGGAAAAATGATGGCTGGTTCTAAAGTTGCTTAATTAGTGGACCACTGGACATCACTCAGTTAGTGCTGCACAACTTTTTCAATTTTTTCATTTTCGGCGTCTTTTTGATACTTCAGGCGTGTTGCCTCTCCGCCACGCAAATGTCGAATGGCTTTGTGGTAGTCAAGCACGTCTTTGACCTCATTTGCAAGTTCAGGATTGATATTCGGCAGCCGTTCAGTCAGATCTTTGTGAACGGTGCTCTTTGACACTCCAAACTCTTTGGCGATGACCCGCACCGTTTTTTTCGTCTCCACGATATGCTTTCCAATCTTGATCGTACGCTCTTTGATGTAATCATGCACACCACTCGCCTCCTGTTAATCTGTGCGATATGAGACATCTGCCGGAGGAGAAAGACTGTCCGGCCGCTTTCAGGCCCGCCGCGCTCACTACAAAAAACCGCATGTGAGTTTGTAACATCTTATTAAACGAGTTTTCTTTATATGCCAAAAAGTCAGTGAGGACAAGGGGTTTCGTGACTATTGCCAAAGGAGTGACGGCGCTTTATCCGCTTGCAGGCAAGCCGGATCCAAGCATCACTTAAGATCACTGCAGGGTAAGCGTAAAATAGCGCCCACCTAGAAAACGGGTGAGCGCTTGTGTTTTAATTCTAAAAGGGAGGGTTGTTCATGATGGAGAAATATTGAGGAAATATGTGAAAAAAGGCGGCACAGTCGGTGAAAACGGTCATCAAAGCAGACCGCTCCAGCCAAAGGCAGTTCACGCTCTGCTACAAAAGGGTCTGCCTTTCTCGCAGCAAGCTGCCGCGTAAACAGGCAAAACGAGTGTGGACCAAGCAGAAATAAGTCTGTGTTTCTCCGGAATGATCCGTGCAACGGATGTTCTCCACAAGCGTCTGCATGCTTTTTCAAACAAACTGAAGTTTCTGAAATCTGCCCGGCACGCGTCTCCCGCAAGGCGCCATTGCGCTTTCGCCTTCCCCGGTCTGACAGCAAAAATCATACTTTCTTGACTTGTTAGAAAAACTTGGCGCGGCCAAGTCCCTTTGGACGACGGCCGGGCCTTAGCTTTTCTTATACTTAGTCCCGCTGACATCTTTAATCCTTCTTAAACGTATTAGAAAAACTTGGCGCGGCCAAGTCCCTTTGGACGACGGCCGAGCCTTAGCTTTTTCTTATACTTAGTCCCGCTGACATCGATAGACTTTCTTAACATATTAGAAAAACCGGGCAAAAACGCCCGGTCCTTTATTACAATCGTGCCGCGGCAGTTCACTTACCGGCAGCGCATGTGGCCTTCACACACAAGTTAGGGTTTGCGAGAATCGCACGGCACGCCGGTCGCGCAAAAGGCACCCTCACACATGACACTAATCGTCACAACAACAACATACTATTTAGAAATCACCGGATTGGAAAATGTACTTCTTGATGTCCGCCTTGGCGTAACGGAACGTTGACAATACTTTCCTACCAATCATTAATCTGGGCAACGTTAGTTATTTTGAAAGCATCGGCAGACTGAAGAAAAATCGCAGCTATTCGATTAAAAAATAATTAGTGCATGAACAATCCACCATAGAGCAATGCGGCGCTGATAACGATGGCCGGGTGCAGTTTGAAACGAACCATCAATACTGCGCTGATCGCGCCAATGGCAAGCATCGGCAACCATCCGGATGCCGTTTGGGACGCAAAGAAGAAATTAAAGGCAAGCTGGCCGAGCATGACGACGATAATCGGTCGAATGATGGCGGTCAGCCGTTTGACCCGCGGCGAATCCTTATAGCGGTAGAGAATTTTTAATAGGACAATCAGCATAGCGAGCGACGGCGCGATTGTGGCAAACAGGGCGGTAAGCAAACCGGGAATGCCTGCGATCTCATAGCCGATATAGCCGGCCATTTGTGGCGCCAGCGGGCCCGGCAGAGAATTACCAATGGCTACAACATTGCTGAAAGCGGTCGTTGACAACCAGTGATAGTGACCGACCACTTCATTTTCAATCAATGGAATCGAGGCCGGACCGCCGCCATAACCAAGGATTCCGGGAATGAAAAAAGCCAGAAAGAGATGCCAAAGTGTCGTCACTGCACATTCCTCCCGCTTTCCTTGCCGCTTCCTATCGGAAGAAGCAGCACAGCAACCAAAGTCACCGCAATCAGAATCGGCGCTTGAACATGCAGCACGTTCAAAATTACAAAGCTCGCTATAATTAAGGTGCAGGCCAGCGGCCAGCCAAAGGCCTTCTTACTGCTGGTCACAAAGCTCCATGTCAATTCAATCATCATGACCCCGACGACCGGGAGCACCGCATGTGTCATGCCCTGCACCCAACGCGCGTGCTGAAAAGTAGTCAGCACGCCAAGCAATACAATCATTGCCGCAACCATCGGTCCGACGCAGGCAAGGAGTGCGATGAGCATGCCGAGCCAGCCGCGCACCCGCCAGCCGATGTAACCTGCCAATTTTGTGTTGATCGGCCCGGGCAGTGCATTGGCAATGGCGACTACATCGCCGTACTCTTCAAGTGTCAGCCAATGGAAATGCTTGACTGCCTCATTTTCGATCAGCGGAATGCCTGAGGGACCGCCGCCAAACGTCAGGATGCTTGAACGTAAAAAAGCAACAAAAATATCCCGGTAGCGTGCTTTGTTGCGTTTATTTTTTGCGCTTGCCATTTTCGCGCTCCCTTCCTCCATTTAATCAAACCTCTCCAAAAATTGCGCCCTGCACCGCAAGATGTCGTATCTGTGCATGTCAGAATCGCACTTTTTATTATACGTGCCAACAGTCAAGCTCACAATGCCCGCGAATGTCGGCATCTTTTCTAAGCACGCCATGGCTGTGATTCGCTGCATAGGGAAACGTGCCGATCATTGACCGGCACACCTCCGCAGGTTATTTTTTGCACAGCAGATGCCTATCCCTGACCGTTCAATCAATGTTAGAAAAACTTGGCGAAGCCACGTCCAGTCCTTTGGACGACAGCTGAGCCTTATCTTTTCTTATACTTAGTCCCGCTGAAATCCTTAATCTTTCTTAAACGTATTAGAAAAACTTGGCGAAGCCAAGTCCAGTCTTTTGGATGACGGCTGAGTTTTAGCTTTTCTTAGACTTAGTCCCGCTGAAATCCTTAATCTTTCTTAAACGTATTAGAAAAACTTGGCGAAGCCACGTCCAGTCCTTTGGACGACAGCTGAGCCTTAGCTTTTCTTAGACTTAGTCCCGCTGAAATCGATAGACTTTCTTAACATATAAGAAAGGACCGGGCAAAAAATGTCCGGTCCTTTCTCCGGTTAACGACTTAAAAGGCAGCCTCTTATCGGTCAGGCTCCGATTAATTGCCCCAACCGTTATTCTTTTGCGTTGACGACGTTGAACTTGCGCTTGAACTCGTGCTTTTACTTTTTCCTACCGCACTGCTTGACGATTGCGACTGAACACTGCTTGTGCCGATGCTTTCATTTGCGGACGGTGCAAGCGCAGCCTGTGTGCCGGACGTGCTGACTTTAATATCAGCCGTTCCTTTGTTCATATAGGCAACCGGATTGACCGGTACCCCGTCCTTACGAATTTCAAAGTGCACATGAATACCCATAGCTTTGTTGAAACTTTCAGTTCCCGATGTACCGATCGTCTCACCTTGAGCGACTTCCTGCCCAAGGTGAACATTGATCGTCGCCAAACTTTCATAAAGTGTCTCAACGCCATTCTTATGCTTTAACGTGACCGCATACCCGAGCAGGCTGTCTTTTTTTGCTTCAACTACTTTTCCGGAAAGGGCCGCCGTTACTGCAAACGCCTGATCATTTTTCGCACCAATGTTGATACCCGTATTTTGGACGAAAGTGTGGTTATAGTTAACGAGAGCGGCTTCCTGTTCCTGCTGTGTACCCTTTGGGTCATAGAAAGGCTGAACGACGCGTGTCGCTGCCCGTGATGCCGGCCATTCGAATACTTCCGCAGCGGCGGTTACAGTGTGCGACGGCTTATTCTGATTAAATACAACACGGTTTTGCTGCTCGTGTTCACTGGCATGCTCACTGCCTCTCATTTGGTAGGCGAGCACACCGGCCAGCACAAGCGCTGCGGCGCAAAGGTAGAGCGCGGGATAGAACCAGCGCCGTCTGGCAAGCTTGCGCAAACCGGAAAGCTCTTTCTCCTGCGATTTTTTGGGATTATCATTTTCTGCCACTTGCAATCACCTCAGCAACCATTCTGAGCAGATTGCCGGCAATCTATACCTCTATTTCAGAATTTTATAAGATTTTTTAGCTATTTTCCTATTTTTCTGCTTAAGCAGCCCGATTGTGCTTCAATCATGCATATATAACGCCTCTTCCGGCGGCTTAAGCCCCGTTTGCGCTCGCCCTCACTTCAGCTTTGCCAGGGCGGTCGCGGTCTGTTCGGGCATGTGAGTCACAGTTGTACCCGTGTAATAATAAGTCACAATCTGGGACGCATTTTTTCCTTCTTTAGCCATGCCGGCCGCGCCATATTGACTCATGCCAACATCGTGCCCGCTGCCGATTGTTTTGGAAACAATGACATGCCCTTTACGAACGAGTGAAAAGTCAGTTGAACTCAAATCAAGCTTTTCACGTACCACCCGGCCGCTGAAAGATTCACTGCCAATCTGATAGATTGCAATATGGCCCGTCGGCGTCTGCTTGAGCACACGCCCGACCTCCCCGTCAGCGCGAGCGAGCGTTACACCGAGTCGTCGGTCCACTTCATTTACCGGTATTTGCTTTACGTTTATATATTTCGGTGATGCCTTATCCCATGGACTGGCGACTGAGCAGAGATAGGGAACGGCATGCTGCCAATAATTTTCAGCATTTTCTGTTTCGCCATTGCTCGTTGAGAAGAATTCGGGGGTAATCAGCTTTCCCTGATATGTAATGACTTGTCCTTTCGTCGAAAAAACGGCCGAACGAATGCGGGCCATCCGCCGCTCATACTCATTCCCCCATGCCTTTCGCAACTCGTCATCATCAAGATACGCTTGATTTTTCACTGTATCAGTCACCACCTTATCAGGCGTTTGCCGGAGCTGCGAGAGAATATAAGTCCTAGCCGCGAGTGCCTGCGCCTTCAATGCCTCTTTAGGAAAATCAGCAGGCATTTCAGCGGCAACAACTCCGATTAAATAGCGATCAAGCACCAAGTGCTCGGTGCTGTTTGTTGCGACCCGAAGCACATTGACAGTGATATCCCGCGGTGCATGTGCCTTAGTCTCCGGCACGAGTGTCAGTGGCTGTGCCTGTTTGTCTATCAGATGGGCGCGGAACGGCAAAACAATAATGGCAGGTAGGCACACGACAAGCAGCAGCATACAAGCGGCAATAAGAAACGTGTTCTTCATCCGTTTCCTCCTGTGGGCAAGCTTTCATCACCCACGTTATGCACATCGCTCAATGAATAGAACGGCAAGACTTGTTCTTTGCTGAGCGCCCGAGTGCTCAGCAAGCGTTTTCAACCTGCCGATTTAGATATGTTACTCAAGCGAATAGCTGCTGCTGCTTCAGAGAGATTAGAATGGTTATATTCACCTTTTCAAGTGAGCTCACTTGGCGCCGGCTTTACGCTGCCCATCCGGTGCTCTCTTGCGTCCCCGAATCTTTGAACTTATTGATCCATGTATTGCCATGCATCCTTTTTATAAGCACGCGCGCCTGATCAATCAAGTCATTGTTTAAGGGGTACCGCATAGACTTTAAATAAGCAGCCAAAGGTAGCACGCGAAATTTGCTCCAGTTCTCCGCGTCAAAAAGATAGCGCTTTCATTAAGCGTCTATATTTAGCACATTAGTCAAACTTATCCGAGCGCTCAGATTCATGCAGCATAGCCGTGATGAGATGAAAAAAGTGCACCAATGACAGCGCACTTGTCACTTGTCATTCTTTGTGCCCACTCAACCGTCTTCTCCTTCTTCACTGCGCCTTTTAGAGAAACTTGGCACAGAAAAGCCTTTTAGTCATGATGCCGCGGGCATGCCGCGAATTTTTTCAGACACTGCAAGACTCGCCCGGTATGCCGCATCCGCAAGGAACAAATGTTTGTGCTCTCGCCTGGCGACTACGCACAAAAGAGTCACGCCGACGCGTGACCCTCCCGGTCATTAAATGAGTAATCAGTAAATGCACCGCGGCGCACCGCTGCTGCAGGACGCAAGATGGAGCGTCATCGGACTCAGGCAAACTTAGGATTCGCAGCAAGGCTCTGCCGAGCACCTGTCTTCACAGTTTCAACAATCGGAACAGCAGCCACCCGTTCGATGTCCGCACCGAGTGCTCGCAGCTTACCTGCCAAATTAACGTAACCTCTGTCAATATGATGTAAATTGCTGATTCGAGTGTATCCCTTTGCTGCTAAACCGGCAATGACAAGTGCGGCACCCGCTCGCAAATCCGTTGCCGCCACTTCAGCGCCTTGGAGGTCACAGCCACCACTAATGATCGCAGAACGGCCTTCGATCTTAATCGCCGCGTTCATGCGGCGGAATTCTTCAACATGCATAAAGCGATTCTCAAAGACGGTCTCCGTAACAACGGAAGTGCCGTTTGCCTTTAACAATAGCGCCATGATTTGCGGCTGCAGATCCGTTGGGAAACCCGGATGCGGCATTGTTTTCACGTCGGTTGCCTGCAGTTGCCCCTCAGCACGAACGTGAATGCCGTCGTCTTCCTCAATGACCGTCACATCCATTTCGCGCAGCTTGGCAATCAACGGCTGTAAATCATCTGCTACCGCGCCCTCGACAAACACATCACCACCCGTGATGGCCGCAGCAATCATATACGTTCCCGCCTCAATCCGGTCAGGCAGAATCGTGTGGGCCGCACCTTGCAGTTCACGGACACCATCGATGGTAATGCGGCTCGTTCCCGCACCGCTCACCCTGGCGCCCATAGCGTTGCAGAAATGGGCCAAATTAACAATTTCCGGTTCACAGGCCGCATTCTCAATCACCGTTCGTCCTTCTGCAAGTGTGGCGGCCATCACAATATTTTCCGTTGCGCCGACACTCGGAAAATCGAGATAAATCAATGCGCCCCTCAGCCGCCCGTTCACCTGTGCTTCAATGGATCCGCTGCCGATCTTAACTACTGCACCCATGGCTTCAAAGCCTTTCAAATGCTGATCGATCGGGCGCGATCCAATGGCGCAGCCACCCGGAAGTGCAATTTTTGCATAGCCAATACGAGCAAGCAGCGGTCCCATGACAAGGAAAGACGCGCGCATTTTTTTAACATACTCAAATGGCGCTTCTGTCAGCAATTTCGCAGTTGCATCAACTGTAATTGTTTTTTTTGAATAATGAACGATCGTATTTAAACTGCGCAGCACTTCATTAATTGTGTATACATCGGCAAGCTGCGGTGCATTATAAATCGTGCTTACGCCGCGCGTCGCCAACATGGAAGCCGCGATCACCGGCAGCACCGCGTTCTTTGCGCCCTCGACCTTTACCGAACCCGCCAGCCGTCTGCCCCCGCGAACTATGATTTTCTCCAAACTTTTCCCCTCCGCGTCCATTTATCTTCTCGTACGGCTGATGAACGTCTCAACCGCCTTTGCCTGTCTTGCCGGACAATCGCATCAGGATTCGGAGAAAGCAGGGGGCTTCCTTAATATTCCTGAGTGATAATCGGCGTGCCCAGCGTGATCAGCGTATGCCCGCCTTCACGTCTAAGAGCGACCTGCAAATTCATTTTCTGATTCCCTGTTTCAATGCCTGCGCTACATGCTTTAGTGTATGCGGAAAGCGATATAAAGGTCTTTTCTTTCATCCGTTCAATCGGAGCGGCAGAAAAAATCTTGAGATAGTTTTCCCCTTGATCGGCTAAGCCAGATTTCATTCTAACACCGCTCACAGCCTTTACACAAGAGAAAATTTCTTCGTGACCGCCGAATATAATTTGTAAATAATGGCGAATTCGAGCCTTTTGTCGCGGCCATAACTGCGCATCATACGACAAACCGGTTATGCGCAGTGTCAGTGTAGATTCAATACCTTTAGTAGCGTCATATGCAAAGTCTGTCAACGTTGCGCTCATACCGTCACCCATGCCCTGCGTGCCTTGCCACGCATAGACGCCCGATTTGCTTGGCAAAGCGGACCACAAAAAATGGTCATTTTTAGCTTTGAGCTGCCTTGCAGCCTGCTTCCAATCTTGAATGGAGTGCACCTGAGCATCGGACTTACGCGCATAAATCGACCAGTTCAGAACGCGCGCTTGGTTTTTCTCCAGCGCTTTGCTGAATTGCTGCACATAGGCAAGCGGATCATGCGCCGATTCCGCCGTAGCTGTTCCATCGGCAAATAAAGAAAAAACGGCAACAGCGATAACGATAAATAGCAGCAGCTTTTTTATAGACATCGGTTCCTCTCACCTCTCCATGCTTTCAGTATTGCCGAAAGAGAGAAGGTGACATACGTGGAACTTTTCGTCAAAAGTCGTCAGCTCTTGCAGTTGTTTTATCGGTAAATTTGCGGCAGGGCAAGCGATAAGTTCAAATATGTTTGAAAAAAGGAAGCCACCGGATAACTGACGGCAATGACAATCAGCAGATAGGCCACCCTCGCCTGAAGACTCCCCGGCCTGCGAAACAGTCGCTCAAATTTTATACTTTGCAGCGCCCACCAAGTGATAATAAAAAAAATCAGATGGACGCTGAGCGCAAGCAGCGCCTGAAAACCGGCGTTAACCACTACTTCCCCCACTTTCTTCATTGTTATGTCGGGTCATACTTTTAACAAAAACCTTAACGCGATTGGCCAAGTTAAATAATTCATGTAAGTATTCGTGCTTTTCATTACAAGCCTTTGGTCATCTCCTGCGTTGTAATGATAATGTAATCAAATTGTTATCTATTTATCATTTTGTCCTTGTTTATTTTAGCGCGTCTCTTTTCAAATTACTACTGCTACTTGTAAAAATGTTTAGTCGTAAAACCGCCCGATCTAAAAAATTATGCTCCGGCTTCGTTAGTCGCGGGCGCCGTGCGTCTCCTAAGACAGCCGGCGATCTGCGGGACCCGCCCGGTACGCTTCTCCCGCAAGGCATTCTCGCATCTCCACTTTTCCCGGTATGACGGAAAAAATTATATACTTTCTTGATTTATTAGAAAAATTTGGCGAAGCCAAGTCCTTTGGACGACGGCTGAGCCTTAGTTTTTCTTATACTTAGTCCCGCT
>JBDNZQ010000023.1:0-31251 GCA_047722915.1 Sporolactobacillus sp.
CTGTTTTAGCAGTTGGTTATTTCTTAAAATTTATTATAATTAAGTTGGTGCGCATATTGAAATATCATCAAAAAAATAGAAATGTTGAGTGGTCACTAATAATTATTATTTTTTATTTTACTATTTTCCAAGATTTTATATTTGCTATACTCTTCCAATATCATTTTGTAAATGCCATAATAGTAAAAATAATATATTTATTTAAGGATATTATTGTCATAGCACTGGGTACTGTAAATGTAATTGCGCTGATAGCAAAAAAAAGGATCTACAGAAGTGATCTTTTTGCATATTTTTTCATTGTTTATTTATTAATATCAACTACTATAAGTGGCGCCGGCTGGATAAATCGTTTTGTTTCACTTAGAACATATGTTCTCCCTATTGCCTTGTACTTTATTGGCAGAAATATAAAATTAAACAAAGTTGTTTATCATTCGTTTTTAAAAAATGTATTTTTTCTTTCATTTATTATGTCAAGTACTGCCATTTTTGAAAGGTTTGTTTTGCCAGTATCTTTTTGGGAACACACTGTAAATTTGATGAATTTTAATGTGAATGGAAAAGGTATGTCCGATTTTAGCGGAATAGGAAACTTAGTAGACAATTTTTATACCGGCGGTAACCGACGTGCAATAGGAATTGCTGGAGATCCACTATTTCTATCTTATTTTTTGATTCCTTTATTTTTCTTGTTATTGTGCCATTATATTTTTTCTAAAAATTATAAAAAGACAACTTTTATACTACTGATTATGACGTTATTTACTCAAATTATTACGCTTACTCGGGCTGTTCTAACTTCAGAATTTATTTCGCTAGCGATTATCCTTTTAATTTTTAACTTTAAATTATTCATAAGAAATCGGCGTTTAAAATTTTTATTTTTACTATTGGTTATTAGTATTCTAACGTTTTATAATCAAATTCAAAATTTAATAGTACAAACTATCACATTTCAAGATGGCGGATCGTTTTTAACCCACCTTAATTCACTACAAATAGGAATTCAACAATTTATTTCAAGCTTATGTGGGAACGGAATAGGCACCTCAAGTGTAATGAATGCGGCAATGGGAAGTGGTACAAGTATTGAAAATACTTATTTAAATTTAGGAATTGAGACAGGATTCATTGGAATAGTTTTATTTCTTCTTTTTTGGAGTAGCCTAATAAAGGGTGCTATTCATAGTTATAAGAAAATATCAAGAGATTACAATAATTATTCTTCAATTTATCTTGCAGCAATTTTTTCGACCGGTGCACTTTTCATTACAGGTTTTATATCACCAGAATTATGGGCAATGAAGTCTGTAATCCTGTATTGGGTATTAATGGGCATGGCTCAGAAACCCCTCTTAAATAACCAAAGTTAGTAGTGGTATTTATGCAGTGTATAGGACGTGCGGACAAAATCCTGGACTTCGGGTACAATATAAATCATGTATTCTAACACAGACAAACTCAAAGCAGTTCAGCTATTCTATCAATACGATCGAGCATGAGCGACAGTATTGCGTGAATTGGGTGACCCTTCGCGAGGTACACTCAAACTGGGAGTTAAGCAGTATACGGCAAATCCGCATGCTTTCGACGAAAGAAGTCGAGGGAAGTTCTCAGCGAAGCAACATAAGACAGCCGTAGATGACTATTTTGATCATGGACGTAGCTCGGCCCGCACGTCGCGCATTCTAGGCTACCCTTCCCGAATGTTGTTGGATCTTTGGGTACAAAAGGATTCTCGCTATATCGAACAGCGGGTTACTCATGGACCGGATCGAGTCAAGCATCCAACCAAACCGCGCAAATCCAAGCAGAGAACGGCTGCCATGCAGCGCGCCAAATTATTGCACCCGTCTAAGACGTTTTTGCCTACACTAACGGACACCGATGATCTATCCAAACTAGATCACGATTCGCTATTACGGCGCGCCCAAGAGCTTGAAATTCAAAATGATAGCCTCAAGCAGGCCAACGATCTCTTAAAAAAAGATCTGGGCATCAATCAACTCCACCTGACCAACAAGGAAAAGAGGCAAGTGATTGATGCCCTTCGTGATAACTATCCGCTCAAGGTCCTGCTTCACGCACTTGAGATTTCAAAGAGTAGCTACTTCTACCAGCACAAGGTGTTTGAGGCTGAGGATAAGTACGCAGACGTTCGTGAATGTTTGGATGTGCTCTTTCCTCAGAACTACTCCAGTTATGGGTATCGCCGAATGCGAGAAGCTCTGCTTAATGAGGGCATTCATATCTCTGAGAAAGTGATTCGCCGTGTCATGGCTGAGGAGGGCCTGGTTGTCAAGTAAACCCGTTGTCGTCAGTATAGCTCGTATGCGGGTGAGGTCACACCAGCTGTCGCAAACCTGCTGGAACGCGACTTCAAATCTGAGAGACCAAATGAGAAGTGGGTTACCAATATCACCGAGTTCAGAATTCAAACCGGTAAGGTTTACCCTTCACCGCTTCGACTGCTTTGACGGACAGATCATGAGCTGGTCAATTGGGACAAGCCCAAACGCCGATCAGGTCTCAACAATGCTTAAAACAGCGGTGAAATCCCTGACCAACGGCGAGAAGCGGATCATCCATTCGGATCGTGGGGCGCACTACCGCTGGCTGGCTTGGATCGATCGGATGGAATAATATGGTTTCACACGCTCTATGTCCAAGAAAGCCTGCACACCGGATAATGTCGCAGCTGAGAGTTTCTTTGGGCATTTCAAGAACGAATTCTTTTACAACCGTTCTTGGAGAGGTGTCTCAATTCAAAACTTCATGACCGAGTTGGATACTTATATCGGGTGGTATAACACCTATCGCATAAAAATATTTCTAGGAGGTAAGAGCCCACAGAAACACCGTCAGACCAAGGCTTCCTAACCGTGTTGGCCCAGTAGAACGTCCGCATTCCCTTATGTTTTTATCAAGCATTTCTACACAAAATTGCGAGTAGCAAAATTTTAAACAAAAGATAGCTTGGTGGTGTAAATAATGCTAAGTTACATATGGAAATTAGTAAATTGGTTTCAGCGACAACCCATGCTTTCAGCAAAAGCAAGAAGTTTAATGTTAAAAACTGTTGGGGTAAAAATGGATATTGGTGCACGTATATCTGAAAATGTATATTTGGGATCTAACAAACTTCATATGGGAAAAAATTCATTTATAAATGTTGGATCTTTTTTAGATGGAAATGAGCTTATTTGTTTAGAAGAATATGTTAGAATCGGACCGTATGTAAAAATTTTAACAGGCACTCATAATTATAGGATGTCTGTAATACGTAGAAGAATTGAAGATTCAACAATCTCCAAAAAAGTAGTAATAGAAAGAGGATGCTGGATTGGGATGGGGACTATAATTTTACCTGGAATTAAAATTTCAGAAGGATGCATAATTGCTGCCGGTTCTGTTGTAATTAGAGACACCGAACCTAACAAACTTTATGCGGGTAACCCTGCCAAATGTATTAAAGAACTATCAACTGAAGAAGACCATATGAAAAGTTAGAACTCGTATTCAACTGTTATTGCCATGCAAAAACGTCTGAAAGTTGCCCCCATTTCCTGTGCGACAATTGCTGTATATTGCCATCGCAAAGATCCACTTCTGACAGATTTGAGAGCAGCTCTTGCCATAGGAAGAGCCACCATCGTTTGATGGTGGCTCAGCTTCATTTATTGCTTTATCCCATGGCGTTCTCTCATAGATACTTCACCGTCAATTAAAAGGCTATAAGAGTCATGGATGATCCGATCCAAGATCGCGTCGGATAACGTTGCTTCGCTAATGCTTTCGTACCAGCCTTGTGTATCGAATTGTGAGCAGAATATCGTGGAGACTGTTTGGTGCCTTGCCTCTACAATTTCAAGTAAATCTCTTGCTTCATTCCCTTTTAGTGAAGTAAGTGTAACCTAGCCAAGACGGTCAGCGTTCTCACCCATTCGGATGCTTCGGTTACTCCGCCGGGTTAGCGTTTGTCGTTGGAGCGGTGCTGCACTGATTCTCGGCTGACTGCTCCGTTTTCCCGGCCCAATAAGAGGCGAGGGTAGAGCCGGAAATGTTGTGCCAAACGCTGAACAGGGTGCCGGGGATGGCGGCGATTGGTGAGAACAGAGCCATGGCAAGGGATACGGCCAGCCCCGAGTTCTGCATGCCAACTTCGAAAGTGATTGCACGGGCCTTCGGGTGGTTCATGCCGAGCAGCCGGCTGAACAGGAAACCGAGTGCATAACCGAGCAGATTGTGCAGAATGACGACCGGGATGATGACGAGTGTTTCGGCCGAGAAGAGGCGCGCGCTGTTCGCGGCCACGACGGCACTGGCAATCAAGATAATGGAAACGGTCGATACGAGCGGCAGGGCTTCCTTTGCGACTTCGACGCGTTTGCCGAGCAGCGCGTTCACAGCAACGCCGAGCACGATCGGAAAGATAACAATTTCAAGAACACTGACAAAGAGGGCGGTTGTCGGAATATTCACCCAGCGTCCGGCCAGCAGCCAAAGAATGAACGGCAACATAACCGGTGCGAGCAATGTAGACACGGCGCCGATGGAAACACCGAGAGCCACATCCCCTTTTGCTAAAAAGGCCATAACATTTGATGAAGTACCGCTCGGACAGCTGCCGACGAGCAGGACCCCGACGGCAATGGCGCTTGGCAGCTGGAAGAGGTAACAGAGCGCCAGAGCGACGAGCGGCATGATCAAATAATGTGCACAAACGCCGACGATGACATCTTTCGGCCGCTTGAAGACAGCAGCGAAGTCGGAACGCTTCAGCGTCATGCCCATGCCGAACATGACAACACCGAGCAAGTAAGAGACATAAGGCGCGATCCATGTGGCAAGTGCCGGTGCAAAGTAACAGACAACGGCTGCCGCCAGCACGAATAATGCAAAGTATTTGCCGAGGAATCGGCCAATGGAAACAACAACGTTCATGATCTTCATCCTTTCAGTTTTCGACTGTTTGATATATTCTGATTTCGTATAATCCTATTGTCTCTTTGTTCTTCTCTCTGTTCTTTATGTGGTGTGGCAGCCAGCCTTTGTGCTCGCTTGCCGATACGCGCCGGCTGTTCGGCATGAGGACCGGTTACTTTTCGGTCCGTTCCGTTTCGCCGTTCCTGGCAGACGGTGCCCAAGCTTCGGGCAGGCGCATGACGCCGCCGGTGTGCGCCGAGGTGACGAGCGCGGCGTAACGGGCGAGATAGCCGCGCTGCACTTTTGGATGGAACGGCAGCAGCGCCGCGCGTCTTTGCTGCAGAACAGTCTCGCTGACTTCGAGGGTGATCGTGCGGCTGATGAGATCAATCCTCAGCCGATCGCCGTCTTTCACGAGTGCGATCGGTCCGCCGGCAGCAGCCTCAGGCGAGACGTGACCGACACAGATGCCGCGTGTTGCTCCTGAGAAACGCCCGTCGGTGACAAGAGCAACGTCTTTGCCAAGGCCGCGTCCCACGATGGACGAGGTCGGGGCCAGCATTTCCGGCATGCCGGGGCCGCCTTTTGGTCCCTCATAGCGAATCACGACGACGTGACCGCTGCGGACGGTGTGGTTGTCGATCGCGGCGACGGCCTCGTCATGCGAATTGAAACAGATGGCCTCACCGCTGAACGCTTTGACTGACGGATCGACGCCGCCGACTTTGATCACTGCGCCTTTTGGAGCGACATTACCGAACAGGACGGACAGGCCGCCGGTTGTGCTGTAGGCATTGGCAAGCGGATGAATGACGGCCGGATTCCGAATCGTTGCTTTTGCCACATTGTCGCCGATCGTCTTGCCGCTGACGGTCGGGCGCTCAGCGTGGACAATACCGCCATGATCGACGAGCGCCTTAATAATCGCTGAGATGCCGCCGGCAAGGTGTACATCCTCCATCGAAAAGGCGGAGCTCGGTGCAATTTTGGCAAGATAAGGGACGCGCTCGGCGACCTGGTTAATGCGGTTCAAATCGTAGTCAATACCGGCTTCGGAGGCAACGGCGAGCATGTGCAGGACGGTATTCGTTGACCCGCCCATGGCCATGTCGAGTGCAAATGCGTCATCGACAGCTTCCGGTGTAATTAAGTCGCGCGGCTTGACTTGTTCTTTAACGAGCGCCATTAACCGGAATGCAGATTGGCGGACGAGTTCGCGCCGCTCCTCAGAAGTGGCCAGTGCTGTACCGTTGCCGGGTAGTGCCACGCCGAGCATTTCCATCAGACAGTTCATCGAGTTGGCGGTGAACATACCGGCACATGACCCGCACGTCGGGCAGGCCGTCGCCTCCAGATCAAGGAACTGTTCTTTTGTCATCCGCCCTTCTTTGTAAGCGCCGACGCCCTCGAATACCGATGAGAGCGTGAGGACCCCTCCTTGAGCCGATAGGCCGGCTTTCATCGGTCCGCCTGAGCAAAAGATGGCCGGCACATTCGTACGCACGGCGGCAAGCAGCATGCCCGGTGTAATTTTGTCGCAGTTCGGCATGTAGAGCACACCGTCGAACCAATGTGCATTGATCATCGTTTCCGCCGCATCCGCGATCAATTCGCGACTCGGCAGCGAGTAGCGCATGCCGATATGCCCCATGGCGATGCCGTCGTCAACGCCGATCGTATTGAATTCAAACGGCACCCCGCCGGCTTCGCGGATCGCTTTTTTGGCTACATCAGCCAGCTCTCGCAGGTGAACGTGTCCGGGGACGATGTCGGTATATGAATTGCAGATGGCAATAAACGGCTTCTGCATCTCCTCCTCGCTGCGGACGACACCGGTGGCGCGCAGCAGACTGCGGGCCGGTGCGCGATCGACACCTTTCTTAATTTCATCACTTCGCAAGTTGACTTCATCCTCTCTCTATTTTTCATCGGCTGCAGCGGCCGTCCGGCTGCGGTGCTGAAGTCGGTGATATTAGAAAAACTTGGCTCTGCCCAGTCCCTTGGACGACGGCGGAACCTTAGCTTTTTCTTAGACTGGGTCCCGCTCAAATCCATAGACGTTCTTAACAACGTACAAAAAAGCGGCTTCCCGTTCATGAAAGAACGGGAAGCCGCTTCGGATCCCGCTTAACGCGAATCAGGACCCGGGCCGAACATTGAAATGGCTTAATGTTCGACGGGTCCTAGCTAATAATCACGACTCGAAAAATGGCTTTAAACGGGACGGTCATCTGAAAAAACTCCTTATTCAGTCCAGTGAGTGATGCTGCCGGACGAACTGAATTTGTGTATTACAAACTATACCATCGGTACAAAGATGCGTCAACAGTAAATTTTTAATTGCCGGTCAATCATGAATGATCAGAAAAATGAAAAGGCCAAAAGTTGACCGGTGTTCTTAACAAATAAGAAAGTGCATTTTTCTCGCGAAATTCGGACAAATAGGAAAAGAAAACGCAAGCGCGGGAGCGTCCGGGAGAAGCACGCCTTTATCGGTAATCGGACGTGCTGGTCTGTGCATCGGCGATGGCGGACTGTTCCTGCGCCTGCCGGACAGAAGGTGTTTGCAATTGAGCGCACAGCATAAAGAGCGTGAAATTAAGCGGTGAGAACAGATTAGCTTCCCACATGCCTTGAAAACCGGCAATGAAGACGATGATTGCCAGCAAGGGCTGATGTCCGTTCATCAGTTCCCGCGTGCGCCAGATGATCCAGACGAAGAACAGTCCGGTAAAAACAATGCCAAACTTCAGCAGCAGATGCAGGTAGGAAGAATCAATATAGAAATAGGGAAGCGACGGAACCAAGGCACCTGCCTTGCCGCCGCCGTTCTCAATGACGTGCTGACCAAACCATGTGATCGGGTAGCGATGCAGCGCCTCATACCCTAAGTACAATCGACCGGTGAACAGGTTGTTCAAATTAATATGATGCACGACACCGTCATGATGGGCGTACAGCTTTGTGATGCCGTATGCGGCGGCGGCGAACACTGGGTAAGCAGCGAGCGCGGCGGAGCGCCAGATCATTTTAAAACGGGCGAGTGGGGCGGCATTCAGGCCGAGCGGAAGGATGGCCAGCAAGACGATTGACGACGTGTCGTTTCGGCCATTTGCCGCAAAAAAGGTCAATAGAGCGGCCACAAATAGAACAGCAATGACATCGGCTCTCATCCGCCGGCGCATGCACACGTAGGCAGCCGCGGCAAAGAAGACGCAGTTTGTCCACACGGTCGGCTGCGTCATGCCGTATGCATGGCGCAATACGCCGGCACGAATACCGCTGTAATTTGGAATATAGCCGAATAGTGTCAGCGCGTAAAGCATGGCGAGCGCCGCGGTTAGAATGATGAACGCCGATTTAGCGATCGCCGCCGGACTGAGTTTGCGCGTGACTACAGTCAGACAGACTATAATAAGCGGCATGCAGTCGTTGGCGCGAAAGGAGACGAACGCCGACAGAATCAGCAGCGCAAAAAAGCCGATCGCCGCAGCTTGCGAGCGCAACTTTGAGGTCACGATAAAGAAGATTGCCAGCGCAGCAACAAAAAATAACAAGTAGCGGTTCTTTAACTGCGCGGCGAAAGGCAAGGCCGAGTTCTGCAAGATGAAATAGAGCAGCGCGGCGGAAAAGCCGGCGGCCGCCAATCGGTTTCCGAACGTTCGAGTGAGCATGCTGCTCGCTTTTGCGGGCTGTCCGTTGCTGACGAGCGCTTTTGTTTGCCGCGGGGGGTAAGGCACGGCGATCCTCTCCTTTGCCGGCATCCAAAAACCGGCCAAATTGACAACAGCAGCGATGCGGCATGTTCTGTGCCATGCGTGTGCGACGCTTCTAACGTCTGTTCAACGCGGCGATGGCTGCCCCATCATTCGACATCGCCGCCGGAAGAATAATGGCGGTGTGCATGTATCGATTAAATGACTTTATTCTATCATATCGGCGGACTATTGTAGAAAAATAATGCCGGGATTGCCTTTGGTATTTATGTGACGGCTGAAACCATCACGGTGTCATATTCAAAAGGGTAGATTGTCACATCAAATATAACATCGGGTGAGCCGATAGCTGCGCTTTTAGCCGCACCTGCACGCGATATTCAAAAGAGACAGCCAGGCGTAAGCGGGGTAAACCGCCCGTCGGCACGGCGGGCGGTTCTGGCCGCCATTTCCAACACGCTTTGAAGCGGCTATAATAGATAGCATAAAAAAAAGCAATGTGCCGTTCTTGATGCGCGGTCGGGAGGAAAGACGGGCAATGGCGGGTGACGCTCTGAAATTAAGCGAAGAAAAAGTGTTTAAAGATCCGGTGCACCGTTATGTTCACGTCCGCGACCGGTTGATCTGGGAGCTGATCGGCACCGCTGAATTTCAGCGGTTGCGCCGCATCCGGCAGCTGGGCACGACCTTTCTGACCTTCCATGGCGCTGAGCACAGCCGTTTCGGGCATTCGCTAGGAGTGTACGAAATGGCGCGCCGCATTATTTCCATTTTCCGTAACCGCGGGGATTGGGATGAGGCGGAGACGGTGACCGCACTTGCGGCGGCACTGCTCCACGATGTCGGGCACGGCCCTTTTTCGCATGCATTTGAAAAGGTATTCCGCACCGACCATGAGCAGTTCACGCGCCAAATCATCGTCGGCGACACCGAAATTCATGACGTGCTGCAGCGGATGGATCGGGCGTTCCCCGAAGCTGTCGCCGATGTGATTGGTAAGACGTACGCGAACCGGCTCGTTGTCAGCCTGATTTCCAGCCAGATCGATGCCGACCGTATGGATTATTTATTGCGTGATGCTTTCTATACCGGGGTCAGCTACGGTCACTTTGATGTTGAGCGTATTTGGCGGGTGATGCGGCCGATGGACGGGCAGATCGTCTTTAAGTTGAGCGGCATGCATGCGGTGGAAGATTATATCATGAGCCGCTACCAGATGTACTGGCAAGTCTACTTTCATCCGGTCAGCCGCAGCGCCGAGGTCATTCTGACGGCCATTCTTCACCGTGCCAAGCGGCTGCATGAAGACGGCTACGCGTTCGTTCAACCGCCTGAGCTGCTGATTCCGCTGTTTGACGGATGCATGGAGCTTCACGATTACATCGCGCTTGATGAAGCGGTGATGTTTTACTATTTTGAACGCTGGCAGCATGAGCGTGATCCGATCCTCAGTGATCTTTGCCGCCGTTTCATCAATCGCCGGCTGTTTAAGTATGTTCAACTGTCAAAAGATGGCTTGGAAATCAGCGGCGAACTGACGGAGGCTTTCCGCGAGGCCGGTCTTGATCCGGAGTATTATCTTGTCGTTGACTCGTCATCCGACTGCCCATACGACTTTTACCGCCCGGGACGCGAGGATGAACGTCTGCCGATCATGCTGCTGATGCCGGACGGCAAGTGCCGGGAATTATCGCTTGAGTCTGACGTTGTCGCGGCGATAACCGGCAAGCGGCGCACGGATCACAAGCTTTATTTTCCGAAAGACCGCATCATGCAGCTGCCGAACAATCATCCGGCGCGTCGAAAAATTGTCAGTTTGCTGCATCTTGAAGAACCTTGACTGCCGCCTGTCCCAATGGAAAAAATTCATGACATGGCGCCTTGAAACCGCGCTATTGTGCACGGCGTTGTGCCCCGGAACAGTGCTTGAGCGTTTGCTGTGCGCAGGCGAAGAAAGCCGGACGCAATAGAGCATGCTCAGTTTGCCGGGGGCTTTGATCGGTGCTCGAGCCGAGCGGGTCAGAAGCAGACATACATGAAGCGGATGTTGTTAACAAGAGCTGCAAAGAAAAGAAATGAGGGCGATTGAATGTGAAGCGCTCGGCAACAAAGGGGGACTTCGAGGTATGCTTGAGGAACATGCAAAAATTGTTGAGCTGATCAGCAGAACAGCTGGCGCAATCGGACAGAAGCAGTTGCAAAAGGCCATCTATATTCTGCAGCAGTTTGGATTACCGTTTCACCAAATCTATCATTTTCATGTGCATGGCCCGCATTCTCAGGAGCTGGCCCTGCAGCTCGACGAATTGTGCGCATTTAACTTTTTGCGTGAGGTGCCGGACGTGCCGTGCGGCAGCATCGGCTATCAAATCACAGCAACAGGTGAGCACTTTCTGGCACACTATGATAGATTGCTTCCTGACATGACAGGTCCTGCTTGCCGGCTTGCAGCGATCAATGACAGCACGCTTGAGCTGGCTGCATTGCTGCTCTATTTTTCCCGGCAGCCCGGGGAGCAGCCGGAAGCAAGGATTCAGTCAATTCGTCCGCAAGTCGATGAGCGGCAGCTGGCTGCGGCTGCGCAATTTTTGCACACGCTTGCCCAATCGATTGCGGTCGATACGCCGGTACTGCCCAACCGCTGAAGCGGGCCAGAGGTGCCGCTTTCAGACACAGGAAAGTGATCGCCCGGGGCTGCGCCGTGACGGATGGATTGTGCCGTGATGCACGCTCAGTCGGCCACACAAAAAACATGCCTCCGATGGCTGTTTTGCCGGCTGCGGAGACGGATGGGGCAGATATGGCGCGCAGCAGCGACGGCGCTGACATGGCAGGATTTAACGCATTTGTTAACATAACAGTCATGGCGGAACGGAATGCGTCTTCCGGTAACTTCACAGCTTCTGCACCTATCACCCGTATTAAAACACGGCGTTGGCGGTGAAATGTGTCTTCATCTGCTTCGCCCAGCTGTGCGCGGCACGCGGCCGATCGGCCAGTGCTGCGGCGACGCGGGATGCGTAGCCGAGATGCGCGTCATTGATCCAGCGCGTCTTGGCGGCAGAAAGTGCCAGTGTGTAAGGCTCAGGCAGTGCGGCCTCGGCGACAAATCGCTCAAGCTGTTCAAATTGGTCTTTCATCGCCCGTTCGACCTCAAACGAAGGCTGCATGAGTGCCGCCTCATCGGCAAGCTGAGCCGCTTCTTGCTGCGCTTGCCGATCAAAGGGCTGCGGCCTCGCCGAAGCAGCCCACAGCAGATAAAGGTGCATTAGCCATAAGTCGGCGACAGCGATGCCTAAGGGTTCAAACGGATTGAGATCGGGAATGCGCAGTTCAATTCGCTCAGCGATGGGTTCGCCGTCCAGTTCACTGAATCCACTGCCTTTGAGGCGGACGAGTTGGTACAGTTCGCGCGGGCCTTCAATCACGCCGCCCTCAATCGCCGAGCGAAGAGATTCGCTGTAAGTGTGGACAGACGAATAATCCGGATACACAGGGACTAGATTGCGATATCCCTGTTTGCCGAGTCGAAGTGAACGAAACGGGGTACCGTCTTCAACCCCGGGAGAGCCTGCCAGTAGGTAGACGAGAAAAAAGCGGGCGCGCATTGCCGTAGCCGCCATCTGCAGATAGAAGGCATTCCGCGCAGCTTGCTCAGGCAAACGCTTACTGAGCTGCTCAGTGCGGAAGGAAAAGTTAAAATGAATACCGCAATACAACTGGCGGCGTGCCCCGTACTTTCGGGCCAGATAATGCCGATAGTTAGTTTTATCTATGCCGTTCGGTCCAAAATCGGCGATCGGAATCCGGTGCTCATCAGGCACACCATCCGGCAAATTGCTCAGCGGCCAGAGTAATTCAGATCCGAGTCCGCGGTAGACCGTGCAAAGCTGCCGGGATAAGCTTGCCACCAGCGATGGAATGTCTGCGGCGACCGGGGTGATGAGTTCGATCTGGCTTTCAGAGAAATCGGTTGTGATTAGAGGATTGGTCAGCTTATCACCAAACGCCTGCGGATGAGGTGTCGCGGCAAGCCGGCCGTCGGTCTGTACGCGCAAATTTTCACGTTCTAGGCCAAACCATCCCTCAATGGGCACTGTGCCCGCAGTGTCCGTTATTCTTGTCATTGTATATGCTCCCTGCTTTCCGTGCGGTCGATCGACCGTTGTTCCGGCAATCTCACTTATTCTTTTGCGGCGATGTGGGGAGTTTGGTCCGTTGCTTTTTGGCGGGATTGAACATTCCGATGTGTTTAAGCCGTTCCGATCATTTTAAGTTAAGTGTAGAAGAAATGCACGATGCATTCAAATGATATGCCTGCCGGTTTTAAAGGCATGCCTCTTAAGCAAGCGTAAAGTGGTCGTTGAACCACGTATCCGTTTTCAATCTTTGGCAGTCGTCAGCAATGATGTGCGGCTCACCGTCTTCGTCCTGCGTGACAAGGTGCCCCTCACTGTCTTGATCACCCATGTAAAAATGGCGGGCTTTAAAAAGCAGGCGGGCTTCAGGACAATCCTCGGCACTGATCGCCTCACCATATACATTTTCAATGCATTGAATTAAGATCATCCGTCCATTCCTCCGCATTAGAAAATCTTGGCTGCGCCAAACACTGGACTCAAGGCGGAGCCCTAGCTTTTCTTATACTTAATTCCGCTAACATTTTTATATTTTCTTAACGTATTAGAAAATCTTGGCTGCGCATGAGTCTTTCTTATACTGGGTCCGTAAGACCCCTCTGCTTTCTTAACATGCAAGAAAAATCATTACATTCAGAATAAAGGCTTAAGCCTTTTTTAGCAATTATCTTTTTGAACCGGATCTGGGTCGTTATGCTTTAGAGGGCTTGGCACAGCCAAGCCCTCTAAGATATGTCTGTTAAAAATGTTGAATAAGCAAGATACCGGCAATCATGAGCGCTAATCCGGCGAAGCGCGGACCATTGAGTGTATGGCGCGGCACACCGAACCAGCCAAAATGGTCAACGACCAGCGCCATGACCATCTGGCCGCAGAGCACAGCGACAACGCTCAGAGCAGCGCCGAGCAGCGGCAGCAGTAAAATATTCGACGTCACGAAGATGACGCCGAGCGGTCCGCCGACCCACAACCACCACGGCGCACTCTTAATCAGGCGACGGCTGATCCGAATACGGTGATCGATGGCGAGTGTAATTATAATCAAAGTGAGCGTGCCGATTAAAAAAGAAACCATTGATGCCAGGAACGGGGAATGAAGAGCGATTCTGAGTTTCCCGTTGACAGCGGTTTGAACCGGAGATACCATGCCAGACGCCAGTCCCCATAGTATCAGTCCAACGACGGCCAACCGCCGACGTTCTTTTGCCATAATTGTTTCTCCTCGTATAATTAGTTTTAAAGTGAGCGAGTCAGTATGTTCGATTTTTCTGCAGGCCATCCGTCATAAAATCCTCTGCATCCGGAACACTTGCTGTCCAGAGGCGCAGCAAAAGCTAGAAGCGCTGCATTAAAACAACACCGGCGAGCATGCAAAGGACACCAATGACGCGTGGAAGATTGATGTCATGCACAGGCACGCCGAACCAGCCGAATTCGTCAATGGCGACCGCCATAATCATTTGCCCGCAAAGGGTCACGACAACGGTCAGTGCGGCACCGAGTCGGGGCAAAAGCAGGATATTGCTCGTTAAGTAGCAGACACCGATCAGCCCGCCCGTCCAGATCCACCACGGATAGTGCGCGATCACGGCAAGCGGCATGCCGAGGCCGTGATCGACGATCAATGTAATGATGACAAGTGTCAGTGTGCCGACAAAAAAGGAAATGGTTGAGGCAAGAAACGGCGACTTAACACCGCCGGCCAGTGTGGAATTAATGGCGGTCTGAACCGGAATGCACGCTCCGGCGATTAATCCGCCGACAAGAAGTAAAAAAATCATGAGTGGCGCTCCTTCCAAGCGAGTAGCATACGTACCGGAGGCGTGAGTGAGACACACATTAAGTAGCGGCCGGTTAATCTTATCGGCAACTGCACTCCGGCGGCGAAGCTTTGTAAGACGAGAGCCGGCTGCGAAGCAGAACGACTCATCGACATTCAGTATATAAGAAGTGCAAAATGAAAAATAGTAAAAACCATCAGAACTCGAAAAAATTTTTAATCAAATGTTTATTTAAACCCGGGCGATCAGTAAAGCGACTGTATCCCGGTTCACAGGATGGAGGCCTGTCTTTTCGGATAGAGTGATTCAATGAATGAAAAACGCGTAAAAGGAAGAAAAATATGATGCTGATCCTGTATGGATAAAAGTCAAGTTGTTTTAGCGTACCTGATACGTAGCAGTGGCGATTGAAAGCGGACGATGGAGACGGCTTATCAACAATGACTATCCGGCGCTCAGATTGACCGGATTCTCTGGAGTGTCCGGCTCTGTTTCAACAAGAGGTTTATGCTTTAAATACGTACTTAATACATGCACAGCCATTTTTTTGATTGCCTTGCACTCGAGGTCGACATCTGAAATTTTGGTTTAAAATAGTGTAGCGCCGATGGGTTGGAAAGAACGTACCATATTTCTGATTGGCTCATAAAATGCTCTGAACGATGCCCAAAGGGACATTAAAGCGACATTATTCGTGGCTAATTGCCTTATTTAATTCCTCTAAAGATTAACAAATTTCATGAGCCATTTGACAAATTCGGAAGACACACGAAGTAAGGTGCAGCGGTTTGCATGAAAGGGGCGTCTTCCCTTTGCGCTGCGCGCGGCTGCTGCTTGCTTTGCCGATGAAGGCGCAAGCGGACCCCTGCGCGGCAGGTAAGACAAGAGCGTTGCTGCACCGCAAGGCTTCATTGGATTATTTTAAAAAAAGCAGAAAAAGTGCAAGCCTGCTTGTCTGTCAGCGGCTATTTCCACAGGTGAAACAAGAGATGTAAAAAATGTTCGACTGCATTCGGTTGATTGACACTCTTTTTCTTTACAGGTATGCCGCTATCGCGACGTTCCGGTTGTGTCCCCTTAATGAAGTAAGTGGGCACGCCTTGTTCACCCGCACCGGCCAAGCGGCCGGTTTTTGGATTGACGGGCACTTTAACAACACCCTTAGGTGCTTTAAAACTGTTTTTTGGCTGACCGTCGAGTGCCGATTCGACGAACGCTGACCAGATATCTTTTGCATAGCCGCTGTCGGGGTAGGTGCTGATCGTTTCTCCTTTGTCGTAACCGACCCAAACCGTCGCAACCAGTGTGGGGGTAAAGCCTGACATCCAGCTGTCTGTTGCCGTCGAGCCGGTCTTGGCAGCAATCGTGTGAGTCAGGCGGCCGGCGACCGGTGCGCCGGTTACCTTCGTGTAACCGTTGAGCCGCGTATTGAAAATGCCGGTCATCATCTGTGAAAGGACGAACGCAGCCTGCTTATTCAGCACTTGTTTGCGCGCGGGATGCCACGTGTAGAGCGCGTGGCCGCTGCGGTCAACGATCTTCGTAACGAACTGCGGCGCGATGCGGGTACCGTCATTGGCGAGTGTGGCGTATCCGCGTGCCAACTCAAGTACGCTGACCGGTTTGACACCGAGCGCAAGCGAAGGAATGGGCGCGAGCGGGCTTGTGATGCCGGCGGCGCGAGCGGCTTCGATCAGCTGATTCATCCCGATGGCCAGATGCGTTTTGACGGCAAAAATGTTGTCAGAGAGCGCGAGCGCCTGTGCCATCGTAATCGGTGCGTCGGCATAGTAGCCGCCGAAGTTATCGGGTGTGTAGTGACCGCGTCCGCTGTCAAAGGCAAAGGCGGTCGGCTCGCTTTTGAGCCTTGTTGCGGGCGTGAAGCCGTTGCGCAACGCGGCATAGTAAAGGAACGGCTTGAATGCGGAGCCGGGAGCGCGCCTTGCCGCCACGGCACGGTTAAAGGGGCTTGTCGCGTAATTTCTGCCGCCGACCAGGGCGCGCACCGCACCGCTGCGCGGATCGAGCGCGACGAGTGCAGTCTGCAAAGCGGAACGGGCCGGAATCGTCTTTTTGATCCAGAATTCAGCAGCCTGCTGCCGGCTGCTGTCGAGCGTTGTATAGATGCGAAGGCCGCCGGACTCAAGCTGTCTTTGCGTCAGGTGGAGCTTATTCACGAGTTCACACCGGAGCGCGTCTTGAAAATAAAGTGCTTTTTGATGGGTCTCTTTTTTGGGAGCGGCCAAGCGGAGCGGGGTGCATGCCGCCGAGCGGGCCTGACGGGCAGTGATGTAGCCATCTGAGACCATGCTGCTGAGCACGAGTTTCTGTCTTGCCTTTGCCTGATTAAAGTGAAAAAAGGGCGAGTACAGACTCGGTGCATTGGGAATACCGGCGAGCATGCTGGCTTCGGCGAGCGTCAATTGATCCGCATCTTTGTTGAAATATGTCTTGGCCGCCGCTTCGATACCGTAAGCGCCGTGCCCATAATAAATGGTATTGAGATAGCCTTCAAAGATGGTTTTCTTTGATTCGTTCATTTCCAGACGCAATGTATAGAACACTTCGGCAGCTTTGCGCAGCCACGTCTTATCGCTCGTCAGAAACAGGTTGCGGGCGTATTGCATCGTGATTGTGCTTGCGCCTTGCGCTTTAGAGAAGCTGCGCAAGTCAACCAGGGCTGAACTGATAGTGCGCCGTACGTCGAACCCGTGATGGTGGAAAAAGCGCTTATCTTCAATAGCAAGTGTCGCGAGTTTCAGCGCCGGCGATACTTTCGTAATTGGCAGCCATTGCTGATTATTCTGCTGAAAGCGGCCAAAAACATGCCCGCGATCGTCATAGAAAAGCGCCGGACGCATCGGAGCAATATCGAGCGGCCCGGCGAGCTTGGCGGCAATAAAAAAAGCGGCGCAGCCAAGCAGTAGAACGAGGCAGCTGATAATCGTTAGTCGTATGCCAAGGCGTATCATTTTTTGTCTTAGGTGTTCAAGTCGTTCGGAGTGCCTCATCAATCGTGATGTCCTTCCCGCTTGTCAGTCGGCAGCTGCCAGTAGTATGGTTCAATCGCAAGGTTTCTAAACATTGACAGCTGTTGTCGAAAAACGGCGGATCCTTCCGGCGATAAAGCCGGTGTGATCACTTCGTGAAAATGAATATGTGTTGTATTCATACTGGACGACGGCAGAGCCTTAGCCTTTTGATTAGATAGACTGAGTTCCGCTGAAGTCTTTATACTTTCCTAAGCGTATAAAAAAGTCCGGCGCGCCTTGCCGCACGCCGAGCAATACATTATAGTAATAGCAGTGCGGCTTCACGCGCTTGTTTGCGTGAGGCGGCAAGAGGCAGCGCCGCACATTGGAGGCAGACGAATGCATGTGCATGTTGTCGATATTCAATTTACAAGCCGCTCCTCGCAGACTTCACGCGTCCGCTATGTTGAGCGCCGAGGAACATTGACTGAAGGGGCTGACGGATTTTATCTCAGCTTTGGCGATCATTTGGAAGAGGCAGGAGTGGTCCGTTATACGATTAAATTTTCGTCGCGGGAGGCACTCATCCGCAGACGCGGCATGTTCCCGTTGACGCAGACATTGGCGCTCGGCGTTCCGCTCGCAGGCGTCTGCACAACGCCTCTCGGTGAACTGCGTACGCAGGCGTGTCTGCAAACGATTGTCGCTGACTGGCGGCCGGAGAACGGCAGTGGGCGCGCGCAGATAGTTTATAGCTTGCGGGTGCAAGAGCAACCGGCGGGCACGTTCAACCTGTGCTTTGTGTTTAACGAAACTGCTGATCGGCAGTCCGGCAGTTGAAGCGCCGGGCGCCGGCTGCCGGCACATGTCAATGCCGACTTTGACTCGAAAGCTGAAGAATCCTGCGAAAATTGCCGGCCGTCCGCTGATAAAAGGCGAATACGCGCCGTTTCCGGCGAGCATAGACCGGCTTGTTCACGGAAATGCTTGAATGGCCGCGACCCGGAAATGCCGCTGTTTTAAAGGACCAAGTGGTTTTAGCTTGACAATAGAACGTATTTTAGCAAGGAGATTGCGGAGGAGATTTATCATGGCGATTGTTGAGCAAGTGAAAGAACAATTGAAAGAAGAGATTCGCAGCGCAATAGTCAAGGCTGAGCTTGCCGAGGCAGCGCAAATTCCTGATGTCATTCTTGAAGCGCCGCGCGACAAAGTGCACGGCGACTTTGCGACCAACATGGCTATGCAGCTTGCTCGTCTGGCCCACCAGGCACCACGCAAGATTGCCGAGACGCTCGTTGCTCACCTCGACAAAAAAAAAGGACATATTCGTGATATTGAAATTGCCGGACCGGGCTTTATCAATTTTTTCCTCGACAACAGTTATCTCACTGATCTCGTACCGGCGATTGTCGCTGCCGGTGACAGTTATGGTTCATCGACGAGCGGTGAAGGCCGGCAAGTGCTTGTCGAATTTGTATCGGCCAATCCGACGGGCAATCTCCATCTCGGACATGCTCGCGGTGCGGCCGTCGGTGACACGCTCTGCCGACTGCTGAACAAAGCCGGTTATCGGGCGAGCCGCGAGTATTACATTAACGACGGTGGCAATCAGATCAGTAATCTTGCCATTTCACTTGAGGCACGCTATCTTCAGGCGCTCGGACAAAAGGCGGAGATACCCGAGAATGGCTACCACGGCAAGGACATCATTGAGCTGGCCGCACAACTTGTGAGTCAGTATGGCTCTGAAATTGCCGATAAACCTGCCGACGAGCGGCTGCGCTTCTTTCGCCGTTACGGTGTCGATCATTTGATGCGCGGCATTAAGACAGACCTGCAAGACTTCCGTGTTGCCTTCGATGTCTGGTTTTCAGAACGCTCGTTGTATGAAAGCGGCCGAGTGGAGGCCACCATCGGTAAGCTGAAAAGCAAAGGGGAGACCTATGAGCAGGATGAAGCACTCTGGCTGAAAACAACGACTTACGGTGATGATAAGGACCGTGTCCTCATCAAATCTGACGGCAGCTACACGTACTTTACGCCTGACATTGCCTATCATGAAGATAAATTTTCCCGCGGTTTTGATCGGTTGATCGACATCTTCGGTGCGGATCACCATGGCTACGTGCCGCGAATGAAAGCGGCGATGCAGTCGCTTGGCCATGATCCGGAACGCCTGACATTCCAAATTATCCAGCTTGTGAACTTGTTTCAGGACGGTAAGAAGGTGAAAATGAGCAAGCGTACAGGCAAGGCGGTGACGATGCGCGAACTGATGGAGGATGTCGGTGTCGATGCCGCACGCTATTTCTTTGCGATGCGCAGCGCCGACAGCCATCTTGACTTCGATCTTGATCTGGCTATTTCACAGTCCAATGACAATCCCGTCTATTATGTACAGTATGCCTATGCGCGCATCTCGAGTATGCTGCGCCGCGCCGGGGACTTTGATGACGATCCGGCAGCGCTTGACCTTAGCTGCCTGAGCGGCGAAAAAGAAATTGACTTGCTGAAGAAGCTGGGCGAATTTCCGGCGGTCGTTTCTGAAAGTGCGCAAAAGCTGGCTATTCAGCATATCCCTGCCTATTTGTTTGATTTGGCGTCGCGGCTGCACAGCTTCTACAATGCGGAGAAGGTGCTGGACGCGGATCATCTGCCGCTCAGCAAAGCACGGGTGGCATTGATGAAAGCGGTGCGGGTGACGTTAAAATGCGGCCTCGACCTGATCGGTGTGCATGCCCCGGAAAAAATGTAATTGACTCGAATGAAGGTAGAAAAGCTCGGCCCATCTATATCCTTCGACAAACACGGAGCCTTAGTCTTTTAATACATGGGCGCATTAAAATTTTCTGATGCATAGGTGATGCTTGAATCTAATATTGTTTTTGGGAGGGGATCATTGCCCGCATGCGCCGGCGCCCGGTTGGAGCAGTGTGGGTCTCGAGGATTGTCTGAGGAGGCGTGCGGTATCAAGCCTAATAGAGCAAAATGGCGTTAAACAACAATTCCCGTTGAAGCCAACGTATAAGAAGAAGCGGGCGGCACTCTAGGGGGGTGCCGTCCGCTTCTTCCTAGGTGTGACATTGGGGCAAGTGCCTTGGATCCGTGGCCTTATATAAGGCATGCGGGAAAGGACGAGCGCTCTTTTTGTGTGCTGCGATTGACGGGAGGCGGTCGATGCGCTTAACCAGCCTGTCTTTTCGGTAAGTGCGGGGAATGATGGTTACAGCAGATTGTCAAACGGCCGGCAGCATACGGTTTTCAAACGTTCGATCCATGAGCGCTTCTGCAGCCCGCGGCTGTCAAATAATATGCAACTATCAATGTCACGCGCAAGCTGGTTGCCGATTGCCGCACAGATCGAGGGGTCGGATGTGAAACCGAGCAGTTCATCGTTCCAGAATAGGCTGCGTTTATCAAAATTAGCTGTGCCGATGTAGCCGATCCGTTCGTCAATAAGCCATACTTTGGAATGGTAGAAGCCCTGATAGCAATAATACACATGCGCGCCGCGCTTAATGAGCGGTTCAAGGTAGGTAAAGGCGGCAGGGCGCACAAAGGCATGGTCACGTTTAAGCGGAAGAATCAATGTAATCTTCACGCCATGTTGTAGCCGATCAAGTAGCACAGTGTTCAGCGTGCGCCCTGGGATGAAGTAGGGCGAACCGATGATGATTGACTGCCGCGCTGCACGAAGACGGGCTGCAAACTGTGCTTCTGCACCGCCGCCGTTCGTCGCAACTAGCTCAAGTGACTCTTTTTCATTCAAAGGTTTGTCGGTATTGTCGGCCTGAGGTGCGAGCGATGCGCCGGTCGCCCGTTGCCAGTCAATCAGGAACAGCTGCTGTAAAAAATGGCAGCCTGCACCGTCGATTCGCAGATGATTATCGTGCCATACGCCTTTTTCCGCATTATTACCGATGTAGTCGCGGCTGACATTGAAACCGCCGAAGTAGCCGATGCGCTCATCAAGGACCATAATCTTTCGGTGATTGCGGCGATTGAGAAAGTAGAAGGTAAAAGGAAAACGCAGCCGCCCTGAAAAAGCCAACGACACGCCGGCTGCCTCCAGTTCCGGCTTGAGCTTGCGCAGAGAGCGGCCACCGAAACGATCGACAAGCAGGCGCACATCAACGCCGGCCCGTGCCCGTTGTTTCAGTACGTCGAGCAATCGGCGTCCAACTTCGTCATTCTTGAAGATGTAGAAGGAAAGATAGATATGATCGCCGGCTGCCCATGCCGCATGCTGCATGTCAGCGAAAAGTGTGCGGCCGTCAGTGAAGTAATGAAGCTTTCCGGTTACGCGCCGGGCCTCTCCGGTTTGAATGAGCGGTCGCTTGATGCGGTTGCCACATAACAAATCCAGCCAAAGCGCGGCCATGATGAGCAGAGAAACTGCCAGTATGGTCAAGATGATGAGCAAAAAAACAGTCATTGTATCATTCCCCTGTCTTTGCACGTGAATAGCTTTAATATATCCTAAATGCATGCCGTTATCGACCAATGGTGAAATTGCTCCGATCACCAGGCAAACAAGACATCAGAGTTGCCAGTGTGTTAATTTTCCGACAAGGCAGCTAACGTGTTGCCGCAAGCCGGCTTTGCACGGACGGACATACATTTTTATAATGAGCCAGAGCAATTATAAATCGTTGCAGCGCGCTTGCTTTTCGATAAAAAAGCGATTATTGTAAGTAATGTATCGTTTGAAATGAGCGGCGGTTCTCTTGCCATGTCACCGCTCAAGCGCTGAATGATTAAGTTTTAAAAGAATTGAAGTGAAGCCTATTTGTTCGCTTGCTAACAAAGCGGGAGTACGAGCTGTTTTTTGGAACTGTAAGCCGCGCGAGTTGTTCTTTTTGAGACGATTTGTGGTGCAAGGTAAGTAAGCGGCCGCAGTATGGGCGTTTTAACGCACCTGAGCGTGCCGGGCTGTTTAGGGGCAAGTTGACAGTGAACAGGGCTTTAGCGCAAACGAGTGTAAGCATAACTAAGGCATCGCTGGCGCTGCGCTTGGCTTTGCCGAGTTGTTCTAAAGTTATATCAATGAAAATGCGTGCGCTTTTGCGGCGGGTAGTAACGATTGCCGGCACGTAAGGGCATAGGACGCCAACAGGAAGGAAGATTCCAGTGACCGAACACGTCGTTGAACAGTCAAAAATCGATCAGCTGTACGATATATTGCTGGGGAGTAATAAAGAACCGAAAACTTTTTATGAAATGGTTGACCTCGTTTTTGAAAAAGGAGAAATTGAAGCTGATAACGGCGAAACGCTCGCCCGGCTGTATACGACACTGTCGCTTGACGGCCGGTTTCTAAGCGTTGGGCATAACTTGTGGGCCCTGCGTAATTGGTATGCACTTGAGCAGCGCGAAGACGACGTTGCTAAGACGCTGGGCGATTCGACACACAGCAAAAACAAGATATCAGAAGACGGTTTTGATGATTATGATGATATCGATGAAGAAGAGCTCGACGATGTTGACAGTGATGACGACAGTGATCTGGATGAGGACGAGGATACCGAAGACGGACCTGCCTACGACGATCACATCAGTAAGATTCGACAAAATGTTGACTTGGACGAAGACGAAGACTAATTTCCATTATCTTCTTCGCTACAATTGCACGTCTGTCAAAAACGACTCTTGAATCGTTCCGGCAATTTTGCTAGAATGGCTAAGGGCTTTGAAATCAATAGTTCGGAGATTACGGCGAGCCTCCTGCAGACGGAGAGGACTCGCTTTTGTTTTAGCACGGTCTTGTCTTTTGGACTGTGTACGGCGGCCTGATGAATCCGAGGGGCATAATGGCCGGACAGGCTTTAACAAAACCGATGCAAAGAAGAGCGTGCATGAGGCATCCCCACTGACCAAGGCACCGGCAAGGTCTGCAGCCGGTGCTCAAGGCTCAGGCATGGCGCTTGAGAGAAGGCTCTGGAGTTTAAAACAGTGTGTGGGAAAAAGCGGGAAACCGGCAGATGCTAGGCCGGGGACCTGTATTTTACGTTAAAGGGGAGCTTACACAGGATGACAAAGTATATCTTCGTAACCGGCGGCGTTGTGTCATCGCTTGGCAAAGGCATCACCGCAGCGTCGCTCGGGCGGCTGCTGAAAAATCGCGGACTGCGCGTGACCATTCAAAAATTTGATCCATACATCAACGTTGATCCCGGGACGATGAGCCCGTATCAGCACGGCGAAGTCTTCGTTACCGATGACGGTGCGGAGACGGATCTCGACCTTGGTCACTACGAGCGCTTCATCGACATCAATTTGAATAAGAACAGTAACGTGACGACCGGTAAAATTTATTCCTCAGTTTTGAAGAAGGAGCGGCGCGGTGATTATCTCGGCCGTACGGTGCAGGTCATTCCCCACATTACGAATGAAATTAAAGACCGAGTGTTCCGGGCAGGGAAAACGACGGGCGCCGATGTGGTGATCACAGAGATCGGCGGGACGGTCGGCGATATCGAGAGCTTGCCGTTTCTTGAAGCGATTCGGCAGATCAAGAGTGATGTCGGCATTGACAATGTGCTTTATATTCATTGTACGCTCATCCCGTACTTACGCGCGGCCGGTGAAATGAAGACGAAGCCGACGCAGCACAGCGTAAAGGAACTGCGCGGGCTCGGCATCCAGCCTAATGTGATCGTTGTGCGGACGGAGTTGCCGGTGTCTCAGGAAATGAAAGATAAAATTGCACTGTTCTGTGACATTGACAAGGGCGCGGTGATTGAAGCTCGCGATGCGGAGACGCTCTATCAAGTCCCGCTGCAACTGCAGGCACAGCATCTTGATGACATCGTTTGTGAGAAACTGCGCTTGCCCCATGGTGAGGCAAACATGAACGAATGGCACGACCTCGTAGAAAAAGTGCTTCGTCCGAAGAAGAGCGTAAAGATTGCCCTTGTCGGAAAGTATGTCGAATTGCCGGATGCCTATATTTCTGTTGTCGAGTCGCTCAAACATGGCGGTTACACATACGACGCTGAGGTGCACGTCGAGTATATTAATTCAGAAGTGCTAAAAACTGAGAATGTCGCAGAATTGCTCGCAGGCGTTCAGGGCATTCTCGTTCCCGGCGGGTTTGGTGATCGCGGTATTGAAGGAAAGATTGTTGCTATCCGCTATGCGCGTGAGCATCAAATGCCGTTTTTCGGTATCTGTCTTGGCATGCAGCTGGCGACGATTGAGTTTGCCCGTGACGTGCTCGGCATTGCCGGTGCAGATTCAGCTGAATTTAATGCAGAGGCAGCGGAGCCGATTATTGATCTTTTACCGGAACAGCAGGACGTAGAAGATCTTGGTGGCACGCAGCGGCTCGGCCTTTATCCGTGCAAACTTGTTCCGGATACGAAAGCCTATGCAGCTTACGGCAAGGAAATTATCTATCAGCGCCACCGCCACCGCTATGAGTTCAATAATCAATACCGCAAGCAAATGAAAGAGGGCGGGTTGATTTTCTCCGGTGTGAGCCCTGATAACCGGCTCATCGAAATGATCGAACTCAAAGACCATCCGTGGTTTGTGGCCTGCCAGTTCCATCCGGAATTTAAATCGCGTCCGACGCGTCCGGAGCCGCTGTTCCGTGATTTCATTCATGCAGCGCTGAACCAAGAAATATAAATAGCATGCCGAAGATCCTTGCATATTCCGTTCAGCGGAGCCGCAAGGATTTTTTGTACGTTGAGAACGTCTAAGGATCTCAGCGGAACCAAGTATAAGAAAAGCTGAGGCCCTGCCTTCGTCCACGAATTTGGCAGCGCCAAGTTTTTCTATTGCGTTGAAAACGTCTAAAGTCTCAGCGGAAGTATTAGAAAACATGAAGCATGCTGCGAAATGTCCGCGAATTGAAAGTAAAAGCGAAGATGCAGGCTTTTGCAAGAACAGTTTGTCGGAAGCGTCTTACGGCGTCTAAACCGTCTGAGGAGATTCGCGGTGCGCCTGCGCCCGGGGGAGATAAAGCAGAACACATAACAAACATTGATTCATGTCATGACAACCCTTTGATGACACGTGATCGGTGCCAACTGTTACCAGCAACAGCCGGCCGGAGCTGCGGCAGAGTGCATGACAACGACAGCCTGTGCCATACATTCTTTCCGTTTGATAAAAAAAGTGGGGAAAGCAGGCAGATCGCGAGCGGGTATGAATATAATGTAGAAAAGAACGAGGCATGGTTGATTGTTCCGTCTGTAAAAAGATGCATAATGATAATCGGCACGTATTTTGCTCGGTTGAGAGGATATGCGCCGTACCGACTGCGGGACATCGTCTTTGAGAACATGATGCAGCTAAGCCCTCTTGAAATGCAGGCGACACCTGCTCACAAAACCGGTCGTTTGCTCAAGCGCGGCTGGCAAAACCGTGCGGACCGCAAAAGAATGGGGTGCAGGAGCTGTCCCGACGTGTCAAAAAATGATTTTTTTAGTTATCAAGAATATTTTTGACCCTTTTTCAAAGGAAAATTGTTCCTTTATGTGGAAAGCATTAAGAAAGCGGATTATTTATTTGGTGATTTTGCAGCGAGAAGGCTGCCAATTCGAGTGAATAAACCCCTACAGAATGGCAGCGATGCTCTAGGGACATCAGAAGGAATGGCAGGTCATATGAAAAGCGGACATCATCTTGGCACTTACTTGAACAGTTTTGGTCATGGTACACATAATTGACTTAAAAAGGGGAGAGAACGAGTGAATCAAGAACAGAAAACGCATGTTTTAGTTGTGGACGATCAGTATGGAATCCGACTGCTGCTGCGTGAAGTGTTAAAAAAAAGCAACATTTCGACACTTGTGGCAGCCAATGCTCAGCAAGCGATAGATTTCGCTGAGAAAGACAAACCGGCTATTGCACTCGTTGATATGAAAATTCCCGGCACGAATGGCATCGAAATCATGAAGAAAATAAAAGCTGTTTATCCGCCGATCCAAGTCATGATGATGACCGCTTACGGAGATGAAGCGATGATCCGCGATGCGACGGCAAACGGCGCCGTTGCTTTTTTCGCCAAACCGTTCGATTTGGATGAATTGACACGGACTGTGAAAGAAGCTATCGCTCGCCACGAGCAGCAAGGTGAGAAGATCAGTAACTGCTAACTCTTGGTGTTCCTTGTTTGTACCGAGAAAATGACATTCCCTTTATCAAGCCGAGGCACGTTTGCTGCTCAAGCGTGCGGAACTGCGCCGACATCGGCTTGTTAGAGTGCGCAAGGCAGAGGGAGGAAGCGTGTGCTTTAAACGCATCATGCGCTTATTTTTGCATGTTTAAGAAAGAAGAATATAGCTTTCAGCGGGACCAAGTCTAAGAAAAAGCTAAGGCTCGGCGGTCGTCCAAGGACTTGGTCTCGCCAAGTTTTTCTAATACGTTTAAGACAGATTAAAGCTTTCAGCGGGACTAAGTATAAGAAAAACTAAGGCTCTGCCGTTGTCCTAAAGGACTTGGCCTCGCCAAGTTTTTCTAATAAAATAAGTGTACGGCGGCTTTGCGTCTTCCGATCAGGCAATATCTGAATATCATGCTTTTTTTGTTAAGATAGTTGCCATGTACGCCGGCGCTTTGCGGGCGCCGCGTACTAGAGGGCCTTTACAGACTGCCGTTTGTCCGTTGCGGTCGCGTGGCGACCGCAGCAAGCGTTCAAAAGTAACACGGATAAAACAAAAGGCATGGTGGACAAAAGCCTTCTGTGAAAGCAATCGGTTGCGTGCTTTTGTACCATCATTCGTATCATAAGATGCGATTTTTGGCTTTTATGATATACTTAGATGAGATTGGCTATGCGGCTCGCTTTGATTAAGTGTGCGCAAAAACCAGAAGAGCGAATACATTCGCTCTGTTGTGACGCGCCTTCCCAATTGTGCTGGGGGAAGCCGTAAGCATCTTGCGGATCGCCGAGCATTGCTTTGATAAAAAAACAGCGATTCGGTAACGGACTATGCAGACTTGACCCGATGTGTAATGACGCACAGACACAGATTGAGTACAGCCGCATTCTCGGACGGTACATGTGAAGGGGACGCAGTGAAAGATGGAAAAGTTGTTTATTGAAGGCGAGCACAAGTTAACAGGTACAGTGCCGATCAGCGGCGCGAAGAACAGTGCGGTGGCTTTAATTCCGGCCACGATTCTTGCAGACTCACCGGTCGTCATCGAGATGCTTCCCGATATTTCTGACGTGCGCATGCTTTGTCTGTTGCTTGAACAAATCGGCGGCACCGTTGCATTCAATAATCACACCCTAACTGTCGATCCGCGGCGGATGGTGGACATGCCGCTTCCGAACGGACCGGTCAAGAAACTGCGTGCCTCATACTATTTATTGGGGGCGATGCTCGGTCGCTTTCATCAAGCGGTCATCGGTCTGCCGGGTGGCTGCAATCTCGGGCCCCGTCCGATTGATCAGCACATCAAGGGTTTTGAGGCGCTCGGAGCCAAGGTGACCAATGAGCGCGGCGCAATCTATTTGCGTGCGCAAAAACTGCGCGGGGCGCGTATATACCTTGACGTTGTCAGTGTCGGCGCAACCATTAACATTATGCTGGCCGCTGTTCGGGCTGAGGGGCAGACCATTATTGAGAATGCGGCGAAAGAGCCGGAAATTATTGATGTAGCAACCTTGCTGACTAGCATGGGGGCACGAATCAAAGGAGCCGGTACCGATGTGATCCGCATAGACGGAGTGGAGCATCTGCATGGCTGCCGGCATATGATTATCCCGGACAGGATTGAAACCGGCACATTCATGATTATCGGTGCTGCCGAGGGTCGGGAGCTGCTCATTGACAATGTAATTCCGCAACATGTGGAATCACTCACGGCCAAGCTGCGTGAAATGGGGGCTGACATCCAGATTGGTGACGACCAGCTGCTTGTATCGCGCAGCGCCGAGCATCTTAAAAGTGTTGATATTAAAACGCTCGTTTACCCGGGGTTCCCGACTGACTTGCAGCAACCGCTCACAAGCCTGTTGACGCAGGCGGACGGCACGAGCCTAATCACGGATACGATCTATGCCGCGCGTTTCAAGCACATCGATGAACTGCGGCGCATGGGGGCCAGTGTCAAGGTGGAGGGCAGCACCGCCATTTTGACCGGACCTTCCCGGCTCGAGGGGGCGAAAGTGCGGGCGACCGATCTGCGGGCCGGTGCTTCGCTCGTCATTGCCGGCTTAATTGCCAGTGGTGTGACAGAGATTTCCGGAGTCAGCCACATTGACCGTGGTTATGACCGGCTGATGGAGAAATTGAGTGACATTGGCGCACATGTCTGGCGGGAAACAACTGATGATGAGCTGGATCAACAGCGTTTGCCAAAAAATGACTGACGGCGCGTGTCTTGATTCTCAAAACAAGCCTTGAATTTTTCGTGTTATTTTTTAGAGGATAATGCTTATACTTGTGCGATTTTGAGTTATCGTTGGCCAGCGCGCCCGGGGTGTCACGGTGTTTTTATGCCAGAGTCTGCAAAAGTGTGTTAAACAGGACGCCTGCACTCTGAATGGTTTGAACCGTATCATGCGGCAAGCGAGCAGAGGCAGCGTGATGTCTTGAAGCACTCGGCACCATCGTTCGTGTTTTTGTCTTGATTTCTCTGCTTTGGACGGCTGCGTTGCTTGATTGCAGCGTAAGCGAACGACCGCGATGCATGCGGTCTGTCCGCAAAAAAACGAACAGCGATTGCTAAAGTGATTATATTGTGCTAAAAATGGACATAGATTAGTTATTGGTATTGGCGAGATCCGGTTTCGTTCTTTAATTTCGGACGCACGGAAAAGAGTTCAGAGGGGGTCATAATAACGGCCGCTCTTTGGATGGTTTGACAAGCAGGCTTCTGCTCACGCTCTTCTATCATCTCCGGATTATCAAACAGCTGAAATGATTTAGACGGTCGTTCTTTCTCCCGCTTTGCTCTCTTTTGAGGGTCGAGTGCCGGCGGGAAAGCGTTTGTGCTTGCCCGCTTATCGGGAGAACGGCCTGCTGGGAAATCAGAAATATACAGCAAGAACACGGCTCACTTTAACCAAACCTTCCGCATAAATGTTTGACTTTACCCGAGCATGGACACCTATTAGCATCAAGTAATTCAATACAAGGTTAACAAACGGCATTGTAGCATGCTTTAGAAAGCGGCAGCAATGGCTTAGGCCGTTCGGCTCTGCGCACTTAATCGATCTGGCAGAAGTGCGCGATGAATGTGATGCGTAATGGATGAACAGCCGCCCGGTTTTAAAGCCGTCAGGCGGTATAAAAAACAGAAGCAAAACTAAGGGAAATGTGGTGGCACGATGTCGGTAACACTGGCGGATTTGGAAAATATGAAACTGAAAGAATTGTATGAGCACGCCAAGGAATATAAGATTTCTTATTACAGCAAGTTGACAAAGCGCGAGCTCATTTTTGCCATTTTAAAAAAGCAGGCAGAAGAAGACGGACTGTCACTGATGGAAGGCATTCTCGACATCATTCCGACAGAAGGGTTTGGATTTCTCCGACCGATCAACTACTCAGCAAGTTCGGAAGACATTTATATTTCCGCATCGCAGATTCGCCGCTTTGACTTGCGCAACGGCGATCGGGTGACCGGCAAGGTCCGACCGCCAAAGGAAAACGAGCGTTACTTCGGATTGCTGCGGGTCGAAGCGATTAATGGCGAGAATCCGGATACGGCACGAGAACGCGTACATTTTCCGGCGTTGACGCCGCTTTATCCGAATCGGCAAATGGTGCTGGAGACGGCACAGGAAAGCTTTTCTACGCGAATTATTGACATGATTTCGCCGGTCGGCTTTGGACAGCGCGGGCTGATCGTGGCCCCGCCGAAAGCAGGCAAGACAACGCTGTTGAAAGAGATTGCCAATAGCATAAGCATCAATTATCCGGAAGCGGACCTCATCGTGCTGCTCGTTGACGAACGTCCGGAGGAAGTAACAGACATCGAGCGGTCGGTGAAGGGCGATGTCGTCAGTTCGACATTTGATGAAGTACCGGAGAATCACGTGAAAGTGTCAGAGCTCGTGCTGGAGCGAGCGATGCGTCTCGTCGAACAAAAGCGAGACGTCATTATCTTGATGGATAGTTTGACTCGTTTGGCCCGCGCTTATAATCTTGTCATTCCCCCGAGCGGCCGTACTTTGTCCGGCGGTATCGATCCGGCAGCCTTCCACAAACCGAAAAAATTCTTTGGTGCAGCCCGAAATATTGAAGAGGGCGGAAGTTTGACGATTCTGGCAACAGCACTCGTTGACACAGGTTCGCGTATGGACGACGTCATCTATGAAGAATTTAAAGGAACGGGTAACATGGAGTTGCATCTTGACCGAAAGCTTGCGGAACGCCGTATTTTTCCGGCCATTGACATCCGTCGCTCAGGGACGCGCAAGGAGGAATTGCTCATCGATGCCGAGCGCCTTGACAATTTGTGGACGATGCGCAAGACGATGGACGAATCGTTTGAATTTATCGAGCATTTTTTCAAACGTATAAAAGAAACAAAAAATAATCGGGAATTCTTCGATCTTTTTGAAAAAGAAAAGCGCGGTGTGCTGCACTCTTGACGCCGGGCGCAAGTGGACGGCATGCGGTTAATTCATTTGACCTATTGCAAGGAGCGCTGTTCGGTAAATGCGTAATGAGTGAATGATTAAAAGTGACAGGGCAAACGCATTAGAAATTCTGACTATTTACGCACTAAATACGTGCTACAA
>JBDNZQ010000024.1:0-28697 GCA_047722915.1 Sporolactobacillus sp.
TAACAATTTAGTTAAAATGTTGTTTAATCAAAAACGCAGCTGATGTACGTGCTGATTTTTATCTTTTGTCATTGTATAATGCCCTATCACGGACGCTGCGCAAGTTTCCTCAAAGCAATGATCGACGGGGTGTGACCGTCGGCGTGCATTGCGCAAAACGCTCTTTCATGCCCCCTTCTTTAGTAAAAGCAACTGTCGATTTAAACGTTATCCGGCTCAGTGATTACCGTCCGGTAAAAATGGTTTTGAGATGAATAATCAAGCTGCTTTTAAAATCGGGAGCAGATGCTGAAGATGTCTGCCTCCAATAGCGTGAACGTATGTCGAGGCATACGTTTAATGATGAACACGCCATGCGTCTCTGTATGACGGGCACGCTCCCTTGAGCAATGGGCGATTGAGCGCCGCGAATGCTGTACTGTGAGTACTTAAGACACCGTTAAGTGGAAAGACTTGTTTTTGTCGGGGCGGTTGATTGTATTTTTTTTGCGTGCACAGAAGCAGTTAGGGACTATAATGGGAAAGTGACAAACAAGCAAACTCGGGGTGTGGACAGGTTGAAAATTGCTTTTTTTGATTCGGGCATCGGCGGGCTCACCGTGCTGCATGAAGCACAAAAACTGATGCCGGATGAAGACTATTTATTTTATGCCGATACGGCACACGTGCCGTATGGTGAAAAAAGTAAAGAGCAGGTGCGCGCCTATGTGCTCGAGGCCGCGCGTTTCATTGCCGGACAAGATGTGAAGGCACTCGTTGTGTCGTGCAATACAGCGACGAGTATTGCGATCGAGGACCTGCGCCGGCAGTATCGTTTTCCGGTGATCGGCATTGAACCGGCGGTCAAGCCGGCAGTGGCCGTAAGCAGGCGCAACCGGAAAAAGGTACTTGTTGTAGCGACGGCACTGACGCTCAAAGAAGTTAAATTTCACCAGCTTGTCGAGCGGCTCGACAATGAGGATGTTGTTGACTGTCTGCCGCTTCCCGGACTCGTTCGTCTTGCGGAACAATTTTGCTTTGATCGAGCGCGTGTGCTTGTCTACTTAAGAGAAGCGACTGCTGCGCTTCAGTTGTCGGAGTATGGAACTGTTGTGTTAGGTTGCACACATTTTCCTTTTTTCAAGGACAGCATACAGCTGCTTTTTCCTGAGGGTACGGCTATTGTTGACGGGAGTATTGGGACGGTACGCCAATTGCAACACCGATTGCAGGTACTTGGGCAGCTCGGCGGCGGCAGCGGAATAATCGATTTTTACCGTTCATCCGTTAAAGTCAATGATCCTGAGCTTTTGCAGACCTATCAGCGGCTTCTGCAAAAGTTGGATAATTTGTATTGACAGTTAATTTTGATTTTGTTATAAATAGAACTACACCAACTTCAATTGGTAAAGGGGTTTTAAAAGTGATTGCCGGCGTATCTCAAAGCAAGAGCCAGCTGAACACTTTTTATTACTACTTTTGGTTTTTTCGTTAGTGTTTGCATTTGCAGGCTGGATGCAAACACGTCGCCAGATGTATTTGCATCCATGCGGGAAACCAGAGGTAGCGCTTTTACTTGTGGAAAAATGGCCGTATGGACGAATCAAACAGTCCGTGCGGTCTTTCATTTACTGCTTGTTTTGCTGAATCACCCGCGGCCGTTTGAGGCTTTCGGGTGATTTTTTAACTCACGGAGAGGGAGATGCAAGCAATGACTGACAAACTGGTAAGTAAGATGAAAAAGGAACTTGGACTGCTGAAAAGTTCCGATATTCTGGCGTTCGATCAGGACGTATCCGCTATTCCAGGCATTATCAAACTGACACTTGGTGAGCCAGATTTTAACACGCCCGAACATGTGAAGGAGGCAGGACAGCGCAGCATTGCCGCCAATCGCAGTCACTATGCGCCGCCGGAAGGGACGCTTGGGCTTCGCCGGGCCATCAGCCGCTTTTTGGCAGCAAAGTATCGGCTCAATTACCGGGCAGACAATCAGATTCTCGTGACTGCCGGGGCAACGGAAGCTATCTTTTCGACACTGACCGCTATTTTAAATCGCGGAGACAAGCTGCTGATTCCGACGCCGATCTTTCCACTCTACATTCCTGATGCGCTGCTTGCCGGAGCAGAGCCCGTTTTCATTGACACATCAGCCAATGATTATGTCCTCTCACCTCAGCTGCTTGAGGCGGCGCTGGTTGAGCATGGCGATGCAGTCAAAGCCATTATTTTTAATTTCCCGACGAATCCGACAGGTGTGACGTATCGTCGTCAGGCAATTGAAGCCTTGGCCGCTGTGCTCCAGAAACATGCCATTTTTGTCATCTGTGATGAAATATACAGCGAGCTGACATATGGCATCCCGCACGTATCAATGGCTGAATACTTGCCCGAGCAGGCAATCGTGATTAACGGGGCCTCAAAGTCGCACGCCATGACCGGCTGGCGAATCGGCTGTATTTGCGGACCGGCAGACATTGTGACTGAAATTGCTAAAATTCATCAGTTTGCCGTCACGTCAACGGCGACGGTTGCGCAGGATGCGGCTGAGGAAGCCTTTGCCGCAGGAGCTGACGATGCTGCGGCCATGCGCGCGGAATATGAACGGCGCCGGGATTTCGTATATGAAGAAATGTGTGCGCTGGGCTTCAAGTGTCCGAAACCAGAAGGTGCTTTTTACTTGTTTGCCAAGATTCCGGATGGCTTCATTCAAGACAGCATGGCATTCTGTGTTGACCTCGCTCATAGGGCAAAGGTTGCGCTCGTACCGGGCGACTCGTTTGGACCGGGCAGTGCCGGGCATATTCGTCTCAGCTATGCGGCAAGCATGGAGGATCTGCGTGAAGCGATGCGACGGATCAGATCTTACGTCACGAAGGAAAAAGAAAAACAGGGAGGCGTCGCACAATGAAATTCATGATGTATACAGTCAGGGACGACGAATTACCGGCCATTCAAGAGTGGGCGGAGCAGCACCGGATTGAGGTGACGACTGTACGCGAAGATCTTGACGGCGAAACGGTCAGGAAGTCTGCCGGGTATGACGGCATTTGCATTCAACAGCGCGGTCGTATCAGCGATGAGGGCATCTATCGATCACTGCATGAGTTTGGCATGAGGCAGCTGGCGACGCGCACGGCCGGCTATGATATGATTGATCTTCAGCTCGCTTCAGCTTATGGGCTGGCCGTAACGAACGTTCCGGCCTATTCTCCCCGCTCGGTAGCTGAGTTGGTACTGATACAGATGATGCGCCTGCTGCGCAATTTGCCGCTCTTTGAGGCACGTATGCAGGTGCAAGACTTTCGATGGTCGGGGTTGATGGCACGCGAAGTTCGTACGCAGACAGTCGGCATTATCGGTGCCGGGCGCATCGGCGGGACGCTGGCTCGCATGCTCCACGCGCTGGGTGCCACCGTAGTCGCCAATGATATCGTCCGCCGACCCGAACTGGAGACGGTGCTCAGCTATGTGTCGAAGGAAGAACTGCTGCGACGCGCGGATATTGTTACACTCCACGTGCCTCTGCTTGAACTGACGAGACATTTGATCGATGACTACGCCTTGTCGCTCATGAAGAGCGATGCTTGTCTGATTAATGCCTCGCGCGGCCCGGTTGTGGATACCGACGCTTTGATCCGGGCGCTGAAGCAAAGACGGATTGCCGGTGCTGCCCTTGACACCATTGACGGTGAGGAACATTTCTTTAACACTGATCTGCGCACTCAGCAGCTTCCGAGTGATCAGTTAATTGAGTTAAGAAAGCTGCCGAATGTACTGATTACGCCGCATATTGGCTTCTATACCAACATGGCTGTTAAAAACATGGTTGAGATCAGTCTCAATGATGTGCTGGAAGTGCTCACGACGGCACGCAGCGAGCATCAGGTGAATCAGCCGCTCGTGCGGCGCTGAATACGCAACTTCTGAATGCCCACGGCGGACAGAACAGCATGATAAAAAAGAGAAAAGGCACGGGGCAGTGGGCGATGCACATAACCGTGCAAACACGTAAATGATGGTTTCTTAAATATAGATTTGTTGAAAAATAGTTTATTAAATCTCATGTTATTTTTTATCTGAGAGATGCAGGCCGGCGTTCGCCTAACGAGATAGAAGGATGGACTGTTATTACACTTTGTAAGAGAGCTGCGTCGACATGTGTGAATAAAACGGATGTCTTCGAACGCCTTGACTTTGAAAGCGATGTGTTTGCCACGCGAATAAAGTGAGGGGAAGCGAATTTAGAAAAGGGACGCGTTCTGTTGGGCAACCATCGGATGGCGTTTCTTTTTTTACGTTAAGCAAGTCTATAGATTTCAGCGGGACTAAGTATAAGACAAACGATTAACAATCGATCAGGCTGTGAGACATGGGTCTGTATACCCGGAAAATTTACGAAAACTTAATGGTGTCTGTCTATGTTTTATCGACGATGTTCGTTAAAATAAAATTAAATTAAGAGGAGAGACGGGTCTGAAAAACGATGAGAAAGGAATTAATCAGTGAGCTGGAAGCTATCATTCGCGAAAAACGCCTGCAAATTACGTTTCAACCGGTCATATCGCTGCGGGATGGCAGTGTTTTCGGTTACGAGTCACGGCCGATCCTTTCCCCTCGAATCGTAAATGTAAAGAAAATGTTTCACATTGCGGAGAAATGCCATCTGGCGGCCGATCTCCAATGGTTGTATATGAATACTGTTTTTTCTGCGCTTAAAAAGTCAGATCAATTTTCCCGCCACGAACGGGTCATGATCACCATTATTCCGAGCGTTGTTAGCAGCAAGGAGTTCCGCCGCGAATTAACGGAAGATTATTTTAAGTATTATCACGTCAGCCCTGATCAGCTCGTTCTTCAAATTGATGCGGATAGCTGGCGTGATGACAGCGACCAGCTGCGAAGAGGTATTATTCAGCTGAAGGAGAGGCATATTCACATTGCGGTTGTTCATCCCGATATGCTCAACGCCAGCCTGCACTTAATGCGGGAGGCAGCGCCGCAATATGTCCGACTTGACGGTCAGACGATCCGGGACCTTGCCGCCGGTCAGCTTAATTTTGCTTACGTGAGCGGTGTCATGGAGTTCTGCCGGATGGCAGCTATTCAGCCGATCAGCACAGACGTTGAGACAATGACGGAAGTGAACAGTTTAATTGAACTTGATGTTCCCTATGTGCAAGGCAATTTTTTCGGCAAACCTGCCGCAGCACCGCAGAAACCGGATGCTGATCTTGTCAAAATTATTACAGCACGGATGCGACATAGACTGGGCGGTAACTTGTCACTCAGCAACCGCATCGCTGAAATTTGCAAGCAGACGGAAACGATTGGCAAAGATATCCGCGTTGAAACCGTTTTTGACAAAATCCGCGACAATCCGGCGGCTATTGGCTTCTGTGTCGTTGATGACAACTACGTCATCGGCATTGTGACACGCATTCAACTCATGCTTGCGCTTAGCGGTCGCTTTGGATTCAGTCTCTATCAGCATCGCCCAATCGTTCAACTCATGGACAGCAATTTTATTTCGGTCGATTGCTGCATGCCGATCAGCGCCGTTTCTAAGTTGGCGATGGCCCGCGCGCAGGAGCGGCTGTACGATTTCATCGTTGTCACAAAGATGGGACGTTATTTTGGGACGGTAACCGTTAAAGATCTGCTTCAGCGATCGACGGAAATCGAAGTGAACAAAGCAAAATATGAGAATGCACTGACCGGCCTGCCGGGAAACCTTCTGATTGAACAGCGTGTGTCCGGCATGCTGGCAAGTGATGAGGCGCAGGCGGTTGTGTACTTAGACATCAATCACTTCAAAGAATACAATGATGTCTATGGTTTTGAAAGCGGCGACAAGATCATCAAGCTGCTTGCCGACATCCTGATTGCTAACCGCTCGATCGGTGAATTTGTCGGGCACATCGGTGGTGACGATTTTGTGGCGATTCTTCACCCGGATCATGCCGCTGCCTATTGCCAATCAGTCAGCAGACTATTTACAGAGAAAATACAAGTATATTATCGTGCTGACGACTGTGCGCGCGGCTACATTGTAGCGGAGAACCGTCAAGGACGCGTTGAACAGTTCTCGCTGATCAGCGTAGCGGTGGCCGGACTGATCGCCTGTCGAGCTCATTTTGTGAATGCGCGGCAACTCACAGGAACGCTGGCGCAGTTGAAAAAAAGAAGCAAGCAGGGAACGGATAATCACTTTCTTCTGATAGATATGCGTGAGTGCAGCGAAGACTATAAAAATTAATTGCGACCCGCGATGCAGATATCCCGGCATTTGCTTATCACACACTTAAACGACGTTCAGAACGTCTATCGATTTCAGCGGGACCAAGTATAAGAAAAGCTAATTGCCGAAAAATGAATTTTCTGCCACCGAGTTGACGATGACAGTGGTAAAGGCGGGGTACGGTTACTCTGTGGAACGATCAAGCGTGTGCGTTGTCAATTTGTTAGCGGATAAGCAGGCGTTCGCGCACGATCGCTTCCAGACAGTCAATGAACAGCGGGCTGTCATTCAAGGCGGGAATGTAGTGGAATTGCTGTCCGCCGGCGCAGCAGAATGCTTCGCGGTTTTCAATGTCTAATTCCTGTAGTGTTTCCAGACAGTCGGCAGTAAAGGCAGGTGCCATCACGGCAATACGGCGCGCGCCCTGCTTGGCAAGTTGCACGAGTGTATCGGTTGTGGCGGGCGTCAACCAGGCGTCGCGGCCGAACTTGGACTGATAGCAGGCAAGAGTCGTCACATCCAGCTTATCACGCAGCGCGGCAGTCGTTGCTCCGCAGCGCTGCGCGTAGTCGTCACCGCTGTCCGCGTAGCTCTGTGGAATGCCGTGGTAGCTGAGTACGAGATGATCGGGTCTGCCGCACGTCGCAAAACTATCGGCAATGCGGTTGGACAGTGCATTAATGTACAACGGATGCTCCGCATAGTCACGGATGAACGTTAGCTCCGGCACATCTTTCCAATGTGCGAACGCTTTAGCCACGCTGTCCCAGATGGGGGCGACTGTGGTTGACGAGTATTGCGGATAGAGCGGCAGAATGAGCAATCGGCGCACACCCCAGAGATGCAAGTCGTCGAGCAGTGCCGCAAGCGACGGCTCACCGTAGCTCATTCCCAGCTCGATGCGCAGGTTCTCTTCATTGAACCGCGCACGAAGCGCATCACGCTGAGCAACGCAGTGCCTCAGCAGCGGGGAACCGGCTGCCGTCCATACTTGCTTGTAAAGGAGAGCCGATCGCTTCGGGCGTACCCTGAGAATGATGCCGTGTAAGATCGGCCACCACTTCCAGCGCGGCAGATCAATGACCCGGCGGTCGCTCAGAAATTGTGCCAAATAACGTCGCACCGCCTGAGGAGTCGGTGCTTCAGGTGTCCCAAGATTCGCGAGCAATACTGCGGTTTTTTCCATTCATAAAACTCCTGTGCAAGTCGTCTTCTTCTAGTCTAGCAGAAAAGCAGAACGTGTCCAGTTCATTTATGAATTAAGAAGCGGCTCCAAGTCAAGGCGGGCGGCACGTTGCTTTTTAGTTTCCAAAAGCGAGGTCTAAACCCACCGCCTTTAGGCGGTATCCGCTTTTAGCCTTATCTTTTCGTGTCCATACTTTTCAAAGAGGTGAAAAGTATGGACGGTTATCAGAAAAGCAGTCACGCGGTGTACGACATTAAATACCACGTCATTTGGGTGACGAAGTATCGTTATCAAGTGTTGCGAGGGCAAGTAGCGATGCGTGCACGTGAGCTCATTCGACAAGGCTGTGAGGCCAGAGACGTGACGATTTTACAAGGCAGCATTGGGAAAGAGCATATTCATCTATTAATTTCTTGTCCACCAAGTCTGGCACCAAGCAAAATCATGCAGTATTTGAAAGGGCGGTCTTCGCGGTTACTGCAAGATGAGTTTCCGGAACTGAAAAAGAGATATTGGGGTCAGCACTTATGGTCAAGGGGTTACTTTTGTGCGACCGTCGGTAATGTGACGGAAGATATCATTAGAAATTACATCGCCAATCAATCCGGTCAATCTAGGAATGATACATTCAAGATTGATGAATGAGTTTCAGTCTCAATTCAGTATGCTTGAAGCATAAGGGCTTTCAGATGACTTCAGTCGTAACCGCGACTTTAAGTCGCAGACATTTTATGTCTCAACCCACCTGCTTTAAGCAGGTGGTAGTTTAGTATACTTTAGAAAAGTATAAAAATATTGGAGGAACTAAGGGATTAGAAGGACAAATGCTCCGCCTTTATCCCAGAATTTGGCCTTGCCAAGTTTTTCTAATACGTTAAGAAAGTATATAGATCTCAGCGGGACCAAGTATAAGAATAACTAAGGCTCAGCCATCGTCCAAGGGACTTGGCCTTGCCCAGTTTTTCTAAAATGGCTATTGCAGTTTGCCTGCATTTCATCATAATACAGGTAAAGCAGCGGTTTTCTTTTAACAAATGTTTGGCTGAGAGCCGCTTGTCTTTGTCTGCATGTCGGTGTTCGGCTTGAAGCGTGCGTACCGCGGGCACAATTTTGCTTTAAAAACAGGTCGGTCATAAACGTACCATTTTGAACGATTTCTGAAGGCCGGGGAAGTCACGCCATGTTTTTCAGGAAAAATATAGAATACGCTGATGACGCCCGGTCGCATGAATTCAGCCGCCAATGTGTAATAAAGGCGCTGTACTTCAGACACGGAGCGCCGGCTTGTCCGTCAATCCGGATAAAAAATCATGGTAAAGAAAACGGCTTCGTCTTTGCCGACAGTCTCATAGCGATGCGGACCGTTGGCGCTGAATGTGACGGCGTCACCGCTGCTAAGCGTGTACGTCTTGCCGTGGGCGCTTACGCGGAGCAGCCCGGATGAGATAAGCAAATATTCCTCACCGGCATGTCGTTCCGAGCAATGCGTGCAGCCGGTTTTGAGCCGCGTCAAATACATTTCAAATTTCTTAATCGGATCAAAAGGAAAGAGTGAGTAGACAAGATAGTTGCCATCATTGTCGATTACCGGCTGAAGGCTGCTGGCGCTGACTTTCCGAACTGTGTGCTCTTCTTTCTTGGTCAGCATGGAGAAAGAGACTTGCAGTCCGGTGGCAATCTTCCATAATGTGCTGATCGTTGGGTTGGATTTGCCGTTTTCAATTTGCGCCAGCATCGATTTGCTGACTGAGGTCAATTCCGCAACTTGATCGAGGCTGAGTTCCTTTTGATAACGAATGCCACGCAGATTGCGCGCGATATCATGCTGAAGTTCCTCCGTTGGATATCCCTCCACCTGTCATTGACAAGATTCTTTCCGTACTGTATAACGAACATATGAACATTATAGCATACATTATGCGATATATCGACGGGTGAGAAGGCATTCGCTATTAAGATCCAAACTGATTATATGAGGGAGGGTAAGACATGGTACACAGCAAACAGGCGGACAACCGTCCCGCTCGCGTTGTCCGCACGGCACTGACAGAAGTGACGCCGCTCGCCCTTGCAGTGGCCACATACGGATTGTCTTACGGCGTGCTGGCGACTCAGGCCGGGTTCACATTGCCGGAAATTGTCGGCATGTCACTTTTTGTGTTCTCAGGGACGGTGCAGCTTGTGACGGTGGCGATGATCAGTTCCGGGGCAGGGCTGATCAGTATTGTGTTGACAGTGCTGCTGCTTAACTTGCGTAACCTGCTGTACGGTGCTGCACTGGCCGGTGGGCTCGGCACTAATCGCCGGCTGCGATTTCTTTTGGCTGCGGGTGTATCAGATGAACCGTTTGTGCTCGGTTCTGCCTACTTTAAGCGCAACGGTCCGAGTCCGCTGTATTACGGCACGATCACTCTTGCGTTCTATTTGGCATGGGTGCTCTCGTCGCTTGCCGGGGCCCTCGCCGGTCACAGCATTAATCCGAAGCAGTGGGGACTTGATCTGGCGTTCCCGGTCACCTTTCTTGCGCTTTTGCTGCCCAGTTTGAAGGGCCGTCCGGCGCTTGCAACAGCCGGCACCGCCATCCTGTTGGCGCTCGGCATGGAGCTTGCCTTTCCGGGTAACGGGCTGACGGTCATCGTCGCCGGCGCGCTGGCACCGCTTGTCGGACTGGCCGCACAAAGGAGGGGTACACATGCTTAAGCATTGGCTGCTGATCGCTGTTCTTGCCGTCGCGACGCACCTGTCGCGTGTGGCGGGCGTTGAAGTCATGACCGGGCGAAGGCTCAGCCCGACTGTTCGCGATTATTTTGGCTATGTGCCGATCGCCATCATTGCCGCTCTGCTTGTCAAGCAAATTTTTATTCCGTCCGCCGGCGGGTTGTCGGTGTCATTTCCGGTGCTCGCGGCTTGCCTGTTCACGGCCATCGCGATAAAAACGATCAAAATTTTTCTCGCGTCGCTGCTCATTGGTATAGCTGCCGGGTTGCTGTGCCGTTATCTTTTCGGCCTGTAGGTGGGGATTGGAATGCCGCACACCCCCCTGTGCACAGGAGGGTGTTTCCACTGCACAGGAGGGTGTTTCCACTATTCTGATGGGCTCAAGGCAGCGCGCAGACGAAGTGCGGTTGTTTAAAAGGGCGGGATGGTCATTATTTTTGCAGGTCTGCCGCCGATCAAAAGCAGTATACTATTCATAATCAGCCATTGAGTTCATTGACAGGCTGTTACCATCGGAGGCTTACCATGTCAATCGTTCTTATCGTTTTATTTGTCGTCTACGGTCTGCTTTTGCTGCTGATGGCTGCTTCCTGTTTCTTTCAACCGAGACTGCCGGCCTCAAGCGGTGCGTTGCTGCTCGCGTCGGCTGCTGCGGTTGCTGCCGCACCGTTTGTCACGCTGCGTGCGGCCGGACTTGCACTGCTGCTCATCGGCATGATTTTCAGTCATCTGGCCGCATGGCAGAACGGTAAGCGGTTGTTCGGCAAACCGCACGTATCGCATCAGCTCATCCGCTTGTTGATTAATCTTGTGCTGCTTGCCGCTTTCATTTTCATTTTCCATTGATCGTTCATGTGCTTTTTAAATCCGCGAGACGGGTCTGTGTGCTGCCATGCTCCCACTCGTCGATGCCCGAGCTGCCCTATCTCCGTGTCGAATGTAATGACGATGCGCTGCACGGCAGTTTTTTAGTTTTCCGGTATACGTCGACGCAAACGCCATGATGAGAACCTTTGCCGACGAGGCTGCCGATTGTGCCCGCGAAGAGCATGCCGCTGCTGTAATGGTAGCAGTGCAGTCGAATTTGATCGAGCGTCCGTTGCAGGACATCCGGCATACCGGCAGACTGAAGATCGTTGATCAGCTAATAAGTGTTATAACACGCCATGACGATCAGCAAGTTGATGATCGTGCCAATGACTAGTGTTACCGCCCCGTCATCTTCGTCCCCCTTCGTTTCGCTGTATCAGAATAAAGGATTGTCCAAAATGTCAGGCGGACCGATTGGACGTTTAGCGCACTGTTTGTTTTCCTGTCTGAAAGAGGCTCGCGGTGCATCCGCGACTGGCGAAACCGGTGCGCGGTTGCCTTAAAGAACCGGGCGCACTTTTCCCGGCTCTTCTAATACGTTAAGAAAGTCTATCGATGTCAGCGGGATTCAGTCTAAGAAAGAGATAAGGATCGGCCGTCGTCCAAGGGACTTGGCAGAGCCAAGTTTTTCTAATGCCGGGGGCGCACCGGTGGAAAAAGGTAGGATTATGTCACTTTTTGCGCGGTTGTTTATGCTAGAATAGGACGCAAAGCAGCGGCGACAGACAGGTCTGTCGGCATGCGTCTGTTTTCAGACTTACATAAAAAAATAGAAGAGGTCCGGTAAAAATGAATGTAACGATGCTCAAATGTAAAATTCATCGCGCGACGGTCACACAGGCTGACCTAAACTATATCGGAAGCATTACCATTGATCGGCAGCTGATGGATGCCGCCGGTCTCTTGGAATACGAACAGGTTCATATTGCAGACATTGACAACGGCAACCGGCTTGTGACGTATGTGATTGCCGGCGCTCCCGGAAGTGGAACGATCTGTATTAACGGTGCCGGTGCAAAACTGGTCTCACGCGGCGATAAAGTCATTATCATGTGCTATGCGCAATACACCGAAAACGAGGCGAAAGCCTGCTGTCCGACGGTCGTATTTGTCGACAGTCAGAATGCTCAGTGCACGAGAGAGAACGTGCGGTAATGCCCGCGCGCAGGATGCATTAAGTTTAAGAGCCTTGCCGGGTTTGAACGGGGGAGAAAAAGACCAGTGTCGGATTATTTGTTCAAATTTATCATCGGAGGTACGCTTTTTGTACTGATGTCTTATTTCAGTAAGTCTAAAATTCTTTTTCTGTCCGGCGTCATTACTTTCATTCCGGTGATGACGCTGATCAATATCAGTATGCAGATCAAAGCCATGGATGTTCGGCAGTTTCGCCAGACTGAATTGAATGGCATCTTTGGCGCGCTCGGCGCTGTTATTCTGATGCTAAGCCTTTTTGTTCTGACGAACTGGCTGAAGCCGGTCAGTGCCGCCTGGCTGTCAGTCGGTATTTATTTCATCTATATGCTGATTTGCAGATGGATGCTTTGAGAGCCGGCGGTTGAGTGTAAGCTGTCAATTGTCAAAAGAAGGGGAAGACAAAGTCAATGTCATTAACCGTTCGTTTTTATGACCATATCGACGATGCGCGGCTGGCATTTGCTGTCATTGTTGCCCGGTACGGGGAGCGCTGGGTCTTCTGCCGCCATCGTCAGCGCCGGACGTATGAACTGGCCGGCGGACACCGGGAGCCGGGTGAATCAATCGTTGAAGCAGCGACAAGAGAACTGTACGAAGAAACCGGTGCGCTTGACTTTAGGCTTCACCGGATAAGCGTATATTCAGTCACCGGCAAGACGCGCGTGAATGTCGGCGGCGCCGAGTCGTTCGGCATGCTATACTATGCAGCGGTCAGTCGTCTCGGCGCGCTGCCGCCCTCCGAAATCGGTGAAGTGGTTTGCTTTGAAGAACTGCCGAAGGCGTGGACTTATCCGGAGATTCAGCCGTTGCTAATGGCTAAAGTGCAGGCCGATCTGGCGGCGGATTATCGCCGGAGAAGCGGGCAGCTGCCGCCGATTCGTGGACTGAAATAGAAGCGATGAACAGGCTCACAATGTGCTTTATGTTAAAGGACCGGTTATCCTTAACCGGCTTGACAAGCGACTGGAACACGAGCGTTTCACTGCCGTTCTCTAGAGAAGCTCACCGTCAGCAAGCGGAGTGGACAGGGCAGCTACTGGTCATCGTTGCGGCGCCTGCCGGGACGTCGGGAAGCCGCAGGCGACTTGTCCGCGCGGATAAATCAATAATGACAAGTGGCCGTATGGGAAGACAGCGGTACGCGTGATCAGCTATACTGAGGACGGCGGAATAGTTCGGGGCAGCGGCCGGCCAAACAGGAAGTGCCTGATTGGCTGCTCGTTCGAATGTCGATTTGCTCATGCACGCCGGCTTCTTGCGTCATGACCATTTGGATTCGATTGACAGGCGAGAATTTTACCGGTCACAGCTGCGTATGCCCGCTGCTTTAAAGCGTCCGGCGCGACATGGTTTCCACTGAATATGGAGGATTTGACATGAAAAAAGCACTCATCATCAGTGTGTTGTTTGTTCTTGTTCTTGCCGGTTGTACAGGTACAGGGCAGTCGGCAACGGCTGTGCAAACTGCATCACAAGGCTCGCCGGCAACGGCAACCGCGCAAGGTTCTGCTGCGCTGCCGGCGGCCTCATCATCTGATTTGGCGTCGCTCATCTATCAGCCGGGCACGAGTGCCATCGTTACCGTGAACGGCAACCGCTCCACACTGAATCCGTCCGATTGGACGAGTAATCACGTCATTTACAGCAATCTGGATGCGCTCAACCGGACCTCAAGCGCGAACACTGCTTATCTCACGCAGCAGAATGTGGCCAACGATTCGCTGCGCGTCCGCCAAGTCGTCAAGCCGACCGGCTGGCACCAGAAGTTTTCCGACGGCGAAGCCATTATCAATCGCGGCCATCTCATTGCCTATTCGCTGTCCAAGGGCATTGCACTGGACGGATCATACAATTCGTCGCAGCCATCCGGCGATCAGAACAACCTGAAAAATTTGTTTACACAGACGGCTTTCTCCAATCAGGAGCTGCAAACCATTTATGAAGAGAAAGTCCGAGACGCCTTGAAATCCGGGCAGAAAGTCATTTATCAAGCGCACGCCATTTTTGCCGGCAATGATCTTATGGCCCGGGGCGTGCAGCTGCAGGCGGTGTCGACGGACGGTTCGCTCAATTTCAATGTCTATATTTTCAACGTGCAGCCCGGTTACGCGTTCAATTATGCGGACGGCACATCGCGAGTCGATGCCAGTATGAAGGTACCGACGCCGGCAGACGCGCCGCATTTTTATAATGATGATGCATCGAGCAGTACCGCTCATCATTCGCGCCATTCTTATGTCGCCGAGCACATCGTGCATCATGCGGAGCACCATTATTAAGACGGCAGGTCTGCCGCCTTTTTTTAAAAAAGCCGGGCTGTCTGTCACTTTGAGTTCTGCCGGCGCGGGCGAAAGTGCTCGCGACTAGAGAAGCCGGGGCACTGTGCCTAGCGACTGTGGAGTCCGCTGTGCACCTGGTTTTTGCAAGAGGTACGGACCTTGGGCGTTTTTTCTAGGATCAACTAGTCGTTGAGATAGAGCCGGCAGTCGCCGAGCCCGGGCATGACGGCGTTATCGGAGTTGATTATAATGAAAATGCGAATGTGTTTTCGACTTATGGCTCATGAAAAGGGGCGCCATGGCGATGTATTGCCGAACGGATTTGACAGATGTCTATTATGAGGACATGGGGAAAGGAACGCCGATTGTGATGCTGCACGGCTTTGCGGCGGATCATCGGTTGCTGAGTGGCTGCATGGAACCGCTCTTTCAGGCGAGCGTGGGCTGGCGGCGGCTGTATCTTGATCTGCCGGGCATGGGGCAGACGAAAGCGGGGGACGTTCTTAGCGCTGACGCGATGCTTGATATGGTGCTGCAATGCGTGGATCGCCTGCTCCCTGGGCAATCTTATGCACTTGTCGGTGAATCGTACGGCGGTTATCTGGCGCGGGGGATCATTGAGAGGCGGCGGCAGCGTGTGTGCGGCGCAGCTTTCATCTGCCCGGTGATCAAGCCGTGGAAAGCAGATCGGACGGTTAGTCATCAGCATGTCACGCGGACGGATCAGGCGTGGCTGGATACGTTGCCTGAGAGTGATCGCAAGGCGCTGCGTCAGACGAACGATCTGATTGTGCAGCATGCATTAAGTTGGCGGCGGCTGAATGAGGAAGTCCGCTCGGGCTTGCAATTGGCTGATTTGCCAGCGCTCAAGCGCATCCGCCGTCACTATGCGTTCTCCTTCGCGCTCGACCGGCTGCCTTTTGAACAACCAAGCCTTTTTTTGCTCGGTCGCCAAGATGCGACGGTCGGTTATCAGGACGCATTGGGGCTTACCGAGCAGTACCCGCGCTCGACTTATGCGGTGCTCGACTTGGCCGGACACAATCTGCAGATCGATCAGCCGGATGTGTTCAACCGGCTGATGAAAGACTGGCTCGCGCGTGTGGCAGAGCGTGCAGATCGGTTTTCCGAAGGTGAAGTGCATTGAACGGGCGACTGACAGATCAGCGCGACACCGCGGACTAGTCTGGCCGGCGACGCGCCTGTTCGGCAACTGCCCACTGCGGTGCGGCGGGTACGTCTGCCCGACTGCCGGGTGTGTGCGGGCTTAATCAGGACACGGATCTGGGATGTGCGGTCCGCTTTGCGAACGCCGACACCGGTTCATGACGTTGAGGTCTGCTACTAGGACCCAAAGACTAACAAAGCGCAGGACAAAGAAGCGGAAAGGGCTTTGCAGCGCGAGTGTCCTGGCTATCGCTTTGAAGTGAAGAAAGAGGCACGTCTGCACAGTTACAATCCGAACACTGCGCCGTATGGGTCGACGGCCGACGCGGTCGCTAAGTTTCCGGAGACTGTAACGGCGATTGGTGCGCGGATGGACGAGAAAGGCGAGATAGCTATCTTGGCGCCGCATGGTGTCGGCGATTAGCTGCATTTGACGGTATGTTCCACAACCTTATGCATGTGCAAGTCAAGCGCGGCCGGCCGTTTATGAATGTCGAGTGAAGAGAAGCACTGGCAGTCTGTCTGGTCTGCTTGACTGCCGGTGCATTGTAGCCACGTCATAAAGTTTAATGTTGCTGCCGTGCGCTTTGAACGCAGCGGGCGCGATGCATTGTGAATATCCGCTGAGGTAAACGGCCGCTTGATGGCCATGCATTGATGATTCATTTGAAAATCTTAGCCATAATGCACTAGGGTTACTGCCGGTTGACCATTTGCCATGCCGAGGTCGCCGATCCGAAGCTGAGGCGACATGTGAATTACTGGTCATGAACAATTGCAGAAACTGAGACGACAGCGGGAGATGCCGAGAGAAGAGCCGGCGGAGCACATTAGGCATGCTCACTTATGAAAGCTGTCCGCCCTGGTTCCGGTGAGGCGGCTGCTGATTGAAAAAACGGTGCGAATGACTTTCAATCGGCGGTTCAGGACGAGAGGCAGGCTATGCTCAATGAAAAAAGCGGCGTGCGGGGAGAACACGCCGACAGTATAGGGCAGTCTGGCAATGGCAGGCGGAGGCGACGGCTGTCAGTGCCTGAGCAGCGCTTTGAGGTCGCGCCGCATGCTGAGCGGGGTCTGCACGGTCGGCCGCCCGACGCGAAACAGCATTTGCACAGTGCCCCCCTCAGGTGCATATGTGCGCTTGAAGGCGGTGTATGGTGCATGCATCTCCGGATATTCTTCCAGCACTTGACTGAGCGGCTGCATGACAAGTCCGAGAACGTGTCCGCTCAGCACGAGCCGGCTGTAGAGCATACCGCTCTCGACTTGTTCACGGCGGCTGTTCCCCTCGGAAACAATCATTGCATAGGCCGGCGTATGGTCAACCGACGCACGCGTATAGTTCATAAAGTTCTGCGAGGCGGCCTTTCCGGTATTCAGCGATGGCATGACCGTCAGCAGCGCTTGCAGCAGTTGTTTTTTGATGCCTGAGGCGCCTTGGCCTTCCACGGAATACCCGTAGCGGAATTTGTTTTTGGCGTATTCGTTCGGCCTGAAGATTGCATTGGATTCGTCCATGACGCGTTTGACGCCTGCTTCGATGTTTGCGCTGTCGATTGCGTAGTCACCGATTGCTTTGAGATCGGACGGATCGGTGTATAGCTTGACGGAGAGGCCGCCTGGAGCGGCGAGCGATTCGAGATCGGCAAGCTGTGCGCTTGAGAGCGGATGCGACTGATATGCCTCACGGTTTGTATCAGGCAGAAACAGCGCTCCGTACAGCGGGTCTTTTTCTGCTTTGGTCCGTGTCAGCGTGACCTTGGCCACCGGACGTGTATTCATGCTTTCGGCGAGCTGATCTTCATCGTAGTTGCCGTCCGGGAACAGGGTGACGGTGGTATGCCAACCGATCTCTTTGCCGGCGACAGCGACATATTCCAGAAAGGTGCCCTCGGAGATCATCATCTGGCGTGCATACGGATCGACTTCCGGCGTCATCCGCGTGCTGTCAGCGTAAAGGTAGAAGACTGCCGGGTCGGACGAATCGAGCTTGATTTTCCACGGCTGCATGTTGTGTCCGCTGGCCGAAAGCAGACCGGCAGCCGCAAGGCGAAGGCGCGGGTCACTATATTTTTCAGCATACGTTTTCGACCATGGTTCCATGTAAGTCGGCTTCATAAACCCTCCGCTAAGTAAAAATACAATTGACGTAAGGACGAGACACAGTCCGATGAGCGCTGCTGCTGCGATCATGATGATTTTAGTCAGCTTTCGTTTTTTCATGAGAACTTGCTCCGTTTCTGCTGATCAGCCGCAGCAGCCGGCTGAATGAAGCTGTGATAAAGTCGTCTGCGTCTGCATGATGGTAATGGCGCAAATAAGACTGCTTTCTTGCCGCCGTATTAAGAATGCCGATCGTGCACGCCCACAGCATCAGTGCGGTCTGCTCATCACCGCTGCCCGCGCGCAGGCTGCCCTCTGCCTCACCTTGTGAAAGGGTGCCGCGAAGCAGTTCGAACAGTTGTTCACCGAGCCGGTAGCACTCGATTCTCGAACGATCTTCAATGCCCTCAGCCTCGCTTGCTTCACTTGTTTCATAATCCATGATGGCGGTGAAATAGGTCGGTTGATCGCGGCTGAATGCCAGCAGCGTGAAGAAGAGACAGCGCAATTTCTCGGGTGCTCCAGCTGATGCGGCTGCCTGTAATTTTATGTTGAGCGTGGTGAGCAACAGCCGATAACCGCGAATCATGACTTCGAAATAGAGTTGTTCCTTACTGTTAAAGTAGCTGTAAAGCGTCCGCTTGCTAAACTCTGCGGTTTTGGCGATCTCATCAACCGATGCTTTGTCATAGCCCTTTGCGAAAAAGACACGCTCGGCGGCGTCGACGATGTCGGCACGTCGAATGGCCCTCTCAAGCTGTTTGCGTGTATCCTGACTCAGCCTGTTCACCTCTGTGCATTTAAGTATACTTGTAGTTTACTTAAATACTATTAAAAACGATAGAGAAAGTCAAGTACGCTGCGGCCCAGGCCGATGCACTGTCGGGTATGGAATTTGATACCCGTATAACAGATGAAAGGGTGGAGCACGCAGCAGCTTGAAGGCTGTAAAATAATGGCTAACATGAGATGGGGAAAATAGAGAATGTGAAATTAGTTTTTTTTAAGCAAGTATGTGTTCACACGCCGAGTGCCGGCCGGTGTCGGGCGACCAAGAGAGTATAAACCGTGTGCACCTGATTCTGCGATATACTGGCAAGGGGCCGGCTGTCCGTGGCACGCTGTGCGGTATTAGTCCGAACAAACAGATTGACTGAATAACAGGTACCCGACGGCTGACCGGCAGGACAGTTGAATTGCTCTTGCTTCAAAAAATCGTGTCAGCGAAAGCGACCGCCGGTGAACGGTCTTTCAGAATATGCGCGGGTCCGGCAGCGAGTGGTATTATGATTCAGCCGCTTATGATTTATCCGCCCGCAGATTTGTTATAATGAATGTGATGAATCGGCATGCGCCGGATGCCGTAACAGAAACCGAACTGCTGTCGCAATTGATAAAGAGTGCCTATTGCCGAACAAACACGACGTGAGCGCATCATGCCTGCATATTCAGCTGAAAGACGTCAGCTTGATTGTGGGTGCCGGTATGCGCATGCACGGTGATGATTTGTTGCCGTCTGCCGGATTGCTCGATGGACTGAGCAATCCGGCGGCTAGCACGCACATGCTGAGCCTATCGACGCGCTGCCGGTCATTCATCAGTATTTTCCTGATGTACCGGTATTTGTTACATCGCTGACCGCCGATCTGATGCAAGTGATGATGCGCGACGCATACAAGATCATGGTGCAGCAGTGTATGGAGAAACGGATGCTGATTCCGTATACGAAAGATGAGATGGAGGGCCTCCTGCGCAGGCTTCGGCTTTTTCCGGCCGTGCTTAAGCTTGACGGAGCGACAGTTCAAATCAGCCGTGTAGGTCCATATTCTTGGCGGGGTCATGCTGATGATCGAGAGCGCCGGAGAGAAGCTGCTCGTCAGCGGTGATCTCAGTTTCAAAGCGGGGCGCACCATTCCCGGGGCTTGCGTATCTGCACGCGCGCGACCGGATGCGCTTGTGCTTGAATCGGCATGCGGCAATCGTGACCATTCGGACCGCAACACCTTTAACTTTCCGGCGGTCGTTACCGTTGCCGAACGCACGGCGGTCTGTGAACAGATCCGCTCGGCAACAGGCTGGACGGCGGTCTTTTCGCCGTCGGTGCGTGTCTGCTTGCTTAGCGACGGCGCTCCCGGCGCAGCGACTTCAGGCGCAGATCGAGCAAGCGACCGGCTGCCGTCTGACTGTTGCAATTGAGTAAAGCCGATACTAAGAACACGGCTCTGTCGGCGGATCGTGTTAAAGGTTGATATGAACGGAAATTGACTGAGACGGGTAAGCGATTCGAGGAGGGCGTGTTTGTGGGATGACATATCTTTTTAAAATGAACAAAGACTTGCTGGACCTTGCTGCCTTTGAGATGGACCAGACGCTCAGCACTTTTCTAAAAGCCGCATTGCCCGCGGATGACGAATCCTTTGATATGGTGAATGATCGCGGGGTACGCCGGAAATTCACGGTTGACTGGAGCGACGGCACATTGCACAGCCGCGGCATTAAGCGATTTTTCGCACCTTACGAAGAAGCGGATTATTTATTCATCGAGCGGGCAGAGGGCGAACTTCGAGTGTCCTCCCCGCTGACACAGCTTGCCGAGCAGAAGGCGCGTGAAGGAGACCCGATGCTGATTTTGAATAAGCTGGCGGGTTTTCAGCAGCATGCGGAACGATGGTTTCAACTTTCCGGCGAGGCGGCAGCGTTTCAGTCGCCTCCGGTTGATGACCGGCTGATTTGTCTCCCCTATATTACCGAAGCGGAAACGTTTCAGTATCAAGTCAGAACTGTTGAGGCGGTCATCCGCCGGTTCAAAGGTCGCGTGCTGCTCGGGGATGAAGTTGGGTTAGGCAAGACAGTCGAAGCCGGTATGGCTATGCTTGAATATATCATGCGCGGCCTTGTTAAGCGCGTGCTCATTCTGACGCCGCCCTCACTCGTGCAGCAATGGGAAAACGAGATGAAACGGAAGTTCAATCAAGATTTTATTAAGGCCGACGATCCCATCTTTAAGAAAGACGGCGGGGCGGCATGGGCCCGGCATCCGAAGATCATTGCCTCGCTTGCGCTTGCCAAAAGAAAGCAGCACCGTGAGCTGATCTACAAAGAACATTACGATCTTGTCATTGTTGACGAGGCTCATCATCTGCGAAATCGCAACACACTGGCTTGGCAGTTCGTGAACGAGTTGCCTAAAAAATACATTTTCCTTTTAACGGCGACACCTGTGCAGAATCATTTGGAGGAACTGTTCAATCTGATCACGTTGCTCAAACCCGGGCAATTAAAAACATACAGCTACTTTAAAAAACGATTCGTTGCCAGTCAGGATGGCATTGAGGTCAAGCATGCCGATCAACTGAAGATGCTGCTTGCTGACGTGATGATTCGCAACAAGAGGAGCACGGTCGACGTTACATTTACGAAAAGAAAGGCGTTCACGTCCGTTGTTGAACTTCCCAAGGCTGAGCTGCAATTCTATGCGGACGTCAGCACCTTTATCCGCAACAAATACCGGGAACCCGAACCGTCCATCAGCCGTTTCCAACTAAAAAATCTTCAGGAGCAGATGGGCAGTTCCTTTGCGGCGATGATGCCAGCGCTTGAGCGGCTGGCCTCTGACACGAAGTTATCTGCTTTTGATCGGAAGGCTCTCCAACGTTTCAGAGAACGGGCACAGCGTTTCGTTGCGGAGGGGGAGACGGCCCAGCATCCGAAAGTGCACCAGCTGCTGGACATCATCGATGCTTTTAAGGATCAAGTCATTGTGTTCACAAAGTACAGAGATACTCAGCGGCTGCTGATAGATCTCCTCCGGCAAAAAGGGCTTAAAGTCGCAGCATTTCATGGTGGACTGCGCAGAAAAGAGAAGGAAGAGCAGGTCGCTTATTTTCGCGGAACCGCCGATGTGCTCGTCAGTACGGAAGTCGGCGGGGAGGGCAGGAATCTGCAATTCTGTCATGGGATGATCAATTATGACTTACCGTGGAATCCGATGGCCATCGAACAGCGGATCGGCCGTATCCACCGCATCGGCCAGACGCGTGATGTCTTTGTCTACAATCTGGTGGCCAAAGATACGATCGAGCAGTATATTCTTGATTTGCTGGACCGCAAGATCAACATGTTTGAACTCGTTGTCGGTGAGGTGGATGCGATTCTCGGCGACATTGAAAGCGAAACGGACTTTTCTGATCTCATGATGCAGGCGTGGGTGCGCGGAGACAGCGCCGAGGAAGTGAAAGGTGAACTTGAGCAGATCGGCGATGAACTTTTTGAAAATAAACAGAAATTGATCAAACAGAAAGCACTTGATGACCGGCTGTTTTAAGTGAATGAAAGGAGGCAAACCGATCATTTATCTGCAAAAATTTGTTACGGATGTGATCGAGGCCATTGGCGGCATCGTCGAACCGGTAGAATATGCGCTGTGTCAAGTCATGATCCCTGAGGAGTATCAATCTTATTTCGAGAACCGTGCAGAACTGGAACTGGCTTTTGACTTTGAAGTCGCGCAGGAACATCCGCACGCTGAATTTGTCACTTTCGGTAGTTATATACTTGATCAGGCACTGCTCATTGTGCGCCGTCATGCCGTGACCGGCGTTCGCTTTGTTGAGGTGACGCAGCAGAAACTTGTGAATCCGGCAAAGAAAATGATAGATTTTCTTCAGAATGAGCGCGAGCGGATCACTGTCATCAAAGACGAGCCGGCACTCGGATTGTGGGCATCCTTTCAGTTTCATATGACGTTCACTTCCGACGAGAAGGTCGAAGTGACGCAAGAAATCTGGATGGATATGCTGAGGGGTGAACCGGATGCGTTCATGCAGGCCGAGCAGAAGCGCATTGTCCATCAATCAAATGCACTGTATACATATCCCTTTGCTGCGGACATTGTCATTGAATCAGCCTATGCGATGGCCTACCGGCAAGCGCAGAAAGCCGCTGCCGCGCACACAGCCAAGCGCCGTGAACAGCTCCGGCTGGAGAATGATTTGGAACGAATTGAAACCTACTACAGCGATTTGTTGGAGGAAAATAACCGGCGGATGATGCGTAAGGGGCTGAGTGCCGGCAAGTTGAAGGAGTTGCAGGACAAGTCAGCTGTGATCGCGCTCGAGAAAGATAAGCAGGCGGCGGAATTGCGGCGGAAGGCTGACGGACGCACGGACATTGCGCTTGAGGAAGCCATGCTTTATGTTGTGCCGATTCGCCGATATCTCATCTTACGCGGCCTTCGCGCGCCGCAGCGACAGACGGTGTACTACAATCCGATCACTCACCGTTTTACATGGACGGTTGATCACTGACCGGCTGCCCGCGGCGGTGAGGCGTGCGGATAGGCGGGTGTTTAAGATAGGATTGTTTCAATACAAATGCAAAACATGCGATACGGCTTCAGTATCGTGAGGGGATACATCACTAAACGCTCCGCGGCATGTGGCTGTCGTTGTTCAGCTGGGTGCTGCTTTTTTCTCGATATCGTGCACGCTGAGAAGATATATAAATTTTTAGCAGGCTACGTCTGAGAAAAACTAAGGTTTGAGCCTTCGTCCAAGGGACTTAGCTTTCTAAAAAGTGATCGACAAATAAAAGGCGCGCGCCTGTTCAGACGCACGCCTTTCCTAATGTTATCTGCTCGCTTTGTGCGCGCAGCGGGACTTTTTAATACAGGATGATGACTTTTCGCCGGTGTTGCAACGATCGGCGAGCTAACTTTAACGTTTTGGCAATTGCCACGCCACATCTCTATGGGGGCTGAGCACGGAACGAACTTGGCGCTTGCCGTTCGGTCAAGTCAGATTCACACCGCAGCGACGGATTTTGCGAGTCGTCGTTTTCTCAAATTCGCTTTCGATCACTTCAAAGACGCGAATATGTTTGTAATCGGGCATACGATTATTCACGTCGTCGATAATAGCCTTGACCGTTGCCTGAATTTCTTCTTTTGTCGGCAAATGGCCGATGAGTTCCGCCAAATAGTCCACATCCGGAAAGATTTTCGCCTTGACACACACGTCTCCGTTGCGGTCGTTGCCTGAGAGGATCAAGGCTTCGCTGATCGGCTCTTTCTCCAGCAGCTGTGCTTCCAGTTCTTCAGGATAGATATTCTTGCCGTTAGCTGTCACGATGACATTCTTCATTCGCCCTTTAATATACAGTGCACCGTCCGTGCCGAAACAGCCGAGGTCACCGGTGCGGAAGTAACCGTTGCGAAAGGCGGCGGCGGTTGCCTGCGGATTATTAAAATAGCCGAGCATGATATTGTCGCCTTTGGCAAGAATTTCACCGATGCCGGCGTCATTCGGGTTGTCAATCATCAACTCGACGCCGGGGATGGCGACGCCGGTCGACTGGGCGTTGAAGTAGAAGTCGTTGTTGCCTGCCAGCAGCGGCGCACATTCAGTCAGACCGTAGCCTTGAAGCGCACGGATGCCCAGTGCTGTCAAGTCCTCAACAACAGCCGGTGCCAGGTCGGCGCCACCGACGATGAACGTGTGCAACCGGCCACCGAGGGACTTCTTGACTTTGCGGCGGATGAGGAGCCTCGCCGGCAGGGGCAGCGTGCGCATAGCGTCAATCAGCGGTGCCGCTTTGAGTGCCGACTGATATCTTTCCGGGCACTGCTTTAGAATCGCGGCCTGAATCCGTTTGTCGAGCAGCTGCAGGAGCGCAGGAACAACGACGAGCAAGGTCGGCTTGTATTCAACCATGTTGCGCCGGATGGCATTCAAGCCGTCCGCATAGGCGATACAGGCGCCGCGCGAAAGAATCAGCAGACAGTCCAGTGTGCATTCGTAAGTATGGCAGAGCGGCAGAATGGACAGCACTTTATCGCGCCGCGTGACGTTCACAATCTGTGAGGTGGAATAGATGTTGGCGCAGATATTGCGCTGCGACAGACAGACACCTTTCGGGTTGCCGGCTGTTCCCGATGTGAAGATCAGTACACTCATTGTGTCGTCGGCAATCGGAAGTGCATCAATGCGGTGACTGTCAGCAGCAACGTCTGCCGGTGTCTCCCGTACGTCGATGAACAGCATCGGGCTGCCAAGCAGGGGGCGCAGCGACTTCAGCACACTCGCGTCAGCGCAGACAGCACGGCAGTCTGCGCTGATGATAAAGCGGGCCATGTCTTCCGGTGCGAGTTCCCGGTCGATCGGAACAGCTACCCCGACAGTCGCCGCACAAACATAATGGAGTGTCCAGCCATAGCTGTTTTTGCCGATAATGGCAACGCGGCTGCCTTGCAGACCAAGTTGCAGCAAACGGGTACCGAGCGCACGATAGTCTGCCGCAAATTGGTTGTAACTGATATAACGGTAGGCGCCGCCTACTGCCCTGATTTGAAACGCCGGCCTTTTTCCAAATTGTTCTGCGCTGCCAAAGATCAGCTCGCGGAAATTTGCATATCGCGTAGCCTTATTCAATCTTTTTGCTGTCAATGGTTTACCCCTTCTCGTTTTCGTTATCCTTGAATTCTTAATCTGTTGAGTGACATTCAGTGTCCTTATGCCGCTATTGCCGATTTTTGAGACGATTGAAAAAAATTAAATTTCTGACGGATCATCCATCCATGCAAGCAGGCAGACTTGCATCAGTCAAAACATAAAACATTTGTATCGTATTAGTGTTAGTCAGTCTTGCGTTTTTCATAAATATAGCGGCCTTTTTAAGCCTGTTATTGTTTTTATGAACTTAACCTATGTACGTCGCTTAGCGCGGTTAGTTTCGGTGTCCGGCAAATTTTATATTCGGTTAAAAAATGGAAGTAGACAGGAATGCTGAGCTGCTGACTTGTCTGTCATATTTTTTCTTTACAGATGGCCTCACGACTTCTATGATTAAGAAAAAATATTGATCTTACACGGGAGCATGTGGCGGCATGGTCCGAGCGGGATGCTTTGGGCGTAAAGGCAGCTGCGATCAAGCAATCAGAAAAAAGCAGGCGCACGGTTGCGGAGGAACTTGATTCTCTTTGCGTGCCTTTACCGCTCCCGTTCGTGTTTTGATCCTTATAGATACGGCGTGCGGCGTTTCCCTGCTGAGGATTGCGGAGAAACACCGGGAGTTCTTGCGGCAAGCGCATCAGCGGCGATGGTCACGTCCTGAATGATTGACTGCTCCCCGCGACGCCGGACCGGTGGAGATGCTGGCAGCGCAAGCGGAGAAAACGGCTGTGTCCGGGAGCAACGTGGAAAGAAGAGGATGAGAATGGGTCACTCAAACTGTTTGATTTGTCAGCGAATTGACATGATCAAGTCCGGCAGCAATCCGTACTTTGTTGCGGAGCTTGAAACCGGCTATGTCGTCGTTGGCGACTTTCAGCTGTTCAAGGGGTATACGCTGTTTCTATGTAAGCGGCATGAGACCGAGCTGTTCTTTCTTGACGAGGCTTTTAAAAATAAATTTTTGATGGAAATGAGTGAGGTAGCCGCGGCGGTGCATGACGCCTTCCATCCGGATAAGCTCAATTATGAAATGCTTGGAAACGGCGATGCACATATGCATTGGCATCTGTTTCCGCGCCGGTCAGACGATCCCGTGAATGGTCCGGTCTGGTGGGTAGAGCGGGCGGCGATGACCGCCGAAGCGGCGCGCCCGGACCCGGCCGAACTGGACGCGATGAAACGCGTTCTGTTTGCCGCTCTGCGGCAGCGGGCGGCGATTGTCAAAAAAGGTGATTTCTGAATCAAACGACAAGGCTTAGCTTTTCCTCAGATGCTGACGAGTGACGGATTTTTCTTGCTGACCGGCTGTAGCGCTAATGCGCAGGACATCCGCGATATGAAAGGCATTCACAGTCGCATGGCTGTGCGATGTTGCCGGTTCTTAATAACAGAGATGTTTTATTTAATAACCAACTGTTTGGTAAGAGTCAGGCACTTTCATTTTTATGCGCGAGATGCATCAATAGTGGCAGGGTTATGATTTCAAGGTTCAGTTATTTTTTGGACTTTGGGATTCGCATCAGTACGTTTTTATCAATAGGGAAGAGGGTTATGGATGTATTTTTTAAAAAAAGCGGTGCGCCTGTTCATGGGTCTGTTTTTATTTGCGCTCGGCATTGTACTGACGATCCATGCACATCTCGGCTTGCAGCCGTGGGATGTGCTGCATCAGGGGTTGGGACGTGTTTTTCATGTCTCGATAGGGACGGCAACAGTCATCGTCTCGCTTATCATTGTGCTCCTTAATGGGGCGTTCGGCGAGAAAGTCGGGCTCTCAACCATTGCCAATGCCTTGTTTGTCGGCACGTTTGTGAACGTCATTCAGTGGCTTCATGTAGTGCCGGACGGTTCATCGCTGTTTCTGCGCGGTGCGCTCCTGCTTGCAGGTGTTTGTGCTGTGGCGGTCGCCACTTATTTGTATCTCAGTGTGGGTTACGGTGCCGGACCGCGCGACGGACTGATGGTTGCCTTGACGAAAAAAATAAAAAAACCGGTTGGACTGATTCGTTTTTCGCTTGAGGGCAGCGCGCTGGTCATTGGCTTTTTCCTGGGTGGCAAGGTTGGCATCGGCACCTTCTTCTCTGCACTGTTCATCGGACCGCTCGTTCAATCAGTGTTTCACGCCATGCATTACGATGTCCACACAGTCACGCACCGCTATCTGGGTCGTGAGCAGTTTCGCTGGCTGTGGCCGGTGCGCGTGAGGCGGCCAACGGACGCCTGTAACGGTGCCGCTTTAAAGCAGAAAGGGAATTGACGATCAATCAATGCGGTCGTCAGTTGACAGGTTGCCGGGTATAAGGAGTTGTTATTCGGAGGCGACAATGACACTTGAGATGAACGTGCGGCGCGGGGCACCGACACTTTAAAGAGATGCAACATGGCAGCATGCTTCGGGCAAGCGATTTGATGGCAAAGACGCGATGCCGCTTTGAGAGAGAAGCGAGTGCCCGCAAGCTTTCATCTGTTTGAGGAGACGTGCGACCGGAGCCGTCCGTCTTAAAGACGAACTCTTTAAGCAAAGCAAAAAAACCGAACCTTGTTTGTGGCCCGGTTTTTTTAAAAAAAGAAAATATATCACTTGTGATAACTTCAAGGGGAGCATGCCGCCTGAGGGAACGGTGCGCCAGTGAGCAGCCGAAGCATCCCCCGTCGAAAGGACCAAGCACAAAGCGCTTGGTCCTTTCTTATTTAACGACATTTTCTTCGAGAAAATTAACATCTTTAATGAAAATTTTTGATTGAATAATGTCGATGACGCCTTGTTCTCTGAGCTGATGCAGCATACGGTTCACACTGTTGCGCGTACTGATGCCAGTGAATTTGGCCAGTTCCTCGTTCGTGATGACAAAGTCGATCAGAATGCCTTCCTGATAGGGCGTGCCGAACTTGCGGGCAAAGCGCAGCAAGATGGTGCACAGTGTCTCTTTTTTCCCACTCATTGAAAAATCGCGGATTTTCAAGATCGCGTCCTCGAGCTCTTTGCGGTAGAAACGGTAAACTTCGCGCTGCAGTTCTTGGGTCTGATAGACGTCCTGCCAAAAGGCAATCCGGTTCACTTGATAGAGGTAGGCGCACTCGGTTTCGACGCGGACATTGTACGGCGCGAGCGGTTCGGCAATATCATCCTCCCGCAGCAGTGAGACAATATCGCCACGCTGCAGGTAAGCGACATTGAACTCCCGGCCGTCGCGCAAGATCAGGCTCGACTTGACGATGCCTTCCTTCAGCATCCATACGTAAGACGTCGAGAAGCCGGAGTAGGTAATGTATTCATTTTTGTTTTTTGTGATGACTTCCGATTTACTGGACTGAAAGTAATCAAAAAGCAGCGGATATCTCATAGTCGGCCTCCCGAGTGCGCATGTGACCGCCCGAGGAGCGGCGTGCCAATTCTTTTTTCATTATAGCATGGCAGGCTTCCGGTGATCGAGGGATGGCTGTCGATGGACTCTCAGATGCCAAGGAAGGCCCGGGCGAAAAGCGCGGCGCAGGCCGCACCGAGAAAC
>JBDNZQ010000025.1:0-27619 GCA_047722915.1 Sporolactobacillus sp.
TTTCTAATACGTTGAAGACGGTTTAAAGATGTCAGCGGGACTAAGTATAAGAAAAACTAAGGCTCTGCCGTCGTCCCAAGGACTAGGCCGTGCCAAGTTTTTCTAACAAATGGAGGAGCAAAGCGATGCAATGGCACTATCAGCTCACCAAAGCGGATTACCTTGCTTTTAATTTATATATCTATCATCGGTCAGCACTCGCGCGGCGGTCGCGGCGTGTGCAGCGGTGGCTGGCACTTGTTTTCCCGCTCATGCCCTTAGCCACGTGGGGAACGACCGGCACGCTTGACCTTGCATTTCTGATTGGTTTCGCGGTGCTCGGCGTGCTTTGGTTTCTCTTTTATCCAAAATGGTTTGAACGCAGCGTGCGGCGCCGGCTGATGCGGGTGATCGACGAACAATTCGGGGCCAATGTTTGCATTGACGAACAGCTGAGCGCGGACGAGGACGCGCTTGTAGAGGACTCCGCGGCAGGCGACACACTGCGCGTGAGGTGGAGCACTCTTGAAAAAATAGGCGAGACGGAGACGCACGTCTTCTTTTTCATCCATGCGATGGCAGCGATCATTGTACCGAAACGGGTCTTTACGAATGAAGCCGAAATCGCGCGACTGAAGCAGTTTGTTCCAAAAACGACGCCAATTGACTAAACGGTCGGTGTGACCGGTGGCCCGGAGTGAAGACAGCCTGATTCGCGTGATACATGCCAATCTGTCTGCTCTCAGCAAAATGGGACTGCTTGCAGCGGCTGCCGGATAAAATTCGGCATGCCGGTGCAATGCGTCTAAAGTTTCACAGTTTAACGATCACTCCATTGCTCACAGGAGGCGGGTTGCTCCCCAGCCAATCGCGCTCATCCGATTCAGCGGACAGTACAGATAATTCAAATTAATAGGGTGAGTACAGTGCACCGGCACGCGTGGTCGCTTTGATTTCAATATATGTTTACAATATAATAATAGAGCATTCAAGAAACGGAGCCGTACCCAGCACATGCCGATCGAGGCAGACGGCTGCACGGCTGATTCAGGTGATTCTCATGAAGAAAGCGCGTTTGATCTATAATCCGTCATCCGGACGTGAGACGGCCGGGCGAAACATTGCTTATATTCTTGACCGGCTGGAGGACGCCGGCTATGAAGCGTCAGCGCGTGCCACAAAGGGGAAAGGTGACGCTTTTAAAGCCGCGCGCAAAGCGGTGCGCCGCCAGTTTGACCTTGTGATCGCCGCCGGTGGGGATGGGACGGTCAATGAAGTGGTCAGCGGATTGGCCGAGCAAGACGGGCGGCCGCGCCTCGGCGTGTTGCCGCTTGGCACGACGAATGACTTTGCCCGCTCGGTCGGCATTCCTCGTGACATCACCAAGGCATGCGATATTTTGTGCGGCGGTGCGGAGATGGCAATTGACGTCGGCAAAGTCACTTTTTCCGTCCCGCAGCGTCTCGGCCACCGTGTACCGCTCGTTCCGGTCGGCGGGAAAGTGGATCACCGCTACTTTATTAACATCGCCGGCGGCGGACGGTTGACCGAACTGACGTATGATGTGCCGAGCAAGCTGAAGACGATGCTCGGCCAGCTTGCCTATTACATTAAGGGCATTGAAATGCTGCCGTCAATCCGCCCGGTTGAAGTGACGATCCATTATGATGACCACGTGTTCTCAGGCAATATGATGATGTTCCTGATTTCCAACACGAATTCAGTCGGCGGCTTCGAGAAACTGGCGCCGGATGCTTCACTCAGCGACGGCCGCTTCGATCTGATCATTCTCAAAGAAGCCAATCTCCCCGAATTTGCGCGTCTCGTTTCGCTCGCGACTCGCGGTGAACATCTGAAAGATTCAAAAATTATTTATGCACAGGCGAGCAGAATCAGCGTTCATGTGGACGAAGAGCTGCAGCTGAACATCGACGGCGAGTATGGCGGCTGCCTGCCGGGGGAAGTGACCAACTTGCCGCGCCACTTGCAGCTGCTCGTGCCGACCGATGTGCTTGAGACACGGTTCTTGGCCGGTGGGACAGACACTTCGGCGTCCGGTGCGCATGAGTCCGGCAGTCCGACCAACGGATGTGAATAGAGTGGCCTCGAGTGGTGAGCTTGCACTTTCGTTTTGAAGTTGAGCGGCGAATCTTGCATTTTTGCCATTCAAGGATTGTTTATGAGATAACGAGTGACTTTGCCGGAGCGCTCGGCATATCAAGCGCTTGTGGCGCACGCCGGCGATGTATGGGTTGTCGGCGCGGAGATAGCGATTAATATCGGCCGCGTGAACGGCAGCTACTTTATTAATCACGTGGCCGGCGGAAAGCTGACTGATGTCACGCAATCAGTACCTCATTGGCTTAAGGCCGTTCTCGGCGTCAGTGCCTATTATTTAAACCGCCTTGTGCCGCTGCCGCTTGTTCATTTGTTATAGGTCAGCATTAATAGAGTGGTCAAGTCTACCGCTGCCCCATCATGATGTTCTTTATCGTTAATTCTCGGGCCTCCTGCGGCTTTCGAGCGATCAGACCGGCCGCCTCACCGGATGAAGGCCGCTTTGATCCGGTATTTGCCGAAGGTGCAAGCCTTTTGACATTCATACATATTATCCACCTGCCGCGCGTTGTCACCATCTCGCCGATCGTGATGTTGCCTGCCTGCCGGATGGTTTCACATCACTGCCGGCAAGCACTATGCAGTTAAGTGTTGCCGGCGAATACGGCGGTGATCTGCCGGCTGTGGAGGTTGTAAATATGCGGCGCCATTTGCGTTTGATCGTGCCCGAGCAGGTCGCCGAAGCTCAGCGTCAGGCGGCTCTGCGCCGCACTTTGAGGCAGCAAGCGCAAGGAGCAACAGCGAGACAATTCAAATAGGAACGGGAGAGAGTAACCAATGAGTTTTTACTGGAATACACTTGTGCGCGGCCTGAAACCTTATGTACCGGGTGAACAGCCGAAGGATCAAAAATACATTAAGCTGAACACGAATGAGAATCCATATCCGCCGTCACCACAAGCACTGTCCGCTATTCAGGGAGCGGTCAATGCCGACCTGCGTCTCTACCCCGACCCGACCGCCAGCAAGCTGCGTCAGGCACTCGCAGAACAGTTTGGTTTGCCTGCCGAACAATTTTTTGTCGGCAATGGTTCGGATGAAGTCTTGGCAATGAGCTTCATGACATTTTTTTCGAAAGAGCGCCCGGTTCAGTTTGCCGATATTTCTTATAGTTTTTATAAAGTGTATGCTGACCTCTGCCGGCTGCAGCCGGATATCGTGCCATTAAGCAGTGATTTCAGCGTGCCGGTCGATGCCTTCTGCGCGCGCGGCAAAGGAGTTGTGCTGCCGAATCCGAACGCACCGACCGGGCGACTGCTTGCGCTCACCGACGTGCGCCGCATCATTGAGGCCGACTTAGAGCGTGTTGTGTTGATCGACGAAGCTTATATCGACTTCGGCGGCACGTCCGTTGTACCGCTGATTGCTGACTATCCGAACGTGCTCGTTGTCCGCACGCTGTCCAAGTGTGCCGGGTTGGCCGGTCTGCGTGTTGGCTTTGCGGTCGGCAGCGCCGAACTGATTGAAGGGCTCAATCGGCTTAAAAATTCATTTAACTCCTATACGCTTGACAGGCTGGCGCTTGCCGGTTCCGAGGCGGCGATTGCCGACACCGGCTATATTAAGGGAACGGCGCAGCGCATTATCGCCACACGTACCCGCGTCACGGCCGCGCTGCAGCAGCTGGACTTTACGGTCATCCCATCGGCGGCTAACTTTATCTTCATCGCACACGCCAGCGTGTCCGGTGCCCGTCTTTTTAGTCAGCTGCGCGAGCGCGGCATTCTCGTCCGCCACTTTAACGATCAGCGAATCGCTAATTATTTGCGCGTCAGCATCGGCACCGATGAGGAAATGGACGCGTTCCTCAAAGCCATAAAAGCATTAATTACTGAGGATCGTTAAGGAGTCCCGCGCATGACTGAAGCCTTGCCTGTTATGAAAAATGAAACGTACGACGTCGCACTCACCGATCTGACGCAGGAAGGCACCGCGGTGACTAAAGTCGACGGCTATACCTTGTTCGTGCCCGGCGGCCTGCCCGGCGAATCGGCCCGCATCCAGATTGTAAAAACAACAAAAGATTACGGCTACGCGAAAATACTTGAACGAACAGAAACGAGTCCTGACCGGGTCGCGCCGCCATGCCCGATTTTCGACACATGCGGCGGCTGCACGATTCAGCATCTCTCGGCAAGCGCGCAGCTGGCCTTCAAGCGCGGCGTCGTTCAGAACGCGCTGACACGGATCGGCGGCCTCGACGCTTCGGCGACGGCGCCAACGCTCGGCATGAGCGATCCGTGGGCATATCGCAATAAAATTCAGGTGCCCGTCGCGCTGCAAGACGGGCGCTTGGCATTTGGTTTTTATCGCCAACGCAGCCACGCGATCGTGCCGATGACGCATTGCCCGATTACTGATCCGCTGATTGACGCGATTGTCCAAGCCGCGCGGCAGATTGCCGAAGACAACGGCATCCCGCCTTATGATGAGCAGCGGCACCGCGGCTCGCTGCGCCACATCATGGCGCGCGTCGGCAAAACGAGCGGCGAAGTAATGGTCGTCTTCGTCACGAAAACGGACGACCTGCCGTTCCGCAAAGCGTTCATCGACGGTCTCACGAGGCTCTATCCGCAGATCAAGTCGATTGTCCATAATGTCAACAGCAGACGGACGAACGCCATTCTCGGCAAAAAAAGCCGCACGATCTGGGGCCGCGACGCGATCTATGACCAGATTGGCGGCGTCACCTTTGCGATCTCCGCCCATTCGTTCTATCAGGTTAATCCATCGCAAACCGAAGTGCTGTACAAAAAAGCACTCGAATTCGCCGCGCTGACCGGCAGCGAAATCGTGATCGACGCCTATTGCGGCATCGGCACGATTTCACTTTTCCTCGCCAAGCAAGCGAGGCACGTCTACGGCGTCGAAATTGTCCCCGAAGCGATTGCCGATGCCGAGGCGAACGCCGCGCGCAATCACATCACCAACGTCACATTCGAAGCGGGTAAGGCCGAGGACGTCATCCCTGCCTGGCGCGCGAGCGGCATTACCCCTGACGTGATGGTCGTTGACCCACCGCGCAAAGGCTGCGACGCCGCGCTGCTCGAAACCATGCGCGCCATGCAGCCGCAGCGCATCGTCTACGTCTCCTGCAACCCCGCCACCCTCGCCCGCGATCTGAAGACGCTCACCGCGGACGGCCTGTACCAAGTGACGAAGATTCAGCCAGTCGATATGTTTCCGCAGACGACGCATGTGGAGTGCGTGGTAGTGATGTCAATAGTATCGGATTAGAGTGACGAAAAGGCTTGATTTCAAAAGGGGTTGCGAGTTTTGAAAATTGAGCCGGTAATGAAAATTCATCTGTGATAATACTTTATGGGAACATATCTACTGCAAGATTATGAACAGTTTAGGCTATAGGATAGATAACGTGATTTTGTAGGCGATAGGATAGATGTCGAAGAAAGTATGTTGTGACCGTAGGGTGGATGGCAGTAGCAAATTAGAATTTAATGGAGGATTAAAAGTGACATTTGAACAAGTGAAAAAATATTTTCAGGATAAGAGAGATACCCCATGCGATATTACAAAAGGGTTAGTCAATAGTGGATTTCAACAGAAATCTAATACAGGTTATTTAAAAATCGCCAATGTATCAGGGCTTAAGAATCCTAGCCAATGGTGGCATCTCATGCAATATTGCCTTGTAAAAGAAGAGCAACATATGGAAAAAAATAATTATCCATATACACCTTGTGGAGAACTTATTTTTTGGATGGCTGAGGTTTCTGGCTCAGTTGACAAACAAGAATTAAAAGATTTGGCTACCAAAATTATTAAGGAACCAAACAATCGAGAGTTATGGAATGCAGAAATCAAAAAGCTTTGTTGGGAGAATTTGAATAAAAAAATATGTAAAGCAAATAGTGCCCAACAAACTCCAAGTTTTTAAAAAGAAATACGAACACCCTGTCGACCGCAAAGTCAGCAGGGTGTTGTCATGTCGTAAGCGTAAAATAGCGCCCACCTAGAAAACGTGGGAGCGCTATTTACGCTTACTTTGACGGATACTTTAATCAACTCAACGCGCGGCAGTAGCAAACGACAAGAAGACAACAGCTATCACTTCACGCATCGGTCTTTCCAAGAATATTTTTGTGCGCTATTTTTCTCAAAACAGAAGGATAAATTTATCGTAAAGCTCGGGGACTTCTTCGAAAAGCATCAGCGCAGGAAGTACGGTGACAATACGTTTTTTATGCTCTATGATATGGTGGCCGAAAAGGTAGAGGAATACATCTTGCAATCATTTTTGACCTCGCTGTTTGAAAAATGCGACAAGGCAGATGGGTACTGGACTTTCCTTGAAGCAATGTATCCCCAAATTACTTAGTCCTCAGACGACGAATACCGCTTTACACGCAGGGTTCTTGAGCCGAGTCCTTTTATCTTTAGTGCCATCCTAGCGATAGGCGGATTTAATAAAGGTGGCAACGTAACGGGTATTACCCTCGCTGAACTACCTTATTATGAAAAATTCGTAATAGAGCGAACTTCTCGCTTGAGGCAAGAAATAATTCGTAATCGGCAAGGAGAATTGATTGACGTTGAAGAAGTCGAAGATGGAGAAACGGGATACATCTGTCAATTTTCTGTAGCAGATATTCTTGTACGACATGAAGATTTCAAAGATCTGCTAGATGCACTAAATGATGACCAGTTTATCTGCAAAAAGCAGTACATTGCCGTCCGGAAATTTTTCGGAGAGCTTTCAGCGCGGCAGAAGCACGAAGATGATAATCTTCTCGACCTGCTGTAATTAGCGAATAGAACAGCCTTAATGTGTTCATACTAATTCATATTAAATCAATAAAGTTAATTTAAATTCTGCTGAAATGTGCTATGATTATTAATAGATCCTAGTCGCAGGCAACATTAGGAGGTAAAGCAAATGTCTAACGAACCTGAGAAGTGGTCAAGTCTTGAAGAAATAGCAGAACATCTCGGTGTGAGTAAGGATACTATACGGAACTGGATTAAAAAGGGTGTTATCCCTCATCGCCGGATAGGTAAACAGTTCAAGTTCAAGATTTCTGAAGTGGACGCTTGGGTTGATAGTGGCAAGAGTGCCGAGATAAAATAAGCCGCCGATGGCGATTTCAGGTCAGAGGGGTATGAATAGGTGATAATACTATATGGATATTTTTATGCCATACAACGGTGGCCTCACTGCCGAGCAATTTCTTTTTTGCGAGATGAGGATTGTGTCGAAGCAGTATCTGGATGGCAAGCCCGTTGAAGATATAATTGAATATGTCAAGCGAGATAATCTCTTTCAATACCCGACGGAGCGCAAAATTAGCAAGCTAGTTCGCGCCTGCCATCGAAGAATTACAGCGCTTGGTAATGAAAAATTGGTATACGAGATGGCAAAAGCGCCCATCGAGGTATCGAAACAGATTAACCTCTACGCGATGATGCGCTACAATCGCCTTGTCCGTGAGTTTATGGAGGAACTTGTCGGTGAAAAGTATCGCCAGCAGGACTTTTCCTACACCAAGAAGGACATCAACATGTTCTTTTCTCGCTTGCAGGAGCAGAACGACGACGTGGCAGCTTGGAGCGACCAAACGATTATGAAATTAAAGCAGGTGCTGACCAAGTGCCTGATTGAAACGGAGATGCTCGATAGCGTGAAGGATACCACACTGAACCCCATCTTCATAAGTACTGAATTGGAAACAGGTATCCGTGAAAACAACGACTTGACCGCGCTCGCCGCGTTCAACTGTTTTAGGTAGGAGCGTGACTATGGCAGACATTAAACAAGAACTTGATAGAATTAAGGGTCGTATCTCTGATGCGAACTTCCTCGCTAACAAGGGGCTTTCTAACGAGGTGGGGATTCACGTCTTCAAATACGAGCCCCAATACGAACTAATAGTCCGCGACTACATTGAGCGGCTTATAAATACGCCGTCCGATGACTACAGGGTCATCGAGCGGGATATGTACAAGATACTGCTCGAAATATTGGAGGAGAAGCGAGTGCTTGGCACCGTGCCGTCTCTGGAGGGAAAGAAAGGCAAGGACTACCTCCTCGCTCAGCTTCAGAAGATAGCTACGCAGGAGGCGTTCCTCGCCAAGATGAAGTATGAGCCGCACCAACACGGCGATGTGCTGTTCCTCACGGGTGTCGGCAAAGTGTACCCCTTTATGCGGTCACACAAAATGCTCGACAGTATGCAACAAGCATTCTCAGATGTACCAATTGTAATGTTCTATCCAGGGGAATTTAACGGGCAAAGCCTAATCCTGTTTGATAAGTTCCACGACGGGAACTATTACAGAGCGTTCAATCTACTTTAACCGGAGGAAACCACTATGAAGATTCAGAGTATGTTCCAAAAGGACATCAACCGTGATATCAACGGTGTTATCAAGGTGGCACAGGACGACGAGCAAAGTCTCGTACAGGAACTTGGCGAGTATATCATCACCAAGGAACTCCGCCGCCATTTCAATACCTTCTTCGATAACTACTCGAAGGCCATCGATCACCCGACAGATAAAATTGGGGTCTGGATATCGGGCTTTTTTGGAAGTGGTAAATCTCACTTCCTTAAAATGCTATCCTATCTGCTGTCCAATCAAGAGGTCGCGGGGCAACACGCCGTGGACTTCTTCAAGGATAAGTTCGACGACCCGATGATGTATGCCACAGTCGTACGTTGCACGAATATCCCTACCGAGTCGATTCTCTTTAACATCGATATCGAGGGACCAATTAACAAAGACAAAACTGCGGTTCTACGCGTGTTCGCCAAGGTGTTCTACAACCACCTCGGCTTTTACGGCGAGGACTTGAAAATAGCGAAACTGGAACGTTTCGTAGACAAGCAAGGCAAGACCGAAGCCTTCCGCGCAGCGTTTGAGGAAGTCAACGGGGCTCCATGGGTAGAAAGCCGCGCTTCCTACGCATTTTTTGAGGACGACATTGTGTCCGTTCTGCAAAGCGTTCTTGGCATGAGCGAAACCGCTGCTCGAAACTGGTTCAACGGCGAAGAGAACGTGGATATGAGCATCAAGCAGCTTGTTGAGGAAATCAAGGAGTATGTCGATTCCAAGGGTAAGGATTTCCGGCTCCTGTTCTGTGTGGATGAGGTTGGCCAGTACATCGGCGACGATGGCGACCTGATGATTAACCTCCAGTCGATTGTAGAAGAAGTCGGCAGCAAGTGCCGTGGCAAAGTCTGGGTGATGGTCACGAGCCAAGAAGCCATTGATTCGGTGGTCAAAATCAGCGGTGACGATTTTTCTAAGATTCAAGGACGTTTTAACACGCGTCTGTCCCTGTCTTCCGCATCGGTGGACGAGGTTATCAAGAAGCGTATCCTTGAAAAAACTGAGGATGCGGACGCGCTCCTGCGTATGGTTTATGACAAGGAGCACGCCGTATTGAAGAACCTATTCACGTTCAACGATGCGGTGCTGGACATAAAAGGCTACGCCAACGGGGCGGAATTCTCCGCGACCTATCCGTTCGTACCATACCAGTTCATCATAATTCAGAAGGTACTAGCCGAAATCCGTAAGCACGGCAATTCCGGTAAACACCTATCAGGCGGTGAGCGTTCGATGCTCTCCGGCTTCCAAGAGGCGGCACAGAAGGTACAGGGCAAAGATGAGAATGCCCTTGTGCCTTTCTCGCAGTTTTACGACACGGTGCATACCTTCCTTGAAAGCCCAATACGCCGCGTAATCGACCGCTGCCAGACCGCTGCCGACAAGCACGACGGTTTGGAACAGCGTGACGTGAGCGTTCTGAAATTACTCTATCTCGTCCGCTACATCGACGATATTAAGGCGAACATTGACAACATCGCTATCCTGATGGTGGACGACATCCGCACGGACAAGATAACCCTGCGCCGTGAAATTGCTGAGAGCCTTGAGCGTTTGGAACGCCAGAACTACGTCGCACGAAACGGCGACAACTACTCGTTCCTGACCGATGAGGAGCAGGATATTGCCATTGATATCCGCAATACTTCTGTGGACAGCGGGACTATCGTCCAGAGCATCGGGCAGACGATTTTCAGCGAGATTTATCCGTCAAAGAAATACAAATACAACAAATACGACTTCTCCTACGACCAGTACATCGACGAAACCATCGTCGGCGCGGCTACGGGTGGGGTTCGCTTACGTTTCGTGACTGTGGCGAGCGACTATTACAACGTACCCGAAGCACGGCTGATTATGGATTCGCAGGTCAACAACGAAGCTATTGTACTGCTGTCGAGCGAAGTTCAGTATTTTGAGGAACTCGAAACCGCCGCTAAGATTCGCAAATACATCAAGCAGAAGAACGTGTCCCAATTGCCGGAGAGCATTCAGGACATTATCCGCAAGCGTCAGGCACAAGCCCGCACTCTGGAAGAGAGTGCGAAGGCTCAGATTGACAAGGCTATCGTGGGCGGTGCATTCTTCATCTGCGGCGAGAAGATAGAAATCAAATACGGCGAAGCCAAGGGCAAGCTGGACGAAGCCTTGAAGCAACTCATCGAGAGCGTCTACTCCAAACTAAACATTGTGAACACGTTCTATGAGAGTGATGCCGACATTCTTACCATTCTCAACGGCGAACCGCAGCAGAGCGGTTTTGCTGGGATGGGCAGCAACAATGAGTTTGCTCTGAACGAAGTCAGTCAGTGGCTTGAGGAACGCCACATGAGCCACGTCCCCGTGTCTATGGGCGATGTGCAGAGGCGCTACCAGGCGATACCTTACGGTTGGCGAGAGATTGACATTGCCGCTCTTGTGGCACGGCTTATCGTGTCACAAAAAATTGAAATCCGCTATGGTGGAGCGGTCGTGGGCAAGGACGACAAGAATCTCGTCCGCTATTTGCGCGTGAAGTCCGAGATTGACAAAGCAAGCGTAAGCCGTCGAATTGCTCCGTCCGAGGACGATATGCGGAAGACGGTCAAATTTCTGCGCGACTGGCTCGGACAGATGAGCATCGCCGAGGACGAGGACGGTTTGCTGACCTTTGTCAAGGACACGTTGACCGCAAGGTTCCAAAGTTATGAGAACCTGCTCACAGCAGAATACAGCCGTGACCGCTACCCGCAAAAGGAAGTGGTGATAAGTGCCCGCGATTTGATGCGTGACATTCTCTCGCAGAAGAATGACAATGTAGCTCTCTTAAAACGTTTGCTTGCCAAGCAAGATGATCTGCTTGATAGCACGGAAGATATGGAAGAAATCGAAGCCTTCTTTAAGTCCCAAAGGACTATCTTTGACGCAGCACGAAAACTTCAAAGCGATCTGCAAAACGAGAGGGACTACTTCGTCACCGACTCTGACACCAACGGTAAAATTAATGAGATTTCTGCTATCCTCGGTATGCCGAAGCCTTATGGAAGAATAAAAGATCTCTCCGATCTTATGCAGGGGATAAAGACTGCCTATGGCGTTCTTTTAGAGCAAAAGAAAGAGGAAGTGCGCGGTATTATCACCTTATGTATGGGTGATGTCCACACACTCGCAGGTGTTGGAAGCAAAGCAAACGACGAAGTAAAGAAGTCGGATGACCGCTTCACCGAGTACAAGCAGAAAGTCACCGATGCCACAAGCCTTACCGTGCTTGACGCAATGATAACGCAGTTACAGAACTATAAAGACCAAGTTTGCAAACGGGTGGAGTCCATGCTTCATGAAGACTCAGTGCCCCACGAAGCGGGGGCTGAAAAGCCAAAGCCGCAAAAAATCGTACAAGTTCGCCGCTACGACGTGTTCCCCGTCAAGAGGCTGACTTCAAAAGACGATGTGGATGCTTATCTTGACGGCATACGCAAGAAGCTGTATGACACATTGGAAGCAAACGATGGAATTCAGATAAATTAAGCGAGGGTGTGAATATGAACAAGAACGCCATTCAAAAATATGCAGTCTGGGCGCGGAATGAGTTGATCGAGCAGATCAAGCAACGTGCCTATCAATATAGCATCAGCGAAAAAGGCTATGGTGACGAAAATGCCACAGTTATCGCCGGGCGTGTGCTTTCCGCAGAAGAGAAACGGCAGCGTCATGATTTTGTTGTACAGATAAAAGAGCGCGGCTTTAGGCAAGCAATTGAGGAAGTGGCGTACACTTGGTTCAACCGCTTTGTCGCCCTGCGCTATATGGAAGTCAACGACTATCTGCCAACCCATGTCCGTGTGTTCTCAGACGCGAGTGGCAGTTTCAACCCCGAAATTCTCAAAGATGTTCTGCATCTCGATTTAAAAGACTTGGACAGGGCGAAAGTGTCTGAACTACTGAACGCTAATCAGACGGAGGAACTCTACCGCTATCTCCTTCTGACGCAGTGCAACGCATTAAACGAGGCATTGCCGGAGATGTTCGAGAAACTCGGCAGCTACACCGAAATGCTATTGCCAAACAACATTCTGAAGCCGGACAGTGTTCTTGGTCGACTTGTGACAGATATACCCGAAGAAGATTTCCGAGACGCGGTACAGATTATCGGTTGGATGTACCAGTATTACAACACCCAGCCGAAGCAGGCTGTGTTTGACGGCCTGAAGAAAAACGTCAAAATCAGCAAGGAGAAAATTCCCGCAGCGACACAGCTTTTCACACCGGACTGGATTGTACGGTATATGGTGGAGAACTCTCTCGGACGGGTGTGGCTTGAATCGCACCCGAACGACGCATTGAAAGCAAACTGGAAATACTACCTTGACGAAGCGGAACAAACACCGGAAGTTGCAGAAAAGCTGCGTGTTCTGCGCTCGCAGTCACCTGTGAAGTCGCCGGAGGATATCCGCCTGATTGACCCCTGCATGGGCAGCGGTCATATACTGGTGTATGCTTTTGACGTGCTGATGCAGATATACGAGAGCGAGGGCTACAATTCCCGCGATGCAGCGAAACTGATCCTCGAAAAGAATATCTACGGTTTGGATATTGACCGCCGCGCTTATCAGCTTGCCTATTTTTCACTGATGATGAAAGCGCGACAATACAACCGTCGAATTTTTTCTGATGATATCAAGCCACAGGTTTATTATCCTGCAGGCTGGAGTGATGGTGAGGAGTATGGTTCGCTTGTAAAAGTCGATACGTTCTCGCCGATGCCAGAACTGCCGAAAGACCAACTTACAATTTTTGACGATTACGAGCGAGACTTGCGAGTGTGGAACTTTAAGCGACTGCTCTCGCAAAAGTACGACGTGGTTGTGACTAACCCGCCGTACATGGGCAACAAGGGACTTAACGCCAAAGTGTCAGAGTTTTTGCAAACAAAATATCCCGACTACAAGAGTGACACATTTGCGGCATTTATCATTCGTTGTGGTGAAATGGCAAAGCCGAGCGGCTTTGTTGGTATGTTCTCACCGTATGTATGGATGTATCTATTAAGTTACGAAAAACTCCGCAACAATTTGTACACCACAAAGAACATAACTTCATTTATTCAATTTGAGTATTCTGCGTTTGAAGAAGCAACTGTTCCAGTTTGTTCATTCGTCTACAGGAATAGAAAGATTGGTGAAAGGGGTGGCTATTTTCGACTTGTTGACTTCCGTGGTGGCATGGAAGTACAACATCAGAAATATCTTGAGGCTATTGAAGACCCCAATTGTGGCTTTTTCTATACAGCTGACACAGATGAATTTTCCAAGGTACCCGGTAGTCCTATATCATCGTATTGGGTTACTAGTAACGGAATTAACAACTTCTTAAGGGCAAGAGTCCTTTCAGATATTGCAAACCCTCGCCAAGGCTTAATTAGCGGCGACGTAAATCGTTTTGTCCGTATATGGTGGGAATGTGCGTTTAATAAAATAGGGCTTAATTCGGAAACCGAATCAGCAAAGTGGTTTCCGTATAATAACGGCGGCGAATACAGGAAGTGGTATGGCAATAACGCTGATGTCGTAAACTGGGAAAATGATGGATTTGAAATCAGAAATTTTGTTGATGATAAGGGAAAACAGAGGTCAAGACCACAAAATCAACAGTTCTATTTCAATGAGGGCGGTACTTGGACGGCTATATCAAGCGGTGCATTTTCCGTTAGGTATTTTCCAGAGGGCTATTTGTTTTCAAATGCAGGCATGGCAATGTTTGCTGAACACAAGACCCTTCTGTATTTAGTCGCTATGTTGAATACAAAGCTATGCCAATACTATTTGAGAATTTTCAGCGAAACCCTTAACTATAACCAAGGGGATATCGCAAGACTACCTGTGATTGTTGATAACAAGGATTCTGTCAACTCTGTGGCTTCCGACACAATAGCCCTCTCACGCACTGACTGGGATAGCTTTGAAACCTCATGGGATTTCAAACGTCACCCACTGCTTTGCGGCGAGCGGACAGTTGCGGTGGCGTTTGCCAAATGGGAGCGTGAAACCGAGGAGCGTTTCGATACTCTGAAAGCCAACGAAGAAGAACTCAACCGCATCTTCATCGACATCTACGGCTTGCAGGACGAACTAAATCCTGAGGTTGAGGACAAGGACATAACTGTGCGCCGAGCCGATTTAGGGCGTGAGATTCGCAGTCTCATCAGCTATGCTGTTGGCTGTATGTTCGGGCGGTATTCGCTTGACGCCGAGGGGCTTGCCTTTGCGGGCGGCGACTGGGACGCGGGAAAATACAAGACGTTCATTCCTGACAAGGACAACATACTTCCCATCTGTGACGATGAGTATTTCGACGACGACATTTTGGGGCGGTTCGTAGATTTTGTCCGCATAGTTTATGGCGCGGAGACGCTCGAAGAAAACCTGAAGTTCATTGCTGATGCGCTCGGCGGTAAAGGTACGCCGCGTGAAGTCATTCGTAATTATTTCTTGAATGACTTTTACAAAGACCATTGCAAGATTTATCAGAAGCGCCCGATTTACTGGCTGTTTGACAGCGGTAAAAAGAACGGCTTCAAAGCTCTTGTGTACCTGCACCGCTATTCACGCGATCTGCTCGCCAAACTGCGGACGGATTACGTCCACGAACAGCAGGAACGGTACCGTACACAGCTGGCGCACACCGCCACTGCGCTGAACACCGCAACAGGCGCAGAACGAGCACGGCTCTTAAAACAACAGGACAAGCTGACAGAGCAACTAAAAGAAATCACCGCTTTTGAAGAGAAGGTACACCACCTCGCCGACCAAAACATTGAGATTGACCTCGACGACGGTGTGAAGAAGAATTACGAAATTTTCACCGACGTTCTGGCGAAGATATAGGAGGACACTATGCTGTCAGAAACGATAAAACTTAGGCTCGCGGAGCGGTTTAACGCGCCGTTGCCGGAATTTTATAAACGCCGCATCGTCTTCTGGCACGACGAAGACGGCGAATTTGCGGATGCGATTGACGAACTCGATTTGCCCGGAGTGAGCGTTGTCAAACTTACCGGCACAAACAACTTCACCGTCAAGAAATTGCTCTCATCGGACGATCTTACGGGCGATTACCTTATTTACGACCCGCTATCCTATGAGAAAGATCAGCATGACGACTGGCTGCTGGACATCAGGCTTTATAGCGAGGAGTTCCGAGCCGACCTTGTGTCGATGCAGATGGAGGAACTGCTCGTCGAGCCGTCATCCGCGATGCGAAAGACAATGAAACTGTACGCCAAATTCTTCAATAAAATAGACCGCAAGGAGAAGCTGCGACGTATCGGGCGTACATACCAGACCCCGCTGCAACTTCACATCGACATTATGGCGGTTCTGTGTGGCATAAACGGCGGCTCAGCACAGGACGTTATCGTCGCGGTGCTATCGGCAGGCTTGGAGAAAGAAAGCAACGATGCGCTGATTAACATAGACAAGTTTGGCAACATCGAAGCGTTCTGGCAGCTTGTGCAGAAGTACACAGGCTATGTGAATGCGGAAGATAGACCGCTCGGTGAGCTGGCCGCACACATACTAATCACCGCTCTGTCGCAGACAGTGCCCGCCTCCGCTCTGCGTGGCTTGGAACGATTCATTTCCGACCCATGTAAGGCGTACTGCTATCAACTTGTTCATGAGTGGCAGCGGGGAGACAGCAGAGACGGCTTAATCGAGATTTGCCGCTATGTTGAACATGAGTTACGCCTTCCTGACCGGTTTGACAAGACGGATATAAATATTCTCTTAAAGAGCGACGTTTTCACCGCCATCAATGAAAGTATACTGAAACGCTTCTTTACCGAGATTAGCGAGAACGTCATAAAGGTGGAGGAGATCATCGGTGCGGTCGAGAACCGCCGTACCGCCGCTTGGTATGCTCTGACCGAAGACTACCTCGAAAGCCTTTATTATATCGCCAAGATGCAAGAGTTTTATCTGGAACATATTGACGGGTTCCATATTGTGGAACCAGCAAAGGTCTGGAAACTATACACGACCGATGCATACGAGATGGACGGCCATTACCGGCACTTCCATTTTAGTTTTGGTAATACACTAAAATCCCCGAACGCCCTCTTGGAGGACGCTTTAAAGAAGTGTTCCGATGTGGTGGAGGGCTTGTACCGTGAGTGGTTCTTGAAGCAACTCACCTTGACTTGGACTAAAGCCATAGCGGGCGATTTGGATTCGCTCGGATATGTTTCAGAGATAAATGAACAGCGCAGATTCTACAACCGTTATGTTTCGCCGAACATGAGCAAAAGTAACCGTGTGTTTGTGGTAATTTCAGATGCCTTGCGCTATGAGGTCGCCGCCGAGCTCTCCGAAGCCCTCAACCACAATACTAAGGGCAAGGCGACTCTTGAATCTATGCAAGCCGTGTTCCCAAGCATCACGAAATTTGGGATGGCAGCGCTCCTGCCCGGCAAAGAGGTGTCGGCAAACGATAAAATTGAAGTATTCGTGGACGGAAATCCTACCGCCAGTACCGCCCAGCGTGATGCTGTACTAAACGTCGCCACCCCCGACAGCGTAGCCATAACCTACCACGACTTGCTTCAAATGAAGCCATCAGAGCAAAGTGCGCTTGTAGTAGGGAAGCAAGTCGTGTACATCTATCATAATACGATAGATGCGCTCGGCGACAAGCCCGCCACTGAAATGAAGGTGTTTGAAGCATGTCAAACGGCCATTAATGAATTAAGCGGTATTGTAAAGTTAATACTCAATCGCTTAGGCACTAATATTTTTATAACCGCCGACCATGGCTTCCTGTACACCTATAAACCACTCGATGAGAGCCAAAAAATCAGCCGTCAGACCTTTGATGGTGAAGTGTACGAACTGGGTAGACGTTACGCACTTACTGCTATAGATACGGTCGCCGACTACCTACTGCCCGTCAAGACGGAGAGGACGATTGGCGGAACTTCCATGAAAGGCTATGCACCGCAGGATACCGTCCGTATCAAGGTTCAGGGTGGTGGTGAGAACTATGTCCACGGAGGCATCAGTCTGCAGGAAATGGTTGTGCCTGTCATCGTCTATAAAGGTATGCGTACAGACTACAAGAAGTATGTCGAGGTGCAGAATCCGGGGCTGTCGCTCATTTCCGAAAGCCACAAGGTTTCTAACCTGATGTTTTCACTTGACTTCCTGCAAAAGCAGCCTGTGGGCGACAAGGTTCAGCCATGCAATTACACCCTGCACTTTACCAACGACGAGGGTGTTCCCGTCAGCGACTTCCAGACAGTCATCGCCGACAGGACGAGCGCAAACGCCTCCGACCGTGTGTTCCGCGTGAGGTTTACGCTGAAGCAGATGCAATACAACAAAACTAAATTATATCGCCTTGTCATTGCCAACGATACCGATGCCCCAGAAGAGGTCGAGTTCCGCATTGACATAGCGTTTGCCGATGATTTCGGCTTTGACCTGTAGCACAAGGAGGATTCCGCGATGGATATAGATTCAATCCAATACACACCGGCAACAGATGACGCAAATGAAGTCATTTATCGGAAACTGCGTGAGCATTTTGACGGCAAGATCGTCCGCAAAGATCTGACCAAGGCTATCAAAGAAGGCGCGAATGTGCCTGTCTATGTCTTGGAGTTTTTGCTTGGGCAGTATTGCTCCTCCGATGACCCGAACATCATCGAGAGCGGCGTTCAGAACGTCAAGCGAATTCTCTCCGAAAACTTCGTACGACCCGATGAAGCGCAGAAGGTGCTGTCCGGCTTACGCGAGCGCGGCAGCTACACGGTCATCGATCGTCTAACTGTGAGCCTAAACATCAAACTTGACCGCTATGAAGCCGACTTCTCAAACCTCGGTATCCGCAACATCCCCATATCGTCGGACTATGTGTCAAAGTACGATCGCCTGTTATGCGGCGGCATTTGGTGTATTGTTGGACTTGAATATGAGTACATCGAGGAAGACAAGAAGTCCACGCCAATCCGTATCGTGAAACTGACCCCGATTCAGATGCCGCACATCGACATGGACGAAATAAAGCAAGGCCGCCGCGCTTTTACCAAGGACGAGTGGATAACCGTTTTGCTCCGTTCCACAGGTATGGAGGCGGACCGCTTCACAGATCGCGAGAAGTGGCTGCAACTCGCCCGTATGCTTCCACTGATTGAAAACAATTTCAATCTCTGCGAACTGGGACCTCGCAGCACGGGAAAATCGCACCTTTATAAGGAAATTTCGCCGAACTCTATCCTTGTGTCCGGCGGGCAGACCACAGTCGCCAACCTCTTCTACAATATGTCGAGCAAGCAAGTTGGGCTTGTCGGGCTTTGGGACTGTGTGGCTTTCGACGAGGTAGCAGGCATCACCTTCAAGGACAAAGACGGCGTTCAAATAATGAAAGACTATATGGCTTCCGGCTCGTTTGCCAGAGGCAAGGAAGAAAAGGCGGCGTCGGCTTCAATGGCTTTCGTCGGTAACATCAACCAGAGCGTGGACGTGCTGCTGAAAACCTCGCACCTTTTTGATCCGTTTCCTGAAGCGATGGCGTATGATACGGCATTTCTCGACCGTATGCACTGTTATATCCCTGGTTGGGAAATTCCAAAGTACCGCCCAGAATCGTTCACCGACGGTTACGGTTTTATCACCGACTACCTCGCTGAATTTATGCGACAGATGCGGAAAGAGCCGTTTGGCGACGTGTGCGACAAATACTTCCGGTTTGGCAGCAACCTGAATCAACGTGACGTTATTGCCGTCTGCAAAATAGTGTCCGGCTTTGCCAAATTGCTCTATCCAAACGGCGAGTTCACCAAAGATGAAATTGAAGAAATCCTAACTTTCGCCCTCGAAATGCGCCGCCGTGTTAAAGAGCAGCTTAAGAAAATTGGCGGCATGGAGTTTTATGAAGTGAACTTCTCTTACATCGACAACGAGACTTTTGAGGAGCGTTATGTTTCCGTTCCGGAGCAAGGTGGCGGCAAGATAATCCCCGAAGGAATGACTAATCCAGGCAATGTCTACACAATCTCGCAGGGCAAGAGCGGTATGATAGGTGTGTACCGCCTTGAAACACAAATGCTTCCCGGCAACGGCAAGTTCGAGCGCACAGGCCTCGGCTCTGACCGTGATGCAAAGGAAGCCACGAACACGGCGTTCAATTACTTAAAAGCAAGTGGTAACCAGATAAGCGGCCAGCTCAGCACCACCACCAAAGACTACATTATCAACTATCAAGATCTCAATGGTATCGGAATGACAAAGCACCTGACCCTTCCGACCGTGATAGCGCTCGCATCCTGCGCTCTCGGCAAGCCGACACTTTCGAGCCTTGCTGTTCTGGGTGAAATCAGCATTAGTGGTACAATCCTTAAAGTCGAGGAGTTGGCGAGTGTTTTGCAAGTCTGCCTCGATGCGGGAGCGAAGAAGGTACTGATACCTATAACATCAGCCGCCGAACTTGGTACTGTTCCGTCAGACCTCATCGGCGCATTTAGCTTGATATTTTACTCAACCCCGCAGGAAGCCGTGTTTAAAGCTTTGGGCGTGGAATAATAAGTTCAAAGGAGAAAAATGTAGTGGCAAACTGGCTTCAACGGGCAATATACAACCTTGCAAATGCCGTGCCTCTTGCGGGTATGACGGCTTTAGCTTGGTATCTCGAATTCAAAACTTGGCGTGTTCCCATCATACTACTTGCCGTTGCTATAGTCGTGACGATTCTGTTTGCCATTTGCTTCTGCTATGGAAAGAACAACTGCTCAATTAAAAACATCAATGTGTCAAAAATTATTTCAAAGGACTCGTGGTTAGTAGCATATGTGGTTTCTTATATTTTGCCATTCGCCTATATGGTTATGTCAGACTATCATATCGTTTCATTGATTGTTGTCGGACTTATGCTTGTTTTGTTTATTCTTCCAGCAATTATGGCTTTGCCAAACATCCTCCTGTTTTTCGCTGGCTACCATTTCTACGAATTAGAAACGGAAAGCACTGGTGTTGGTGATTATATGCTCATCTCGAAGCGACGGCGAATTCGAAATAAAGCCGATGTAAAAACGGTAATGAGAGTCTTTGAAAAACTGCTTATAGATACAAAGGGGGAAAGATAAATGTTCGAGAATAGCTCAATTATGGTGCTTCTGAACGATGGAAATGAAAACCTGGTTCAGTTGCTGGAAGTAGGCAAAACTACGCAAACGGCGATTTGCAGTAGTTTTTCAGATGCCGCCGTGCCATTACTTTCGGGCAAGCAAATCGTCCCTTTTGACGGTAGCTATAAGCCGAACGAGGACGAGGGCTTGTCTATCTGCAATTTTCACCTACCAGAAGTTATAACCGATGCGGTCAGAAACCCGCTTGGATTACAGACCTTTGCCTACAACAAAGATGCAGAGCCAGATATAAGAGCAATTTTTATTGGTGAACGTACAGAGGCTGATAACACTGAGATATTCAACGTTGCTTTTCAGCGTTTCCGCAAGGAACAGTATCTTTCCACAAAAAAGTTCAGCCTGTTCTATGACCAAGACACTTTTATTCTTGAGAATCGGTGGGGCATCGGGATTACAGATACTATCGATTGTGTATTCACTCAGATGGAACTTCGATTTTCCTCATATTTTTATGCCCGCCAGATATTTGACCTGAGCGAGTATTATCGCTCCGCAACTGATGCTGAAGTTCAAAGCTTCAGCGGATTGGACTTGTTGAGTATTGCGGACAAAGACCAGTTTCAGTCAATGGCTGATACTTGGATACGCCGAAAAATTGCAGCAATAAATGACTCAGGCGTTCTCAAGAACAATACAGCAGACAAAATAAAGAAGTTGGCACAGAGTTGTGGTTTGGAAATTACCGTTGAAAATAAAAAACTGATCATCCCGGCAGACAAGAAAAAACTAAAAGAGATTTTAGGCTTCTTTGATGATGAAGTTTACAAGGGCGCTTTTACAGAGGAAACATACATCACGAATTCAAAGAGAAAAGTGCAATAACCTTCACTAACGATATGCCAGTAAAAATGCACACTATATCTATTTTATAAGCATTTGCTAACGTAAGCGGTGAGATTTAAACTTACCATTGACTTGTTCACAAGAACGCACCGAACTTTTAATATGCTGCTGACATGCTTCCACGAACGGAACTTACCCATAAAAACCACTATCGACCTATTCCCGAGAACGAGAAAATAGTAAAACACAGACCCGACATTAATCTGATGCTATCGTTCCATGTTGAGAGTGCATGTTTGCTGACAAGAGAAAATAGATAATTGGTTAAAAGGTCTTGAAATAAAAATATTTCCGAGGGTCGGAGTAGAAATTCTGGCTCTCGGATTTTTCTTCATATGAAACCTGCATTCCCGGACATTTATACCAATAATCGAGTCTGATTCCTTTTAAATCAAGGAGTTCAGACTTTTTTAGTGTTGCTTTTTTTTCCAAAACATGGTATAATTATACCATGTTTTGGAGGGATGCCCATGTCACTCGTTCATTTGAAGAACAAAAAAAATGGAATCACTTACGTGTATGAATCCGAAGGGTACTGGGACAAGGGGAAAAAACAGACGCGGAATCATCGAAAATGTATTGGCAAATTGGATTCGGTAACCGGCAAATTCATTCCGTCCAAAAAGTATACCGACGGTCTGAAAGAGATTATCAGCCAAAAAGAAAAGAAACGCGGTCCCGTGGCGTCGACCACCTATCAGCGCCGTTTCTACGGAGCAACGTACTTATTTGACGCCATCGGCGCCAAACTGGGCCTCACAGATGACCTGTCCCGATGTTTTCCAGAATCGTATCCACAGATTCTTTCCCTGGCCTATTATCTGGTTCTGGAGGATCGCAATCCGATGAGCCGCTTTCCCCGTTGGGCGAAAACCCATGTGCATCCCTACGGAAAAAATTTGCCCTCCCAGAGAAGCAGTGAGCTTTTGGGTTCAATCACAGAAAATGCCAAACATCATTTCTTTCTTCTCCAAAGCAAAAGACGTGTCCGTGAAGAGTATTTGGCTTATGATACGACCTCTGTATCGTCCTACTCAAAAGTGTTGAAACAAATCAAATACGGCAAAAACAAGGAACATGATCCGCTGCCGCAAATTAATCTGGCGCTTCTTTACGGGGAGACTTCCGGTCTGCCGGTAGCCTATCGCAAACTGCCGGGCAACATTGCCGACGTCAAAACGATACGGACACTGCTCGCTGATGTAGACTTTCTTAAGCAAAAGAAAGTGAAGATCGTGATGGACCGCGGCTTCTACAGTGAGAAAAATATTAACGCCTTCTATCAAGACCACGTAAAATATCTGATTGGTGTCCGAACGTCACTGAAGTTTGTTCGCAAGACGTTGGACGATGTCCGTCAGAAAATGATTACGCGCGCTCACTATGATTCCGGCTGCAATCTCTACTATGAATCCTTTCTGACGGACTGGGACTATTCAGAAGTCAAAAAGCGAACCGGGGAAATGATGACCGATAAGAAAAGACTGTATCTTCATCTCTACTATAATGATCAAAAAGCGACTGACGATAAGATGGCCTTCAATAAACTGCTGGATCGTCTGGAGGAAGAACTCCAGTCAGGCAGGAAAAATTCGGAACATGAAAAGCTTTATGCTCGTTACTACGAGTGGAAAGAAACGCCTGTCACAGGAATTTCCTTGACACCAAAAGTCGAGGCAATTGCCAAAGCGGAAAAGGACTTTGGTTACTTCGCTCTCATTTCCAATGGGATCAAAGATCCGATTGAGGCAGTGGAGATTTATCGGACAAAGGATCTGATCGAGAAAGCCTTCGGCAATTTAAAAGAACGGCTGAATCTTCGCCGAACCTCGGTTTCTTCCGAAGAAAACCTGGAAGGCAAACTTTTCGTCCAATTCATCGCGCTGTTCTATCTTTCCTACATAAAAAAGGCCATGAGCGATCATCAATTATTTAAAAAATACACCATTCAGGAACTTTTGGATGAACTGGATGTGGTCGAGCAGTACTGGCAACCCGGTGGCCACAAGCATATTGGTGAGATGACAAAAAAACAGATGGACCTTTATCAAATCCTAGGAGTGGATCCACCTGCCTTGGTATAATTTCACGGGAATTCAGGTTAGCAACGGAGGAAGATTAAATTCAACGGTTCACTTAATGAAAATCTATGTTATGTGACAATAGGGATCTGTACTTAATGGGGTTACAATATGAAAGAAGGAAAAATTGAATATTTACAAAGGACAGCAATGTTAAATCACTTCCCGGTGTGGGAGCATTTACTTGGGCGCATGACTACGTTAATTTCATTGCAGAAAAAATTCTTGGAAATTCCAAAGACATATATAAGGGTGAAAATAACGACGAAGACCTCTCCGACAAAAGCGATGAATATATCTGGGAACATCTTAAAGACAAAATTTACGACAGTACTCTCACAATTGTTTTGATTTCGCCAAGCATGAAAGAAATCGGAAAATGGTAACGTTCACAATGGATTCCATGGGAAATTTCATACTCATTAAAAAATATGAAACGGAATGATTACACAAGTCACAACAATGCCATATTAGCAGTCATTCTTCCGGACTCACAAGGAAGCTATGACTACTATAACAAAAACAGGGAGTGTCAAGTATTTTGTGTAAATGACAGCCTTCCCGATCAAGCAACGATCAGTGAAATATGGATTCAAGGGTGTCACGGCATTGGTTAAATCCTCGATGACAGTGTACTGAAAATTTAGTGTTGTAAGCGATCATTTGGGTTACGAGAAAGCGATCCAGGGAATCTTCATTTGGAAATTGCTCTTTTCTTTTGCTGTACCGTTTTAACTTTTTATTAAACGATTCAATCATATTGGTGCTGTAGATGCTCGCGCGGATGGAAGTCGGAAATTCTAAAAACGTTAATAGATTTTCTGTCTTCTTTAATCGATCCATGAGCCGTGCGTAACGTCCCTGCCAGTGAGTAAGGAACTGCTTTAAAAGCTCTTGTGCCTCTTTTCTGTCTGCTGCCTGGTGTAGTGCTTTAAATTCATCCATCATTGGTTTTCGATCATTGACTCGGACGTGATTGCAGAGTGTACGGCTGACATGGATAAGACAGCGTTGAAGCTTAGCTTTTGGAAAGCTTTTTTCTAAAGCACTCTGTAACCCAACAAGTCCATCAGCGATAAAGAGCAGTACATCTTGAACGCCCCTTTCACGGATGTCAGTGAGTAGTTCTGACCAAACGCCAGTGGATTCAGTGGGCGCAACGGTATAAGCCAGCACTTCTTTTGTGCCATCAGGCTTGACCCCAATCGCAATATGGATGGCTTCTTTTTCCACCGTGTCTCGCCTTAAAGGCAGGTAAGTCGCATCGAGATAGACGCAGACATACTGTGCAGACAAGGGACGGGTTTTGAATTGAGTGACTTGTTCAGAAACTGCTTGAGTCATATTCGAAATTGTTTGTGGCGTATAAAAATGTCCATACATCTCTTCCATCAAATTGGCGATTTCAGATGTCGTGATCCCTTTACGGTAGAGCTGAATAACCGTTGTCTCTAAGGCATCACTATTCCGACGATAGGCAGGCACTGTGTGTTGATGAAAATCTCCATTGCGATCTCTGGGCATTTGTAGGGTCAATTCACCATAACGGGTTTTAAACTTGCGAAAGTATTGGCCGTTTCGAGAATTACCTGTATGAAAGCCTTCACGATCATAAGGCTCATAGCCCAAGAAGCTACTCAATTCCAGTTTTAACAGTTCATTAACAGCTTCTTCTAGATGCTGTCGAAAAATTTCGTCCAAGTCTTGTTGTTGGGCTAGGGCGGACATGATTTTTGTGGTAAATTGGTTCATAGGGAAAGCCTCCTGTGATATGAGTTTGGTCGCTTAATATCTTAAGGGGAAGGCTTTCCCTTTTCAATTGTTTTTTTGAATCATTTACACAAGATTATTTAAACACTCCAAAAACAATCTTTTTCCTATTTTAAAAAGCAACATTGATAATGGATACATATATGTTGTTATTTGGGAAGACTTTACAAAATACTCCCAAGTCGATATTAATATGGCATTTGATTATAGAAAGGATACGCCAGCGGATAATATAGTGGTATCATTTTAGTCTATTTATATCCATTGTTAAAATGTGAGGCAATATGTCAAATGGATTCATATCAATAGTTAATTTATTGAAAGGTGAACAATTCAAAAACATATGAACGGATACCGGATGGCATAAGCTGTAATAGAATTATTAAAAGAGCGGTTATGATAATGTTGGAGGTGATATTGTCTTGGAACAGGAAATATCTGCATTTGTTGACAGATTTGCAAAAGAAATTAGAGACAATAGTGCCGCTGTCTTTGTCGGAGCTGGATTTTCAAAAGGTTCTGGATATGTAGATTGGAAGAGCTTGTTGAGAAATATAGCTCAAGAGCTGGAATTAGACGTAGACAAAGAATATGATTTGGTTTCGTTGGCACAGTATTGCTGCAACAGAAATGGAAACCGAAGCATAATAAACGATACAATTTTTGATGAGTTTACGCAAGAAAAAGAGATAGATGAGAATCATCGGATTTTAGCTAGACTACCTATATTCACGTATTGGACTACCAACTATGATTCACTCATTGAAGATGCGTTGATAGACGCAAAACGTGTAATTGATGTAAAATACAATAATAAACAACTTTCTGTTACTAGACCACATAGGGATGCGATTGTCTATAAAATGCATGGAGACAAAAGCAATCCAGATGATGCAATTATAATAAAAGACGATTACCAAAAATATTATCGCGAACATGCACAATTCATTACTGCATTAAGTGGTGATTTGATATCAAAAACATTTTTATTTATTGGCTTTAGCTTTTCGGATCCCAATATTGATTACATTCTTAGTAGAATTAGAATTGATTACGGAGAGATGAGCAAACGGCAACATTATGCAATTATGCGAAGAATACAAGAGGCTGATTTTTCAAATAAAGCAGATTTTGAATATGCCAAGCGCAAGCACGAATTGTTTATTGAAGACCTTAAACGATATAATATTAAAGCACTTATGATTGATAATTATTCGGAAATCACAGAAATATTGCGACAGGTAGATCGCCACCTAAATTGTGACAACATTTTTATATCCGGGAGCGCTGTGGAATATGGAACATTTGAAGAAAAAAGTGCAATAGAGTTTATACATATTCTCAGTAATACATTAATACGAGAAGGCTATAATTTGATTTCCGGGTTTGGGTTAGGTGTCGGAAGTGCAGTAATAACTGGAGCCTTACAAGAAATTTATATGAAACGCAAGACAATCAACGATAACAGACTGCTTTTGCGACCATTTCCACAAGGAATAGAGAATGATGAGACACGGCAGAAATTATGGGAAAATTATAGAAGAGATATGATATCACGCGCAGGCATATCCATATTTTTGTTTGGCAATAAAGTGGATGCTAAAAGGAATGAGATTGTTCTTGCAAATGGAGTAACATCAGAGTATGAGATTGCACGTGACTGTGATAACTTAATTGTTCCGGTCGGATGTACAGGTTATGTAGCACAGAAAATCTGGAGTAATATTGCAGGAAATTTGTCAGAATTTTATCGAAATACTGATGAACCTTTTAAGGCTGCATTTAACCGTTTGAATGTAAAATCGGATAATAATACGATCGTAAAGAACATTGTAGACTTTATTAATTTATTAAGGAGATAGGAAAATGGCACACAAAACATTTATATCTTATAAGTACAGTGAAGCACAGGAACTTCGGGATGAAATCATCGAAGCACTTGGCGATGATGCCACTTATTATAAGGGAGAAACAAGTGATTCTCCGGATCTCACTGATACAACAACTGAAAACATAAAGAATAATTTGACTGATATGATGTATGATACGTCTGTTACAATTGTAGTCATTTCTCCAAATATAAAAAAGAGCAAATGGATTGACTGGGAAATTGAATATTCTCTAAAAAACATTTCACGCAAAGGAAGAACATCTCATACAAATGGTATCGTTGGTGTAATTATGAAGCATAATGATGGTTATGAATGGTTTAAAACGCAACAAACCAATAGTGACGGTTGTTCTTCTATGTGTAAAATGTTTCTCGGTGGATGAGTCGGACTAGGCAGCGTTAGGGTGG
>JBDNZQ010000026.1:0-20338 GCA_047722915.1 Sporolactobacillus sp.
TCCACCCTAACGCTGCCTAGTCCGACTCATCCACCGAGAAACATTTTACACATAGTTTGGAGACAGAGCCCAAACCGCCCGAGTCCTTTCGAACACCGTATGAGGCGCGAAGAAGGGAGGAAATTTTCGCTTTTTGCAGCAGGAGAGGGGGCCCACTCACTGTCGCCGGCAGCGCGCCCGGACGGCCCACGCGGCGAATGAAAAGGGATTAAAAAGATCATCGTCGAGGAGCGTTGCAATCGGCAATCGTCTGACCGGCACAGCGACCAGAAAAAAAATCACTTAAGAGGCGCTTGCCGTCAAGCACGATTGGCGTCCCTTCGACATGCACCTGGTGCTCAGATTGGCGATAATAGGCGGCAAACAGGTAAGGAAGCGGAGCGTCCGACTGCACATTTAAACGGCGCGTGATCGGCTGCCTTGCCGGACGTCTGGCCGTCGCAAGCAAAAAACGGAGAAAGTGAAAAGCCACAGCACGGCGCTCTTTGTAAATCGAAAGTGCAATGAAAACCAGCACGATCCAAAGATTGAACGAGTACGGTTCAAGAAAGAGAAGACAAAATGAAACGGTGCCGAGCGCAAAAAAAGAAAAGATGAGCGCTTTATGATAAGCGGCTTTAAACGGATAGCGCATCTGCAAGGCGACGTGCAGCAACCGGCCGCCGTCAAGCGGCCAAATGGGTAAAAGATTGAACAACAGCAGTGCCGCGTTCTCCTGAAGAAACGCATGCTGCTGACTGACTCCCCAAAACGAGGCATGCGAAAGGGCAAGGGCAAGCAGCGCCAACGGCAAATGCTGGAGCGGACCGGCAATAATGACAGCCGCCTCCTGCCAAAAGGGATGGTCCTCGTCATCGTCAAGACGGGCAACACCACCGAAAGGAAGTAATTCAATACGAACAACTTTCCAACCAAAGGCATAAGCCGCTGCGGCGTGGCCCCATTCATGGATTAAAACAATGAAAAAAGCAGAAAAAGTTTCCCACATGTAACCCGTTGCCGCACCCGCCACAAGAATGAGACAAAACAATGGGTGAATTCGTGTATGTGTCAATAAAAATTTAATCAAATGACATCACCTGAATAGGATCAATGAACTTCTGTCCTTTTTTTAGTGCAAAATAAAAATCACCCTTTGTCCCTCCTTCCGTCGTGCCGATGGTCTCTCCTTTGTTGACTTGCTGATACACTTTCACTGCTATGCGGCCAAGATGGCCGTACCACGATTCATTATGATCAGCATGCTGAATAACAATCGTCTGTCCGGTGGATGTTTTTTTCCCGACAAAAATGACAACACCATTTTGAACGGCTTTGACTGCTTCGTGTGATGTTGTTTTGACGGTTACGCCCTTCGTTTTACTGCTGTAGGGTATCATGACTTCACCGGTCACCGGCTCAGCATACTGGCTGTCGGCAGTTGCCGTATTCGTCTCTGACCGGCTTTCTGCCGTCTGTTTTCCTGCTCCATCCGGCAGAAAACTGATTGGATTCCCAAAATACTTGGTGTACCACGCGGACACCGCCGCAAATTGAAATTCTTCTGTCATTGCTGTTTTGACGCTCTGATTCACAGTTGCCGCATAGGGACTGCTGCTCACATGAGCCTCATAGACGGCGGCAACGAGTGCGACCGAAAAAAACAACTGAATAAACAATCGCCGCGAAACACGGGATGTTGCCCGGACTGAATCATTGTCCGGCGGTCTCATGGAAGCCGGTTGTTTCCTGACCGGCTGCATCCGCTGCCCCTCACTGCCGCGCAGCTCCGATGTTGACCATCGTTTTCGTTCATCATGGCGACGTTTAAATTCTTCATATGCACTCATGCATTTTTGCTCCTCCGCTTGTCCTTTTACAGACAACGTATGCCGCGCTGCGAAAAATATGTGCATCGCGCCCTTTATTAACAGATGAACATCTTTAAGTGAAGCACTTATAAATCGGTCATGTCATCATCTGTTTGATGTTCAAAGTCGTCCGCCTCGAAGCGGCGTCCCTTCTTGCCATCCGTTATCTTTTCATCAGGCAGCGATGGGAATCATGTTTTTATTTTTGTTTTAATACGGGTTAAATCGCTGTTTCTCTAGACGTCCGGGCGGGGCGTACCAAAAAAGCGCTTTGCCGTAGCAAAACGCTTTTTAATCGACTAACCATTAGCGCATTCCAAGCATGTTTTTAAAGCGACGAAGAAAACCGGTGTGATCATCAAGAGACATGAGGGGCACCGTTTCCCCAAGAATACGGCGTCCAATATTGCGATAAGCCTGGCCAACTTTCGTCGATGGGCTCATCGCAATGGGTTCGCCCCTATTTGTTGCTGAAATGACACTGTCGTCGTCCGGAACAATACCGAGCAGATCGATGGCCAGTACATTCATAATTTCCTCAATTTCAAGCATGTCACCGCTGCGAATCATATGCGGACGGATGCGGTTAATAATTAGCCGCGGGGGAGTCAGCCGTTCATTTTTTTCCAGAATGCCGATGACACGGTCCGCATCGCGCACTGATGAAATCTCCGGCGTCGTCACAACAATCGCGTGATCCGCACCGGACACCGCATTGCGGAAACCCTGCTCAATGCCGGCCGGACAGTCAACGATCACATAGTCAAAATCGGCCTTCAGCGTTTCAACCATGTCAGCCATTTCTTTCGGGTTGACTGCTGTTTTGTCGGTCGTCTGCGCAGCGGGCAGCAGGCTAAGTGAATCAAAGCGCTTATCTTTCACAAGGGCCTGATTTAATTTACAGCGTCCACGGGCAACGTCAACAAGATCATAAATAATCCGATTTTCCAGTCCCATAACAACATCCAGATTACGCAATCCAATATCCGTATCGACAAGGCACACCTTCTTGCTGTGAAGCGCGAGCACCGTGCCGATGTTAGCAGACGTCGTCGTCTTGCCGACGCCGCCCTTGCCGGACGTCACAACAATTGCCTCTCCCATGATTAAACCCCCCTCATGCACACTGCTGGCACATCATAATAAGCTAATTTGCTGAATCAAATGATTTTCCCTGCATCTATTTTTTATTTTATCAAGCATGATTTCACCGTGCTCATGATCAACGTAGGCACAAGCCAGCATTTGTTCCGGATCCTGTTCGCTGCTCTCTTTAATATAGCGCCCAATACGTAACTGCGTTGGTTGCATCAGTGACGCGGCGATAAGTGCTTCACTTTCCGCACAACCGTTCCCCGCACAGGCAAGCCCGCGCAGAGCCCCGAGAACGTACACATTGCCGCTGGCAGCAAGGACACCACCCGGATTAACGTCACCAATGAGTAAAACACTGCCGCGCACAGTTACAACTTGCCCTGAACGCACAACTTGAGACACCAAAACGATCTTTTCATTGTCACGCTTGTCTTCAAATTGCTTGCGCGTCATGACATTTGACTCGATGGATTCAACACTCAGGCCTTCGAATGAATGGATGGCAGCAGCGATGTCTGCCCGCTGCTCAGCACTGAGGTAGCGATTGCCAGCCAGCACCTTCACAGTGATCTTCGGACCGCTTGCATATGGGTGAAGGTTAACCGTTAATTTACTTTTCAGCTCATCCAGCAGTGCATCATAGGCACACTGATCGTCAAGCACGAAAACAAAACCGTCTTTTCTTCCCCTCATCGTCACAAGCGGACGCGCCGACGATAATTCGACAGACATTGACCCCTCACCCCAATACATAAACATTCAACAAAATAGTGATAATTCCTTTTTTCAGCCTAAAAAGGGCTGGGTACAGCCAAACCGCCTAAGATATTGTGGCGCCGCAGCTCGCCTGCCAAAAGCAGTTGTGATCCCGCTTCCAACACGCCGACGCCTGCACGGATCTGCCCTCTCATTTCGCTGTTGGGCGCACAAGACGCTCCATCGGATAAAAGAACAACAGCGTGAAAGCCCCGTTAAGAAGAAGTGTCGGCAGTAAATGATCGCTGGCAAATGCCAAAGGCGCAAGCGATGTTGCCCCAACCGTTAAATTAATTAAATAAATAAAGGACTGATTGATAAAAACGCCGGTCAGACAGAGCAACAAAACCGAGGCCACGTTCATATTCATAAAACGTGATAGCTGAAAAGTCAGATAAACGGACAGCGTCATACCAAAAGCGTAGACACCAAGCAATTGCGTCGACGTGCAGTCGATGATAAGTCCAAAAATGATGGCATAACAAAGGCTCCATCCGAGATGGCCTGGGAAAGCCGCCAAAAGAAGCAGAACGAGCAGAAAGTCTGGAACAAACTGCAACCCCGCGGCACTGCTGACTGGCAGCACTAGCGGCATGATTGATTCCTGAACGATCAAAGCTGCAAAAAGTGCAATGAAGATCTTAAACGTCTTCATGCCCTTACCTCCCCGAACTGGCAGACGGCGCTTTACGCTCAACGACCGCAACGTAGTCAAGGCTGTTAAAGTCAGCAGACGGTTTTACTTGTGCCGTCTTTGTCAAACCGTACTGATCGGTTGAAATGGAAACCACAGTGCCAATGATCAGACCTTCTGAATACATGCTGCTCAGCCCTGAGGTGACGACTGTCTGTCCTTTTTTCACATCGGCGTTAATCGGGATCTTCTCAAAACTCAGCCGACCCGTTTTTGCATCATAATTATCAATCATGCCATAAACCGCTGTGCCGGCAATCTTTGCTGAAATCTGGCTGACATCCTGTGTATCGGTAATCATCACAACCTGGCTGGAGAAATTGCCCGTCTTGCTGACGACCCCAATCAGTGCACCCTTGCCATCAATAACCGGCATGCCGGTATGAACGCTGTTCAACCGGCCCTTATTGACGGTCAGCAAAGCATTCCAGCTATTAAACGAACGACCGATCACCATCGCCGGATACTTATTATAATCTGAAAGATTCGGGTCGTTATTAATGCCGAGCAATTTTTTCATTTCTTGGTAACGTTCGGATAATTCCCGATTTTCCTGAGCAATCTGTGCGTAATGCTCAAGCTGAGATTTCAAATGCTTGTTCTCTTCATAAGCATTTTTCATATCACTGACGTTCTGAAAGAAACCCGCTGCGTATTGAGCGGGTACACTTACAGCATATTGAAACCATCCGACGGTATCCTGTACAAATTGTTCCGGAAGTGACGCACGGTTCGGCGTTCTCAGCGAGTAGCTAATGAGCGCGATAAGAACAACGAGCCCGCTGAGGAGAATGATCAACCTTTTGTTCGAAAAAAAAGAATGCATAAAGACACCTGCTTAATTTCGTACAGTTTTTAGGATTAGGAAAAATTGGCGAGGCCAAATCCTTCGGGACGACGGCTTAGCCTTAGTTTTTCTTATACTTGGTCCCGCTGACATCCATTTACTTTTTTAACGCACAAGAAAGCAAAGAATGAATAATCCTTTAATTATGTTGACGTCTTGACTGTTCATCTGCCACAGAGATGATTGCTTTTTCAAATCATGTCAAAGAAAACGAACGAGCATAGCACTTTTGCTTGATCAATCCATATCCCGATCCGACAACCGTCCACTTTTTCGTGCTGAAAAGTCGAGTCTTCCATTCTTGTCAACAAATAAAAAGTGCCGATTTACGATGCAAAAACATGTCCAAACAAACCCGCCCGATTGGGTATCCGCTTCTTCACAACAGCCTTTTTTTCGCGCAGTGCCAGCCGTCTGTCACTTGCCCTCGTTCAGTGAAATCAGCTTGCCGCCCTTTGACAAATGCAGATTCTCAAGTGAACGTCCCGTTCCGATCGCAACACAGTCAAGCGGATTTTCTGCGACAATAACCGGCATCTTCGTTTCTTCGCTCAGCGTACGATCCAAATGATGAAGCAGTGCGCCACCACCGGTCAACACAATCCCGCGATCCATAATATCGGCCGCTAATTCAGGGGGAGTCTTCTCAAGCGTCACCTTGACAGCCTCGACGATCTGAAAGACAACATCGCTCAGCGCTTCGGCAACTTGCTTGCCTGTTATTTGGACAGTCTTTGGCAGACCCGTCAGCAGATCGCGTCCACGAATGTCCATCTTAGCCGCCTCTTGAGTTTCATCGTGCCCGGCTGAACCAATTTCAAGCTTCAGTGTCTCCGCTGTACGCTCACCGATCATCAGATTAAAGTTGCGTTTAACATATTGAATAATCGACTCGTCCATGTCGTCACCTGCTACACGAATCGACTGGCTCGTCACAATACCACCGAGAGAAATAATGGCTACTTCCGTCGTTCCGCCGCCAATGTCCACAATCATGCTACCGGTCGGTTCCCAAACCGGCAAATTTGCGCCGACTGCCGCCGCAAAAGGTTCTTCAATGGTATATGCTTCACGCGCACCCGCCTGCTTGGTTGCATCCTCGACAGCTCGCTTTTCAACCGCCGTAATGCCAGAGGGCACACAAACCATCACATTCGGTTTGCGTGAAAAAATCGAACGCTGTTTCTGTGCTTCTGCAATGAAATGTTTCATCATTGTCGCTGTTGTATCAAAGTCAGCGATGACCCCGTCTTTCATGGGACGCAAAGCAACAATATTACCCGGCGTTCTTCCAATCATATTTTTAGCCGCTGCGCCGACTGCTTCGATTTCACCCGTATCTGTATGCAGCGCCACAACAGACGGCTCGCGAACGACGATTCCTTTTCCTTTCAGATACACGAGCGTATTCGCCGTGCCCAAATCAATACCCATATCTTTTGAAAATCCGCCAAACATTCATGGAATCTCCCTTCCAGGTGCAGAACTCATAAGTTACATTATATCTTAATTATGTACAGAATTATAGAGGACACACCGCGGTTTATCATTTTTTATCTTTTTCCGGCATCTGATTCAAAGCATGCCGCGCTGTTTTAGACTGACGTACTGGCGATTTCCAATAATAATGTGGTCGAGCAAATCAATGCCTAACATTTTCCCGCACGCTGCCAAGCGCCGTGTCACATCGCCATCCTCACGGCTCGGTGTCGGATCGCCGCTTGGGTGATTATGGAAGCAAACAATGGATGCTGCTGCACGCCTCACCGCTTCCCTGAAAATTTCGCGTGGGTGCACCAGTGACGAATTTAACGATCCCATAAAAATGGTTGTTTTATGAATCACCTGATTTTTTGAATCAAGGAAGGCCGTCACGAAATGTTCTTGGCTCAGAAGGCGCATTTCCTCCATGACCAGCTGTGCGCCGTCTTCAGGGGAACGGATCACATAGCGCTTCTCCAAGTCCGGTCGAGCCATCCGATGCCCAATCTCAAACGCCGCAAAAAGTTGAGCCGCCTTGGCGCAACCAATCCCGCGAATACCTTGAACTTCCTGAACGCTCGCCATGCTCAATGCCTCCATGCCGCCAAAACAACTGAGCAGACGTCCGGCAAGTTCCAAAGCCGATTCATGCCGCGTTCCCGACGTCAGTACAATGGCCAGCAATTCACGTTCTGAAAGTGCAGCTGCCCCGTCGCGAAATAGGCGCTCACGTGGCCGATCACCGCGCGGCACATTTCGCATCATCATATCGCTTTTCGTCATCTGAGCGCCCCCCCTGCCGCCTTTTCTTATCTTTACAATAGCGCAAAGAAAAAAGAAATGCTGTGCAGGAAAAAAGGAAAGAAAAACATTCAGCTTCAATTCTATATACTTTTCGCTGCCTTTCCCGATTTTATGACAAATTTTATGCAAAAAAGCATTTTTTCTTACATCAGCGGGGCACTTGAATAAAATCTTGATAAAGCGCAGTAAAATTAAGCACGGATTGCTGGAAAGCGGCATAGTGCGCGTCAGTCGGCTGCTTGAGAACGCCCTCAGCATGGGTTAGCGCACGTAAGCCTTCGCTCTTCAGATTCGCAGCAAGCGTTCCAAGCCTGCGACTTCGAACGGGAAGCGCCGTCTGCTGCAGCCGGGTGTCCAAAGCGGTGAGCCGCCGCAGTGTTTGCTCACTCACGGACGGCACGCTGTTGTGCATGGTTGACTCATCAATCAGTTTTAATATAAAAGCATGGGCGGCCGCGGCAAACTGGCCGCTGAGCGGGTCGGACAGCACCGCCGCTCTTTTGGATGGTATAAACTGAACCTGCTTTTGATAGACGGGTACCTGCTTTTTTTTATAATAAGCTGCCTGTTCACTTGCCGCTGCGGCACTGGAGCATCCGGCAATAAACAGAGCAGTCTGTCCTGAACCGCCGGTCACGACGGCCAAGCCCTGCCGCCGCAGTGCCGCAGCTGCCTGCTGAGCCTTTGTTTGATTCGAATACACACCGCTTTGAAGCAAAAATTCACTGACAGTCAGCTGTTTTGCTGTTACGGCTGAAACACCGGCAGTCGGTGCCGCCTCAGTTACCCATGTGTTGCTTTTTTTTTCGCTTTGTCCGGAAAAAAAAAGCAGCAGCGTCAAACCGATTGCCAGTCCGATGAGGATTGCTGCGCCGGCCGGCAAAAGTAGCAGGCGCAGCACATGACCGGCACGCCTGCAATGTCGTAGCATGTCGCCATGCGTGAATCGTGCCGAGTGCGATTTGACAGAATCGAAAGAGTGAGGAGCAGGTTTATCGACCGCTTTTTTCGGAAATGCACTGCTCCAGTCAAGCGGAGGCTGCTTACCGGCCGCCGTCTCCCTTCTTGTCCACTCCTCAAGCGTCAGCTTCTCTCCATTAAAAAATACAGTGACTGGTGACTGTTTTTTCGGATCTTCGGACATGCATAAGCCTCCCCCGCTCCGGTTTTCTCATTATCAAATCCGCGCGTCGATCATTAGCACCATGAAGCATAAAAGGCGCGGCATATAAAGCTCAAACGCCAGCATAGCACAGTCCAAAAAAAAAAGGACAGGAAATCTGTCGTTTTGTTCGTTCATTTTTCCCTCATATACAGCGCTAATTCGTCAATTTCAATAACATATTTGGTCAGTGGCTAAGCGACACACGGTTCTTCCCTTTCTGCTTGGCTCCACCATACATCGCCTCATCCGCTTTATATACAAGTTCGCCCGCCGTCACGGCGTAATGCGGATAAGCAGCGACGCCGATACTAACGGTCACATGAATGGTTTCGTAGTCCTTCTGATCGGCGATATACACGAGGAACTCTCGGCTCGCAACCGAGCGGCGAATAGCCTCCGCCAAAAGCAGAGCTCTACTTGCCGGCATATCGGGCAGAGTTATTGTAAATTCTTCACCGCCATAACGCGACACGGTACCATATCGATCAACCGTAGCACGCAGACAATCTGCCATACCCACAAGCACCGCATTGCCGTTCTGATGCCCGTAGACGTCGTTGACGTGTTTAAAATTATCAACATCAAGCAAAAGCAGTGACACAATCGTATCGGGTTGCTGTTCAATTTGCCGATGCAGCCCGGTCATAAAGTACCGGTAATTGTAAAGCCCGGTCAGCGGACAGTGCTCGCTTTCCTGCCGCTTTTCTTCAAAGCTGCGCGCATTACCCAAGGCAGTAGCAAGAAAATTGCCGAGCAACTCCATGCCGATGCGATGACTTTTCCGGTAACTGAACGCGTGCGCTGCCGCAACAGTCAACACGCCCACGACTCGTTTACGATAGAACATTGGCACCGAGATGAACGAGCGTGCCTTCCGGTTGGACAGTCGGCGCAAAAACGGATATACTACGCTGGAGCGATGCCCGTAAGACGGCCTGCCTGCTCGAAAGCCATCAAAACTTAGATCGGTCGGGCGCTCAAACGGAACGAACGCTTGCGTACCCGCAGTCTGGTAGCGATAGATGACTTCAGGATGATTCGCACGCGCAAAAAGCACAATGTAGCCAAAATCAACCGGCATGACCGCACTGAGCTCACGAAAAAGCAGCGGCGGAATTTGCTCACCGTCCAGCTCAGCGGTGAGTTTCTGACCGACAACATTCAGTCGTTCAAAAAAAAATGACACTTCCCGGCTGGTATTATACATGCGGAGAAGGAGAGAGGAGATGGCCATTGGTACAGCGATCAACCCCATTCCGAGCAAACCTGCTTGAAAGTACATGGCGTAAAACGCCATACCCATCGGCATCATCAGCACGATCGCCAGCAGCACCCACCGGGCGTCAACACTAAAAAAACGTGCTTGTTTTTCACCGAGCAGAAAGCGATGATAACAAAACAGATAAATGGCATTCATAAGGTAAGAACTGACGTAAAAGCCGAAAATCGGCACGAAATTATCTGAAAAAAAAGTCGTTTGGCGGCTGATTTTCCCTCCAAGAAGGTAATAAGTCAAACCGGCGGCAAACGAGAGCAGTAAAAACATTAACAGTTGAATTAAAAAGCGACAGTCATCACGGCGTCTCGGAAACTTTGAGAGAAAATAGATGACAACCGCCATCTGCGTGAGCAGCATATCAATAAACAGGCCGAAAATTAAAAAGGCCGCAAGTCCGATGCCTTGCAGCATAACAATGTCGATATGTCCGACGCGAAAACTAAAAAGCGCTGTTACGGCATAGACAACAGCGACTGCCAGTAAGTCCGGTAACACCAGATGGCGCGGCGGATCAAGTCTGTAAGCGAGCAGCAGTGACAAAGGAGCCATGACCAACCAAAGCATACAGAATATTCTTTGTTTCCACGCAGGCAATCCTATGATCCTCCCCGTCGTCTCACTTTCTGCTGTCTTGTTACTGTGTACCTCTTTCATTGTAGCAAAACTCACAGGAATGAGGAAGGGATCCAAAGGTTTTAGCGGCAGACGCCCTAATCCAACTTAGCTTTAGAAGCATCATACCGATACATCTCCTTGTATGCACTGCGAACAGCGGATACAAAGTATAGTGAACCGCAGATAAGCAAAATCTCGGACGCCGCTGTTTCTTCTGCCAGTGTGCCAAGTGTGTGACGCCAGTCACTCGTGCAGCGCTGGCACGGATGGTGTGAGGCAGCGGCTAGTGCCGCCGCGCTTGCCGCCCGCGGATAGTCGAATTCGGCAAGCACAAGCTCATCGGCAACAGCGCCGATATCAGCAAGCATTTTAGCGTATTCTTTATCCGCAAGAGCAGCGTACAGCACGCGGACATAACGTCCCGGATAATGGCGTCTGAGCGTTGAGGCAAGAGCGGCACTGCCTTGCTCATTGTGCGCGCCGTCGACGATCACAAGAGGATCATCCGACAGTTTTTCAAATCGTCCCGGCCAATTTGCACGGACAAGTCCGCCTCGCAGTGCCTGCTCGTCAACAGTCACCGTCCCCGCCGCGTTCAGGCAGTTAACTACCGCCAGTGCCGCCGCCGCATTTTTGATTTGATGCACACCGTACATGTGCAGTTGCAAGCCCTCAAGCGCCAGTTTGTCGGTATGATAGGCAAAACATTCACCGCTTTTACCGTTTGGCTGTGACTTAACAAAAAAATCACGACCAAGTGCAAGCAGGCGTGCCCGCTTTTGATGAGCCGTCTTCTCGATGACGCGCTGAGCATCCGGATGCTCAGCCGTCGTGACGATCACCCCGCCATCTTTAATAATTCCTGCTTTTTCTGACGCAATGTCCGCTATCGTATCACCGAGCAGCTGCATGTGATCCATGGCAACATTGGTAATAACCGACACAAGCGGTTCAATGACATTTGTCGAGTCATAGCGACCGCCGATGCCAACTTCATAGATAACGATATCACAACGGTTCATCCGGCCGAAATAGACAAAACTGATCATCGTCACCGCCTCAAATTCCGCCGGACGGCCGTAATCGGTATCGCGTCCGCAGGCGTCGACGAGCGGCCGCACAATATTGGCCGCGCGAATCAAGTCGGCATCAGCAATCGGCTCACCGTTTATGCTGATACGTTCATTGAAAATGGTCAAAAAAGGGGATGTATAAGTGCCGACCTTGTAGCCCGCCTCCTGTAACATGCTGCGCAAGTAACAGACCGTCGACCCCTTTCCGTTTGTACCGGCCACGTGAATCGTACGAATGGAGCGTTCAGGATGACCGATACGTGCCAGCATCCAGTCCATGCGCCTGATGCCCGGTTTTTTACCCATTTTGACCAGTCCGTGAATCCAATGCAGTGTTTCTTCGATCGTTTCCAATACTGCTCTTCCCTTCTTAGCCAATATGAGTGTCCTGCGCGTTCGATCATCAGTGCCCCCCCAAAAAGCATGCCGCTTCACGCGGAGACGAATACCCGCTGTTTGAAGCGGTATCTCGCACTTTGATTTCAGGCCCCACATGCCTCGCGAATGAGACAACTTAAGAACGGCCATTCCCACACGGCTTGCAAGAGGTCCCCTGCACTCTTGCCTTTTTCGCGAGACGACTTGAGCGGACAAGAACTTATCCTTCTAATCTTTTTAGAAAAACTTGGCGAAGCCGGCTCCCCTTTGGCACAGGCTGAGCCTTAGCTTTTCTTATACTGTTCTATTGAAATTTTTATCCGTTTTAACGCCGCACCAACAACAAACGGCCGTTGCAATCGGCCGCTTGTGCTTGATCCCACTTTGCCATGCGCCGCGGCGGGCTCAAATGCGCAGTTCTTTAATACGTGCTTGCAGCCGTTCGCGCTGGTGCCGGTAATCAACCGCTTTTTCACGCTCGGCATCAACGACCGCTGCGGGGGCCTTGCCGATGAAGCCCGGATTACCGAGTTTCTTCTCCACACGAGCCACTTCTGCATCCATCTTTATTAATTCCTTATTCAGGCGGGCTATTTCGTCGTCAAGATTGACAAGGTCAGCAAGCGGCATGTAGACTTCGGCACCGCTGACGACGGCAGACATCGCTTTGTCCGGCGCGGTAACAGCCGTGCCGATGCGGAGATCCGATGGATTACAAAACCGTTTGATATAAGCGCGGCTCTCGTCAAGCAGCGTTTGTTCGCGTGCGGACTGCGTGCGAATCAGCAGCGCCACGGATTTCTTTGGCGCAACATTCATTTCCGCCCGCACGTTGCGTACGGCACGAATAACGCTAATCAGCAGTTCCATCTCCTGCACCGCCTCAGCGTCATCCCAAGCCGCGACCGGCTGCGGCCAGCTGCTCTTCATAATTGTCACGCCGTCATGCGGCAGATGTTGCCAGATCTCCTCCGTAATAAAAGGCATGATCGGATGCAGCAGCTTCAGCACATGATCGAGCACATAGACGAGCACGCTGCGTGACTGTTGCTTAGCTTCTTTGTCATGACCATAAAGCGGCAGCTTCGCCATCTCAATGTACCAGTCGCAGAAATCGTCCCAAATAAATTGATAGAGCACGCGCCCGGCCTCGCCGAACTCATAACGATCATAGCCGGCGGTTACTTTGGCAATCACCTCGTTAAGCCGCGTCAGAATCCAGCGATCCGGAAGTGAACGCTGTTCAGATATCTTTACATCGGCGGCCTTTAATCCCTCAAGATTCATTAGAACAAACCGTGAAGCATTCCAAAGCTTATTCGCAAAATTCCAATTTGCCTCCACTTTTGACCATTGGAACGTCAAGTCCTGGCCGGGCGTCGTTCCTGTTGCCAGCGTATAACGAAGGGCATCAGCGCCGTATTTGGCAATGACGTCCATCGGATCAATGCCGTTGCCGAGCGATTTGCTCATCTTGCGTCCCTGCTCATCACGAACAAGTCCGTGAATTAATACATCGCGAAACGGTCGCCTGCCGGTGAACGCGGTGGACTGGAACATCATGCGTGCCACCCAGAAGAAGATGATATCATACCCGGTAACAAGCGCGTCCGTCGGAAAATAGCGGTTGAAATCCGCAGCCTGTTCATCCGGCCAGCCAAGCGTTGAAAAGGGCCAAAGTGCCGAACTGAACCATGTGTCCAGAACGTCCTCATCCTGCTTCCAGTTCTCAATGTCCTTCGGTGCCTCCATCCCGACATAGATCTCGCCGGTTTGTCTGTGATACCACGCCGGTATCCGGTGCCCCCACCAAAGTTGGCGCGAAATACACCAATCACGGATATTTTCCATCCAGCGGTTATAGGTGCCCTCAAAACGTTGCGGCACAAAGTTCACTTTATCACTTGTCTGCTGAGCGCGAAGGGACGCCTCAGCAAGTGGCTTCATTTTTACAAACCATTGTGTCGAAAGAATCGGTTCCACGACCACGCCGGTGCGTTCGGAATGACCGACCGCATGCGTATGCTCTTCCACATATGCAAGCGCTCCCTCAGCTTCAAGGTCTTTTACGATTTGCTTTCGGCAGTCATCACGATCCAATCCTTGATATTTGCCCGCATTTTCATTCATTGTGCCCGTTTCATCAATCACAAGCACTCGCGGCAGATTGTGGCGATTGCCAACTTCAAAGTCATTGGGATCATGTGCCGGCGTAATTTTCACTGCACCTGTTCCAAAACTCTGATCCACATAGCGGTCGGCAATGATGGGTATGCTGCGGCCAACAAGCGGCAGAATCGCCGTTTTGCCGATCACTCCTTTGTAGCGCTCGTCATCTGGATGCACCGCAATAGCGGTGTCGCCGAGCATTGTCTCCGGCCGGGTCGTGGCAATCTGGATCGATCCTGACCCGTCCGCAAGCGGATAATTGACGTGCCAAAGATGCCCGGGAATGTCTTTGTAGATGACCTCGATATCCGAAAGCGCCGTGCGTGCGGCGGGATCCCAGTTAATAATGTAAGCGCCGCGATAAATTAACCCTTGTCGATAAAGCTTTACAAATACGTGACGTACCGCTTGCGACAAACCTTCATCGAGCGTGAAACGTTCTCGTGAATAATCCAGAGACAGTCCAAGTTTGGACCACTGCTTACGAATTTGCGCGGCATAATCGGCCTTCCACTGCCATGCCACTTGAAGAAACGCCTCACGCCCAAGATCATAGCGCGACTTTCCTTCAGCGCGCAGCTTGGCATCCACTTTCGCCTGTGTCGCGATGCCGGCATGATCCATGCCCGGCAAATAAAGAGCGTCATATCCCTGCATGCGCTTAAAGCGAATGAGAAGATCCTGCATCGTCGTGTCCCATGCGTGGCCAAGATGCAGCTTACCCGTCACATTTGGCGGCGGAATGACAATGCAATACGGTTTTTTCGCGGCGTCCTCCCCTGCTTTAAAATAACCGTTTTCCTGCCAAGTGCGGTACCATCGATCCTCGGTTGCCGACGGATCGTATTTTTTTGCCAATTCTTCTTCACCCATGTCCACTTTCCGCTCCCTTTCCATCTGTAGGCCATCCTTTTAGCCACTGCTCTCACGGCGCAAATCCACATCACACTGCCGCAAGTCAGCATCGCGTGTTTTTTACGCCGGAGACGCAAAATTAAAAATAAAAGAGTTTCCCTCCCCGATTAAGGGCGAAGAAAACTCCGTGGTGCCACCTTGATTCACGCCATGCGTGCACTCCGCGCAGATAACGGCTGCTACCGGACCGGCCTACCCAGCATGGACTGCTTTTCAGCCGGACTGCTCCAAGGCTACCTTCCGCGCGCGCCGCCGAGAGACTCTTTCAGCCATCTGAGTCCCCTCTCTGTCGGCGCGGACCGCGCGTACTCCTCCTCTTCATCGCCTGTCACATGTCAAACCATCTCTTCTTGTTGCTTATTATATTGAAACAGCGAACAAGATGCAAGTGTGCGACGCGAGCCGGCGCTTTTTGTATGTTCAAAGCATGAGTGAACATGAAAGTGAAGCACTGCCTGTGCCGCCGAGCATCATTCGCACCGATCAGGAAAATGACTGAATTCGCAGCCTGTTAAAGTGCGGCTCAGCGTCCGAACACGCGCTTACAGCGCGGCATAAAATAGACCAGACACGATCCGCACACGGCCTGGGGAGGTGATCGCATGTTTAAGAACAAACATTTTGAACCCTTTTTCAAAAAAATTCGTGAGACATTAAGCCTTGTTGTACTGCCGCTTGCACTTTTCCAGCTTGTCCGCACCATTTTTCTGCCAACGACAATGGACGTTTTGCTGTGCGCTATCCTCTTTTTCGTTTATATCGGTTTTTTAAAAAAATGGCTGTAAGATATTACTTTTTTTGCTCTGTTTGCTCTTGCTCTGCGTTTGTCTGCTGCTTGCGGTTAAAATAATCTCGGAATGCCTCAAGCATGGCTGTCTGCGCACGCTGCAGCTTCATCCATCGTTTTGTAAACCACAGTTCACTCTCGTCATGTGCGTTCATATACTGAGCGAGCAAATCCGTCGGAGCCCGCGGAGAAATCAAATAGTGAAATAAAAAGGCGGTCTCCTCGTCATTCAGCGGACAGGCCGACAAATAAGCGTTGATCCACTCTCCCCACTCTTTTTGGTCGGCGGGTTGAACGGCGCACGCCTGTTCAAACAAAGCGGCTGCCTCGATCACGCAGGGCCCATATGAACTGTGCTCAAAATTGATGAAATAACTTTTTTCATGGTCGATCAGCACATGCAGCGGACTGAGCCTGCCGTGGCAGAACGCACGCCGCAGCACTCTTTTGTCTACCTGCTCATCCGATTCCTTCGGCTGAAGCGCCTCGCGAAAAAACGTCATCGCACGCTGAAGATCGGTGAGGTAACCGCCGGAAGCCTCAAGCACAAGCTGCTCAAAGGGGGAAGGGTAGAGGTGATGTTCGGCGGCGGAAACAAAGGTTTCCCAGATGCCAAGGCGATCCGGCAGACGCTCAGCCATCGCCTGATAAACGAGCTGTGCCTCCTCTTCACCGTCCAGTGTCTGGCGATGCATCTGCCCCGTCTTCAAAAAGAGCCGGGCATAGCGGCTGTGCAAGTCATCCGCGGCCACCGTTTCCTCAATCCATGGCAGCAGATAGCTGCCAATGCCGTTCTGCTGCTCAATGACGAGATCACCGTACTTTGACGGCAGGGGGCAAAGCGCGTCAATCATCAATTTGGCCGAGAGCCGATAGGCAACACGCAGTCGATCAACAATGGTATGGTTAATGGATTTGCTCTTAAGTGCAAAACTTCCGCCGGGTGTCTCAATGCGGTATAGCTTGCCGTAGCGGATGATTTGCAGCGGCAAAAGATCGTATTCAAACAATAGACGTTTGATCGGCGCGTCTTGATCGCCTGTCATCTGCCTCCCCCGCTTTCGTCGACTATAGCTGTCATACCCCCGCTCTGCGATGTCAAGAAACGGATGAGCCTCACTTTTGCGTCCCAGGTTTGTTTTAAAAAAGCGATGTTGGCCTGCTCACCGGCCGCATCTATCGGATCACTTGCTGCAACGGTCTCAATCCACTCCTGAGGACTGAACCATTCTGCCAGCAGCAGTTCACCGTTTGTTCCGGCAAACGCACCGCGCTCGCTTGCCATCCCAAGCAATTTTTGCGCGGATGGTTCGTTTTCAATACTTGTCGCCACAAAAAAGCGCGACACTTCCTTGAATCCTTCCACGGGCAAAGACTGTCCGAGTTCCAGAAACAACGTGCCGAGCACTTGTCTGCTGTCTCTTAGAGAAAACTGCTGCGGCAACGTAAAGCATTGCTGCTCCGGTAAATGTCGGCGCCGCAGCTGATCGGCAGTCTCTGCACGCTCAAGTGCCGAGGGATAGCAGGCGCGCAGCAGGCGCGTGAGCGCCCCTCTCCCGTCCAACTGTGTGAGCCGCGCGTAAAGCCCTGTCACTTGTTGAGCAACAGGCGTGCGGGTGCGTACAACGCTTGAACGGCTGCCTCTGCTTCGTTTGAACAGCGAACAGAGAGTTTCCGCCCACAAAGCTTCATTACCGTCTATGCGGGCTCGATCAAACGGCGCATCATGGCATGTCAATGCCGCTCGATCAAAACGGATAAAAAGATCGCCATAGACGGTGGCATACATGCGGTCAACAAAAAATTCACCGCCGCTGAGCCGGCGCCGCCAATCGATATGGCGTTGAAGCAGGCGTTCATCGGTCCAGAAGCGAACTTTTTTCAGTCCGCGTTCCGTCTGCACAAGCAGCGGATCTGGCTGAACAATGTCCAGTTGGCGAAAAGCATAGTTCGCCTGAAGCGCGGCACGGAGCACGGGCCAGCGATCACTCATTCCTGAGCAACCTTGCCTGTCGTCGAAGCGCGGGGAATGTAGAGCAGTTCGCCCGCTTCAACCGCGGCCGAAGCCAGTCTGTTTTGACGGAGCAGACTTGTGAGCGGCACCTTGTAGTGGTCAGAGATGCTCTCCAGTGAATCACCGGCCTGAACGATATAGATTTTAACCCGTGTCTTTTGCTCTTCTTCATTTCCGGCAAGTACCTTCGTCAAATACAGACTGCTCGCCTCAGACGGTGCTGCGGTTTCTTGTGAGCCGGCCGCTGCGGGCGGCTCAACAGCGGCCGGCTCAGGAGCAGGCTGCGCCTCTGAGCGCTCACTGAACGCCAGCTGCGGCTGTGGCAGCTGTGCTTCCTCGGCCGGCTCCGGCTTCCGAAACGCCTGATAACCAAAGGTACTCTGCGAAGGATCGAAATCCTGGCGGTCGGTCGGCATTTCAGTGAACAGGTCTTCAGGCAAAGCAAAGGGAATTGAATTGAAACGGTCCGAACGCTTATGAGCCTGACTTCCCTGCTCGTTGCCGCCCGCCACTTTGCCGGCTGATTTGGCGGAGGGTATCCCTTTTTCAGGGCGGGCCTTCGACGCCTTTGGTTTTTCGTTACCTTGGATCACGGCATCCGGTTTGGCCGAAGGTTTCGGCGCTGCCTTCTCTGCTTCCGTATTCGCTTGATCGGTAACGGAGGCTTTTGAGTGTCCGGACGAGGCGGTGATCGGTTTTTGGTCCGCCGATTTTTCTGCAACGGACGGTAAGACGACCTTCGCAGCTACGTCCGGCTTGACCTGCTGCGGCAACACCGCCGGTTTCTCGGCATCTCCGGCCTTCTTTGCCGATGCCGGTTGCGCAGCCGCCGTCTGATTTTTCTTGCCGTGGTAGACCTTATCTTTAGTTTCCGGCAAAGGCAGTAACTGTGCCGGCTGTGTAGCTGCCTTTTCTTTGCGCCCGCCATCCCCGCCGGCCGGTTGCGCGAGACCGGTAATGGCCAGATCGGCTTGCAGCTGAATGTGGCGCTGTTCCGACAGTTCATAATCAAAAGATTCAATAATGACAAAAAGATGCTCGATATCCGGCACGCGGTCGGCCGGAATTGTAATATCTATCGGAAAGCGGTGCTCAAGAACATCCGTTCCATTTGTCGTTTCCACGATTTCGTCAATGGTGCGAAACGGCGTCGCGCCGCTGTCTGCAACTGTACTGTCCGATGCGACCGGCTTATACTCACCGCTGAGGCGAAGAAAGCCTTTGATAGTGACATCATTCCAATTCTCTTCAACCGTAATGTCCGGTTCAAGAGCCATTGAAAGAATTTCTTCAGCCGGTGCGTCATCTCGAAGCCAGACTGATTCATTGATTGAAAATTGCAGACGATCGCTTGACGATTGCGCCATGTCCTCCACCCTCTCATCCGTTCTTAATAAAGGTCTATGCGCGAGGGCAGATTATATGCGCGGAAGTGCCCGCCAAAGCTCGCTTACATCTTTTCGGTAAAAAGTCCTTCTTCCTTTCGCCATTCGGCGTAAAACACGTGCTTCGGATCAGTGATTTGCTGCTTTTTTAATTCGGACGCCAGCCATCGCTCGGTCAATCCTGCCCGCTCCAGATTCTCTCGATCAACTTCCCCGTCCGTAATTAGCGTGACCGGCAGACAGACCGTTTTTGGTGGCTGTTGAAGGTCATTGTTTTTGGGGGTATCGTAGGCTGACTTGCGCAGCACGCTCACTGTCCCGTCGGTTTCCAGAATGGCATAATCGACCTCGCGGATCGAGAAAATGTCTTTGTGACGCAATAAATTTTGGAGCATGTTAATATCAAGTTTTTCTTTTTTCATTGCAGCCCTATCCAGATGGCCCGCTCGAATGACGAGCGTCGGTTTTCCTTCAAAGAAAGCCCGCGTGCCGCGAAACTTTTGCGTCGACCACTCCACGATATAGATGAGCAGTCCCCAAATGGCGATTGTGAACAGGATGGTCAGCACACCTGTTCCTTTATCATAAAGCGCATTGCCGACAAACTCGCCAAGCACGATCGCGGAAATAAAGTCAAAGGCCGTCACCTGTGAAAGCGTGGCTTTGCCAAGTATTTTTGTTACGGTAAACAGGCCGATAAACCCGACGATCAATTCAACGGTGATTTGTGCCAAGTGCATGATGTTCCACCTCAGATTGTAAAATTGTTTCACCATTAGTCTGACTCAAAACGGGCAGCTCATGCAGCAAATGTGCAAGCCGATCCGCAATTTGCTACGCGCTCCTGTTTTCTGCCTGTTGCTTGTTTTGCATCATCTGATTAGAAAAACTTGGCTCTGCCAAGCCTTTTGGACGAAGGCAGAGGCTTAGCTTTTTCTTAGACTTGATCCCGCTGACATCGATAGACTTTCTTAGCGCTTGAATTGTCAAATCAAGTGCAACACTTGGTGATAAAAGGCCTCATAGGGCG
>JBDNZQ010000027.1:0-19597 GCA_047722915.1 Sporolactobacillus sp.
GGCCTATCTGGATGAGTTCTGTTACCGATTTAACCGTAGGCACTTTGAGGGAGAATTTTTCCATCACCTGCTTTCCAGCTGCGCGGTCACACTGACGGTCACTTATCATGAGTTAACGGGATAATCAGAAAAAACATTTATAAATATATCCATAATTATATAGAAAAAAAGAAGCAGCTACAAAACGCCCAAGCATGAGGTCGATCGAGGTGAATAAATCCAAGAATTAATTGAGAAGCCAAGGTATCATATAAATAATCAAAAAAACGTGTAGTAACAGTTGAGATTAAACAAATGATTATTTAAATAAAAGTGTGTGATTATTAATGCCCCTCTTCGCTTATTATGGATTAAACGGCGCAATGATTTGAACGGATGGAGACTGGGGAGGGAAAAGCAACAGCTGGATAATACTTAGCCATACAAAAAATTTCAGCAAATAGGTAAGGGGTTAACAGGTATTTTGGCATTGCATAACATATAAAAAATTTTATTTTTGTTCATCTGTAAAAGAAAGCGCTCCGACAGGGGGCGCTTCACACATCTTATTGTAGCAACTGCTGTCAGTAAGTGTCGCGAGAAGCCATCTTACCTAACTCCCACGATTCAACCAACTGTTTCGCCTGCTGGTATGTGTGTCCCATACCCATGAGATAGGCCATTGCGGTAACCGCCCGAAGTGAGGGTATCAGCGGTTCAATGGCTGATAAAACGTTACTTTTTAAATCTTTAGTGGCAGTCGGTTGATTAGTGGTCATCGCAGGGCTTGCTGCCGTGTTCATATTAAAGCTTGGATATGCATTCATAGGTGCCGTCCCCATTGGATTCATAGGTCCGGAGAAATTTGGATTTTGATTCGCACGGTAAGGATTGTAAAGATCATAGTTCATCAAACTCATTCACTCCTTAAATAATTTGCCAACAAAGATACAGTATGTAGTCATTTGTCATTGGTCAACGGCGATCGCCCAGCGGACAATGTATTTTGCCTTGCGTTATTCTTATCGCAAGTGAGCGTGCAATAAAGATAACAAGAAATGACGATTCATGTAAGCGCCGCCTAAAATAAAATAGACTGCGCTAATGTATTTAAATGGCGAACCTTCAGGCATTTATTTAGTGAGATTGTGACCTGGCATTTTAAGCAGATCGGAAAATTCGGGACAGCATACGGAAGGTATTGTCGGAAAAAATCGACTTCTCGTCCTTGCTTGCCGGGAACAAGAAATGATATTTAATTGCTGATTGGGGTTGCAAAAAGATGTAATCGAACCCATCAAAGGCAGTAAATGTCGTTTTCGCCTAGGCTGTCAATCCGGATTATAGGTTGGAGGGACGAAAAGCCCCCCTTTTCTCAGACGTATCGATTTGCTGCTGATCAAGAGTCATAATATCAGTCATAATTTAGAAAAAATGATCTGCAAGTCTTTACGCAAATATTGGCTTAGTGCAGTGGCGGACAAACCGAAGTTTACGGCAGCGGTAACTTGAACCGTGTTAATCATATCTCTTTCTCAGTCTGCCTTGTGCCATTAGCAAAGGAGCACACGTCGACAGAGAAACGTTCAACATAGCCGTCAGGGGCGTGATATGTTTACGGCTTATAAAATCTTAGGGGAAGCTTTATGCTCGACAACAAGCTGGTGAATGCGATTAATGATTTGAAATATCTCTTTATCCTCTGTTTGTTTAATTGACAATATGACGCCATTCAGCAGTGTCTGGTCAATCCAGCACAAGATCGCCCCTCCGACATGAACATGTCTGTCAAGCGAAGAACTCTGCCCAGTAATATTAAACATGGAATATAATTATAATGCATCACTGCGGTGAAATATCAAACATTCTTGGATAGGCACGATAGGTAGTCAAATATAAGCATACGAACAAACGTTTTATATAGTTTGATTTGCGAATATATGTTCTGTATGATTGAATAATCAGGAGGGATAAACATGTATCCGGGAGACATGTTTGAAATCGTTTATCAAGCGAAAGACGGCGCGTTCAGTCAGCGATTTATTCGTATCATTGCTGTCGATGAAACATCGTTAAAGGCCTATTGTTTCGCCAAACGACAGGTGCGCTCGTTTGTACGTGAGCGAATCTATGCCAGTCGTTCTGTTCGGCGACATGTGTCTTAACCGACCGTCTTTCCCCACCTCTAAGTGAACATAACAGTGAAGCCCCTGAAAACTGTTTAAAAAACGACTTGGCCAATGTCGTGCAGAGATTTTCAGTAGTCATTCCCTGTACAGACGGACGGAAGCACACGTAACCATTGCCGGTGGAAGGACGGATTAATGCCTGAGAAATTGCCGTCTGCATACGCTCACACAGTGAATGCACAACCGAAGCGGAGCAATAACCTGATTGGTCTGATATTTGACGAATAATTCGTTATCTGTATAATATATATCATATATATGTGTGTGGACAGGCGCAGAATTTAACGGTAACACGTATTTTGTTCGGAAAATATGTTGCTCTGTCAATGCTATTTTTGAATCCAATGCGCAGGTGAGAGTTGCCGGACCGTGTAGGCTTGGCCCGACTCACAAAGAATAATAAGTCACGCTCTCTGAGTCGTTTGAGCATAAAGCATTTCAGAAGTTTGTGGAGAGCGGGTAAAAACCGTGAATTATGTTTAATTTTTTCAGTTAAAATAACGCAATTATTATTTTGATGCTATAATATAAAGCGAATGGATAAAAACATTTAGGAGTGTTTAAAATAATTCGTTCAAGCGATCTTTTGGCAATTGTTCTTATTCTTATACTTGTCTATCTTGTTTACTACATCAAGAGAGTAATTGGCATGCTCAAGCAGCGCAAAGAATCTTTTGACGAATGGCATCACGTGTTTTCAGCCGTTAACCAGGAGCTCAAGAGGATTCAGGATGTGCTACGCAATATTTGAGCTGTGGACAAAAGTACTAAAAAAGCTCTGGCGATACGTCGTCAGAGCTTTTTATATGCGTTAAGAACGCATATAAATAAAAAGTTCAGCGGAACGAAGTATTAAAAAAACTTGGCAAGGCCAAGTCCTTTAACCCTGCATTTCCAGAAAATTATACCAAGGTGTCTGAAAAACCGCATCAGTAAAGGATTTCAAACATGATGTCCCTTTTTTATTGGTATAATTATACAGGCTATTATTTGTAAAGAATGCCTTAATATCAAGGATTTTCATGGTCTTGGTATAAAAGCACGGGAATCTAGGTTTAACGCATAGTGATCCGGTTTCGCTAGTCGCGGGCGCGCCGCGAACCTAAAAAAACAGGCCAGTCACTGCGGGGCCCGCCCAGCACGCTGTTCCCGCTGGCTCCCTCGCACCTTGGCCTTTGTTTTTAATCGTTTAACTGTCGCAAAATCTATATACTCTTTTGACTTGTAAGAAAAAGCTAACGCGCTCTTTTAGGTAAAAGGACATAGCTTTTTATGGCGAAGTTCAAATAGGTTCGATAACAAGAGAGGGTGCGTAGCGCTCTGGGGGGGAGACAGTTGCGCCGTTTGATTCTCCGTTCGTTCCAAACGTGTTTGAAAAAATTTCTCGAGTGTTCGCAGCAAGCCGGCAACTGAAATATCATGTTTTAAAGTGCCTCGCGCGTCTTGCTTGGCCCGTTCTCATACGCAAATAAATACCATGCACGTCGACGATGCATGGTATTTATTGTCACTATGTTATTTTACCGCGTATGCGCATGCGTATGATGTGCAGAGAGGGAGAAAGCAGATCTTTTCTTTGTTATCAACTGCTTCATGTGTCGGTTTTCCAACTTGTCGGCGAGCAGCTGAACACACGATCCTGCAATAATTAACGCCATACCGGCAAACATGTTAACCGTAATGACTTCGCCAAGTATTAGAAGCGCGAGCACAGGGGCAAGCGCCGGTTTAATAAAGAAAACAAGCGAAGCGGTTGATGCAGAAGTTTCTTCCATAGCCAGAAAATAAAAGCAAAATCCAAGGCCTGTCACCATCACGCCCAGGTAGATCAGCATCGGCAATGTCTTCCATGAGATGCCGACCAGCACCGGGATATCACTGAAAGAAGGGAACCCGGCAGTTTGAAGCCATGCGGACATCGCAGGAATTTTGCTAATCAAGATCAATACAAGCAATTCTAAGCTACCTGCCAAAAAGCTGAAACTGCTTTGCACGACACCGTCAAAACCAAATTTAAGACTGCCTTTGCGACCGATAATGCCATACAATGCAAAAGTGACAGCACCGATCAGCGCGAGTGAGATCCCCAGCGGGTTTGTTAAGTTGGTCGGATTAATAATGCAAATCATGCCGACCAGACTGATGACCAGCGACAGCAGCGACAGTCGCGACAGCTTTTCGTGCAGGAAGAAGTGTGCAAAGGGAATTAAAAAAGCGGCATTACAACTGAATAAGATAGCCACCGTTGACGCATGGGCGTAAACAACGGCCATTTGGAAAAACGTCATGCTGACGACCACGCAGACAAAACCGGAAAGAAGAAAATATCCAATAATTTTTCGAGAAAGCACCAGTCCGCTTCCCTTAAGATGTCTGAGTGCCAGAGGGGCTAAAATAAGTGAACCAATAAGAAAGCGTAGAAAGTTCAGCTGCATTGGATTAAACTCAGTTGCCACCAGCTTGAGAGCAATTTCCATCGTACTAAAAAACAACGTAGAAAAGGCAATAAAAATATAACCCTTTTTCATGCTTGAAAGACCTCGATTTTTCACCGTATTTAATTTCAGGTGATCAAATCGCTTTGTTACAATAGCCGCGAAAGACCGGCAACACGTCAAAGAAATGGAGCAACATTGAAATTAACAAGAGAATGTCGACAGTTATTAATATAACGCAGCTTCAAAAAAAACGTAAGTATTTTGACACCGATGAAAACGTTTTAAAAAAAATAATTTATTTTTTTGAATTGAAAACATAAATAATGCCCATATAACAGCATTTTTGTAAATAATATAAAAGGTAAAAAAATTCATTTTTTTCTCTACAAATAAAAATAATTTATTTATGCAAAAAAATCGATTAAAATTAATTGACAACGTGGCAATTCTGGCGAGCAATGTGAGAGATTGCACGAATCACAATAGATGGGTTACCTCGGGAATGCTCCGGATGCACTCGGAACGTTTGTGGTCGTCGCTTAGTACATTGACACATGTTACTATAGGAATAGGGAATGTAGCTATTTGTTGCGGCGAATAACGCGGTATAGCGCTATAATTGAGAAGAGAGATAATATAAGACGAAGGATGTGTTACACATGCTCTTCACGAAAATTCTTTTGTCATATGATGACTCAAAGTTATCTAAAAAAGCGCTTGAGAAGGCAATCGAGTTTGCTAAGCAGGATGAACGCACTGTGCTTGATGTTCTGAATGTCGTTACGGTGCCAACCAATCAGTTCATTGTCGGTGACGTTTATCGTGAAGTGCGCGAATCGACGCTCAGATATGGGCAGGAAGTTGTGGCAAAAACAGAAGATTTGCTTAAAATGCTGCCGAACTCGACGCATACTTTTGTTGAAGAAGGACAGCCGGTAAAAACAATTTTGGAGTTTGCACATGAGCACGGCTATGATTTAATTATCATCGGCAGTCGCGGCTTGAGCGGTGTCAAAGAATTTCTCGGCAGCGTCAGTCATGGTGTAGTCCAGCGTTCAGAGGTACCGGTGCTGATCGTCAAGTGAAGTGGAGTTATTAACGGATTGTTGCGTGTGTGCCGCTCCTAACAGTGCTGGCGATGTTTACGGTCAGTCGAGGGGATGAGTCGATCGGCGTTTTGTGACGACCGGGTTTAGTGGTTGACAGGGTTAACGAGCAGCAGTGATACACCTGTGTGCTAACGGCCTTATTCTTGGTTGCTGTAAAACTTTAATTGTCATCCGGCACTGAAACCGGGCAGATGAAAATGAATAACAATACATGAATGATGGCACTTTCGGTTAAACTAATCGAAGGTGCCGTTTGTTTTATATGTTAATAATGCATATTTTTAACAATTCAAACAAAAAAGGTAAAAGTGACGGTGAGATGGCGCCTCGCTAGTATAGCGTGCCGGCGAGACCTATTCTGTGTATTCCGGCGAGTTCGAGTAACGTCAGCGAGAACATTTCTATCCATGTTAGGAAAAAATAATATATATTTCCTATTAAGTTAAAATATAGAGGTTTGTAATGGACGGATTGTATCTTTACGCGATATTAACGTGAAATTTATATTTCGCCAATATTAAGTCAATAATTTACAGATAGAATAAAAAATAAGATGTGCATTCGGTTGCAAGAGGGCTTAAAAACAGGAGTGAGCGAAATGAATCAGGCTAAAACCCAAGATGCGTTCTTAATGAATCACCACGACGCGGAAGCTGAGAATATGAAAGTGAACCGCCGGCTGCTGATTACGCGCGTCATTTTGATTCTGTCCGTTCTTATCAATGTCAAATTGATCTTTGGATAATCTACCCTGTTTTGAAAATAGGCTTGTATTTAATGTTCGTGTTAATCTTTAGCGGAGGATAGGACGCGAGACCACGTATGCGTGAAATCTTTCCTCGTGTTGATGCGTCAGCAATGTTAAAACCACGGCCCCGCTTAAAAAGAGACGCGTAAAGAGCAAGCAGCGGCTGCTTTGACACTTGCAAAGCTTAGCCCCTTCATGCAAAGCATCACTGCTGAAAAATAGAGCGAAACAGAGCAGCGGCATTGCCTGCTTTTTTGCACGTTAAAAATGGTAAAATGAACCAATGAGCGAGCCGGCGCCGTCAAAACGCATTACGTTGCTGCGCCATGCGCCGCGCTTCCAAAATGCAGCAAGGCTTTATTTTGTGCGAAACGGCAACAGTGTAAGAGAACAAGTGCCGTTGTTGTACGAATTAAAACATGAATTCTCAGAAAATTATAACAAGGTGTCCCCTAATCCTCATCAGTAAAGGGTTTCCAGTCTAATGCCGTTTTCTTAGTGGTATAATTATACAAGAATTTTTTGGTCGAAAAATTCCTTAACATCAAGGATTTTCATGACCTGCCTTTAATAAAAACGCGAGAATGCAGGTCAAAAGTGCAAAGTCAGCAGTTGGTTTAAACATTTTTCATCACACATGTGGCAAGCTGATCTGGGTATACTAACTTTGTCCGCCGCTTGTGGTGGATAAAAACGCAGACGGTGGTGAGCGGTTTTGATGATGCAAAAGGGCAAGCTGATGTCACTGATTGCCTCCATCGGCATTGGGGCGGCCGCATATAATATGATGCGGCCGAGCCATTCGATGAAGCGCTCGATGCAAAATCGGATAGATAAGATGGCACATCAGCACGAAGCTTTTCCGGAACAGTAACAGGAAGACGGGAATCTGTTGGGGATTCCCGTTTTGCGTATACGTTAGGAAAGTCTATCGATGTCAGCGGGACCAAGTATAAGAAAAATCTAAGCCTCTGCCTTTGTTCAAAGGACTTGGCAGCGCCAAGCTTTTCTAAAGTGTAAGTAATCTGAAAAAAATGGTTTTAATAATGTGCTTTACAAGTTTAAAAAATCTGTATATAATAAAGAACGTCGATTGCGACGGACAAGTTACGGCCCGTTCGTCAAGCGGTTAAGACACCACCCTTTCACGGTGGGTTCATGGGTTCGAATCCCGTACGGGTCACTATGGAGGATTAGCTCAGCTGGGAGAGCGTCTGCCTTACAAGCAGAGGGTCATAGGTTCGATCCCTATATCCTCCACTTATTACGCTGGTTTAGCTTATGTGGTCAAGCACTGGAAACAGAAGATGGGGGTTCGATTCCTCCGACCGGCACCGTAGGGAAACATCGCGGAGGGATAGCGAAGAGGCTAAACGCGACGGACTGTAAATCCGTTCCCTTTGGGTTCGAAGGTTCGAAACCTTCTCCCTCCACCATTTATCATCGATGGGCCATTAGCTCAGTTGGTAGAGCATCTGACTCTTAATCAGAGGGTCGAAGGTTCGAGACCTTCATGGCCCACCATTATGCGGGTGTGGCGGAATTGGCAGACGCGCTAGATTCAGGTTCTAGTGCCCTTTACCGGGCGTGGAGGTTCAAGTCCTCTCATCCGCATTTTGTTGGTTGACGCTTGTCGGACGGTGCATGGAGTGATGTGCCGCCCTGTTTTTGCGGAAGTAGTTCAGTGGTAGAACATCACCTTGCCATGGTGGGGGTCGCGGGTTCGAATCCCGTCTTCCGCTCCATGTTGGGGCCTTAGCTCAGCTGGGAGAGCGCCTGCTTTGCACGCAGGAGGTCAGGGGTTCGATCCCCCTAGGCTCCATCTTTTTAAAGAAGACTTTCCAAGTAGCGATGGGGAGTCTATTTTTTTTGCGTGAAAAGACATGAAGCTTTGAGCGCGCCGGCGGGTAAGAGAAAAACACAGCGCGCATGTCTTCATATGCTGCGCAGAGGGGCACTTGATCTGACTCGTGCATCCGCCGACAGCGGACTGCCATAACTGATGAATTTGGTCTGGGTAACAGACAAAAAGTGTACGAGCAGCATCGGAGGCGATAAATGGCAGGAAGGTACGCGTCCGTTGCCGGTTAGTCATGCTTGAAGAACAGCTACGGACTGTCATTGATTAACCAGGCATGATTCGTTGCTGATGTGCATACGTGAAAAAAGGATGGTCAGGAAGTGCGGAAGAATTTGGCAAGTACAGTCTGTTCTTTTAAACGTCGCCGAACAGCCGAAAAGTTGGAATAAGCATGCTATAATTGACGAAGGGCGCTATTGGAGAGATGCTTTCACCCAAAGCTAATGCTGAAACCGGTTCAACTGCTTTTAACCCTAGAAAAATTCGGTAAGTCAAAGCCTTTGAAACTTGGTGCGATGGTGCCCGCTTGCCGCTTCAGGCAAACGGAAAGCTGCGGAGCTCGTTTGGCCTGCACCCCAGCAGTAAACTTTTATCTTTCCAAAAGTAAACATTGCCAGAAGAAAGTGTCAGTTTAACGTGCACGTAGTTTGGAGAGATCAGCCATTTTTTAGCTTGCACTCGACAAGCACAGACCGAAACATAGTGACAAACATTAGCAGTTAATTCCAACAAATGTTTTGGAAGACTCTGTTGCACGCGTTCGCTTAGCCGCGATCCGGCAGAATTAAGTGCGGTTTTCCAACATTTGAAACCGAAGGCCTGGCTATCTATTTGATAAGATATTCACGTAGCCGGTGCATAAAGCGATTTGGCATTTCTGAAACTTGATGAAATGCATGTCGTATTAATACATGCAAAGAGGTTCTTATGGAGCAGAAAGAGAAGCGTCTGATCAGGCGGATAAAAAAAGGCGATCACCAGGCTTTCGCGGAGATGGTTAATCATTATAAAAACGGCGTGTATATTATCTGCTTACGGATGACAGGCAACCGTGAAGAGGCGGAGGACTTGTCACAGGAAACTTTTCTCAGAGCATTTCGTTCCATCGATCAATTTGATATTGACCGAAAGTTCTCGACATGGCTTTTCCGCATTGCAACGAACCTGTCCATTGACACGTTGCGACGGAAGAAGGCTAAACTGTCGCTGGATGCTGAAGTTCCGGGGACGGAGGGCTTGACGCTGGAGGCTGTTCTGGCCGATCAGCAGCCGTTGCCGGATGAACGGTTAATGCAGGCGGAAACGGAACGGCGGGTTCAGAGCGGCATCGAACGTTTGCCTGATAAATATCGCATTGCCGTTGTTTTGAAGTATGTTGAGGAGCTTAGTTTAAAGGAGATCAGTGAAATTATGGATATTCCCGTCGCGACTGTGAAGACAAGAATCCACCGCGGGCGGGAAATGCTGAGGAGATATTTAGTCGCCTCCGGAGGTGATGGGCATGATGTGTTGCGATGAGAGAACGTACAGCGTGCTGTTAAATAAATATTTTGACGGGGAAGCAACGCGAAGTGAGCAAAGACAGTTAAAGAAACATCTCGCCGACTGTCCCGCCTGCCGTTACCACTTTGAGCAGCTACAAGCGTCAATTGCACTGCTCGGCTGTTTGAATCATCCGCGTCTTCCCCGTGAATTTACGCTGAAAGTGATGCGTCAGGTTCCGGCAGTCGATGCTCAGCGTGTGAAATTGTGGACGATCAGACATCCGGTTCTGACGACAGTGGTCGTTTGTGCTTTGCCGATGTCTGTGGCTGTTTTCGTTGCCGGCCGTCAGTTTGCCTCAACGACCCACGAAAAAGAAGAACAAGGCATTTTACTGCCTCATATGTCTGAAGAACACGGTTAACGGATCCGTTGATTTTTGTTTGCTTGATTGTCTGTGTGCTTGATTCATTTTTATCGGCAAAAGGCATAAGATAAATGGAAAGGGACATGTTTGTTTGCCCGCAAGCCGGCGCAAAGGACAGGCAGGAGGAACGGTGGCAATGCCGAACGTCTGACCGACAGGATAGTGTACGGGACCTTTGGCAAAATCTGTACGAGTCAGCGACAACATGGAGGAAGCCACGCGGCACCCGCAATTAGCGAAACCGGAGCACTATGCATTCAAGGGCTTGGCTTCGCCAAATTTTTCTAATACGTTTAAGAGGGTTTAAAGATTTCAGCGGGACTAAGTATAAGAAAAACTAAGGCTCAGCCATCGTCCCAAAGGGCTTGGCTTCGCCAAGTTTTTCTAATACGTTTAAGAGGGTTTAAAGATTTCAGCGGGACTAAGTCTAAGAAAAAGCTGAGCCTCTGCCTTCGTCCAAGGGACTTGGCAGAGCCAAGTGTTTCTCATTGTCAGGAAAGAATGGCGCGCAGGTGCCCGGAGGAGACGGCCATGGATTTTCTTCCTCATTTTAATATATTGAACTATCTGACGGATATTGTCGATATTTTAATCGTAACATATTTGATTTATAAAATTATCCTTGTAATTCGTGGAACAAAAGCCATACAGTTGGCCAAGGGAATTATGGTCATTATCGCCGCCTGGTTTTTGAGCAGTCTGTTTCAGCTGCGCACACTGGAGTGGATACTTAACAATGCAATTACTTACGGTTTGTTTGCGATTATGATCATTTTTCAGCCGGAATTACGCCGCGTGCTTGAGCAGCTTGGCCGCGGCCGCTTTTTCTCTCGCAGTTCACTTGTCGAAGAGCAGCATAAGCAGATGATTGATGCACTTGTTAAGGCGACGACATATATGGCTAAGCGCCGCATCGGTGCTTTGATTTCCATAGAGCGGAAAACCGGCTTGAATGACTACATTGAGACGGGCATTCCGTTGAATGCTCATTTGACGTCCCAACTGCTGATTAACATCTTCATTCCAAACACGCCGCTTCACGACGGAGCGGTGATTATCCGCGAGAATGAGGTTGTGGCGGCCGCTTGTTATTTACCTTTATCGGAGAGCCCGTTTATTTCAAAAGAACTGGGTACGCGGCATCGCGCGGCAGTAGGCGTCAGTGAAGTCACTGATGCTTTGACAATCGTCGTATCCGAGGAAACCGGCGGCATTACGGTGACAAAGAATGGCAAGCTTGTGCGCAATATGTCGAGCGAACAGCTGGAGGGTACACTCAACAAAGAACTGAATCGCCCTGAGACGAGCGGCGCGCTGCGCTGGAGCAGGAGAGGGAAACACAATGGTGGATAAGCTGCTGCGAAAAAATTGGGTCGTTAAAATCATTTCCTTTGTCATTGCGCTGATGCTTTATGCGGTCGTATCTGCCGGCCAAGGATCAGGGTCCGGCAGCGCAGCCGGACTGCTGGCCAACCCTGTTCAACAAGCTACATTTCAGCAGAAGCTTGAGGCTTTTTATAATGCGAACAAATATGTTGTCAGCGGTGTGCCGCAGCAAGTGTCAATTCGGGCTGAAGGCTCAAGCAATTTGCTGATTAAAGCGCGGCTCGTGTCGAAAAGTGCATACATTAACCTTAACGGCCTCAAACCGGGGACTTACGACGTCAAGGTGCAGACAAAGGGTTTTCCAAGTGGACTTTCACTGAAAGCTGAGCCAAAGACCGTTCGCGTCAAGATACAGAAGAAAGTCAGCAAGCGTTTTTCTGTTGTTATTGACGAAGTGCATAAAAGCAGTACGGCCAGCGATGTTAGCGCAGCGCTGGCAGTTAGTCCCAAGACTGTGACAGTTACCGGCGGAGCGAACACGGTTGACTCCATTGCCGTCGTGAAGGGAGTTCTTGACCTTAAAGGCGAAACGGGCAGTGTCAATCAGACGGTCACTTTGCATGCGTACAACAGCCATGGAGGTATCGTAAGTGTTTCGCTTGATCCGGCTGCGGTTCAGGTGCAGCTTGAACTGAGCAGTTACACAAAACAGTTCAGCCTTCAGGCAGTGACAACGGGCACTCCGGCAAGTGGGTATACCGTCGGATCAGTCAGTCTGTCCTCACAGTACGCTACGGTCAGTGCCGGAAGTCAGACCATTCTTAAGTCGATCATCAGTCTGTCTCCGCTTTCAGTTTCCGTCAATGGACTGTCGTCTGATAAAACCTATACGGTCAGCGTGCCGCTGCCGGAAACCGCCACGCTGGTGTCACCTTCGACAGTAACGGTTACGGTACACATCACTCCGGCATCGTCCGATTCAAGCAGCACTTCGTTGTCTTCCGGCAGCACAGTGACGCGAACGTTTTCAGATATTCCGGTGAAAGTGACAGGAGGCAATGCGACACTGGTGCAGAATACGGTCAGCATTGCGGTCAGCGGAAATGCCGATGCGGTGAACAGTCTGTCGGCGGGGCAAATCAGTGCTGTCGCTGACGTCAGCACGATTGGAACAGGGAACAGCGTGGCAGTGGAAGTCAGCGTGCCGGCCGGTCTCCAAGCGGTTGCAACGCCGAGCACGCTGAACGTTAAAACGACTTAATGTATCGGTGTACTTTTGACAGAACGCCGCTGCCAGTTTAAAATTAAACGACGGGTTCGGTTGAGCGGAAAGAATGGGAGCGATTCGCATGGCGAAGTTTTTTGGAACAGACGGTGTAAGGGGAGTTGCCAATCAAGATCTGACACCGGAGCTTGCTTTCAGGCTCGGGCGTGTCGGCGGTTACGTGCTGACCCAGCAGACCAAACGCCCGAAAGTAATGGTTGGACGGGACACACGTATCTCCGGCAGCATGCTTGAAGGGGCGCTGATTGCCGGACTGCTTTCCATCGGAGCTGAAGTTATGCGGCTCGGCGTGATTACAACACCGGGCGTCTCCTACTTGACAAAGGCACTGGACGCCAATGCCGGTATCATGATATCTGCTTCGCACAATCCGGTCGCTGACAATGGAATTAAATTTTTTGGCAGTGATGGCTTCAAGTTGAGCGATGCCGTCGAGGAGGCCATCGAAGCGCTGCTGAATGATCCGGTCGATCACTTGCCGCGACCGACTGGCACTGAACTCGGAACGTCAAGTGATTATTTGGAAGGCAGCCAGAAGTACATTCAGTTTTTAAAGCAGACGATTCAAGAAGATGACTTTTCGTCGCTGCGCATTGCGCTTGACTGTGCGAATGGTTCCACAAGTGCACTCGCACCGCATTTGTTCGCCGATCTTGAGGCAGATATTCTGACGATTGGTGCCTCACCGAACGGCAAGAACATTAATGATGGCGTCGGCTCGACACATCCGGAGGCACTTGCGGCCTTTGTTATTGAAAAAGGAGTCGATTGTGGCCTGGCTTTTGACGGGGACGGGGATCGGTTGATAGCGGTTGATGAACTTGGCAATGTCATGGACGGCGATAAGATTATGTATATCTGTGGCCTCTATCTGAAATCCATCGGACAACTGAGCAAAAATACGATTGTTACGACCGTCATGAGCAATCTTGGGTTATATAAGGCGCTTAAAGAGGCACAGATTGAAACAAAGCAGACGGTTGTCGGGGATCGCTACGTCATGGAAGAAATGCTGAAAAACGGCTATTCACTTGGCGGCGAGCAGTCGGGTCATGTCATTTTTCTCGACCATGCGGCAACTGGAGACGGCATGCTGACCGCACTGCAGCTCGTTAGCATCATGAAAAGTACCGGCAAAAAGTTGTCCGAACTTGCCGCCGGTGTCCAGACCTATCCGCAGAAGCTTGTGAACATTCGCGTCGCTGACAAGTTGCATGTGACTGATGATCCGAAAGTGGCGGCAGAAATCGCCGCAGTCGAAACGGAGATGGCCGGTGACGGGCGGATGCTTGTGCGTCCGTCGGGCACAGAGGCACTGATTCGTGTGATGGCCGAAGCACCGACTGAAGAGCTTTGCGATCGATATGTTGAGCGTGTGGCGAATGTGATTGTTGGGCAGAGCGGCGGACATGTGCAATAAGGCAGACAATCTGTTTCTTTCTTTCATGATCGTATGCACAGCGGCACGCATTCAGAACATGGCGCATAACATGAATGGAGCGAACGACCGGATGTCAGCCTAGCACGGAAAACAGGATGGTGACGGCGGATATGTTTGCATTATTTATTCGATGGCTTTCGGCTAATCCTGTGTTGTTTTTTAGGTAATCACCTAAAAGCTGAAAACATATGCGATGCTTATAAGAGGAATCTTGGAGTGCCGGTGACGTGCACGTCGGTCTGAAGGTGAAACGCGTTTTTGACTCAAGCAGGAAAGTGAGGGCTGTTTAACTGAATAGAGAGCGCCAGGGCTGCGCCTTGAGACGAAGACGCAGTTGACGAGGGAGAGGTTTATCGAAGTATTCGGCGGATGCCTCTCGGGGCACGTGCACCCGTTAGTCCATGCACAAAACAGAGGAGCAATCGTCTGCACAGAAGCTGGATCGCACGTTGATTGATCGGATAGACAAACAAACAGGCGGGGCAAGATTTTGCCCCGGGCATACTTGCTCCGCGGAGGAGGGTTTTTCCGATGTGTGGGATTGTAGGCTATATCGGCAGTGGGGACGCACCGGCTATTTTATTGCGCGGACTCGGCAATTTGGAGTATCGCGGTTATGATTCGGCGGGTATCGCTGTTTTGAATGAGCAGGGGATGCATGTTTTCAAGGAAAAAGGGCGCATTGCTGCGCTTGCGAAGTCGGTCGATCCGAATGTTCACGGCCCGGTTGGCATCGGGCATACGCGCTGGGCGACACATGGTGAACCAAGCCGTCGCAATGCTCATCCGCATCTGAGTGCGAGCGGCCGCTTTGCTATCGTTCATAACGGAGTCATTGAGAACTACGTGCAGTTAAAGAACGATTGTTTGTCCGATGTGGCGCTGGTGAGCGACACAGATTCGGAAGTGATTGTTCAGCTGATCGAGACTTTCGTACAGGACGGACTGACTGTCGAGAACGCATTGCAAAAAACGCTGAAGCTCGTCAAGGGGTCGTATGCGCTGGCTTTGCTTGACGCAGAGCACCCTGAGCTCATCTATGTGGCAAAGAACAAAAGCCCGCTGCTTGTCGGTGTCGGCGAAGGATTCCATGTCGTGGCCAGCGATGCCACGGCGCTGATTGCAGAGACGCGCCGTTATGTCGAGCTGCATGACGGCGAGATCGTGGAACTGACGCGTGATCACTATGTGATTAAAACACTGGATGGCGCGGTGCAGTTGCGGGCGCCGTACGTTGTCTCGTTCAATGCCAAAGATACGGAGAAGGGCGCGTACGCGCATTACATGCTCAAAGAAATTGATGAGCAGCCCGGTGTTGTGCGCCGTCTGTTGCAGCAGTATACCGATGCGGCAGGGCAACTGACGACGGAGAAGGCGGTTGCCGATGCATTTGGTGCTGCCGACCGCATTTATGTGATTGCCTGCGGCACGAGTTATCATGCCGGACTCGTCGGCAGCCAGCTGTTAGAGAAACTGGCGCACTTGCCGACAGAGGTGCATATCTCGAGCGAATTCTCTTATAACATGCCATTGTTGTCGGAGAATCCCCTGTTCATCTTCATTTCGCAAAGCGGCGAGACCGCCGACAGCCGCAGCGTTCTCGTTAAAGTGAAAGCGCTCGGTTACCCGGCGCTGGCGCTGACGAATGTGGAAGGATCGACGCTTTACCGCGAGGCGGATTATCGAATGTTGCTCTACGCAGGTCCGGAGATTGCGGTTGCTTCGACGAAGGCTTACACGGCGATGATTGCCGCATTTGTCGTAATGGCTGTGACTGCCGCTCGGCAACGCGGGTTAACGCTCGGTTTTGATCCGGTGCATGAACTCAGCCTTGCCGCCGAGGCAATGGAGCGACTGATCGATGAGAAGGCACTGTTCCGGGACGTTGCCCGCGACTACTTGTCAATCACACGCAATGCGTTTTATATCGGCCGAGCGCTCGATTATTATGTCTGTATGGAAGCGGCGCTGAAGCTGAAGGAAGTCTCGTATATTCAGGCGGAAGGCTTTGCCGGCGGCGAACTCAAACACGGCACGATCGCACTGATTGAGAACGGCACGCCGGTGCTTGCTTATACGACGCAACCGGAAGTGGACGGTCATATTCGCGGCAACGTTCAGGAAGTTGCCGCACGCGGCGCCCATACGTGTGTAATCAGCATGAAGGACGTGACAGAGCGTCCCGGTGATCGGATTGTCATGCCAGCCGTCCACCACTATTTAACACCGCTTGTTTGTGCTGTACCGCTTCAGCTGATTGCCTATTATGCGGCACTCCAAAATGAGTGCGATGTCGACAAACCACGTAATCTGGCGAAATCAGTGACAGTGGAGTAAGAACAGCCGATGTGTGAGTCAGGTTGTATCTGGACAATAAAGTTGTTTACTAAGACTGCTATTATGAGGAAATCATAGTAACAGTCTTTTTTAGGGGATGATTGTTTGTCAAAATGAGTGAATGGCTGGACGGAAGATAATGTACATGGACAAAAATGTCTTTTACTGAGAACTGATGATGTGGCGCAGTAGGGATATACTGTGCAATTATTTTTTGATGGTTAGATCTTTTTCAAAGCACGCTGATTCATGATGGCCAACATATTTACCATAATTTTGAATACGACTGCATGTTCTACCAGAAAAAGGCTGATTTTCATTACCTTTTGTAAACGACCTGGAGAGTGAAAAGTTCTCAAATAAAAATTAAAAAAAGATAACCCCTAAATGGGATTTTATGGTATCCTCTAATTCACCACAAATAGAGAGGATAAAATCACCGAGGGTTATCGTGGTTCTAGTTTAACCCGTCTGATGGTGATTGACTAGTGCCATGTTAAAATTTATTGATTCGGTTTTACTGTCGTTCCGTTCGTGTTTCCAGCGTTTGGCTGCCTTCAAATGGTTTATTGTGCTCATCGTTGGTCTGATGATCCGTTCTGATTGTCTTGGGGGTCACCTCTGTCATTCGCGACTTAGCCTTGAATCCGAAGCACTATGAATCGATGCTTCATTTCTTTCGTTCGTCCGCATGGTCTCTGGCCGACCTGCGTCACCAGTGGTTGCGCGCCGTGCTCCGATTTGCGCCGCTCAAACGTGAAGGCGATGCGGTGATTCTCATTGGTGATGGTGTGAAACAAGCGAAAGAAGCTCGCCACATGCCCGGTGTCAAGAAGTTGTTTCAAGAATCTGAGGATGTATCCAAATCTGCCTTCATCTTCGGTCATCTCTGGGGCTCCATAGGCATTCTGATCGGAAATGCTGGAAAACGGTTCTGTCTGCCGCTCTCTCTTCGTCTTCATGATGGTCTGCAGGCGATTCATCAGTGGGAAACGGAAACGAGCAATGGCACTCAGGATTCCCATGTGGTGCAGATGATTGATCAAGGGTTTTCAGCCACTCGCGTACTCGGACGCGCATTGCTTCTTCTTGATCGTTATTTCTTGTCGGTGCCTGCGCTTCGCCGATTAAATCAACGCAATCAGGAAGGAAACGCGCGCATGGATCTGGTGACGAAAGCCAAAACTTCCTGCGTGGCTTATGAACACCCTGTTCAAACCGGTGGTCGAGGACGCCCACGAAAGAAGGGCATCAAAGTGGCTGTCAACGCCCTGTTTGACGCGCAAAAGGATGCGTTTCAAACAACGACTCTGCTCCTTTATGGTAAAAAGGAACCCGTTTCCTATCTCTGTCGCGATCTGCTTTGGGGGAACGGCCTGTACCAACCCCTGCGTTTTGTTCTCGTCGTGATGGGCGGACGACGTTCGATTCTCGTCAGCACCGATCGATCACTGGAACCGGAAGCCATTATTCAGCTTTATGCGTGGCGCTTCACAACGGAAACCACGTTTCGCGCGATGAAACAAGCACTGGGTGCCTTTGCCTATCACTTTTGGAGTCGATCGATGCCCAAACTGAATCGCTATCGCAAGTCGGATGCACCTGATCCTTTGAACGCCGTGACCGAAGCCAAGGCTCAAGCACGCATTCGTCAAACGGTCAAAGCGATCGAAGGCTTCATGATGTGCCACTGCATCGCAACGGGTCTCCTTCAGATGCTCGCGTTGCGTCATGAAAACAAGCCGTCGTACATGTCCTTTCGCTTTTTGCGGACACCCTCTAAGGGAGCCGTGTCAGAAGCGACGATGATGGCGCATTTACGGCAAATAATTTTTCAACAGTTTGCCCGAAACCGTCATTTAGCGATAACGCAAATCATTCAAGAAAAGCAGGAAACATCTGAGGTACAGGACGAATTACTGATTTCTTAGCCGCCTAGAACTTTTGACTGTCCAGTAAACGACTTTATTTGAATTTATCATTAAAGCAAAATGCTATCATTTCATTTTTGTTGTGCTATGCTTAGTGAATTATATATTTACACAGGGGGTAAGCTGATGGTTGACGCTGTAACCTTCATTAGTTTTTCGCTCGTCGCTCTCGGAATTGTTTGCGCGCCCGGCCCTAATATGATGTATTTGATTTCGTGCTCGTTGACACAGGGGAAAAAGGCAGGTTTTTTTTCACTCTTGGGTGTTGTCACCGGTTTTGTCATTTATGTTATAGCCACGATTTTCGGTCTTAATTTTATTTTTAAAACGGTGCCGTTGCTTTATTCAGCAATCAAGATTGCCGGTATTGTCTATCTGCTATGGATGGCATGGAGCGCGATCAAGCCGGGCGGCCGATCAGTCTTTGAACCACATGACGTCCCCCATCGTTCGTTGAAAAAGTTATATATTAATGGATTATTGACCAACTTATTAAATCCCAAAATTGCGGTACTCTACATATCGCTGCTGCCGCAATTTGAACATCCGCAGAACGGGCCCCTTGCTTTGCAAATTGGTGTGCTTGGCGTGACACAGATTATCATCAGCTTTTCCGTCAATTTACTGATTGTTTTATTCGCGGGACAGGTGTCGCAGCTGCTGCGTGAAAGACCGATTTGGAAAAAAGTTCAAAATTATTTCATGGCAACGGTTTTAGGCCTGCTTGCACTCAATTTGGCATTTACCAAAAACAAATAAAGACGGTCATTTTTGACTGAAGTAGGGGGGTATAACCAGGACAGTAAGAGATAAAATTGCACCTTCAACCCAATGGGCTGAAGGTATTTGTTTTTTTAAGCATATTGTTGTACAGCATTACTTGGTCTGTTGTGACCCGGAATCTATGGACTCATTGCAAGAAAACCCAAACGCCTGATGAGATGGAACTTCAGATCATACAACGGAGCAACGGGATATGTGTCTGTTGCATTTTAGTTTCCAAAAGCGCGGTCTAAACCCACCGTCTTTAGACGGTATCCGCTT
>JBDNZQ010000028.1:0-18250 GCA_047722915.1 Sporolactobacillus sp.
TCATAGTGTACCGTTTTTAGGAAGAATTTTCTAATTTTTAAATGCGTAAGCCCTGTTAAAAGTGATAATAACATTGCAAATCATTGGCTATGCTGTTACAATGTGAGTTATGCGTAGCGTAATTAAACTCTGGTTTGAAAGAATAATCAGGGCGCAAAGGAGATTAATGACATGAAATCAGGAATTCATCCCGACTACCATCAGGTTGTTTTTCAAGATTCAAGCACGGGTTTTAAGTTCATCAGCGGTTCAACTAAGCAGTCTAACCAGACGACTACATGGGAAGATGGTAAAGAGTATCCGCTTGTGACTGTCGAAATCAGTTCGGATTCACATCCGTTCTATACCGGACGTCAGAAGTTTGCTGACAAAGGTGGACGTGTTGATCGCTTCAAACAGAAGTACAACCTTAAGTAAGCAGTAATTTGGACGGTAGAAAAGGAACGGCTTGTTTCGGCGGCGGAAGCTTATTGCGCTCGCATCGTGAAATTAGCCGTTTTTTGCGTGCTCGGCGCCATTCTGAACTTTAAGTTTCGATGCGCCGATGGCGGTGTAAAACCACATTTGAGTGCGGCGTGCTGACAAGGAAAGTAGAGTGAAGACGGCTGGGGCTGTCCAGGCAGCTCGGTTTATCCGGCGCTTTTTAGATAATCAGCCGAAGATGTAACGTGCGGCGGGCGGGGAATTTTCCGCCTGCCCTTTCTTCGGAGAGTCGGGGCCGTTTATCCGTTTTGACGAGTCCGAACTGCTTAATCACAAAGGCGGGGGCGCCTGAGAGAATGCATGCCGGCCTGTTCGAAGAGATTTGCGGTGCGCCCATGGCAAGCAGCCAATCGAAGCGCTCTTGTGCATGTTTTCGACCGGCTTGTTCATCCGGCTGTCTGCTGGTCTTTAGATGCTTTCCAAAGCAGCCAACGGGTCAGCGGGAGGCGCGCGGTTGCTTGTCGTGACGGCGCAAGCGGTTTTTGCCGCTTGGCGTTCGGTAATACGAAGGGGTATAGAAAAAATGGCGCAACTCTTTTTTAAATACGGGGCAATGAACAGTGGAAAATCGATTGAAATTATTAAAGTGGCTCATAACTATGAAGAACAGGGCAAGTCGGTCATGCTTTTCACGTCCGGTCTTGATGACCGTGTCGAAATCGGGGCCATTGCCAGCCGCGTCGGGTTCCGGCGGCAGGCAACACCGATTTTTACAAAGACAAATATATTTGCGCTCGTGCAGGATCAGCAAGTGAAGCCGCATTGCATTCTTGTTGATGAAGCGCAGTTTCTTTCTCAGAAACAAGTTTTGCAGCTGGCATCGATTGTCGATGATCTGAACGTTCCGGTCATGTGCTTTGGCTTGAAAAACGATTTTCGCAACGAGCTTTTTGAAGGCAGTCAATATTTGCTGATCTATGCGGATAAACTGGAAGAAATGAAAACGATTTGCTGGTTTTGCGAGCGGAAGGCAACCATGAATTTGCGAATTGACAGCGGCGGGCGACCGATATACACGGGCGAGCAGATACAGATCGGCGGCAACGAAAGTTACTATCCGGTATGCCGCCACTGCTACCACCATCCACCATTTTAAGCAATGCGTTGCGGCCAGCCCGGCCGGCGACGCCCTGTTGTGTTTGCAGGAGAAGTGCACGGTTTTTGCGCATCTTTCTTGTTTGTTTGTCGCTATTCTGCTGCAAATAGTACGATTTAATACTATAAAAACAAGATCATTCTGCCATGCGGCCAAATAAATGCTTCAAAAATCCGGCTGAGCCGAACGGGGTGTGATGGCTGCCGCGAGAAGCCCTGCTTAAATGCTGAACTTAATGTAATCTTTAGGGGGTGAACAAAAGTGTTTGAACGCCTGCATACGCTTGCCGAACGCTACGACAAGCTCAATCAGCTGCTTGCTGATCCGGATGTGCTTGCCGATCCTGCCAAGCTGCGTGACTATTCAAAAGAACAGTCCGAGCTGGAGGAAACCGTGACTGCGTATCGGGAATATGTGCGCACGACGGCAGAACAACGGGAAACCGAAGTGTTGCTGAATGAAGCGGCGGATGAGGGGATGCGCGAGCTGGCTCGCGACGAGCTGGCTCGTCTGGACAGGGAGTGCTCGGCACTTGAGCGGCGCATTCGCCGGCTGATCATACCCAAAGATCCCAATGATGAACGCAATGTTGTTGTTGAAATCAGGGCGGCGGCGGGCGGCGACGAAGCGGCACTGTTTGCCGGTGACTTGTTTCGCATGTATGCGCGTTACGCTGAGGCACAGAACTGGCGTGTTGATACCATTGAGTCCAGCCCCGGCGAAATTGGTGGGTATAAAGAAATTGTATTTATGGTCAACGGCATGGGCGCATACTCGAAGCTGAAATTTGAGAGCGGTGCCCACCGCGTGCAACGGGTGCCGGAAACCGAGTCTGGCGGGCGGACGCACACATCAACTGCGACAGTTGCCGTACTCCCTGAAGCCGGGGAAGTCGATGTGGCAATCAGCGAAAAAGACATTCGTGTGGATCGCTTTGCATCGAGCGGGCCGGGCGGACAAGGTGTTAATACGACGATGTCGGCGATTCGGCTGACGCATTTGCCGACCGGCATCGTCGTCTCCTGCCAGGAAGAACGATCGCAAATTAAAAATAAGGAGAAGGCGATGAAAGTGCTGCGGGCTCGCGTTGCCGATAAGTATCAACGTGAGGCCCGGGCGCAATACGATCAAACGCGGCGGTCGGCGGTCGGCACCGGCGACCGTTCGGAACGCATCCGTACGTATAATTTTTCTCAGAACAGAGTGACTGACCATCGCATTGGCTTAACTGTTCATCAGCTTGATCAAGTGCTGAACGGCAAGCTCGATGAGATTATCGAGGCGCTGATTTTGAATGATCAAGCCAAAAAAATGGAACAGGAAAATGCACGCTGATGCGCAGATTTGATTTTCTGAAACGTGCGGCAGCCGCGCTGCGCGCACATGGCCGCGATGAGAATATTGGCGAAATTTTACTTCAAGCCCGGCTTGGTATTAGCCGGACAGCCATGCTTGCCGACAGCGGCGCGCCGCTGCCGGAGGAAGACGTGCGCTGGCTTGAGGCGCATGTTCATGCTCATATATTTGAAGGTATTCCAGTGCAGTATATGCTTAAGGAGGCGCCGTTTTTCGGACGCTCTTTTACGGTGAATGCCGACGTGCTCATTCCGCGGCAGGAAACTGAGGAACTTGTCTACCGTGTCGGTGTCTGGACTGCACGCTATTTTCCGGTTGAGGCGGCCTTGAACGTGTGCGACATCGGTACGGGCAGCGGAGCCATTGCCGTGACGCTGGCGCTAGAGCATCCGGCGTGGCATGTGACGGCGACGGATGTGTCGGGCGAGGCGTTGAATGTCGCGCGCATGAATGCACGGCGCCTGGGAGCCGCACTCACTTTTGAGCAGGGAAGCTTTACTGTGCCGCTCGTCTCGCGTTCTTTCGATGTGCTCGTTTCCAACCCGCCGTATATATCGGCACAAGCAATGGCCGAGCTGCCGGATACGGTGAAGAACTTTGAGCCGCACTTGGCGCTGCACGGTGGTGCCGACGGCCTCGACGCATATCGGCAAATTATTGCGGGCATAGCTGGCATGATGGGACAGCGTGCTTACTTTATTGCCGCCTTTGAAATCGGTGCTGACCAAGGGACAGCGGTCGCTGAACTGCTGCGACACCGCTTTGCAAGCGCGATAGTTGAATTGGCGGTTGAGAAAGATATTGCCGGCCTGGAGCGCAATGTCATCGCTGTGCTTCGAACGGGACACTGAGCCGATTACCGGTGCAGCAGACGGCGGGGGTTTATCGCTGAGCTCTCGCTGAATTTTTCACGCCGACGATATATTTGCTGAAGAAAAATTAACAACGCCGCGTTTATTTCTTGCCTGCACTGGCCACACTGGTTGGCAGGGAGGCGAAAGATGTGAAGCGTTCAATTGCACTTATCACTCTATTATCTATTAATCTCGTGCTGTCATTCTTTTTCTGGGAAAGTCAATCAGCAAAAGCTGATCAGACCGGGCCGATTCCTGCCGACGCCATTCGGTTGCGCATTTTGGCTAACAGCGATTCACCGGCCGACCAGGCCGTCAAACACACTGTGCGCGATGCGGTGAATCAGAACATTGAGCGCTGGGTCGGCAATTTAAAGACGTCGGCACAAGCTGAACGGGTGATTGCCCGCCATTTACCGGAACTGCGGAGCATTGTAAAGGAAGAGCTGGCCCGATTGCATGCCGATTCGAACTTTCGTATCGCGTTAGGCAAAGCTGATTTTCCAACCAAAATGTATGGTACTTACGTCTACCCTGCCGGGCATTACCGCGCGCTTGTCATTACGCTCGGTGAAGGGCAAGGAGCTAACTGGTGGTGCGTGCTTTTTCCGCCGCTTTGCTTTCTCGATTTCTCAAACAGTGAGGCGGTGCGAACGGCAAATGATGCGCGTGCGGCGGATGCAACAACAGCACAACCGACGGGCGAAAATGCCACGTCTGATGCCGGCGTCTCGGCATCACAGGTGAGCAGCAGTCGGCCCTCGTCATCAGCTGCACCGGCAGTCAAGCAGAAGACCGTTCAAGTGCACTTTGCTGTTGTTGACTTATTCAAAAAGCTATGGCATGGATTATTCGGTTAAAGGTAAAACCAAAACGTTCGCATGTCCGTGCCGGCTAAGGTTTATCGGTTTAAATAAAGGTTTATTTAAACCGGACGCAGTCTCAAACGCGAGCTGTCGGCGGCCGATGCAAGCAGGCGATAGTAACGGTTTGAAAAAATGTGGATTAACTTTGTTGCTGTCGGCATATCGCTGAATGCGGACGACTGTTGCTCTCATGTGCTCTGTCCACCGCGCTTGTTCCCATGGGCACACTCAGCATGTCGACAATCACTTTTGCCAGAGTACGGAAACTGGGCAAAATAATCATTATATTAGCGTGTATAATGAAAGAATCGGCAGTTTGCTGCCGGTTCTTTCATGTTGAAAGCGGGATTGCTGACGCACGGTAGGCATTTTTTATATTAATTGCCCGAGCACACTTACAGAACGTTTGCGGCCAGCGAGTAAAGGCAGCAGTCAATGTTAGTCAAGCGCTTGTTTTATATGTTAAGAGAGTATAAAGATACCGGCGGGACAAGTTAAGAAAAAGCTAAGTCGCTGCCGTCGTCCAAAGGACTTGACAGAGCCAAGTGTTTCTAAAAGATGCGCGAACAGTCGTATGATCGTGTTAAATTTGCAATAGCAATGCGTTACTTATGAAAAAATACTGCATGTGGCTGTGAAAAAATGGGGGATGTACGGATGATCAAAACAAAGGTGTGGACGATTGACAGCATGGATGGTCTTGCTGAAAATCCGCTGATTAAAGAAGCGGCTGCCTGCCTTGTGCGGGGCGAGATTATTGCTTTTCCGACAGAGACGGTCTATGGGCTCGGCGGCAATGCCAAACTCAGAGGCGCCGCCCGTAAGATTTATGAAGCAAAAGGCAGGCCGAGTGACAATCCGCTCATCGTGCATGTGGCGACCAAACAGCAAGTCAGGGATATTTGTACAGACATTGACCCGCTTGTTGAGCGGCTGATGAAACGTTTCTGGCCCGGTCCGCTGACGTTGATTCTGCCGTCGAAAGGGGAAGTGTCTGATGCGGTGACGGCAGGTCTGTCAACGGTGGCTGTACGCATGCCTGAGCATCTGATTGCGCGCGCCCTGATTTTGGCTGCGGGAGTGCCGATTGCCGCCCCATCGGCTAACTTGTCGGGTCATCCGAGTCCGACGACGGCGGCGCACGTTTTGAAGGACCTGGACGGGCGGATTGCCGGCATTATCGACGGCGGTCCGGCAGGCATCGGCGTCGAATCGACGATTGTCGACTGCACGAGGACGCCGGCTACGATTCTCAGGCCGGGTGGCATCAGCCGCGAACAGCTTGTCGATGCGATCGGTGCGGTCAGTGATGAGGTGACGGCCGTTCAGGCGGATGAGGCACCCAAAGCGCCGGGTATGAAGTATCGCCATTATGCGCCGCAGGCTCTCCTGTATCTTGTTCCGGGTGGTGCGGAGCAGATTCAGTCGCTGATCACGGCAGAAAAAAAAGCCGGTCGCCGTGTCGGCGTGCTTACGACGGAGGAGAATCGCGGCCTTTACTTGTCGGCTGACGCTGTGGTGACGTGCGGCAGCCGGAGCTGCTTGCCGAGCGTTGCCGGCCGGCTCTTCGCTGCGTTGCGTGAATTTGATGATCAGTCAGTTGACGTCATTTATAGTGAGACGTTTTCTCAAGCCGGCATTGGTCGTGCCATTATGAATCGGCTTTCAAAAGCCTCAGGTGGGCGGATCATCCGTTAAATATTGATCTGCCTTCGCGCTTACGCTGCAATCAGTTCGTTGAAAATTGTGCGCGCCGCTTCTATCCCTCTCCGGACATGCATAGATTGTCTCCATAGCAATCCGGGGAGGGAGAAACATGGCAGCAGAAATGATGGAGCAGGCCACCGCTTTGCTGCTGATGGCCCTCGCACTTGGTATGGATGCTTTTTCAATGTGTATGGGAATGGGCATGAAACAGCTGCGGCTCGTTCAAATGTTCAAAATCAGTTTTTTGATCGGGACATTCCATGTGCTTATGCCATTGATCGGCATGACGCTCGGACAGTTGATTTCAAAGCGCTTTGGAAATATTGCCGGCATGGTCAGCGGCGCGTTATTGCTGATTATCGGTGCTCAGATGGTGTTGTCACTCAGTAAGGAGAACAAGTCCCATGAACTATCGCAACCTTCAGAAACGGGGGTTGTGCTGTTTGCCATGAGCGTCAGCGTAGACAGTTTTTCGGTCGGGCTGAGTATGGGGCTGTTTGGCACAAAAGTGTTGATGACCGTTTTTTTGTTTGGCACAATCAGCATGTTCATGTCCGTGGCCGGTTTTCTGATCGGGCGACAGACCCGGCACTATGTCGGCCGGTATGGTGAGGCACTTGGCGGATTGATTATGCTGCTGTTTGGGATAAAATTGCTTTTCCACCTATGAACGCGGCCTCATTTCATTACAAGTCGATGGCTGCATTGCTACACCAAGCGGGCCTCGTGCCGGCGAGTTTCCGCGGCACCGATACTTTAAACAGTTCTGGACAGTCAAGTTTTAAGTAGCCGCAGTACAGAAATAGCAACTGTTTGGCAGTATTTCCGGGGAAATTGTTGAAAACATGCAAACGTGCGGCCGGCAAATTATTGTTAACGACCGCATGTTTCATGGCACAGCAAAAACCGGCATCTCCTTCCATTATTTCCAAGGAAATTGTCGAACGGACATTGCAGACCAAACAGTTCTGAATCTGTTTAACCGCAAAACGCATGGCTGTGGAAGATTCAGGCGGACGTTTCATTAAGCGTGTCCGGTCGTTCATTTTAAAATGTTTGCCGCAACATGCGCGCCCGTACATAGATGTCCGGGCTTTTCGCCGGCTGGGCACTAAGAATGAGGCGACACGTTTGAGTGTTGTAGGTATTGATGCGCGCCGGCTGAGACTGAAAGTGGACACATATTTGCTATAATAGATCTGGGAAGTCATCAACTAAACGATAGAGGCGCAAACTTTAATGGAATCCAAGACCGAGCAATTGACGACTCAAATGAGCAAGGCACTTTATGACTTGAATGCGACAATGACTTTTAATGAAAAACGATTGCTTGTTGTCGGTTGCAGTACAAGCGAAGTCGCCGGTGAACCCATCGGAACGTCCGGATCGTTCGATATTGCAGCGGCATTGTACGCGGCGTTTATGCAGTGGCGGCAGAAAACCGGCGTTTTTTTTGCGTTTCAATGCTGCGAACATTTGAACCGCGCACTTGTCGTTGAACGCTGCGTTGCTGAGCGGCTCGCCATTGATGAGGTCTGTGTTCGCCCGGTGCTTCATGCGGGCGGCGCGATGGCGAGCTGCGCCTATGAGCAATTGAGCGATCCGGTCGTTGTCGAGCATCTTTGGGCGGACGGAGGTATTGACATCGGCGATACGCTGATCGGCATGCATCTGAGACAAGTAGCAGTTCCGGTGCGCAGTGCGCTCAAGCAGATCGGTGCTGCCCATCTTGTCATGGCGCGGACGCGGCCAAAGTTGATCGGCGGCGTTCGCGCTCACTATTCTGATGAAAATGGAAAGTAAAGGCAGTCGATGTTTTTCGCACCGCGCCCCCGGCAAAATTATGATAAAATCGACATAGATAAAGGATGATTTAAAAGCTTGCCGTTGGGCAGGCTTAACCAGGGAGGCTGTACCATTGAGGGAATTAAAGCATAACGATCCAGAGGTGTTTCATGCCTTGCAGCAGGAATTGGCACGACAAAGAGGTAAGATTGAACTGATTGCCTCAGAGAATTTTGTCAGTCGCGCGGTGCTGGAAGCTGCCGGTTCTGTTTTAACAAATAAGTATGCTGAGGGTTATCCGGGACATCGTTACTATGGCGGGTGTGAATATGTTGACATTGTCGAGGATTTGGCCCGCACGCGCGCTCTTGCCATTTTCGGTGCTGAGCATGTGAATGTTCAGCCGCATTCTGGTGCACAAGCAAACATGGCTGTTTACCAAACGCTTCTTAAGCCCGGTGACACGGTGCTCGGCATGCGACTGTCTCACGGCGGTCATCTGACACACGGCAGTCCGGTGAATTTCAGCGGTGAATTGTATCATTTCGTCGACTATGGTGTCACTCGGGACACGCAGCGCATTGACTACGATGAAGTCAGAAGTCAGGCGCTGGCACACCGCCCAAAGCTGATCGTTGCCGGTGCGAGTGCTTATCCGCGCACCATTGATTTTAAAACATTTCGCGAAATTGCCGATGAAGTCGGCGCATACTTAATGGTCGATATGGCACATATCGCCGGCCTCGTGGCAACCGGTCTTCATCCGAGTCCGGTGCCTTACGCCGACTTTGTCACGACAACAACGCATAAAACGTTGCGCGGTCCGCGCGGCGGCATGATTTTTTGCCGAAATGAATTTGCAAAAAAGCTGGATAAAGCTATTTTTCCGGGTATTCAAGGCGGCCCACTCATGCATATCATCGCAGCAAAGGCAGTCGCACTTGGCGAAGCTCAGCAGCCCTCATTTAAAGTCTACGCCCAGCAAATCATTGCCAATGCCAAAGCGTTTGCGGCGGCGCTTCAGGAATATGGCTTGAATCTTGTTTCCGGCGGCACTGATAACCATCTCGTTCTTGTCGATGTCCGCAACCTCGGCATCACCGGTAAAAAGGCAGAGGCTGTGCTGGATGCAATCGGCATTACAACCAATAAAAATGCAATTCCGTTTGATCCTGAAAAACCGTTTGTCACGAGCGGTATACGCCTTGGCACGCCGGCGGTGACGACTCGCGGCTTTAAAGAAGAAGCGATGGCGGAGACGGCGTCAATCATTGCCGCAGCTTTGAAACAGCCGGAAGACGCCGCTGTGCAAGCGAACTGCGCCGTGCGGGTCAATAAATTGACTGATGCCTATCCGCTTTACAGTGACAGCGCTTCGACTTGCAAATGCCATGATGCACGGTGACGACAGCATGCGGCAAGCAAGTGAATGAACCGGCCGGCAGCTGCATGGGGCTATGAAAAGCCGGAAAATGGAGGCTTTAAAAAATGGGAAAACTGATCGTGCTGGATCATCCGTTAATTCAGCATAAGCTGACGATCATCCGCGACCGGCGAACCGGTACAAAAGCGTTTCGCGAACTTGTTGATGAGGTGGCCATGCTGATGGCTTTTGAAATTACCCGTGATCTGCCGCTGGAGGAAACAGAGGTGGAGACGCCGATCGGCAAGGCAAAGACTTACCGCCTTGCCGGCAAAAAGCTCGGCCTCGTGCCGATTTTGCGGGCGGGACTCGGCATGGTTAACGGCGTGTTGAAGCTAATCCCTGCCGCCAAGGTCGGTCATATCGGTTTGTATCGCGATCCGGAGACGATGAAGCCGGTGGAATATTACATGAAGCTGCCGCCGGATGTATCTGAGCGCGATCTGATTGTTGTTGATCCGATGCTTGCGACCGGCGGATCAGCGAGTGCGGCGATTACACTGCTTAAAGCACAAGGTGCACTCAGCGTGAAGCTCATGTGTCTGATCGGTGCGCCTGAAGGCGTGGCGGCGGTGCAGCAAGATCATCCGGACGTGGATATTTTCTTGGCGGCATTGGATGAAAAACTGAATGAACACAGCTATATCATTCCGGGGCTCGGCGATGCTGGTGACCGCCTGTTCGGCACAAAATAATAGCGGATTGTTTGCTAAACGGTTGATTATGTTCTATTGTTATCGGTGAAAAAATTATTTCTTTTTTGTTAAGGATAATTGAATTATTTTTTATTTTGATGAAGTGTCACATTTTATAACTTTATTTTTCGCCGGAATGAGTAAAATATGAAGTGGGTTTATTTTGTAAGGGCGAAAAAAGGGTATGCTGTGGTCCGATGCAGCACGAGCGGGGGACAGTGCTTCCAGAGCTTCGCCTGTTGACGAGTATTGCCGGTTTCGGTTTGTTTGAAGGCGGGTTGCCATGCACTTGTGGAGGACGAACGGACGAAGCGAAAAATAAAATCTTAAATGTGAAGAAATGTTGACATTAAGATAGCGCTTTCGTTAAAATAAGAACGGTGTTGTTGCCCAAGGCCGCATGTTTTGTGACCTGTGCAGCGCTGACAACCGGTTGCAAGCCGGGGATGCAGGGAAGACTGAAAGCAGAGATGGTTTGATGCAGAAGGACAAAAAACCGAAGACATTGCCACCGCTGCAGATGGCGGCAATGGTGAGTGCCATGGGTTTTGAGATTTTTGCGTTCATTCTCTTATCGGCGCTGCTCGGCAATTATGCGGATTCGAAATTCGGCACAACCCATCTTTGGTTACCCCTTTGTGCGCTGGGCGGTTTTTTTCTCGGTCTCATTAGCTGCTTTTATACTCTGAAGTCTTTTATAAAGGACTGAGCGTATGCAGTCTCTCGGCAGTTGGGCGTTGCCGCGAATGTTGACAGCTGCATTCACGTATGGCGCGGCATGTGGGTTAATCTGGTTTTTGATGCCATGGAAGGCTCAGGCAGCTGGATGTCTCCTTGGAGGATTAATCAGTCTATATAATGTTTATCACCTGTATTTCCGAATGAAAGTAGTCAGCGCCTGCTTTCACTCGAAACGGTGCGTGCCGGCGGGTCTGCAAATGACAGTGCGCCTGCTAACCGTCGTGGCCGGCGTTCTGGTGGTCTGCCGCTTTCCGACCCGCTTTGATTACCATACTTTTGTGCTGTCTCTCCTTTTTGGCTACTTGCTGATGGTCGTAGTGTTCAGCGTGTACTATCTGAAAAGGGGAAACGCGGCGTTTTCGAAAGAAGGGGGGGAGACTCTTGGATCTGACTCCGAAAATACAATTTCTCGGAATGACCTTTGACGTAACGGTGATGATCGGCACGGTCATTGCCGCGCTGATCGTCATGCTTATCGTATGCCTGCTGACGCGACATCTGAGCCTGAGACCATCCGGACGACAGAATGTCATGGAATACATCGTTGACTTTATCAGCGGTATTACGGGTATGATGCTCGAAAAGAAACAGTCGGCACATTATCTCAGTTTTGCGCTGACCACTTTTCTTTTTATACTCATTGCCAACTTGCTTGGCGTTGCGGTGATGGTTACAGCCAATGCGCACGGCGCTTTGCCGAATCTGGGCATCACTGCGGCCAACTTGAAGATGACGGACTCGGTCAGCTGGTTTAAATCACCGACTTCGGATATTAACGTGACGGTGGCAATGGCAGGTGCCATTTTTATCTATGCGCATTTGGCAGGGATTAAAAAGAGTCCGAAGGGGTATCTCGGACACTACGTCAAGCCGTATGCATGGATGCTGCCGATCCACATCATCGACGAAGTGTCCAAGCCGGCTACCCACGCTTTGCGGCTTTGGGCCAACATTTTTGCCGGTGAAGTGCTGATTCTGATTCTGCGTGAAGGCGCCTTTTACTTTACGGCTGTTCCATTGTTTGTATGGATGGGCTTCTCGGTGTTCGTCGGGTGCATCCAGGCTTACATTTTTACCGTGCTCGCGATGGTCTACATTTCACAGAAAGTCGGCGACGAATGATTGGACAAAGCCGCTTGCCCTGCCGGTAGGCCGGGTTCACGATTGGCAATAGCAAATGGTCCCAAAATCATGGACAAACTAGGAGGAATCTTGTTATGAGTTTCGCAGTTCTAGCTGGTGGTATTATGATCGCTTTTGGTGCGCTTGGCGCAGGTATTGGCAACGGTCTTCTTTTCTCCCGCTACTTGGAAGGTATTTCCCGTCAGCCGGAAGCTCAAGGCACACTGTTCGGTCAGTCAATGATTGCTCTCGGCCTGATTGAAGCGATGCCTGTCATCGCGATTGCTTTTGGTATTCTTGTGCTGTTCGGCATTATTGGCTGATCAGTCTGACTCTCAGACAGGCGGTTTTTAATCCGCATACATCCGGAACCTTCGGAAATACGCAGACTGAAAGGAGTGGCAGACACAGTGCTGACCTTTTCATTAGGAACAATACTTTTCCAGCTGATCATTATGATTCTGCTCATCGCCTTTGTGACATGGATTGGCACAAAGCCGATTGTGAAGATCATGGCACAGCGTAACCGATATATTAACGATCAGATTGACAATGCGGAAAAGAGTCGGCAGGATGCGGAAACCTTTCTCACGCAGCAGAAAGAGGAGCTTGAGAAAGTACGCACGCAGTCGCTTGCAGTGATGGAACAGGCGAAGCAGCATGCGGCCGAGGAAGCAAAAGGCATACTTACCGCAGCAAAAGAGCGTTCAGATTTGCTTGTGAAAGAAGCGCGCGAGGAAATTACACGTGAGAAAGAAGAAGCGATCTCTTCCATTCGCGATGAAGTCGCTGAGCTCTCAGTCTTGCTGGCGTCAAAAATCCTTGAAAAAGAAATTAATGCCAAGGATTATTCGAATGAAGTTGATCAGCTGATGAAGCAGGTGGCGAGTGAAAAATGAGTGAGATCGTAGCCATGCGCTATGCCGAGGCCCTGTTTGAAGTGGCCGAAGAACGCCAAATGATCGATGCGATTGAAACTCAGCTTTCTGCCACGCATGTGCTGCTGTCGGAACATGCGGAACTGCGCCGCACTCTTCTGAATCCGCAAGTGAGTGCAGAAGACAAAAAAGCACTTGTCGGCAAACTGCTGGAGGGCACGGTCGGACTTGAAGTCGGCAACCTTCTGAAATTGTTAATTGACCGCAAGCGCGAGTCTATTATCGGTGACGTGCTTGATGCCTATACGCTTCTTGCCAATGCCAAACGCGGCATTCTAGACGTGACAGTGACGACGGCGGTTCCGCTCAGTGAGGATGAACAGGCTGATCTGGCTCGGCGGCTCGGTTCGGCGCTCGGCAAAAAGTTGCGCGTTAAAGCCTCTGTAAAAAAGGATATTATTGGCGGCATTTTGTTGCGCATCGGTGACCGGCTCTATGATGGAACGGTTGCCGGCAAGCTTTCAGGCTTCAAACATGCGATTAAAGTAGGTAAACAGGGGTGAACATATCGTGAGCATTAGTGCTGAAGAAATAAGCTCGCTCATTAAACAGCAGATTGAGAATTACCAATCGACTGTTGAAGTCAGCGAAGTCGGCTCTGTCATCACGATCGGCGACGGCATTGCCCGCGTCCACGGTCTTGACAGCTGCATGGCTGGCGAGCTTGTCGAATTCTCCAACGGTGTCATGGGCATGGCTCAGAACCTTGAAGAAGACAACGTCGGCATCGTCATTCTCGGTCCGTTTACGGACATTCATGAAGGCGATGCCGTAAAGCGGACGGGGCGTATCATGTCCGTTCCTGTCGGCGATGAATTGCTCGGCCGCATTGTCAATCCGCTCGGTCAGCCAATCGACGGCAAAGGGCCGATTCAGACGACGAAAACGCGCCCGGTCGAAAAAAAAGCGCCCGGCGTCATGCAGCGTAAGCACGTGTCTGAACCGCTGCAGACCGGTATCAAATCAATTGACGCGATGATTCCGATCGGCCGCGGACAGCGTGAATTAATCATCGGCGACCGCCAGACCGGTAAGACGGCGATTGCCATTGATACGATCATTAACCAGAAAGATCAGGATGTGATTAGTATCTATGTCGCCATCGGTCAGAAAGAGTCGACGGTGGCCGGCGTTGTCGAGACGCTGAAGGCCTATGGCGTGATGGACAAGACGATCATTGTGTCCGCGGGAGCGTCTGAGCCGGCGCCGCTTCTCTACTTGGCCCCGTATGCCGGTGTGACGATGGGCGAAGAATTCATGTATAACGGCAAGCACGTATTAATTGTCTATGATGATCTGTCGAAACAGGCCGCTGCTTACCGTGAACTCTCTTTGCTGCTTCGTCGTCCGCCGGGCCGTGAAGCATTCCCGGGTGACGTTTTTTACCTGCACTCCAGATTGCTTGAACGTGCCGCCAAGCTAAGCGATGAACTCGGTGGTGGTTCGATCACGGCGCTGCCGATCATTGAAACGCAGGCCGGCGATATTTCGGCATATATTCCGACCAACGTTATCTCCATTACGGACGGTCAGATATTCCTTGAGTCTAACTTGTTCTACTCAGGCGTTCGTCCGGCTGTTGACGCCGGTACGTCGGTATCCCGTGTCGGCGGTGATGCGCAGATCAAAGCGATGAAGAAAGTGGCCGGAACGCTCAAGCTTGACCTGGCTTCATATCGCGAACTGGAAGCTTTTACACAATTTGGTTCCGACCTTGACAAAGCGACGAAAGCCAAGCTCGATCGCGGTGCGAGAACGGTGGAAGTGCTGAAGCAAGATCTGCATAACCCGTATCCGGTTGAAGATCAGGTCGTCGTGCTCTATGCGCTCACAAAAGGCTATATTGACGATGTGATCATTACCGACATCAAGCGTTTTGAAAAAGAACTGCTTACCTACATGAAGCAGAGCCACAGCGATATTCTTGATGGCATTCGCACGACCGGCAATCTTCCTGATGATACGGCGTTCAAAGCAGCCATCACCACTTTCAAGCAGACTTTTGTCGGATCAGCCGAGAACTGAAGGATCGTCTGTGTGCCGATCAGCATGAGTGGCACAGGCGCGAGAGATGACATGACTTTGCAAAGGTGGTGAACGACAGTGTCTTCCATACGGGATATAAAGGAAAAAATTAATTCCACGAAAAAAACGCGTAAGATTACGAAGGCGATGCAGATGGTGGCTGCCGCAAAGCTGAACCATGCGCAGGAAAGTGCCCAGTCTTACGCGGCTTATGCCGAAAAGTTGAAGGACGTAGTGAAGGATATCGCTTCGGGCAGGAGTGCCGCCGGCAAGCATCCCATGCTTGAGCACCGACCGGTTAAAAAGACAGCTTATTTGGTCATTACCGAGAACCGCGGGCTCGCCGGTGCATACGATGCCAATGTTCTTAAATATACCCAGGCGCAAATTGCTGAAAAGCACGCCTCAAAAGACGAATATACAATCATTGTGACCGGAAAAATCGGTCTGGCTTTCTTTGAAAAGCGCCACTATCCTATCGTGCTCAGCAAGACAGATTTTGGTGATGAAGTGACGTTTGATGACGTCATTGGCTTGGCAAAGCAGGCGATCGCGCTTTTTGATGATAAGAAGATCGACGAACTGCACTTGATCTACAATCATTTTGTCAATGCGATTTCTCAGCGTGTCGTAGACAATCAGCTGCTGCCTCTTGTCGACCTTAAGAGCGACATGCAAAAGCGGCGGACGGACTACATCTATGAGCCGGACGAGAGCGAAGTGTTAAAAACACTGCTGCCGCTTTATGCGGAAGGGCAGATCTACGGCGCGGTTCTCGATGCAAAAGCTGCTGAATTTGCTGCGCGAATGACAGCGATGCGCAGCGCATCAGATAATGCAAGCGAAATTATTGATCACCTGTCGCTTGCTTATAACCGGGCACGCCAGGCGGCGATCACTCAGCAGATCACCGAAATTGTCGGTGGTGCTGCCGCGCTTGAATGATTGAAATGGCATGAAAAAAGCTGACAGGAGGCAGTGAGATGAACAAAGGGTACATCACCCAGGTGACAGGACCTGTCGTCGACGTGAAATTTGAGCGCGGACACCTTCCTGAAATCTACAATGCTCTGACGATTGACTATAAAGCAAAGTCTGCCAGTGAATCTGATATTCATCTGACGCTGGAAGTGGCGCTTCATCTCGGTGACGATTCTGTCCGTACAATAGCAATGGACTCATCGGACGGTCTTGTGCGCGGCATGGAAGTCATTGATACTGGAGCGCCGATCTCAATGCCGGTCGGCGATGCGACACTCGGCCGCGTTTTCAACGTGCTTGGCGAGCCGATTGACAACAAACCGCTTGCAGCCGACGTAAAGCGTAACCCGATTCACCGTGATCCGCCAAAATTTGTCGACTTGTCAACAAAGACAGAAGTGCTTGAAACGGGCATTAAAGTCATTGACTTATTGACACCCTACATAAAGGGCGGCAAGATTGGTCTGTTCGGCGGTGCGGGTGTCGGCAAAACGGTTCTGATTCAGGAGTTGATTCATAATATTGCCGAGGAACATCACGGTGTATCTGTGTTTGCCGGTGTCGGAGAACGGACGCGTGAAGGCAATGACCTTTACTTTGAAATGACGGACTCAGGCGTTATCAAACAGACAGCCATGGTGTTCGGCCAGATGAATGAGCCGCCGGGTGCACGTATGCGCGTTGCTCTTTCTGGCCTGACGATGGCTGAATACTTTCGCGACGTTGCGAATCAGGACGTGCTGCTCTTTATTGACAACATCTTTCGCTTTACTCAGGCGGGTTCCGAAGTATCGGCGCTGCTCGGCCGTCTGCCGTCTGCCGTTGGTTATCAACCGACGCTGGCAACGGAAATGGGACGCTTGCAGGAGCGAATTACGTCGACGAAAAATGGTTCGGTTACCTCAATTCAGGCGGTGTATGTTCCTGCTGATGACTATACCGATCCTGCGCCGGCAACGACGTTCTCGCACTTGGACGCAACGACGAACTTGGAGCGCGCGCTGACACAGATCGGCATTTATCCGGCCGTCGACCCACTGGCTTCGACATCCCGTGCGCTCTCACCTGAGATTGTCGGCGAAGAACATTATGAAGTTGCCCGCCGCGTGCAGCAGACACTGCAGAAGTACCGCGAACTGCAAGATATTATCGCGATACTCGGTATGGATGAACTGTCGGACGATGATAAGCTGACCGTTAGCCGCGCTCGCCGTATTCAGTTCTTCCTCGGCCAGAACTTCCATGTAGCTGAGCAGTTCACCGGTGTTCCGGGATCGTACGTGCCGGTCGATGAAACGATCAGGGGCTTCAAAGGTATTCTTGACGGCAAGTATGATGACGTTCCTGAAGAAGCATTCCGCAACACCGGAACGATCGAGAATGTGCTGGAGCGAGCAAAGCAGCTTGTCTAATGACAGCGGATGCCGACCAATGAAAAGGGGGCTGTGATGTAATGAGCACAGTGCACACGGAAATTGTGACACCCGCCGGAACCATTTTTTCAGGCGATGTGCAGATGGTCAGCGTGCGTGCCACAAGCGGTGAACTTGGCATATTGCCGCACCATATCCCGCTCGTCGCTCCACTTGAGATTGCAGAAGTACGTCTGAAGTACGAAGATGAGGAACATGTGGAGCACGCAGCTGTTCACGGCGGCTTCATTCAAGTTGGCCGTGACAGCATCACCATCCTGTCCGAAGCTGCTGAGATGAGCGGTGAGATTGATGTTGCACGCGCCGAACGGGCAAAGGCCGAAGCTGAAAACCGGCTGAGCGTGCTGCACGAATCGTCTGACGGTTATCCGGAGGCGTTATTGAAACTGAAGCGCGCCGAACTTAGACTGGCAACAGCAGCAAAGACCGCGCAAGTATCCTAAGCAACGCGCGGCGGCAGTCGGCGAATGAAACTTGTAAATATCGGAACAACAATTAATGAACATAGCAACAAGCAAAGCAGCTGGAAAGCGCGCCGAAAATGTTTTTGTTTTCGGCGCGCTTTCTAATACGTTTAAGAAAGTTTGAACATTCCGGTGGGACTAAGTATAAGAAAAATTAAGGCTTAGCCGTCGTCCAAAGGACTTGGCTTCGCCAAATTTTTCTAATACGTTTAAAAAAGTATATGCTTTCAGCGGGACTAAGTATAAGAAAAACTAAGGCTCAGCCGTCGTCCAAAGGACTT
>JBDNZQ010000029.1:0-14873 GCA_047722915.1 Sporolactobacillus sp.
AGCAATGGGTCCTATTATTTTCTAGGTGTTGCACTTAGAGTGTAAATTCAAGCGTTTAAGAAAGATTAAAAATTTCAGCGGGACTAAGTATAAGAAAATCTAAGGCTCAGCCGTCGTCCAAAGGACTTGGCCTCGCCAAGGTTTTCTAACTATGCGTCCGTGCCAAGCCTTTGACGCAGCAGGTGCTCTTTATTTTGCCGATTTGTCCGGCTCATCAGTAGAGCAACGGCAGAATAACAAACAGCAGCAATGTCATGGACAGAATAAAGGCAACAGTAAAAAGTGACAGCACGTTCTGCGCCTTGCTGTTGATATACGGACCCATAATTCGTTTGTTGTTGACAAGCAGCACCATGAAGATCAGAATGACCGGACAAAGCATGCCGGCAAGCTGCTGCGTAAAAAGAGTTAGCGAGACGAGCGACAAGCCCGGCATTAAAACGACGATCCCACCTATGATAATCATCAGTGTGTAGATGCTGTAAAATGCAGGGGCTTCACCCGGTTTATTGTCAATGCCGCTCTCAAAGCCAAATGCCTCACAAACGGCATAGGCCGTGGAAAGCGGGATGACTGCGCAGGCGAGCACCGACGCACCGAGCAGTCCGACACCGAACAACACAGTGGCAAAATGACCGGCCAAAGGGGTAAGTGCATTGGCTGCTTGCTGCGCGGAGGTCACAGGAATGCCCGACTTGAACAGCGTCGCCGCTGTGCAGACGATGATGAAGAAGGCAATGGCATTGCCAAAAACAGCACCGACGTAAGCATCAGCTTGCTCATAGCGAAGATGGGAGAGCTTCATCCGTTTGTCGACAATTGAGGACTGCAGATAGAATTGCATATAAGGCGTAATTGTTGTGCCGATCATGCCAATAAAAGCAAGCAGGAAACTTTGATTAAGCTTCAGCGTCGGCGTGACTGATTGGGTCAGCACGGTTCCCCAATCGGGTTTGACAATGAAGCAAGAGATGATGTAGCTAAAAAAAACAAGCGTAAAAGCAAGAAATATTCTTTCAACATATCGGGATGATCCTTTGGAAACGAGCAGCCAGATGGCAAGCGCAAAGACCGGCACAGAGATGTATTTGCTGATGCCGAACAGCTGCAGGCTTTGCGCGATACCGGCAAAGTCAGCCAGCGAGCAGCCGAAGTTGGCGATGACAAGCACGAGCATCGCGAGAAAGGTCAGCTTGACTCCGAAATTTTCACGGATAAGACTGGCGAGACCTTTGCCGGTGACAATGGCCAGACGGGCATTGATTTCCTGAACCACTGCGAGGCTGACGGTAATAATAAGCAAACCCCAGATCATGTGATAGCCGAAAGAAGCGCCGACCGCGGCATAGGAAAAAATGCCGCCGGCGTCGTTTCCGGCATTGGCCGTGATGAGACCGGGCCCAAGCACCGCCATCAGCAGCATGATATTCACGCGTTTCTTGGCACGCGTTCCTGTCTGATTCATGATTGTCCACCTTTTCTCATTGATGCGAGTATGACCCGAATAAGACAAATGCGTGAGTCACTGCCAAAGAGCGGCTCTGGCGATCAAACGCTTTTTAGCAAAGCGCCGCAGCCTATTCAAGTCTAATGTCAGTGACGGTAATAATACAGGACGTCGCTCGCAAAGGCGACACCGATCAGTTTGTCGCTGTCGTCAATCACGGCGACGGACGGCAGATTGTATTTGACGAGTGTTTCAGTCAGCTCTTCCAGCTTGTCTTTGTCATGAACACGATGCACATCACTGCTCATGATCGTTTCAATCTCGGCGTCGCTTGGGGCGACGACCAGATCAAGCAGGGAGACCGCTCCGATCGGACGCTCATGTTTATCAATGACATAGAGAAAGAAGACAGGATCCAGTTCCGGTTTTTCACGGCGCAGAAGTGCAAAGGCGTCGCCGACACTGGCGTCTTCATCAATGCTGACATAGTTGGTAGACATCATGCTGCCGACCATATTTTCCGGATAGCGCATCAGTCCCTTAATTTCTGCGGATACGTCCGTTTTCATGGCGGCAAGCAGTTTATTGGCTGTCGGCTGGTTAAGCACGGCAAAGATGTCAGCAACCTCGTCCGACGGCATTTTTTCAAGGACGTTGACCGCTTTGGCAACCGACAGACTGTTCAGCACATTTACCTGTGCTTCAGGCTCCATTTCTTCAAGCACGTCTGCCGCTTTTTCCTCATCCATAGCCGTGAACATCGATGTCTGCGCGTCTTTATTAAGATCTTCAATAATGTCGGCGACGTCTGACGGGTGCAGCATGTTAATTTTTTTAGCCTGCTCCGTCAGCTTTATCCCTTTCTGGCTGGATTCGACAGTTTCCACGTCGTCCCAGAGAATCAGTCTGCTTGGTATGTTGCGATGAAACAGCACAAGAATGGCTTTCATTTGTTTGGCCACGCCGAGCCGGCGCAGCAACCCTTCTAAACCAACGTCGGCCGCGATCAAAAACGTACCTGTGGAGACAACAGCAAAGCGCAAGTCATTGACGCGCACGACTTTGCGCCCATCCAAGTCAACGATCTGCTTATCAAGCATGGCCTCACGCAGTGAGAGATAGGTCTTCGTATCGTCGACAATTCGACCGTGAAGGCTGTTGCAGTAAAATGCGTATTGCGCATGGTCTTTCACGATGTCTATGGAAGAGATGTCCAGTGTCGCTCCGCCGCGGAGTTTAAGCGCTACAATTTTTGGACGCTTGAATGTCGTGTCAACGTAGAAGTCGGCAATCCGGCCCAGCACGCGCCGTTTATCCGACTGGTAGACCGGGCGGCCGATGACGCGGCTGAAATAAAATTTATTTGATAGATGCAAGGCGTTCACCTCAGATCATGCATAATTTGAATCAAAACCCCACGTGGATGAAAAAGAAAGCTTTAAAGTGTACTCACTGCTGTTTATATGGTGTGCAACGGAGGGATGCGGCATGAATAGGAATGACCGATAATCCGCGAAAGCGCGACCGCCGGACCGTAACCGCGCTGTGGGACTGTGAAGAGGAAAACCCTGCCGCAGCTCAAACACGGCAGGGGAAAGTAACCCGCGCAAAAAAGCACTTGTCAGAAGTGCCCCTGTGTTCAAGCTTTGGCTTCGCAGGGCGATGAAATTGCATTATACTATGCCTTGCTGGATTCGACATAGTCTGTTCACCTTCTCATGGTGTCTCCACCACTCCGCGGCAGCAATCCGTATCCCTGCGGTAGCCTCACCTACCACATGCAATCCGATGCAAATGAATAACCGTAGTCAGTATATGCCCGTGCGGTGCGGTTGTCAATTAGGGCTTTTTCTGTGCGAAACCGTCACCGAGAATTGAGGGCAACGGCTAATTCTGACATAAACTTGTTCACTTTTTTTAAAAAGGTGGCTCAGTAGAAAAATCAATGTCGGCTTTCACAAGACTATGTTTAAATTGACTATATTTTTTGACTGAGGATCACATGTGAGACATTCGTAGGCACATCAGACCAGTCAGAATCTGGTCTGTATTAAACGATTCACGCTGTGCCAGCGGCAAGTGGTCATCGAGAGATCACACAAAAAACAATCGTTAACGTTGAGCAGGGATCTATAAATAAAGGCGCGATAGGCGATCTGAAAAAATAACAAGCGTCCGGTAACTGTTTGTAATGAAGTCACGGAAGGCGTCTCAAACTTGCGGTACACTTAAAACAATTCAGCAAAGGAGGGTTTCGAATGGCTGTTCTGTCGTTGAGCAGTGATAACTTTCAGCCTGCCATTATGATGACAGACAAACCAGTGTTGATTGTATTTTGGGGCAACGTCGCGGCGCGCCCGTGCCACATGTGATCGCCAACTATTGAAGCATTTAAGCAATAAACTGAGGAATCTTGCGGCCATTGTCAAAGTTGATGCCCACGTCTGCCTGAATATTGCCGCTCGTTTTTCGATCATGAGTATCCCGCTCCTTGTTTTAATAAAACAGGAGATAGAGGTCGATCAAGATCGGGCGTTATTCACAAGCAAACATCATTTTCAGCACTTCAAGCATCGGAGGGAGTCACTTGCTCAGCCGCCGCAACTTTTCCGAATCCATAAGGCTGACCTTTCCTCGCGACAAACGGATCAGCCCGTCATTTTCTAGGTATTTCAAAATTCGGCTGACAACTTCACGCGCGGTACCCAGATTTTTAGCAATCGTTTCATGCGTGATAGTAATGTCGGGCGTGTGATTTAACACGGACTGTTCAAGCAGAAAGAAGGCGATACGTTGGCCCATGCTTTTTGAAATCATTTGTTCGATGACCCACATCACCTCAGAAAAGCGTTCATTGAGCAAAGACATGGCGTAGCCTTTGACAGCGGGATAAGTCGACTCAAGATGTTGCCATTGTTTGGAAGGAATGGTGGTGATCACACTTGCTTTGTCTGCGTCCAGTTTGATATGAAAAGTCATATTTTTCAAGACGCAATCAGCGGTCAAGAGGCAGACATCACCGGGAAGCAGTCGATAAAGTGTCATTTCTTTGCCCTCACCAGTCGCAAAATAGGCACGCAGCTGTCCGCTTTTCAGAACAACAATACCGCTGCACTCCTCCAAACCGCTGAACAGCATGTCGTTTTGATTGAGCGTACGGGTGCGGAGCGCTGCCTTCTCGACTAACAGTCGGCGATCCGCTTCGCTCATGCTGTCGAGGAACGGGAAACATTGTTCTAAAAAGGTTTGATCAATGGGCATTGGTACCGAGTCCTCCTTGACTGCCAGCAATCTCATGATGGCAAACCGATCGCTTGTTTGTCAAGCGGCTCATTTTCAAAAAAGCCGTTCTGTTCCATCAGTTAGCATGATTTACACGCTCGGGTAGCTGGGGAGCGTGCCCCTTAACTGCGGCGAGTAAAACTCCGCAGACAATCAGCATACTGCCGAAGTAGAAATTGAGACTGATGTGTTCCCCAAGCAGCAGGGCGCCGAGCAGTGAACCGGTCAGCGGCTGGAAAAACATGAACAATGAGCCGGCGGCAGCATCCACTTTGTCAAGGCCGGCATTCCAAAGGAAAAAGGCCGCAGCCGTTGCCACAACACCGAGATAGAGCGTTCCAAGTACAATAAGGGGACTGGAGAGGTGAACGGTGCCGCTCTGCCAAGAAGTGACAAAAAAAGGTGACGTACAAAGCAGAGCGACGAACATCGCGGCTGTGGTCGTTTGCAGCGTGTCCATCTGTCGTTTGGCGGCTATTTTAACAAGGACGCTCAGCAGCGCCCAAGTCACGGCTGCGCCGATAAGCAAGGTATCACCGATCAAGCTGTTATTGTTGCCGCTAGGCAGACCAATCGTCAGCAAAACGCCTAATGTGGCGATAAGCAGGGAAAGTATCTTTCGACGCGTCATTTTTTCGCCGAGTAACCACGCGGCGAATACGGCAACGAATGCCGGTGTGGCTGCCGTGATTAATGAACCTGTGTGAGCGTCTGAGAGTGCTGTGCCGAGAAATTGAAAAACAATCGAAAGAAAATAGCCGACAAAGCCAATGCTGCCAATGAGCAGCCAGTCCTTCCAGCTGCGTGGCGCTCGGTTGCCGTTTCTTCGATGGCGCACAAACAGTAAACAGCCGGATAGTGTAGCTGTAGCAAGCAAGTAGCGAAGGAAGACAAGAGCAAGTGGAGAAACGGCGGTCATGACATATTTGCTGATGACGTACATGCCGCCCCAAATAGCCGCTGCAAGTGACAGTTCGAGATAACCAGTGAACGATGATTTCATGAGATTCTCCTTAATTTCAAGGTTAGATTAGCATGGATAGATAAGATTAATGAATAATTTTTCTTAAATGTACGCCAGCAATGATCTAATTGCAAGGCAGTGGCAGATTTAAATGATTTTCGGATGAATGGCGGGTCGTCTATTCATTTGAGAGCGCTCATTGACGTGCGCGACGGCGGATACATCAACCGAAAAGTTGAATCAGTCAAAAAGATTAAAACGGCTAAAAAATGTAAATTATGAGGCGATAAAAAATGGGATGGCTATCTTTTCTGAAACCTGCATACCAACAGATCAGCGTTAAACAATTAAAAGAAGACTATTTGTCAAAAAAGCAAGGGCGTATTTTCATCGATGTGCGTACATCGAATGAATTTAGCAGACGGTCAATTTCCGGTTTTCGCAATGTACCGCTGCAAACGCTGCCTGCACAGATCAGCAGACTGCCACAGGACAAAGAGATCATCGTAATCTGTCAAAGCGGCATGCGCAGTGCCAGTGCCTGTAAGATGCTGAGCAAGGCCGGATTTTCTCAAGTCGTGAATGTCCGCGGCGGCATGAATGGTTGGCTGTGACCGTTAGCAAAGAGAGAAATACGTCATCTAAAAGTGCCAACATCTGTTAAACATGGAAAAAAGTTATAAGAAATGGGGTATGAATGATGGACGCTGAAATAAGTCCGAAAGCTGTCGCTCAATTACTGGCGTCAGGTGTACAGCTGAATCTGATTGATGTCCGAGAAGTAGATGAATTCACCGGGGGTCACATTCCCGGGGCGGTTAACATTCCGTTGAACGTGCTTCAAATTAGGGCTGGAGAGATTGATCGTACAGCCGAACATATTGTTGTTTGTCTGTCAGGAAGCCGCAGTGCGATGGCAACCGGCCTGCTTGCATCAGCCGGTTATCGCGTCCGCAATATGCGGGGTGGGATGATGAACTGGAGAGGACCCGTCGCTTACTGAGGATCATGCGGATGCTTTGCGAGCTGATCGGCCTTGCTCGCAACCGCTGACGCGCGCAAATGGTTAGGGTCGGCGGCGTTGCGGGTGGAAGGCCAGCCGCCAAAGCGATCACGGGAGCGATTCATATTCCGCTCGACAGCCTGCGTGGGCGGATCAGTGAATTCTCAAAAGTATCGTCATGTGTCAAGTCGGATTGCGCGGGTATGTCGCCGCACGTATTCTAATGCAGCATGGCTATCAAGTCCGGAACTTAAGATGACGGATTCGAGCTGGTTCACACCATTTTTTCTAAAAAGGCTGGCGCCCATGGTCATGGCGAAGCACCGCTATGACTGCCAACATTCTTACTTAATGACCATCAAGATCAAAGCGGAGTCAAGGGTGCTTGGTGCAGAGGTGAACCCAGCAGATTCTAATTGATCTGAGAAGGCTCGCGGTGAACGAACAACCGAGGCACGACTGTTTCAAAGGGTTAGACCCTTTTTGCTTGATTGCTGCTTGGAAAGGTGACGGAGCAACTAATCAATCCATGTTTGCATGCGTTCACTCTGAGAGTCAGCGGACAAGACCGTGCAGCAAAAAGTCAATAACACTCATCATGCGTTCCGATTGCCGGTTTTTGCTAAGTTTCAGAAAGTGCGCAGAGGTTAGCGGGACGATGGCTGCCAGACAAAAACGTGCTGATGCTTCGTGGTCAACATCAGGACGCAGGATGCCGCACGCCTGCCAATTTGCAAACAGCTGCTTGAACGGAGTGACGAACGTATTCTCCCACATATCAAAAAGCATTTGGCGGTGAGAGGGATCCATTGAATTCATAATATCATGCACCATCATCAACAGATTGGCGGGATACTGCTGCGTGAATATGGAAATAATTTGAAATAGGACTTGCTCTATTTCGGATTGACTGAAGTCGACGGCTGCACAAGATTGGCGGATGTCAAGTGTTATCTGCTTGAGGACGGCAAGATAGATGGCTTGTTTGTCTTTAAAATGATGATAAAGCGCCGGCTGCGTCAAGTGACATGATTTTGCAATCTGTCGCGTTGTCACTGCTTTAAAGCCTTCTTCCATAAACAGTTGCTTAGCGGTGTTAATAATATTTTGATTGGTGAATTGATAGTCAATTGCTCGTCTCACGTGTGTCACCTGCGCATAGTAAAGGGTGTTGATTCGTGCCGACACCTTTTTCTCTGCTTATCCTATCACGACCAGAGAGAGCCATCAATTAATTTTTAGAGGGTCAGGCCGCTCGGGACTATTCTTGTGAAAGTTGCTTATTTTGGCGAGAGGGTCGCAAGTTAGATTTGGCGTGCCGCACACTCTTGCAGCAAATGAGGGGAAAGGGCAATACATGAAAAAACATTTGTTTCCAAAGGGAAAAATATATGTCATAAAATATGACATATAAAACATGGAAAAACATTGTAAAATCAATAAATTTTTAATGAAAAATACTTGAAAAAAACCACTTGTTTATCATATAATAAAGATGTTGAAAGCGATAACAAAACAGAACAGAGGGTGTTTAACATGATGGTTGCCATTGGTGTGTTCGGAACAATATGCACGGTTCTCCCGATGATCGCGGCAGTTGTGTGGGACAGATATAAAACAGAAGTCATTGATCGCTGAGAGGTCATTGGTTAGAAGGATACAGGTAGCTGTAAACTACAGATTAAATTATTCTGACGCTGTGCACGGTTCGTGTACGGCGTTTTTATTTCAGGTTAAAAAGCATAAATTCTCGCAATATTTAAACGTTTGGAGGCAAAAGCGAAGTGAGAAGGCACCTGGGAAACGAGCGCCGAGCGGACTCTGCAGGATCCTGATTGATCTGAGGAAACTCGCCGGGCGCTCGCGACTGGCAAAATCGGAGCATTGTTGTCTTAAAGAACTTTGCGCGGCCATTTATGAGTGGTCGTTAAATGAAAAAGCGAAAATACGTGGTCAGCGAGCGGATGGAACACTAAATTTTAAAGGAGCGGGCAGTTTTTGCCAGATTTTTTACACAAAAAAGGAATACTGTGATGAGTATTCCCGGTCGCCATTAGCGGCACTTATGCTCTATTTTCCGGCACAGATAACTGATGCCGGATAGATTTTTTTTCAAACACTTGTGCTGAAGAAGCGGGTAGAGAGGAATTATCGTCCAACGACGGCGCCGATAATTATTAGTAAAATGAACAGCACGACAATCAATGCCAGCCAGCTTCCGCATCCACCGGATGGATTGCAGCTTTCAATCGGCTCACTTTCGGTATTGCACATGTCTTTCACCCCCCGTTCATGCCAACAGTGTATTGTATGAAGCAAGGAGCCGGACGGCGATTGCCTAAAGAAAAAAATGTAAGCCGATAATATGACAAGCGGCAGGCTTTTCGCTACACTTAATTTGAGCAATGAAAGGAGGCGGTTGACTGTGTGCGCGAAAAAAGTATTGATGATTACCAAACAGGTATGTCCATATTGCAGCCGCGCGAAGGCGGTTTTAAATGGTGCGCTTGAGGGCAAGTATAACGATCAGATTGAATTCTTTGTACGTGAGGATGACGAAACGCGCTTTGAGGCATTGCGGGACCACTATCAGTTCATGACGGTGCCAACGTTTGTGGATCTGTCAAGCGGTAAAATCCTGAGCGACTCGCAGGAGGCAACAATCAGCGCTTTTCTTAAAGAAGCCATTGGCTGAGGTTTGCATGCATTTATTTTAGGCGGAAAATGATTCCGCCTTTTTTGTGCGCAGTGATTTGTCTGTTTAAGAAAACAGGGCAGCGGGAGGAGCATACCAAGCGGGTTCCGCAGGTGCTGACTCGGCTGAGGAGACGCGCGGTGCGCCCGCGACTAGCGAATCCGGCGCACAGTTGCCTTAAAGGACCGGGCTGCTTCTTGCCCGGTTTTTCTAATACATTTAAGAGAGTTTAAACATTTCAGCGGGACTAAGTCTAAGAAAAAGCTAAGGTTCGGCCGTCGTCCGAGGACTTGGCCGCGCCAAGTTTTTCTACTAATACGGCTGAGAGAACTAAAGGTTTGTGATTGGCTCTGCTAAAATAACCGCGTCCCCTTTTCTAATAGCTGAAAATTCGGTACGATAGGGAGAAATGGAACTGAAAATAAAGTTGAGGAGTTAAAACATGAGCGGTTTGATGTGGGGCGTTGACGTATTTTTGCATATTGACAAGTTTTTGACCCAGATTGTCAACCAATATGGGTCATTAACTTACGCGTTGCTTTTTGCGGTTATTTTTATTGAGACAGGCGTTGTCATCTGTCCGTTTCTGCCGGGGGAATCGATGCTTTTTGCTGCCGGCGCCATTGCGGCCCAACAGGCAGCCGGACTGAACATTGGCTGGTTGATCGTGCTGATTGCTGTTGCCGCTGTGCTCGGTGATACAGTGAACTACTGGGTTGGCCGTAAAGTCGGCCGTACACTTGAAAAACACCGTCTGTTTAGGCGGTTGATTAATGCGGAAAAGATGGCGAAAGCAGAGGCTTTTTTTGATCGCTACGGTGGGATGGCGATCTTTCTCGGACGGTTTGTGCCGTTTATTCGCACGTTTGTGCCTTTTATCGCCGGCGGCAGCCGCATGAACTATATGTTTTTTTTCACTTATAATGTGCTCGGCGGCGCGACATGGACGCTGGCCGGACTGCTGGCCGGTTATTTCTTCGGAGGTATCGGTGTCGTGAAGGATCATTTCTCACTCATCATGCTGGCGATTGTCGCGGTGTCCCTGCTGCCGATCATGTGTGTCTGGTTGAAGAAGCGCTTTGGTCACGTATTCAACGAATGACCTTTCAGCACTTATAGGTGGTAAATTTCTCAAATCATGGTAAAGTGTTTTTGTGACATGTGTCACAATTTTCGACGGGCGGGTGAACGCCGATGAGAAAACGAGTGAACCACTCTATGAATCAGAGCTGCAGGCGCCGCAGCGGGATAGGGCCTCCACGTGCAGAATGGTGAAAAACAGCTTTCTGCATTTTAACATAACGGAGGTTTGTTAAGTAATGAAGATGCAGCAACAGGATAACCGTTTGCGGTGGTACCAAGCAGCGCTGATGGCATTCACCGTTGTCCTCGGTTTTGGCGATGTCGTGAACAATTATGAAGGGCAGGGACTTGGCGTCGTTACGAGCTGGGTGATTATGATCGGGCTCTACATGCTGCCTTATTCTCTGATGGTTGGACAGCTTGGCTCGACTTTCAATCAGGACAGCGGCGGCTTGACGTCGTGGGTGAAGGAAACGGGCGGCAAGCGGCTGGCTTACATGGCAGCATGGACGTATTGGGTTGCCAACATTCCGTATCTTGCCGAAGTGCCGCAGCAGAGCGTCATTGCGATTGGCTGGGCCGTTAACGGCAATGACAAGCTGACGTCCGGATCGAATGCGACGCTTGCCGTGCAACTGCTGACGATCGTCTTGTTCCTTATCTTCCAATGGGTCGCCTCGCGCGGGATGAAATATATTAAGCTCATTGGCACGATCGGGGGCATTGCGATGTTTGCCATTTCCATGCTCTTTATTTTGCTGTCATTTGCCGTGCTGCTGATGCCGGGCACGAGGTTCGCGACGCCGCACCTGTCGTTCCAGTCGTTCTTGCCGCATTTTAATTTCGCTTACTTGACGACGATTGCGCTGCTTATTTTTTCGCTTGACGGCTGCGAGATTGTCTCACCGTATGTGACAAAGATGCGGCGTCCGTCGCGTGAATTTCCGCGGGCGATGATTATGCTTGCCGTCATGGTGGCGGTTACGGCGCTGCTTGGATCGTTCTCGCTCAGCATTTTTTTTAACTCGAACCACATTCCCTATGATTTGAAGATGAACGGGGAGTATTATGCCTTCCAGATGATCGGCAATCGCTTTCACGTCGGCAATCTGCTGCTATACGCCTACTCCGTTGCCAACGTGCTGGCGCAGCTGTCGGTGCTCGTTGTGCTGATCGATGCGAACATCCGCATTCTCGTTGCCGATACGGATAAGCATTTTATTCCGCGCAGACTGCTGAAATTTAATGAGCGCGGCACGCCGATGAACGGCTACGCATTGACGGCGGTGCTTGTTACATTTATCAATATCATTCCCGTTTTTGGAATTGCCGACATGAACAACGTCTATAATTGGCTGCTGAATCTCAATGCAATTATTCAACCGTTGACATGTATCTGGATCTTTTATGCTTTCATACAGATTCGGCGCAAGGGCAGCGGCTATGCGTCCGACTACGTGTTTATGAAAAATGGGTTGGCGGCGCGGCTCGTCGGTGCATGGCTGATTGTCGCGACGGTTGTTGCCTGCTGTTTCAGCCTCTTTCCGCCGGTCAAACTTTATACGGGAACGTGGTGGTATGAGCTCGGGCTCAACGTGTTCTCGCCGATTTTGCTGATCGGTCTCGGGTTTGTCATGCCGGCGCTGGCAAGGCATGAGCGGCGCTCAGCGCGGCTCGGGGCGTGAGGCAATCAATCAAATGAACGGCGCAGGGCCGCCTGTCGGCTTTGCGCTGTTTCTGCATTTTTACAAGTATCATTTTTGTCGATCGATAGATTTATGGATGCCCCATGAAGTGAGTAAGCAAATGAAGACAATGACTGTTAAACTTAAAAGCATATGAGGTGTTAATGCAAACTCGGTATTTATAAATTTTGGTTTAATCGTTGACGTTATTCGTAAACCAAAGAGAGTGACGACGGTCCCGCTTCTGGTCATCTGGAAAAGTTCAATCGCGTAATCACATACGACAAGCACTAACCAAATTTCCAAACCTACAACTAATGTCTTTTTTAAATTCATGCTTGATCATATGCCTTCCCGTAAAATAATTTGATAAGTATAATAATTATGACTATAACACATGAGAAAGAAAAATATTGTCGAAATATGTTGAATGATTTTTTAGTGTGCGGTGCAGGGGATGAGAACTCGGCGATGAAAGTTCGGCAGCAGGAACGGTTAGCTTGAGGATAATCTCTGGCCATAAGGCAGCATCAGAAGGACGTCTAAGGCCAATTGTCCGGACCGATGAACAAGAGCCGCCTACTCAGTTGAATGTAAGTAGATGAACCTGCTGCACAAAAGGCAAAGCCTGATATTGCTCGAACTTCATACAGTTCATGCAGGCGGTGTTAAAGATATTATTGAGCGTATGCGTGTAAATGATAGCACCGCCGTGCGCAGGGACTGCGTCACGGCGGTGCGAGAGGCCGGGAACAGAAAGCTTCCGGCCTCTCGATTTTTTGGCACCCAATGTAAGTCGGCACGTCAGACTCGGTGTTCCGCCTTTGCCATGAACGGCTCGCTGGCGACAATGAACCGCGCATGTTTGCCTTCGCCAATCTTTCCGGCGTTGTCGTAGGCTGAGACGTCGAATACAATTTTGCGGCGGTCGACAGCCGTGACCGTTGCCGTTGCTTTGACGGTCGCCCCAACGGGTGTTGCTGCCAGATGTGCGATTGAAATTTCGGTACCGACACTCGTCTGTCCGGGCTGTAGTGCTTTTGAGAGGCATTCACAGGCGGCGTGTTCCATTAATCCGATCATGGCCGGCGTGCCATAGACGGGCAGCGCGCCGCTTGCAAAGCGGTCAGCGGTCATTGTCTCGTCGACTTGCGTCTCGACGGTGCACGTCATACCTTTTTCAATGGTGAGCGATTGTTTTTCGTTGTGTTCAGACATTTTGTGTCTCCTTTCACGCTCACCCTTGGAGGAGAGCGATGTTTCCTTTTTATTATAAAACTCGAATGGCTGCGCATGCATGATAAAAAAACGAGTCATTATTTAAAAGTTAGTTGATAATTAAACGTTATTAGTCTACTGTCGTGTAATGTCAGCTGGCTCAGTCAAGTACGGTGTGCCGGTTTGTCGTGCTGCGTCGATGCCGGCGCGACATGCAAAAAAGTACGCAAAATATTTGACAGATCCTTTTGAAAGCGTGTACGCTATAACCGTTAAAGTGTTGTCTGGAACAGTGCTTTGTCGAGCGCGACTAGCAAAACCGGAGCGCAGTTGCCTTAAAGGACCGGGCTGCTTTTTGCCCGGTTTTTCTATTGAACAAAGTTAAGCCATCTGATGGTAAAGGCCGAGACGCTCGGCGGCAGGCAAACAATTGTAGGACTGTTACTTTTAAGCGGTCAAATGTTTTTTGCATGACCGGACCTTGAGGCGAAGGATACTTTGGGGCCAGTCAAGAGCCTCACAGCTCCCGTTCGCCGGCTGAGCAGTATTGCTCGGCATTTGATTGTAACGCAGGGTTCATGAAGTCGTTACAAAAAGAGTAGTGCGTCGACGGACGATGATGCTTTATAATGATAAAGAGAGAAATGGCAGAATGATTTGGACAGTCGGCGGCTAAAGGCGCCGCTTTTCTGTCTGGAAGGCATTCCATGTACCAGCCGGTGATCTGCAAATTTTGCAATGGGGGAGCTTGATTGTCAGTGTTAAGACCTTTAAATGAAATCATCGTGAGAGCAAGCAAAAAAGGTTGGATATATAATTTGGAAAAGTATCGCGAAGGCGACGATTGGGTCGGCTTTACAGATGACGATAACGGGCGCTTTGATTTTTCTGTGAATGTCCACAGCGGATGCGTGCGCATCTACGGACTGCATACGGGGAAAGCGATGGTGCTGACGGAGGAACAAGTGCGCGAGGCAAAAGATTTGAACGGTATATTTGGCATTGTCTATAAAAAGAAAACGGTCGACGTCGAACCAACAGAACACTTATAACCAAGGCGAAGCCGCTTGGAGTATATTGGAAGTTCACCTCTAAAAAGGGTGAATTTTTTTTACGTGAAGAACGTATTAAAATTTCAGCAGAGCAAATGATGCTTAGGTGCGAGTGTGAGGGTTTGCCTTTCATCTGTCAATGGTTGGCTTTAAGATGTTGAAATTGTTCGGTGAGTGCAACACTGTGCCGAACAGGTCCGCAAATCCTAACTCGTCTTGGCATGGGGAGGCCGCGCCTGCGGCAAATGAAGGAGCAGTTCTGTGAAACATGCGGCTAAGCTTGCCAAACTGCTCCGCATACCGCTGTCAAGCGGGAGGGTATCGGCACACAACTAAAGCTTCGCTCGCACGGTGTCGGTCTTTGTCAGAACGAAAAAAACACCCCGTATTGATCTGAACCCCAAAAGTTGGACATAGTTTTTAAGCTGCCTGCTCGGTAGTCGA
>JBDNZQ010000030.1:0-8241 GCA_047722915.1 Sporolactobacillus sp.
AAGCATTTCTGCTTGGCTTACGCTTGGCTTTTGTTCAGTTTTCAAGGAGCATTCCTTATTATCAGCAAAAAATAAAAAATTAAATGGTGGGCCTGAGTGGACTCGAACCACCGACCTCACGCTTATCAGGCGTGCGCTCTAACCTGCTGAGCTACAGGCCCACACCAAGATGGAGCGGGTGATGGGAATCGAACCCACGACCAGAGCTTGGAAGGCTCTTGTTTTACCACTAAACTACACCCGCATCAACACAATAATGGTCGGGAAGACAGGATTTGAACCTGCGACCCTCTGGTCCCAAACCAGATGCTCTACCAAGCTGAGCCACTTCCCGATAATGGTGCGCCCTGAGGAAGTCGAATCCCCAACCTTCTGATCCGTAGTCAGACGCTCTATCCAATTGAGCTAAGGGCGCAAAATTAAAATGCGGTCGAGAGGACTCGAACCTCCACGAAGTTGCCTCCACTAGCCCCTCAAGCTAGCGCGTCTGCCATTCCGCCACGACCGCAAAAATAAATTGAATGGTGCGGGTGAAGGGACTCGAACCCCCACGTCATAAACACTAGATCCTAAATCTAGCGCGTCTGCCAATTCCGCCACACCCGCAGAAATGAGCCGCGAGGGATTTGAACCCTCGACCCTCTGATTAAAAGTCAGATGCTCTACCCCTGAGCTAGCGGCTCATATAACTGATTTCTTCAAATCGCCGCCAGAACATTGACGAGACACCGTCGTTCACCATTCGGCAATAAGACTCAATCAAAGCAAACAATAATAGCATCAATAAAAATCTGCGATTCATGCGGGAGTCGAACCCACCTGCCTGTTTTCAAACAAGCATGTCCCTACCGACAAACGAATCATAACAATGGCGGAGAAGGAGGGATTCGAACCCTCGCACGATTCACACCGTCTACTCCCTTAGCAGGGGAGCCCCTTCAGCCAGCTTGGGTACTTCTCCATGGCTCCACAGGTAGGGTTCGAACCTACGACCGATCGGTTAACAGCCGATTGCTCTGCCGCTGAGCTACTGTGGAATATGTAAGATTCCATCAGAGTCACAATTATACATTCTATACCAACAACCAAACAATGTCAACAAGCAATTCTTTCAAGCAAATGTTCTCTCTTTTGACGACCTTAATAATTTACCACATCTCGCGCTTCAACGTCAACCTTTTTTCTCCATTTTAAAAAGAAAAAGATAGCAAATTAACAGTTTTTAAATCAAAACCATACTGCTCACTCAGCTCAATATCAACGGTTCTCATCACCGCTAAAACAGTCCGTAATCGAATGACCGCAGGCAGAACAAGCGCTCTATACTCTGTCTAATGATCAAAAGTCTACAGCATTGATATTATTGTTCCCTTATGTTAAGACAGCGGCACCCTCCCATCGTTCCGCACTAAGTTTCCGCCGCAGCGTCCGCACACATAGCGTTCAGTATTGATGCGTCGCCGGCGCTGATACGCCGCGCCGCATGAGGAACAGCTGTAGTTATAGCGGGCAATCGAACGATTCTCACTCCCCGGGATACACTGGCAAAAGCGTGTCCCGCCAACAGCTGAAAGAAGCCGTTTAAAAGAACTGTCACAGTGGCGATACCCACGTCCGCTCAAATGAAGATGGTAGTGACACAGCTCATGCTTAATAATTCGAATCAGCGCCTCGCGTCCAAAAAAGTCGAACTGTTTCGGATTGAATTCAAGACAATGGCTTTGCAAAAGATAGCGCCCGCCCGTCGTCCGCAGCCGTGGGTTAAAAACCGCCCGGTGGCAAAAAGGTTTGTGGAAATACTGTTCAGAGATGCATTGAACAAGGATTTGTAATTCCTCGTTATTCACGGTGTCTACTCGCTCCAATTCTTTGTCTGTAGCAGAGCCGCAGCTCTCCTTTGCCACCCGGCGATCTACGCTGTATTTATTATATCATTTCTCATCACCGAACATTCAGTTTTTCTGCCGGGATTACTACCCGTTCACATAAGCAGTTCTTTTGCAGGCCGTTCAGCACAGTAAAATCGCATGGTCAAACAAATACAGGATAGCTTTCCTCACGCATCTAACCTGCATGTCCGCACTTCTTATACCAAGGCGATGAAAATCATTGTTATTAAGAGCATTTTGGCCAAGAGTGTCTCGTATAATTATACCAATCAGAACGGCGGGGCCTCATTGAATTTTTCCTCCCAATGAGGCGCCATCACACCTGCGCATTGGTTATCTATTCATGTGAATGTCAAGAAAAAATATGCTTCCCTAACGTACTAAAAAGCGTCATTTGACGATTTCATTATTATAGCTTCAGTCCGTTGAGCTCGTGCAACGTGCGAAATCAAAGCCATCCCTTTGAAGGATGGCTTTGATTTGCTTGCATATCATTTGTTATGTAAAGGGCCGTCAGCTGCTGAGCCAATGACCACCGCCGCCAAACAAAGGCATATGGCAGCAGTACTGCTCGCTTCTTTTATCAGTCAACTATATGGCGGAGTTACCAATATTGTTCACGCTTAAAAATCAATCAAACTTAAACTGATCTGAATGGCCTTATTGACACGGCTCATCATTTCCTCATCCAAGTGAGCAATCTTATCCGTCAAACGCTGCTTATCAATGGTACGGATCTGTTCAAGCAAGATAACCGAATCGCGGTCAAACCCGCAGCGCTTGGCGTCAATTTCGACATGGGTGGGAAGCTTTGCTTTTTGAATCTGTGCTGTGATGGCTGCAACAACGACTGTCGGACTGAATCGATTGCCAATATCATTTTGGATGATCAGAACCGGTCTGACGCCCCCTTGTTCCGATCCCACCACAGGGGAAAGATCGGCAAAATACACATCGCCCCGTTTTACAATCACCGATCACACCCCGCTTACGGAGCGCAACATAACCGTTTCAGCTTCCTCCTCAGCAAGAAAAGCCTCTGAAGCGATATTTAAATTAATCTTTGCCATTTCTCTATACCCCTGACGCATCAGTTCACGCACATTTCCTTTATTTCGCTCACGCAAATACATACGAATGGCGCGATGGAGCAATTCAGTCCGGTTGACTTGATCACGGCTTGCTACTCCGTCAATTTCGTTCAATACATGCTGCGGCAGACTCAATACAATTTCTCGCAAGTTAGGCTCCGTCATCTCTGTACCCCCCGTTAAACAAACAAGAAAAGGATTGTTTTCACAATCAACGCTTCAAAACCGACGCACACACTTCACACAAACCCATTCGTTATTAACTAAGCACCATATTAGCATGTTAAGAATGGTTTGCAAAGCCTTTTTCGGCAAAAGTCGAGTCTATTTATTCTTTTTTTGCGAAAATTCTTTTCTTTCTGTAGAAAAAACGTGTTTTTTCGCAGAGCGGCGACTGTCACAGACTATACTCACTCAAAATGGAATTCACGCAATCAATCGCCCTTCCCTTGCGTATAAAAACACGCGGCACGCGGGGATGAATCTGACATGCGACTTCATAGTTGATCGTTCGCAGCTGCCCGGCGCGTTCATCGATTGTAATTGTTTCCTCACCGTCACTTCCAATCAGCGTTACCCGGGTCCCTATAGGGTATTCATGCGGCAAACGGCACATGAACTGATCCATGCAAATTCTGCCGACAATCGGGCAGCGTTCGCTGCCGATCAACACATCCGACCCTGAGAAGGCGCGCAGGAAACCATCAGCGTAGCCGACCGGTACTGTGCCAATCCATTCATCTTGCTCCGCACGGTAGGTGGCGCCATAGCCAATGAACGAACCGGCCGCGACTTTCTTAACTGCAAAAAGGTTGCTGTAAAAGGACAACGCCGGTCGAAGATTAAACGGCAACCAGACTTTCATGTCCTGTGACGGAGACAGCCCATACATCGCCACGCCATAACGAACAAGAGTAAACAGTGGACGCCGCTCACGCGGAAACTTGAGTGTAGCCGCGCTGTTACCGCAATGGATGAGCGGCGGCTCAATGCCAAAGTCACGGAACCAGCCGACCATCGTTTGAAATATATTATATTGCTCGTCAAAATACGTTTCGTCATTTTGATCAGCCGTTGCAAAATGCGTGAAAATTCCTTCGACAACGAAGCGGTGCTCATTCTGTAGAAAAGCAGCTACATGCTGAGCCATTTCACGGTCACGCACACCGATGCGACCCATGCCCGAATCACAAGCAACATGAACAGACAGAGGCTGCTCAGGACTGAGCTCATCCGCTGCCTCGCGCAGCCATTCTTCTTGAAACACAGTGACGGCAATCCGTTTGTCAGCTGCCAATGCAGCGTCTTTCGCACGAATGGGTGACAGCACAAGAATCGGTGCCCTCACCCCGCTCGCCCGCAAAGCGAGTGCTTCGTCAAGAATCGCCACGGCAAGCCGTGAAGCTCCTGCAGCAAGCGCGGTCTGTGCCACCTGCAGCGCACCGTGACCGTAACCATTGGCCTTGACAACCGCCAACAATTCCATCTCTTGTGGCAATCGTGCCTTCATTTGTTCCACATTATAAGCAATCGCATCCAGGTCAATGTCTACCCATGTGTCCCGATAATAAGAATGATTCAATGTTTCAGTCGCTCCCGGCCCATTCGACACGATTCCGCTTTTATAGCAAAAATGTGTCAATTCCTTATTTGTTTTTATCATATACCTATTCGTTCACCGGCGGTAGATCATGGCATCAATTACTCCAAAAATAGAGCGGGCATGGCAAGCTGACAGCACGAACTGATTTCAAGGGCGCCCGCGTGCCGCCAACCAGATAAGCGTCACGCTCACGTCTCCGGGCATCAGGCTATCCTCTCACTTTTCTCATGTTCGGTCCTGTCAAAGATTTTATATTTACCTCACGCACAGCACAATATTAGAAAAACTTGGCGCTGCCGAGTCCTTTGAGACGGCGACTGAGCCTTAGCTTTTTCTTAGACTTGAACTTGATCCCGCTGACATCGATAGACTTTCTTAACGTATAAAGAAAAAGCCTGCCATACAAGGCAGGCGCGTAATTAATTCTTATTTGACAATCGTCCCGTTCACTGACTGTGCTACGGTAATGAGCTCTTCTTGGTTCAGTGCATTAGAGGCAAGCATGAAATCTGTGCCACCATACGACCATGACAGCGTGTTGTCGCTCACAGTGCCAACAGCAAATCCGAGATTGGCCGGATCTCCGGCTGCAAGCGTCGGTTGTGCCGAATCTGCCTTCTCACTCTTTGTTTCAATAAGTGTGAACGGATTCTTGCCGGTATACTTCAGAATATATTTCTCGCCGGCGGCACTGACTTCCGGCTTCATGATTGCCAGTTTGGCTCCATTGATCGTTGCTGTCGGATAGGCGACTTTGAACGTGGAACTGTCCGCCGCAGCCGCTGCGCTACTCTTGATTTCCGCTGCCGTCATATTCTGTTTGACATCAAACGTCTTATTGTCCAAATTGGGATTGAATTTAAAATGCGTAAAGCGCACAGTAATAATAATTTTTTGTGATTTGTCGCGAACTTCAACCTTTTGCGGGGTGAGGTTCTTATTGAAAGTGATGGTCTGATTATCGAGCTGCGTCGTGTTGTAATTGGTCTTCGTTTTAAAAATATACTGATTGTCTTTCGCCTTAAAGCTGAGGTTGGAGTCCGTCGTAATGTCTTTGACAAGCGTGTTGAACAAATACGCCTGACTGCGATTATTGGGCCAGTTGCTTTCAAAACGGTAACTTTTATTGAGCTGCGGTGTCAATACATAGACGCCGCTGACGTTACGCAGAATCATCTGCTGATTCTGCTTATGACTGTCCGTGAGTGCCACCCGGTAGTAACTCGGTTTTTTAAAATCAATTTTCACAAGATAGACTTGCTTTTTGCCGTTATGGTCAAACGTCATCGTTGCATCTGTTTGGTAGCTTTGCATGTTGTTGACTTTATTTGCGAGATCCTCCGTGACGTCTTTTGCAGATTTCGCACCGCAACCGGAAAGCATCAGTACGCCGGTCAGCACAACAGGCAGCAACATCTTCAGCTTGACTTTCATGGATGAACAACCCCTTTGCCTCTATTCAGTGACAAAGGAGGGATCAGCTGATGCAGGCATCTTTTCCTTGTAAAGCTGCGAAAGCACAGGGGACAACTGCTCAATGACATCGGTCGCCAGCACGTCGAGCAACGAATGGCCGCCAGAGACGAGTGCATCGGCAGCCGCACCGTGAACGTATACTGCATTCGCGGCCGCCTCAAACGGATTGCGATGCTGGGCAAGAAAGGCAAGTAACAGGCCAGTCAGCACATCACCTGATCCCCCTTTTGCCAGTGCCGCATTCCCTGTCTCATTTACATATTGGCTGCCGTCCGGTGCCGTGACAATCGTATGTTTGCCCTTTAGCACAAGGTAGCAGCGGAACGCCTTTGCAAAAGAGGCTGAGCAGCCGAAGCGGTCGCTTTCAACTTGAGACACACTGCAGTCACATAAACATGCCATTTCTCCGGGATGAGGGGATAAAACTACCGGCTGTTGTCTGCTTTTCAGGCGATTAATCATTGCTTTTAAATGGTAAAGCCCGTCGGCATCGATGACACAAGGCAGCTCAGCATCAAGCGCGCGGGCAACGAGCCGTTCGGCTTCCTGCGAGCGTCCGAGTCCCGGACCAACAGCGATCGCCGAAAAGCGATCATAAGCTTGGTCGTTCTGTGTTGTGAACATCACTTCGGGCAGCAGGGCGGCAACGCTCTTGCGCACGCTGTCCGGTGCTGCCAGTGTCAACAAGCCAATGCCCGAGCGCAGCGCTGCTTTTGCCGCAAGAAACGCCGCTCCCGGCAACAGAGGCGAGCCGGCAATGAGCAATCCCTTCCCATTTGTTCCTTTATGAGCAAAGGGATCGCGCAGCGGCAGACTGCTTTGCACATCCGCCCGCGTTCGTACGCGGCGCCGCACGTCAATGGCTGAAAAAGCATGCGCCGGTATGCCGATGTCCAGCACTTGTGTCTGTCCAAAATAAGCGGCGGCCGGCAAAACAAACTGCGCAAGCTTCGACGCCTGAAGTGTCAAGGTCCGATCGGCACGAACCGCCGCATAAGCAAATGATTCCCCGTTAGCCGGAATACCGCTCGGCACGTCAACAGAAACGACGGCGGCTTGCGCTTTATTCAATTGACCGATGACCGCCGCATACTCAGGCCGAGGCGCACCACTGGCACCGGTGCCGAGCAAAGCATCAACGATAACGTCTGCTGATTGTAATTGTTCATTGAACTGTTCCGGATGTCCGCTAATTTGCATTAATCGGCCGCCGCTTCGGCAAAAGGCCTGCATATGCAAAGCTGCGTCACCATGAATCTCACCGGCATTAGGCAGCACCCAGACCTCCGGCGGCACAGCACGCCGCAACAGTTGACGCGCGAGCGAGAAACCGTCGCCGCCGTTATTTCCCTTGCCAATTACAATGACCACCCGATCGCGGTCATGCAGCATACCGACCAGCGCCGCAGCAAGCGCCCGTCCGGCATTTTCCATCAGAATCGGCCCCCCCAGTCCGATGTCCTCGACGGTATAGCGATCAATAGCCTGCATCTGTTCACGCGATACAACGTGCACAACTGGTCCCTCCCAGCGTAATAAACTATATGAGACAAGGTTCATGAATATGCGGACTCGTCCGGCGCCGCCTCAATGATCACAACAGCTGCGGCAGCCGTGCGTGTATGAGTAATCGATACATGAGCCTGCTTTCTGTCCATCGATTGCCGCACAAATATAACTGGTTTTCCGACTTCATCATCAAGAATGCAGATATCCTGAAAGGACAGCTCCGCTCCAATCCCTGTTCCTCTTGCCTTCGCATAAGCTTCCTTTGCCGAAAACCGTCCTGACAAATATTCAATTTTTCGTTTCGCGCTCAGCTGTTGATAGATTGCTTGTTCTTCTCCGGTTAAGACGCGAGAGACAAACCGCTGATCGTCCACACGCTCGGCAATTCGCGCGCGCTCGACTATATCAAGTCCCACACCAACGATCAATTAAAGTCCACCTTTCCTCGCACTCTGTGAAGAGTGCGACTCCCTCAATCCCGATCGTGCGCCCTGGCACGTTCTTATTTCAATCCACGCACTCTGTGAAGAGTGCGACAGGATTGGTCACTCTTCTGTGTCCGAAAAAAATAATTTCAATCCACGCACTCTGTGAAGAGTGCGACTAAAGGGGGCTTAATCAGGGCAAACGCATTAGAAATTCTGACTATTTACGCACTAAATACGTGCTACAA